>NZ_JAOSZE010000032.1 GCF_025630775.1 Actinoplanes sp. KI2
TCTAGGACAGCGCTTCCGGCTCCGTTCTGGTGCGGTGGGCTCATGCCTGAGGTGCGCTTCTTCACCGAGCTCCATCCGCCCGACGAGTCCGTGGTCATCCGGGCCGCCGATGATGCCTGGGCCGAGGATCGTCCCGGGGTCTTCGAGGACGGCGCGTGGCGGTTCGTCCTCGACGACGCCGGCCCCTTCGAGTTCAAGTTCGTGCTGGACGGCACGTGGATGGACGGGCCGAACCTCGGCCTGCCGGCCGGCGACGGGCCCTTCGACTTCGGCGACGACGTCGTGCGCTTCAACCCGATGCCGGCAGTGCTCACCGAGAACTCGCGGGTCCAGTCGCTGATCTTCCGGCCCAATCATGACGAGCAGCACGGGTACGACGTGATCGTGGTCGGTTCGGGGATGGGCGGCGGGCTCCTCGCCGACCAGCTCAGCGACGCGGGCGCCGACGTGCTCGTGCTGGAGGCGGGGTCGTACCTGTTCCCCACGCACGTGGCCAACCTGCCGCGGCGGCTGCGGATCGGGCGGTTCGACAAGAACGTCTGGGGGCTTTACCCGGACTTCAGCTTCGCCAACTACGTGAACGTGCCGGGGTCGTACTTCGGCGGGGCGCAGGCCTTCAACCTGGGCGGGCGGTCGGTGTTCTGGGGCGGGCTGATCCCGCGGATGGGCGCCTGGGAGCTCTCCGCATGGCCGGCGCCGGTCCGCGACTATCTGCTGAGCACCGGGTACCGGCTGGCCGAGGACGCGCTCAACCGGAACGGTCCGCTCGGGTCCACCTACCAGCAGGACGTCAAGCAGCACCTGTCGGCCCTGCTGCCGGAGTACGACCATCTCGACGCACCGGTGGCCGTGCAGTATCAGGGATACACCCCGCTCTCCATTCCCGGCGGCATGTTCTCCACGGCGGATCTGCTCGCCGAGGACCGGCTGGTCGACGATCCGGGCACCAGGCTGCCGACGATCAACCTGAACCACGCCGTTCAGCGGGTGCTGCACGCCGGCGGGCGGGTCACCGGGGTGGACTGTTACGACCTGCTCGGGCGGCGGCAGCGCCAGTATCGGGCGGACACGGTCGTGCTGAGCGCCGGGACCATCGAGTCGGCGAAGATCGCGTTGCAGTCGGGGCTGGCCGACCCGGCCGGGCTGATCGGGTGGGGGATCACCGACCACCCGATCCGGTACACGCACTTCTCCCTCCCGGCCGGATCGCCGTGGGCCGACGCGTCGTCGTCGGCGAAGGTCTGGTCGCGACATCGGGACACGTCGGAGGATCGGCACTCGTACAACGTCGTGCTGGAACTGGGTGCGGACTTCAACCAGGGCCGCTACATAGATCCGGACAACCTGCGACGGCATCGCGAGCAGAAGGGCGATGCGACCCTCGGCGAGGTCGTCTTCCTGTTCCACGCCCCGCTGGTGCCGGCCAACCGGGTGTCGCTGACCGGCCCGCCGCATCTGCCGGTGCAGGTCGACGTCCAGCCGGCCCCGCTGCCGGGCGCTCTGCAGGACGAGGTGGCGGGCATCGGCAAGCACATCCTGGACGGGTTCGGGGCGCAGGCGATCGTGGGCGAGAACCTCGATCTGGCCACCGCCAAGCTGGGCGGGGTGGCGCACGAGGTCGGCACGCTGCGGATGGCGGATGCGGGGGCCGGGGTGGTCGACGCCGACCTGCGGTTCCTCGCGTACGACAATCTGTATGCCTGCGACAACTCGGTCTTTCCCACGTCGCCCGCCGCGAATCCGACGCTGACGCTGGCCGCCCTCGCCCTCCGGCTGGCCCGGCACCTGACCGGCTGACGGTCGTCCTACTCGGTGCGCAGGGCCACGACCGGGTCCAGGCGGCCGGCTCGCTGCGCCGGGATCACGCCGAAGATGATGCCGACCGCCGCGGAGACGCCGAAGGCCAGGGCAAGGGACCACCAGGTGATCGCGGCGGGGACCGGGGAGAGGCGGTCCACCAGCACAGCGGTGGTGATGCCCAGGGCCATGCCGAGGACGCCGCCGATCGTGGTGAGCAGCACCGCCTCCAGCAGGAACTGGACGCCGATGTCGCGGGGCCGGGCGCCCACCGCCTTGCGGAGTCCGATCTCCTTGGTGCGTTCGCGGACCGAGACCAGCATGATGTTGGAGACGCCCACGCCGCCCACCAGCAGGCTGATCCCCGCGATCGCGGCCAGCACCCCGGTCAGCACGCCCAGGATGGAGCCGAGCACGCCGAGGATCTGCTCCTGGGTGACCGCGCTGAAGTCGGTGTCGGGGTGGCGTTTGACCAGGGTGGCGACCACCGACGCGCAGAGCTGGTCGATGGTGTCCCGGTCGGGGGCCCGGATCGCCAGGGCGTCGATGCGGTCGGTGCCGAGCAGGCGCTGAGCGGCGGTGACCGGGACGTGGATCTCGCCGTCCCGGTCCACGCCCAGGCTCTGGCCCAGCGGCTCGAAGGTGCCGATCACGCGGAACCGGACGCCGCCGACGGTGATCTGGCGGCCGATCGGGTCGCGCTCGCCGAACAACTGCCGGGCGATGCCGGCGCCGAGCACCGCCACCCGGCGGCCGGTGGTGACGTCGGTACGGGTCAGGTAGGCGCCGCGGTTCAGGTGGCGGACGAAGACGCCGGGCGTGGTCTCGAGGACGCCCTGCATGCTGGCGTACGCGGCCCGGTCGCCGGCCCGGACGGTCTCGCCGGAGCTGACCGTCACGGCAACCCGGGAGCGGTCGCCGACCACGCGGGTGACCGCGTCCACGTCGTCGAGGCTCAGCGGGGACGAGGTGGGGGCGGCGCCCGGGTCGAGGCGGCCCGGCACGACGATCAGCAGATTGGAGCCGAGGCCCTCCACCTGGCGCTCGATCAGGTGCTTGGTGCCGGTGCCGATGGAGACCAGGGCCACCACCGCGCCGACTCCGATGATCACCCCGAGCATGGTGAGGACGCTGCGCAGCCGGTTGGCTCGCAGGGCGTCGATGGCTACCCGCCACGCCTCGGCCAGTCTCACGGGACGATCAGCCCATCCTTCATGACGATCTGGCGGCGGGCGCGGGCGGCCACGTCCCGGTCGTGGGTGACCAGCACGACCGCGACGCCGTCGGCGTTGAGCGACTCGAGCAGTTCGAGGACCGAGGCGCCGGTGGCCGAGTCGAGGTTGCCGGTGGGCTCGTCGGCCAGCAGCACCGAGGGGCCGGTGACCAGGGCGCGGGCGATCGCCACCCGTTGTTGCTCGCCGCCGGACATCTGGTTGGGACGGTGGTCGAGGCGGTGGCCGAGGCCGACCCGCGCCAGCATCGCGGCGGCGCGTTCCCGGCGTTCGCGCCGGCCGGTGCCGCGGTAGACCAGTGGGAGCGCCACGTTGTCCCGGGCGGTGGTGCGGGCCAGCAGGTGGAACGACTGGAAGACGAACCCGATCGTCTCGTTGCGCAGCCGGGCCATCTCGGCGGGCGAGAGGGTGGCGACGTCACGGCCGCCGATCAGCAGCTGTCCGCTGGTCGGGCGGTCGAGGGCGCCGAGCAGGTGCATCAGCGTCGACTTGCCGGAGCCGGAGGTGCCGACGATCGCGACGTAGTCGCCGGCCGAGACGGTCAGCGACACCCCGCGCAGCGCGGGCACGGACACGCCGTCGAGCTCGTACGAGCGGGCGACGCCGGCGGCGACGATCGCGGGCGCCGGACCGGTGATCGTGGTCATGAGGCCTTGTCGCCCGCGTGGACCTGATCGGCGCCGGCCACCACGATCCGCTGCCCGGCCGTCACGCCCGAGGTCACCTGCACGACGTCCTCGCCCTGCACGCCCAGCTCGACCGGCACCCGCCGGTACCGGCCGTCCCGCACCGCCCACACCGTGTCCTGCCCGTCGGCGTTGACGATCGCCGAGGCCGGTACGGTCACCGCGCCGGTCGCCTGCCGCACCTGCAGGCGCACCACGGCGCTCATGCCGGGCCGCGGGGTCGGCGTGCCGGCGGCCAGGTCGAGCCGGATCCGGTAGGAGACGCCGCCGCGGGCGGAGGTGGTCGGGAGCAGGTCGATCGCGCGTACGGTCGCCCGGTAGGTCACGCCGGAGGCCGCGTCGAGCTCGACGGTCGCCGTCACGCCCGGCTTGACCAGCAGCACGTCGGTCTCGTCGACCTCGGCGACCAGGCCCAGCCGGCTCACGTCGACGATGGTGGCGATCGGGGTGCCCGCCGCCACGTAGGCGCCCTGCGGCACCGCCTCGTCGACGCCGGGCAGGCCGGTGGTCGTGGCGGGGGCGGCCGGAGCGGCGCCGCCCGCGGACGCCGAGGAGATCAGGTCGCTCAGCGAGGTGCCGCCGCCGGTGGCGGCGCCGCCCAGCTGCACCACGCCGGCGACGGGGGCGCGCAGCGTCAGCGCGTCCACGGCGGCCTGCGCCAGGTCGTACGCCTGCTGGGCCTGCAGCCGCTGGGCGGTGGCGAGCGCGCCGACCGCCGCGCCGAGCGACGCCACGCCGCGCTGGACCGAGCGCAGGGCCGCGGCGGCGGTCGCCGAGGCCGCCCGGTATTGCTGCTCGGCCGCATCCACCTGTTTGAGCAGCACGGCCTTGGTCCGCGGGTCGGCGACCTGGCCGGCGGCGGCGCGGGCGTCGTCGAACGCCGAGGCGGCCTGCTTGTCGGTGCGCTTGCGGACCGCGGTGTAGCCGGCCAGGCTCACCGTGGGCGTGCCACCGCCGCGGGACGCCTGGTCGAGGGCCTTCGCGGCGGCGTCGCGGCGGGCGACCAGCTCGGGCGAGTCGATGACGGCCACCACGTCGCCCTTGCGGACCTGGTCGCCGGCCTCGACCCGCAGGTCGGTCAGGGTGCCGGCGGCGGGGGCGCTGAGCGTGGCGGCGGAGCGGGCGGTGACCGAGCCGGGCGCCTCGACGATCTCGCTGACCGTGCCGGTGGTGGCCGCGCCCACCGTGACGCCCTTGTCCTCGTTGTCGCACGCGGCCGCGGCGAGGGTGATCAGCGTGACGATGCCGAGCGCGAGAACGCCCGGCCGGAGCCGGGCGCGGGCGGGCCGTGGAGCGCGGTAAGGGGCTTCGCGAAGCACGGACGCCACTCTATGCCGCACGGCTCGGCGGCATCGGCGACGCTCGCTTCGACCGCGTCGGACGTCCGACATCGCGGGGGACAAACCGGTCGATGCCGCATTTGCCCCTTGACCCGCGGCCGCACCCTGGGTGAACCGTCCCCCGATCCCGGCACGTATCCCCTTGGCAACGTGAACCGTGAAGGACGTGAAGCGCAATGCAGCGAGCCGACGAACTGACCGTGGTGCACCACGACGACAGCGTGAGCCGGTTCCTCGACGTGACCTACACCCTCGGGCGGGACGGCCTGCGGCTGATCACCGGGGACGGCGCCGAGCGCCATTTCCCCAGGCACGAGGTGCTGACCACGCACGCACGTCGCCGCGCGTGAAGCAAAACGGCGCCCGGGGTCCGGGCGCCGTTCAACCCTTGATCACGATCAGGTACCGGGGCGACGCCCGAACACCTTCACCGTCGAGCCGATCTTCCCGATGCCGTAGTACGCCTTCGCGTCCTGCTGCAGCAGGTTGACGCAGCCGTGCGAACCCCGCCACTTGTCGTGGATGTAGGTGGTGGTCTGGTGGAACCCGCGACCGCCGACGAATCGCTGCCAGTACGGCAGCCAGACGTGGTACGGGTTCGACCACTCCTTTGCGGTCCGCTTATTGATCTTGAAGGTGCCGGCCGGCGTGCGGTAGCCCTTCATGCCGGTCCGGGTGATCGTCGGCTTGAGGTACACCTTGCCGTTCTTCATCACCCACGTGGTCTGGTGGGTGAGGTCGACGCAGAAGGTGACCCCGGACGACTTCGCCTTGCAGGCCGACGTGTTCGTCGACGCGAGCCGCTGAGCCACGTCGTACGTCGTCGGGCCGGCCAGTCCCTGGGCCGGCTGGATGCCGAACCGCTTCTGGAACTTCTTGATGGCCGCGCAGTCCGCGGCGGACTGCTTGCCGTCGACGGTGACGGTGCCGTAGCCGCCGAGCTTCTTGAGGTAGCCCTCGACCTGCTTCTGATACTTACCGGTGGCGCACCCCGAGGCTGCCGCCTTCGTCACCACCGTGGTGGTCACGACCTTGGCCGCCGGGGCGGTGCGCACCGCGGCGCCGGCGCCCGAGGGCGTCAGCGCCAGGATGCCCGCGCCGCTCACCAGGGTCGCCAACGCGGCCCCGGCGAGACGGGCGGTAACCCGACTCACTCGCAACTTGGTCCTCCCCAGGACTTGTGTGCGCACATAGAAGCACAGCAAGGCTCGCCGTGGCGTTCGGGGGAACGGCCTTTGGCGCGAATTCGCGAGGAGAATCGGCCCGGTGCCCTGGGAGTTGAGTCAGGTTATGGGGGCAAATCAGGTCATCGGCGTTGCGAAGTCCTGCACCCAGTAGGCGGTGCGGCCGCGGCCGATGGCCAGGCCGATGCCCATCTGATGGAGCCGGCAGTCCAGGATGTTCGCCCGGTGCGGTGCGCTGTGCATCCAGCCGTTGACCACGTCGTACGCGCTGGAGAAGCCGCGGGCGATGTTCTCGCCGTACTGCCGCCAGTGGTAGCCGGCCTTCCGCACCCGGTCGCCGGGGGAGTCGCCGCGCGGGGAGTTGTGCGCGAAGTAGTGGCGGCGGGCCATGTCGGCGGCGTGCAGGTTGGCCACGGCGATCAGCCGCCGGTCCAGCGACAGGGCGCCGCAGCCGGCGCGCCGCCGATTCAGGTTGATCAGGTCGAGCACCCGCTGCTGCATCGGCGCCATCGGGTTGTTCGAGATGTCCGAGTGGGTGACGATCCGGCGGGCGGCGGTCCGCAGGACGGTCGCCGGCGGGCCGGGCGCGGCGCGCTGAGCGGCCTCCGGCAGGGTGGCGCCCGGTAGCTTCGGCGTCACCTGCGCGCCGGCGGTCGTGGCCGCCATGCCCCCCGCGAGCACCAGCGCCGAGGTCGCCGCGGCGACCACCACCAGACGTTTTCTCCGCATGCAGCGATTCCTGTCGATTCGCCGACGCCGGGCGTGTCCGCGGCGCCTTTCGCCAGAGGTCAACGTCACAAACCGGCCACGGTGACCTCCCTCCAAGGTGGCTGCCGCCGGTCACGCACCGTCGTGCGTCGCTGTTTTCTGCCGTACGACCTGGGCAGACGTCCCCGATGCAGGGGAGCAGACGAGTCGCACAATCGCACAGACAATTCGGACACTTCATTCGTTCGCGGTAGGCCTGCGGGGTGTTTCTTGCCGACCGCCAGGACGGTCCCGAAAGACCCTGATCCATCAGTACGGTGCCCCGGTGCGAAATCGTTACCTGGACCTCCTCCGGGCCGCGGCGATCGTCCGGGTGATCGTTTACCACCTCTTCGGCTGGCCCTGGCTGTCCATCGTGCTCCCCGCGATGGGCATCATGTTCGCCCTGGCAGGGTCGCTCACCGCCGCCTCCCTGGAGCGGCGGGCCGGCCGCAGGGTCGTCTACTCCCGGCTGCGCCGGCTGCTGCCGCCACTGTGGCTGCTCGGGCTGATCGTCGTGCCGGTCATGCTGATCATGGGCTGGCGGCAGGAGGTCGGCGGCGAGCACCCGTTCAGCCTGCCCCGGCTGCTGTTCTGGATCTTCCCGGTCGGCGACCCGCCGGGCAGCGACGCGGCGGTCGACGCGTGGGAGCCGCTCTGGTACGTCCGCGCGTACCTCTGGTTCATCCTGCTCTCGCCGTTCCTGTACGCGCTGTACAAGCGGATCGGCTGGGCCGCGGTCGCCCTGCCGCTCGCGCTGATCGTGGTGCTCGACCGGACCGGGCTGACCCTGCCGGCCACCGCCGACGCGGCGATGTGGGACTTCGTGACCTTCGGGGCGTGCTGGATGGCCGGCTTCGCGCACCGCGACGGGCGGCTGCGGCGGCTCCCGGTGTGGGTGGCCTATCCGGTGGCGATCGCGCTCGGGGCGGCGGCGATGTACTACCTCAGCGGGCACCAGGGCGACGACCCGTGGGACCTCAACGACGTCCCCGAGTCGCAGGCGCTGTGGTCGATCGCGTTCGTCCTGATCGTGCTGCGCTGGCAGCCGCCGATGGCCTGGCTGGCCCGGGTCCGGCCGCTGGACCGGCTGGTCACGCTGCTGAACGCGCGGGCGGTCACGGTCTACCTGTGGCACAACATCGCGATCGACGCGGTCTGGCCGATCCTGGCCTTCGTCGCCCTCGACGACCTCGCCGGCCGGCTCGGCGCGGGGGTAGACCTGGTGATGGCGCTGGTGGTGACGCTGATCGCCGTGCTGCTCTTCGGCTGGGCCGAGGACCTGGCGGCCCGGCGCGCGCCGAAGTTGTGGCCGACCGGGTCGCGGGCCTTCGAGAAGGAGGAGATCCCGGAGCCGGCGGACGTGCCGGAGCCGCCGGCGATCGCCTCGGGACGTCCGGATGTCCGCGCGTACGGCGCCGCGGCGGCGATGAGCCCGCGGCCGGGGGCATGGGTGCCGCGGACCGGGTTCTCCGCGCCGCCGGTGGTACCGGGCACCGGCAGCGGCACAGTCCCGTCCGACGGGCGGCACACGGCGACCGGCGACGGCGACGACCGGAACGTCACGCTGGGGCTGCCGGTGGCCGGGCGGCGGGCGAGCCGGTCCGAACAGCCGCTGGTCGGGGAGGTGCTCGACGCGCCCGGCGACCGGCCGGACTGGTTCCGGCCCGGGCTGGGCCGGCCGGGTCAGTGACTGTCGTACCCCCGGTGTAGGAAGGGTGAGCGGGCGCACCATATCGGGTGCCCCCGCCCATCGCTCCTTACCGACGTCGGAGACTCGGGGACATGAGACGGCTCGAGCTGCCCGCACCGCTGCTGGTGCTGGCGTCGATCACCTCGGTGCAGTTCGGCAGCGCCGTGGCGACGACGCTCTTCGACGATCTCGGCGCGGCCGGCGTCACGCTGCTGCGGCTGGCCATCGCGGCCGTGGTGATCGCGGTCTTCGCCCGGCCCCGGCTGCGCGACTGGACGGGCGCCGCCTGGCGGGCCGCCGCCGTGCTCGGCGTCGTCATGGCGGGGATGAACCTGATCTTTTATCTGGCCCTGCGCACCGTCCCGCTCGGCATCGCGGTCACCGTCGAGTTCCTCGGGCCGCTGCTGCTCGCGCTGGTGCAGACCCGCCGGGTGCTCGACCTGTTCTGGGCGCTGCTGGCCGGGGCCGGGGTGGTGCTGCTCGGCACGGCCGGCGGCGGCTCGGCCCCGCTCGGCGGGCTCCTGCTGGCGTTCCTGGCCGGCCTCTGCTGGGCGGGCTACATCGTGTTCAGCGCCAAGCTCGGCGGCCTGGTCCCCGGCACCGGCGGGCTCGCCGTGTCGCTCGCCGTCGCCGCCCTGCTGGTGCTGCCGTTCGGTGCACCCGGCGCCGGTGCGGTGCTGAGCCGGCCGAGCCTGCTGATCGGCGCCACGGCCGTTGCCCTGCTCTCCTCGGTCTTCTCGTACGGGCTCGAGATCAACGCGCTGCGCCGCATCCCGACCCGGGTCTTCGGCATCCTGATGAGCCTCGAACCGGCCGCCGCCGCGATCGCCGGGCTGCTCATTCTCGGCCAGCGGCTGGACGCCGTCGAGGTGATCGCGCTGCTGCTGGTGACGCTGGCCAGCGCCGGCGTGACGATGGGCGGCCAGCGGCGGGAGGAGCCGGTTCCCGAGCACGTCTGAGCGAAGCCGCCCGGGGTGTCAGCGCGGCTTGACGATCCGCCGCTCCGCGGTGATCTCGTCGAAGGCGTCCGGCGCCTTCCCGCCCTTCTCCGGCGGGATGATCTCCCGCAGCTCGCGGGGGTACGGTCCCCAGCCGTCGCGCAGCACGTGGATGTAGACGGCCTCGAGGCAGACCCCGATCCGCTCGGCCAACTCCTGGTCGTCCGGCCGCCCGAGGCGTACCGCCTTCGCGAAGTGGTCCAGCGCCTCCATCTGCCGGCCCTGGTCGAAGCAGCACCGCCCGGCGTTCTCGTGCACCACGCTGCGCAGCGTCTCCGGGACCCGGGCGGCGGCGGCCTTCGCGAACAGCCGGTCCGCCTCGGTGAAGTCCCCGCGCAGGCGAAGGATGTGAGCCAGCTCCGCCTGGGCGATCACCATCGACTGCACGTCCCGCGCCGACTCCGCGTGGGCGAGCGCCAGCCGGCTCGCGGCGGCGGCCATGCCCAGCTCCCCGAGCAGCCGGTAGACCTCGGCCCGCACGCTGAGCAGCCCCGCCTTGGCCACGTTGTCGACCTCGTCGGCGAGCGGCCCGTCGAGCCGTTCGCCCAGCTCGCGCAGCGCGTCCTTGTCGTCGACCACCTCGCGCAGCGTCCCGCCGTCGAGCCGCCACCGGATCGCGTCCAGATCCGCGGCCGCCAGCGCCGCCGGCGGTTTGCCGGGCTCCGCGGCGTCCTTGTCGAACACCGGCTCCGGCCCCGGGATCAGCGACAGCGCCGCCATCCGCTCCGCGACCTCGGCCCGCACGGTGGCGGCGTCCGGCGGCCGGTTGCGGTTCTCCCATTCCTTGCCGGTACGCGTCGCGTCGTCCGCGCCGGTCTCCGCCCGATCCACAGCAGACTCGGCGCCGGCCGGCCCGCCCTGGGCGTCGTCCCCGGCAGTCGGTTCGGTCTCGATCGCCACACCGTTCAGCAGCCCGGCGAGGTCCAGGTTGAGGACCACCCCGCTCTCGGCCTCGTCCCGGGCCGCGTCCTCGGCGGCGGCCTCGGTCGCCGGCTCGGGAGCGTCCTCCTTGGGCGCCGTGAACCACTTCCCGCCGAACTCGGTGTCCGCGGTCCGCTTCGGCTCCGGATCCGGCCCGGACACCTCCAGCCGTGCGATCGGCCGAAGGTTGTGCAGAGTCCCGTCCGGATCCATGTAGGGAGCCGCGTGCGCCCCCGGCCGAGGATCCGCCGTAGCTTTCGCCTCGCCGGGGGTCGGCTCGCCCTGCTCCGGCGCGCCGTGCCGCCCATCGGCAGGTGGCTTCCCATCGGTGGGAGTCCACCCGTCGGCGGGCGCCGGCCCGTCGGTGGGTTGCCGCCCCTCGGCCGGTGTCTGCCTCTCGGTCGGTGTCTGCCTCTCGGTCGGTGTCTGCCTCTCGGTCGGTGTCTGCCTCTCGGTCGGTGTCTGCCCCTCGGCCGGTGGCTGCCCCTCGGCCGGTGGGCGCGTCATCGGTACGCCGACGCTCCGGTCGGGCCGGGCGCCCGACGGCGCGCTGATCGGTGCGGACGCGAGCGAGGTCGGCCGGGGCGGCGTCGCGGGAGCTTGGCGGGGCGGTGCACCCTCCGCCGCCGGGTCGGCCCAGCCCGTGGCCGGCTGCGGCGCGGCCTGTGCCGGACCCGTCGGCCACTGACCCGGCACCTGCCCGGCGGCCGGTGACACCGGCCGCGACTGCCCAGGCCGCGGCTGTCCGGGCTGCGGCTGTCCGGGCTGCGGCTGTCCGGGCTGCGGCTGTCCGGGCTGCGGCTGTCCGGGCTGCGGCTGGTCGGGACGCGGAGAGTCGGCGGCCGGACGCCGCCCGGCACGTGGCATCTCGGCGGGGACGGTCGGTCGGCCGGCGGCCGGCGAGACCGGTGTGTCGGCCGACTGTCCGGGCGCTCGGGGCGGGGGAGACGCCACTCCCGGCATTCCCGAGGACGCGGCGGGCCGCACGGTGTCCGGCGCCGCGGGCCTCGGAGTGGACGGCTGCTCCGCCGCGGCAGGCGGCACCACCGGCGGCGCAACGGGCGCGGACGGCGCTGCCGCGGGTGGCACTGCCGTCGGCGGCGTAAAGGCGGCGGGCGGAACCGCGGCGGGTGGCACCGCCGTCGGCGGCGCAAAGGCAGCGGGCGGAACCGCGGCGGGCGGAACCGGCGCAGGACGCGTCGCCGCCGGGGGCACGTTGGCGGGTGGTGTGCCGCCGGGCGCCACCGGGTTGGGGCGTGCCGCGGCCGGGGGCACGGTGGCGGGCGGCACCGTGCCGGCATGGGTCGCCGCCGGGGGCAGCGTCGCCGGCGGGACGGCGGCGGGCGGGACGGGGTCGAGACCGGTGCGCGGCAGGTTCGGAGACATCGGCCGGGACAGGCCACTGACCGGCTCGGCGGCCGGCGGGGCATCGTCCGGAACCATCGACCACGGGCCGTCGCCCTCGGTGAGCATCACGTGCGCGGTGCGCGGGCTGCGCCGGGGGCGGCCGTCCGGGTGGGTGAGCCGGGTACCGGTGTCCGACACGCCCTGCTCGGGCGAGCCCAGGCGGCTGCCGCTGTCGGCGGGCGAGCCGGGCACGCCGAGCCGGGTGCCGGTGTCCCCGGGCGGCGGACGCATCAGCCGCGAGCCGGTCTCGCCGGGCTGCTGCGGCCGCGTCAGGCGAGAGCCGGTCTCGCCGGGGTGCTGTGGCCGCTCCACACGGGAGCCGGTCTCGCCAGGGTGTTGTGGCCGTTCCAGGCGGGAGCCGGTCTCGCCGGGCTGCTGCGGCCGGATCAGGCGGGAGCCGGTCTCGCCGGGCTGCGGCGGCCGGATCAGGCGGGAGCCGGTCTCCGCCGGGGAACCGTCCTGCGGCGGCATCCCCGCGCCGGACTCCGGCGGGCGCCGCAAGGCGGCCGGGTCCAGACGGATCGGGCGCTGGCCGGGCGGAGTCTGCGGTCCCGCGGCGGCCGGAGCGATCGGCGGCCGGCCGGGCGGGGACTGCGGACCCGCGGCCGGAGCGATCGGCGGCTGGCTCGCCGGCGGCTGGCCGGCCGGGCTCGGGGTAACCGTCGGTGGCGGGATCACCCGCGCGGCGGGGACGGCCGGGTTGGTGCCGACCACCCGGGGCGCGTCGCCGGGCTCGGCCTTCTTGACCACGCGTGGGGCGGGCGGCGGCTCCTCGCGGCTGATGACCCGGGTCGGGGTGGGCGGGGGCGCCTTGCTGAGCACGCGCGGGCCGTCGCCGTCCGGGCGCTCTTCGTCGTCCTGGTCCTGGTCGTCGGGCCGGGCACGGTCGGCCGCCGGGGCTTCCGGCTGCGGGCGGTGGTCGGTGAGGTCGGCCGTCGACCCGGCCGGGGGCTCGTCGTTCCAGGTGGCCTCGCCCTCGATGTCCCAGGAGGTGACCCGTTCGCGGTCGTCCTCCCAGCGCGGACTCCCGGCCCATGCGGCCTGATCGTCCGGGCGGGGCTCGGGCCGGCGGCGCGTCTCGTTCTCGGACCAGCCGGTGCCGCCGACCGGGCCGAAGCCCTGGTCGTAGTCGCCCGGTGCGGTGACCGGCGGCGCGTCCGGGCGCCGGTCGCGACGACGCTCGTCGTACTCGACGTAGCCGGCGGCGCGTCCGGCCGACAGGTCGTCGGCGTCCGGGTCCCAGAAGGCGGTGCGGCCGGTCGGGCGGGGCGAGTCCGACCAGGCGTCGGGGTCGGCGCGGCGGGTGCGCGGGTCACCGACCGGACGCTGCTGCCGCGGGTCGGTGCTGTCGAGCTCGTCGCGGGAGCGGCGGCCGCGCGGGTCCGGGCCGCTCGCCGGGCGCCGCATCCGGGAGTCGGTGATGTCCAGCTCGGCGTCGACCGGCCGGCGTCCGCGGGGACGGCCGTCCCCCCTCGAACCCGGGCGGCCCTGCTCGGGGCCCGCCTCGTCGGCCCAGCGCCGGCCGTCGTCGGCGCGGCGGGGGTTGCCGGGGGCGTCTGTCCAGCGCTGACCGTCGCCGGCCGGGCGCCGGTCGTCGGGTCGCCGGTAGAGGTCGCTCGCGGACGGCTCGGGCACCCGGGCGCGCCCGCTCGCGGCGGCCTCGTCCTCGCGCCGGCCGGGCTGCTCGGCCGGGCCGCCACGCCACGGCCGGCCGTCGCGCTGGTCCGCGCCGCGCTCCATCTGCCCCGCGCGTGCCGCCATGTCCCGCCCGGCCTGCCCGCCTCGCGGATCGATCCCACCCGGCTGCGGCATCCGCTGGCCCGGCTGCGGTGCCCGCTGACCCGGCTGGGGCGCGCGCTGACCTGGCTGCGGTGCCCGCTGACCCGGCTGGGGCGCGCGCTGACCTGGCTGCGGCATCCGCTGACCCGGCTGCGGTGCCCGCTGACCTGGCTGCGGTGCCCGCTGACCCGGCTGGGGCGCGTGCTGACCTGGCTGCGGTGCCCGCTGACCCGGCTGGGGCGCGTGCTGACCTGGCTGCGGTGCCCGCTGACCTGGCTGCGGTGCGTGCTGGCCCGGCTGCGGCGCGCGCCCGGGCGGGGCGGCCTCGGGCGGGGCAAGCCGCGCATCCGGGCCACTTCGGACATCGCGCGGGCCGGCCTTCGCCTCCGCGCCCCGGCCCTTCTTCCGGTCCGCCTTGCGCGACTCGGCCTCCGCCGCCTCCTGCGCCTGCTTGCGCCGCAGCCATCCCTTGCGCTGCGGTTTCGGCTCCTCGGGCGGGTCGACCCGGGTGGTGGTCTGCGGGCCGTGCCCGTACGCCTCGAGGTCGCGGTGGTCGAACGGCTCGTCGATGTCGTCCTTGAAGTTGCCGAACCGGTCGTCGCGCCGGCCGGCGAGGTCGCCGGTGCTGCTCATCGGGAAGTCCGGCGCGTCGAAGTCGGCGCCCAGCTCCGGCCGGTTCAGGTCGACGTCGGCGAGATCGCCGGCCAGGTTGGGCACCGACGTGTCCACCGGCGCGAAGTCGGGGTCGTCCAGCCAGCTCGGCCGCTGCCCGTCGAAGACGGCCTGCGGCCGGGACGGTCCGGGCGGGGTGTTACCCGCGGCACGTCGCTGCCGGCGGGCGGCCAGCTCGTCGACCGGCTCGTCGGGGTTGCCGGGCCGCCGGGTCGGAATCACCGCGTCCGGCGCGGTCCGCTTCGTGTATTGGCGTTCTTGAACGACTGCCGTATTCGGCATGATGGAATACTCGGAGTATTCCTCTTCCCAGTATTCGTCGTCCTCGTAGCTCATGCGGCGGCCCCGCGGGCGGGCAGGCGGCGATCGGGGGTGTCTGGTCCGCCCCTGTGCCGCATCGTGCCCCCCGCTCTTCCCAAGATCGAATCTCCGCTCCGGCCCGGTGGGGTTCCCCCTCCCATCCGGTGGATGTGGAAGGTTAACCACGCTTTTGCGACGTGCGCCAGCACCCTCGTGAGCGCGTCGCCGGGCCGGGTGGCCGCATGGTGACCGAGAGTCGGCGCGGCCGTCACGCGGTCCGCGTTCGTTCCTTCACGGCAGAGTACGCACGACCATGCCGAACAGTTCAAACGTTCCCGGGACCGGTACGGATCGTCGGCATCGATTGACGCCACGTCACGGTGTGCCGAAAATGCCGACTTAAGAAACTCTTAAACTCGTTTTGAGGACCCGCACGAATTGCCGGCGGACCCGTCCGGGGTACCGAAAGGTTACCGGCGGGTTTCCGGAGGGTGGCGAACGCCACTCCCGCTTCCTGCGGATCAAGGTGCCGGCGGATGTCACGGTGGATGAGCACTCGGGACACCGAGGTTCCAGCGTTCGAAACGAGGACACTGGACCTTCGATCCCCCGGATGGCGGCCGCCGCCCCCGTACTTCGCGGCCGCCCCTCGCGCCACACCCCAGAGACGCTCGCACGGCTTGCCCCCCAGGTGCGTGCGAGGTCATGGCGGCGCGAACCGGGAGAGGAACGGCGGCGGGGTGCACACCGTCGCCGTTTCGCATCGTCCGGGCGCAACAGCAGCACCCGTTCCCCTCAGCCGAGGCGACCGTCCGATGTGAACGGTCCGACCTTGGTCGGTAACACGAGCCCGGCCGCCGACAGCGCCCTGAGCAGCGACACCAGCTCATCGCGCCGCAGCGCGCCGGGCTTTTCCGGTTCCCGGTGCGGTACGCCGAGGGCGCGGGCCGCCTCGGTGGCGCGCACCGCGATCGCCGCTTCCACCGCCCACAGTCGATGCGCGCGCATGGCCACCGCCGCCGACGCGGTCAGCGAGCCGTGCAGGAGCAGGAGCCGGCGCAGGTCGGCGGCCAGTTGCTCGATCGGCGGCCCGTACGGCTGCGGGGGTTTCGGCCGGCGCGTCTCCCAGTAGCCCGCCGCCGCCTCCCAGCACCGCGGTGCGTAGACGATCGCCGCGCCGACCAGCGTGGGCGTGGCCACTATCAGGACAAGTTTCCCCACATCCAAGACGCTCACGAGAGACTCCCTGCCTACCCCTCGACGATGCGCCCGGCGAAAAGGCACGTCAAGCGGAATGCGCGCGCATCGCTCCCAGCGGGGATCAGCACACGCGGCAGCCCCGGGGCGATCCGCGGGGAACGGCGGGGATCAGCGCACGCGGCGGCCCGGGGCGATCCGCGGGGAACGGCGGGGATCAGCGCACGCGGCCGCGCGGGACCAGCCGGGTCAGTGGCATCGGGGGAGCGGGCAGCGGCGGCCCGTCGTAGCCGCGGACCTCCCCGAAGCGGGGCGTCCGCGACTCCCAGTCGGCACGCATCTGGACGATCTCGTCGTGCTCGCGGGCCACGAAGTTCCACCACATCACGAGCCGTTCCTCGAACGGCTCGCCCCCCAGCAGCAGGACCCGGGCCGGCGACGATGTGGCGAGCCGCACCGTGGACCGTCCCGACCCCAGGTAGAGCAGCGGTCCCGGCTTCAGCGTCGCATCGTCCACGTTCGCCGCACCGTCGAGCGCCAGCGCCGCGTACTCGAAACCGGGATCGAGCGGTACCGCAGCTTGAGCCCCGGCAGCCAGGGTGAGCTCCGCGCCCACCAGGGGGGTGTGGATCCGCGCCGGCGAGGTCGCGTCGCCGAGCGTGCCCATCAGGACGGTCGCGGTGATGCCGCCGCCGAGGGCGACGACCGGAAGCGCCGCGTGGTGGGCGAAGGCCGGGGGCATGTCGCGGTCCGCGTGCGGCAGAGCAACCCACAGTTGTACGCCGTGGAGCACGCCCGAGTTCCGCGGCGGCGTCTCCTCGGAGTGGGCGATGCCCCGGCCGGCGGTCATCAGGTTGAGCTGCCCCGGCCGGATCTCCTGGTGGTTGCCGAGCGTGTCGCGGTGCAGGATCTCGCCCGCCACCAGCCAGGTCACCGTCTGCAGGCCGGTGTGCGGGTGCGGGCCGACCCGCATGCCGGCCGAGTCGCGGATGTCGTGCGGCCCGTACGCGTCCAGGAAGCACCACGCGCCGACCATGCGCCGCTGCCGGTTGGGCAGGGTCCGGGTGACGGCGAAGCCGCGCGGCCCGCCGAGCGCGACCGGCGCGCCCTCCAGCAACTCCATGCTGACCGGGCGTTCCGGCCCCACCTCGGGATCCGCCTCGAAGCTGCTCACGCCCTCGACGCTAACCCCGGAACGCGCTCGAGCCGAGGACCTTCGTCACGCTGATCTCGATGACCACGCGCGCGGGGTTGGGACGGGGCGTGCGGTAGCGGGCCGCATACCACCGCTCACCGCAGGAAACGGACGCCGGATCGTCGCGGACCTCGGCGAGTCCCTCGATCGTGGCCCATCGCGGGCCGTCGACCTGGCAGATCGCGACCTGCTCGGCGCCGTTGCGGATGTGCCGGACGTGGGCGGACAGCGACGACGAGATCACCCGGCACAGGCCGGCGTCGGCGTCCAGGGTGGCGCCGACGGCGACCACGTGCGGCGAGCCGTCCTTGCGCAGCGTGGTGAAGGTGCACAGGTGCCGCTCCCGCCAGAACTCCAGCAGCGCGGGATGCGACAGGGCGACGACCCCGCTCATGTGACCGTCTCCGCGGGCAGCAGGCCCCGGCGGACCGCCGCCACCAGCGCCGCGTGGTCGCGCTCCACCTGGTCGGCGTAGGCGCGGGCGAACCGGCACAGCGAGTCGGCCAGCTTGTCGCTGCCGCCGACGTACCCGGCGATCATCGACGCGCCGCTCGTCCGGGCGTGCGACTTGGCGAGGAGGAACCCGCAGATCCCGGCGTAGTCGGCGAGCGCGCCCGCGTCGATGTCCTCGACCAGGATCGCGCCCTTCATGTCGCGGAACTGCCGCACGTAGAACTGGACGTCGCCGACCGTGGTCCAGCCCAGCAGCGGGTCGCTGACCGTCTGCAGCGCCTGCTGGTATTCGACCACCCGCTGGCCCTGGTGGCGGTGCCACGCCGACTCGCCGTGCTGGTGCACCGCGACGACCGAGCGGCGGGCCTGCTTGAGCTGCAGGAACACCACGTCGTCCGGGCTGCTGCCCTCGCACAGCGCCACGTACGCCCGCAGACCCACCGAACCGACGCCGACCACCTTGTGGGCGATGTCGACGATCCGGTACCCGGCGAGGATCCGCGCCCAGTGCGGTGGCAGCGAGTTCAGGTAGCCGTCGAGCGCCTCGGCGAGCGCCTCCCACTCGCCCTCGGACGGCCGAGTGATCAACGGCGGCTCCTGGACCAGCTTGAGCGTGCCGTCCCGCCGCTCGGTGAAGCGGGGCAGCGCGCGGTCGCTGGTGCGCCGCCGGGCCCGCCGGGCGGCCCGCTCGATCTCGTCCCGGAAGCTGTCCCGGGTCGCCGCCGACCGCAGCTGGTCGACGTCGAGCCGGTCGAACGAGCGGCCCAGCAGCGGCCGCTCGGCGAGGTGGGCCAGCTGCTCCTTGTACTCGTCGACGCAGTGCCGCACGGCGTCGGCGCAGGCCGTCTCGCGGAACCCGTTCTGCCGGCCGGCCACGTAGACGCTGACCGTGAGCCGGCGCAGGTCCCACTCCCAGGCGCCCGGGTGCGCCTCGTCGAAGTCGTTGAGGTCGAAGACCAGCTCCCGCTCGGGGGAGGCGTAGAAGCCGAAGTTGCCCAGGTGGGCGTCGCCGCAGATGACCGGGGTGATGCCGGTGGACGGCAGGGCCGCGAAGTCGTCGGCCATGATGTTCGCCGAGCCGCGCAGGAACGCGTACGGCGAGGAGATCATCCGGCCGATCCGGACCGGGATCAGCCACGGCCGGCGGCCGACGTTCTGGTCGATCACCTGCTGGACCGGGTCGGCGCGGCCGGCCGGCGGCGTCCAGAACGCCATGTCCGAGCGGTGCGCGCGCTCGCGGAGGGACCGGCCGAGCTCGTAGCGGTCCGCGCGCGGCCGCGCCGGTCGCCGGAGCGACGTGAACCCGTCGTCCGCACCCGTGTCGAGCACGACGTGCCCGGTACCTGACTCCATCTCACTGGCCAGCCTAAACACCCTTCGTGAACGGCAGGTGGCCGGCCGGGAAGCGAACGGGCGGAGACGGACCGGCCCGCAATCCTCGCGCACCCGTACCACCGGCGGCCGAAACGGACGTACGCTCACCCTCGTGGATCAGGCAGAACCCGTGCGCACCCCCGCCAGCTGGGTCGTCGTCGGCCTCGACAACGGCGGCACCTGCAACAACGCCACCGTGCTCGACGCCACCGGGCAATTCCTGGTCGATCATCTGGTGGAGATACCGAGCCTCGTGCAGGAGGGCCCCGAGGCCGCGGTCACCGCGCTCGCCGACGCCTTCCGGAACATCCTCGAGCTGACCAGTACCCCGCTGACCCTGGTGCGCGCGGTCGGCCTGGACACGCCCGGCCCGGCCAGCGCCAACGGCGTGATCTCCTCGAAGGGCTCGACGAACTTCAACCAGGTGTCCTGGCACGGGTTCGACATCCGCGGCGCGCTCGAGACCGAGCTGGGCCTGCCGGTGATCTACAACAACGACGCCAACGCGGCCGCCCTCTACGCCCACCACCGCCACTTCGGCGACAACGCGATGCGGCGCTCCTCGGTCGCCGCGATCGTCGGCACCGGCCTGGGCGGCGGCGTGGTGGAGAACGGCAGGGTGGTCAGCGGCGCCGCCGGGATGGCCGGCGAGCTGGGTCACGTGCAGATCCCGCTGCACGGCGTGCTGGAGGCCGACCAGCCGATCCCGGCCTGCAACTGCGGCTTCGAGGGCGACGTGGAGAGCATCGCCTCGCTCACCGGCATCAAGAACAACCTGCTGCCGTACTGGCTGAGCCGCTTCCCCGACCACCCCCTGGCCAGCGAGCCGATCGGCAAGGCCGCCAAGCTGCTGCGCGGCTACGGCGAGAAGGAGGACCCTCTCGCCCTCGCGGTCTTCGGGCAGCAGGCCCGGGCGATCGGCAAGCTCTTCACGATCGCGGCCAACTTCACCGACCCGCACGCCTACCTGCTCGGCGGCGGCGTGGTCGAGGCCCACCCGCATTTCCGGCAGTGGTTCCTCAACACCGTCCGGGAGACCACCGAGCTGCGCCGCGAGCAGCTGGCCGTGGCCTCCTTCGCGCTGGTGGCCGACCTCGACATGGCCGGCGCCCGGGGCGCCGCCGTCGCCGCCCTGGAGCGGATTCAGACCGGTCCCGCCCGATAGCGCCAGGACCCCGCGGGCCGACTCCGATGTGGAGCGGGTCGGCCGCGCCTTCCGGGTGAGCGTCCAAAGACAGCACCCCGGAGCCGATCAGAGCTGTTGTTACGGTGTATCGACAGCTCTAGATATCGACGTCCGTCCTCGGTAACGTCGCCCCTGCCATCCGTGACCGGGGGGTTCGGATGAACCGAAGGGGGACACGATGCGACGCAGCATCGCCACCATCTCCGCGGCCGTGCTCGGCCTGGCGTTGATCACGCCGGGTGCGGCACACGCCGCCACTCCCACCAAGGCCGGCGGACTGAGCCCGGCCGAGAAGGCCTCGCTCGACGCCGGGATCGGCGTGGTGCCGAAGGCGCCGTACGGTGCCAAGCCGGCGGGACCCAACCCGCTGCTCGCCGACGTGCCGGATCGCTCGAAGGTGGACTACTCGGGCTGGGCCAACTACATGAAGGCACAGGCCAAGGCCAAGGACGCCGCCCGGGCCAAGGCGCTCGCCGCGAACGCGGCGACCAAGGCGGCCGCGACCACGCCGGCCGTGGTCGTCGACGAGGACGAGATCCACGGCACGCTCGGCGGCAACGACACGCCGGCCACCGGGCAGCGGGTGACCGGCTTCGGCACCGGCGCGAGCCAATATTCCAAGATCAGGGTGCTCGGCAGCCTCGACAACCAGCCCGTGAGCACGCCCAGCGTGCCCGCCCCGGCCGAGGACAACGGCTCGATCCCGCTCGCCGGCGACATCGGGATCGGCGACTTCCGCACCGGCGCGGTCGTCGACTCGCAGATCGGCGACGGGCCGCACGGCCGGCAGACCGGCGACGGCAGCAACGACTTCGACTTCTACAAACTGTCGGCCACGGCGGGGCAGGTGCTCACGCTCAAGACCGCCACCCCGACCGGCCCGCTCGACACGGTGCTGCTGCTGTTCGCCCCGGACGGCACGCTGCTCGCCGCGAACGACGACTTCAGCGGGCTGGACAGCCAGATCACCTACACCGTGGCCGCGGCCGGCGACTTCTACCTGTGCGTCGCCGCGTACAGCGGGCTGCCCGGCGACCCGTTCGACTCCGGCTCCGGGGACGGGATCGGCGACACCAACCCGCCGAGCGAGGGCCCGTACACGCTGACCATGACGGCCGGCGGCGTCGACCGGGACTTCTTCGCGGTCAAGCTGAAGCCCGGCGACGTGCTCGGCGCGTCGGTCACCGGCTCGGCGAGCTACCTGACCGTGTACGACACCGTGCCGCGCGAGGTGCACGGCTCCTTCCAGGACGCGTCGTTCATCTACCCGATGGCGTCGCCGCTGCCCGGCGGCGGGAACGCGGTCACCGACTACGTGGCGACCAAGGCCGGCTGGCACTACGTGGGCGTCGCCTCCGGCTCCGGGGCGTACGACATCTCGGTCGAGGCCTACCGGCCGGCGTTGCAGGGCGCGACCCCGAACCAGACGCTGTTCCTCGACTTCGACGGCGCCCGGGTCAACACCGGGGTGTTCGGCGGGTCCGGGCAGCGGGACCTCAGCCCGCTCGCGGCCTTCCTGGCCAACTGGGGCCTGACCCGCGCCGACGAGGACGCCCTGGAGGACGCCATCGTCGCCGGGGTCACCGAGAACATCAAGAAGGACCTGGTGGCCAGCGGCCTCAACAGCAAGTTCAAGCTGAAGATCAAGAACAGCAAGGACGACGCGGACCCGTGGGGCCAGGCCAACGTCAGCCGGATCGTGGTCGGCGGCACGATCGAGGAGTCCGGAGTGGACACCATCGGGATCGCGCAGAGCATCGACCCGGGCAACTTCGAGACCAAGGAGACCGCGCTGGTGCTGCTGGACGTGCTCAGTGCGCCGGCCGGTGACTCGGAGGCGTCGCTGAACACGTACCTGACCCCGCAGAGCAACCGGATCGCGTTCCTCGGCCAGGCATTGAGCAACGTGATCTCGCACGAGGCCGGGCACTTCTTCGGCGACTTCCACACCGACAACCAGGACGCGCTGCCCAACCTGATGGACGCGGGCGGCACCGGCTTCGGCACGCTGTTCGGGGTCGGGCCGGACGGCGTCGGTGGCACCGCCGACGACGTGGACGTCGACTTCGGCGACAGCGCCTTCCTGCCCTCCGAGGGCTTCGTGGGCGTCGAGGACACGCTGGGCCGGATCGTCTTCGGAGTGACCAGCTGACGGTACGCGGCCGCCCTCACTCCTTGAGGGCGGCCGCCACGTCCGGGAACAGCGCCAGGTAGTCGGTGAGCCCGAGCGTGTCGAACAGCCGGCGCAGGAAGCCCGACGGCGCGGCCAGCCGCACCCAGCCGCCCCGCTCGGTCGCCCGGCCGCTCGCGGTGACCAGCACGCCGACCCCCATCGAATCGCAGAAGTCCAACCCGGACACATCCACCACGACCCGCGGGCTGGGGCGTTCGACGAGCCGGTTCAGGTTCGCCTTGAGGGCGGGCGCCGTGTCGATGTCGAGGGAACCACGCAGCACCAGGACGGCCGTGTTCGGCGGATGGTGCGCGACCGAGACCTGCATGGCGGTGTCGCTTTCGGTGGAGAAGCGGGGGTGACGACCAGCCTATCGATCCTCCCCCCGGATCGCCCCCGGTGGATCTTCAGGCGAGCGTGACCGTCGCCGTCCCGGCCGTCCCACCCCGGCTGTACTGCACCTTGACCTGGTCGCCCGGCTTCTTGCCGACGGCCGCCAGGAACAGGCTCTCCGGGCTGTTCATCGGCCGGCCGTCGATCCCGGTGACGATGTCGCCCTCCTCGAGACCCGCCCGGCCGGCCGGCCCGCCCGGCGTGACCACCCGCAGGTACATCCCGGTCGGCACGCCGAACTGCTCGGCCACCGCCGGCGACACCGGCACCGCCTCGACGCCCATCGACGGCGGCGTGTACGAGCCGTGCGCGATCAGCTCGTCGGCCACCACCATGGCCACGTCGACCGGGATCGCGAAGCCGATGCCCACGCTGCCGCCGCCGGCCTGGCCGGCGGCGTTCGGCACGGTGGCGATCGCGGTGTTCACCCCGATCAGGTCGCCGGCGCAGTTCACCAGCGGGCCGCCGGAATTGCCCGGGTTGATCGAGGCGTCGGTCTGCACCGCGCCCGGCAGGATCGCGGTCACCCCGTTGTCGGCGGGCACCGGGACGTCGCGGCCGAGCGCGCTGACGATGCCGGCGGTGACCGTGCCGGTGAGGCCGAGCGGGGCGCCGAGCGCGACCACCGGCTGGCCGACCCGCAACGTCGCCGACTTGCCGATGGCGATCAGCGGGGTGCCGCCCGGCGGGTCCACCTTGAGCACGGCGAGATCGACCCGCGGGGCCCGGCCGACCACGGTGGCCGGGACGGTCTGGCCGCCGCTGAACTGCGCCTTGATCGTCCCGGCCGGGCCGGCGGGGGAGATGACGTGGTCGTTGGTGAGCACGTAACCGCCGTCCCGGACCACCTCGCCGCTCCCGTTCCCGCCGGTCGACCCGTTCGAGGTGAGCACGGTGACCACCGAGGGCAGGACGTGGTCGGCGACCTCCGTGGCGGTGCAGGTGGCCTCGGCCGACTGGTCGCCCGAGGCGGAGGCGCGGCCGATGAGCCCGCCCACGACCCCGACGACGAGCAGCAGCACGACGCCGCCCGCGATCAGCAGCCCGGCCGACGGCCGCCGCGATTCCGCCGGGCCAGGGGGTGTGGCCGGCTCGCTCATCAGGTCAGCTCCTTCCGATGCGTGCCATGACCAGGTCGGTGAAGCCATTGGTCAGCAGGATCACGGCGATGCAGGTCAGCAGGATGCCCGCGATCTTGTCGAGGAACTTGCTCGCCTGCGGCGAGATCCGCTTCTCCACGTGCCCGGACGCGTAGAGGGTCACCCCGGTGACCAGCCCGTAGGCGACGGCGGTGATCGACAGCAGCACCCGTCCGTGGGTGGAGCCGACGTCGGCGGAGGTCGCGGCGGAGATGGCGAACGTCGCCCCGCCGACGGTCAGTGGGAACGTGATCGGCGAGAACAGCGTGCTCCGCCAGTTGCGCGCCGGGCTCTCCTCCTCGGAGCGCGAGTCCTCCGGAGCGGCGGCCGGCACGGAGGCGCCGGGCGGTGCGGCGTTGGCCGGGCCCGGCTCCATCTCCGTGGCCGTGCCGCGCATCATCGGCACCGAGGCGAAGATCAGCGCAATACCACCCGTGGCGGTCAGCGCCGCCGGGCTGATCCCCAGCAGCTCCAGCAGGGGATCGCCGACCCAGATCGCGGCCAGCACGAACACCGCCACGTTGACGACCAGCCCGACCGCCAGCCGAACCTGCCGCCCGTGGTCGAACGGCCGGACCACGGGCAGGTACGACGACAGCGCCGCGATCGGGCTGTACAGCCCCACGAGGGCCAGGAACAGGGCCAGCGCCTCGTACGTGATCGACATGGTCAGAATTTCACGGCGTCCCGGATGAGCGGGCACGTCATGCAGTGGCCGCCGCCGCGCCCGCGCCCGAGCTCCGCCCCGACGATCGTGATGACCTCGATACCCGCCTTGCGCAGCAGTGTGTTGGTGAGCGTGTTGCGGTCGTACGTGAAGACCACGCCGGGGGAGAGGGCGACCGCGTTGTTGCCGCTGTCCCACTGCTGCCGCTCCGACGCGTACACGTCTCCGCCGGTCTCGATCACCCGGAGCGAGGGAAGCCCGAGAGCGGAAGCCACCACGTCCACGAACGGTGTCGACCCGTGGTCGGTCACGTCGACGGCCTCGCCGGTGCCCGGCCGCAGCGAGAACGTGTGGATCGCGTCCACGATCGTCGGGTAGAGCGTCACCACGTCGAGGTCGGCGAAGGTGAAGACCGTGTCCAGGTGCATGGCCGACCGCAGCTTCGGCATGCCGGCCACCACCACGTGCTCGGCCGCGCCCGCCTCGAACAGCGCCGCCGCGACCTGGGTGATCGCCTGCCGGGAGGTGCGCTCGCTCATCCCGACCAGCACCACGCCGTTGCCGACCGGCATCACGTCGCCGCCCTCGAAGGTGGCCTGCCCCCAGTCCTTCTCCGGGTCGCCCCACCACACCGTGTTGCCGGCGAAGTCCTGGTGGAACCGGTAGATCGCCTTCATCAGCAGCGTCTCGTCGTGCCGGGCCGGCCAGTAGAGCGGGTTGAGCGTGACCCCGCCGTACAGCCAGCACGTGGTGTCCCGGGTGTAGAGCGTGTTCGGCAGCGGCGGCATCAGATACTCGCGGACGCCGGTCGACTCCCGGGCCAGCGCCACGTAGCCGGAGCGGAAGTCGTCCGGCACGTCGAAGGTGGCCAGCCCGCCGATCAGGTACTCGGCCAGCTGCCGCGGCTCGAGCGTCTCCAGGAAGCCCCGGGTCGCGTCGACCAGCCCGATCCCCACCTCGTTCGGCGTGATCTTGCGGTCCAGCAGCCACGAGCGGGCGTCCGGGATCGCCATCGTCTGGGCCAGCAGCTCGTGCAGCTCGAGCACCTCGACGCCGCGCTGGCGCAGCTTGTTGACGAAGTCGGCGTGGTCTCGCTGGGCGTTCTCCACCCACATGACGTCGTCGAAGAGCAGGTCGTCGGCGTTGGTGGGGGTGAGCCGGCGGTGCGCCAGGCCCGGCGCGCAGACCAGGACCTTGCGCAGGGTGCCGACCTCGGAGTAGACGCCGTGGCTGTTCATGCTTTTCCCTTCCAGGTCAGATGCGGATCCAGCCGGCCGCCAGCGCCACGATCCCGACGATCGCGCCGGCCACGGAGACCGCGAGGATGAGGAGCTCACGCGGGGAGAACACCCGGCGGCCCTGCTCGCGGCGGGCCATCACGAACAGCACCGTCGCGGGGGCGTACACGATGAACGAGACGAGCACGAACTTCAGGCCCGCGGCGAAGAGCAGGAAGAGGGTGTACACCGTGGCCAGCCCCGCGATCGCGATGTACTTGCCCTTGGCCAGCCGCAGCGCGTACGCGGCGGCGAGCAGGAACGGGATCAGGGTCAGCGCGCTGGTCAGATCGAGCGCGAAGTTGAAGGCGTCCTCGGAGAAGTAGGTGACGATCAGGACGACCTGGATCAGGATCGTGCTCAGCAGCAGCGAGTTCCAGGGCACGTCGCCGTGCCGGGTGACGGCGAGGAACCTCGGCATGTCCTTGTCCTTGGCCGCCACGTACAGCACCTCGGCCGCCATCAGCGACCAGGCCAGGTACGCCCCGAGCACCGAGATGATCAGCCCGACGCTGACGAAGACGTTCCCCCAGGTCCCGTACGCGGCCTCCAGGACACCGCCCATCGACGGCTGCCGCAGCTGGGCGATCTGCGCGTACGGCAGGATCCCGTACGACACGATCGTCACCGACGCGAAGATCGCGAAGACGCTGAGGAAGCCCAGCACGGTGGCCCGGCCGACGTCCTCCCGCCGCTCGGCGTGCCGCGAGTACACGCTGGCGCCCTCGACGCCGAGGAAGACGAAGACGGTGACCAGCATCGTCCCGCGCACCTGCTCGAAGAGCGAGCCGACGTCGGCGTTGCCGGTGAAGTTGTCGGCGAACACCTTCGGGTCGAGCGCGAACAGGGCGAGGATGACGAACACGATGATCGGGACGAGCTTCGCGATCGTGACGATCCGGTTCACCACCGCCGCGTCCTTGACGCCGCGCTGCACCAGGTAGAAGAAGATCCAGACGCAGATCGAGGAGAGCGCCACCGCCAGGATCGTGTCGCCCTCGCCGAGCGCCGGGGCGATCGCCCCGACCGTGCTCATGATCAGTACCCAGTAGGTCACGTTCCCCACGCAGGCGCTGGCCCAGTAGCCGAAGGCCGAGAAGAAACCGAGATATTCACCAAAACCGGCTTTCGCGTACGCGTAGACGCCGGCGTCGAGATCCGGCCGCCGTACCGCCAGGTACTGGAAGACGAACGCCAGCATCAGCATCCCGGCGCCCGCGATCACCCACGCGATCAGCGCCCCGGCCACGCCGGTCTCCTGCGCGAACCGCCTGGGCAGCGAGAACACGCCGGCACCCACCATTGAGCCGACCACCATCGCGGTCATCGTCATGAAGGTGAGCTTCTGCGGGGCACCCACTTCTTCAGTGGTGGTCGTGCCGGACTCTGCCATCGCCGTCCCCTCCCGGACGCAGAGATCCGAATCAGCCTTTCGGACAACGGCGGATGCCGGATCATCCGGCATGGATGACCGGGCCATCTGTTACTCGCCGGTAAGACCGAGTAACTTGCTTGCCATGGCAAACAAAGGCGACGTGATCGATGACTTCCAGCTGCCCGACCAGGACGGCGTGCCGCGGTCGCTGAGCGGGTTCCTGACCGACGGGCCGGTCGTGCTGTTCTTCTACCCGGCCGCGATGACCAGCGGCTGCACCGCCGAGGCGTGCACGTTCCGCGACCTGGCCGCCGAGTTCCGCGAGGCCGGCGCCCAGCGGGTCGGTATCAGCCGCGACCTGCCGGACAAGCAGAAGAAGTGGGCCGACCAGCACAGCTTCGACTACCCGCTGCTCAGCGACCCGGACAGCACCGTCGCCGGCCGGCTGGGCGTCAAGCGGCGGCTCCCGCTCGGCCCGCTGAGCACCCGCCGGATCACCCTGGTGATCGACACCGACCGGACCGTGCTCGAGGTGATCCACTCCGAGACCAACATGCAGGAGCACGCCGCCCGGGCCCTGGAGGTGCTGTCCGCGCGCAAACAGGCCTGAGTTTGCGACCCCCTGCAAAAGTTTCCGGCATGCGACTGCACAAACGGGATCCGGCGACCGTCGTAGAGAGCGTGACCTTCGAGGAATTCGCGATGGCCCGGCTGCAATCCCTTCTGCGTTACGCGGTCGTCCTCACCGGCGACCGCGATCTGGCGCAGGATGTCGTCCAGGAAGTGCTCGCGCGGGCACACTCCCGGTGGCGGCGGATCAGCGGGTCGGACTCGCCCGAGGCGTACGTGCGGCGCATGGTGCTCAACGAATACCTGTCGTGGCGGCGCAGCTGGCAGTTCCGGCACGTGCACGCGGTGGGTGAACGTCTCGTCGATCTCGATGACGCCCGGGGCGGAGTGGTCGACCACGCCGAGGGAGTCGTCGAAGCGGACGCGTTGTGGGCCCGGCTGTCGACGCTGGGCCGCAAGCAGCGTGCCGTGCTCGTGCTGCGGTACTACGAGCAGCTCGACGACGAGCAGATCGCGGATCTGATCGGCTGTGCGCCGGCCACGGTGCGCAGCCATGCCTCGAGGGCTCTCAGGACGCTCCGTCTCTCGGAGCGGGAACGTATCAATGCCGAGGAGAAGTCGTGACCGACCACGCAGATCAGCTGCGCGAGGCCTTCGAGACACACGAGAACCAGACTCCCGACCCGGCCGCCGTCTTCGCCCGGGTGCAGCAACTGTCGACCAAGTACCAGCGCCGTCGCCGGGGCCTGCAGGTGGCAGGCGGCTCCGTGCTGGCCGCCGTCGCGGTGGCCGGGGTGGTGTCGCTGCCCAACCTGCTTCCGGGCAACGCCCGCAACACGTCGACCGTCAGCTTTCCCGCCGGGGCCGTCCCCACGTCCGCCGCGCCGTCGACCATCCCGTCGATGAGCCAGGCCGACCTGGAGCGGTACTGGCAGGCCTACTTCGACGCGGGCTACGACTACGAGGACGCCGTCCGGCTGTCCGTGCTGTGGCACGTCAAGGCCGAGATCGGCAACATCAAGGCCGAGGCCGGTCGCCGGCTGCTGGCCGGCGAGACGCTGCCGTTCGCGGCCACGCCGAACTCACCCGACCCGACGGCGGACCCGAACGATCCCGCGACCAAGGCCGAGCAGGCCCAGCTGGCCGCGTTCTTCAACGCCGGCTACACCTGGGAGGAGGCCGTGCGGCTCGCCCAGATCTGGCACCTCTCCGACCCGAGCGACGCCAAGACCATGGCCGGCAAGAAGCTGCTGGCGGGCCAGACACTGCCGGTCAAGCCGAAGCCGGCGAACGTCAAGGAGGCCAAGGAGGCGAAGCAGGTCGCGGCCTTCTTCAACAAGGGCTACAGCGTCGACGACGCGGCCAGGCTGGCCAAGCTCTGGCACCTGAAGACCGCGTACGACGCCAAGGTCGAGGGTGGGAAGCGCATTCTCGCCGGTCAGACGCTGCCGATCCAGCCGTGACCCCCCGACTGCGCCGGCGTACCGGCTTCGAGATCGAGCTCATGGCCCCACCGGGCCGCAGCCGGCGCAGCCTCGCGTACGACCTGGCCGGACGCCTCGGCGGCCGGATCCGGCCGGTCTGGCACTCCGACAGCGAACCGTCCCTGGTCCCGGGCCTGGGGCGGTTCCTGCACCTGACCCAGGGTTTCGAGGTGCTGCGGGCCGACGGCACGCCACTGTGCACCCTGGTCGACGACATCACGCTGCTGGACGACCTCCAGCCGCGCACCCCCGCCCAGCCCGGCTGGTACCGGGTGCTGAGCGACGACCCGCGGGTGATCGCCCTGCTGGCCAAGCACTGCGACCCCGGCGCGCCGCTGGACCGGGTGCTCGACCCGGTCGCCGCGCTGTGGGGCGTGGAAACGGAGACGGTCGGCGACGTGATCCGCCTCGACGACCCGTCCGGCGCCACCATCGCCCTCGCCGCGCCGCAGGGTGCCGAGCGCGAGCGCCCCTGCGAGATCGTCACGCCGCCGATCGCCGCCGGCCACCTCGAGGCCCTCGACGAGCTGCTCGGCCCGGCCCGCGAGCTCGGCTTCACGGTCCCGCGGGAGGCCGCGGTGCACCTGCACGTCGACGGCGCCCCGTTCCGCGCGCCGCGCGCCCTGGCCAACGTGGTGCTGCTGGCCGCGCACTACCGCGAGGCGCTGCGCGAGCTGCTGCAGACCAACCCCGCGTGCCGCCGGCTGGCCCCGCTCCCGCCGGAGCTGGTGGCCGCCGCCGACCGGGCGACGCCGTCGGCGGACGAGCTGCGCAAGGCCGCCCGCGAGGGCGGCCTGACCAAGTACTTCGACGTCAACCTCACGCAGCTGCTCACCGACCGCCCGAAGCGCGACACCCTGGAGATCCGCATCCTGCCCGGCGCGATCGACGCCGCCGAGATCGTGCACCGCGCCGCCCTCTTCGAGCTGCTGCTGGACCGCTGCGAAGACCCGGAGCCGTTCCCGGTCGCCCCCGCCGGGGACGTCTCCGCCCTCCTGGAGATCATGGCCGAGGCACTGGCGAACCAGACCTAGGCGGCCGACTTCCGCGCCTTTTCGGTACGGGATCGACCCCCGGCACCCCGCTGAACCGCCGTCAGGTGTCGTATTCGCCGAGGTCCCAGGGCGGGGCGAAGGCCATGTAGTCGCCGGGCTCGGCGGTGACCCACCAGGTGTCGTCGGCGGTCTCCGGCGCCCGGGCGACCAGCCCGAAGGTCAGGCCGAACCGTTGCACGGAGAACGGCTCGACGACGATGTCGTCGAACCGCACCTTGCCCAGTTCCCGCAGCCTCTGTTGATACATCTTCTGCTCGGCGCTCGAGTGACCTGGGTCGCTCTCCGGGAAGGCATCGATCTCAGCCTTGCGGAAGCGGCCCTGCGCGTCGAAGAGGTACAGGGCGACGAAGTCCCGGGTGTCGTTCCCGCCCGCGGTGCCCAGTTCGAACGGCCTGGTCAGAAAGAACTGGCCGCCGTCGGCCGTGTACCCGACATGCTTGGCCTCGAAGATGTCGTGGTGGATCGCGATTCGCGTCGGCCGGCCCTCGGTCGGATACGACGGAGGTGCACCCGCGGGCCGGCTGTGGTCGTCGACCGGCACGGGTAAGCCGCAAGCGGCGGTGAGCCCGCCCGCCAGGAGCAGCGTCGCGACGGCCGGCGCGAGACGAGTCCGGGCCCGGTATTTCATGATCCATAACGGTAGGCGGCAGGACCGGCGGGTGCCTCGATCGATCAGCCCGGAACCGGCCACCGATAGGCCCACGCACGGCGGTCGATCGGGGCCGATCGACCGCCGTGCGAGCGGGCCGGCTAGTCGACGGTGTTGCGCCACTTGCGGCCGGAGCGGCCGATGAGGCGGTCGGCGTCGGTGGGACCCCAGGAGGCGGCCTCGTAGGTCGGGATCGGCGACGGGTCGTTCGCCCAGTGCTCGATGATCGGGTCGACGATGCGCCAGCACTGCTCGACCTCGTCGGTGCGGATGAACAGCGTCGGGTCGCCCAGCAGGGCGTCCAGCAGCAGCCGCTCGTACGCCTCGGGGGACTCCTCGGCGAACGTCTGCTCGTACGAGAAATCCATGCTCGCGGTCCGCACCCGGAACGAGTGGCCCGGCACCTTGGCGCCGAAGCGCAGCGAGATGCCCTCGTTCGGCTGGATCCGCAGGATCAGCGCGTCCGCCTCGAGGCCGGTGAGCTGGTCGCTCGGGATCGGCAGGTGCGGCGGGCGCTGGAACTGCAGCGCCACCTCGGTGACCCGGGCCGGCAGCCGCTTGCCGGTGCGGACGTAGAACGGCACGCCCGCCCAGCGCCAGTTGTCGACGTTGAGCCGCATCGCCGCGTACGTCTCGGTGCGCGACAGCGGGTCGACGCCGGCCTCCTCGCGGTAGCCGGCCATCAGGTCCTCGCGGGTGCCGCCGCGGGTGTACTGGCCGCGTACCGACAGGTCGGCGATGTCCCGGTGGGTGGGCAGCCGGATCGCCTGCAGCAGCTTCACCTTCTCGTTGCGCAGGCCCTCGGCGTCGAACGAGGCCGGCGGCTCCATCAGCGCGAGCGCGAGGACCTGCAGCACGTGGTTCTGCACGATGTCGCGCATCGCGCCGGCGTGCTCGTAGAAGCCGCCGCGGGTGCCGACGCCGAGCGTCTCGGCCACGGTGATCTGCACATGGTCGACCCAGGAGCGGTCCCAGATCGGCTGGAAGATCGAGTTGGCGAAGCGCAGGGCCAGGACGTTCTGCACGGTGTCCTTGCCCAGGTAGTGGTCGATCCGGAAGACGTTCGGCTCGTCGAAGGCGGCGTGCACGATGCCGTCCAGCTCGCGGGCGCTGGGCAGGTCGCGGCCGTACGGCTTCTCGATGACCAGGCGGGAGAAGGAGCCCTCGCGGGCGTGGTTGAGGCCGGCCCCGGCCAGCCCGTTGATCACCGGCTCGAAGGCCTCGGCCGGGGTGGACAGGTAGAACAGGCGGTTGCCGCTGGTGCCCCGGGCCGCGTCGAGCTCGTCGAGGACCTCGCCGAGGCGCTTGTACGTCTCCGGGTCGTCGTAGCCGCCGGAGACGTACCGGATCCCGCCCTGCAGCTGGCGCTTGTCGGCGAGGCTGCGGCCGCCCAGGGCGCTGGCGGCGAACTGGTCGTCGCCCATCGGGGTGCGGGCCACGCCGACGAGCGCGAACTCGCCGGGGAGGCGGTTGTGCCGGGCGAGGCTCTCCACCGCCGGCAGCAGCTTGCGGCGGGTCAGGTCACCCGAGGCGCCGAAGATCACCAGTGTGGCGGGTGGGGCGCTGCGTTCCTGGATGAGCTGCGGAACGTTGTCCATCGTCTGCCAGTCCTCCGACCGTTGTGACTATCCGTCGAAACACTACGCAGCTCACGTGTCACACGTTCAGTTCATCCCTCGATGCGAGCAGGGCCACGACGACAAAGGTGGCAAACTGCAAGTATTCGGCTCACACCCCAGGGGGACTCGTGAAGTACCGGCTCGTGACCCGGAGCGACTTCGACGGCTTGGTCTGCGCCGTACTCCTGCGGCACCTGGACATGATCGACGAGATCAAGTTCGTCCACCCCAAGGATGTGCAGGACGGCGAGGTCGAGGTCACCGGCAACGACATCCTGACCAATCTCCCGTACGCGCCCGGCGCGCACCTGGTCTTCGACCACCACCACTCGGAGACGCTGCGCAACGAGGGGAACCTCGACAACCACATCATCGACGCCGAGGCGCCCTCGGCGGCCCGGGTGATCTACGAGCACTTCGGCGGCCGGGCACGCTTCCCGAAGGTCTCCGACGAGCTGATGCGCGCCGTCGACCAGGCCGACGCGGCGCAGTACGACCTGGACGACATCCTGGGGCCGGAGGGCTGGACGCTGCTGAACTTCCTGATGGACAGCCGCACCGGGCTGGGCCGCTTCCGGGAGTTCCGGATCTCCAACTACCAGCTGATGATGCAGCTGATCGACGCGTGCCTGGAGATCCAGGACGTGCAGGAGATCCTCCGGTTGCCGGACGTGGCCGAGCGCGCCGAGCTGTTCCACGCCCAGCACGACCTGTTCGTCGACCAGCTCCGGCGGGTCAGCACGCTGCACGGCGACGTCGTGGTGGTCGACCTGCGCGACGAGGAAGTGATCCACGCCGGGAACCGCTTCATGGTCTACGCGCTGTACCCCGAGTCCCGGGTGTCGGTGCACGTGCTCTGGGGCCGGCAGAAGCTGAACACGGTCTTCGCCTGCGGCAAGTCGATCCTCGACCGCACCTCGCCGGTCGACGTGGGCGAGGTGATGCTGCGCTACGGCGGCGGCGGGCACGTCGCGGCCGGCACCTGCCAGGTCCCGCACGAGGACGCCGAGCGGGTCCAGGAGGAGATCATCGAGGCGCTGCGGTCACCGCGTACGGTGTCCGTCTGACCTTTTGCTCTCAGCGCGACGGGGTGGAAGGGCCGAACCCCTTCCACCCCGTCGTCCGCGAGTCGCGGGCCATGCCCAATGGACCCCACTCGCCGGTCGTGTTCCGCGCCCCACGCGCATCAGCACGACACTTTCCCACGTCCACCAGCGCGGGAGTCTCTCTACTTCAGGCTCCACTTCCCGGCCGTCACCGGCTCCTTCTCGTCCTTCTGCGGCTCGGCGGCGGCCTCGGGCTGCTCGTCCTCGGGCTCGTCGTCCTCGTCGGTCGCCCGGTGCCGGCCGCGCAGGAAGTAGACGGCGCCGGCCAGCAGGGCCAGCCCGGCGATCGCCCAGCCGCCGATCGACAGGATCGACGGGCCGCGGGTCGCGTCGTCCACGGCCTTCTTGAACTCCGCGTCCTCCGCCGCCGAGTCCGGGTCGGTGGCCGCCGCGCCGCCGTGATCGTGGCCGGTCACGGCCTGACCGGGTGCGGCCGGCGTGAGCGTCAGGGACACCGGCGGCATCGCGGGAGCGGGCGTGCCGTTCGCGTACGTCGCGCTGACGGTGAACTGCATCGAGCTCAGCGTCGGCAGCGGTCCGAGCGCGATCGGGAGATCGGCGGACTGCCCCGGCGCGAGCTGGTGCCCGCCGACCGCGAGCCAGGTGATCGACGACGTGGTCTGGGTCGCCTGCAGGCCGTGCTCGGTCGTCAACGGCGTGGACAGCGTCTTCATCTGGATCTTCGGGGCCCAGTCGTCCACCGACAGCGGATAGGCCTCCGCCACCGGGGTGTCGTCCGGAATTTTCAGGGTGACCGTCGCCAGCGGCGCGGTCCCGGTGTTGGTGACGTGGAACGTCAGGTTGTCGCCGCTGCCCTGGACGGAGGTCGTGGGGGAGACCGTCGCGTCGGCGAGCGCCGGGCCGGCGATCAGGGCGCCGACCGCCGCGGCAAGTGCGGGTACGCCCGCTCGGCGGGCCAGGTGGAAGTGCCTCACGAGGGGTAGTTCGTAATCGGCGTGCGAATGGTTCAACACCCCGCACAGATTTCTCGCTTCGCGGGTTTCGGCTTTTCTCAGGTCGTCCGCGATGATGACCGGATGCGTGACGTGGCGATCGACGGCGACATGATCAGACTCGGACAGTTCCTCAAGCTGGCGGATCTCATCGACACCGGCGGCGAGGGCAAGATCCTGATTGCGTCCGGCGACGTGACCGTCAACGGGGAGGTGGACACCCGCCGTGGCCGCCAGTTGCACCCCGGCGATGTGGTGGAGGTGCAGGGCCGGTCCGCTCGGGTGGTGTCGTAGTAGGACGTTCGGCCAGCCGAATGTGACGAACGGTTGACATTGCGTGATCTCAGGCATCTACTGGGGCCGTTGTGTTACCCGCGTCACAGCCTCGATGGGGAGGCCCGATGTCCCGCGTACATCACCGGTCCGCGCTGGCCGTTCTCACCACCGCCGCGCTGGCCGTGACCGCAGCCGGATGTGCAGGCTGGGGCGGCGGCCCGGGCGGGGGCGGGCCCGACACCATCAACGTGCTGATGGTCAACAACCCGCAGATGATCGACCTCCAGCGGCTCACCGAGGCCAACTTCACCAAGACCACCGGCATCCACGTGAACTTCACCGTGCTGCCGGAGAACGACGTCCGCGACAAGATCAGCCAGGAGTTCTCCAGCCAGGCCGGTCAGTACGACGTGGCCTCGCTGAGCAACTTCGAGATCCCGATCTACGCGAAGTCGAAGTGGATCGCCCCGCTCGACGACTACACGAAGGCGGACAGCCAGTTCGACCAGGCCGACATCCTGCCGCCGATGACCCAGTCGCTGACCGCCGACGACGGCAAGCTCTACGGCGAGCCGTTCTACGGCGAGTCGTCGTTCCTGATGTACCGCAAGGACGTCCTGCAGCAGGCCGGCCTCACCATGCCGGAGAACCCGACCTGGCAGCAGGTCGCCGACATCGCCGCCCGGATCGACAACAAGCAGCCCGGCATGCGCGGCATCTGCCTGCGTGGTCAGCCCGGCTGGGGCCAGGTCTTCGCCCCGCTCACCACCGTGGTCAACACGTTCGGCGGCACCTGGTTCGAGAAGGACTGGACGCCCAAGGTGGACGCGCCCGAGTTCACCGCCGCCACCAACTTCTACGTCGACCTGGTCCGCGCGCACGGCGAGAACGGCGCACCGCAGGCCGGCTTCACCGAGTGCCTCAACAACATGGTCCAGGGCAACACCGCGATGTGGTACGACGCGACCAGCGCGGCCGGCTCCCTCGAGGCCGACAAGTCCCCGGTGAAGGGCAAGATCGGCTACGTCGCGGCGCCGGTCGACAAGACCAAGAGCTCCGGCTGGCTGTACGCGTGGTCGTGGAGCATCCAGCAGGCCAGCCAGAAGAAGGACAACGCCTGGAAGTTCATCTCCTGGGCGTCCAGCCGGCAGTACGAGGAGCTCGTCGGCAAGCAGATCGGCTGGTCCAGCGTCCCGGCCGGCAAGCGGGCCTCGACCTACAAGAACCCCGACTACCTGGCCGTGGCCCAGTCGTTCGCGGCGCCCACCGAGGCGGCCATCTCCAGCGCCGACCCGCGCAACCCCGGCGTGCAGCCGCGGCCCGCGATCGGCATCCAGTTCGTCGACATCCCCGAGTTCACCGACCTCGGCACCCAGGTCTCGCAGTACGTGAGCTCGGCGATCGCCGGTCAGATGTCGGTCGAGGAGGCCCTCAAACGCGGTCAGCGGCTGGCGGAGGACGTCGCCGAGCGGTACCAGTCCCGGGAACAGGGGTGAGACCAATGACTTCCGTCGCCGAGCAGACCACCTCGCAGACCGAGGTCCAACCGCAGCCGTCGCGCAGCTCCCGCAGCATCGCGTGGGCCCGCCGCGCGCCGCTGATGCCCGCCCTCGTCTTCATGATCGTCGTGACCCAGCTGCCGTTCGTGGCCACCCTGGTCATCTCGTTCATGAACTGGAACGCCTACTACCCCGACGAGGTCGGCTTCGCCGGCTTCGACAACTTCAAGCGGGTCTTCACCGACATCAACATGCGGGACGCGGTGCTCACCACGATCTGGCTCACCGCCGGCGTGGTGATCCTCAGCCTGCTCCTCGGGCTCGGCATCGCGCTGCTGCTCGACCGCAAGTTCCGCGGCCGCGGCGCGGTGCGCACCATGATGATCGCGCCGTTCCTGGTCGTCCCGGTCGCCGCCGCCCTGCTCTGGAAGCACGCTCTCTACAACCCGGAGTACGGGCTGTTCAACGGCGCGATCACCTGGGTGTGGCACCTGTTCGGCTCGAACAATCCGCCGCAGCCCGACTGGATCAGCAACATGCCGCTGTGGGCGGTCATCTTCGCCCTGGTCTGGCAGTGGACCCCGTTCATGATGCTGATCCTCCTCGCCGGCCTGCAGGGGCGCCCGCTGGACGTGGTCGAGGCGGCCCGGATCGACGGCGCCGGCAGCTGGCAGATCTTCTACAGCATGACGCTCCCGCACCTGCGCCAGTACCTGGAGCTGGGCGCGCTGCTCGGGTCGATCTACATCGTGCAGAACTTCGACGCGGTCTTCACGATCACGTCCGGCGGCCTGGGCACGGCCAACCTCCCGTACACGATCTACCAGATCTTCTACCAGGCTCACGACTACGGGCGGGCCTCGGCGGCCGCCGTGATCGTGGTCCTCGGCACGATCATCATCGCGACGTTCGCGCTGCGGACCGTCTCGTCGCTGTTCAAGCAGGAGGCCGGCCGATGACCGCCGTCGCTGCACCCACCACGCCCCCTTCGACCGCCCCCTCGACGCCCAAGAAGAAGGACCGCGGCGGGCCGTGGCTGTCCTTGCTGGCGTGGGTGGTCGGGATCCTGTTCGTGCTGCCCGTGCTGTGGATGGTCCTCACCTCCTTCCACTCGGAGGCGGACGCGGCCACCAACCCGCCCTCGGTCTTCGCCCCGCTCACCCTCGACGGGTACCGCGAGTTCTTCTCCGGCGGCGCGTCGCCGTGGCCGCCGCTGCTCAACAGCCTGACCGCGAGCCTCGTATCGACGGCCCTCGTGCTCGTGCTGTGCTTCCCGGCGGCGTACGCGCTGAGCATCAAGCCCGTGCGCAAGTGGACCGACGTGATGTTCTTCTTCCTCAGCACCAAGATGTTGCCGATCGTGGCCGGCCTGCTGCCGCTGTATCTGTTCGCGCAGCAGACCGGGCTGCTCGACAACATCTGGCTGCTGATCGTCTTCTACACCTCGATGAACCTGCCGATCGCGGTGTGGATGATGCGTTCCTTCCTCTCCGAGGTGCCGGTGGAGATGCTCGAGGCCGCCTCGGTCGACGGCGCCGGCCTGAGCAAGACGCTGCGCTCGGTGATCGCCCCGGTGGTCATGCCCGGAATCGCCGCCACCGCCCTGATCTGCTTCATCTTCAGCTGGAACGAGCTGCTGTTCGCCCGGGTGCTGACCGCCACCGTCGCCGAGACCGCGCCGGTGTTCCTGACCAGCTTCGTCACCAGCCAGGGGCTGTTCCTCGCCCAGCTGTGCGCGGCCGCGTTCGTGGTCTCGCTGCCGGTGCTGATGGCCGGCTTCGCCGCGCAGGACAAGCTGGTGCAGGGCCTGTCCCTCGGCTCGGTCAAATAGCTTTTCGCCCCGCCCCCGATGAGGGTGGCCGGTCCCGTCCCCGGGGCCGGCCACCTTTTGCTCCGTCACCTCCGGCCGCCTTTTCTGACGAAATCCGCGGACAAGCCGGAACCTTTCGTACGCCCGCCTCGTCCAACCGGCATGACTCGTCTCCGCGGCACCCTGTTTGCCGCAGCCGTTCCCCTGTTCCTGATCAGCGCCTGCGCCGGGAACCAGCCGGCGGGCGCGACGGACACCCAGCCCACCGAGAGCGCCTCCGTCCCCGCGGACGCGCTGGTGATACGCGTCGAGTCGTTCGGCGGTTTCGTCCCCGCCGAGCACAACCTCGGCCGCATCCCCGAGGTCAGCGTCTACGGCGACGGCCGGCTGATCACCGAGGGACCACACACCATGATCTATCCGGCCCGCTCGCTGCCCAACATCCAGGAGCAGATGCTGACGCCGGAGTACGTGCAGGAGCTCGTCCGCGAGGGCCAGGCGGCGGGCGTGCGCAACGGCGCCGACTTCGGCAGCCCGAACATCGCCGACGCGCCGTCCACCCGGGTGACGGTCGGCGACCAGTCGGTCAGCGTGGTGGCGTTGAGCGAGGCCCGCCCCACCGACCCGCGGCTGACCGAGGCGCAGCGCACCGCGCGGACCAAGCTGGCCGCGTACGTGAAGAAGGTCGAAGGTCTGACCGCGGCCGACGGCGTGTCCGCGCCGGTCGCCTACCAGCCCACCACGGTCGCCGTGCTGGCCCGTCCCTACGTGCCGCCGCAGGCCGCCGAGCCCACCGGGCCGCAGGCGTGGCCCGGCCCGGCGCTGCCCGGCGACATGCTGAGCGCGAACCTGGGCATCGGCTGCGTGACCGCGACCGGCGCGGAGAAGGACAAGGTGCTGGCCGCGGCCCAGAACTCCACGGTGATCACCCCGTGGACCAGCGGCGGCAAACAGTGGTCGATCACGTTCCGGCCGCTGCTGCCGGACGAGCCGGGCTGCGTCGCGCTCAAGGGGGTGCGGTGACGCCGATCGGGGAACCGCTGGAGCCGGAGCCCGGGGGAGAGGGAAACGGGCCGGAACAGGGTAGTGCCCCTGTTCCGGCCCGAACCCCGTGCCGCCCGCCCGTCAGTCGCCCACGCCGTTAGTCACGCCCCCGCCCTGGGTCAGGCCCGCGCCGTGGTCACGCCCGCGCCGTGGTCAGGCCCGCGCCGTGGTCGGGCCCGCGCCGTGGTCGGGCCCGCGCCGTGGTCGGGCCCGCGCCGTGGTCAGGCCCGCGCCGTGGTCGCGCCCTCGGCGTTTGTCGCGCCCTCCAGCAGGGCGACAGCGCCGGCCGCCGCGGGCGTCAGCACCGACGGGGGATGGGCGGTCCAGAACCGTTCGATGCCGCCGGCCGAGAGCTCGACCTGCTGAACATCGGCGAACTCGCCGTCGCCGGCGGTCACTGCCCGCGCTTCCGCCGGGGTGAGGTCGAGCCGGAACACCAGATCCGGACGCAGGCGCAGCAGGTCGTGCGCGATGCCGAGCACGGTGGCGCGCCGGGCGACCTCCGCCGGGCCGACCTCGACGCCGAGCTCCTCCGCCAGCTCCCGCGACACGGTCGTCTCCCAGTGCCGCCCTTGGGCGTCCGGCTCGAGCATGCCGGACGGGGCGACGTGCCACATTCCCGGATCGGTCGCCACGCTCCGGCTCCGCCGGCCGATCACGAACCGGCGTGGTCGCCCGTCATCCCGGCCGGCCATCGTGAGCCCGTCATCCTGGCCGGCCACCGTGAGCGCGTCATCCCGGTCAGCCACCGTGAGCCCGTCATCCTGGCCGGCGACCGTGAGCAGCACGGAGACGCCGATGCCGGCCGCTCGCCCGGCACCGGACACGAGCGGGTCCCCGGCCACCGCGTGCGCCCTGCTCCGCAGCGGCTGATCGCCGCCCGCCGCCAGGTGCTCGGCACGGATGGCGTCGCAGGTGGCGAGCATGTCGAAGTAGCCGCCGGGCGCGGCCAGCACACCGTTCTCGTCGGTGCGAACCCAGCAGAGGAGGCCGCCGTCGTGGAGGGCGGGCCGCGCGGCCCGGAGTCGCTCGAGGTGCGGCAGCCCCAGGGCGAGCAGGGCGGCATCGCACGAGACCGGCTTGTCGGCGACGCGCAGCCGGCCGTGCGGGAGCGGTTGGACGGCGACCGGGTAGGCGTTTCCGGCCCGCTCGACGGAGCCGCCGTAGAGCCGGGTCAGGCTGGAGTAGTCGATCACAGATCACTTTCTCATCTCGCCGGTGTGCGAGGGCCGAGGCGTGGGGTTGTGTTGTCGAAGCGGTTCGACGACGATCGATGGCATGCCCAAGACATCGAGAATCGTAAATTCCATCCTGGTCGGCATGCTCGCGGCCGTGGCGGGACTGGTCCTGCCGGGGGAGGCGTCGGCCGCCGCTGGGTGGGCCGGGGCCTGGTCGACGAGCCCGCAGCGGGAGGCCGGGCCGACGTTCGCGGCGCAGACGGTGCGGATGCTGGTTCATCCCACGATCGGGGGATCGGCGCTGCGGGTGCGGCTGTCCAACACGTTCGGGGCGGCGGACGTCGCCTTCGGGGCCGTGGGGGTGGCCCGGGCGGTGGCCTCGGGCGCGGCCGATCTGGTGGCCGGGACCCAGCGGCGGGTCACCTTTCACGGCCGCGGAGCGGTGACCGTCAGGAAAGGTGAGTCGGTCGTCAGCGATCCGGTTCCGCTGGCCGTGGCGTACGGGCAGGACCTGGCCGTCGACGTGTACGTGACCTCGGGCGGCGACGCGGCCGCGATCACCGGGCACGACGCGGCGCAGGGGACGCAGTTCGTGGCGGCCGGAAACCAGGCGGGAGCGGGCAGCGCGGCGTTCACCGGGTACGTGGGCTCGTGGTTCTGGCTGGACGGCGTCGACGTGCGGCCGGGCCCGGGTGCCCGCGGGAGCATCGTGGCGCTGGGCGACTCGATCACCGATGGGGCGTACACGACGTGGAACGGCAACGACCGGTGGACCGACGTGCTCGGCGCCCGGCTCGGCGGCCGGTACGGCGTGCTCAACCAGGGGATCGGCGGCAACCAGGTGCTCACCGACCGGACCGACTGCTGCGGGGCGGGCACCAGCATCTCGGGGCTGAAGCGCGAGAAGGCGGACGTGCGCGAACAGACCGGCGCGCGCTACCTGATCCTCGCCGACGGGATCAACGACATCGGCTACCACGCGACGGCGCCGGATCTGATCGCCGGGCTGCGGACGATCGCGGAGCGGGCGCACCGGGCCGGGATCCGGGTGATCGGGGCGACGATCACGCCGTACGGGTGTGACTCGGGGTGCTTCACCGCCGAGCAGGAGGCCACCCGGCAGGCCGTGAACGCCTGGGTGCGCAGTACCCCGGTGTTCGACGGGGTCGCCGACTTCGACGCGGCGATCCGCGACCCGCAGCTGCCCAGTCAGGTGCTGCCCGCCTACCAGGCCGACCACCTGCACCCGAACATCGCCGGCCAGCGCGCCATGGCCGAGTCGATCGACCTGTCACTGTTCTGCTGATCGGAACTGCCGGGAGCCCGGCCCGGCAGCTCAGCCCGGCGGTCGCCGCGCGGGCGCAACCCCACGCCCGGCTCGCGGGAAACGCGGGTTCGGCCGCCGCTGCGGTCGAGGACGGTGCCGACTCGTACCGTATGCGTCTGGTTTTGCTGGAAGGCGGACCGCAACTTCTCGGAAAGCCTGCGGCCCGCCTCACCTTCTATTACTGAACGCCCAGCAGGTCCACGACGAAGATCAGCGTCTCGTTGGGCTTGATGACGCCGCCGGCGCCGCGGGAGCCGTAGCCCAGGTGCGGCGGGATGGTCAGCTTGCGGCGGCCGCCCACGCGCATGCCCTGGACGCCCTGATCCCAGCCGGCGATGACCTGGCCGCCGCCCAGCGGGAAGGCGAACGCGTCGCCGCGGTCCCAGGAGGCGTCGAACTGCACGCCGGTGGAGTGCGAGACGCCCACGTAGTGCACGGTGACGTATTGGCCGGGGGCGGCCTCGGGTCCGTCGCCGACGGTGATGTCCTCCACCACCAGGTCGGCCGGCGGGTCGCCCTGGATCGGGCCGATCTCGGGCTTGTCCATGTTTGTCCTCCGGTTCGTTCGATCCCCGCCATGCAATCACACCGGCCGCAAAGGTGAACGGTCGACCACGGATCTGCGTATCTCTGGCTGCGGAGCTTGCCCTGCAGATCTTGGAGACGTCGTGATGATTCGCCGTTTGGCCGCCGCCGCAGCCGCGGGGCTGCTGCCGCCGTTGCTTCTGGCCGTGCCCACCTTCGCGCACGGAGCGCCCACCACGCCGATCAGCCGGAGCGCCGCGTGCGCGGCGGGCGGCGGGACCGCGACCGGGACGGCGGCGTGCAAGGCGGCGCGGGCGGCCAACGGCGGGCCGTTCGGCACGTTCGACAACCTGCGGGTGCCGAACGTGAACGGGGACGACCGCAAGTTCGTGCCGGACGGGAAGTTGTGCAGCGGGGGCCTGGCCGCGTTCAAGGGGCTCGATCTCGCGCGGGACGACTTCCCGTCGACCACGGTGTCCGCCGGGAAGACGCTGCCGATCAAGTACCGGGCCACGCTGCCGCACGAGGGAAGCTTCCGGATCTATCTCACCAAGCAGGGGTTCGACCCGTCGAAGAAGCTGACGTGGGGCGACCTCGGCGGCAAGCTCGCGGAGATCAAGGACCCGCCGCTGTCGAACGGGTCCTATCAGATGAGCGTGAAGCTGCCGTCGGACCGGACCGGGCGGCACATCCTCTACATCGTGTGGCAGACGTCCAGCACGGCAGACACCTATTACTCGTGCTCGGATCTGGTCTTCAAGCCGGCGACGGCGGCCGGCGCCGCGCCGGTGGCCACCAAGAAGGCGGCCGCGTCGAAGTCGCCGGCGGCCCGGGCGACGACGGCCGCGGCGCCCGCCGCCTCGCCGGAGCAGGCGGACACCACGCCGGCTGCCGCCGAGCAGACCCAGCAGGCGATCACTCCGGTGGGTGACCAGAGCAAGGTGACGCTCGGTCACGGACTCGTCGCGGGTGCGCTGCTCGTGGCGGCCGGTTTCCTTGCGTACGCCTTAATTGGTGGGTTTCTCCGGCGGAGACGCGAAAACCGTTGAACCGCAAGGGTTCGACCCTCGTACTGATGGGCGTCGACGCTGCAAGCCCCCCAAGACCTTCCGCAAGAAAATGACGAAAGGCCGAGCATGAGTCGCGTTCGTTACGGCAGTCGGGCGGTCAGTCGCCTGTCCCGCCGCCGGGTCCTCGCCATCGCCGCTACGGCGGGTGTCGGAGCGTCCGTCGCCGGTGTCACCGGGCTGAGCCTGGCCGGCGAGACCGCCGCGAAGGACGACGGTCAGCCGCTGGTGATCTCGCTGCGGGATGCCTCGAAAGGCACCTTCGACATCTTCTCCGGTGGGTCGAAGACGACTCTGACCGACAAGAAGCTCGCCGCCCGCCTGCTCAAAGCCGTCAAGCGCTGAAAGGGGTTTCCCAATGTCCTCGCATCGTGAAGCTCCCGAGATCAGCAAGGATCCGGTGGCGGACTCCTCCGACCTGTACGCGTTCGTCAGCCCGGACGACCCGGACACCGTGACGATCATCGCGAACTACGTCCCGCTGCAGCTGCCGGCCAGCGGACCGAACTTCTTCGAGTTCGGCGACGACGTCCTCTACGAGATCCACATCGACTCGAACGGTGACGCGCGACCGGACCTGACCTACCAGTTCCGGTTCCGCACCGAGCTGCGTAACAACAACACGTTCCTGTACAACACCGGCCAGATCAAGTCGCTGGACGACCCCAACTGGAACCGGCGGCAGTTCTACTCGGTCACCAAGGTCGACGCGCACGGCAAGAGCACGGTGCTGCACTCGAAGCTGCCCTGCCCGCCGTGCAACGTCGGCAAGATCTCCATCCCGGATTACGACAAGCTCGCCGCGGACGCGGTCAAGAAGCTGAAGACCGGCGAGAAGGTGTTCGCCGGCCAGCGCGCCGACGCGTTCTTCGTCGACCTGGGCGCCATCTTCGACCTGGGCACGCTGCGCCCGTTCCAGGACAAGCACCTGGTCGGCAAGACGCTGTTCAACTACGCCGGCAAGGCGGTCAACGCCACCGACAAGCTGAACGTGCACTCGATCGCGATCCAGGTGCCGCTCGCGACGGTCCGCCGGGGCGGCAAGAAGTCGGTGCGCGGGCGCGACCCGGGCGCGGTGATCGGCATCTGGACGTCGGCGTCACGCCGCCAGGTGCAGGTGCGCCAGGGCGACAAGAAGAACGCGGACGTCGAGGTCGGACCGCAGGTGCAGGTCTCCCGGCTGGGCAACCCGCTGTTCAACGAGGTCATCGTGCCGATGGCGCAGAAGGACCTGTGGAACTCGCTGCCGCCCTCGGAGGACAAGCGGTTCTCCGGCTTCGTCGAGAAGCCCGAGCTGGGCTCGCTGCTGCCGGTGCTCTACCCGGGGCTGTTCGACAACCTGGCCAAGCTGAACAAGGCCGGCACGCCCCGCGCCGACCTGGTCGCGATCCTGCTCACCGGCATCCCGGACGGGCTGATCGACAACTTCCAGAACGCCACCGGCGACACCAAGGCGGACATGCTGCGGCTCAACACCGCGGTCCCGCCGGCCAAGGACCCGAAGGCGTTCGGCCTGCTCGCCGGGGACCTGGCCGGCTTCCCGAACGGCCGGCGGATCGAGGACGACGTGGTGTCCATCTCGATCCGGGCCATCGCCGGCGTCACCTTCGCGCTGGTCGACGAGACGTTCAAGCCGGACGCCGCGGCCGGGCTGGTCGAGCAGGGGCTGTCCATCAAGAACGCCAGCTCCGGCCTGCTCAAGAAGTTCCCCTTCCTCGGTACGCCGTTCGACGGGTTCGACAACCCGTGAGCCACGACCATCAGCACCACCACCACACGCTGGCGCCGTCCGGCCAGGGCACGGTCATGCTCAACATCGGGGCCGGCATCGGGGCACTGGTCATCCACACCCCGGGCCGGTTGCACGGGCACGAGATCGAGGTCAGCCCGGTCACCGACCCCACACACCGTACGCACGCTGCGGTCCGCGCCCGCTACGTGAGCGGCGGTGCGTCGTTCGCGGTGGTGATCGACAGCCTGCCGGCCGGTCCGTACACGGTCTGGCGGGACCCGGTGACCCCGATGGCGCAGATCGATGTCCCCGACGGCGGGGTGGCCGAGTTCTCCTGGCCGGTCGAGGCGGTCGCGGCCTGATGTCCCGGGCCTAGGTTCCGGTCTAGGGTGGACGGCATGGTTGCCGCCCACCCGGGGGACATCCCGGTCCACGTCGCTCTGCGGACGAGCGACGTGGACGAGGCCCGGGCGTTCTGCCGCAAGCTCTTCTACGGGCCGTTGCAGGTCAACCCGGTCGGCGACACGAGCGGGTTCGCCTTCGCCGGGGACGTGGTGATGCTCGGCCCGATCACGCTCGGCGAGATCAGCTACGGGGCGGACATCCACCTGGCGATCGCCGACCTGGAGACGTCCTACCACGTGCTGGTCCCGTTGACCGGGACGCTGCGCTCCCGGCACCGCGGCACGACGATGCGGGCCGGGCCGGGCCGCGCGGCGGTCTACCGCCCGGTCGGCGACATCGACCTCGAGTGGCCCGCCGACTGCCGGCTGATGAGCGTGAAGGTCGAGCGGGCCGCCCTCGAGCGTGAGCTGGACGCGGCCCTCGACCAGCAGATCATGTCGCCGCTGCTGCTCGGTGCGAGCTTCGACGTGGCCGGCGGCCCGGGGCGCACCTGGGTGACGCTGGCCAGGTTGCTGCACTCGGAGCTGTGCGCGGAGGGCGGACTGGTGGCCCAGCCGCGGATGGCGGCCCGCTGGCGGGACATGGTCATCAGCGGGCTCGCGCTGACCGTCGAGCATCCGTACGGCGACGAGCCGAAAGGAATGCAGGGGCCGCGGCGGCCGCGGACGGTGAAGCGCGCGCTGGACGCGATGCACGCCGAGCCGTGGCGGCCGTACACGGCGGCCGACCTGGCGTCGATCGCCGGGGTCGGGGTGCGCGTGTTGCAGGAGTCGTTCCGGCAACACGTCGGCGTGCCCCCGCTGACCTATCTGCGGCGATTACGGCTGGACGGGGTGCACGGCGAGCTGTCCCGGTCGGACCCCTGGCAGGTGAACGTGTCCGAGGTGGCCTATCGGTGGGGGTTCACCCACCTGGGGCGCTTCGCCGGCGCCTACCGGGCGCGGTTCGGCGAGTCGCCCTCGCGAACGCTGCGCGAGCGGCGCTGAACCGGCCCCGCGTGCGCCGTGCACCGGGCGGCAATGTCCGTAGCGACCGGAAGCAATCATCCGGTCACCGGATGCGAAGTTCGGATCGTCACGGCAGACTGCCGGGGATGGATATCGATCTCACCGCGGTCGTGCGCGCGGGTCTGCTGCTCGGCGGCCGGTACCGCCTGGCGGAGCCGGTCGGCAACGGCGGGACGGCGGTGGTCTGGCGCGCCCAGGACACCGTGCTCGGCCGGGCGGTCGCGGTGAAGATGCTGGCGGCGCACATGCGGGACCGGGAGTCGCTGGCGCTGATCCGGCGCGAGGCCCGTGCCGCGGCGGTGCTGTCGCATCCGAACGTCGCGCAGGTCCACGACTACGGCGAATCGGTCGTCCCGTACGTCGTCTTCGAGCTAGTGAAGGGGCCCACCCTGCTGGAGCGGCTGCGCGCCGGCGCGGTGCCGCCGCTGTTCGCGCTGCGGATCGGGGCCGAGGTCGGTGCGGCGCTGGCCGCCGCGCACGCCGCCGGGCTGGTGCACCGGGACATCAAGCCGGCCAACGTGATGCTGTCGCCGACCGGTGCCAAGGTCGTCGACTTCGGTATCGCGGCGGGGCGGGTGCTGCCCCGCCGGCCCGGCGAGACGGTGTTCGGCACGCCGAACTACGTCGCGCCGGAGCGGCTCACCCACGATGTCGTGACGCCGGCCTCCGATGTGTACGCGCTGGGCGTACTGCTGTACCGCATGCTCTCCGGGCACACGCCGTGGGCCGACGAGTCGCCGGAGCGGCTGCTCGACAACCATGTGCACGCCGTGCCGCCGAAGCTCGTCCCGCTGGCGCCGGTGCCGCCCGAGGTGATCGGGCTGTGCATGAGCTGCCTCGGCAAGGACCCGGCCGAGCGGCCCACCGCGCGGGAGGTCGCCCGGCGGCTGGCCCGGGCGGCCGGGCTCGAGGCGGTCGAGGACACGCCGGTTCCCGGCGTCGCCGGTGCCCCGGTGCCGGCCGAGCCGTCGATCGTCATCCGGCAGCGGTCCCCCCGATGGGCGCAGGCCGCCATGCGGCTGACCGGTGGCGCGATCGCCGCCGGCATCGTGGCCACGGCCGGGTGGCTGATCTGGCGGGGCGAGCCGGGCACGCCGAGCGTCGCCTCCCCGCATGCCGCGCCGCCCGCCTCGGCGCACGTGAGCGCGCCGGCCGGTCCGCAGGGGTCGCAAGCCGGCGTCGCGCCGAGCGCGACCGCCCAGGAGCCCGGCCCGACCGGCGCACCCACCGCGGCGGGCGCCGTCCTCACCGCCCCGCCGGGCGCGGCGGCCGCGCCGTCCTCGCCGGGCGTGCGGCCCACGACGGCCTCGCCGACGCCCGCCGCCCCGGCCACCACGGCCACCACCGCCTCGCCGCCGGCGGCCTCGCGGGTGCTGACCTCGCCGGGCGGCACGGTCACCGCCGACTGCACGACCGCGACCACGGCGCGGATCCTGTCCTGGTCGCCGGCGCACGGCTATCACACCGAGTCGGTGGACGCCGGGCCCGGTCCCGCGCCGTCGGTCACCTTCCGGCACGGCAACGAGCCGGTGACGGTGACGGTCACCTGCTCCGGAGGGGAACCGACCGAGCAGATCGACTGACGGCCCGGACCGGCCGTCCGGAGCTGAGCTCCTGGTCGGCGCCGGCCGGCGCACGACTGGGGTCACCGGTCCGCACAGCGGCCGGGTCACCGCTGCGCGAATCCGATTCCGCGCAGGTCACCGCTCGCGCCGGAGGCGGCCGCATTCGTTGCCCGCGCTGTCGAGGAGTACCAGCACGGTCCCGTCGAGTCCCACGCGCCGCGCGCTGTCCAGCCAGCCGCCCACGGGCACGTTGTTGCAGCCGACAGCCGTGCTGGGGCCGTTCGTGGCGACGAACGAGCCGGCCGGCCCGACGGCCCATCGGCCGCCCTCGCCGTTGCAGCCGTCGCTGCCGGTCCATCGCGTGCCGTTGCGGAACTCGACGTAGGCGTCCGGCTGGGGGGCCGGTGCGGTCACCGGTCGCCACTGTCCGAGCAGCGCCGCCGGGGTGGCCGGGGTCAGACTCGCCGGCAGGGGCCGGGCCGGTGCGAACGCCCGGCGCACCTTGGCGGTGACCGTCGGTACCCCGGTCTGCTCGGGCGGCAGTCCCGGCCGGTCGACCGGGCCTGTTCGCGGTTGCAGACGAATGACGACCCGGCCCCGCCCGTCCAGCAGGAGGCGATCGGACCCCTCCGCCCGGAACGCGGTGACCCGCGCCAACCACTCCGGCGGCAAGTCGTCAACGGTGCGCGGGGGTGCCTCGGACGGGCAGCCTCGCCGGTCCGGGGCCAGGTCGTCACCATACGGAGCACCGACGAACAGGCCCGCCTCGTTCGCGTCCCACATTCCTTCCGCAATGGTGCACCGGCGGAACAGCTGGAACGACTCCGCGCTGATCCGCATCACCACCTCGGGCTCCTCATCGGCTCCGGTCGGCTTCCACAGGCCGATCAGGCCGGTCGGGTCCGCCCGTTGCTCCGCGGCGGGCGGCGCCGTCGGTGAGCTTGTCGGGCTGGGCGATTCGGGATTCGACTGGCCCCCGCAACCGGTCAGCAGCGTTCCGGCCAGGACTACGCTGGTCATGCGTATTCGTCGCATCTGATTCTCCGGTCGCCGGCGCCTGGTCTCTTCGAGATGGTGCGCTCATAGGACGACCTTCGGCGCGTCGGCGTTCCGTACCTCTCGTCCCGGCCAGGAGCCGGCGTCGGCTACAACCCGACCCGACCGAACTGCAATCGCCGACCCGGTCGGGCGAGGCGTGGCTCAGAGCTCGACCCGCTGGCCCTTGCCGATGACCACGATGCCGTTGTCCGAGACCGTGTAGAGCTTGCGGTCCCGATCCAGGTCGACGCCGATCTGGGCGCCCTCCGGGATCACCACGTTCTTGTCGATGATGGCGTTGCGGACGATCGAGCGCCGGCCGACCGACACGCCCTCCATCAGCACCGCGCCCTCCACGTGCGACCAGGAGTTGACCCGGACGTTGGGGGAGATCACCGAACGCTCGACGAGGGCGCCGGAGACCACCACGCCGGGGGAGATCATCGACTCGATGGCCCGGCCCTGGCGGTCGTCGTACCCGTGCACGAACTTCGCCGGTGGCCACGAGCCGTAGTTCGTGAAGATCGGCCAGTCGTGGTTGTACAGGTTGAAGATGGGCAGCGTGGCGATCAGGTCCATGTGCGCCTCGTAGAACGAGTCCAGCGTCCCCACGTCGCGCCAGTAGCCGCGGTCTCGATCCGTCGAGCCGGGCACGTCGTTGTCGCGGAAGTCGTAGACGTTCGCCTCGCCCCGCTCGACCAGCATCGGGATGATGTTGCCGCCCATGTCGTGCTTGCTGTCCGGGTCCTGGGCGTCCTTGGTGACCGCCTCGCAGAGGGCCCGCGTGGTGAAGACGTAGTTGCCCATCGAGGCGTACACCTCGTCGGGGGAGTCGGGCAGGCCCTCCGCGTCGCGCGGCTTCTCCCGGAAAGCCTTGATGCGGCGGCCGTCCTCGGCCACGTCGATCACGCCGAACTGGTCGGCGAGCGACCTGGGCTGCCGGATGCCGGCGACGGTGACCGCGGCGCCCGAGGCGATGTGCTGGTCGACCATCTGCTTCGGATCCATCCGGTAGATGTGGTCGGCGCCGAACACGATGACGTAGTCGGGGGACTCGTCGTTGATCAGGTTGAGGCTCTGGTAGATGGCGTCGGCCGAGCCGGCGAACCAGCGCGGGCCGAGCCGCTGCTGTGCCGGAACCGGGGTCACGTAGTTGCCCAGCAGCGTGGACATCCGCCAGGTCTTGGTGATGTGCCGGTCGAGCGAGTGCGACTTGTACTGGGTCAGCACGACGATCTTGAGGAAGCCGCCGTTCGCCAGGTTGGAGAGGACAAAGTCGATCATGCGATAGATGCCGCCGAACGGCACGCCGGGCTTGGCCCGGTCGGCGGTCAGGGGCATCAGGCGCTTACCTTCGCCACCGGCCAGAACGATCGCGAGCACCTTGACAGCCATGAAAGGACGCTAACTTTCCGCCGACGTGAGCGCCAGCCGAAGATGTGTGCCGGCCAAGAAGAAGCGAGGACAGGTTACCCGATCTTGCACGCCGATGGGTCCGGAAGTCCGGAAGGCACTAGGCTCGCAGGCGTGCGTGTCGATCTGATCTCGCGGGAGTATCCGCCGGAGGTGTACGGCGGAGCCGGCGTCCACCTGGAGTACCTGTCCCGCGATCTGCGCCGCCTGGCCGACGTCCGGGTGCACTGCTTCGGGCAGCCGCGCGACGAGCCCGGCGTGACCGCCTATCCGGAGCCCGCGGAACTCGCGGGCGCCAACGCGGCGCTGCGCACGATGGGGGTCGACCTCGCGATCGCCGGCGGCTGCGCGGGTACCGACCTCGTGCACAGCCACACCTGGTACGCGAACTTCGCCGGCCACACCGCGAAGCTGCTGCACGGCGTCCCGCACGTGGTCACCACGCACAGCCTCGAGCCGCTGCGCCCGTGGAAGGCCGAGCAGCTCGGCGGCGGGTACGCGCTGTCCAGCTTCTGCGAGCGGGTCGCGATCGAGAACGCGGACGCCGTCATCGCCGTCTCCGGCGGGATGAAGCGGGACGTGCTCACGGCGTACCCGTCGGTCGATCCGGACCGGATCCGGGTGGTCTACAACGGCATCGACACCGGGCAGTACCAGCCCGACCACGGCACCGACGTGGTCGACCGGCTCGGCATCGACCTGAGCCGGCCGAGCGTGGTTTTCGTCGGCCGGATCACCCGGCAGAAGGGCCTGCCCTACCTGATGCGGGCGTGCCGCGACCTGCCGCCGCAGACGCAGATCATCCTGCTGGCCGGCGCACCCGACACCAAGGAGATCGCCGCCGAGGTCGAGGCCCTCGCGGTCGAGCTGCGCGAGGCGCGCGACGAGCACGGCGTGATCTGGGTGCAGGAGATGCTGCCCAAGACCGAGGTCATCCAGGTGCTCACGCACGCCACCGTGTTCGTCTGCCCGTCCATCTACGAGCCGATGGGCATCGTCAACCTGGAGGCGATGGCCTGCGAGACCGCGGTGGTGGCGACCGCGACCGGCGGCATCCCCGAGGTGGTGGCGGACGGCGAGACCGGCGTCCTGGTGCCGATCGAGCAGGTCGCCGACGGTACCGGCACGCCGGTGCACCCCGAGCAGTTCGTGGCCGACTTCGCCGCCGCGATGACCGAGCTGATCGAGGACCCGCAGCGCGCCGAGCGGATGGGCAAGGCCGGCCGGCGGCGCGCGGTCGAGCGGTTCAGCTGGTCGCGCATCGCCGAGGACACGATGGCGGTCTACCGGTCTGTGCTCTGAATGATCGCCCGGGCCACGGCCCGGCCGCTCAGCCAGGCGGTCTGCACGCGCGGCCGCCCGAAGGCGTCGCCGCACAGGTAGACGTGGCCGTGCCGGGCGTACCAGCCGTCGCCGGGGCTGGGCGACGCGTACGGCCAGTGTCGGGTCTGCACCGACACCGGGTCACCGATGCCGAGCAGCTCGCCGACCGCGCCGGCCATCCGCGGGCCCGGGTCGGCGCACTCGGCCATCGCCGCCGTGGAGTGCGCCACCAGCACCGGCGCCCGGTCCCCGCGCCGATCGCCGTCGTCGCAGACCGTCGACAGGACCGGGTGGTCGTTCACGAAGGCACCGGCGAAATCCGTCCAGGACCTTCGCGCGTACGTGATGATCGCCGTCACCACGGGCGACCAGGTCTGCTCGCGGGCGGCCGGCAGGTCGGCGATCGCCAGCGCCTGCGGGCCCGGCATGGCGAGCACGACCGCCCCCGCCGCCGGCACCTCGGTGACCGGGACGCCGAGGGTCACCTCCAGCCCGCGCGCCAGGTCCTCGGCGAGGCTGCGCAGACCGCCCGGCGCTGCCCAGCGCATCGCCGGCGGCCCCGCCTGGCCGCGCAGCGTGTCGGTCCACGGCCGGACCAGCCCGTCGATCCGCCAGCTCTGCAGCCGCCCCTGGAAGGCCGGGTCGTCGGCGGTCAGGTAGGCCGCCCCGGTGTCCACCCAGCGCCCGCCGAGCCACTCGCTGGCCAGCCGGCCGCCCACCCTGGTGTCGCGCTCCACCACCCGGGCCGGCACCCCGGCATCCACCAGCTCACGGGCGCACGCCAGCCCCGCGATCCCGGCACCCACCACGACGACGGCCATGCCGCAAGACTTTACGGCCGGTGGCGCACGCCGGACGGCAAGGCACACTTGTCGGCATGCTCCGCCGCCGTCCGCCCCTCCGGCTCGTCCTTCCGCTCGCGTCTCTGCTGTTCGCGCTCGCTGTCCTCGGCCTCGGTCTGGTGCGTGCGGCCGTGTACAAGCCGCCGGCCGTCGCCGCAGCCGATCCGGTGTCCCCCGCGGCCGGCACGGTCGGGAGGTGCGGGGCGGTGCCGGTCACCGCGACCCGGCAGCTGCGCGGGATGTGGCTGACGACGGTGCTGAACATCGACTTCCCGAGCCGGCCGGGGCTGCCCGAGGCGCAGGTCAAGGCCGAGTACGCGAGGTGGCTCGACCTGGCCGTGGCCCAGCACCACAACGCGATCTTCGTGCACGTGCGGCCGAGCGGGGACGCGTTCTGGCCCTCCGCCTACGCGCCGTGGTCGGAGTGGCTCACCGGCAGGCGGGACGGCCGGTCGCCGGGGTGGGACCCGATGGCCTTCCTGGTGAGCGAGGCGCACGCCCGCAACCTGGAGTTCCACGCGTGGTTCAACCCGTACCGGGGAAGCCAGCCGGCCCCGGACGGCGCCGGCGCCGATTTCACCAAGCTCGCGCCCGGCCATCCGCTGCTCGCCCACCGCGACTGGGCGATCGCCTATCCCACCGGCAAGACCGCCCGCCTCTACTTCGACCCGGGCATCCCGGCCGCCCGCAAGTTCGTCGAGGACGCGATGCTGGAGGCGGTGCAGAAGTACGACGTCGACGGCGTCCATTTCGACGACTTCTTCTACCCGTACCCGCAGAACGGCGAGGACTTCCCGGACGGCGCCAGCTACGCCAGGTACGGGCACGGCGTGGCCCGCGCGCAATGGCGGCGGGACAACGTGGACACCCTGGTCCGCGAGATGGACGAGCGGATCAAGCAGGTCAAGCCGTGGGTGAAGTTCGGGATCAGCCCGTTCGGGATCTGGCGCAACGCCGCCACCGACCCGGCTGGCTCCGACTCGCGCGGCCTGGAGGCGTACGACGACATCTACGCCGACACCCGCAAGTGGGTGCAAAACGGCTGGGTCGACTACATCGTGCCGCAGCTGTACTGGAACATCGGCTTCGCCAAGGCCGACTACGCCAAGATGCTGCCGTGGTGGGTCGCGCTGGTGAAGGGCACCGGCGTCCAGCTGTACATCGGCCAGGCCGACTACCGGGTCGGTGAGAAGGGCGCGTGGAGCAACCCGGCCGAGCTCGACCGGCACCTGGCCCTGGACGAGAAGGCCGGCGTGCAGGGCGAGGTGCACTTCAGCGCGAAATCGGTGCGGTCCAACCGGCTCGGCTCGGTCGCGCTCTACGACCAGCACCACTACGCGGCGCCCGCGCTGCCGCCGGTCATGAAGCAGCTGCCGGCCGCCCCGCCCGGCGCTCCCGCCCTGACCCGCGCGTGGCAGGCCGGGTCCGAGCGGCATTTCGACATCCAGCCGGGTGGCGGTCCGGAGCTGGTCAGCTGGGCGCTCTACCGGGTGAACGGGGCGAGCGCGGCGCTGGTCGCCACGGGCCGCAGCGGGCAGCAGGTGGCCGACCCGGCGCCGCCGGCCGGCGCGGCGACCTACTGCCTGGCCGGGCTGGACCGGTCGGGAAACCAGGGGCCGGTCGGTCAGCCCCTCACCGCGACCCGGTGACCTTCCCGCCGGCCACCTCGAGCCGGCGGGTGGTGTGCACCGCCTCGAGCATCCGGCGGTCGTGGGTGACCAGCAGCAGGGTGCCCGCGTAGCCGGACAGCGCCGATTCGAGCTGCTCGATGGCGGCCAGGTCGAGGTGGTTGGTCGGCTCGTCCAGCACCAGCAGGTTGACGCCCCTGGCCTGGAGCAGCGCCAGGGCCGCCCGGGTGCGCTCGCCGGGGGACAGGGTTGCGGCCGGCCGGAGGACGTGGGTCGCCTTCAGGCCGAACTTGGCCAGCAGCGTGCGCACGTCCGCGTCGGGCATCTCGGGCACGGCGGCGCCGAAGGCAGCCATCAGCGGAACCTCGCCGAGGAACAGTCCGCGCGCCTGATCGATCTCGCCGACCACGACGCCGGGCCCCAGGTGGGCGCTGCCCGCATCCAACGGGATTTGTCCCAGGATGGCGGCGAGCAGCGTGGACTTGCCGGAGCCGTTCGCCCCGGTGATCGCCACCCGGTCGGCCCAGTCGATCTGCAGCGTGACCGGCCCGAGCGTGAAATCCCCGCGCCGCACCACCGCGTCGCGCAGCGTGGCCACCACCGCGCCAGCCCGGGGCGCCGCGGCGATCTCCATCCGCAGCTCCCACTCCTTGCGCGGCTCCTCGACCACCTCCAGGCGCTCGATCAGCCGCTCGGTCTGCCGCGCCTTGGCCGCCTGCTTCTCCGTCGACTCGGTCCGGAACGCCTTGCCGAACTTGTCGTTGTCCGGCTGCTTCCGGCGCGCGTTGCGCACCCCCTTCTCCATCCAGGCGCGCTGCATGCGGGCCCGGTCGAGCAGCTCGGACTTCTTGTCGGCGTACTCCTCGTACTGCTCGCGGGCATGGCGGCGGCCCCGCTCGCGCTCCTCGAGGTAGGCGGCGTACCCGCCCCCGTACAGGTTCACCCTCTGCTGCGGCAGATCAAGTTCCAAGACCTTGCCGACCGTACGGGCGAGGAACTCCCGGTCGTGACTGACCAGCACGGTCCCCGCCCGCAGGCCCCGCACGAACTCCTCCAGGCGCCCCAGCCCGTCCAGGTCCAGGTCGTTGGTCGGCTCGTCGAGCAGGACGATGTCGTACCGGCTGAGCAGCAGCGAGGCCATCCCGGCGCGCGCCGCCTGCCCACCGGAGAGCGCCACCATCGCGTGGTCGAGCGCGACGGTCAGCCCCAGCTCGGCGGCGATCTGCTCGGCCCGCTCGTCCAGGTCGGCGCCGCCGAGATCCAGCCACCGTTCCAGCGCGGCGGCGTACTCGTCGTCGGCGCCCGGCTTCCCGTCGGCCAGGTCGGCCGCGGCGGCGTCCATCTTCGCGTGGGCGGGCCCGACGCCGGTGCGCCGGGCGAGAAAGTCACGGACCGTCTCGCCGGCCCGGCGCTCCCGCTCCTGCGGCAGATAGCCGACGTTCGCGGTGGGCGGGCTGAGCGCGACGGTTCCGCTCTCCACCGGCAGCAGCCCGGCGAGCGTACGCAGGAGCGTGGTCTTGCCCGCCCCGTTCACCCCGACCAGCCCGATCACATCGCCGGGCGCCACCACCAGGTCCAGCTCCGAGAACAGAACGCGTTCCCCGTGCCCGGCCGCCAGCCCGCGCGCAATCATCGTCCCGCTCATCGCGGCTAATCCTAGGGAGTCGGCTCCCCAGACCGGCGACCGGCTCGCGCCCGTCACCTCCCGGCACCCACGCGATGCGGAGGGGGCCCCTACGCCGCGTTCGTGACTATCTGGTCGATCGCCTCGTGCAGCTTGCTCCGGCTGATCGTCACCACGTCGCCCGCGGTCTCGCGTTCCAATCCCGCGATGACCAGCAGCTGCATGAGCCTGGACGGGCTGATCCCCCGCTTGGCTGCCTCCGCTTCGAGCGCCTCGCTGTACTCGGCAGGCAGCCTGGTCGAGTGCACGACCGAGACCTTACGGTTCGGTTCCGGGGCGACGACCTCGCCGCCGGTCCAATCCGTGTCGTTCAACGCCCTTTCGGCCTCCTGCCGAACGTTCTCTCGGCCGGTCATCGCAGTCCCCCTAGCATTTTTGTGACGGTGGCGACCTCGTCCGAGTCCAGGTAGCGCGCGCCGGCGACGAGGTAGTCGTTGTCGTCGCGTTCGATCAGCGCTACCGCCAGCCAATTACCCTGTAGGTTTCGTCCACCAGCCAAGCGTAGACAAAATGTCTACACCCTGCGAGCGTCGGCGCGGAGCGGGTTGCCGGGTCGCCGATTTCGGCGGCATTCTGGGCGGGGAGACGGTAGGGAGGCGACTATGGCTGAGCCCGCGGTCCGTCCATCGGGTCGTCGGACTCGATGGGGATGGTGGCCGGCGGGGGTCGCGGTCCTCGCGACGGTCGCCGCCCTGATCGGCTATCAGATCGTTCCGCCGTTCAGCGACTGGGTCAACGACCTGCTCGGATCGCTGAACATCGGCGAGTGACCCGCCGTCCTGCTCGGGCCGCGGATCGCTACCATCGCGCCATGCGTCGCATGTCCATCGATGAGTTGCGCACCTTCCTCACCGCCGGCACCCGCACCGCGAAGATCGCTACGGTGTCGGCCGACGGCCACCCGCACGTCGTACCGGTGTGGTTCGTGCTGGACGGCGACGACCTGGTCATCACCACCGCGAGCGGCAGCGCGAAGGCCCGCCATCTGGCCGCCGACCCGCGGGTGTCGATCGCCGTCGACGACGAGCGGGCGCCGTTCGCGTTCGTCCACCTGCGCGCCACCGCGACGCTGCATCCGAGGCCGGCCGATCTGCTGGTCTGGACCACCCGGGTGGCCCGGCGCTACGCGGGCGACGACGCGGCGGACGAGCTGGGCCGCCGCTACGCCGAGTTCGACGATCTGATCATCCGGGTGCCGATCGCCGGCGCGGTCGGCTATGCCGAGGTCGTCGGCTGATCTTCCAGAGGCGCGAGAAAGAGTCAGACCTCGATCGGGACGGCTCGGCCGCTCACCCGGACGCCCGCTTCGCCCGGGATCAGCCGGACCGTGAGGCGGCTGGGCCGGCCCAGGTCGTCGCCCTGGCGCAGGTGCAGGGTGGCGTCGTCGGGGACGAGGCGCAGCTCGCGCAGGTAGCCGCCGAACGCCGCGGCGGCCGCGCCGGTGGCCGGGTCCTCGTAGACGCCGCCGACCGGGAACGGGTCGCGGACGTCGAACGTGTCGCCGGTGGCCCGGAAGACCAGCTGCACCGTGGTCCAGCCGCGCGACTGCATCAGCGCCTTCAGGGCGGGCACGTCGTAGTCCAGGCCGGCGAGCCGGCGGCGGCTCTGCACGGCCAGGATCGGGTGGTACGCGCCGGCGTAGGCGACCCTCGGCGGCAGCGTCTCGTCCAGCTCGGCGGCGGTCCAGCGCAGGGCGGACAGCAGCGCGGTCAGGTCGGCGCCGGGCAGCTCGCCGACGACCGGGTCGACGCTGGTCAGGGTGGCGACCCGGTCGTCGCCGACGCTGACCGGGACCTCGCCGGCATTGGTGCGGAAGACGTGCTCACCGGGGCCCAGGGCCACCGCGGTGGCGATCGTGGCGTGGCCGCAGAACGGGACCTCGGCCAGCGGGCTGAAGTAGCGCACCCGGTAGCGGTCGCCGGCCCTGGACAGCACGAACGCGGTCTCCGAGTAGCCCACCTCGGCCGCGATCTCCTGCATCCGCCGGTCGTCGAGGGCGGCCGCGTCCAGCACCACGCCGGCCGGGTTGCCGCCCTTCGGGTCGTCGCTGAAGGCCGCCAAGCGCAGAATCTCCGTCATTCCGCCAGCCTGCACCCGGCGCCGCGCGGCTGACAGGGGCAATCCGCGGCAAGTGGCCTGCGCGTACCGGGATTCCGTATTCCCGAAATCCATGCCGTTACGGTCACACTTCCTTCTCGAACACGATCACACCCTGGTCACAGGGGCGGAGTAGCTTTCTTCCCGTGACAGACGCACCGATCGCGATCACGCCCACGCCGCCTGCCGATCTCCCGCGCACCGTCGGTGAGCTGCGCGCCTCCGGCCACGAGTTCCGCACGGTCAAGGAGGAGCTGCGCGACAACCTGCTCGATCGGCTGCGCAGCGGCGCGCCGCGGTTCCCGGGCATCGTGGGGTATGACGACACCGTCCTGCCCGAAGTGGAGCGGGCGCTGCTCGCCGGGCACGACATGGTGCTGCTGGGCGAGCGCGGTCAGGGCAAGACGCGGCTGATCCGGGGGCTGGTCGGGCTGCTCGACGAGTGGACTCCGATGATCAGCGGCTCCGAGCTGCACGAGCATCCCTACCTGCCGCTGACGCCGGCGTCGCGCCGGCTGGCGGCCGAGACCGGTGACCTGCTGCCGATCTCGTGGCGGCACCGGTCCGAGCGGTACGGGGAGAAGCTGGCCACGCCCGACACCAGCGTGGGCGACCTGATCGGCGACGTGGATCCGATCAAGGTGGCGCAGGGGCGGGCGCTCGGCGACCCCGAGACGATCCACTTCGGCCTGGTGCCGCGGACCAACCGGGGCATCTTCGCGGTCAACGAGCTGCCCGACCTGGCCGAGCGCATTCAGGTGTCGCTGCTCAACGTGCTGGAGGAGCGCGACATCCAGGTCCGCGGCTACCAGCTGCGGTTGCCGCTCGACCTGCTGCTGGTCGTGTCGGCCAACCCGGAGGACTACACGAACCGGGGCCGGATCATCACGCCGCTCAAGGACCGGTTCGGCGCCGAGATCCGCACCCACTACCCGGTCGATCTCGAGCTGGAGACCGCGCTGGTCCGGCAGGAGGCGGCGCTGGTCGCCACGGTGCCCGACCACCTGATCGACGTGATCGCGCGCTACACCCGAGCGGTCCGCGAGTCGCCGGCGGTGGACGCCCGGTCGGGCATCTCGGCCCGGTTCGCGATCGCCGCCGCCGAGACCGTCGCCGCCTCGGCGCTGCGCCGGGCCGGGCTGCGCGGCGAGCGGGAGGCGGTGGCCCGGGTCGGCGACACGATCTCGGTGACCTCCACGCTGCGCGGCAAGGTCGAGTTCGAGAGCGGCGAGGAGGGGCGCGAGACCGAGGTTCTCGCCCACCTGCTGCGGGTCGCCACGGCCGAGACGTTCCGCGACCGGCTCGCCGGCCTCGACCTGTCCGGCTTCACCGACCTGGTCGCCGAGGGCGCGATCATCGAGACCGGCGAGCTGGTCTCGGCCGAGGAGCTGCTCGGGCAGATCGGCACCGTGCCGGGACTGGCCAAGGTGCTCGACCGGCTCGGGCTGGGCGACGCGCCGTCGCCGGGGCAGGCCGCATCGGCGGTCGAGTTCGTGCTCGAGGGGCTGCACCTGACCCGCCGGCTGGCCAAGGAGCTGACCGGCGACGGACGCACGCTGTACGGGAGCTGAGGGAGCATGTCGGGCAACCGGTTCCGATACGGGGCCTGGCGGGACGGGCCGGACCCGCTCGCGCCGCCCTACGACGTGCGCGCGGCGGTGGACGAGGTGGGCGAGCGCGTCCTGGCCGGCGACTCGCTCCGGGACGTGCTGCGTGACCTGCTGCGGCGCGGGCCGCGGGAGGGGCGCGGGCTGGACGAGATGCGAGCCCGGGCGCGCCGGCTGCGGCGGGAGGCGCTGCGCCGGGGCAACCTCGACGGCGCGGTCACCCGGGCGCAGCAGCTGCTGGACCAGGCCGTGGCGACCGAGCGGGACGAGCTGCGGGGGCGGGATGACCCCGATGCCCGGTTCGCGGAGGCCGTCCTCGACAATCTGCCCAGGTCCACCTCGCGGGCGGTGGAGGAGCTGGCGAGCTACGACTGGGCGTCCGACGAGGCGCGGGGGCTGTATCAGCAGATCCTCGACGGCCTGCGGCGGGAAGTTGTCGAGCAGCGCTTCGCCGGGATGAAACAGGCCCTGGAAAACGGTGACTTTTCTGGAGTGTCGGAAATGGTCGCCGACCTCAACCAGCTCCTGCAGAAGCACGCCCGGGGCGAGGACACCGACGACGCGTTCCAGCGGTTCATGGCCAAGCACGGCCAGTTCTTCCCGGAGAACCCGCAGAACATCGAGGAGCTGATCGACTCCCTGGCCCGGCGCGCCGCGGCGGCCGAGCGGCTGATGCGGTCGCTCACCCCGCAGCAGCAGGAGGAGCTGTCCCGGCTGATGGACCAGGCGCTCGGCGACGGCCCGCTGCGCGGCCGGCTCGGCGAGCTCACCGACAACCTGCGCGCCCTGCGCCCGCAGCTCAACTGGGGACGCGGCGAGCGGATGCGCGGGCCCGACGACCTCGGCTACGGCGACGCCGCCGCCGCGCTCGGCGAGATCGGCGAGCTGGACGAGCTGCTCGACCAGCTGGGCCAGGAACACCCGGGCGCGACGCTCGACGACATCGACGTGGAGATGGTGGAGCGGCAGCTCGGCCGGTCCGCCGCCGACGACGTGCGCCGCCTGCGCGACCTGGAGCGCGAGCTGTCCCGGCAGGGCTGGGTGACCCGCGACGAGGAAGGCCTGACGCTGTCGCCCAAGGCGCTGCGCCGGCTCGGCCGCACCGCCCTCGCGCAGGTCTTCGACGAGCTGAAGAGCAAACGCCAGGGTCAGCACGACCTGCGGGACGCGGGCGCGGCCGGCGACCTGATCGGCTCGTCCCGGCGCTGGGAGTTCGGCGACGAGCAGCCCCTGGACGTGGTGCGGACCATCGGCAACGCGGTCCGGCGCCGGGCCGGCGGTGGTGTGGAGACCCTCCCGGTACGGCTCGAGCCCGAGGACTTCGAGGTCGCCGAGACCGAGCGGCGCGCCTCGGCCGCGGTGGCGCTCTGCGTCGACCTGTCCTACTCCATGTACGCCGATGGCCGCTGGGGCCCGATGAAACAGACCGCGCTCGCCCTGTCGCATCTGGTCGCCACCCAGTTCCCGCAGGATTCGCTGCAGATCATCGGATTCGGCAAGCACGCCTCGGCGCTGTCGCAGGGGCAGCTCGCCGCGATCGAACCGACCGCCGAGAAGGGCACCAACCTGCAGCACGCCCTCAACCTGGCGGGCCGGCACCTGCGCCGGCACCCGGGCGCCGAGCCGGTCGTCATGATCGTGACCGACGGCGAGCCGACCGCGCACCTCGAGGACGGCGAGGCGTTCTTCTGGTGGCCGCCGACCGCCGAGACGATCCGGGCCACCGTTCGCGAGGTCGACCACCTCACCCGGTACGGCGCCACGCTGAACTTCTTCATGCTCGGCGAGGACCCCGGGCTGCAGCGGTTCGTCGGCGCGGTCGCCGAGCGCAACGGCGGGCGCGTCTTCCGTCCGGACGCCGATGAGCTGGGCAGATACGTCGTCGACGACTACGTTCGAGCCCGCCGGGGCCGTCGCCGACAGTCCTAGGACGGCGCACACGGTGTGCGTCGGGCGACTGGTCACCGGAACGAACCTCGGAGCTGGCTATAGTTGCTCGGCGAGTGACCGGTCACGCCTGGCCGGGGGGACCGGGCCGCCGCCGGAGGGGGAGAGGAAGTCGCGATGTCGCAGCAGCCTGCGCCGTCCGTCGTCGCCTCCGACCGGATCTGGACGATTCCGAACGTCATCAGCTTCGTCCGGCTGCTCGGCGTGCCGCTCTTCCTCTACCTGCTGCTCGGGCCGGAGAAGGACGTGGCCGCGGTGATCGTGCTGGCGGTCGGCGGCACCACCGACTGGGTGGACGGCTTCGTCGCCCGCCGGATGAACTCGGTGAGCCGCCTCGGCGAGCTGCTCGACCCGTTCGCCGACCGGCTCTACATCCTGGCCACGCTGATCGGGTTCACCCTGCGCGGCGTGGTGCCGTGGTGGCTGACCGGCGCCCTGCTGCTGCGTGAGCTGGTCCTCGGCATCGCCCTGCTGGTGCTGCGCCGGCACGGCTACGGTCCGCCGCCGGTGCACTACGTCGGCAAGACCGGCACGTTCGTGCTGCTCGCCGCGTTCCCGGTGATCCTGCTGGCCCAGGCGGTCGACTCGGCGTCGTCCTGGCTCACCCCGATCGGCTGGGGCCTGGCCTGGTGGGCGCTCGGCCTGTACTGGGCCGCGGCCGCCCTCTACCTGATGCAGACCCGCCGCCTGTTGAGAGCGGAAGCCCGAGCCGGATGACGGACGAGCAACCCAAGCGGGTCTTCGCCCCGGACTTCCTCACGGAGCTGTTCCGCAATCCGCTCGACCCCGGCTACGCCGACGCGGCCGCCCGCAAGGCCGTCGAGGGCGGCCCGACCGGCCCGAAACGCTGGGTGAGCAGCGGGATCTCGCTGGTCACCCTGGTCGCGCTGGGCTTTCTGTTCGTGGTGGCGTACCAGCAGACGATCGCCGACGAGCCGGGCCGCACCAAGGCCCGCGCCGCCCTGCTGCAGCAGGTGCAGAGCCGCCGCGACCTGACCACCCAGCTGCAGGACCAGGCCGACAAGCTCGGCGACGAGGTGTCCCGGCTGCGGGAGCGGGAGCTCGGCGGGGCCGCGGTCGCCCAGCTGCGCGACATGGAGGCGGCGACCGGGCTGGCCCCGGTCAAGGGCGACGGTGCCAAGATCAAGATCGGCGACGGCCCGACCCCGATCAACCCGGTGACCGGCGAGCGCAACACGGTGGCCCGGGTCAAGGACACCGACCTGCAGCTGGCCACGAACGCGCTCTGGTCGCTCGGCGCCGAGGCGATCACGATCAACGGGCAGCGGCTGACCGCGACCTCGACGATCCGGCAGGCCGGCGAGGCGATCCTGGTCGACTTCCAGCCGGTCACCACGCCGTACGAGGTGATCGCGATCGGGCCGCAGGACATGGCCGAGAAGTTCCGCGACGGCTACGCGGGCACCTTCTTCAAGGAGCTGTCGACCAAGTACGGCATGTCGTTCGACGCCACCGGCGTGCGCAACGTGACACTGCCGGCCGCCACGGAGCTGAAGCTCCGGGTGGCCGAGCCGATCCCGACCCCCTCGGCCAGCGCCTCGACCAGCGGCTCTGGCTCGGTAAGCAGCTCTCCCTCGGAAGGCGGCCGATGATCGCCGTACTCGCCCTCGCCGCCGGCATCGTGCTGGGCATCGTGTTCCACCCGACCGTGCCGGCCGGTCTCCAGCCGTACCTGCCGATCGCCGTCATCGCGGCCCTCGACGCGGTGTTCGGCGGCGTCCGAGCGAAGCTCGACGGAATCTTCGACGACAAGCAGTTCGTCGTCTCGTTCATCTCGAACGTCCTGGTCGCCGCCTTGATCGTCTACCTCGGCGACCAGCTCGGCGTCGGCAGCCAGCTCTCCACCGGCGTCGTGGTGGTCCTCGGCGTGCGGATCTTCGGCAACGTCGCGGCGATCCGCCGCCACCTCTTCCGGGCGTGACCGTGACCGACCGAGACCTCCCCACCGCCGGCCGCCGGCCGCCGTTGCCGGACGAAGAACCGATTTCCGGTACGCCCGGAGCCGGGCAGTATGTGCGGCCCGCGCCCGGCGCCGCCCTGACCCCCGAGCCGGCGCCCCCGCCGCCCGCCGCCGACGACCTCGACGGGCCCACGCAGCCCCTGGACCGGCCCTCGGCTGACGACGATCTTGACGGACCCACCCGGCCCCTCGACCGGCCGCCGGCCGCTGACGACGATCTTGACGGGCCTACCCGGCCTCTCGACCGGCCGCCCGGCTCGCCTGAACGGGTGACTTCGGCGAGGGAGGCTTCCGGCGTACCGGCAAACGCGGAGGAACCACCCACCAAGCCGGCGCCGTGGCGACGGCTCTCCTCGGCCGGCGCGCTGATCTGCGTGCTGCTCGCGCTCTTCGGCTTCACCCTGGTCGTGCAGCTGCGCAGCAACGACGGCGACCAGGGCCTGGCCACCGCCCGCCAGGAGGACCTGGTGCGGATCCTCAGCGACCTGGAGGCCCGCGACAGCCGCCTGCAGAGCGAGATCACCGCCTTGGAGACCAGCCAGCGGCAGCTCACCTCGGGTGTGGCCGGCCGGCAGGCGGCACTGGCCGAGGCCGAGAAGCGCGCCGACGAGCTGGGCCTGCTCGCGGGCACCCTGCCGGGCCGCGGGCCGGGCCTGGTGATCACGTTGGACAAGGTCAAGTCGCCCGCGGTGCTCAACGCCGTGCAGGAGCTGCGCGGGGCCGGCGGCGAGGTCATGCAGATCGCCGGCGCCAACGGTCAGACCGTCCGGATCGTCGCGTCCAGCTATTTCGTGGACGCGGACGGTGGCGGCATCATCTGCGACGACGCCCGGCTCACCGGCCCTTACCTGCTCACCGTGATCGGCGCGCCGCAGACGATGCAGACCGCTCTGCAGATCCCCGGTGGGGTGGTCGCGTCGGTGAACAGCGGCGGCGGTAGCGTGACGATGGAACAACGCGCCGAGGTCGAGGTGACCGCGGTGCACCAGGCGACGGCATTGCAGTACGCCAAGCCGGCTTCGTGAGAAAACCGGTTACGCGACAACGGGAGAGATTGCGTGATTCCTGAGGACCTGCGGTACACGGCGGAACACGAGTGGGTGTCCGGTGACGGCAGCGGGCCCGTGCGCGTGGGCATCACCCACTACGCGCAGGATGCGCTCGGCGACATCGTCTTCGTGCAACTGCCCGAGGAGGGCACGAAGGTGTCGGCGGGCGACTCGCTCGGCGAGATCGAGTCGACCAAGAGCGTCTCGGAGATCTACGCGCCGATCTCCGGCACGGTGGTCGCCACGAACGCCTCGCTCGCCGACGAGCCCGAGCTGATCAACGCGGAGCCCTATGCGGCCGGCTGGCTCGTCGAGATCGCGGCGGACGATGCGTCGGCCATCGGGGACCTTCTCGACGCGTCGGGATATCAGGCATTGACCGAGAGCTGAATGCCATCCGACCGCCCCGCCCGCCGCCCCTGAGCGGACTGAAGGCTGGGCCCGAACCCGCGCGTCCGGTTGCCCCGCGTTATTGGCCCTGACTAGGGTGGCGGGGCAACGCGGAAACGCCTTTTGCTGATAACCGAAATGTGAAAACCGATAGTCGTGCGTCCGGGCCGCCTGGCGACGACCAACTGATCCGTGAGGTGGTCCGATGACGCGCCCAGACGACGAGTTCCCCCCACTCGACGTCACGTCCACGCTGAACCTCGGTGCGCTCGATGAGGTGCTGGAGGGTCCCGACACCGACGTGGTGCCGAGCCGCATGTCCGGCTCGCTTCCGCCCGGGATGGCGCTGCTGGTTGTGCGCCGCGGTCCGAACGCGGGGGCTCGCTTCCTGCTCGACCACGACGTCACCACCAGCGGGCGGCACCCCGACAGCGACATCTTCCTCGACGACGTGACGGTGTCCCGCCGGCACGCCGAGTTCCACCGCGACGGTGGCACCTTCACCGTGCGCGACGTCGGCTCGCTCAACGGCACGTACGTGAACCGGGAGCGGGTCGAGGCGGCGACCCTGAGCAACGGGGACGAGGTGCAGATCGGCAAGTTCCGCCTGGTGTTCATCGCCGGCCCCCGGCCGGAGGGCGAGGCCTGAGCGTGAACCAGTCGGGGGCTGCCGCACGCGACGACCCGGGGCATCGCCCCGCGGCCGGCCGCGAGGCCGCGCTGATGAGCATCGGGGAGGTGCTGGCCCATCTGCGCACCGAGTTCCCCGACACCACCATCTCCAAGCTGCGGTTCCTGGAGGCGGAAGGGCTGGTCGACCCCCAGCGCACCGCCTCCGGGTACCGCAAGTACTCGTGGAACGACGTCGCGCGCCTGCGGTTCGTCCTGACCGCGCAGCGCGACCAGTACCTCCCGCTACGGGTGATCCGCGAGCAGCTGGACAGTTTCGACGCGGCGCCGGTCACGCCGGTGCGGCCGTCGCTGGTCGCGGTCGGCGACGGCACCGAGAAGGCCGCCGATCCGGCCGACACTCGCGTCCCGCGGGAAGATGTGATCGAACGCACCGGGGTCTCCGCGGAGCTGCTCGACGAGCTCGAGCAGTTCGGATTGATCACCGCGAGGCCCCCGGGCTGGTACGACGGGGACGCCGTGATCATCGTCGAGGCGGTGGTCGGGCTCGCCCGGTACGGTCTCGAGGTCCGGCACCTGCGGGCGTTCCGCGCGGCCGCCGACCGGGAGGTCGGCCTGTTCACGCAGTTGCTGGCGCCGCTGGTGCGGCAGAGCGACCCGGCGGCGCGGGCCCGCGCCAACGAGACGGCGCGTGAACTGCAGGCGCTTTCGCAGAAGTTGCACGCCGCGCTGGTCCGGGCCGGATTGCGCGGAGAGCTCGGCCGCTGACCGGATCGGCGCTCGTGGGATCCGGACGTGAGGCGTGTACCGTGCAGGTTAAGGGGGGCCGTGCGAAGCGGCATGGACAACGACACGGAGGCGTGCGGTGCGCGAGCTGAGCGTGGTCGGGGTTCGGGTGGAGCTGCCGAGCAACCAGCCGATCGTCCTGCTGCGGGAGGTCGACGGTGATCGGTATCTGCCGATCTGGATCGGCGCCGTGGAGGCAACGGCGATCGCGTACGAGCAGCAGGGTGTGAAACCCGCCCGTCCGCTCACCCACGACCTGTTGCGGGACATCCTGGCCGCGGTGCAGGCGCCGCTGCGGGCCGTCGAGATCACCGAGCTCAAGGACAACGTCTTCTACGCCGACCTGCTGATCGGCGAGGACCTGCGGGTCTCGGCCCGGCCCAGCGACTCGATCGCCCTGGCCCTGCGGGTGGGCGCGCCGATCCGCTGCGCCGACCAGGTGCTCACCGAGGCCGGCATCGTCATTCCGGACGAGCAGGAGGACGAGGTCGAGAAGTTCCGCGAGTTCCTCGACCACGTCCGCCCCGAAGATTTCGCGGGCTAGCCAGTCTTCCTCCATACGCGGCGTGTCGCCCGGTTACCTCACTGTCTCCGGGCTCGCTGAGATATACGCTCGTGAGGTCCAAGTAAAGCGGCACCGCGCAGCGGGGAGGTAGTCGCGTGCACGAGCAGCCGTTAGAGGGCCCACTCGTCGGCGAGGACGGTTCGGTCGGTTACCGCGGGGTGACCGCCTGCCAGGCGGTCGGGATCAGCTACCGCCAGCTCGACTACTGGGCACGCACGACGCTGGTCGTCCCGAGCATCCGGGACGCGTCCGGCTCCGGCACCCAACGGCTGTATTCGTTCCGCGACCTGGTCGTTCTCAAGGTCGTGAAGAGGCTGCTCGACGCGGGGGTCTCCCTGCAGAACATCCGCCGGGCGATCGAGACGCTGCGCTCGCGCGGCGTGGAAGATCTGGCCGGCATCACGCTGATCTCGGACGGCACGACGGTCTACGAGTGCCGCTCCCCGGAGGAGGTCGTCGACCTCCTGCAGGGCGGCCAGGGCGTGTTCGGCATCGCGATCGGCGGCGCCTTCAAGGAGATCCAGGGTTCGCTGTCGCACCTGCCCGCCGAGCCCGCGGCCGGTCCGCAGCCGGTGGGGGAGGCCGCTTCGCCGGCCGAGGGTGACGAGCTTGCCGCCCGGCGGGCGCGCCGCCGGGCCGGCTGACTCGCCTACGCCTTCCGGCGAAGTTTCACGGTGCTGTCGGTACGGGTGTGGTTCTCCCCGTCCGGGCCCTGCTGCTCGCGCGGGTGAACCTCGGCCTTCAGGGTCTCCCAGTCGTCGCCGAGAGCCAGCGCGGCGACGACCTCGTCGGGCGTCGGGAAGTGCGGCTGCTGCTGGCCGTGGCCCTCGTGGCCCTCGTGGTGGCCCTGGTGCCGGAACGGGCCGTGATCCATGTGGCCCTCGATCAGCAGAATGCCGCCCGGCGCCACCGCGTCGGCCGCCCGGCGCAGGATCTTCTCCCGGCCGAATTCCTCCCAGAAGTGCAGGAACTGAGCCGAGACCAGGTCGAACTCGCCGGCCGGGAAGGTCTCCTCCAGGTCGTGCCGCTGCCAGTCGACGGTCACGCCGGCCTCGTCGGCGTGCTCGGCGGCGCGCTGAAGGGCGACGCCGGAGATGTCGGCCGCGGTCACCCGCCAGCCCTGCCGGGCCAGCCAGACGGCGTCGGCGCCCTCGCCGCAGCCCAGATCCAGGGCGCGGCCCGGGGCGAGGCCGGCGATCTCGGCCACCAGGGCCACGTTCGGGTTGCCGCTCCAGATGCGGTGGCTTTCCTGGTAGCGGGCGTCCCACGCTTGTTCGTCACTCATTCGCCCAGCATGCGGCACCCTCGCCGGAGCGCCGAGTTTCCTTGCCGAAATGGCAAAGTGTGGCGCTTACCATTGCCGATCGGGCGCGGTGCTCACGCGGACGGCGTGCGGCCGGCGTACTGCCCGACCGGGCGGAAGCGACTGGGGCGGTCGGCGTACTCCTCCAGGGCGTGCGCCAGCCAGCCGGCCGTGCGTGCCACGGCGAAGACGGCCTCGCCGGCGTCGGCGGGCATGCCGTGATGCAGGGCGAGGGCGGCCAGGGCGAGATCGATGTTGGGGTGGGTGCCGGAGCGCTCCCGGACCGCTTGCGCCAGGCGGACCGCCATGTCCCGGGCCGGGCCGTCGTCGAGCAGGTCCAGCAGCGTCGCGGCGCGCGGGTCGCCGTCCGGGTAGAGGCCGTGCCCGAAGCCGGGGAGGTGACCGTCGGTGCGCAGGCGGGCGGCGATGGTGGCGACCGGGTCGCGGTTCTGGATCGCGTCGTTCAGCAGGGCGTACGCGAGGCCGCTCGCCGCGCCGTGGAACGGGCCGTCCAGGGCGGCGAGGCCGGCGCCGACCACGGCGTAGGGGTGGGCGCGGGTCGAGGCGGCGACCCGCGCGGCGAGCGTGGAGGCGGCGATGTCGTGATCGGCCAGCAGGATGAGCGCGGCATCCAGCACGCGGCAGTCCGTGGGGTCCGGCGGGCGGGCGGTGAGCCGGGGCCACAGCGCCTCCGCCAGTCGGCCGCCCCGCCGCCCGGCGCCCGGATCGGCTCGCGGGTCGCCCGACATCCCGGCCGCCGAGGTCGACGGCCCGGCGTGCGGCGCCCCGGCGTGCGTCGTCCCGGCTTGGGGGAGTGCGCTGACCATGGTGGCCAGCATCGTGCGGCCGGTGGCGATGACGGCCGGCGCGCTGGTGTCGAAGCGCAGCGGGTCGGCCGTCGCGGCGGCCGCGACGATCACGCGTAGCCGGTCGGTGGTGCGGGCATCGGCGGGCAGCGGCCGGACGACCGCCTCGGCGAGGGCGGTGAGCTCCGGGTTCGGCACGAGATCGACGTGGTCGAGGGTGCCCGTCCAGAGCAGCGTGGCCACCGCCTCGAACGTCGACGTGCGGGCCAGGTGGAGCGCGTCCGTGCCCCGGTAGTACAGCCCGCCGTCCCGGATCAGGGTGATGCCGGTCTGGATGCCCGGCGTCGTGGTGCGCCGACGACCGGCGACGAACGCGTCCACGTCCGCCCGGGCGAACAGGCTGCCCTTGCCGTCGGCATTGCGGATGCTGGTGAGCAGGCCACGGCTGACGTACGCGTACACCGTCGTGGGTTTGACGCCCAGTCGGGCGGCGACCTGTTCGGTGGTCAGCAGAGGGGACTCCCGGGGCATGTGCAACCGCTCTCATATTGACTGAATCAATGTTGACGTCAACATGAACAACATACATCGTCGGAGGATGCTGACTGTCAATCCTGGACTGGCCGGTGTCGTAGCGTTCGACACCGAGATCGCCGAGCCCGATCGGGACGGCGGATCGCTGCGGTACCGCGGCGTCGACCTTCGTGACCTGGCGGGGCGGGTGAGCTTCGCCGACGTGTGGGGTCTGCTCGCCGACGGTGACTTCGCGCAGGGCCTGCCGCCCGCCGAGCCGTACCCGATCCCGGTGCATTCCGGCGACACCCGCGTCGACGTGCAGGCCGCGGTGTCGATGCTCGCGCCGCACTGGGGGCTGCGCCCGCTGATCGACATCGACGACGCGCAGGCCCGCGAGGATCTGGCCCGCGTCTCGGTGATGATGCTGTCCTTTGTGGCCCAGTCGGCCCGTGGCCCGCGGATGCCCGCGGTCCCGCAGCGGCTGGTCGATGCCGGCCGCAACGCCACCGAGCGGTTCATGATCCGCTGGCAGGGCGACCCCGACCCGCGTCACGTGGCCGCCATCGACCGCTATTGGGTGTGCGCGGCCGAGCACGGGATGAACGCGTCCACGTTCACCGCCCGCGTGGTGGCCAGCACCGGTGCCGACGTGCCGACCTGCATGTCCGCCGCGGTGGCCGCGCTCTCCGGGCCGCTGCACGGGGGCGCTCCGGCCCGCGCGCTCGGCATGATCGAGGACGTGCAGCGCGGGGCCGAGCCCCGGGCGTACGTGAAAGGGATCCTGGATGCGGGTAAGCGCCTGATGGGCTTCGGTCACGCGATCTATCGCGCCGAGGACCCGCGGGCGACGATCCTGCGCGAGGCGGCCCGCGAGCTGGGCGCGCCGCGGTACGAGGCGGCACTCGAACTGGAGCAGGCGGCGCTGGCCGAACTGCGCGAGCGCAAGCCGGACCGGGTGCTGGAGACCAACGTCGAGTACTGGGCGGCCGTCGTGCTCGACTTCGCGCAGGTGCCGCCGGACATGCTGGCCGGCATGTTCACCTGCGCCCGTACCGCCGGCTGGAGCGCGCACATCCTCGAGCAGAAGCGCCTCGGCAAAATCATCCGCCCCTCCGCCGACTACGTCGGTCAGGCGTCCCGCCCGGCGTCGGAGCTGCCCGGCTGGGAGACCGCCCGCAAGCGATATGCGTGACGAACGCGGTTGACGGCGAGATAGTAAGCGCGCATACTAAATGTATGAAGACGATCGCCACCGCACAGATCACCACCGACGTCCCCGCCGAGGCCTTCTTCGAGCGCTGGGCCGACATGGCCACCTGGCCGCAGTGGAATACCGACACCGCATGGGTACGCCTCGACGGCCCGTTCCGGACCGGGGCGACCGGGCAGCTGAAGCCGAAGGGCGGCCCGGCCACCCGGTTCGTCGTCACGTCGCTCGTCCCGGGGCGCGAGTTCACCGACGTCTCGCTGCTGCTGGGCGCGCGACTGACCTTCCAGCACCTGGTGAGCGTCGACGCGGCGGGCCGCACCACCGTCGCGGTGACGGTGACCATCGCCGGCCCGCTCGCGTTCTTCTGGACCGCGGTGCTCGGCAAGGGCATCGCGACCGGGCTCGGCGCCGACCTCACCCGGCTCGAGGCCGCCGCGCGCGCGGCCGGGGTGCCGGCATGAGCGCCTGGCTCGGCGTGGTCTGCCGCGATCACGTCCGGCGTGGCACCCAACGGGGCATCGCCCAGCTCGGGCACGGCAAGCGGGACGGGCTCGCCCGGCTCGCGGCCGGCGACTGGCTCGTCTGCTACTCACCGCGCACGAGCCTGCGCGGCGGCGAGCCGCTGCAGGCGTTCACCGCGCTCGGCGTGGTCGCCGACGACGAGATCTGGCAGGCCCACGAGGGCGACTTCCATCCGTGGCGGCGCCGGGTCGAGTACCTGCCGGACGCGGTCGAGACGCCGATCCGGAGCCTGCCGCTGGACCTCACCGCCCGGCCCGGGTGGGGTGTCTCGCTGCGTCGTGGCCTCGTACCGCTCACCGACGACGACTTCGCCCGCATTCACGCGGCGATGCACGGACAGCGGGTGCCGGCGTGAGTCTCGCCTCCGGGTACGAGAGCGCCGACGAGAGCCCCGGCCTGCTGCTGTGGCAGGTCACCAACCGGTGGCAGGCCGCGCAGCGGGCCGCGCTGAAACCGTTCGACCTCACTCACGTCCAGTTCGTGCTGCTGGCCACGCTCACCTACCTGCAGGACGCCGGCCCGGTCACCCAGAAGACCCTCGCCGACCTGGCCGCCACCGACCCGATGATGACCTCCCAGGTACTGCGCACCTTGGAGAGCCGCAACCTGGTGCACCGGCCGGCGCATCCGACCGACCGGCGGGCCCGCGCGGTGGCCGTGACCGGGGCCGGCCGCGACCTCGCCAACCGGGCGGTGGTCGCGGTGGAGGCCTGCGACGCCGCGTTCTTCGCCGGCCTCGGCGACGGTCTGCCGGTCTTCACCGCGGGCCTGCTCGCCCTGCGCCGGGCCGCGTCCTGAGCGGACACCCGGTGTGTCGCCTCCCCGGCATGGGGTAACTCGCTCGGGCACATTGTTCTGGCGCGGCGGCCCATGCACGTCCGGGTCCCGCGTGCCCATTCTTGGTTCCGGTCCTGTCGGAGGAGAACCGGAGTTGATCGATGTCCGTTGAGCTGGTCCGCTACGACGGTGACGCGCCGTCCTTCACCGAGACGGTGGCCGATTTCGCGGCCGCCATCCATCCGCTGCTCGGCCTGTCCCGGCTGGTCGCGAAGGTGATGGCGTCCCGGGTGGAGATGCAGCGGCTCAGGACGGTGGCGACCCACGACCGGTAGCGGCACGAGCAGGAGAGGGCCGGGATGCGGCAGCAGGCAACCGCCGCGGACAAGCATTCCCGTCGGATGTACGAGGCGAGGATGGCCGAGTTCGCCGCGGACGAGCGCGCCGACCTGCGCCGGGACCAGGTCGACCTGCTGCGGCTGGAACGCGGCTTCGACGCCTCCCTGTCGGCGATCAAGGTGGAGGGTGCGGTCAGCCGGCACGAGGCCGACCGCCGCTACGCCGCGGAGATCCACCGCATCGACGGCGGGCTTCAGGTCGAGATGGCCCGCCTGGCCGACCAGCGCCGTCGCGACCAGCAGAACTTCGCGGAGGAACGACAGCGGCTGCGGCTGGCCGAGGAGGCGCGCCGGGACATCGGCAAGGCGATCAGCGAGGCGACCCGGATGATGCGCGGCCGCTCCCGGTTCGCCGAGCTCGCCGCACTGACCGTGCCGGCCCTCTCCACCGCGATGGCCGCCGTGGTGATCCGCCGGCAGGAGGGTGCCGTGGCCGTCCTCGAAGCCCTCTGCCAGCCGCGGCCGAACGAGTCCGGACCCCGATCGGGGGCTGGCACCCGGACGTCGTCCGGACGGCACGCCCGCCGATGAGCTTCGCCCCTGCTCACCCACCCGCTCAGGATCTCATCGCCGCCGGGAATCCCGTGGCCCGGCGACCGGGCGTCCGGCAGGATCGGAGGGTGTGGCGGGGCGGGATGGGTTGCACTGGGCGGACTACAACGACCGGCAGGCCGGGCGCTCGGTGCGGGAGCTCTGCGCCGAGCTGATCGGGCTGGCCGGGCCGGGGGCGGGACGCCGGGCGGTCGACCTGGGTTGCGGGGCGGGGATCGAGACGCGGGCGCTGCTGGACGCGGGGTGGCGGGTGCACGCGATCGACTCGGCGCCCGGGACCGCGGAGCGGGTGCTGGCGACGGCCGGGGCCGACGAACGGCTGCGGATCGAGGAACGGGATCTCGCGCTGCCGGACGAACTGCCACCGGCCGACCTGGTCTACTCCGGATACTCGTTGCAGTATCTGCCGCCGGAGAGCTTCGCGCCGGCGTGGCGGCGGATCCGCTCGAGCCTGCGCCCGGGTGGCTGGCTCGCCGTCAATCTGCTCGGCGACCGGGACGAGTGGGCCGGGACGCCGGGGGAGACCTTTCTCGACGAGCCGGCCGTGCGCCGGCTCGCCGAGGGGCTCGAGGTGGTGAAGCTCGTCGAGGAGGACGCCGACGGGCCGGCCTGGAGCGGTACCAAGCACTGGCACGTGTTCCACCTGATCGCCCGGCGGGGAGCTTAGGCCCCGGCGTTGCTGAACGGGTTGTGTTCGCTGATGAGCTTGTCGATGCGGGCCTGGTCGACCCGGCGGACGACGGTGCCGGACTCCTGGGCGTCGCGGACGGTCTTGGCGAGGGTGAAGGCGGAGGTCACCACGTAGAGCAGGCCCAGGCCGAGGAAGGCGCGGACCCAGCCGCCGACCGGCAGGTAGTAGATGCCGATGGCGACGGCCACCAGGGAGACGGCGAACGAGGCGACTGCCTGTGCGTAGAACGCATTGGTGACCTTCGGCTGCGTGTTGATGTCCATGGCGGTCATCCTCGCGGGCGGGGCGTCCGCGGCGAATGAGTGCGAATACTCAAAGACCCTGGTGGTTGAGGTAGAGCACGATCTGGAGGCGGTCGCCGTCGTCGTGCAGCAGGAACGAGGAGGACAGGAGCCTCGGCTCGCCGCCGGCCAGGCTCGGGCACGCCCACTCGGTGCGGGCGAGCAGGTAGTGGTCGTCGAGGCGATCCCAGGTCAGGGCCGTCAGTGCGGCCGGGCCCAGGCCGGCGTCGGCGAACAGCGCCGCCCGGCGGGGGAGGGCCTGCAGGAACAGGTCGCGGGGGACCGGGCGGGCGCCGGTGGCGTCGGCGGAGAGGAACGGGTCGGCGAAGAGGTAGCCGAGGACGTCGAGCTTCAGGTCGCCGCTGGCGTCGCCGAAGACCTCGAAGAATTCCGGTACGCGGAAGTCATGCATGGCGGCAACGCTAGACCGGGGAAGTCCACAGTATACCACAAAATGTCTATTTATTCCAGTGCCGAGCGGGTGAAACCGGGGTCGGCCATTTCGCTGATCCGCTTCGCGACGTGGGCGGCGCCGCCGCCGAGCAGGATCGTGTAATGGTTGACGTCGGGGACCATCTCGGCGCCGACCGCGTGCAGCAGCGCCGGGGGATACATGCCGGTGGGCTCGTCCTGCAGGCCGCGCGGGGCTGCCAGCAGCGGGAACTCGGCGGGCGCGGCGCCGGTGAGCATGTCCCGGGCGTCGGCACGGATGGCGTCGATGTTGCAGGACGACCTGACGCCGGTGTAATCCCGCAAGACATATTCGGAAATATCATGATTCCAGGCCGAGCCGAGCGCCGGGTTTGACCTGAAATACGCCAAGTATTCGTCCGATGTCGCGAATGTCATCGATAGGCGGCGCATCGCGGGCCCGATCGTGGCGAGCAGAGCGGTGTCCACGTCGATGTCCGGTGGCAGGGGCAGCGGCACCCCGCCGTCGATGAGCAGCACCGACGACACCCGGGTCGGATACCGGGCGGCCGTCTCGGTCACCACGAAACCGCCCATCGAGTGCCCGGCCAGAGCCACCTTCGCCGCCCCGAAATGGTCGGCCACCGCGATCAGATCGGCCGCGTGCGCGGCCATCCCGAACGGCCCGGGCAGACCCGCGCTCCGTGCCCGCCCGCGCAGATCGGGAGCAACCAGCCGTACGCGTCCCGCCAGCTCCCGCGCGACCGCGGCCCAGCTGAGCGCATTGGCGGTGATCCCATGGGCCGCGATGACCAGCGGCCCGTCGCCGGGCCAGGCCAGCACCCGCAGCGACCCGCCCCGGACGGCGACGTCGATCTCTTCCACACCAGCAGCCTAGGCACTCCGTGGGCCGGCGCCACATGGGTGCGACCCACATCCGCGGTGCCGGGACCATGTGGGTCAGGTGGAGAGTGGGCCGCGGCATGTGGGTCGGTCACGTCGAGTGGGCCGCGGCGTGCGGATCAGGTGGAGAGCGGGCCGCGCAGCCGGTGCAGGCGCAGGGCCAGCTGGAGGTCGAGGGCGCGGGGCGGCGACTGCCAGTCGGCGCCGAGCAGGTGCGAGATGCGGTCGAGGCGCTGGGTGACGGTGTTGACGTGGACGTGCAGCGACTCCGCCGCCCGGGACAGGCTGCCGCCCGCCGCGAAGTACGCCTCCAGGGTCTTGAGCAGGGCGGTCCCGCGCCGGGCGTCGTAGTCGATCACCGGGCCGGCGGCGGCGGCAACGAACGCGGGGACGTCGCGCCGGTCGCCGAGCAGCAGCCCGACGTACCCCAGTTCGGTGTGGCTGGCGCCGTCGCCGGCCCGGCCCAGGGCGATCAGCGCGGTCGCGCACGAGTCGGCCTCGTGGAAGGCGGGCGCCACCTCGGCCGGCGAACAGGCGGGGCCGGCCGCCCCCGCGGTGACCGGGCGGCTCAGCGCCCGGCCCATCTCCTTGGCGACCGTACGGGCACACGCGGCCGGATCCGACCCGGGCAGCAGCAGCGCGATCCGCCCGTCTCGTCCGGCCGCCAGCCCGCCGCGCGTGGCGGCGAAGGTCCGCGCCCAGGACAGGGCCCGTTGCCGCAGCTCACCGGCCGCCGCGACGAGCACGTGCGGCTCGTCCAGCGACACGCCCAGCCGCGCGGCCCGCGACCGCAGCCCCTCCTCGTCGCGCAACGGCCCCGCGATCAGGTCGTCGAGCAGCTCCCCGCGCACCTGCCCCTCGGCCTCGGCGACCGTCCGGCGGAAGAGCAGCAGCAGCGCGGTGATCTGCGCGGCCCGCTCGAGGATCCGCTGGTCGGCGCCCTCGAGCTGGTGCGACGGGTGGAACACCAGCGCGCCCAGGTTGTCGGCGCCGGCCGCGACCGCCGCCACGAACGCGTCGCCGCGATGCACACTGCGGCCCTCCGCCCGGGACGCGGCGACCGCGGAGGCCACCTCGGAGGCCTCCGGCGCGGGCTCGCCGCCCGCCCACGACGAGGACTTGGCGGTCGCCAGGGTGCGGCCCTGCGCGTCCAGCACGAGCAGCGCGCCGCCGAGCACGTCGACCAGATCGGCGGCCACGTCCTCGACGCCGCCGCCGCGCAGCACCAGCGCGGTCATCCGGTCGTGCGCGGCGGCGGCCCGCTCGACCGACGCGCTGTGCGCCTGGATCACGTCGTTCGCCTCGGACAGCTCGGCCAGCGCCGCCTGGGTCTCGGTGAGCAGCCGGGCGGTGTCGATCGCGATCGCGGCGTGCGCGGCCAGCGAGGCGAGCAGCGCGACCTCCTCGCGGGCGAACGGCCGCTCGGTCCGGTTCGCGGCGAACAGCACGCCGATCACCGTCGGGCCGAGCAGCAGCGGCACACCCAGGATCGCGACCAGACCTTCGTCCCGTACCCCGGAGTCGATCTCCGCGGTGTGCCGGAACCGGGGGTCGTTGCCGTAGTGCGCGGTGGCGTACGGCGTGCCGGAGACCGCGACCAGCCCGCCCAGCCCGGCGCCGGCCGGCAGGCGCAGCGTCTGGAAGCTGGCCGCCACCGAGCCGTCGGTGATCCGCATGTACGTGTCGCCGCGCTCCGGATCGTCCAGCGTCAGGTACGAGACGTCCGCGCCGAGCAGCGTGCGCGCCCGGTGCACGATCGCCCGCAGCACCGCGTCGAGATCGCGCAGCCCGGCGAGGTCGCCCGCGGTGTCGTACAGCGCGGACAGCTCCTCCTCGCGGCGCCGGCGGCGCTCGAGCAGCTCGCGTACGCGCAAGGCGGCGATCTTGATCTCTTCGAGCTCGGCCAGCTCGGCGGCGGGCGCGCCGGACTGCCGGGCGGCGAGCAGCGGCCGCTCGAACTCGACCGGGGCGGCCTCCCGGGCGAGCAGGGTCAGGAACTCGAGCATGATGGCAAACTAGTGTGCGGTCCAGCCGCCGTCGATCGTGATCGACGCACCGGTGATCAGCGAGGCCGGTGGGGTGCACAGGTAGGCCATCAGCTCGGCGACCTCGGCCGGCTCGATCAATCGCTTGATCGCCGCCCGGTCCAGCATGATCTTCTCGATCACCTCGTGCGGCGGGATGTCGTTGATCTCCGCCTGGTCCGCGATCTGCTTGTCGACCAGGGGCGTACGCACGAACGCCGGGCAGATGCAGTTTGACGTCACGCCGTGCGGCGCGCCCTCCAGGGCGGTGACCTTGGAGAGGCCCTCGAGCCCGTGCTTGGCGGCGACGTACGCCGACTTGTACGGCGAGGCCAGCAGACCGTGCACCGAGGAGATGTTCACGATCCGGCCCCAGCCGCGCTCGTACATGTGCGGCAGCACCCGCTTGGTCAGCCGGTACGGCGCCTCGACCATGACCCGCTGAATCAGCGCGAACCGGTCGTCCGGGAACTCGGTCAGCGGCGCGACGACCTGCAGCCCGGCGTTGTTGACCAGCACGTCGACCGCGCCGGGCAGCTCGGCCACCGCCTCCGGGTCGCCGAGGTCGGCGACCAGCTCCCGCCCGCCGATCTGGACCGCCACCTCCTTCGCGGCGGCGCCGTTCACATCCACCACGATCACGTCCGCGCCCGCCTGCGCGAGCCGGGTGGCGCAGGCGCGCCCGATCCCGCTGCCGCCCCCGGTCACCAGGGCGGTGCGGCCCGAAAGATCCAGGTCGACCACAGTCGTCATGCTCGTGAACCTACGGCCCACCGTCGGCCGCCGCACATGTGTGCGCCCCACACACCCGGGCATTTGGCGGTGTGCGCCACTTTTCCCGAGGCGGCACGCTCAACGCGACACAAGCACCGGTGCACGGCGCCGCCTCAAGGCCCGCCGTTGTCCGGGGCGAGCCCGGCGGTGAGCCGGTCCCACAGCCGGCCCGCGCCGGCGGCCAGGCACCCGTCCACCACCGCGTCGTCGCCGAGCGCGCTCACCCGCATGGGCGGCACCACCGGCGCCAGCTCGCGGACCCGGTCGGCGACCCGGCCGAGGAAGTCGGCGGCCTGCCCCACGCCGCCGCCCAGCACGATCAGGTGAGGGTCGGCGACCGCGATGACGGCGCACACCGCCCGCGCGATGAGCGTCGCCTCAGCCTCGACGACACCCTGCGCGCGGGCGTCGCCGCGGGTCGCCGCCTCGAAGACCGTGCGCGCGGAGAGCGGGCCGTGCATGCCGGCCCGCCGGGCGGCCCGGACGATGCCGCCCGCCGACGCGACGCTCTCCAGGCCGCCGAGCCGGCGCGCGTCGGCGGGGTCGGCCCGGTCGTCGTCCATCGGCAGGAAGCCGATCTCGCCGGCCGCGCCGTGTGCGCCGCGGTGCAGCCTGCCGTCGATGACCAGGCCCATGCCGATCCCGGTGCCGATCGAGACGAACGCGAAGCTGGCCACGTCCCGGCCGTGCCCGTGTGCCTGCTCGGCCAGGGCGGCGGCGTCGATGTCGTTCTCCAGCACCAGCTCGGTGCCGAACGCGCGGCGCAGGTCGCGCAGCACGGCCGGCTCGCCCCAGCCGGGGAGCCCGGCCGCGAGGGTGAGGGTCTCGTGGGCCGGGTCGTAGATGCCGGGGCTGCCGAGAACGGTCTGGCCGAGCGCGCCGGGACCGAAGCCGGCCTCGGCGCGCAGCTGCGCACCGAGCTTGGCCAGCGCGGTCACCCGGCCGGGACCGGTGCGCGCCCGCGCCCGCAGCGTGGCCCGGGCGCGCACGGCACCGGCGGCGTCGGCGATCGCCCCGCGCAGGTACTGGCCGCCCACGTCGAGCCCGAGGGCGAAACCGGCGTCGGGGTTCACCTCGTAGAGCACGGCGGCCGGCCCGGGTACGCCGGTGCGGACCCCGGCCGGGCGGATCAGGCCGGCCAGTTCCAGGTTGCCGAGGGCGAGCGACACGGTGTTCTTCGCGAGCCCGGAGATGCGCGCCAGGTCGGCCCGGGACAGCGACTTCGTGGCGCGGATGTGGTCGAGCATCAGCTGCTCGTTGAGCGCGCGGATGAGACGCGGCCGCGCGGCCGAGCCGGAAACCGCCATGCATCTTCCTCCGTTACCGACTCTTCACGGGAAGCTCTTGTCCGGGACGAGATCGATAGTCTACCTTCCTAACCATCAGACGGTAGTCAGCCTTACTAACAATCATTTGCGGAACGCAAGAACGTTGGGAGGCGGTATGCCGGCGGTCGTGCTCGGCATCGACTTCGGCGGCACCAAGATCGCCGTTGCGGTCGGTGACCTCGACGGTAACCGGCTCGGCGCCGTGACCGTCCCGGCCGCCGCCGAGTCCGGGGCGGCGGCCAGCCTGTCCGCGGCCATCGACGCGGGGCGCGGGCTGCTGGCCCGGGTGGCACCGGGCAGCACGCTGGCCGGCCTCGGCGTGTCGACCTTCGGCATTCCCGGCCCGAGTGGGGTGGCACTGGCCCCGGCCATCGACGGCTGGGCCGAGCTGCCGCTCGGCCGTGAGCTGGGCGCCGCCTTCGACCGGGTGCCGATCCGGCTGGTCACCGACGTCAAGGCGGCCGCGCAGGTCGAGGCCGACCGCGGTGCGCTGGCCGGCTGCGACCCGGCGGTCTACCTCAACCTGGGCACCGGGCTGGCGGTCGCGATCGTGGCGGGCGGCTCGGTCCTCGCCGGGCGCCACGGCGCCTCCGGCGAGATCGGCTACAACCTGCGCGGTCTCGGCGACGTGGGGCTCCGGCTCGACGACCGTACGCCGCTGGAGGCGACGGTCAGCGGCGGCGCGCTGCTCGCCGCCGCCGCCCGGGTGATTCCCGGGATCACCGTATCCGAGTTTTTCCAAGCGGTGGCTGAGGATCGCGCGCTCGCCGGAGTGCTCGACGCCTTCCTCACCGAACTCTCCTTTCACCTCGTGAACCTCGCCGTCGCCGTGGACCCGCAGCGGATCGCGGTCGGCGGCGGACTGGTGCGCTCGTGGGACCTGATCGGCCCGCGACTGCGCGCGGCGCTGGACGCCGCCGTTCCCTACCCACCCGAACTCGTCATTGCCGCTTTCCCCTTCGACGCGCCACTGATCGGGGCCCTGGCCCTCGGTGTGGCGGCCGCCCGAGAACGGCCCACCGGCGTCGTCACCCTCCAGAAGGGAATTCCAGGATGAGACCGAGCAAGAGCCTGATCGCCGTGCTGGCGGTGGGCCTCGTGTTGTCCGCGTGCAGCGGGAAGTCGACGTCCCCGACCGCCACCGACCAGAGTGCCGCCGGCACCGACGGGCCGCACAAGCCGGGCGGCACGGTCACCATCGCCAACACCACCGGGCAGACCTGGCCCTGTCAGTTCAACCCGTTCAACCCGGCGCAGAACCAGCAGGTGCTCGGGTTCGTCTACGAGCCGCTGGTGCACGTCTCCGTGGTCGGCAACTCGGCCGAGACCCCGATGCTCGCCACCGGGTACAAGTGGAGCGCCGACCTCAAGTCGCTCGTGTTCACCATCCGCGACGGGGTGAAGTGGAGCGACGGGCAGCCGTTCGGCGCCGAGGACGTGGCGTACACGTTCAACCTGATGAAGGCCCACCCGGCGCTGGATCTGTTCGCGCTGTGGAGCGGCGCCGGGCTGACCGGGGTCGCCGCCGCCGGCAACCAGGTCACGATGACCTTCGACAAGGCCGCGAAGCCGTACTTCTACAACGTCGCCGACCAGGTCGGCATCGTGCCCAAGCACATCTTCTCGGCCGGCGAGGCCGCGGCGCACCCGGACACCTGGACCAACCCGAAGCCGATCGGCACCGGACCGTACCTGCTGAGCACGTGCGGCCCGAACAACATCGAGTACACCGCGAATCCGGCGTTCTGGCAGCCCGGCAAGCCCTGGATCCAGAAGGTCGAGTACCCGGCGTACCTGGACAACGCCCCCGCCAACAACGACCTGGCCAGCGGCAAGGCACAGTGGGGCGGGCAGTTCATCCCGAACATCAAGGCGTTCTACCTGGCCAAGTCGGGCAACAACCACACCTGGTCGCCGCCGCTGCTCAACGTCGGCCTGTTCCCGAACCTGGACCCGTCGCACCCGGCCACCAGCAAGCTTCCGGTGCGCCAGGCGATCGCCGCGGCCCTGGACCGCAACCAGATCGCGCTGATCGGCGAGGGCGGCCAGCAGCCGGCCGCCAACCAGACCGGCGTGGTGACGCCGACCTTCCAGAAGTACTTCGACCAGGCCGCGCTGGCCGCCTCCGGGTACGACAAGCCGGACCCGGACAAGGCCAAGACGCTGCTGGCGAGCGCCGGCTACTCGCCGGCCAACCCGCTGAAGCTGACGGTCATCACGATCACCGGCTACACCGACTGGGACGCCTCGCTCGCCGTGGTCAAGCAGCAGCTGCAGCCGATCGGCATCGACCTGACCGTCGACGACCTGGCCCAGCAGGCGTTCCTCAGCAAGCTCTACACCGGCGACTTCGACCTGGCCTACTACTCCGAGCAGAACAGCGGCCCGTCGCCCTACTACGAGCTGCGGCAGATCTTGTACTCCAAGAACTCGGCGCCGATCGGCAAGAACGCGAGCTCCAACTTCGAGCGCTACCACAACGACGAGGCCGACAAGCTGCTCGACCAGTACGCCACCGCGGACGACGCCGGCCAGGTGGCGATCGTCAAACAGCTCTCCGCGCTGATGCTGCGGGACGTGCCGATGATCCCGACCACCGGCTCGGTGGACTGGTTCCAGTACAACACCGCGGACATCCTGGGATGGCCGACGCCGAGCAACCCGTACGCGGAGCCGTCGCCGTACAAGGTGCCGGACAACGAACAGGTGCTGCTGCACCTGTACTCCAAGGCCGCGCAGTAGCAGCCCGGCCGGAGAGGAGGGCCCGCCCATGAGATACGTGCTGCGGCGCATGGGATTCTTCGCGCTCACCTTGTGGGCGGCGCTCACCATCAACTTCTTCCTCCCGCGGTTCATGCCGGGCAGCCCGTTGCAGGCGCTGCGCGCGCGGACCTACAACAAGCTCTCCCCGGCCGCGCTGGAGGAGATGCTGACCTCGTTCGGGTACAAGCCGCACGAGAACGTCGGCGTGCAGTACCTCGACTACCTCGGCCACATGTTCACCGGGAACTGGGGCGTCTCGATCGGGTCCGCCCTCGGCGAGCCGATCACCAAGATCGTCGGGCAGGCGCTGCCGTGGACGCTCGGCCTGGTCGGGGTCGCGACCGTGCTGGCGTTCGTGGCCGGCTCGGTGATCGGGGTGCTGGCCGGCTGGCGGCGGGGCGGCGCCCTCGACTCGATCCTGCCGTCGGTGTTCGTGGTGACCTCGGCCCTGCCGTACTTCTGGGTCGGTCTGCTGTTGATCCTGTTCTTCTCGGTGTGGACCGGCGGCTGGCTGCCCAGCGACTTCAACTACGACAGCAGCGTGCAGCCGGGGCTCACCCCCCAGTTCGTCGGCGACGTGCTGCGGCACGCCATCCTGCCCGGGCTCACCATCTTCATCACGGCCGTCGGCGGCTGGGTGCTGACCATGCGCAACAACATGATCAGCACCCTGGCCGAGGACTACATCCGGATGGGACGGGCGAAGGGCCTGACCAATCGGAAGATCATGTATCAGTACGCGGCGCGCAACGCGTTCCTGCCCAACCTGTCCGGCTTCGCGATGTCGCTCGGCTTCGTCATCTCCGGCGCCATCCTCGTCGAGTACGTCTTCAACTACCCCGGACTCGGCTACCTGCTCTACAACGCCGTGCAGAACACCGACTACCCGCTGATGCAGGTGCTGTTCATGCTCTTCACCGTCGCGGTGCTGGTCTCGGTGCTGCTCTGCGACTTCGCGACCGCGTGGCTCGACCCGCGCTCCCGGGCGAAGGGGTGAGGCCGTGACGGCGCTGCTGACCACGGCGGGCCCGGCCACCGCGCCGGCCCGCCGCCGCGGCGGGTTCCTGCGCGCCGTGCTGCGCAGCCGCAAGGCCCTGATCGGCCTGGCCATCTTCGGCGTCTTCACGGTCCTGGCGGCCGTGCCGGAGCTGTTCACCCCGGTCACCGAGCCGAACAAGCTCGCCTTCCCGCCGGCCCTGCCGCCATCCGGCGAGCACCCGCTCGGCACCACCTCGCTGGGGCAGGACATCTGGGCGCAGCTGGTCTACGGCACCCGCCAGTCGCTGGTGATCGCGCTGGTGGCCGGGTTCTTCGCGACCGTGCTCTCGGTGCTGGTCGGCGTCTCGGCCGCCTACCTGGGCGGCCTCGCCGACGACGTGTTCTCGATGGTCATCAACATCTTCCTGATCATCCCGACCTTCCCGCTGATCATCATCCTGGCCACGTACGCCGGGAAGGGCACCTCCACGGTGGTCCTCGTCGTGCTGGTCGTCACCGGATGGTCGTACGGCGCCAACCAGATGCGGGCGCAGGCGCTGTCCCTGCGCAACCGCGACTTCCTCGAGTCGGCGCGGGTCCGCGGCGAGCGGCGGTCGTACATCATCGTCGCCGAGATGCTGCCCACCATGACCTCGCTGATCGTCGCGAACTTCCTGGGCGCGGCCCTCTACTCGGTACTGACCGCGGCCGGGCTGCAGTTCCTCGGCCTCGGCGACCCCAACGCGATCAGCTGGGGAACGATGCTCTACTGGTCGCAGAACCAGCAGGCGCTGCAGAGCGGCATGCCCCTCTGGTCGATCGCGCCGGGCCTCTGCGTGGCCCTGCTCGGCATCTCGTTCGCGCTGCTCAACTACGCCTTCGACGAGCTCGGCAACCCCGCTCTGCGACCCGTACGGAGGCGTCGTCGTGCCACTGCTTGAGGTCCAGCACCTGCGGGTCGAGTACGCCGCCGACCGCCCGGCGGTGGCGGTCGACGACGTCAGCTTCACCGTCGGCGAGGGCGAGTTCGTCGGCGTCGTCGGCGAGTCCGGCTGCGGCAAGTCCACCCTGCTGTTCGCGCTGGCCCGGCTGCTCAGCCCGCCGGCCGAGATCACCGGAGGCAGCGTCGAGTTCCGCGGCCGGAACCTGGTGACGATGACCGAGAAGCAGCTGAGCCTGCTGCGCTGGCGGGACTTCTCGGTGGTCATGCAGAGCGCCATGAACGCGCTGAACCCGGTGGCCTCGGTCGGCGCCCAGTTCGCCGACGCCCTGACCGCGCACGGCCGGTTCACCAAGGCGGAGATCGCCGAGCGCTCGGTCGAGGTGCTCCGCCTGGTCGGGATCGACCCGATCCACCTGCGTAGCCACCCCCACCAGCTCAGCGGCGGCATGCGGCAGCGTGCCATGATCGCGATGGCGCTGCTGTTCACGCCCGATCTCGTGATCATGGACGAGCCGACCTCGGCGCTCGACGTGGTCGCCCAGCGCGCGCTCATGGTGCAGATCCGCCAGCTGCAGTCCCAGCTGGGCTTCGCGGTCGTCTTCGTCACCCACGACATGTCCCTGGTCAGCCACTTCTCCGACCAGCTGCTCGTGATGTACGCCGGCCAGGTCGTCGAGGCCGGCCCGACCCGGACCGTCTTCGACCGGCCCGCGCACCCGTACAGCCGCGGGCTGCTCGACGCCTTCCCGTCGGTCCGCGGGCCCCGGGTGCCGCTCACCGGCATCCCGGGCAGCCCGCCCGACCTGTCCCGGCCCACGGCGGGCTGCCGGTTCCAGCCGCGCTGCCCGGTCGCCCTGCCCGAGTGCGCGACCACCCGGCCGCCGCTCTACCAGGTCGGATCGGCCCACAGCCGGTGCCTGCTCAACGCCCCGGCGCCGGAGGAGGTGAAGTCATGACCGAGTTGCTCCGGACCCGAGGGCTCACCCGGCACTTCAAGGTGGGCGGGACGTTCTCCGGCAAGCGGCTGCACGCCGTCGACGACGTCGACCTGACCATCGAGGACCGCGAGATCGTCGCGCTGGTGGGGGAGAGCGGCAGCGGCAAGTCGACCATCGCGCGGCTGCTGGCCCGGGTCTATGAACCCACCGCGGGGGAGATCTTCTACCGCGGGCGGTCGCTGGCCCGGCTGCGCCGGCGCCGGGACCTGCTGGCCTACCGCGGCGACGTGCCGATGGTCTTCCAGGACCCATTCAGCTCGCTGAACCCGGCGTACCGCGTCGACCACGGCATCATGCGGGGGCTGATCCTGCACCGGCCGGAGCTGGATGCCGCCGGCCGGCGGGCCGAGGCGGTGCGGGTCGTCGAGGCCGTCGGGCTGCACCCGGCCGGCGAGATCCTGCAGCGCTACCCGTACGAGCTCTCCGGCGGCCAGCGTCAGCGCATCGGCTTCGCCCAGGCACTGGCCTACCGCCCCAAGCTGATCATCGCGGACGAGCCGGTGTCCATGCTGGACGTGTCCATCCGGATCGGGCTGCTCAACCTGATGGCGACGCTGCGCGAGGACGCCGGCGTGTCGATTCTCTACATCACGCACGACATCGCCAGCGCCCGCTACCTGTCCGACCGCGTCGCGGTCATGTACGGCGGCCACATCGTCGAGGCCGGCCCCACCGACGACGTGCTGGGCGACCCCCGGCACCCGTACACCCGGCTGCTGGTCTCGGCCGTGCCCGATCCCCGGGCGCCGCTCGACCCGGACGCGGCCCTCGACCGCGGCGAGCCGCCGAGAGTGGTGGACCCGGCGCCCGGTTGCCGGTTCCGGGCGCGCTGCCCGCTCGCCGTCGACCGCTGCGCGGTGGAGACGCCGCTGCTGCGGGATCTGGCCCCGCGACACAGCGCCGCCTGCCACGTGGCGTCCTAGGCCTGTCCTGCCGCTCACGTGGGAGCGGCAGGACAGGCCTAGGCTGGGGCGGTGACCGAGAAGGAGCGCCCGGCGCGGGTGGCGGACGTGCACGAGGTGGCGGAGTCGATGCCGCACGTCACGGTCGAGTGGGGGAGCGGGGAGAACCCGGTCTACCAGGTCGGCGGGAAGTCGTTCGTGTTCTTCCGCAACCCGCGGCCGGACGCGTTCGACCCGGAGACCGGCGAGCGGTACGCCGACGTGATCGTGTTCTGGGTGGAGTCGCAGGCCGACAAGGAGGCGATGGTGCAGGACCCGTCGTCGCCGTTCTTCACCACGCCGCACTTCGACGGGCATCCATCGGTGCTGCTGCGGGCCTGCCGGATCGGGGAGCTCAGCCGGGCCGAACTGGTCGAGGTGGTGCAGGACGCCTGGCTGTCGCGGGCCTCGGCCCGGCGGGCGGCGGCGTGGCTGGCCGCCAACCAGCCTGTCAACACCCGTACGGGGGAAGAAGTTTGATCGTATAGTTGATCTTCGGGACCACCTACTGATCATCGAGCCGGTAGTGTGCCCGCGCGTGACAGAGTTTCCTCCCCCTGCGCCGCAGGGTCAGCAGCCGGGATATGCGCCGGCACCTGGGCAGCAGCCCTACCCGCAGCCGGGGCAGCCGGGACAGCCGCCCTACCCGGCCGCTCCGACGATCACCGCCGCGCCGGAGGAGTCCGCGAAGAAGAAGCGCGGCCTCGTCCGCAACGTCATTGTCGTGGTCGGCGCCCTCGTGGTGGTGGGCATTGGCGTCATCGCCAACCTTGGGACCAAGGAGGTGACGGAGCTCAAGGCCGGCGACTGCGTGACGAAGCTGGAGGAGTCCGACAGCGTCAGCAAGCTGCCGGTCGTCGACTGCGCCAAGCCGCATCAGGGCGAGGTCTACTTCGCGTTCCAACTGCCGTCCGGCGACTACCCGGGCGACCAGAAGGTGCAGAAGGACGCCGAGGACCGGTGCTCCAAGGAGATCAACACCTATGCCGGCGCGGGCGCGGACGAGAAGTTCGACATCTTCTACCTGCGGCCCAGCTCGGACGACTGGTCGCGGGACCGCGGCGTCACCTGCATCGCGACCGACGCGAACAAGTCGGTGACCGGGTCGATCAAGAAGTAACCCCGTCGATCAAGAAGTAACCCCGGAGCTTGGTTCCGCCCGGCGCATTTCCTGCGCCGGGCGGTTTTCTTTGACCGTACGTGTCGGGACCGGTCCCCGGTCGAGCGGACCGGCCAGGTGGGTGGCCGGGCTCCGCGCCCGGCCGCCGGGTTGTCCTGCATGGTCAGAGCGTGCGGAGCGCCTCGACCGGGGACAGTCTCGCCGCCCGGGCCGCCGGATAGAGCCCGGCCAGCGCCCCCACCAGCAGCGCGGCGGCCAGGCCGGCGGCCGGCGCGGACAGCGGCACGGCGACCGGGTTGCCACCGAGCCGGGCCGCCACCGCCGTGGCCGCGATGCCCAGGGCGACGCCGAGTACGCCGCCCGCCACGGCCAGCAGGGTCGACTCGAGCAGGAATTGCCACGCGACGTGCCGCCGGCGCGCACCCAGCGCCCGCCGCAGGCCGATCTCGCCGCGGCGCTCCAGGACCGAGATGACCATGATGTTGGCGATGCCCACCCCGGCGATCAGCAGCGCGATGCCGCCCAGCCCCAGGAACAGGCCGACGAACGCGCCCTTCGCCGCGATCCGGGCCACCAGCAGGTCGGACGGGCGGCGTACCTGCACGTCGTCCTTGCCGTCGGGGACCGTGGTCGCGGTGAGCACGGCGGCCACCGACGCCACCTGGTCGGGGTCGGCGCGCAGGTAGATCCGGCTCGGACCGGCGTCGCGGGCGAAGACCCGCTCGGCCTGTCCGAAGCTGATCAGGGCCGCCACGTCGATCTCGGGGGCGACCGCCACCGGCGCGAGCACGCCGGTGACCGTGAAGTAGTGGTTGCCCAGCAGGATCTGGGTCGGGGTGTCCAGCGAGCCGACGCCGAGGATCTTCGCGGCCTCGTAGCCGAGGACCGTGACCGGATAGTGCTCGGCGGCCGCGTCGAGGTACCGGCCGAGCAGCAGGTGCGCCGACATGGTGGGCAGCAGCGAGCCCTGGGCGGCGAGCACGTTCATGCCGCCGCCCTGCTCGACGGGTATCGCCCGGGTACGCCGGACGGTCACGTTGTCGACCGAGCCGACCGCCGTGACCGTCCGCACCGGCGGAATCCGGGCGATCATCGACTCGGCGGTCAGCGGCAGCGGCACCGTGCGGCCGTTGACCGTTTCCGCCGACGCCACGGTGAGCAGGTTGCCCTCCTCGCCGAGCTGGGTGAGCAACTGGGCCTTGGCGGACTGGGCGATGCCGAGCACGGCGACCACCGCGGCGACCGCGATGGCGATGCCGAGCGCGGAGAGCGCGGCCCGGATCCGGCGGGAGCGCAGGCCGGCCGTGGCGACGCCGATCGCGTCCGGGAAACGCAGTCTCGACATCAGCCCCGGCCTCCGCTGTCGGCGACGATCCGGCCGTCGACCAGCGACACCTGCCGCCGCATCGCCGCCGCGACCTCGGCGTTGTGGGTGATCAGCACGACCGTGGTGCCGTCGTGGGCGAGCCCGGACAGCAGCGCGGTGATCCCGGCGCCGGTGGTCGAGTCGAGATTCCCGGTCGGCTCGTCGGCGAGCAGCACGGCCGGCCGGCCGACGATCGCCCGGGCGATGGCGACCCGCTGGCGTTCGCCGCCGGAGAGTTGCCCGGCGCGGTGCCGGGTGCGGCTCTCCAGGCCCACCTCCCACAGCACCTCGGCGGCCCGCTCGCGCCGGACCTTGCCCGGCATCCCCCGATAGAGCAGGCCGGTGGCCACGTTGTCGAGCACGCTGAGCTGCTCGAGCAGGAAGAACTGCTGGAACACGAAGCCGAGCCGGGTGGCACGGACCTCGGACAGCTGCGGGTCGGAGAGCGCCGACGTGTCGGTGCCGGCGATGCGTACCGTCCCGCTGGTGGGCCGTTCGAGCGTGCCGAGGATGCTCAGCAGCGTCGACTTGCCGGCCCCGGACTGGCCGGTGATCGCCACCGTCTCGCCGGCGTCGACCACCAGGTCGATGTCGGCCAGGGCGGTCACCGCGGTCGGCGGCGGATAGACCTTGCCGACCCCGGAGAGCTCGAGCGCGCGACCGGTCATGCTGCCGGCACCTCCACCTTGGCGCCCTCGTGCAGGTCGCCGCCCTTGACCTCGACCTGGGTGTCGGAGAACAGCCCGGTGGTGACCCCGATCAGCCGCCGGGCGCCGCCGTCGAGCAGGTACAGGCCGTACCCGCCGCCGGCCAGCGCGACCAGAGCGGTGATCGGCACGACCAGGGCGTTCTTGACCGACGCGTCGGTGACGTGCACCTCGACCGGCGCCTGGTCGAACCCGGCGCCGGCGACCTGGCGGGCGAGCGTGACGACCGCCCCGATCGTCGGCAGCTGGCTGCCCCGGCCCTGGTCGTCCGGCATCGGCGCGGAGGCCACGGTGGACAGCCGGGTGACCCGGCCGGGCACGCTCTGCCCGGTCGGCATGATCACGGTGACCGCGTCGTGCGGGTGGACGGCGTGCGATTCGGTCACCGGGATCGCCAGGGTCACCGCCACGGTGGTCGACGTGCCGGTGACCAGCGGGCCGCCCCCGCCGGCCGGGGCGCCGACCTGCGCGCCGAGGGCGGTGACCCGCATCCGGCCGGGCTGGAAGGTGACCGCGCCGAGGTCGAGCCGGCCGGTCACCGGCTGGTGGGTGGCGCGCTGCCAGCGGCGTAGCGCGGCGGCGGTGGCGTGGGTGAAATGCCCGTCCACCGTGAGGTCGCCGGCGTAGCCGAGGGCGGTGAGGTTGTCCTCCAGGGCGCGCACGTCCGGGCCGTCGGTCACGCCCGGCGACAGCGACCGCCAGGCGGGCTTGCTGCCGTAGAAGAGCCGTACCGGCCGGTTGTCGATCGCGAAGACCGGCCGGCCCCGGGTGATCACCTGGCCCGGCTCGGGCATCCAGGTCACGGTGCCGGTCTCGCCGGTGTAGACCCGGTAGGTCCCGACGTAGCCGAGCGTGCCGGAAACGATCGACGTGGTGGACAGGTCGGTGCGGGTCACCGTCACCGACCCGGTCGGCACCCGGGTCACGGCCGCGGGGGCCGCGGGGGTGCCGGTCAGCCACCAGCCGGCTCCGGCTCCGGCCGCCACCACCGCCAGGGCGGCCCCGCCGCTCAGCAGCGTCCGCCTACGCATGGCCGAGGTTTCCCAGGCTGGACGCGGACGCCTCGGCGTCCAGGATCGGCCGGCAGGCCTCGACCGCCCGCCTGAAGATCGGGTTCTCCTTGCCGCCCGGCGGCACCTCGTCGGGGCTCAGGCCGAAGCCCTTGCCCGGGGAGAACCGGCTCTGCGCGGTCGGGTCCTTCATCGCCGTCAGGCCGTTCGCGCGCAGGCACTGGGCCGCCCGCACCCCGGCCTGGATGAGCGCGGGCGGCGGCGGCCCCTGGTCGCGGATCGCGAAGTTCGCCGCGTGGATGAGGTCCTGGCAGGCGTTGGTGAGGGCGGTCAGCTGCTCGCCGCTGAGGCTGCGCATGGCGACCTCGTCGGTGTAGACGTAGCCGTCCGCGGTCAGCACCGGGTCCTGGTAGTTCGGCGCGCCGTGCTGCCGGATGCACTGCGCGGCCGCGTGCAGCCTGGCCCGTCGCGCGGCGCTCGCGTCGCCGGCCACGGCGTTCGGGTTGTCGTCCTTCGGCTCCCGGGCGCCGGCGCTCGCGTTCGCGCCGCCGCCGGTCGCCAGCCGCGGCACCGACGGCGTCGCCGGGCCGCCGCCGCACGCGCCGAGGCTGATCAGCAGGATCGTGGCCGCCACGGCCACGGGGAACTGTCGCACCGCGATACCCCCGTTCTCGGGTCGTCATCGACGCCGACAGGTGTATCGGGTGAGCGGTGACACCACCGCTACCGGCCATGTTGGACGGATGTCACGTCCGGCGGGAGGCGGCGGCTTCGGGCGGCCAGGAACAGGCGCGCGTCCTAGCCGGCGAGGCTCCAGACGACGCCCGCGGCGCCCGCGATCACGCAGTAGATCGCGAACGGGTTCAGCGTCCGGGTCTCGAAATACTTGGTGAGAAACCGCAGGGAGACGTACGCGGCGACGCCGGCGACGAGGCTGCCCGCGAGCACCGGCCCGAGGATGCCGTGCCCCTCCGGCCCGGCCAGCTCGGGGAGCTTCAGCACGCCGGCCGCGGCGATCACGGGCGTGGCCAGCAGGAAGGCGAACCGGGCGGAGTCCTCGTGGGTGAGCCCGCGCAGCAGGCCGGCACCGATCGTGGAACCCGAGCGGCTGATGCCCGGCAGCAGCGCGAGGATCTGCGCCGACCCGATCAGCAGGGCCTGCTTCCAGGACTGGCCGGCGATCCGCTGGTCGGACTCGACGTCGCCGCCGTGCCCGGCCGAGACACCACCGTCGTCGCCGCCACCGGCGGCCGCGGTCGTGCTCGCGTACACCCCGGCCGGGCCGACCGGCACCGGCACCCGGACCGCCGCCCGCTGCCGGCTGCGCAGCCGCTCGACCGTGGCGAGCAGCACCCCGTTCAGGATCAGGAAGAGCGAGGCGGGCAGCGGTTTGCCCAGTGCTGTCCGCACGGTGTGCTCGAGCGCCAGCCCGGCCAGTCCGACCGGGACGGTCGCCACGATCAGCAGCCAGGCGAGCCGCTCGTCGGGGCTGGTGATCGCGCGGTGGCGGACCGAGCTGATCAGGCCGCGGACGATCCGGACCCAGTCGGCGCGGAAGAACCAGACCAGCGCGGCGGCGGTCGCGACGTGCACGGCGACGACGAACGCCAGGTACGGCGATTGGTCGGCGCTCATGTTGAGGTCACGGGCCCACTGACCGCCGATCACCGCGGGGAGCAGGATGCTGTGCCCGAGGCTCGATACCGGAAAGAGCTCGGTGACACCCTGCAGCAGCCCGATGACGATCGCCTCGGGATAGGTCAATGACGCGTGAACCATGGCGGCGCATCCTCCTTGTCGCATCCTGAACTTTCGCTGAGGACTGCAACCCGGACAAGTGTGGATAAATCCGGTTTTCAGGACTTATTCAGCTCCGCTCCGGCACGCTCTCCGGCAGTGATCGAGCCGAACAGAGGAGAAAGCGTGACCGCGACCACACACCGCGCCGCCCCGGCGAGGGCCGTGCTGAAGAAGCTGCCGGAGATCACCCTGGCGTTCTGGATCATGAAGGTGGCCGCGACGACCCTCGGCGAGACCGCCGGTGACCTGATCGCCCAGACCCTGCGGCTCGGGTACTTTCTCAGCACGGTCACCCTGTTCGCCATCTTCGTGGTGACCCTGGTGATCCAGTTGCGGTCCCGCCGGTACAACCCGATCTACTACTGGACGGTCATCCTGTCCACGAGCATGGCCGGCACCACGCTGTCCGACTTCATGAACCGGGACACGCACTACCTGGCGCCCGGCACCGGTTCGCTCGGCTGGGGTCCGCAGGGGCTGGGCCTCGGCTACCCGACCGGGGCGGCGATCCTGACCTCGCTGCTGATCGGCGTCTTCATCGCCTGGAAGACCACCGGCCTGCCGTTCGACATCAACCGCATCCGGACCTTCCGCGGCGAGGCGCTGTTCTGGACCGCCATCCTGATCTCCAACACGCTCGGCACGTCGATGGGCGACTTCCTCTCCGACAGCTCCGGCCTCGGCTACCTCGGCGGCGCCCTGCTGATCACCGGCGCACTGACCGTCCTCGCGATCGCCACGACGATCCGCCGGGTGCCGAACGTGCTGATCTTCTGGCTGGCGTTCGTGCTGACCCGCCCGCTCGGCGCCACGGTCGGCGACTTCTTCACCAAGCCGGTCGTCAAGGGCGGCCTCGGGCTGGGCACCTACGGCGCGTCCGCGGCGCTGGTCGCCGTGCTGGCCGGCTTCATGGCGTGGTCGGCGATGCGCGAACGCAACCGCCCGGCGGTGCTGCTCAGCGCCGGCTGAGCAGGGGCGCAGTGGACTTTCGGTGTTACCGGGTCTCCCAGACCGGCTGCCGGGGCTCATCGTTGTGGACGATGACGTCGACGTGATCGGTCGGGCGGACCGTAGCGAAATAGAACTCCTGGGCGGGGATGTAACGCTCGCGCCAGCGGCGCTCGACCTCAGCCCGGGACGACACCCGGCGCTCTCGGATCACGGCACGATCCACGGTCGTCTCGAGCGAGGTCGACACGAAGACGCGCAGGTCGGAAACGTCGATCTCCGCCCGGACCGAGCGGATCGAGCAGGACCCGGGCCAGCCGGTCGTGGTCGTGGGCGTCGAGGTAGCAGCCCTCGGCCGAGTACTCGCCGCGCGGATAGCGCCGCGCCTTGGGGACCAGGAAATCGTCGATCGTCGCGCGGATGACGTCGCGGCCCCGGGCGCGCAGGACGACGGCCAGTTCGTCGGCGAGCGTGGTCTTGCCCGAGGCGGGCGGCCCGTCGATGGCGACCCGAGTCGGGTGTGCGACGGCGATCGACCCGACTGCCTCAGCCAGGCGGCCCAGGAGCTCGTCGCGAGTCCCTAGGTCCATACAGTGAGGTTAGTCCCAGGTTGAACAAGGCCTCGTCCAGCGTCCCGGGGCTGCCGACAGCGCACGACGGCCGGCCTACGCTAAATGTCGGCGAGCGGCGGCAGGTAGCGGCTACCGTGCCGCCATGGTCGATGCCGACGAGCGGTTTGTGGCCTCCGGCCCGCTGCGGATCTGGACCGAGCGGGTCGGGGATCCGGAGCTCCCCGCAGTCCTGATGGTGATGGGATCCGGCGCGCAGAGCGTCAGTTGCCCCGATGCGCTGGTCGGCCGGCTTGTCGAGCGGGGCGTTCAGGTGCTCCGATTCGATCATCGGGACACCGGCCGGTCCAGCGTCGTCGACTTCGATGCTCACCCGTACACGATCGGGGACATGGCTCGCGACTGCCTGGCCGTGCTGGACGGGTACGGACTGGATTCCGCTCACGTGGCCGGGACTTCGCTGGGCGGCATGATCGCGCAATGGCTGGGTGTGCACGCGCCGGACCGGGTTCGGTCGCTGACGGTCATATCGAGCACGCCGATGGGTCATGATCTGCGGCCGGTGTGGGCACGGGCGCAGGCCGGCGAGCCGGCCGACCCGGATGATCTGCCGCCGCCGGCGCCGGCGTACTTCGCGCACCTGGCCGCCGGGCTGCCAGCGGGCGTGGAGTCCGACGTAACCCTGTTCCGGGTCTTCAACGGGCCGGTCCGGCCGTTCGACGAACCGGCCGCCCGGGCGATGCTGGAGCTGGCGCTGTCGCGGGCCACCGACCCGGCGGCCGCGGCCAACCACGGCCGGGCCGCGTGGACGCCTTCGCCGGACGTGCTCGTCCCGCTGTCGTCGATCACCGCGCCGACCTCGATCGTGCACGGCGACCAGGATCCGGTCCATCCGCCGGCTCACGGCAAGGCCCTGGCCGCCGCGATTCCCGGCGCGGTCCTGCACATCGTGCCCGGAATGGGCCACGTCATGACCTCGCCCGGCCTGCCCGAGCAGATCGCCGACCTGATCCGGCTGTAACCGGCCACCGGCGCGTCACGGTGCAGAATCGCCGTCCGGGGAGGCGACCATACGGGGATGAGCTCCTCGCCCCGCCCGCCGGACGTCGGCGGCGAACCCGCCCGCGGCTACCTGCTGGACAACGCGCGCGCCGAGGCGGGCGAGCGATTCGCCTGGCTGGCCGAGCTGTTCGACGGTGTGACGCGGGGGCACTTCGACCGGCTCGGGGTCGGGGCCGGCTCGCGCTGCTGGGAGGTGGGCGCCGGTGGCCCCAGCATCCCGGCGGCGCTCGCGGCGGCCGTCGGCCCGAGCGGGCACGTGCTGGCCACGGACATCGACCCGTCGTGGCTGACGGCGGGCGGCGGGTACGAGGTGCGCCGGCACGACGTCACCGCCGATCCGCCGCCGGAGCCGGGGACGTTCGATCTGGTGCACGCCCGGCTCGTGCTGGTCCACCTGCCCGAGCGTTCCCGGGCGTTGGCCACGATGGCGGCCGCGCTGCGGCCCGGCGGCTGGCTGCTGGTCGAGGACGCCGATACCGCCCTGCAGCCGCTGGCCTGCCTGGACGACAGCGGACCGGCGCAGCGGCGGGCCAACCGGCTGCGCGACGCGGTCCGCGAGCTGCTGACGCGCCGCGGCGCGGACCTGCGCTTCGGGCGTACGCTGCCGCGGGCATTGCGTGCGGCCGGCCTGGTCGAGGTCGCCGCGACGGGCTCCTTCCCGGTCGGCGGCACGGCCTGCAACCGGCTGGAGGCGGCGACCGTCCGGCACGTACGCGGCGAACTGCTCGCGGCGGGGTTGGCCGACGACGCCGAGATCGATGCGCACCTGGCCGCCATCGACGCCGGCGAGCTCGACCTGACGCTCGCGCCGCTGATCTCGGCCTGGGGCCGCCGCCCCGCGGCCGGCTAGTCAGCGTCGGCGGCCAGGACGGCGCCGGAGCGGACTACCAGTCCATCCAGCCGTCGAGCGTCGGCTTGCGCAGGTGCGGCGGCTCGTCGTAGTCGATGGCGGTCAGCCACTGTGCGCCCGGCATCACCCGGTAGCCGAGCTTCCCGGCGAGCTCCCGGACGACGATCGGCATGTGCAGCGCCCCGAAGACGACGGCAACCTCGATGTCCTCGGCGGCGAACTCGCCGTCGATCTCGCGCAGCACGCCGAGCAGCAGGTCGTCCCGCTTGCGATCGACGGCGTCCCGCGGGACCTCGGTGAGGTCGTTGATGTCGAGCCGGGTGGTGCCGAACCAGTCGCCGTCGCCGGTGAGGGCCATGTGCAGCGCGAGGATCGGCGTCACCACGGTCGCGGTCACCCGCTCCGCACGCGACATCTGGCGGTCCGGGCCGGCGTCCGGCGCCAGGTAGTCGTCGGGGAAGATGATCGGTACGCCGAGCGCGCCGTAGTCGATGTCCTGGGCCACCAGGTCACGGCCGGCTCGCTGACGGGCCAGGCGCATCGCGTTGGCATAGACCATGCCGGTCGAGCTGGGCCCGTCCCAGGTCTCGGCGATGACCACCTGGCAGGAGCGCAGCCGTTGCCAGATCGCCCAGTAGTAGTCGGCGTGTCCCATGTGGATCGTCGGGATGATCACCCAGCGCAGCCCGCCGGCGGGTCGCCGGAACACGGTGACGGACGTCCGGAAGCCCATCACGCTCATCTCCGTCAGCTGCATGCCGACAGCGTAGAAAGCCACGGCCAGCCGGGTTCCCAATAGCACGATCAACTGTATATTGGTCGGCATGGCGAGCATGCGACGACCGAGCTTTCTGATCATGTCCGCGCTCGCCGCGGGCCCGCTGCACGGCTATGCGGTGATCAAAGAGGTGTCGCGGCTGTCGGATGACACGGTCCGCCTCGCCGCCGGCACCCTCTACGCGGCCCTCGACCGTCTCACCGACGAGGGCCTGGTCGAGGTCGACCGGGAGGAGACGGTCGACGGCCGTCTCCGCCGGTACTACCGGCTCACCGGGCCGGGCGCGTCCACCCTGGCCGCCGAGGCCGAGCAGATGCGCCGCGACGCCCGGATCGTCCTCCAGCGGCTGCGCCGGACAGGTCCCGCCGGTGCCCCCCGACTTGCCTAGCCGCCCCGAGCGCCGAAGGGACCCCCACATGACCGACGACCCCCGCAGCACGCGCCTGGCCCGCAGGTACCGTCGCTGGTTGCTGGCCTATCCCCGGGGGTACCGGAGGGAACGGGGTCCGGAGATCCTCGCGACGCTGCTCGACGCCGCCGGCCCGGACCGGTCGCGGCCGCCCGCCCGGGAAGCTGCCCTGCTGCTGCGGCACGGGCTCGGCCGGCGCATCGCCGAGACCGGGCGCCGGGCCTTCGTCGTCGCGGCGGTCGCCGCCGTGCTGGGCGGGCTCAGCGGTATCGCGCTCGGTTCCTGGCTGGCCTGGCGGAGCGTGGACCCGATGGCGCCCGACAGGACCACGGCGATCGGTCTCGCCCGCACGGTCCTGCCCGGCCCCGTCGCCGAGCGGGTCGACTACTACGGCCGGCACACCTTCTGGAACCCGTACAGCGACAACAGCCTGCACGGCGGCACCGGCGTCCGGGTCGGCCGGGCCAGTGTCAGCGGCACCGTGCCCCCGGACTCCGGCTACGAGCAGCTCGCCGCCGCCGTCGAGGCGCGGATGCGCGCGAACGGCTGGCACGACGTGCACACCACGATCGACCGCTACGGGCCCGACACGTCGCCCTCGGCGCAGGCCGAGGTGACCGGAGAACGCGCCGGTTACTTCGCCTCGGTGCAGGTCGTCCCGGGCGACGAGCTCAACCGGCCCACCCTCGATGCCGCCGTGATGTGGGCCGAGCCGCCCGGTCACCTGCGCGACACCATCGCCGGCGGGCTGGCCGGCGCCCTGCTCGGCGCCCTGCTCGGGCTGTACACCGCGAAGCGCATGCGCCGCCACGGCCCGGGGGTGCGGCGGGCGTACTCCTGGCTCTGCGTGGCCACGCTGCTCATGCTCGGCCCCGCCTGCCTGGGCAACATTCCGACCTCGACCGGTTCGCTGCTGGCCAACACCAATCGCAACGGCGCCGGCCCCTCGGTGTACTGGGGCGGCTTCGTGATCTACGGGGCCGAGCCGCTCGCCATCCTGTCGCTGCTACCGATCCTGGCCATCCTCGCCGGCTGCCTCTGGCCGCGCCCGGCAATCGCCCGCGCCGCCACCACGGCGTAGGGGACGTCAGGCGTTCTTGCCGTCGACCAGCACCATGACGTGCTGGCTCACGTTGACGGCGTGGTCGGCGTAGCGCTCGTAGTAGCGGCCGAGCAGCGCGCCGTCGATGGCCGCCTCGACGCCCAGCGGCCAGTCCGGGCGCAGCATGACGCTGAACAGCTGGCGGTGCAGCTGGTCCATCGCGTCGTCGTCGCCGTCCATCTCGGCGGCGAGCGTCGCGTCGTGGTCGGCCAGCGCCGCCACGATCTTGCCGGCCAGCTCGTCGGCGACCTTGCTCATCGCGCGGAACAGCTCGGTCAGCTCGGGCGCGACCGCGGCGGTCGGGTGCCGGCGCAGGGTGGCCCGGGCGACGTGGGCGGCCAGGTCGCCCATGCGCTCGAGGTCGGCGGCGGCCTGCAGCGCGGTCAGGGCCGTCCGCAGGTCGCCGGCGACCGGCTGGCGGCGGACGATCAGGTCGAAGACCCGGTCGTCGACCACCCGGTAGAGCACGTCGATCTCGGCGTCCCGGACGGTCACCTGCTGGGCGAGCGTGGGGTTGGCGGTGAGCAGGGCGGTGCTGGCCTGGCGCATCGCCTCGCGGACCGCCTTCGCCATGGTCACCAGCGAGCTGCTGACCCGGGCGAGCGCATCCTGGAAGTCGTCGCCCATGATTTCTCCCGCCCCCGAGGTTCGCATCGCCCCGCTGCCTGAATCGCCCCGACGCCACATGCTATGCGTCGCGGAGGGTGCCTGCACCCTCCGCCTCCGCCCTTTTCCGGAACGTCACAACAGCTCCCGAAGATGCGCGGCGAGACCGGCCGGGTCGCTCAGCGGCGCGAACGGCCGGTCCGGCCGGGCGGGCCCGCTGCGCGCGCCGCCGGCCAGGGCGGGTTGGTTGCGGCGGGTGGTGGGTCGGCCCAGCCAGCTTGCGTACGGGTCGAGCAGCGCCGGTTCCCGCCGGGGCCGGGCGTAGCAGCGGAAGACCTCCGGCACCCGGTCGAGGTGGGCGGCCGCGATGAGGTCGGCCGGGGCGGTCGCGCCGGCCGGTGGCACGTCGAGGGTGACGACGGCCTGGGTGGCGTAGCCGGCGGCGAAGGTCGTCGCCAGCCGGGCGGCGCCGGCGTGTCCCACGACCACCGGCGCGCGGTGCAGCCCGAGCCGGTCGACGAGCCGGGCGAGCTCGGCGGCGACGGCGTCCAGCCGGCAGGCGTCCCGGGGCGGCGACTGACCGTGGCCGGGCAGGTCGGGGGCGATCACCGTGCAGCGGGCCGAGGCCAGCTCGGCGGCGACCGGCCACCACATGGTGCGGTCGAAGAGCAGGCCGTGCAGGAGGACGACGGGCCGGCCCAGCGAGCCCCATCGGTCGTACACAAGCATGGTTTTGGGTGTTCCGAAGACGTGCAGGGAGCGCAGGGGCGGCCGCGGGTGCATACCGGCTGAACGATCGGCGCGGCACGCTGGTCGCTGGTGCGCGGGTGTCAATGCCCGGCGGCGGCGAGCCGGTCGCGGCGCTCGTGCGACAGTCCGGTGTGGTGCACCTCGCCGGGATGGCTGTCCGGGTCGACGTGGACGGTCGCGCCGGCCAGCCGGGGTACGCCGTGGGTGAGCTGGTGCCCGGCGTCGGCGGCGATCTCGTGGGCGTCGAGCAGGCTGAGCCGGGCGTCGACCACCACGGCGGCCTCGGCGTGCAGGCGGTGACCGATCCAGCGCAGCCGCAGCCCGGAGACGTCGCGGACGCCCGGGACGGCGCGCAGGATCCGCTCGGCCAGGTCGACGAGCTCGGGCTCGACCCGGTCCATGAGCCGGTGGTAGACCTCGCGGGCGGCGTCCTTGAGCACGAACGCGATGGCGACCGTGATGGCGAGCCCGACGACCGGGTCGGCCCAGCCCCAGCCGAGCCCGGTGCCGGCGGCCGCGAGCACGACCGCGAGCGAGGCGAAGCCGTCGGTGCGGGCGTGCAGCCCGTCGGCGACCAGCGCGGCCGACCCGATGCGCCGGCCGACGGTGATGCGGTACCGCGCGACGATCTCGTTGCCCAGGAAGCCGATCACGCCGGCCGCGAACACCCAGGGCAGGTGCGTCATCGTCCGCGGATGGAGCAGGCGCTCGACCGCGAACGCGGCCGAGGCGATCGACGACGCCGCGATGACCAGTACGATGACGACGCCGGCGAGATCCTCGGCGCGGCCGAAACCGTACGTGTACGCCCGGGTGGCGGCCCGCCGGCCGAGCCAGAAGGCGACCCCCAGCGGGACGGCGGTGAGCGCGTCGGCCAGGTTGTGCAGGGTGTCACCGAGCAGCGCCACCGATCCGGAGATGACCACGATGAGCGCCTGCAACGCCGCGGTGACACCGAGGCCGGCCAGCGAGATCCACAGTGCGCGCATGCCCTCGCGGGACGCCTCCAGGGCCGCGTCGACCTGGTCGGCGGCGTCGTGCGAGTGTGGCGTGACCGCGTGCCTGATCCGGTGGAGGACGCCGCCGTGCGGGTGCTCGTGCTGATGCTCGGCCATGCGGCCCAGTCTAGGCCGAGACTAGTCGTGCGACAATGCGGTAGATGCCAAGGACCTGCAAGAACTGTGGTTTGGCGGCTGCCGGGTGAGTGCTGATCAGGTGCCGACGCTCGCGCTGGCCTCGGCGGCGGCCTTCGGGTTGGCGCTGTTGTCGGCGGTGGCCGGGTTCGGCGGCGGGGTGCTGCTGCTGCCGGTGTTCACCGTCCTGTTCGGGCTGCGGGTCGCGGTGCCGATGCTGACGCTCACCCAGCTGTCCAGCAACGGGTTCCGGGCCTGGCTCAACCGCCGCGAGCTGCGCTGGGGGCTGATCGGCTGGTTCGCGCTCGGCGCGGTGCCGTTCGCGATCGCCGGCGGGTTGCTGCTGGCGCACGCGCCGCTGGGCGCGCTGAAGCGGGTGCTCGGCGCGTTCCTGATCGGCGTGGTCGTCTGGCGCCGGCTGCGCCCGCACCCGGGCAAGCCGTCCGATCGGAGCTTCGCCGCGGTCGGTGCGGTCTCCGGGCTCGGGTCGGCGCTGCTGGGCTCGGTCGGGCCGCTGACCGCGCCGTTCTTCCTCGCCTACGGGCTCACCCGGGCCGCCTACATCGGGACCGAGGCGGCGAGCGCGCTCACCATGCACCTGTCGAAGATCGCCGCCTACGGCGCCGGGGACCTGCTCACCGTACGCGTGCTGCTGTTCGGTCTGGCCCTGACGCCGGCGACGCTGGCCGGCACCTGGGTGGGCAAGCGGATCGTGGGCCGGATCAGCGACCGCGTCTTCGTCGCGCTGGTCGAGATCGGCCTGGTCGCCGCCGGCGTCCTGTTCCTGATCGGCCTCTGACCGGGGCCGTGCCGTTCACCGGTCCGCGGCGGCGGTCCCGCCCGGGGCCGTGCCGTTCACCGGTCCGCGGCGGCGGTCCCGCCCGAGGCCGTGCCGTTCACCAGTCCGCGGCGGCGGTCCCGCCCGGCGGCGCGTGCCGCTTCGCCGCGAAGCCGGCCTTCTCCAGCTCCAGCCCCAGCGCGTCCAGCCGCTCGCCGAGCTCCGCCCCGCCCTCGGCCGCCACCCCGGTGAGGGCCGCCAGCCGGGCGTCGGCCTGCTTCACCACCTGCGGAAGGCGCCGCACCGACTGGCCGAGCAGCCGCAGCACCTCGCCGATCGCCGCCGGGTCGGGCAGTGCCTCCGGGTGCTGCGTCGCGTGGTTGAGGTAACGCACCAACTCACCGATCTCGGCGACCGCGGCCCGGGTGTGCCGCTCGCTCCACTCGTTGAACGGATGCAGGTCGGTGACGATCTCTTCGGGAGTGAGATCGTGCGTCTTCCGTCGGCCCATGGTGCTCAATGATCAGCTCGGGCGGCGCGGCCGCGGGCAGCGGGTTCACGTGGTTGGATCGTTCGACGTATCCGTCCGGAGCCAGGAGTCCAGGTCATGGCCGAAGTTGTGCTCTTCCACCACCTGCGCGGCCGCACCGACGGCGTTCTCGCGTTCGCCGACCGGCTGCGGGCCGGCGGTCACGTCGTGCACACCCCCGACCTGTTCGGCGGCGCGTTGCCCGGCAGCCTCGAGGAGGGCTTCGCCCTGTCCCAGCAGATCGGCGATGAGGTCATCGCCGAGCGGGCCACCGCCGACCTGCCCGAGGCCGCGGTCTTCGCCGGCTTCTCGTTCGGCGTGCTGTCCGCCCAGCGCCTCGCCCAGACCCGTCCCGGCGCGCGCGGGGCCCTGCTCTACGAGGCCTGCCTGCCCATACACGGCGAGTGGGCGGTCGGCCCGTGGCCCGCCGGCGTCCCGGTGCAGATCCACGGCATGGAAAAGGACCCGTTCTTTGCGTTGGAGGGCGATGTCGACGCCGCGCGCGACCTCGTCGAGACGATCGGCCCGGATCAAGGACGGCTTTTCCTGTACGCCGGGGACCGGCACCTGTTCACCGACAGTTCGCTGCCCTCGTTCGACGCCGCGGCCACCGACCTGGTCGTCGAGCGCTCGCTGGAGCTCCTCGACCGGCTCTCGGTCCAGTGACCCAGCCGCTCTAGTGACAAGCCGCGTTGGCAATACGATGGCCGGGTGACGACGGAAGACCTGCACGATCTCGACGCCCTCGCCAGCCTCACCGACCGGGTGCGGCGGCAGGCGTACCAGGTGGTCGCGGAGGGCGCGGGGCCGGTCGGGCGGGACGAGGTCGCCGAGGCGCTCGGCGTGGGCCGCACCCTGGCCGCGTTCCACCTCGACAAGCTCGTGGCGGCGGGACTGCTCGAGGTCTCGTACGCCCGACGGTCGGGAAAGACCGGCCCCGGCGCCGGACGTCCCGCCAAGCTGTATCAGGTGGCCGAGGCGGAGCACGCGGTCAGCGTGCCGCCGCGCGCCTACCAGGCCGCGGCCGAGCTGCTCGCCGAGGCCCTGGAACAGGCCGGCGCCGAGGAGACGCTGTATCGGGTCGCCCAGCGCCACGGCCGACGCGTCCCGGCCGGTGCCGCCGGGGAAGCCGACGTCACCCAGCTGCTGGCCGGGCAGGGGTACGCGCCGGCGCCCGACGGCCCGGACCGGATCGAGCTGCGCAACTGCCCGTTCCACCGGCTGGCCGAGCGGTTCCCCCCGGTGATCTGCGGGATGAACCTCGCGATGATCACCGGGCTGCTGGCCGGCGCCGGGCTGGACGACCGGTGGGCCGCCCGGATGGACGCGGCGCCCGGCCGGTGCTGTGTGACGGTCTCTAAAAAGTAATCCCGTTGACATTAGAGTGCCGAGCTGGTGAGCTGAACCTCATGAGCGACTTCCACCTGGCCCAGATCAACACCGCCCGCCTCCGAGCCCCGCTGGAAGACCCCTCGATGGTCGAGTTCGTCGAGGGCCTCACGCTGATGAACGAGCTGGCCGACCGTTCACCCGGCTTCGTCTGGCGGCTGGAAGGGGAGAGCGGCGACGGCACGATCGCCGCGCCCACCGACCCGAGCCGCATCTACACGCTCTCGGTCTGGGAGTCGCCCGAGCACCTCCGGGCCTACGCGTACCAGTCCCAGCACCTCGAATACCTGCGCCGCCGCCGGGACTGGTTCCACCCGCACGGGCACCAGGCCGCACTGGTGCTGTGGTGGATCCCGGCCGGCCAGGTCCCCACCCTGCGCCAGGGAATCTCCCGCCTCGGCCGCCTCCAGGCCGCCGGCCCGACACCCGAGGCGTTCACCCTCCGCGAGTTGTTCCCCGCACCCGAGCTCACCCGGCGCTGAGCGGGTCCCCTGGCATCGAGCGTGCAGCTGCGGCTGCCCGCCGGACGAGGTCACGCCGGTCGTCAGCAGGCGCAAACGCGTCAACGCCGAGCGAGATCGCCCTGGTCGAGCGTTCGGCCGGTGCCGTCAACGCGGCCACCGTCCGCCCGCTGCGCTCGACCATCACCACCGCCTGCGGCAGATATCCGGCGAGCATCGCCTTGAAGATTGCATGGTTCGACCCCAGATACTGCGTCACCAGCGCGTCCACGAACGCGGCGAAACCCTCCGGGTCGACGGCGTATTCGTCGGCCTCCAGATCCACGACCCCGCACGGCCGGTCGGCGACCGGCACCAACGCCACGGTCATCCGGAAGAAGAGCTGCGCCACCCTGGTCGCCGGGTTCCACAGTGTCTCCCCGGTCGTCGCATCGACGAAGTATTGGCCCATCCGGGTCAGGCCGGTCGGTAGGCGATGCCGTGTGCGTCCTCGCAGTGCTCGGCCGGGTTGGCGTGGTCGACCTGCAGGGTGCTGTGCGTGATTTTGTAGTCGCGGCGTAGCAGCTGCTCGATCTCGCCGCGGATGGCGTGGCAGTCCAGGCCCTCGGCGACCAGCACGTGCGCGGAGAGCGCCGGCTGCCCGGAGGTGATCTGCCAGACGTGCAGGTCGTGCACCTCGACCACGCCGCCCACGCCGGTCAGCCGGCGGCCCAGCGCGGGCGGGTCGATGCCGCTGGGTGCCGCCTCCAGGAAGATTTTCCCGGACTCGCGGATCAGCCGGAGACCGGCCTTGACCATGAGCGCGACGACGATCAGGGTGGCGACGGCGTCGGCCCGGGTGTAGCCGGTGAGCAGCACGATCAGGCCGGCCACGGCGGTGGCGATGAACGCGAACAGGTCGTTGAGGATGTGCTGGAAGGCGCCCTCGACGTTGAGGCTGGCCCGGTTGGCGCGGCCGATCGCCCAGGTCGCGGCGACGTTGAAGGCGATGCCGACCAGGGCGGTGACCAGGACCAGGCCGCCGGCCACCTCGGGCGGGTGGAGCAGCCGGCGGACCGCCTCGATGGCCAGCCAGACCGCGAGGATGAGCATGGTGAGGCCGTTGGCCTGGGCGGAGAGGATCTCCGCGCGTTTCAGGCCGAAGGTGAACCCGCCCTTGGGCGGCCGCGCGGCGAGCCGGATCGCGACCAGCGCCAGGACGATGCCGCCGGCGTCGGTGAGCATGTGCGCGGCGTCGGAGAGCAGCGCGAGGGAGTGCGCGATCAGGCCGGCGACGACCTCACCGGCCATGAAGACGCCGATCAGGGCGAGCGCGATGGTCAGCCATCTGCGATCGGCGTCGGCGGAGACGCCATGGCTGTGCCCGTCGTGTCCGTGCCCGTCGTGTGCGTGCTGATCGTGGTGGTGTGGGTCGCCCATGGTAAGGCGACCCTACGCCCTCACGCCGTGACCTGAGCCAGCAGCGGCCGCACCAACTGGGCGAACTCGGCCGGCCGTTCGAGCTGCGGCATGTGCCCGGTGCGCTCGAACAGGTGCCACTGCGCGTCGGGGAACGCCGCCCGGGCCGCCGGCAGGTGCGACACCGGCAGGATGTGATCGCGGTCGCCCCACACGACCAGCGTCGGCTTGGCGTGCCGGGCGACGCGCGGCAACAGCTCGGAGCGCCATCCCGCGGCGACCCCCCGGATGCCGCCCAGCGCCCGCGCGATCTCCAGGTAGACCGCGCGGAAGTCCGGCTGGCGGGCGAGCCTGATGGCCATCTCGATCCGCTCGGGGGTGACCATCTCCCGGGAGGCGAACAGCGTGCGCTCCAGGCGCGGCGCGGTGCGCCGGTCGATGTGCGCCAGCAGCTGCTTGCCCATGCCGGGGATCGCCAGCGCGCGCAGCGCGAAGGTGACCTCCCGGCCGAAGCCGGCGCTGTTCACCAGGGTCAGCGTCGACACCCGGGCCGGGTCCTCGACCACCATCTGCATCGACACCGCGCCGCCGAGGCTGTTGCCCATCAGGTGGATCGGCCGGGTCTCGCCGATCGCGTCCAGCGTCTGCCAGACGCCGTCGGCGAGGGACACCAGCGTGGTGCTCTCCGGATGGCGCTGACTGAGCCCGAAGCCGGGCAGGTCGACCGCGATCACCCGGTGGTCGGTGGAGAGCAGCTCGTGCTGGGCCGACCAGTCCTCGAGGCTGCGCCCGATGCCGTGCAGCAGCACCACCGGCGGCGCGTCCGGGTCGCCGGTCTCGTGGAAGCGGATCCGGGCGTCGCGTACGGTCACGTAGTTCATCGGGCCACCCCCTGCGGCGCGCGCCGGCGGGAGACCGACGCGGACGTCGCGGCCTTGACGATCCGCTCGTGCCCGACCGGCAGCAGCCGGGCGAGCAGGTCCGGCAGCTTCGCGCTGGCGGCGATCAACACCCGGGCCTTGCGCTTGGCGACCGCGTCCAGGATCTGCCGCGCGGCCTTCTCCGGCGGGTACGTGAGCAGCTTGGCGAACAGCTCCTTGTTCGGCTCCACCTCCTCGCTCGGTACCCCGCTGCCCACCACCGCGTTCTCCGCGATCCGGGTGCGGATCCCGCCCGGGTGCACGGTGGTGACCCCGATGCCGTCGTCGGCCAGCTCGCTGTGCAGCACCTGGCTGAGCCCCCGCAACGCGAACTTGCTGGCGCAGTACGCGGACTGCCCGGCCGGCGCGATCAGCCCGAACAGGCTGGACACGTTGACCAGATGCGCGCCGGGCGCGGCCTTGAGCGACGGCAGCAGCGCGTGCGTCAGCAGGAACGGCGCCCGGAAGTTCACGTTCATGACCTGCTCGAACTCGTCGACGGTCACCTGGTCGAACCGGCCGCCCAGGGCCATCCCGGCGTTGTTGATCAGCAGCCCGATCGCCGGGTGCTCGGCCAGCACCTGGGTGGCCACCCCCTCGACCGCCGAACGGTCGGACAGGTCGGCGACCAGGGTCTGCACCGACCGGCCCGGGGTGACCCGGGCGATCCGCGCCACGACCTCCTCGAGCCGGGCGGCGTCGACGTCGACCAGCACCAGGTCGCTGCCGCGGGCGGCCAGCTGGTAGGCCAGCTGTTCGCCGATGCCGCTGGCCGCGCCGGTCAGCACGGCGGTGCGGCCGCCGAAGTGATACGGGGTCATGAGGCGATCTCCTCCAAGGGGGCGGTGGCGGGACGGCGGGTGAAGGTCATGTCGCGGGTGACGTCGGCGCGCGGGGTGGTCAGCACGTCGCGCAGGTAGTTCTGCCGGACCAGCCACGGGTCGCGGTCGCCCTGGCGGGGGAACTTGTCGAGCGCGCGCTGCACGTACCCGGACGAGAGGTCCAGCAGCGGTCGGCCGCGGCCGCCGGGGGTCTGCGGCGTCGCCACCGCGTAGCCGTTGCGGTCCATGTGCTTGAGCAGGCGCATGACGTAGCGGTGCGACAGGTCGGCGCGCAGCGTCCAGGAGGCGTTCACGTAACCGATGCAGTACGCCAGGTTCGGCACCTCGCCGAGCATGATGCCGCGGTAGGCGGCGGTCTCGCCGATGTCGACGGGCCGGCCGTCGACCGTGGCCCGCACGCCGCCGATCGGGAGCAGCGACAGGCCGGTCGCGGAGACGACGATGTCGGCCTCGAGCACGCGGCCGGAGCGCAGCCGGATGCCCTCCGGCACGAACGTGTCGATGTGGTCGGTCACGATGCCGGCCTTGCCCGACTTGATCGCCTGGTACAGGTCGCCCGACGGGATCACGCAGAGGCGCTGGTCCCACGGGTCGTACTTCGGGTTGAAGTGCTCGTCCACGTACGCCGGATCGTTCAGGGCGCGAACGGCGACGGACCGCAGGAGCTTCCGTACGCTCTGCGGCCGCCGCCGGGCGAGCTGGTAGAAGCCCTGGGTGAGCGCGATGTTCTTGGCCCGGGTGAGCCGGTTGGCGAGGCCGAGCGGGAGCACCCGCCGCAACCCGTCGGCGATCACGTCCCGTTCCGGCAGCACGGTCATGTAGGTGGGGGAGCGCTGCAGCATGGTCACCTGCGCGGCGTCCGCGGCCATCGCCGGCACCAGCGTCACGGCGGTCGCGCCGCTGCCGATCACGACGACGCGCTTGCCGGTGTAGTCCAGATCCGCCGGCCAGAACTGCGGATGGATCACCCGGCCGGAGAAGTCCGCGACACCCGGGAAGTCGGGCTGGTAGCCGGTCGCGTAGTCGTAGTACCCGGCGCAGCCGTACAGGAAATTGCAGGTCAGCGACGATCCGTCGGCGAGACCGACGGTCCAGCGGGCATCGGGCGTGTACCAGTCGGCGGTGACCACCCGCGCGCCGAACCGGATGTGCGGCAGGATCCCGCCGTCGGCGGCCGTCTCCTCGATGTACCGGCGGATCTTGTCGCCCGGGGCGATCGACTCCGGCTCGCGCCACGGCCGGAAGGGGTAGCTCAGGGTGTACATGTCCGAGTCCGAGCGCACGCCGGGGTAGCGGAACAGATCCCACGTCCCGCCGATCGCGTCGCGGGCCTCCAGGATCGCGTACGTCTTGCCCGGCAGTTGTTCTTGCAGCCGCCACGCCGCGCCGATCCCGGACAGGCCGGCGCCGATGATGAGAACGTCGAAATGATCGGCCATGGTCTCAGTCTCGTGACCGATCCCGCCCGCCGACTTGCCTTCGCGCGACACTCATTTATCCTTTCGCGACATGGGTTCGATGGTCCGAGCCGCCGGGCTGCGCGGACTGCCCACGCTCGTCGACGATCTCGGAGGCGACGGCCGGGCGCTGTTCGCGGCGCACGGCGTGGACGCGGCACTGACCGACACCGACGACGCGGTGATGCCGTCGCTGGTGGCCGGGCGCCTGCTGGAGGCGGCGGCGGCCGACCGCGACTGCCCCGACCTGGGGCTGCGGCTGGCCGCCCGGCAGGACACCGCGATCCTCGGGCCGCTCGCCATCGCGATCGAGAACTCGGCGACCCTCGGCGAGGCGCTCGACTGCGCGAGCCGGTTCCTCTTCGTGCACTCCCCGGCGCTGACCATCGCGCAGGTCGCCGACCCGTCCGGCCGCCCCGGGGTGGTCGGGCTGCGCTACGGCTCGACGGAGATGGACCCGATGCCGCCGCAGGTCTGCGACAACGGCCTCGGCCTGCTGCACCGGATCACCGTGCTGCTCAGCGGCGGACGTTACGGACTGCGGTCGGTGCACCTCACTCACCGTCCGCTCGCTCCCGTGGCCTGTTACACGGAGTTCTTCGGCGCGGACGTCCGTTTCGGGCAGCCGGCCGCCGTGCTGCGGGTGCCGGTGTCGGTGACCGAGGCCCGGGTCGACGGCGCGAACCGGGTGCTGCGCGAGGTGGCCCTCGACTACATGCGCGCCCACTTCCCGGCCCCCGAGCAGCCCCTCGACGAGCAGGTGCGCCGGCTGATCACCCAGTCGCTCGGCTCGTCGCCGGCCGACATCGCCGCGGTCGCCCGCCGCCTGCAGACCCATCCGCGCACCCTGCAGCGCCGGCTCGCCGCCGCGGGCACCACCTTCGACCAGCTGCAGGACGGGGTACGCCGGGAGACCGCGCACCGCCTGATCACCACCACGGACCTTCCGTTCAGCCAGGTCACCGCGATGGTCGGCCTCACCGAGCAGTCGGCGCTGACCCGCGCGGTCCGCCGCTGGTTCGGCAAGAGCCCGCGCGACCTGCGCCGGGACGGCTGACCGGCGGCTCAGTGGAACCACGGCGGGGTGCCCGTGCCGGAGAGCCGGATGCCGCCCCACGGGTCCGGCTCGCTGAGTTTCACCGGGGTCCGGGGCGACTTCCCGATGGTCAGCTGCCCGTCGCGCAGGCCCGAGCTGACCCGCGACCGCAGATCGTCGTCCGGCGTCGTGCGCCCGGCCCAGCGGAACCGGCCCTCGACCGGCTCGAAGTGCGCGGACACCCGGATCGACACGGTCAGGTCCTGGTCGCCGATCCGCAGCGTGGCCGGGCCGCGATACTCCTCGTCGGGAAGTCTGGTCTCGTAGTCAGGCGAGTCCATGCCTCGTCTCCTCCTGGTAGGCGGCGAGACCGCCGGGGATGTCGGCGGCGTGCGCGATGCCGGACACGCCGCCCCACAGAAACGTCGTCAGGTAGTCGCCGAGCGCCTCGCGGCTGATCGGCTGCTGCTGGCGCAGCCACCAGTCGCCGACCGTCTGCACGTAGCCGACCACCCCGTACGCCCAGGGCAGCGCCGCGCCCGAGTCGAGCCCGCGGGCCCGCAGCCGGTCGCCGAAGATCCGGGCCATGCCGCTGGCCACCGTGTCGACCACGTCGGCGACCACGTCCCGGCTGCGCGCCACGTCCGGCTGGTGCACCACGAACTGGTAGAGCTCGGTGTCCGCGGCGATGTGTGCGAGGTACGCGTCGATCGCCGCCGCGATCACGTCCCGCTCCTCGCGGACCTGGGCGACCGCCGGGGCGATGGCCTCGACGACCATCTCGGCCGCGCGCTGCCCGACCGCGAGCCACAGCTGCGACTTGTCGGCGAAGTAGCGGTAGAGCACCGGCTTGCTGACCCCGGCATGCGCGGCGATCGCGTCCATCGCCACGTCGGGGCCGAGCTCACGGATCGCCTCGATGGCCGCCTCGGTGAGCTCGGCGCGCCGCTGCTCGCGGTGCCCGGCCCAGCGGCCGCGGCGCCCGTCGGTATTGACCGGCTCCTCTTCGCGGTTCATAGTACTACAAGTAACTGTTACCGGAGGTAACGTCAAGTCTGTCACAGCCACTGGAGGAGATCATGACGACGACGGACCGCGAACGCACCGCCACGCGCCTCCTGAGTTCCTCCGCCGAGCACTCGTACGACCCCGAGGTGGAGATCGACTGGGAGGCGCCGTTCGTCCCGGGCCTCTACTTCGTGCCCCCGCACCGCTCGAGCCTCAACGGCACGTCGCTCTGGGAGGGGCTGACCGAGGAGCAGCGGATCACGCTGACCCGGCACGAGCTGGCCAGCATCGCCGGGCTCGGCGTCTGGTTCGAGACGATCCTCATGCAGCTGCTCGTCCGGGGCTACTACAAGCAGGACCCGACCACCGCGCACGCGCAGTACGCGCTCACCGAGATCGCCGACGAGTGCCGGCACTCGGTGATGTTCGGCCGGATGATCGCCAAGCTGGGCACCCCGGTCTACCGCCCGGGCGGGGTCGACGCGTTCCTGGGCAAGTGGATCGGTGCCACCGGCGTCGGCCCGCGCATGTTCGCCGCGATCCTGATCTGCGAGGAGATCCTGGACACGCTGCAGCGCGAGGCGATGGCCGACGAGCAGCTGCAGCCGCTGGTCCGGATGGTCAGCCGGATCCACGTGGTCGAGGAGGCCCGGCACGTCCGGTACGCCCGGGAGGAGCTGGCCCGTCAGGTGCGCGCGGCCGGCCGGGGGCGGCTCACCTTCGACAAGCTGGTGATCGGCCGGGCCGCACACCTGTGCGGCACGCGACTGATCCACCCCGACGTGTACCGGTCGGTGGGCATCGACCCGGCGGTCGGTCATCGGGCGGCGCTGGCCAACCCGCGCTTCCGCGAGACCCTCCGATGGTCCGGCGAGCGCGTCGTCGCGTACCTCAATGATCTCGATCTGGTCGATGGGCCGGGCAAGCCGTTCTGGCGGATGTCGGGCCTGCTGCCGCGCCCGGCGTGAGCCGTCCGCGGCGCGACCGTCGCGCTGCGTAGTTGTCGCGGGTGTGCCGGGCCTCGAGGGGGAGGTCCGTCACACCCGCGCAGCCATTTCTGGCCGATCGGCCGGTGGGCGCGAAGATCACTGTTCGTGACAGTGTCTCCCTGACACAGAGTGAGGGGAGCCGGGATGGACGACGCTCTTGTTGCCTACGGTGAGGGCCACGCGGACGGCCGGGCCGGCCGCGAGGACGCGGGTCGCGCGGAGAACCCGGAGACCGGCGCCGACTACCAGGTCGGCCTCGTCGACGGGCAGCTCGCCGCGTTCGAGGACGCGCTGGTCGCCGCGATCCGCCAGGCGATGGGCGGCAAGCTCGATGGATGACGAGTTCCGCGCGTACGACGCGGGCCGCACCGACGGCCTGCTGGGCAAGCGCGACGCCGTCCAGGCCGGCAATCCCGTCTTCGGCCGTGACTACCGGATCGGCTTCATCGACGGCCGGATCGAGGTGTACCGGCTGCGGGCCGGCGTCCGCCGGATCGTCGAGGACCCCGAGTAACCTGGTCTCACAACCGGGAAAGCCCGGTTGTGCATGCGCGTTGACGCCACCGAAACCCCGGTTCGACGAAGCGGTAACCGCAGCTCGCAACGCTTGCGGCAGGCAAGCTTGCGGAACGGCGCGGGCGGGATGGGGAGCGGATGAGCGAGGGCGCGCTGGCGGGCTTCACCGTCGCGGTGACCGCCGAGCGGCGCCGGGACGAGATGGCGGCGCTGTTGCAGCGTCGCGGGGCCCGGGTGGTGACCGCCTCGGCGCTCACCATCGTGCCGCTCGCCGACGACGACGCCCTGCACGCCGCCACCGAGGCCTGCATCGGTCTCGCTCCCGACCTGGTCATCGCGACCACCGGCTTCGGGTTCCGCGGCTGGGTCGAGGCCGCCGAGGGCTGGGGGCTCGGCGATCGGCTGCGCGAGGTGCTCGGCCAGGCGCGGATCCTCGCCCGCGGCCCCAAACCGTGCGGCGCGATCCGGGCGGCCGGGCTCACCGAGGAGTGGGCGGCCAAGACCGAGGCCTCCGAGGAGATCCTGGCCAAGCTGCTCGACGAGGGCATCGCCGGGCACCGCATCGTGGTGCAGGAGCACGGCGAGCCGCAGACCGAGTTCGTGGCCGCGTTGCGGGCCGCCGGCGCCGCCGTGGTCGAGGTGCCGGTCTACCGGTGGGTTCCGCCGCCGGACGTCGCGCCGGTGCGCCGCCTGGTCGAGCAGATCGTCGCCGGGCAGATCGACGCGATCACCTTCACCAGCGCGCCCGCGGTCAGGTCGTTCCTGAGCCTGGCCGGCGGGGACGCCGACGGGGTGCTCGACCGCTTCCGCGCGGACACCCTGGTCGCCTGCGTCGGCCCGGTCACCGCGGCACCGCTGGCCGAGCGGGCGGTGCCGGTGGTGATGCCGGAGCGGTTCCGGCTCGGCGCGCTGATCAAGACGCTCACCGACGAGCTGCCCAAGCGCGCGGTCCGGCTGCGCGTGGCGGGCGAGACGCTGGAGGTCCGCGGGCACGCGGTGCTGCTGGACGACGTCTTCCGGCCGCTGGCACCGGCCACGATGGCCATCCTCGGCGCGCTGGCCGCCCGGCCGGGCGCGGTCGTGTCGAAGGACCAGTTGATCGCCGTGCTGCCGCGCGGCAACGACGGGCACGCCGTCGACGTCGCGGTGGCCCGGTTACGCACCGCGCTCGGCTCCGGCAAGCACATCGAGACCGTCATCAAGCGCGGCTACCGCCTGCGCGTGGACGAGCCCGCGTAACAGGATCCCGGTCGACGCTGCCCGGACACCACAGCAGAGAGAGGCAGCGCCCTGTTGAGACCCACATTGCTCGCCGTGGCCCACGGCACCCGATCGGCATCCGGTCAGCGGCAGATCCGCGAGCTCGTCGGCGCCGTCGCGCGCCGGCGGCCGGACCTCGACGTGCGGCTCTCCTACGTGGATGTCCAGCGGCCGCACGTCGCCGAGGTGGTGGCCGGGGTGCGCGACGCGGTGGTGGTGCCGCTGTTGCTGTCGGCCGGCTACCACGTGCGGGTGGACATCGCCGAGGCGGTGGCCGGGACGGGGATCCCGGTGGCGGGGACGCTCGGCCCGGACGAGGTGCTTCTGCAGAGCCTGACCCGGAACCTGCCGCGGGCGGACGCCGTGGTGCTGGCCGCGGCCGGGTCGGCGGATCCGGGCTGGCGAGCGAGCATTCGGGAGTTGGCCGCGCGGGTGGGCGCGCAGGTGGCGTACGCCTCGGGGAGCGACCCGAAGGTGGCGGATGTGGTCGCCGATCTGCGCCGGGGTGGTGCGCGCCGGATCGCGATCGCCGCCTATCTGCTGGCGGAGGGGCTCTTCTACCGCACCCTGCACCGCGCCGGGGCCGATGTCGTGACGCCGCCGCTCTGCCTGGACCCCGCGGTGGCCGGGCTCGTGCTGCGCCGCTACGAGCAGGCGCGGGATGCCGCCGGGATGGGAGCCGGCGAGTATTCGGTCGCGGTGGGGGCCTGACCCGGGTAGAAACGGACCCGTGACCGAAGAGAAGCTGGCCGGCGGCCGCAGTTTCGGGGCGGTACGGGTGGGCGACGAGGTTCGCCGCCGGGCCGAGCCGTGGACGGCGAGCGTGCACTCGGTGCTGCGGCACCTCGAGGACGCCGGCTTCGCCGGCGCGCCGTTCGCCCGGGGCTTCGACGACCAGGGGCGCGAGCGGCTGACCTTCCTGCCCGGGCTGACCCTGGGCGAGACCTCGCCGTGGCCGGAGTGGGTGCGGTCGGACGGCGCGCTGCGGCAGGTCGGCCGGTGGCTGCGCCGGTTGCACGACCTGACCGAGACGTTCCGGCCGGCCGACGGCGCGGTCTGGTTCACCGGGCGGCCGTGGCAGCCGGGCCTGGTCATCGCCCATCTGGACGCCGCGCCGTGGAACGCGGTCTGGGGGGAGGACGGCCTGGTCGGCTTCGTCGACTGGGACACCGCCGGCCCGTCCGAGCGCGAGGGCGACCTGGCCTTCTCGGCGCTCACCTGGACGCCGCTGCTGACCGCCGGGATAGCCGAGCCGGTCGGGTTCACCGACCCGGCCGACCGCCGCCGGCGGTTCCACCTGTTCCTCGACGCGTACGGCTACACCGGCGACCCGGCCGCGGTGCGCGACGCGATCCTCGGGCGGGTCGAGCGCAACGTCGCGGTGATCCGCGAGCTGGCCGAGACCGGCGAGCCGACCTTCCGGCGGATGCTGCCCTGGGCCGCCGACCTGGAACGCTCGGGTGCCGAGGTGGCCGAGTTGCCCGGCGCGTTCTGGCGGGCGCCGTAGCGCTGCGGGTTCTCACAACCGCGTACGGTCGCTTGTAGGGTTTTCCGAACGTTCGCGCAATCGCGACGGTCCGGGCAGAAAACAATGGCCCGGAAATATCCTCGTCGTGATTAAACAGCGCTTGGTGGTCATTGGAAACGGCATGGCCGGCGCCCGGACGGTGGAGGAGATCCTCGCCCGGGGCGGCGACTTCGACATCACGATGTTCGGCGACGAACCCTACGGCAACTACAACCGGATCATGCTGTCCAATGTGCTCGCGGGCGTGGAGGACGAGTCCGGCATCTTCCTGAACGACCTTTCCTGGTACGCCGAGAACGGCATCACGCTGCACGCCGGGGTCCGCATCGAGCGGATCGACCGGAAATCCAAACAGGTGTACGCCACCGACGGGACCGCCACCCCGTACGACAAGCTGGTGATCGCCACCGGCAGCTCGGCCTTCGTCCCGCCGATCAAGGGTGCGCACGTCCCGGGCCGCGGCTACCACCAGGGCGTCTTCGTGTTCCGCACGCTCGACGACACCCGCGCGATGATCCGGTACGCCAAGGAGCACGAGCGTGCGGTCGTCATCGGCGGCGGCCTGCTCGGCCTCGAGGCCGCCCGCGGCTTGCAGAACCACATGCCGCACGTGACCCTCGTGCACGCCGTGGGCCACCTGATGGAGAGGCAGCTCAACGAGCGGGCCGGCGCGACCCTGAAGACCGCCGTGGAGCAGAAGCTCGGCATCGACGTGATCGTCAACGGGATGACCACCGAGATCACCGGCAAGCACGCGGTCACCGGGGTCAAGCTCGCCGACGGCCGCCACATCGAGTGCGACGTGGTGGTGGTGGCCGCCGGCATCCGGCCCAACACCCAGGTCGCGGCGGACAGCGGCCTGGTCGTCGAGCGCGGCATCGTGGTCGACGACCAGATGCTCGCCCAGGGCGAGGACGACATCTATGTCGTCGGCGAGTGCGCGCAGCACCGCGGCGAGTTGTACGGCCTCGTCGCCCCGCTGTGGGACCAGGCCAAGGTGCTCGCCGACCACCTCACCGGCGCCAACCGGCAGGCCGCGTACCACGGCTCCCAGATCGCCACGAAGCTGAAGGTGGCCGGCGTCGACGTCGCCTCGATGGGCCTGCTCGAGCCGCAGCAGGAGGACGACGAGCTGATCGAGTACGCCGAGCCGAGGAAGGGTGTCTACAAGAGCGCGGTCATCCGCGACGGGCGGCTGGTGGGCGCCATCCTGGTCGGCGACAACCGCAAGGCCGCGTTTCTGATGCAGGCGTTCGATCGAGGGTTGCCGTTGCCGGAGGATCGGGCCGGGTTGTTGTTCGACCTGGGCGGTCCGGTCGGCGAGGTGAGCCCGGCCGAGATGGCCGACGACGAGCAGGTGTGCAACTGCAACGGCGTCGGCAAGGGCGAAATCAAGGCCTGTGTGGACAGTGGCTGCAGGACCGTCGGCGGTGTCATGGACAAGACGCGGGCGGGGAAGGGTTGTGGCACCTGTAAGCCGTTGGTGCGGCGGATTGTGGAGTGGGCGGCGGGTGGTGAGGTCGAGGAGGATCCGGCCGCGTCGTATTACGTGCCGGGTGTGCCGATGCCGAAGCCGGAGTTGATGGATGCGATCCGGCTCTATCAGCTGAAGTCGGTGTCGTCGGTGTTCGCGAAGCTGGGCGGTGAGGAGGACGCGAAGAGCAAGATGGGTTTGGCGTCGCTGCTGAAGATGATGTGGGGCGCCGAGTACGTCGATGAGCGGGACGCCCGGTTCATCAATGATCGGGTGCACGCGAACATTCAGCGTGATGGCACGTTTTCGGTGGTGCCGCAGATGAAGGGTGGTGTCACCACTCCGGCTGATCTGAGGCGGATTGCTGAGGTGGCCGAGCGGCATGGGGTGCCGATGGTGAAGTTGACCGGTGGTCAGCGGATCGATCTGCTGGGTATTCCGAAGGAGAAGTTGCCGCAGATCTGGGCCGAGTTGGACATGCCGTCGGGGTATGCGTACGCGAAGAGTTTCCGCACGGTGAAGACGTGTGTGGGGTCGGACTTCTGCCGGTTCGGCGTCGGCGATTCCACCGCCCTCGGGATTGCGATCGAGGAGCGGTTCCAGGGGATCGAGGGGCCGGGGAAGATGAAGCTTGCGGTCACTGGCTGCCCGCGGAACTGTGCCGAGGCGTACGTCAAGGATCTGGGTGTTGTTGCTGTTGACGGCGGCCGTTGGGAGATCTACGTCGGTGGTGCGGCCGGCGCGCATGTCCGCAAGGGTGATCTGCTGGCCACCGTGTCCTCGCCGGACGAAGTCATCACGTTGACCGGGCGGTTCCTGCAGTACTACCGGGAGAATGGGAACTGGCTGGAGCGTACTTATGCGTGGGTGCCGCGGGTCGGGATCGAGAAGATCCGGGCGGTGGTGGTGGAGGACGCCGAGGGCATCGCCGCCGAGCTGGACGCTCGGATGGACGCGGCGGTCGGCGCCTATCGGGATCCGTGGAAGGAACGTGCCGAGCCGGTGACCCCGGGACAGTTCCGCACCTCGCTGCCGCTGACCGTGCTGCCCCAGGTTCCGGTGCGGGCATGAAGACGCTGCGCTCGCTCGGCACGATCCACGACATCCCCGTCGGGGAAGGCCGCACCTTCGCCATCGACGGCGAGATGATCGCCGTGTTCCGGCTCCGCGACGGCTCGATCCGGGCACTCTCCGCCGTGTGCCCGCACAAGGGCGGCCCGCTCGCGGACGGGCAGATCGACCTGAAGCAGGTCGTCTGCCCCCTCCACCTATACGCCTGGGACCTCTCGACGGGCTGTTCGCTCAGCGGTCAGTCGCCGGTCTCCACCTATCCCGTCCGCATTGACAACGACGAGATTCTCTTGGAGATCTGACATGACAACTACGTTGCCCGTTGCCCGCCCCGCAGTCACCGTTCGCGGACACTGGATCGACGACTGGGCCCCGGAGGACCGCACCTTCTGGACGAACGGCGGCGCCCGGATCGCCCGCCGGAACCTGATCTTCTCGATCTTCTCGGAGCACATCGGCTTCTCGGTGTGGTCGCTGTGGTCGGTTCTGGTGCTCTTCCTCGGCCCCGCCTACGGCATCGACCCGGCCGGAAAGTTCCTGCTCACGGCGGTGCCGACGCTGGTCGGCGCGGCCCTGCGGATCCCGTACAGCTTCGCGGTGGCCCGCTTCGGCGGCCGCAACTGGACCGTCTTCAGCGCCTCGCTGCTGCTGGTCCCCGCGGTGCTCGCGGCCTTCCTGATCAAGCCGGGCGTCTCCTATACGACACTGATCATCCTGGCCGCGGTGGCCGGCGTCGGCGGCGGCAACTTCGCCTCCTCGATGACCAACATCAACGCGTTCTACCCGAACCGGCTCAAGGGCTGGGCGCTCGGCATCAACGCCGGCGGCGGCAACCTCGGCGTCGCCGCCGTGCAGCTGGTCGGCCTGTTCGTGCTGGCCGTCTTCGGCGCCGGCCACCCGGGCCTGGTGGCCGGCATCTACATCCCGCTGATCGTGATCGCCGCCCTGTGCGCGGCGTTCTACATGGACAACCTTTCCCAGGTACGCAGTGAGAAGCGCGCGATGCGGGACGCCACCCGCGAGCCGCACACCTGGATCATGTCGCTGCTCTACATCGGCACCTTCGGGTCGTTCATCGGCTTCGGGTTCGCCTTCGGCCAGGTGCTGCAGGTGCAGTTCCACACCGAGTTCGGCACCCCGGTCAAGGCCGCGTACCTGACCTTCCTCGGGCCGCTGCTCGGCTCGCTGATCCGCCCGCTCGGCGGGGCCCTCGCGGACCGGCTCGGCGGCGCGAAGGTGACCTTCGTGAACTTCATCGCGATGGCGGTCGGCGCCTCGGTCGTGCTGCTGGCCGCCCAGTCGAAGTCGCTGCCGCTGTACATCGTCGGCTTCGTGGCGCTGTTCATCCTCAGCGGCGTCGGCAACGGCTCGACGTACAAGATGATCCCGGCGATCTTCAAGGCCAAGCACCCGGCCGATGAGCCGAAGGCCCGGCGGCTGTCCGGCGCGGTGATCGGCATCGCCGGAGCGGTCGGCGCCCTCGGCGGCGTGCTGGTGAACCTGGCCTTCCGGCAGTCCTTCCTGGAGACCAAGAGCGCGGACGCGGCGTACGTCGGGTTCATCGCCTTCTACGCGCTGTGCGTGCTGGTCACCTGGGCCGTCTACCTGCGACCCGGCGCCCGCACGGCCGGTCAGGTCTGATCGACGTGCTTGCCCGCCCGCCCGGCCGGTTGATCCGGCCGGGCGGAGCGCTACAGTTTGCGCGTCTCCCCGACCGAGCCCCCGCAACGTCGCCGAGTGCGAGGACCTGTTCCGCGGCCTCGAGCTGATCGGCGCGGGGCTCGACAGGCGGCCGAGTTCGCCGGCCCACACCGCTGTGGCCGGCAGCCGACCTCCGGTACCGCGCGGGGACGGCGTCAGGCCGTCGTGGACCCGACCCGGACCAGGTCCAGGCGGGGCACGTTCAGCAGGACCACGTCGGTTACGTCGTCGATCTGATCGCCCCCGGCGTACGCGTCGTTGGCCAGGTGCCCGGCGCCGTCGATGAGTACGTAGCCGGTGTCAACCAGGTCCTCGGCGATCCCGAGCGGGGCCTCCGGCAGCACGTCGGTACCCGCGAACTGGACTCCGCCGACCGTGCCGGCCTGCTCGCCGTTGACGTCGATGACGGCCATGCCCCGGGTGACACGGGCGAGGACGGCGTCGCCGCTCTCACCCGACGGCTCCGCGATGTCGGCGCCCGTGTCGCTGTCGCTGTCGCCGCTCATGATCCGCTACCTTTCGTCGGGTGTCCCGACGTGCAGATTACCCGTCAGGACCACAAAACGTTGGCGGTGCGACATCAGCCCGCGGCGGTGGGCGCCGCGCGATCGAGCCCGGATATTGATCGACATCGCCGTTCCCGGGCTAGGGCTAGACGGTCAGTTCGACGGCGAGGACTCGACCGGCAGGGTTCCGATCGGGAGCGACCCGGCGGAGGGCGAGAACGTGTACGGCGGCCCGGACGGGCCGAAGGCGGTCTTACCGGTCGTGCTGAGGAACTCGAAGGCGAAACCGGCTCGGTCGGTCGACCGGGCGTCACCGGAGGCGAAGATCCGCAGATAGCCGTACGTCGGCTGGCGGATCGTCAGCCGAAGTGGCGCCGGGTCCCGAGCCGCGCAGATCGAGGTGCCCTGGCCCAGCACCGTGTTGCCGGAGTCGCCCTGCTTGACGACGACATCGACCCGGCCGGCGCCGACGCAGAAGAAGTGGAAGGCATAGGTGTCGGCCGGCATGTCGTTCATGTCGTCCTGGTAGGACGAGCTGACCACACCGTCGGTCGCGTTGATCGATGTCGGCGTGTTGCTGCGGTCGGCGAGCAGGTCGGCGGCCGCCTGGACACGGTCGTACGCCGGTCCCGACGGCTCGGGCATCACCGGCGGCTGGTCGCTGGACGGAACCGCGCCGGGGGCGCCCGCTTCGTAGTCGCCGCCGGTGCCCGGGCGCAGCCCGAAGCCGATGCCGACCAGTATGGCGGCGACCACGACTGCGGTGCCGGCCCAGGTGGCGACCACGAATCGCCGGCGTACGGTGGCTCGCACCCGCGGCGCGCCGGGCGCGACGATCTCGCTCAGGGTGCGGGAGCGCAGTTCCTGGAAGAGCTTCTCGAGGTCGTCGGTCATCGCGGGTCCTCCTCCGGCGCGGTCGAGTTCTGCGCGGTCGAGTTCTGCGCGGTCGAGTTCCGCGCGGTCGCGCCGGCCGATTCGGCGAGGTCGAGCCGGGCGGCCAAGGCCTGCCGGGCGCGGTGCAGCCAGGACTTCACCGTCCCTTCCGGCACGCCCTCCCGGTCGGCGATGTCGGCGACCGTCAGATCCGCGAGGTAGCGCAGCACGATCGCGCGACGGTGGTTGTCGGGCAGGGTGGCCAGCGCCGCGATCAGCGCGACCCGTTCCGGCTCGGGCCCGTCGACGTTCGGTTCCACCGGGCGCTGGCTGCGCAGGAACCGGCGGACGGTTCGTTTGTGACGCCATCGGCTGATCGCCAGGTTCCACGCGACCCGCCGGATCCAGGCGACCGGATCGTCGAGCCTGGACGCGGTGCGCCATCTCGCGTACGCCCGGCAGAACGCCTCCTGGACGACGTCCTGGGCCTCCTGCCGGTCCCCGAAGTAGGCGTAGAGCTGCACGGTGAGGTCGCCGTAGTGCGCTGCGTAGATCTCGTCGAAGGACGACGTCTCGTTCGGCACGGCTGGCGGCGCCTCCGGTCCGGTTCCGACGATTGCTGTCACGTCCACTACACGCCCGGACCCGGGCGGACGTTGCACCGATCGGACCCGAACCTACCGGTTCGACTCACCGACACCCCTGAGTTCGGCCGGGTGTCAGCTCGGGTAGACCTCCAGCACGGACAACTGGCCGGCGGGCCAGCCGGTGTTCGCGGTGACGGTGACGCGGACGTAGCGAATCGCGGTGGGCGTGCCGGTCACGCTCACCGCGTTTCCCGACGCCGGATCGAACGTACGGGGGGCGGAGCCGGCCAGGGTGGTGAAGGTGGAGCCGTTCGTGCTGCCCGTGATGGTCAGCGTCTGCGTGCGGGCGCCCCAGAACGACGGCAGCTTGAGCACGAATCGGCCTACCGTGTAGGTGCCGCCCAGGTCGACCTGGAGCCACTGCGGGAAGGCGTTGTTGACGCTCTCCCAGTAGGTGCCGGCGTCGCCGTCGACCGCGTTGCCCGGCACATACCCCTGGGTGTAGCCGCTCGCGCTGGTGGGTCTGCCGCGTGCGAGATCTCCGGCGGGCTGGCCGCCGACAGCTGGATTCGTCGGGCGGGTCGCGGTCAGTGCGAGCTGGCCCTTGAGCATCTTGCCGCCGTCGGTAGTGATCCGCAGGTAGTAGTCGGCGTCGCAGGGTGTGCCGTCCTCGTCGAGCGCCCGGATGCCGGCGCCGGCGGGCGTGTCGGCCGCGGTCTCGGCCGTCTTGGCGATCTGGTTGCCCTCGTTGAACTCGTCGAACATGGACACGTACAGGCCCTGGGCGCCGACCCGGACCATGTTGTAGATGCTGCGCCAGTAGTAGTCGCCGTGCCGGCGGGCCCCGGTGGAGAGGTCGCCGGGCAGCACGCAGGGCTGGTAGTCGATGCCGTGCGCGGCGCAGTCGGCCTGGTCGGCGGTGTTCACGTTGGCGTAGAACCAGTCGAGCCCGGCGAGGTCGCCGGCGCGGCCGACCATCCACGGCGAGATCGCGTTGAACGCGTGGTAGACGTCCAGGTACCCGGCGCGGCTGTCGTTCTTGCCCTCCCGCCAGTACGTGGGCACGCCGCCGATCACGTAGCAGCCCTGCCCCTTGAACCAGTTGATCACGTCGAGGCAGGCGGCCGCGGTGAAGTTGTGGTTGTCGTCGTTGAAGCCGAAGCCCCAGATGCAGACCACCGGCTTGCCGTTCTGCCGGGCGTACATGCTCGACGAGGTGTGTGCGGACATCTTGCCCGACCAGTCCGTCTTGATCTCGTTCTGCATGGCCGACCAGCCGCTGACGTCGTACATGAGGTAGAACTTCCGGCCGGTCGCCTCGGCCGACGTACGCACCTTCCGGGCCATCGCGTCGCGGGTCGGGCCCTCGTCGCCCATCGGGTTGAACCGTTGCAGGGCGGCGGTGTCGATCCCGTACGTCTGCATCCAGCGGAAGTGCGTGTCGACGGTCTGCTGGTCGTACGAGGAAAAGAGGTTCGCGGTCTTTCCGCTGCCGAGATTCGGGTACGCGGTGGGGTAGGTGTGCGTGTAGTCGCGGGTGTCCGGCCAGGACACGATCGTGGTGTTGCCGGGGGACGGGGGCTGGAAACGGTCCCGGCTCCAGTGCCACCAGCCGCCGATCGGTGCGCCGTCGCCGGGGCAGGCGAACCAGCCCTGATAGCCGACGGTGACCTTGCCGACGACGTCGCCGGGCGCGGACGCGGCCGTCGTTGCGGCTTCGGCAGGTGTTGCGGCTTGGACCGCTGTTGCGGTGGGGATGGCCGCGGCTGGGGAAAGGGCCGCGGCCGCGAGCAGGGTGCGTCTGGGGAGAGGCACGGGGACTCCTGTCTCGTGGGGGATATCGACGGTCATCGTGGCAGCCCGCGACACAAGACTGCAATAGTTGGACATCCACGTGAAATATCGCGATCGGAGGCGGGGAAATCCGGGCCGTGGTTGACTCGGGGACATGCTGCCTTGGAGTTACGACCTCGCCGGTCAGTTGCACCAGGAATCGATCGACTCGGTGCTGTTGCGCGACAACCCCCTGGGTGATCCGCACGTGCGCCCGCTCTGGGTCTACACCCCGCCGGGCTACTCCGCCGCCGGCTCGGACCGGTACTCCGCGATCTACGTGATCCAGGGGTACTCCGGGCACGTCGCGATGTGGGCGAACCGGCAGCCGTTCCGCCAGCCGTTCATCGAGACCGCCGACGCGGTGTTCGCGAGCGGCGAGACCCCCGGCTGCATCCTGGTCTACGTGGACGCGTGGACCGCCTACGGCGGCTCACAGTTCGTCGACTCGGTGGGAACCGGGCCCTATCACTCGTACCTCTGCAATGAGGTTGTGCCCTGGGTCGACGCGCATTACCGGACCATCGACGCGCCCGGCTCGCGGGGCATCAGTGGCAAGTCCTCCGGCGGCTTCGGGGCGATGATCACGCCGATGCTCCGGCCGGACCTGTTCGGCGCGCTGGCCACCCACGCGGGCGACTCCCTGTACGAGTACTGCTACCTGAACGAGTTCGCGAAGGCGGCGCGGGCGCTGCGCGACTACGACCACGACATCCAGAAATGGTGGGCCGATTTCCGGGGCCGCATCTCGTTCACCAAAGAGAACGACATGCTGCTCCTTCTGGTGCTGGGTTGCGCGGCCGCGTTCTCCCCGGCGGCGGACGGCACGCCGCAGTTGCCGTTCGACGCCCGCAGCGGCCAGTTGATCCCGTCGCTCTGGGAGAAATGGCTGGAGTGGGACCCGGTCCGGATGCTCGACCGCTACGCCGACGCGATGCGCTCCCAGCGAGCCATCTGGATCGACGCCGGGACGAAGGACGAATGGTTCCTGGACCTGGGCGCGGAGGCGTTCCGGGCGGGGCTGGCACGCGTCGGCGTGCCGGACGAGAAAATCCACTTCGAACTCTTCCCGGCAACGCACGGCGGCATCGACTACCGCTACCCGCAGGCGACGGCCTGGCTCGCCGAACGCCTCGAGCGCTGAGGGCGCCGCCGGAACCGGCGCCCTTGTGGGGGCCGCCCTGATCCGGCCGGTCGGCCGGATCAGGGACCGCCGGCGGCCGATCGGGTCCTTCCGCCGTGGTCGCGGCCGTCCCCGGGCAACGCTGAACGTCGTGGCCGGTCCCGGGCGGGAACGAAGACCGCCGGGCGAGCCGATCAGGCCGACGGCCGGCGGCCCGCGGGGAAGAACGTCCCGGCACGCCGGGGCCGGTGACTCTGGTCGGCGGCGGCGTCCCCGGTCAGCGTGAAATGGGGAGAGCACCGAGGAGCCGGTCATGGCCGAGACACGCGAGCACGCCGACGTCATCGTGGAGCCGTGGCTTGCCCGGCATCCGGCGGTCGGGCTGGCCGTGGCCGTCGTGCGGGACGGGCGGCTCGCGGTCCTGCACACGCACGGGCTGGCGGACATCGCGTCGAGGCGGCCGATCGACGCCGGAACGGTGTTCCGGGTCGGCTCGATCACCAAGCCGTTCACCGCCATCGCCGTCATGCAGCTGTACGAGCAGGGCCGGCTCGACCTGGACGCGCCCGCCGCCTGCTACCTGCGCTCCTACCGGCTGGTCGCGGCGCGCCCCGGCGGGCGCCGGCCGACGGTGCGGCACCTGCTCACCCACACCGCGGGCATCCCGGAGGTGCGCCACCTGTCCGACCTGCTGCACCCGGAGGCCGGGCCGTTCGGCGGCCGGCCGCCGATCCACAGTGTGCCGTTCGGCGAGTCGATGCCGTCGCTCGCCGAGCACCTACGCGCCGGTCTGCGGCCGGTGAGCGAGCCCGGGATCGACTTCGCGTACTCGAACCTCGGTTTCGCCACGCTCGGCCAGATCGTGGAGGACGTGAGTGGTGTCCCGCTCGCCGGCTGGTTCCGCGAGCGGATCTTCGAGCCGCTGGGCATGGCGGACACCGGCCTGGTCCGCTCCGGGCGGCTCGCGGCTCGGCTCGCCACCGGGTACGCGGTCGGGCGGCACGGGCCGTACCCGGTGCCGGACCGCGACTGGATCGGCGCCGGCTGCGGCGGGATCTACTCGACCGCCCCGGACCTCGCCCGGTTCGCGGCCGCGCTCAGCGGCGGCGGCGCGAACGAGCACGGCCGGGTGCTGGCGCCGGCGACCCTGACGGCGATGGCCGAGTGCCAGTTCACCCCGGATCCCCGCCTGCCCGGCTGGGGACTCGGCTTCGCCCGGGCCGAGGCCGGCGGGCACCTCCTGATCGGGCACGACGGGATCCTGCCCGGCTTCAACACCACGCTGTGGGCGGCGCCGGACGGCGGGCCGGCCGTGGTCGCGCTCACCAACGGGTCGCCGGGGGCGTTCGGCTGGATGGAACGGGAGGCCAAGGACCTGCTGCGGGAGCTGCTCGGCGCGCCGCCCGACACGGTGCGGGCCGGGATCGCGCACCGGCCGGAGATCTGGCGGACGCTGTGCGGGCGCTACCGGCTGCGGCCGCGGATCTCCGACCTGCGCGGCCGGCTGGCCCTTCCCGGCGGCGTCGAGGTGTTCGCCCGCGGTGGGCGCTTGATGATCCGGGCGCTGACCCCGGTGCCCGCGCTCCGGCGGGGCGTCCCGCTGCACCCCGACGACCCCGACGACCCGTACGTGTTCCGGGTCGACCTCACCGATGCCGGGCAGGGGACGTTCCGGGTGGTGTTCGGCCGCGACCTCGCCGGTGGCGGCCCGGCCCTGCACGCCGACCTCGGCGGCCAGCCGGTCACGCTGATCGGCCGGTCCGCGGCCCGGCCGGACCGGGCAGGTGCGGCGCGAACGGCGGCGGTGGCCGCCTTCCGCCGGCCCGCCCACCCGGCGCCCGAGCCGGCGGCGCTGATCCCGGCACCACACGCCGACCTGGCCGAGATCCCGGCATCGCACGCCGACCTGGCCGAGTGCCCGCCGGTCGCGGCGCTGACCACCCTGATGCCGGACGGCACGCCGCAGACCTCGGTGGTGTGGTGCGACCGCGACGGCGAGTTCGTGCGGGTCAACACCATGCTCGGCTTCCGGAAGGAACGCAACATACGCCGCGATCCCCGGGTGACGCTGCTGTGCTACGACCCGCAGCGGCCGGGGCGCTACCTGGAGATCCGCGGCCGGGTGGCGGAGACGACCCGGACCGGCGCCGGCGCCCACCTCGACGAGTTGGCCTCGAAGTACCTCGGGCGCCCGGTGCGCTACTTCGGTGACGTGGTGCCGGCCGCGCTGGCCGCCACCGAGACGCCCATGCTGTGCCGGATCCGGCCGGGCCACGTGGTCGCGGCCGACGGGCCGGACGGGGGTGGTCCGGGGTGACCGGCACACAGCGCGACGTGCCCGTACCCGCCTCCCACCTGGACCTGGTCGCGGCGCCGGCGGTGGGCGTCCTGAGCACCCTGCTGCCGGGCGGCGCGCCGCACTCCTGCCTGGTCCGGGTCGGCTACGACGGCCGGTGCACCCGGCTGAGCACCACCCTGGACAGTCGCAGCGGCCGCAACCTGCGGGCGAACCCGGCCGCGAGCCTGCTGATCGTCGACCCGGGCGACACCGGGCGGTTCCTGCAGCTCCGCGGGCGTGCCGAGCTGCTCCCGGCCGGCCGGCGCGGCGACCGGGCCGTGGTGGTGCGCCTGCACGCCACCCGGATCACCGCCGACGCGATCCACCACTGAACCGAACGACACCGGCCGGACGACCCCGCATCCCAGCGGAAGTGGGCGGCGGTAGGGGCCTTCTCCTCTGTCCGCGTCGCCGGTGCCCGGGCATGGTGAACGGCACCACGGATCCCAGGAGTACGCATTGACCGACCGAGTGCAGCAACGGACCGCACCGACTCGACCGGAGCGCCGGTCGGCCGACGACGGCGGTTCGCCGGTGAACGGCGCCCCGCTGGTGTATTCCTGCTCCGGCTGTTCGAGCGCGGCGCAACTCGCCAACGCGCTCGCGATCAAGCTCGATCGTCTCGGCGTCGCCGAGATGTCGTGCATCGCCGGGCTCGGCGGCGACGTGCCCTCCCTGGTGCGCCTGGCTCGCTCCGGCCGTCTGATCCTGGCACTGGACGGCTGCGCCCTCGCCTGCGTCCAGGCGACGCTGGGCCGGCACGCCATCGTGCCGGACTCGCACGTCATCCTGAGCCACCACGGCGTCCGCAAACGCCGCCACGCCGACCACGACGAGGCGGAGGTAGACCGGCTGCTGCCCGTGGTGCTCGACGCCGCGCAGTCGGCTCGCGGGCCGGCGCTCCCGCTGGGCGAGGCCGCCGGGAGCGCCGGCCTCCCCTGACGCGAGGGTCAGGAACGCGACGATGCCGGGGGACCACGGGCCGGCAATCGGGGTCAGCGCCGGGCCAGCTTGCGCTCGCCGCCGACGCCGGCCGCGTACGGCAGGTCGTAGTGGGCGAAGACCCGCGGCTCGTCCGTGGCGGCCAGCTCGCCGTCGGTGTCGATGCTCGGCGCCTCGCTGACCTGCTTCTTGGCGTATCGGACGCGCACGGCGTCGGGTGTCACGGTGGCGCCGTCCAGCGGCACGAAGACGAGCCGGTGCCGGCCGATGATGCCGACCCGGACGGTGGCGAAGCTGGGCTGGTCGGTGGCCGTGTCGACGTAGACGGCCTCCAGGTCACCGATCTTGTCGCCGTTGGGGTCGATGACCTTGTGAGCGCGCCAGTCGCGCAGGTTCTCAGCGGGGAACATGCGGGAAAAATGCCCCGCGAGCGGCCCGGCTAA
>NZ_JAOSZE010000033.1 GCF_025630775.1 Actinoplanes sp. KI2
ACAAGGGCCCCCTGCACTCGGTGGGGATGGGGGGAGTTGAACCCCCACGTCCTTTCGGACACACGGACCTGAACCGTGCGCGTCTGCCATTCCGCCACATCCCCGTGGCAAAGTTGGCTGCTGGGCCAACTTCTTGTTACTGGCTGCGACAGACTACGCTGTCGCACGTCACCAAGCGAGTTGTTATCGCCCGCGACGCCAGGGAAGACTAGCACGGCGTTGACGGGGGTCATACGAGGGTCAAGTAGTGCCGGCGGCTGCGAGCTAAAGATGCGCGAGCGGCGGCCGGATACCATCATGTCCTCGGAAGCCGAGGAGGAGCCGGTGAGCGTGCTGCAGCGCTTTGAGAAGCGATTGGAAGGCCTGGTTGAAGGGGCCTTCGCCAAGGTGTTCAAGGGTGTCGTGCACCCTGTGGAGATTCTGAATGCCATGCAGCGGGAGGCCGAGGCGCACAAGGCCATCCTCGCCGGTGGCCGCACCCTGGTGCCGAACCGCTATGTGATCGACCTTTCACCCTACGACCACAGCCGGCTGGCGCCGTATGCCGCCGCGCTCGCCCAGGAGCTGGCCCAGTCACAGGCCGAGTTCATCGGGGAGCAGGCGTGGACGGTCTACGGCGATGTGATCGTCGAGATCGAGCGGGGCGAGGGCCTGGACACGGGCATGTTCCGGGTGACTGCCGAGGTGTATACGGGTGGTGAGGTCGCCCCGGTGCAGCAGCCGGCGTACGACGCCGGCCCGCAGTACCCGCCGTACGACCAGCCGCATCACGGTGGCTACCAGCAGCACGGCGGTCCGAACGGCCGCAGTGTCGGCCTGGTCTCCGGTGACGGCCGGACGTATCCGTTGCAGATGGGCTCGACCGTGATCGGCCGTGGCGACCAGGCGAATCTCCGCCTGCCCGACGTCGGCATCTCGCGGCGCCACGCCCGTCTGGACTACGACGGCAACCAGGTGGTGCTGACCGACCTCGGCTCGACGAACGGCACGATGGTGAACGGCCAGCGGGTCTCCGCCGTGGCGCTCAATCCGGGCGACATGATCCAGCTGGGCACCACGACGCTGACGTTCCGAGTGGACGGCTAGGCGCCTTGCCCGAATTCGTCCTCACCGTCGCCCGGTTCGGCTTCCTCATCCTCCTGTGGATCTTCGTGTTCACGGTGGTCGGGGTGATCCGACGGGATCTTTTCGCTGGGGTCCGGTCCAAGAGCATCGTTGCCAGCCCTCGGGGGGTGGGTGGCGCGGTGATCCAGGGCCGGCCGGCGAAGGCGAAGCGCGGTAAGGCTGCACGGCAACTCGTGGTGACGGCCGGCCAGTTGGCCGGCACGCGCATCACGCTGGGTGATATTCCGATCACTATCGGTCGGGCGGAGGACTCCACGCTCGTCATCACCGACGACTTCGCCTCGGCCCGGCATGCCCGGCTAGTGCCGCGCGACGGTCAGTGGTTCGTCGAGGATCTCGGCTCGACGAACGGCACTTACCTCGATCGCGGTAAGGTCTCCGGACCTACTCCCGTCCCCCTTGGCGTTCCGATCCGCATCGGGCGCACGTCACTCGAGTTACGGCCATGACCCTGACCCTGCGCTATGCCGCTCAGAGCGACCGCGGTCTGATCCGAGACCTGAACCAGGACTCCGTCTACGCCGGGCCGCGGCTTCTTGCTGTCGCCGACGGTATGGGCGGTATGGCAGCCGGCGACGTCGCCTCCAATATCGTCATCGCCGCGATGGCGCCGCTCGACGAGGACGTCCCCGGTGACGCCCTGGTCGACGCGCTGCGCCATGCCGTCGGCCAGGCCAACCAGCATCTGCGCGACACCGTCGACGCGAACCCGCAGCTGGAGGGCATGGGCACCACGCTGACCGCGGTGCTCTTCTCGGGCAGCAAGTTCGGCATGGTGCACATCGGCGACAGCCGGGCGTACCTCCTTCGCCGCAACGAGTTCGCCCAGATCACCAAGGACGACACGTACGTCCAGATGCTGGTCGACGAGGGCCGGGTCAGCCCGGAGGAGGCGAGCAGCCACCCGCAGCGGTCGTTGCTGACCCGCGCGCTGGACGGCCGTGACATCGACCCGGAGTACTCGGTCCGCCAGGTGCTCGCCGGCGACCGCTACCTGATCTGCAGCGACGGACTCTCCGGCGTGGTCAGTGCGGACACGATCGGGCAGACCATGCGCGAGCTCGCCGACCCGCAGGCCTGCGTCGAGCGGCTCGTCCAGCTCGCGCTGCGCGGCGGCGGTCCGGACAACATCACCGTGGTGATCGCGGACGCCATCGACACCGACATCATGGAGCAGGCGCCGATCGTGGGTGGCGCCGCCGCCATCGACCGGGGCAACACCACGGTGGCGGACTCCTCGACCTCGGCGGCCCGGGCCGCGGCGCTCCAGGCCCCGCGCCCGGCGCAGCCGGCCCAGCCAGAGAGCGACGGGTACGAGCCGGAACCGGAGCCGTCCGGCCACCCGGTGCGTACCAGCCTGCTCGTGCTGTTGCTGCTGGCGGTGCTCGGCGGCGGCCTGTGGCTGGGCTACCGCTACACCCAGGACCAGTACTACGTGGGCGCCACCGACGCCGGCCAGATCGCGATCTTCCGGGGCGTGCCCGGGCAGATCGCCGGGCTCGACCTGTCCAGCGTCAACGAGACCAGCCCGGCGCGGCTGCAAGACCTCACCGCCGTCGCGCAGGAGCGGGTCAAGCAGGGCATCCACGCGGAGAGCCGGTCCGAGGCGGCGCAGACGCTGTCCGAGCTGACCGCCGACAACCCGTCCAACCCGAACCTCAAACCGCTGTGCTCGGCGCCGTCCGCGACGCCGACCGCGCCGGTCGCCAGCGCGCCCGCCGCGCACACCTCGTCGGCGCCCAGCACCCTCGCTGGAACGCCGTCCGCTCAGGCTTCCGAGAGCGCCCCCTCCGCGGACGATGCGGACGGGTGCCGGACCGTCAACTGACCATCGCTCGACAACGTCTGGGGATGTCTTGACCGCGCCCGCCGTACCGGCCCCTTCGCCCGCCTCCACGGGCGAGATGTCGCGTATCCCGGGGATGAAGACCCACCGCAATGCCGAGCTGGGTCTACTCGCGTTCGCGATGATCCTGGTGGCGATCTACGCCGCCACCGTCGAGGCGAACCAGTTCGACACGATCCACCCCACGTTCTGGATCCCGGCGGCGCTGCTCCTCACGCTGTTCATCGGGCTGCACTTCGTGGTGCGCTTCACCGCGCCGTACGCGGATCCGGTGCTCCTCCCGGCGGTGGCGCTGATCAACGGGTTGGGCGTCAGCTTCCTGCGCCGGCTGGACATCGCCCGCGCGATCTCCCAGAAGCAGCCGATCCCGGGGGTGTTCGGCGGCACCAGCGGCCGCCAGCTGGAGTGGACGCTGGCCGCGCTGATCCTGGCCGCGGTGCTGCTGCTGGTCGTCCGGGATCACAAGGTGATCTCCCGGTACGCGTACACCCTGGGCCTGGTCGGCATCGTGCTGGTGATGCTGCCGGCGGTGCTGCCGAGCAGCCTCTCGGAGGTCAACGGCGCGAAGCTGTGGATCAAGCTGGGTGGCTTCTCGATCCAGCCCGGTGAGTTCGCGAAGCTCGCGCTGGTCTCCTTCTTCGCCTATTACCTGGTGCGCAAGCGCGAGGTGCTCTCGCTGGCCAGCCGCCGCTTCCTCGGCATCGACTTCCCGCGCGGCCGCGACCTCGGCCCGGTCGTCACGGTCTGGCTGCTCAGCCTCCTGGTTCTGGTCTTCGAGAAGGACCTGGGCACCGCGCTGCTGTACTTCGGCCTGTTCGTGGTGACGCTGTACGTGGCGACCGAGCGGGCCAGCTGGCTGATCATCGGCCTGCTGCTGTTCTTCGGCGGCGTCTACATGGCCTACCTGCTGGGCGCCTCGATCGGCGGCCCGTTCGCCAACTTCTACGACCGTGCCTCGATCTGGCTGGACCCGTTCGCGCAGGCCAACTACAACAAGGCCACCGGCGGCAGCTACCAGCTGGTGCAGGGCCTGCTGGCGTTGGGCACCGGTGGGCTGTTCGGCTCCGGCCCGGGCGCCGGCTCGCCCGGTCTGGTGCCCGAGGTGCGTACCGACTTCATCTTCGCCGGCATGGGTGAGGAGATCGGCCTGTTCGGCCTCTCCGCGCTGCTGGTCTGCTACCTCTTGATCGTCGAGCGTGGTCTGCGCGCGGCGCTGAACGTCCGGGACTCGTTCGGCAAGCTCGTCGCCGGCGGCCTCGCGTTCACCCTGGGCTTGCAGGTCTTCGTCATCCTCGGTGGCATCACCGGACTCATCCCGCTCACCGGCCAGACAACGCCGTTCCTGTCGGCGGGTGGGTCGTCACTGATGGCCAACTGGCTCCTGATCGCGATGCTGTTGCGGATCTCCAACGCGGCCCGCGGACCGGCCAACAGCGGCGGCAGCTCGGACAGACCGGGCGGCCCGAAGAAAGCACCCATCCAGCTCCACGGCGCCCCGACGGAGGTGTTCAAGCCGTGAACGCTCCCCTGCGACGGGCCGGCGTGGTCATCCTCGTCCTGTTCGGTCTGCTGTTCGCGAACCTCAACTGGGTTCAGGCGTACAAGGCGGACGACTATCGCACCAGCGACTACAACGGCCGCGTGGTGGTCGCCCAGTACGAGCGCCCCCGCGGCGTGATCGAGGCGGGCGGCATCGGCCTGGCCGAGAACAAGATCACCGACGACACGCTGAAGTACCTGCGGGTCTACCCGAAGAACGAGGTCTACGCGCCGGTGATCGGGTACCGCCCGGTGACCCTGGGCGCCGTCGGCATCGAGAACGCGGAGAACGACTTCCTCTCCGGCGAGAGCGACACGCTCTTCGCCGACCGGGTGAAGGACATGTTCACCGGCAACAACACCGGCGGCGGGAACGTTGTGCTGTCGCTGAGCACCAAGGCCCAGGAGACGGCCTGGAAGGAGCTCACCAACAACGAGCGCGGCGTCACCAAGGGTGCCGCGATCGCGATCGACCCGCGGACCGGCGCGATCCAGGCCATGGTGTCGATGCCGAGCTTCAACCCGAACCCGCTGGTCAACCACGACACCAAGGCGGCCGCGGCGGCGTACCAGAAGCTGCTCAAGGACGCCGGCCAGCCGCTGCTCAACCGGGCCACGCAGGAGACGCTGCCGCCCGGCTCCACCTTCAAGGTGATCGACTCGGCGGCGGCGCTCTCCAGCGGGTACAAGCCGGAGACCGAGATCCCGGCCGGCAGCTCGTATAAGGAGAGCGGCGCGGTCATCCACAACGCCGAGGACGAGGTCTGCCCGGGCAGCACGATCACGCTCAAGGAGGCGTTGACCGAGAGCTGCAACACCGGTTTCGCGAGGCTGGGCGTGAAGCTCGGCCGGGACGCGGTCGTCAACATGGCGAAGGGGTTCGGCTTCGAGGACGAGAAGCTGACCATCGGCAACCTCAAGGAGAACCGGGGCCTGCCGGTCGCGGCCAGCCGTACGGGTGACATCTCGAACCCGGACGGCAGCGTCGACAAGGGCGCGCTGGCGCAGTCCTCGATCGGCCAGCGGGACGTCCGGATGACCCCGGTGCAGGGTGCGCTGATGGCGGCCACGGTGGCCAACGGCGGCAAGCAGATGCGTCCCTACCTGGTGCAGAAGCTGCTCGGCCCGGACCGCCGGACGATCTACACGGCCGACCCGCAGGTCCTGCGCACGCCGATCTCGGCGAGCGTCGCCAACGACCTCAGCGACATGATGATCAGCGTCGTGGAGAACGGCACCGGCAAGAAGGCCAAGATCAAGGGCCTCACGGTCGGCGGCAAGACCGGTACCGCGCAGAACGCGGTCGGCGCCGACCCGCACGGCTGGTTCATCGGCTTCACGTACGACGACAAGGGCCAGGCGGTGTCGGCGGCCTGCGTCATGCTGGAGAACGTCCCGGGCGGGCACGCGAGCGCCGAGGCGGCCCGGATCGCCGGGCTCATCATGAAGGCCGCGGCCGGGGAAGGGGACTGAATGATCAGCCCTGGGGTGACCCTCGGCGGCCGGTACCGCCTCGACGAGCGGATCGCCGGCGGTGGGATGGGCGACGTGTGGCGCGGCACCGACGAGGTGCTGGGCCGGACCGTCGCCGTCAAGATCCTGCTCCCGGCGCTGCTGGACGAGCCGGGCTTCGCCGAGCGGTTCCGTGGCGAGGCGCGCACCATGGCCACGATCAACCACCCCGGGGTCGTCGACGTCTACGACTACGGCAGCGACCAGCAGCTCGCGTTCCTGGTCATGGAGTACGTCGAGGGCGACGCCCTGTCCCGCACGCTGAGCCGGGTGGGCCGGCTGACCCCGGCGCGCACCATGGCACTGGTCGCCCAGGCGGCCGACGCGCTGCAGGCGGCACACGCGAACGGCATCGTGCACCGGGACGTCAAACCCGGAAACCTTCTCGTACGCCCGAACGGCACGCTCGTGCTGACCGACTTCGGTATCGCCCGGTCGGCGCTGGTCGGCCAGCTCACCGTGGCCGGCTCGGTGCTCGGCACCGCCTCGTACATCTCGCCCGAGCAGGCCTCCGGCGAGGGTGCCACGCCCGCCTCCGACGTCTACGCGCTGGGCGTGGTCGCCTACCAGTGCCTCTCCGGCCACCGCCCGTTCGACGGCGCCACGCCGATCGAGATCGCGATGAAGCACGTCCGCGAGACGCCGCGGCCGTTGCCCGCCGACATTCCGCCGCCGGTACGCGCCATCGTGGACCGCGCCCTCGCGAAGAACCCGGGGGAGCGCTGGCCGTCCGCCTCGGCGATGGCCGCGGTGGCCCGGCAGGCCGCGTCCGCCCTGGCCACCGGCCAGCCGCAGCACCAGCCCGCGGCCCAGGCCGCGCGCGCCGCCGGTCCGGTCAGCCCGGCCGCCCGCCCGCCGACGGGCGCCGCGCCGGCGGTGCCCGGCTCGCCGGTGACCGGCAGCGCCCGTCCGCCCTACCCGCCGGTGCCGCGGCCCGTCTCCGGCGCCCGCGGGGCAGCCTCGGTGCCTTCCGGCGCGCCGGCGCAGCAGTACCGGGCGCCGTACGCGCCGAACCAGCCGGCGTCGACGGCCAAGCCGGAAGCCTCGGCCGGCCGTCAGGTGCTGATCGTGCTGGCCGTGGTCCTCGCCCTGTTGGTCCTGCTGTGTGCGGGTGTGATCTCGTTTCTCGTGAAGCAGGGACGACAGAACGGCATCACCGGCTCATCGAGCGGCCGACTCGCCCCCGTGTCGGTCGTCCAGACGGGCACCGCCGACAGTGAACCGTTGGCGGCGTCGTACCGTCTAACCAGACAGGCGGGCGTCATCCCCGGCTGGAATCGATACGAAGGACGACAGACGCTATGACGGCGCAGGCCCGCCTGCTCGGTGGCAGGTATCAGGTCGGCGAGCTCTTGGGCTACGGCGGCATGGCCGAGGTGCACCGCGGACGTGACCTCCGGCTGGGCCGCGACGTGGCCATCAAGATGCTGCGCACCGACCTGGCCCGCGACGCGACCTTCCAGGAGCGGTTCCGCCGCGAGGCGCAAAACTCGGCGGCTCTCAACCACCCGGCCATCGTCGCCGTCTACGACACCGGCGAGGAGATGTCCGCCACCGGTGAGCGGCTTCCGTTCATCGTGATGGAGTTCGTGAACGGGCGGACCCTCAAGGAGGTGCTCGCCCAGGAGCAGCGCATCCAGCCGCGCCGGGCCCTCGAGATGATCGCGGACATCTGCGCCGCGCTCGAGTTCAGTCACCGACACGGGATCATCCACCGGGACATCAAGCCCGGCAACGTGATGATCACCCAAAACGGGCAGGTCAAGGTCATGGACTTCGGCATCGCCCGAGCCCTGGCCAGCGGCGCGACCACGATGACGCAGACCAGCGCCGTGATCGGCACCGCGCAGTACCTCTCGCCCGAGCAGGCGCGCGGCGAGGCCGTCGACGCCCGCTCGGATGTGTACGCGGCCGGCTGTGTCCTGTTCGAGCTGCTCGTGGGGCATCCGCCGTTCGTCGGGGACAGCCCGGTCAGCGTGGCCTACCAGCACGTGCGGGAGGAACCGCGGGCGCCGAGCGAGATCAACCCCGAGGTGCCCCGGGACGTCGACGCGATCGTGCTCAAGGCGCTGGCCAAGAACCCGATGAACCGGTACCAGAGCTCCCAGGAGATGCGCGCCGACGCGCTGCGTGCCGTCGCCGGGCGCCCGGTGCTGGCCACCCCGGTGATGAGCCAGGCCGAGACGATGGCCCTGCAGAACCAGCAGGCCACCCGCTACATGCAGCCGCAGGGCGCCACCACCATGCAGCGCCCGGTCGGCGGCGGGATGCCGCCCCGGCAACCGGAGCGGCGCTCGTCCTCCTGGGTGATGGCCGTGCTCGCCGGGCTCGGCGTGCTGGTCGTCGTGGTGCTCGGGGTCGCGCTGGCCATGTCGCGGAACAACAAACACGACGGCAACAACACCCCGCAGACCGTCACTGTCGTCATGCCCGACCTCAAGGGCAAGACCGACGAGGAGGCGAAGGCGGCGCTCACCGAGAAGGGGCTGACGAACATCACGCCCCAGTCGCCGCGCACCCTGGACGGCTGCGACAGCACCGTGGTCGGTCAGAGCCCGGCGCCGAATGCCAAGGTTCCGACGACACAGCAGGTGTCGTACCAGCTGTGCGTGCCGCCGGAGCAGGTCACGGTGCCGAACAACCTGGTCGGCAGCACGAAGGACGCCGCCGACGCGGCGTTGAGGGGCATCGGGCTGGTGCCGAAGTTCAAAGAGGTGTCCAGCCAATCGCCGGCAAACACCGTGACAAACGTGGACAAGGCCGGGGAGAAGGTCGACCCGAACACCGAGATCCTGGTGAGCATCTCGAAGGGCAACCAGCTCAAGATGCCGAAGGTGACCGGCGAATCGCTGGACGCCGCCCTGGCCGTGCTGGACAACTCCGGCCCGTTCAACGTCGTCCAGAAGACCATTCCGGCCACCGACCCGTCCCAGGTGGGCACGGTCGTCGCCCAGGACCCGAAGCCGGGTGCCAAGGTGGAGAAGGGTGACAACGTCACCATCACGATCGCGGTCGACGCCAACAACCCGAGCGGCAACCCGTCGGCGACCGAAACCACGCCGCCGGGCGGCGCTGGTGGTGGCACCGGCCAGGTGATCAACCAGTCCCTGGCCGACTTCCGGCGGGAAGACTGAAGCTCAGGCAGTCGCGAACGCCGCTAGTCGCCGGGTCTCGACCTCGGCGGCCAGCGGCGGCGCCTTTTCCAGGGCCGACGGCAGGCCGCAGGACGCGAGCCAGTTCGCCAGCATGGTGTGGCCGCCCTGGGTCAGCACCGACTCGGGGTGGAACTGCACGCCCTCGATCGGCAGCGTGCGGTGGCGCATCGCCATCACCACGCCCGACTCGGTGCGGCCGGTCACCTCGATCTCGTCGGGCAGCGTCTCGGGCAGCACGGCCAGCGAGTGGTAGCGGGTCGCGGTGAACGGGTCGGGGAGACCCGCGAGGACGCCGGCGCCGCTGTGGTGGACCTCGGACGTCTTGCCGTGCAGCAGCTCGGGCGCGCGCGTCACGGTGGCACCGAAGGCGGCCCCGATCGCCTGATGACCGAGGCAAACCCCAAACATCGGGACCTTTCCGGCGTACGCCCGAATGGTCTCCATGGTGATGCCGGCGCGTTCCGGCGTGCCCGGCCCCGGCGAGAGCAGGATGCCGGCGGCGCCGAAGGTGCCCACCTCGGCCACGCTGATCTCGTCGTTCCGGCGCACCTCGCAGTCGGCGCCGAGCTGGCCGAGGTACTGCACCAGGTTGAAGACGAACGAGTCGTAGTTGTCGATCACGAGGATGCGCACGTCAGTCACCTGGGATTACGACGGGGGACGAGGACTTGGTCTTCTTGCCCGGCACGGACGCCGAGGGGTGCGGTGCGTTCGACTCGGTGCTGTACGGGATCGAGTCGGGCCCTTCGTCCGAGGACGAGGGGACCGCGTTCGGATCCTCCTGGGCCGGGCCCTGCTGGGTGTCCGCGCCGACCTGCACGTCGTCGAACGGGAGCAGCGGGGTGGCCCACGGGAACACCACGTACCAGAGCAGCGCGGTGGTGGCCGCGATCAGGCCGATCGAGCCGGTCAGTTTGCCCCAGAAGCCGAACGGGAGCTTGCGCCAGATCCAGGCGTACATCGCCTACGCCTTCGTCTTCATCTCGGCCGGCATGCCGGCGTCGGGCAGGGACTGGTTGCGCGGCACCTTCGAGGCCAGCTCGGCGTGCACGATGAGCCGCTGGTAGTTGTTGAACTTCGGGTTGCACGTGGTCAGCGTGAGCAGCGCCTTGGTCGGCTGCACGCCCGGCTTGTCGGGCACCGGGGCGACCACCTGCACGGCGCTGGGCACCACGACCTCGTGGCCGTAAACCTTGTAGACGTACCAGTAGTCGCGGGTCTCCACGCCGATCACGTCGCCCGGGGTGAGCTCGTCGAGCCGCCAGAAGATCTTGCGGATGCGGTGACCGGCCACCGAGAAGTTGCCGACCTGGCCGGGCATCGCGGTGTCCGGGTAGTGGCCGGGGGCGTACTTGATGTCCTGCGGGCGGACGCCGTTGACGACCACCCACTCCTTGTCGAGCTTCGGGATGTAGAGCCGCCCGACCAGGCTCTCGCCGGGCGCGGCCGGACCCTGCGGCGCGCTCGACGGACCCACGGTCGAGTCGTTCCACTCCTGGTTGAGCTCGTCGGTCAGCGCGTTCTGCTCGTCCTGCACCTTCGCCGAGTTGCCGAATACCTCGTAGCCGGCGAACAGCAGCACGATCAGCCCGAAGGTGATCATCAGCTCCCCGGAGACCCGGATGCCGGCGCGGATCCGCGAGCCCACCGTGGGCCGGGTGAGTTCCGAATAGACGCTCTTGTAGCCCTCGCCGGTCTGCTCGGGCCGGAGCTTGACCACCCGTTCGCCGCGTTTCGCGGACGCGTCGTCGTCTGCCTCCGCGGGCGGCGGGACGTCCTTGGGGCCGTCCGGGCGTACCGGGGGCGCGGGGGCCGCGCCGAGGACGGCATTGGGGTCGGCGGCGGCCTTCGCCTTCGCGGCCTTCGCCGCGAGCCCGGGCACCGCGGTCATCAGGGCGGTCGGGGCCTTGACCGCCGGCGGTGGCTGGGTGGTGGGTTGCGGCGGCAGAGTCGGCAGTACGCCGGTCGGGGCGTCCGGGGTGCGAATGACGGCCGTCTCGTTCGGGTCCTGACGGGCCGCCGGGTAGGCCGGGCTCACCGCCGGCGGGGTCGAGCCGACGGCCGGATAGGGGCTGGTCGGCAGGTTGGCGGTCGCCGCGGTGACCGGCGGCCCTCCCTGGCTGACCGGCGGCTGCGCGGGGCTGACCGGCGGTCGCGCGGGGCTGACTGGTGGCTGCGGTGCTGGGTAGCCAGTGGCGGGGCTGACCGGCGGTCGCGCAGGGCTGACTGGTGGCTGCGGTGCTGGGTAGCCAGTGGCGGGGCTGACCGGCGGCTGCGGCTGCGGTGCGGGGTAGCCGGCGGCGGGGCTCACTGGCGGCTGCGGTGCTGGGTAGCCGGCGGTGGGGCTAACCGGTGGTGGGCTCGGCGTCGCGGCCGGCGCCGGCGGCGTCTGCGGCAGCAGTTGGGTGGCCTGGCTGTTCACCGGGGTGGCGGTGCTCTCCCGCCGGGGCGGCTCGAGCGGCGGGAACGGCGTCGGCTCCGGTGGCCGGGGAGTGGCCTTCGGCGCGGCGTCGCCGCCGGCCGCGGCGAAGAAGTTGAAGGAACCGGCGGCCGCGGGGATCTCGGGCTGTTGAATCCCGTTCCGGCGGCGGGCGGCTGCTGCGGCGGCGTGGACGTCATCGGCCGGCGGGCGGGCGAGCCGGTCGTGGGCGGCCGCGATGCGCCGTTCTGCCTCGGCGTCGGTGCCGATCACGGCAGTCTCGGCGGCCTCGGCGGCGGAGCGGTTTGCCTGGGGCGATAGCGCGGCCTGGAGCGACGGCGACGGGACGGCCTGCGGCGCCGGCACGGCCTGGGGCTGAGGGGCGTGCGGCTGCGGGGCGTGCGGCTGAGGGATGGCCTGGATCTGTGGGACATGGTGCTGCGGGCCGGCCTGAGCTGGCGGGCTGGCCGGAGGCGCGACGGCCTGTGGTGGGCCGGCCGGAGGCGCGACGGCCTGTGGTGGGCCAGCCGGAGGCGCGACGCCCTGAGATGGGGCGACCTGAGGCGGAGCGGCCTGCGGCGGCGGGGCGGCTTGCGGCGGCGGGGTGGGCCGTGCCGGGATGCCGAGGCCGATCGGCGGCGAGAGTGGGCCGCCGGGCACGCCGTCGGGGGAGGCGTCGGTGATCCGTGGGATGTATGCCGTCTGGGCGTCACCGTCGGGCGCGCGGTGCCGACCGGAATTGCCGCTCGCCGGGTTGTCCGGGTCTGCCATTACTCGGCAACCCGAGCGGATCGGAGGTCGCTCGACCCGTCGTACGCCCGCACCGTCACGTTCCTCTCCACAGTCTCCGAGTAGCCGAGGCCGAAATCAGCGACCGCATCCTTGAATTGCTGGACTCCCTCCGCGGAATCCAACGCCTGATGCATCCGTGTGGGTTCGCCGATCGCCGTGATCTTGAAAGGTGGTGAGAAGACCTGCCCGTGTAGTAGCAGCGTGTTGCCGACACAGCGTACCGCGCTGGTGGAGATGACGCGGACATCCATGATCGACATTGCCTCGGCCCCACCGGCCCAGAGGGCGTTCACCACCGCCTGAACATCACCCTGATGGACGACGAGATCGTCATTGTCCGGTGCGTTCGGGCCGAGGTCGGCGCCCCGTCGCGACGAGTCGTTGAGCGTCACGGTGAGGCCGGGGCCCTTCAGCGCGGTGAAGCCGGCCGCGGTCCGCAGCGCTTCGGCCCTCTCCCGGGCCTCCTTGACCGGTTGGTCGACCTCGGCGAGCCGAGCGGTGTCCTGGTCGACCTCGGCGCGCAGCTTGGCGGCCTGCCTCTCCCGGTCGTCCAGCCGAACTCGCTTGTCCGAGATGAGCTGGGCGAGCTGGGGCCGCCGGTCGTCGCGCAACTGGGTGCCGTCGGCGGTCCGGGCGGAGGTGGTGAAGAGCAGGCCCGCGGCGAGGGCGATCAGCGGCACCCCGACCGTCCACCGGCTGCGCCGGGCGCCCCGGCGCGGCCGCAGCCCGCCGAGCGCGCGCCGCAGCACGAGCCGCCACGACGGCGCGCCGGTCGCGTACTCCACGTCCCCATCCCTTCCGAGGAGGTCATGGCCTCCCGAAACGCCGCGCCGGACAATTTCCTCGCCCGCGGGTGCCGGTCTGCGCGCCGACTTGACTAGGCTAGCTGTCGAACAGTATTCGCCACGGGCAGCATTGGGCACCTCCCCAGCCGCTCAGCGGTGGGTTGTTCACCACTTGTTGCCCTTCAGGAGAGCACCGTGCCGAAGTCTCAGGTCCGCAAGAAGAAGGTCTACACCCCGCCGACGGATGTCCGTCCGGCGGCGGCTGCGGCGAACAAGAAGCCGAGCCCGACCTGGTTGCCGATCACCGCCGTGACGCTCATCGTGGTGGGCATCGCCTGGCTGGTCGTCTACTACCTGTCCTCGCAGCGCTGGCCGGTGGAGTCCTGGTCGTACTGGAACCTCGCGGTCGGCTTCGGCTGCATGGTCGCCTCGCTGGGTCTCCTGTCCCGCTGGCGATAGGCCCGCCATGCCCGCTTTTGCCGGGTAATGTGATCTTCGCCCGTTTAAGCGCACCTCGCGATCGCAGCGGGGTGCGCTTTCGCGCACCGGGTCGCGCCCAGAAGATGCACTGACAGTGCAACTTTCCTGGCCATGTGCGGCCGTCTATTACTGGCGGGTAACATAGGGCAGCCGATCGAGAAGGAGCGCAGATGGGGATCGCGCAGATTGTCGCCACCGTTCTGGCCGGCGCCGTCACGATCACGGCTGTCGTGCTGGCGGTGCGTGCCGTCCTGACCATCACCGCGGTGATTCGTCAGGGTCAACCGGCCCCGGAGCGGTTCGCCGACAAGGGCACCCGGACGAAGAAGATGCTGACCGAGACGCTCGGTCACACCCGGATGCTCAAATGGGGCTACATCGGTGCGGCCCACTGGTTCGTGATGGTCTCCTTCATGATCCTGTTCCTGCTGGTGGTCGAGGCGTACTTCGAGGTCGTCGACCCGGAGAGCGGGTTGCCGATCATCGGCGGCTGGACCGTCTACGGGCTCGTCACCGAGTGGATCGGCATCCTCGGCCTGGTCGGGATCCTCTATTTGATCTTCGTGCGGCAGAGGGCGATCCGGACGAAGCGGTCCCGGTTCCTGGGCTCGACGATGTGGCAGGCCTACTTCGTCGAGGGCGTCATCCTGGGCGTGCTGGCCTGCGGGTTCCTGATCCGGGGCTTCAAGGTCGCCAACGGCACCTTCGAGTTCCCGGCCTGGGCGACCCCGCTGAGTCACGCGGTGGGCAGCGTTCTTCCCGCCGCCGAGGACGGGCCGACCTGGGTGGCGCTGGTCAAGCTGTTCATCTCGATGGGCTGGCTGATCACGATCGCGCTGAACCCGACGATGGGCGTGGCCTGGCACCGGTTCCTGGCGTTCTTCAACATCTTCTTCAAGCGCAGCCCGGAGAAGCCCGCCGGCAGCGGTCTGGGCGCGCTGCGGCCGATGATGAGCGAGGGCAAGCCGCTCGACTTCGAGGAGGCCGACCCGGAGAAGGACCAGTTCGGCGTCGCCCAGGTCGAGCAGTTCAGCTGGAAGGGCCTGCTGGACTTCTCCACGTGCACGGAGTGCGGCCGCTGCCAGTCGCAGTGCCCGGCGTGGAACACCGCGAAGCCCCTCTCGCCGAAGCTGCTGGTGCTGTCGCTGCGTGATCACGCGTACGCGAAAGCGCCTTATCTTCTGGCCGGCGGCGGCAAGGACCTCTCCGGCGAGGAGACCGGCACGGCCGAGCAGCTCGCCGGGGTGGACGTGCTGGCCATGGCCGAGGCCGAGCGGCCGCTGATCGGGACGGTCGACGAGAACGGGATCATCGACCCGGACGTGCTGTGGTCGTGCACCACCTGCGGCGCGTGCGTCGAGCAGTGCCCGGTGGACATCGAGCACATCGATCACATCGTCGACATGCGGCGGTACCAGGTGATGATCGAGTCGAGCTTCCCGTCCGAGGCCGGCGTGATGCTGCGCAACCTGGAGAACAAGGGCAACCCGTGGGGTGCCCCGCCGAACACCCGCGAGGACTGGACCAAGGGCCTCGACTTCGAGGTGCCCCGGGTCGGTGAGAAGGACGACTTCGAGTACCTCTTCTGGGTGGGCTGTGCCGGCGCGTTCGAGGACCGGGCGAAGAAGACCACCCGCGCGGTGGCGAAGCTGCTGCACGAGGCCGGCGTCGACTACGCGATCCTCGGCGAGGGCGAGACCTGCACCGGTGACCCGGCCCGGCGGATCGGCAACGAGTTCGTCTTCCAGATGCTCGCCCAGCAGAACGTCGAGACCCTGCAGGAAGCGAACGTCAAGAAGATCGTCGCGACCTGCCCGCACTGCTTCAACACCCTGGGCAACGAGTACGAGCAGCTCGGCCTCAAGGTCGAGGTGGTGCACCACACGCAGTTGCTGGCGCATCTGGTCAAGACGGGCAAGCTCACCCCGGTCGAGCCGATCGCGGGCGACGTGACCTACCACGACCCCTGCTACCTGGGCCGGCACAACCGGGTCTTCGACGCTCCGCGCGAGGTGCTCGGCGAGACCGCCAACCTTGTCGAGATGCCGCGCAACTCCGAGCGCTCCTTCTGCTGCGGCGCCGGTGGCGCCCGCATGTGGATGGAGGAGAAGATCGGCAAGCGGATCAACATCGAGCGCACCGAGGAAGCCCTGTCCACCGGCGCGAAGACGATCGCGGTCGGCTGCCCGTTCTGCTACACGATGATCGGCGACGGGGTCACCGCGAAGGCTCAGCAGGAGAACGTCGAGGTCGTCGACGTCGCCACGGTCCTGCTGCGCTCGCTGAAGCAGGAGGTCTAGGCGCTGGAGCCGGCCGTGGCCGCCGTGGTCGACGCGATGATCGCGACCATCACGGCGGCCTGGATCTCCTCGATCGTCTTGCGGACGGCGTCGGCGGCCCAGGCGCCCTCGCTGATCTCCTTGAGCCGGGGCTGGATCAGTTTGCGATCCAGCCCGGGCAGGATCTTGCGGTCCAGTTCGGTGGCGACGATCAGCGCGCACAGGGCGGCCGTCCGCGGCTCGACCGGACCTTCGCCGAGCACCGCGGCGCGGATGCGCTCCCGGGCGTCCGCCTCGACGGCCGGCGGCTCGCCGTTCGCCGACGGGTACTTCGTTCGGGGGAAAACCCAGAGCACCCTGTCCTTCTCCACGGTGAGCACGCCGTCGGCCACCAGCCTGTCGAGAATCCGGGGCCGCGCCTGCTTGGACAGCTTCGTTACCCAGTGGCCGGGTTTGCGGGGCTTGTCGGCCTCGATGCGGGCCAGGGCCTCGTCGGCGAGCGCGTCCCCGATCGGCCCGCGATCCACCACCACGACCCGCTTGTCCTCGATGTCGACCCGGCGGGCCAGCGCGAGCTCGAGCAGAATCGCCCCGCCCAGGCCGTTGTCCAGCCGGGTGCCGTCGGTGAGCGGCGTGCCGTCCTCGTCGTACGCGAGCAGCAGGAACTCCTCGGCAATGCTCATGATTCGACGGTAGCGGGTGGCGCGGCACACGTACTTCACGCCACCGTGTTCACGCACGCGAATGGCCGGTCCGGCACAATGGGGACCGAGGTGGAACCGATCATGGACGGCGTGCTCCTGACCGCGGTGCTCCCGTTGGCGGCGTTCGCGCTGCTCACGGCGGCAAACGCGTTCTTCGTGGCGGCCGAGTTCGGGCTCGTCACGGTCGACCGGGCCGAGATCGGCCGGCGCGCGAGCGAGGGGGACCGCCGGGCCCGGACGGTGCAGCGGGTCCTGCACAACCTGTCGTTCCAGCTCTCCGGCACCCAGCTCGGCATCACGCTGGCCACGGTGCTGACCGGTTACCTGGCCGAGCCGGCGCTCTCCAAGCTGTTCACCCCGCTGGTCGAGCCGATCGCGGGGGACGCGACCGACGGCATCACGCACGCGCTGGCGCTGATCGTCGCCACCCTGCTCTCCATGCTCTTCGGCGAGCTGGTGCCCAAGAACGCGGCGCTGGCCCGGCCGATGCGGGTCGCACTGATGACGGCGGCCCCCCTGCGTACCTTCTCCCGGCTCTTCAAATGGCTGATCGCGGCGCTGAACGGATCGGCCAACTGGCTCGTCCGCCGGATCGGCATCGAGCCGCAGGAGGAGCTGGCCAGCGCAAGGTCCCCGGAGGAGCTGGGCCTGCTCGCCGCGATCAGCGCCCGGGCCGGCGCGCTGCCCACCGAGACCGCGACGCTGATGCGGCGCACGATCCGCTTCGGCGAGAAGCGGGCGGCCAAGGCGATGACCCCGCGAGTCGACGTGGTCGGGCTGACCTCGACCGCGAGCGTCGCCGATCTGATCGCGATCGCCCGGGAGACCGGGCACACCCGCTTCCCGATCTACGAGAACACCATCGACGTGGTCACCGGCGTGGCCGGCGTGCCGGACGCGCTCGGGGTGCCGCTCGAGCGCCGTGCGGCGACTCGCGTCGCGACCATCGCCAAGGAGCCGGTGTACGTGCCGGAGAGCCTCGGCCTCGACAAGGTGCTCGCGGCGCTGCGGGCGGAGCACGCCGACCTGGCGATCGTCGTGGACGAGTACGGCGGCACCGACGGCGTGGTGACGGTCGAGGACCTGATCGAGGAGCTGGTCGGCGAGATCACCGACGAGTACGACACGGACATGGACGAGGCCGGCACCCAGGAGCTGACCGCGCCGGGCGGGGACAAGACGTTCCTGGTCGACGGGCTGCTGCGCGAGGACGAGCTGATGGAGCAGACCGGGTTCGTGCTGCCCGAGGGGCCGTACGAGACGCTGGCCGGTTTTCTGCTGGCCCGGCTCGGCCACATCCCGGTGGTGGGCGAGTCGCTCGAGGAGAACGGCTGGGAGTTCACCGTGATGGAGGTCGACCGGCACCGGATCGAGCAGGTCCGGGTGGTCGCGCCGGAGCCCGCCGATGACTAAGGTCCTCGTCACGATCCTGCTGCTGATCGGCAACGGCCTGTTCGTCGGCGGCGAGTTCGCGGTGATCGCCTCCCGGCGGACCGCCATCGAACCGCTGGCCGCCACCTCTAAGCGGGCCCGCTGGGCGCTCTCGGCGATGAACCAGATCCCGCTGATGATCGCCGGTGCTCAGCTCGGCATCACGATCTGCTCGCTCGGTCTCGGCGCGCTCGCCGAGCCGGCCCTCGCGCACGTGCTGGAGGGCCCGTTCGAGGCGCTGGGCGTGCCCGAGGACGCGCGGCACCCGGTGGCGTTCGTGCTGGCCCTGGTGATCGTGGTCTTCCTGCACACGGTCATCGGCGAGATGGTGCCGAAGAACATCACGCTGGCCGGGCCGGAGCGCACCGCGCTGATCCTCGGCCCGTTCATGCTGGCCTTCTGCAACGGCACCAAGCCGATCCTCAACGCGATGCGCTGGGCGTCGCGCACGGTGCTCAGGCTGTGGAAGATCGAGGCGACCGACGCGGTCAAGACCGTCTTCACCGCCGAGGAGTTGGCCGGCATGGTCACCCAGGCGCGCAGCGAGGGTCTGCTCGGCTCGGAGCAGTACGCCCGGATCCACGCCGCGCTCGGGCTCAACGACCGAACCGCCGCCGACACGCTGCGCCCCTGGTCGGGAGTGACCACGGTGGCCGACGACGTATCACCGGCGACGATCGAGGCCATCTCCACCCGCACCGGCCGCTCGCGGTTCCCGGTGGTGCAGCGGGAGACCCGGCGGGTGCTGGGCTTCGTGCACGTCAAAGACATCCTCGGGTACGCCGCGGGGCAGCGTCGCCTGCCCATTCCCGCCGAGATCGTCCGGCCGCTGGCCGTGGTCCCGCCGGAGCGCACCCTCGCCGACCTGCTGCTCACCATGCGCCGCGACCGCCTGCACATCGTGCTGGTCAGCGACGGCCGGCGGCCGCTGGGCGTGATCACGCTGGACGACGTCATCCACGCGGTGGTCGGCGAGCCGGCGCACGGATTGGCGCCGGCCCGAGCGGCGTCCTAAGAAGCGGTCTCACGCAGGGCACCGGCGCCCTTCGCCTCCTGGATCCGCGCGTAGACGTGCGAGCGGAGCTCGACGAACCGGGCGTCCGAGCGCGTCTTGAGCTGGTCGCGCTCGCTCGGCAGGTCGATGTCCAGATTTTCCAGCACGCGGGTCGGCGAGGAGGAGAGCACGACGACGCGCTCGCCGAGGTAGACCGCCTCGTCGATGTCGTGCGTGACGAACAGCATGGTCATGCCGAACCGCCTCCACACCGTACGGACCAGGTCCTCCAGGTCGGCCCTGGTCTGCGCGTCGACCGCCGCGAACGGCTCGTCCATCAGCATGACCTTGGGCTGGAACGCGATGGCCCGGGCGATCGCGACCCGCTGCTGCATGCCGCCGGAGAGCTGCCACGGGTACGCCTTGCCGGCGTCGGCCAGGCCCACCGCCTGCAGCGAATCGTCGACAAGCTGTCGCCGCTCCGCCTTGCCGAGGCCCTTGGACTTCAGCGGCAGCTCGATGTTCTCGGCGACCCGCAGCCACGGGAACAGGCTGCGCCCGTACTCCTGGAAGACGATCGCCAGCCCGTCGGGTGGCCCGGTGACCAGCCGGCCGCTCACCTTCACCTCGCCCGAGGTCGGCTCGAGCAGGCCACCGAGGCAGCGCAGCAGCGTGGTCTTGCCGCAGCCGGACGGTCCGACGACACAGACGAACTGCCCGTCGTCCACCGTCAGCGTGATGTCGCCGAGCGCCTCGACCACGCGGCCCTGACCGCCATAGGTCTTGCGCAGGGACTGGATCTCCAGCACAGCTTCCTCCTAACGACCGCTGCGCTCGGCGGCGCGCGCTCCGTGGTACCAGTTCAAGACTCGCCGCTCGACCAGCGTGAACGCCAGCGAGAGCAGCACGCCGAGCAGACCGAGCACGAACACGCCGCTCCACATCTCCGGGATCTGGAAGCCACGCTGGAACTCGACGACGGTGTAGCCCAGGCCGTCGGAGGCACCGAGCAACTCGCCGATGACCATCATGATGATGCAGATGGACAGCGCCTGACGGGCGCCGACGACGATCTGCGGGCTGGCCGCACGCAGGATGAAGGTGCGCATCCGCAGCCAGCCTTTGATCTTGTAGCTGCGGCAGGTGTCGGCGAGCACCTCGTCGACGCCGCGCACACCCTCCACCGTGTTCAGCAGGACCGGCCACACGCCGCCGACCACGATGACCAGCACCTTGGTCGGGTTGCCGATGCCGGCGATGAGAATGAGGATCGGCACGAGCACCGGCGGCGGGATCGCCCGCAGGAACTCGAGGATCGGCTCGAGCAGCGAGCGCAGCCGGCGGTTGGCGCCGATCAGCACGCCGACCCCGATGCCGACGAGCAGCGCGATGCCGTAGCCGATGAACAGCCGGATCAGGCTGGGCAGCACGTCGGACCTGAACCGGGCCGCCGTCCACGTGCTCGGGAAGACCTTGACGATCGTCTCCAGCGGCGGCTGGTAGAAGCTGGTGCTGCCGGCGGATGCGAACCACCAGGTGACCAGCAGGATCACCGGTAGGCCGACGATCAGGGCGAATCGGCCGAGGACGCGGCTCATAGCGGAAGCTCCCGTCGGACCGAGGGGTGCCAGGCGAGCACGATCCGCTCGGCGCGGCGGGTCGCCAGGTTGGCGAGCAGGCCGATCAGCCCGGCGACGACGATCAGGGCGTACATCGATGGCACCGCGATGCTGCTCTGCGCCACGTTGATCTCCTCGCCGATGCCCTTGGTGCCGCCGATCAGCAGCTCACCGGTGATGGTGAGGACCAGGGCGACCGCCGCGGCGAGGCGGATCCCGGTCATCGCGTACGGCAGGGTGGTCGGCCAGACCAGGTGGCGTGCCTGCTGCCAGCGGCCGAGCCGGTAGGACGCGGCGGTCTCCCGGGCGACCGGGTCGACGTCGGCCACCCCGTGCAGCACCTGGATCAGCACCTGCCAGAACGACGCGTACACCACCAGCAGCAGGATCGACCGGACCGGCGCGCTGAACAGCACGATCGCCAGCGGTAGCAGAGCCACCGAGGGGATCGGCCGGAGGAACTCGATGGTGGACGCGGTGGCGAGCCGCAGCGCCGGGATCGAGCCGATGATGATGCCCAGCGCGACGCCGGCCACCACCGCGATCGACAGCCCGATCAGCCAGGTCGTCACCGTGCCGGCGACCGCGCGCCAGAACCCGGCCCGCCCGAGCTCGTCGATCAGCGCGCCGATGATCCGGCTGGTGGGCGGGAAGTACTCGGCGGGCAGCACGCCCGCCCGCGGGAGGATCTCCAGCAGCGCGCCGAAGCACACGAGTCCGATCAGCCCGAGCAGGGCCGGAGAGTCTCCGACCCTGCGCCGAGCGCCTTGCGAAGTTGTCACTGCAGCAGCTTCGACGTGTCGACCGGGGCGGTGAGCAGGCCGTCCTTGACCATCAGGTTGTTCATGAGATCCACCGAGGCCTTGTCGATCTCCGGGTTGTACTTCGGCAGGGTAATGGCGGCGGCCGCGTCGGCCTTGATCGTTGTGTAGGTGGTGACGATCTGCCGCACCTCGTCGGGGTGCGCGTCGGCGTACGCCAACGACTCCTTCAGCGCCGCGGTGAAGCGCTTGGCCAGGTCGGGCTTCTCGCCCAGCAACTGCGCCGAGGTGAAGTAGTCCGCGATCATCATGTTCGGGCTGACCGCGGCGAACGAGCCGAGCTGCTTCCAGCCCTTCGACTTCACCGAGGACACGAACGGCTCGACCAGGAAGATCGCCTGGACCCGGCCACCGTCGAGCGCGGCCGCCTGGTCCGGGAAGGCGACCTCGGCGTACTTGACCTTCGACGGGTCGCCGCCGTCCTTGCGGACGAGCTCGTTCACCGAGGTGGCCACGATGTTCTTCAGCGTGTTGGCGGCAACGGTCTTGCCCTCGAGATCCTTCGGGCGGGTGATCGCCGGGTCCTTGACGAGGAGGGCGCTGAAGTCCTTGGTGGGGTCGGCCGTGGCATTGTTGCCGTTGGCGACCACTTTGATCGGTACGTTCTTGGACGCGCCGAGGAGCAGCGAGACCACGTTGCTGAAGCCGAACTGGTACTGCCCGCTGACCACGGCCGGCACGATCGCCGCGCCGCCCTGCGCCAGTTCCATGGTGAGGTCGATGTTCTGCTTCTGGAAGAAGCCCTTGGCCTTGCCGAGGTAGATCGGGGCCACGTCGACGATCGGGATGACGCCGACCTTGACCGCGTCGGGCTTGCCCGACGAGGAGTTGTCCTTCGAGGAGTCGTCCGAGCCACCGCAGGCGGCCGTGCTCGCCGCCAAGGCAGTGACGGTCAGCAGTGCGATGAGCCGTGTTCTCAGCATCGTTCTCAGCAACCTCTACGTCATCGAAGCGGGACCGGATATTTCCACTGGTCGGAATTGATTGGTACTTATGTCGAGGACGATGGATCTACCATTCGTAGGCCAATGTCCCGTCCGCCACCGACAAGTGAAGTTCTGCGGCATTCCTGGCGCGGGTGTGTCCCGTACCACTGCCAGGAACGCTAGAGCGTGGGTTACAAGATTGTCAACGATTTTGCCCAGCCGTACCCGAGCTGTTGCAAAGTACCTGATGGCGCGCCCCTGTGACCCCGAGCAGATTGTTAACAATCGTGACAACGCTGCTTGGCAGAGCCTTCTCGGTCGTGCCCTAAGGTTCGGCGCCGTCGGCCAGGTCGGCCAGCCAGTCCCGGCTCGCGCGGGTGACCCGGGCCGGCACGCCGAGCTCGTCGAGCAGGCGCCCGGCGGCCTCCATCTCGTGGATGCGGCGTACGGCGTGCGTCTTCGAGCCGCTGAGCAGGCGCTGGAGGGTGTCCGCGTCCGCCCGGACGAGCTCCTCGGTGATGTTGCCGCGCAGCCAGTCGGACAGGCCGGCGGCCCGGGCCGCGGCGGTCGCCTCCAGCACCGCCGCCGCCAGTCCCTTGTAGAACACGCTGCGGAGAAGCTTGTGCGTGGCCGCCGAGCCGACCGGGCCGTCGAGCACCTCGACCCGGGCGCCGAGCGGGCGCATCGCCGCGGCGTAGTCACCGGCCGCCGGCCCGCTCGCGGTCATCGGGGTGCCCAGGCCACGACCCGGGACCGGGGACATCAGGGCGACATCGACGACGCGTACGCGGCCGGCGGCGGCCTTTTCCAGCGCCACCTTCTCGCCCGGGGAAGCCGTGTTGAGGTCGGCCCAGAGCGTGCCGGGCGCGCACCCGGGCAGCCCCTCGGCCAGGGCATCCGGTGCGTCGGCGGCGCTGTTGACGCTCAACACCAGCGCGGCGCCCGCGCAGGCCTCGGCATCGCTGCCGCAGCGCCGCACCCCCGGCGGCGGGTCGACCCGCGGGTCGTAGCCCCGCACCTGCGCGCCCGCCTCCACCAGGCCGGCCGAGATGAGCCCGCCGGCCTCGCCGAGACCCAGGACCGCGATGATCATCGCAACTCCGTGGCGTCGATGTCGCGGAGCGCCTCGATCACGCTCGCGATGTGCTCGCGCATCGCGGACTCCGCGGCCTTGGGGTCCCGCTCCCGGATCGCCTCGATGATCCGCTCGTGCTGGGGAAGCGAGATCACCGGGCGGCCGGGGTGCAGCGAGATCATGAACTGGTGCCGGACCAGCTGGCCGCGCAGCGTCTCGATGATGCCGTCCGCCGTGCTGTGCCCGGCGATGGCCCGGATCAGCCCGTGCAGGCGCTGGTTGAGGTCGCCGTAGCGGCGGAACTCGCCGGCGCTGACCGCGCGCCGCATCAGCAGGCCGATCTCGTCGAGCTCGCTGGCCTGCGCGTCGGTGACCCGGGCCGCGGCGCGGGCGGCGACCAGGCCCTCGAGCACCATGCGTACCTCGGTGATCTCGACGGCCTCCTCGAGGGTGACCTTGCGGACGTGCGCGCCTTTGTTCCGCTCGACCTTGACCAGGCCGTCGGCCGCGAGATCCTGCAGGGCGGCCCGCACGGTGAACCGGCTGATCCCGAAGCGCTCGCACAGCTGCGCCTCGACCAGCCGTTCGCCGGGCAGGTACTCGCCGCCCAGGATCGCATCGCGCAGAGCATCCCTAGCGGCCTGGGCTTTCATGTCGTCGGCAGGCAAGGTCCGGCTCTCCTCAGACTTTGATCAGCTGTTCCAGGCGCGGATAGACGCGGCGGGCGTTGCGTTCGAAAACCCTCTCCCGATCGTCTGCCGCAAGATCCAACGCCTCGACATACCGGCGGGTGTCGTCGAAGTAGTGGCCGGTCTCCGGGTCGACGCCGCGCACGGCACCGACCATCTCCGAGCCGAACAGCAGATTGTCGATGTCGATCACCTCGAACAGCAGGTCGATGCCGGGCTGGTGGTAGACGCAGGTGTCGAAGAAGACGTTGCGCATGACGCTCTCCGCGAGCGGCGGCCGTTTCAGCATGTCGGCCAGGCCGCGGAAACGACCCCAGTGGTACGGCACCGCGCCGCCGCCGTGCGGGATGACGAGGCGCAGCTCGGGGAGGTCGCGGAACAGGTCGGCCTGGAGGAACTGCATGAATGCGGTGGTGTCGGCGTTCAGGTAGGCCGAGCCGGTGGCGTGGAAGTTGGGGTTGGTCACCGCGGACACGTGCACCATGGCCGGCACGTCCAGCTCGATCATCGCCTCGTAGAACGGATACCAGCCGCGGTCGGTCAGCGGCGCCGAGGTCCAGTGGCCGCCGCTCGGGTCGGGGTTGAGGTTGCAGCCGACGAAGCCCAGCTCCTCGACGCAACGGCGCAGCTCGGCGATCGAGTTGGCGATCGGCACGCCCGGCGACTGCGGCAGCTGGCATACGCCCGCGAAGGTGTCCGGGTAGAGCTGCGTGACCCGGTAGATCAGGTCGTTGCAGGCCTCGGCCCACCGCCGGCTCACGTCCTCGTCGCCCTCGTGGTGAGCCATCGCCGAGGCGCGCGGGGAGAAGATCGTCAGGTCGATGCCGCGCTCGCGCATCAGCCGAAGCTGGCTGCCCTCGATCGACTCGCGAAGGTCGTCGTCCGAAATGTCGGGATACTGTGGAGCGGGCGCGCCCTCCTCCCAAGCGGACAACTGATCCCTGCGCCAGGACGTGTGCGCGGCGGGAACGGTGGTGTAGTGACCGTGACAGTCGATGATCACTTGGACGCCTCCACCGGTGGGGTGCCGTGGGTGTGGAACGAGTCGATGGTCTTCAGACCCCACGCCTGGCCCTTCGCCCGCTCGGCCTCGGTCCAGTTCACCGGCTGCCAGTCGGGGGCGATCACCAGGCGCGCACCGGCGTTGCAGAGCTCGATGCGGTTGCCGCCGGGCTCGTACACGTACAGGAAGAAGGTTTGCTGAATGGCATGTTTGTGCGGCCCGGTCTCGATGAAGATGCCCTGTTCGAGGGCGATGTCGGCGGCCTTGAGGATGTCCTCGCGGGTGTCGGTGGCGAACGCGATGTGGTGCAGGCGCCCGTTCGTGCCCGTGCGGTCCCGGGTGTAGACGGCGTCGTAGCCCTTGTTGGTGAACGTCGTCCAACTGCCGGCGATGCTGCCGTCGTCGAGCACGATCTGCTCGGTGACCAGCGCGCCGAGGGTGTCCCGCAGATAGTCGCGGTTGGCCTCGACGTCGACGCCCAGGTAGTTGACGTGGTCGAGCCGGCGGACGCTGACCCCGCGGGCCGGGTACGCCTGGGCCTGATTCTTCAGCGCCGGTCGCAGCTCGCCGGTCGCGCGGAACCACTCGCTCTCGTAGTAGAGGCCCAACTCGTGGCCGTCCGGATCGGTGAAGACGTAGGTCGGGCCGTAACCGGGATCGCCGTCCTGCCAGCCGATGCCGCGGCCGGTCGCCTCGATCTCCTTGACCCGGGACTCCAGCGCCTCCGGGCTCGCGGCGCGCAGGAACGTGCGGCCGACTCCCGAGGTGGCATGCGCGGTCAATTTGACGGTGATGTTCTCGTAGTCGTCCCAGGCGCGCAGGAAGACCGAGTCGCCGGACTCGCCGTTCTGGGTCATACCGAGGTATCGGGTGAAGAACGCGACGCTCTCGTCGAGGACCGGCGTGCGGAGCTCGATGTGCGCTAGGTGCGCGATCTGGTGCAGGGGTGGCACGGTCTCTCCTCTTTACGCGCGCGGGAAGGCAATGCCGTCGAAGAGCTTGCGAGCGGTACGCACGACGCCCGACCGCACGACGCGGGGCGGATCGGTGTCGCCGTCGACGATCACGTCGACCAGCAGGTGGCCGGTGGGGTGCTCGACGTCGACCCGGGACCGGTCGGCCGGCCAGCCGCGGGTCAGCTCGTGGCCGACCGCGCCGGGCAGCAGCATGCCGGTGACCACGCTGATCGCGGCCAGCACGCCGATCGAGGTGTGCGGCTGCACCGGGATGAACGAGCGGGTGCTGACCCGGCCGCCGTCCCGGGGCGGGGCGAGCAGCACGGTCTTCGGCACCGAGGTGCCGTCCGGGTCGCCCAGGCCCATCAGCTGGCCCGCCTTGCGCCGGAACTCGTCGATCTGGCCGAGCAGCGGCTGGTCGGCGGCGAGGCGCTCGTGCGTCTCGTACCCGGTCAGGCCGAACGACTCGGCCGTCGCGAGCACCACCGGCATGCCGTTGTCGACGCAGGTCACCTCGATGCCGTCGATCTGGTCGCGGACCTGGCCGGTGGGCAGCAGGCTGCCGGTGGCCGAGCCCTCGGTGCCGGCGAACGCGAGCACCACCGGGGCCGCGCCGCCGGGCACGCCGGAGATCACGGTGTCGCCGCGGTACTCGACCCGGCCGCCGGGCGTGGCGAAGGTGGCGACCGCGACGCTGTCCGAGTTGACCATCCGGATGCGTACGCTCGTCTCGTCCGGGCCGGCCGGGACCAGCCCGCGCTCAACCGCGAACGGCCCGACGCCGGCCAGGATGTTGCCGCAGTTCTGCTGGGTGCTGACCGTCGGCTGGTCGACGCCGAGCTGCAGGAACAGGTAGTCGATGTCGGCCGTGTCGTGCGCCGCGCGGCTGACCACGGCGACCTTGCTGGTCAGCGAGGTGGAGCCGCCGAGGCCGTCGATCTGCCGCGGGTCGGGGGTGCCCATCAGGCGCAGCAGCAGGTCGTCGCGCTCGGCCGGGTCGGCCGGCAGATCGCCGGGTTCGAAGTAGAGGCCGCGGGACGTGCCGCCGCGCAGCATCATGCATCGGACGCCGGTGCTGTCGTAGTCAGTCACCTTTTGCGTACTCCGCATAGGAGATGTAATCGATGCCGAGACCGGGCAGCTTGTCGCGCAGACCGTACCGGTCCAGGCCGAGCTCGCCCTCGGCGAACGCGGCGCGGGTCGCGGCCTCCTTGTCGAGGCGGGCCTTCGCGGCGCCCAGCGCGTGCGGCACGTCGAGCCGCGGCACCACGGTGACGCCGTCGTCGTCGGCGACGATCACGTCGCCCGGGTGGATCGTCTGGCCGCCGAGCACGATCGGCACGTTGACGGCGCCGGCGGTCGCCTTCACCGAGCCCTGCGCGCTGATCGCGCGGGCCCAGACCGGAAAGCGCATTTCCCGAAGATCGGCCACATCCCGTACGCCGCTGGCCAGCACCGCGCCGCGCACGCCCCGATGCTGCAGCGCGCCGGCGAACAGCTCGCCGAACAGCCCGTCGGTGGAGGGCGAGTTGGTCGCGACGACCAGCACGTCGCCGGGCCGGCACTGCTCGACCGCGACATGGATCATCAGGTTGTCGCCGGGCCAGCAGAGCACGGTGACCGCGGTGCCGCCGACCCTCGCGCCGGCCCAGGCGGGGCGGAACTCGGGGCCGAGATAGCCGACCCGGCCGACGGCCTCGTGCACGGTGGCCACGCCGTACCCGCCCAGGGTTTCGGCGTCGTCGATATCCGCCCGCGGCGGATCGGTTACCACGACCGTCCTCATGCCCAAGCCTCCCGAATCCCGGCGGGTTGTCACCACGTAGAGCCTAGGGGTCGCGCGCAGATTGTCAACAATCGCGCCGACAAGATTCATGAGTCAGGACGCCGGTTTCTGCTGCACATTGCCGTCTTTCGAGAATTGTTGACAATCTTGGTCGCTATCGTGGCGGCGGAGTTATGCCACCTTAGGGTGGTTCATGATGCATTTGGCTGCGAGGCGGGTAGTTGCTTCGGTTTTGACCCGATGATCTGGACAATTACCGCATGTTTGGTCGTTTCGCCTGGGCGGGAGTGTCGCTTCTCGTCGCCGGGCTCGCCGTCGTCTACCGCCCGCTGACGGCGGACGCCCTGCTGAACCCGCCCCCAACAGCTGGCGTGCTGCCCAGCCTCCCCGGCCGGCGCGCTCCCCACCTGCCCCGGAACGTCGGTGTTGCCGCCGCACCGGTCAGCCTGCGCTACACATTCGACGGTGGGGTGAACCGACCGATCACCGACCTGGCCGGCGGGCACGAGCTGCTGCCGCTCGGGCAGAACGGCGGCGTGCTCCGACTCGTACCGCAAGGGAAAGGTCTTGGTTTGGCCGTTGCCTACCCCGACCGCTGCACGCTGCCGCGGCAGAGCGAATGCCCCCGAGCGATTCTCGAAGGCAGCCGCGACGACAGCCTCAACCCAGGAACACGACCTTTGCAGTACGGGGCGTCCGTGCTGATGACTCCCGCGGACCTGTCCGACGGCGCGAACGTGGTGCAGAAGGGCTATTCGGTCGGCGGCGGCAGCCAGTTCAAGCTGCAGGTCGACCACCGGTTGGGCCATCCGAGCTGCGTCATCACGGGCCGCACCGGCGGCATCTACCGAGCCGAGCCGTGGATCGACGTGGCGGACGGAACCTGGCACGACCTGACGTGCACGCGAACGGCCGGCGGGCTGACGCTGTCGGTGGACGGGTTCGAGTGCGCGTGGGTGCACGTGCCGCCCAGCCTGTCGATCGCCAATGTCGAGCCGTTACGCGTGGGCGGCAAGGGCCCGGCCCGAGGCAACGACCAGTACGCCGGCGAAATCGACAACGTCTTCCTCACCATCGGGAATTAGGCGCCACGACCGAGCAAACTGTTCAGGTAGTGCGCGAGCCGCTCCCGCCTGCCGCATCGGGTCGGTGCGGCACCACGCCGATGCGATCATGAATTGGTGACGTTTGACCTCGGCCAGATCACCGACAGCACGGCGTGGACGTCCCCGGACGCCGAGTCCTTCACCCCTCCGTACCTGACGACGTATGCGTACGACGGGCCATTCGCGGACGGCCTCCCCGCGTTCGACGTGACCCATGACGAGACATCGCTGATCTACGCCACGAACTGGGGCTTCACCTGCACCATGCTCGGTGTCGAAGTGCGCCGAGACCCAGACATCGCCGTCCCGATGGGTCACACGCAGCTGTACACCCTGGAGAAGCGTGCCGTGGTAGCTGCCGGCGGCACGCTGCTGCGGATATGGCCCGCCGCCTATCCGTCGGCCAGGAATCAGTCCTGGCGGCTCATCGTGCCGCAGACCGCCGAGCAGAGGTTCCGCAACGAGGAGGCCGACCCGGGCATCGAGGCCGCGGTCAACGACGCCGTGAACCTCTCCGTCCAGCTGGACAGCCCGGTGCTGCTGGCGCGCCAGGTCGACGAACGCTACTGGCATTGACCCGCGAAGAAAGGTAGCGAAGCCGCTCAGCAACCTAATGGCACGCGAGCCGGCTTAGTCGACTAGACCGCGCAAGCCCTGGCAGGACGTATCAGCTCTCGGAGATCACCGATGCCCTGGCGGGCCGTATTTCCTGACCAGGGCTCCGACACGTGGAGCGGCTGACAGGAAGCGGCGCGTTGCCCGACTCACGGCTGGCTCCGGCTCGCAGTGAGCGGCCGCCGCACCGCGGGGGTCTGGGGGCTCGGCCCCAGGCAGGTATGCGAGGAGTCCCCTGGTCCGCGCAGTTTGCGGACAGGGGCTCCCGACGGCTCACGGCTGGCTCCGGCTCGCAGTGGGCGGCCGCCGCACCGTGGGGGTCTGGGGGCTCGGCCCCAGGCAGGTATGCGAGGAGTCCCCTGGTCCGCGCAGTTTGCGGACAGGGGCTCCCGACGGCTCACGGCTGGCTCCGGCTCGCAGTGAGCGGCCGCCGCACCGTGGGGGTCTGGGGGCTCGGCCCCCAGGCAGACATGCGAGGAGCCCCAGGTCCGCGCAGTTTGCGGACAGGGGCTCCCGGCTCCGAGCGGGTGACGGGAATCGAACCCGCACTGTCAGCTTGGGAAGCTGATGTTCTGCCATTGAACTACACCCGCGGCGGGCCTCACTGTACCTGATTCGTGCGGCGGGTGGCGGGAGTGGCTCGCCTCAACTCGCGATGGCCAGGGGACGGGATAAGCGGGCACGCCAGGTGCGGGACATGGGGTGGGCCGGCGGGGTGGCGGCCAGGGGGAGGGCGCCGCCGGGGCCGTGGCGGCGGAGGGTGGCGGTGTCGATCTGGAGCTCGTAGAGGTGCCAGTCGACGGCGGGGGAGGCTCGCCATGCCTCGGAGAGGGTCGCTATGGCGATGGGGTCGTGGACGCGGACGGCTCGACCGGTCAGGTAGGCCTCGTCGTCGCTCTCCTCCGGTGGGTAGGAGTGGAGCGCGAAGCGGCCGTCGCGGGCCAGGTCGCCGCGTTTCGGCGAGGCGACGATGAAGCAGTAGAGGCCCTGGTCGGTGATGACCGGGGAGACCGGGTGGACCCGGGGGCCGCCGTCGGGGCGGATGGTGGCCAGGTAGGCCATGCCGGGACCGTACTGCTCGAGGAGCGCGCGGATGGCGGCGGCGAGCGATGGGTCAGCGGCGGCGAAATCGGACCAGGAAGCCATGCGGTGATTCTATCGAACATTTGTACGACGCGCCCAGGGAAACGCCTCGAAAGTGCAGCTCGGTATGGTGTTGCGATGCTGCTCTCCGACCGCGACCTCGTCAGCGAGATCAAGTCGGGCGATCTCGCCCTGGAGCCGTTCGACCCTGCGCTCATGCAACCATCCAGCATCGACGTGCGGCTGGACCGGTTCTTCCGGGTGTTCAACAACCATCTGTACACCCACATCGACCCCGCCGAGCAGCAGGACGACCTGACCGCTCAGGTCGAGGTCGCCGACGGTGAGGCGTTCGTGCTGCACCCCGGCGAGTTCGTGCTCGCCTCGACGCTCGAGGTGATCACCCTGGGCGACCAGCTGGCGGGACGCCTGGAGGGTAAGAGCAGCCTCGGTCGGCTGGGGTTGCTGACGCACTCGACGGCCGGCTTCATCGACCCGGGCTTTTCGGGGCACGTGACGCTCGAGCTGTCCAACGTGGCCAACCTGCCGATCAAGCTCTGGCCGGGCATGAAAATTGGGCAGCTGTGCATCTTCCGGCTCTCCAGCCCGGCCGAGCACCCGTACGGCTCGGCCGTCTACGGCTCGCGCTACCAGGGGCAACGTGGCCCGACGCCGTCCCGCTCGGCGCACAACTTCCGGGTCTGGCCGACCGGCTAGCGCCGCCCGAAAATACTTATCCACAGGCTCGCAGAAGCCGGTGGCGCACCCGGTAGGCCCGCTGGAACGCTTACCGCATGACGGCGATCCAAGATCCAGCAGCGGCGACCTATTCGGACAAAATCCGTATTGCTTATGACGTGGTGGCGGGCCGGGGCGCATCACCGGTCACCTGGCCCAGCTCCGCCGGTCGGTGAGTGGCATCGACCTCTCACCCGGGATGGTCGAGTTGGCCCGGCGCAGCCATCCGCGGCGGCCACGGGCACGACATCGACCTCGCCGTGTACTGGTTTCCGCCCGGCCTCGCGGTCGACCTGTTGACCGGGGCCGGCTTCGAGGAGCGTGTGCGGCTCGTGCGGGCCGCCGAGGAGGGGGAGAAACAGCCCCGGGCGTACGTCCTGGGGGTGAAACCTGGCTAGGCAGGCTTCCCCATGAGGATGGCGGCCAGGCGACGCCACTCCTCGCGCGGGAGGTGGTCGGTGGGGTCGAGCGGAAGGACCTGCACGGCTACCTGATCGGCGCCGGCGTCCAGGTGGGCGTCGAGGCCGGCCCGGATGTCGTCGTCCGAGCCCCAGATCACCGCCTGGTCGAGGAAGCGTTCGCTGCCCTCCCCGGTCAGATCCGAGGAGTCCAGGCCGAAGCGGCTCAGCGCCTTCGTGTAGTTCGGCAGGGCCAGATAGCTGCGGGCCATCCGGCGGGCCACCTGGTGCGCCTGCTCTCGGTCGGCGCCGAGGTAGACCTTCTGCTCCGGGATGAGCAGTCGGTCGGGGCCGAGGATCTCGCGGGCCTGCGCCGTGTGTGCGGGCGGCATCAGGTACGGGAGAGCGCCGGCCGTCAGGTCGCGAGCCGCGGCCAGGGTGTTCGGGCCGAGGGCGGCGATCAGGCGCTCCTGCGGGGGTACGTCGTGCAGCTTGTCGGTGAGGAAGTCCCGCAGCCGGGTGAGCGGCTTGATGTACAGCTCGCCCATCGCCTCGGCGCTGGGCGCGTGACCGGAGCCGACGCCCAGGTAGAACCGCCCGGGGAATTGCCCCCGGAGCCGGGCGTGGCTGGCCGCGAGCCGGGCGCCGTCGCTGCGCCAGATGTCGACGATGCTGGTGCCGACCTTCAGCGTCGAGGTGGCCGCGAGCAGTGACTCGGCCAGCGACAGATCGTCCGGCGGGCTGCCGCCGATCCAGACCGCGCCGAAGCCGAGCGACTCCAGCTCCTGGGCGGCCGAGGCGGTCGTGCCGGCGTCATCCGGCCAGTGCTTGCGGGAGATCCAGATTCCGTAGCGCCCGAAGTCGTCCACAGTTCGGATCGTACGATCGTGGGCGAGCCGCCGCCGAGGAGGAACGTCACCATGTACCTGATGATCTCGACTTATCTCGTCCCGCTCGACGACATCGCCAAGGTCCGCGACGAGCATCTGGCCTTTTTGGAGGGTCTGTTCGCGCAGGGCACGCTGGTCGCGGCCGGTCGGCAGGACCCGCCGGTCGGCGGCATGGTGCTGCTCGACGTGCCCGACGAGGCGGCCGCCCGTGAGGTGCTGACTCGGGACCCGTACGTGGTGCACGGTTTCGCCGAGTACGAGGCCCGGGGCTGGGCGCCGACGGTCGGGGCGTTGAAGAGCTACATCAAGTCCTGACCGGTCAACAGCCCGCGGATGCCGAGCTCTTTGCTCACCGCGGGCGGGCACTCGTCGACGATCACGGCGGTGCCCACGTACGAATGAGGAAACAGACTGCGGACCGCTCGAGCCTGCGCGCCCGTGGCCGCCCAGTCGTCCACCACCAGGACGCGGTCGGCCGGACGGACCAGCCCGTCGCGTACACCCAAATGCTGTTGATCTCCTCGGTGATCACTGAGGACCGTTGCCCAGGTCATCGGCTCCGCGATCGGACGGCGGGCGCCGGCTCGATAGGCCTCGACGAAGCCGGCACCGAGCGCCCGCGCCACCAGCGGGCCGACCAGGAAGCCGGTCACCTCCGGCGAGACCACCACGGTCGGCTCGGCGTCCCGGAAGAGGTCGCCGAGCGCCTCGCCGAGACCGGCCAGGATCCGCGGGTCGCGCCACCAGCCGGAGCGGTTGCTGACCAGATAGCCGCTGCCGTCGGCGGGGTCCGTCCACTCGAATCGGGCGCGGAGAAGATCACGAAGATCGTCTGACACGCGGACATCCTGTCACCATGACCGGCCCTTCCGACCGAGCCCGAAGAAACAGGTGGTTAGAACCGAGTCAGACTAGGGGTCAAGTTGATGCAGTGACTCGCCCTGATCGGGCATGCTGTTCCGCGTAACCATGCCGACTCTCCCACCGGGCCGTCGCCCGTTGAGCCCAGCATCCCGCGCCGGCCTCGGCGCGGCCCTCGTGCTGCTCGCAGTCGTGTCCGCGGTGGAGCTCGCGGACGGTCGGCAAGCCCACTTCGTCGGCCTGCTCGCGGCCGTCCCGTTCCTGGCCGCGGTCTTCGCCTTCTGGCAGACGGTGCTGGTCGTCGGCGCGATCGCCGCGATCACCGGGTCGGTCTTCGTTGCGGCGGACCCGTCGCAGGGCATGTCCGGCCTGGTCAACATCGTCGGCATCGTCCTGTCGACCGGCATCGCCGCGACCGTGGCCACGATCCGCCAGCGGCAGGCCGACCGGATCGCCCAGCTGCAGCGGCTCGCGGCGGTGGCCCAGCAGGCGGTGCTGCGCCCGATCGGCCCGCAGGTGGGCTCGCTCGCGGTGGCCGGCCGGTACATCTCGGCGACCGCGGCCGCGGACATCGGCGGCGACCTGTACGAGGCGCTGGACACGCCGTACGGGGTGCGGATCATCATCGGCGACGTGCGCGGCAAGGGGCTGGACGCGGTCCGCCTGGCGAGCATCGTGCTGGGGTCGTACCGTCACGTCGCGTACGAGCGGGCGGATCTGAAGGCGGTCGCCGCCGACCTGGACCGGGCCGTGGCCCGCAGCGTCGGGGACGAGGACTTCGTGACCGCCGCGCTGGTCGAGGAGCGCGGCGGCACGCTCACGATCGTCAACTGTGGACACCCGGCGCCGCTGCTGCTGCGCCGGGGCGAGGTCATTCCCCTGGAGCCCGCCGCGCCCGCGCCACCCCTGGGCTTCATGCCGGAGGTCAAGACGCGGGTGGAGCGGTTGGAGCCGGGCGACCGGCTGCTGCTGTTCACCGACGGGCTGGGCGAGGCGCGGCGGGACGGCGAGTTCTTCCCGACCGCCGACCGGGCGTGGCGGCTGCTCGGCCACGGGACAGTGGGCGACGGCCTGGCGTCGCTGGAGACTGCTCTGATCGATTGGGTGCACGGCCGTCTCGAGGACGACATCGCGCTGGTGCTGCTCGAGTACGCGGGCGCCGGCGACGGGCCGACCGTCCCGATTCCGAGCTGGGAGGTCGGCGCCGCCGGCAGCTAAACGACGGCCTTCCCGGCGGGCTCCGTGACCCCCGAGCCCGGCGCGACCACCGAGCCCGGCGCGACGACCGGGGCGGGCGAGACGGGTGCGGCAGGTGGTACCGGAACCGGTTCAGTTCGGCGGTGCCGTCCGACGTAGTGATGTGGCTGGGTCGCCTGGCGAGGCTCGGGAATCAGGCTCTTGATCGTGGCGAACATGGCGGCCCCTTGCGGCTTCGGCGAAGTCTCTAACCAAGCAACGACCCACAAGACAGCTCGATACGTCGACCGCTCCGGCGTCGACGGATATTGACTGAACGGTTATCCCGCCGACCAGCCGATCGGTGAGCCTTGATGTGCCGAATGGGTGGTTGATCTCAAAACCGCTTGCGGCTTGTCGGGCGCTACCGATCGGTAATACAGTGGTGGTTACTGACGGGTAACTCGCGTGTCACTCGCGTCGTTCGGAAGCGGGGCCAGCTCCATGACTCACTACAAGAGCAACCTTCGGGACCTCCAGTTCAATCTGTTCGAGGTCTTCGAGGCTGATCGTGCGTTCGGCCAGGCGCCGTACGAGGAGATCGACGCGGACACCGCGCGCGACGTACTCACCGAGGTCAACCGCCTCGCGACCGAGGATCTGGCGGCGAGCTACGCCGACGCCGACCGCAATCCGCCGGTCTTCGACCCGGCCACGCACACCGCGCCGCTGCCGGAGTCGTTCAAGAAGTCGTTCGCCAACTGGATGGCCGCCGAGTTCTGGCGTCTCGACCTGCCCTCCGACCTCGGCGGCACGCTGGCGCCGCGGGCCATGTGGTGGGCGCTCGCCGAGCAGATCCTGGGCGCGAACGCCCCGATCTGGATGTACTCGTCCGGTCCGTCCTTCGCGCACGTCGTGCACACCGAGGGCACCCCGGAGCAGAAGGAGTGGGCCAAGCTCTTCGTCGAGAAGCAGTGGGGCTCGACCATGGTGCTCACCGAGCCGGACGCGGGCTCGGACGTCGGCGCCGGCCGCACCCGGGCGATCCCGCAGCCGGACGGCTCGTGGCACATCGAGGGTGTGAAGCGGTTCATCACCTCGGGCGAGCACGACATGACCGACAACATCATCCACTACGTGCTGGCCCGCCCGGTCGGCGTCGAGGGCGTCGGCGGCCCGGGCACCAAGGGCCTGTCGCTGTTCATCGTGCCCAAGTACCACTTCGACCCGCAGACCGGCGAGCTCGGCGAGCGCAACGGCGTCTACGCCACCAACGTCGAGCACAAGATGGGCATCAAGGTCTCCAACACCTGCGAGATGACCTTCGGCGAGCACGGCACCCCGGCCAAGGGCTGGCTGCTCGGCGACGTGCACCAGGGCATCCGGCAGATGTTCATGATCATCGAGTACGCGCGGATGATGGTCGGCACCAAGGCGATCGCGACCCTGTCCACCGGGTACCTCAACGCGCTCGAGTACGCCAAGAACCGCGTCCAGGGCGCCGACCTGGTGCAGAACGACGACAAGGCCGCGCCGCGGGTCACGATCACCAACCACCCGGACGTACGCCGCTCGCTGATGCTGCAGAAGTCGTACGCCGAGGCCCTGCGCGCGCTGGTCATCTACACCGCGACCTGGCAGGACAAGGTCGCCATCGCGCAGGCGGCCGGCGACGAGAAGGCGGCCAAGGCGGCTGCCAAGGTGAACGACCTGCTGCTCCCGCTGGTGAAGGGCGTCGGCTCCGAGCGGGCGTACGAGCTGCTCGGCCACGAGTCGCTGCAGACCTTCGGCGGCTCCGGCTTCCTGCAGGACTACCCGCTCGAGCAGTACGTCCGGGACGCGAAGATCGACACCCTGTACGAGGGCACCACCGCGATCCAGAGCCTCGACCTGATCTTCCGCAAGATCGTGAAGGACCAGGGCCGGTCGCTCGCCACGCTCGCCACCGAGATGCAGGGCTTCATCGAGAGCGAGGCCGGCAACGGTCAGCTCAAGGAGGAGCGGCTCGCGCTCGGCAAGGCGCTCGGCGAGCTCCAGCAGATCCTGGGCGTGACGATGGGCTGGCTGGCCGCGGCCCAGGGTGGCGAGACCCGCGAGCTGTACAAGGTGGGCCTCACCTCGCGCCGCATCCTGCTCGCGCTCGGCGACGTGGTGCTCGCGTGGCTGCTGCTCCGCCAGGCCGAGGTCGCGCTCAAGGCGCTGAACGGCGAGGTCTCCGCGGCGGACAAGAACTTCTACGAGGGCAAGGTCGCCGCCGCGCGGTTCTTCTCCCGTGAGGTGCTGCCGCGCGTGGGCTCCGACCGTCGCATCATCGAGAACACCACTCTGGACATCATGGACATCTCCGAAGATTTGTTCTGATCTTTCCGGAACCAGAGCGGCCGAGGGCCGGCGGACAAGGGCGTCCGCCGGCCCTCGCGTCATTTGCGCAGGTCAGCCCCGGGCGGTGTGCCTCTCGATCAGGCGCATCGACCCGGGCGACGTCTCCGACCACCCCGCATCGGTCCGGTGCACGGCCAGTCCCGAGGTCGGCAACTCGACCTCCCGGCCGTCCCACTGATCGTCCGGAATGAGCATGATGGACACCTCGGAGACGGTCGGGTTGTGCCCGACCAGCAGCACCGTGCGTACCGTGTCCGGCACCGTACGCAAGAGATCGAAGACTTCCGTGCGGCCGCCCGAATACAGGCCCTTCTCGTAGCGGACCTCCGGCGAGACCGGACCCGGATGAGCCTGCGTCAAGGCGATCGACACCCCCTGCCAGGTCTGCCTGGTCCGCGTGGCCGGCGAACACAGCACCAGGTCGGGCCGGATGCGCTCGTCGGCGAGCCAGGCGCCGGCCGCGTCCGCGTCGGTCTCACCCCGGGCGGTCAGCCGGCGGTCGAAGTCGGGTCCTTCGCCGGGGGTCTCGGCCTTGGAGTGGCGCAGGATGACGAGCGTCCGATCGGTCATGGGAACAGCTTGCCTGATTGAGGATCGGGACGCCTGGGTAACTCCACCCTCGACGCATTGACCCCGGTTAGGACCAAGGAGGCCCGGCGATGGGCATCGGCGGAAGCATCTTCCTGCTGGCGGTGGGGGCGATCCTGGCATTCGCCGTCAACGCCCAGATCAGCGGGATCGACATCAACATCATCGGCTGGATCCTGATGGCCTGCGGGCTCGTCGGCCTGATCATCACGCTCTGGTACTGGAACAGCCGCCGCCGCACGGTGGTGACCCGGCAGACGCAGACGCCGGTCGCCGACCCGAGGTACGCGGCCGAGTACCGCGAGACCCGGCGCGAGGACGCGCCGCCGCCCCCGCCTCCGGGCTACTGATCTTCCCTACCGAACCCGCGACGCCGACCGGCAACCTATCCCCCTGGGTGCTGGTCGGCGTCGCGTCTTCTCGGTCGGGTTCGCGGTGAGGCGAAGCTGGACGGTCAGGCGAGCTGAGCCCGCACCGCATCCGCGAGCGGGGTCGCCGGGCGGCCGATCAGCGCCTCCAGATCGGTGCGCGGCACGTCGAGCGCGCCCCGCGAGGCGGCCCGGTCCGAGTCGGCGAGCACCTCGGCCACGGCCCGCGGCACGCCTACGCCGACCAGCAGGTCGACGTACTTGTCCTCGGGCAGGTCGGTGTAGGTGACCGGCTTGCCGGACTGGCGGGAGATCTCGGCGGCCAGCTCGGCGAGGGTGAACGACTCGCCGCCCAGCTCGTACACCTTGCCGGCGTGCCCCTCGCCCACCAGGACGGCCGCCGCGGCCTCGGCGTAGTCGACCCGCGGTGCACCGGCGATCCGGCCGTCGCGGGCCGCCCCGAACAGGCCGTGCTCGATCGCCTGCGGGACGTTGTAGTTCTCGGTGTACCAGCTGTTGCGCAGGATCACGTGGGGCAGGCCGGAGTCGGCCAGCAGCCGCTCGGTGGCCAGGTGCTCGGCGGCCAGCTGCATGTCGGTGGTGTCGGCCTTCGGCGCGCTGGTGTAGACGACCAGCCCGACGCCCGCCTTCTTGGCCGCCTCGACGACGTTGGTGTGCTGCTGGATGCGCTGCCCGACCTCGCTGCCGGAGATGAACAGCACCTTGTCGGCGCCGGTGAACGCGGCGGTGAGCGCGTCGACGTCGTCGTACGAGACCTGCTTCGTGGTGATCCCCAGGTCGGCGATCTTGTCGACCTGGCGGCCGAGCCCGACGATCTCGCTCGCCGGTACACCCTTCGCGAGCAGGGACTCGATGGCGAGGCGGCCGAGGTGTCCGGTGGCGCCGGTGACAACGATGGTCATGATCTTCTCCCTAGTGAGCGAAAGCCCGTCGAGGAGAGACAACGATGCTGCTCAAGACTCGCTTCCCGATAGATAGTGGGCACCTTGAAGTGCAGTACTTACCTGAGGGATAGTTAGCAGATGAGGGTTAGTGCCTACGCCTCGAACTGCCCCAGCCGGCAGATCCTCGACCGGATCGGCGACACGTGGAGCGTGCTGGTCGTGGTGATGCTCGCCGAGGGCACGCATCGATACACCGAGCTCGCGAAGCGGATCGAGGGGGTGAGCCCGAAAATGCTCACCCAGACGCTGCGCGGGCTCGAACGGGACGGGCTGATCACGCGCACCGTGCATCCGGTCGTGCCGCCCCGCGTCGACTATGCGCTCACCGAGCTCGGCCGCAGCCTTTATGGGCTGGTCGAGGGCTTGGAGAAGTGGGCCGAGTCGCACATCGACGACGTGCAGGCGGCCCGCACGGCCTACGACGCGGCCACGGCGTAAAGCGCGAAATACACGGCTATGTGGTGGCAGATCGCCGCCACCAACGTGCAGGCGTGGAAGAACTCGTGGTGCCCGAAGACGCTCGGCCACGGATTCGGCCGCCGCAGGGCGTAGAAGACCGCGCCGACCGTGTAGATCAGGCCGCCCACGGTCAACAGCACCAGGCAGGCCACGCCGCCGCGGTGCAGCACGTCGGGGAGGATCGCGATGGCGGCCCAGCCGAGCGCCACGTACAGCGGTGCGCCGGCCCAGCGCGGCAGATGTGGCCACACCACCTTCAGCGCCACGCCGCCGATCGCTCCGCCCCAGATCAGGCTCAGCATCAGCGTCGCCTTGCCGGGCGAGAGCAGTTCCACGCAGAACGGCGTGTAGGTGCCGGCGATGAAGATGAAGATCATCGAGTGATCCATCCGGCGCATGATCTGATAGCCGCGTTCGCTCCACACCCGGCGGTGGTAGAGCGCGCTGATCCCGAACAGGCCGCACACGGTGGTGCTGTAGATGAGGCAGCTCAGAAAGGGGGCGACGCCGGGTCGGCTGAGTGCGATGGAGCTGAGCACGATGCCGCAGACGAGGGCGACGAAGAACGCGTACTGGTGCAGGCGGCCGCGCAGGCGTGGTTTGCCGAGGTCGGCCGGCTTCATCCGGAGCGGGGCGGTGGTCGTCACGACTCCTAGGTTACGGCACCGTAAGTTACTGACCAGTAGTGAGGCCGCTCACCTAGGTGCGTCCGGCAAGATGTTGGTCATGAGAGTAAGGCCCGTCGGGCGTTCCGCGCTGCTGATCGAGTGCCGCGACGGCGACGAGGTCGCCGCCTGGCGGGCCGAGCTGTGGCGTCGGCGGGAGGCCGGTGAGCTGCGGTTTGTCGATATCGTGCCGGGTGCGACGACGATCCTGCTCGATGGCGTCGGGCCGGCGGCGGCCGAGCTACTGACCGAATCGCCCGCCCCACCCGCCGTTTCGGCGATGGACGGCCCGTTGGTCGAGATTCGCACCACTTTCGACGGGGAAGATCTCGCGGACGTTGCTGCCCGATGGGGCGTTTCGTCGCTTGTTGCGGTAGAGCGATTGACCGCCACGCCGCTGACCGTGGCGTTTTGCGGCTTCGCCCCGGGTTTCGCTTATATGCGCGGCCTCCCTGAGGAGTGGGCGGTCCCCCGGCTCGCCGCTCCGCGGCCTCGCGTTCCGGCCGGCGCCGTCGGCCTCGCCGGATCCTATGTGGGGATCTATCCGGCGGCCTCGCCGGGCGGCTGGCGGCTGGTAGGACAAACCACCCAAAACCTTTTCAACGTACGCGAGGATCCGCCCGCCTTCCTGCCGCCCGGGACGCGGGTCCGACTGGTGGCGGCATGATCACGGTGACTCGGCCCGGGCCGCTCACGACAATTCAGGACCGGGGTCGCCCCGGCTACGCCCATCTCGGAGTCCCCCGATCGGGCGCTCTCGACCAGGCCGCGCTCCGGCGAGCGAACGAGCTGGTCGGCAACGCCGCGGAGGCCGCCGGGTTGGAGACGACGCTGCTGGGGTGCGCGCTTCGATTCGAGGTGACCGCCCGGGTGGCGGTCGTCGGCGCCGAGGCGCTCGTGCGGGTCGACAAACAGCCGGTTTCGGTGGCGGCGGCCTTCGAGGTGCCGGCCGGCGCGGTGCTGGACATCGGCCGGGCGCTCCGGGGCGTCCGGTCGTACCTGGCGGTGGCCGGCGGCATCGACGTCGAACCGGTGCTGGGCAGCCGGTCGACCGACACACTGTCGGGCCTCGGCCCGCCCAAGCTCGCGGACGGCATGACCCTCCCGATCGGCGCCGCGTCCCCCGCGTCCCCCGCGTCCCCCGCGTCCCCCGCGTCCCCCGCGTCCCCCGCGTCCCCCGCGTCCCCCGCGTCCCCCGCGTCTTCCGGCGGCCCTGGGCTCCCGGGCGGCGCGACGGCTTCGGAACTGGAGTTGGGCGTCCGGCTCGGGCCGCGGGACGACTGGTTCGAGGCGGCGGGACTGTTCGCCGAGGCGTACACGGTCTCGCCTCTGAGCAACCGCGTCGGATGCCGGCTGGCCGGCACCTCCTTGACCCGCACCCGGGTCGGCGAGTTGCCCTCCGAAGGAGTGGTGCTCGGGGCGGTGCAGGTCCCGGCCGATGGGCAGCCGCTGATCTTCCTGGCCGATCACCCGACGACCGGCGGCTACCCGGTGATCGGCGTGGTCGAGGACGTGGCGCCGCTCGCGCAGGCGCGACCGGGGACTACGGTGCGGTTCCGTGCGATCGATTGACCTGAACGCGGACCTCGGCGAGGGCTTCGGCCGATGGACCCTCGGCGACGACGAGGCCCTTCTCGGGATCGTGACCTCGGCAAACGTGGCGTGCGGCTTCCACGCCGGCGACCCGGCGACCATGCGTCGGATCTGCCGGGTGGCGGTGGAGCGCGGCGTCGCGGTCGGTGCGCAGGTCGGCTATCGCGATCTGGCGGGCTTCGGGCGGCGGCGGATCGACTACAACCTCGACGAGTTGCGCGACGATGTTTTGTACCAAATTGGAGCGTTGGAGGCGTTCTGTCGGATCGCCGGCGAGCGGGTGCGGTACGTGAAGCCGCACGGCGCGCTCTACAACACCGCGGCGGTCGAGGAGGGGCAGGCGTCGGCGGTGGTCGCGGCGGTGCGCTCCTACGACCCCGGGTTGCCCGTGTTGTGCCAGCCCGGGTCGGTGCTGGCGCGGCTGGGTGCCGACCAGGGGCTGACCGTGGTCGGCGAGGGCTTCGCCGATCGGGGCTATCGGGCGAACGGCACGCTGGTGCCGCGCTCGGCCGAGGGTGCCCTCGTCCACGACCCGGATGCGGTCGTGGCCCGGGCGGTGCGAATGGCCGTCGACGGCGTGGTGGAGACGACGGCGGGCGAGGTGGTCCCCTGCGAGGTCGCCTCGATCTGCGTGCACGGCGACACGCCCGGCGCGGTGGAACTGGCCGGTCGAGTCCGGGAAGGTCTGCTGGCCGCGGGCCGAGCGGTCGAGCCGTTCGCCTAGGAACCAGGCTGGGCCATGCCCCGAGAACCTACGACTCGTCCATGCCTCGGAGGATCAGCGGGAGGCGGGCCGGGCCGTCCGGGGTGACGACGATCGGCACTCCCCAGTCCTGCCGGGTGAGGTGGCAGGCCGGGAACTCCTCGTCGACGTCGCAGGTAGCGGCCTGCGCCACCACCTGAAGCACGCCGGTGGCCACCGCCGGGTTGATCACCAGCGCACGGGACAGCTCGGTCGTGCTGCCCGCGCCGTCCAGCAGCAGCTCGGGCGGCGAGGCCGACACCACGAGCCGGGTGGACGGCCCGAACTGCGTGTCGAGCTTCTGCCCCGGCGCCGGGCTGAAGATCACATCCAGGGTCAACGGTCCGGGCGCCACCGGCGACGGCGGCCGCTCGGTCCGGTGCCGCTCACCGGTCACCGTCTTGAACACCCCGGGCGCCAGTCGGGTCAGCCGATGCGCCCCCGACTCGACCACGAAAACGGCGCCGGCCCGCGTCACCAGGATGTCGCTCGGCTCGGCCAACCCGGAATCCACCGTGGACACCACGTCGGTCGCCGGATCGTAGTGGCGAACCGCGCCGTTGTACGTGTCCGCGATCAGCACCGACCCGTCGGGCAGCGCGGCCACCCCCAGGGCGTGCTGGAGTAGCGCCTGTTTGGCCGGCCCGTCGATATGCCCGAAATCAAACAGCCCTTGCCCGACGACGGTGTGCATGACCCCGCCCTCGATGTAGCGCACCGCCGAGGTCTCGCTGTCCGCGATCCACAGCCGGTCGCCGCCCACCGACAGCCCGGACGGCTGGGCCATCCACACGTCCGGGATCGGGCCGTCGCGCAGGGCCTCGACGGTGGTGCCGGCGTAGACGCCGACGGTGGCCTCGGCCGGGTCGAACCACCACAGCTCGTGGATGCCGGCCATGGCGACGATGACCCGGTCGTCGAACCAGGCCAGATCCCACGGCGAGGACAGATCGGCGTCGAGAGCTGGCTGGGTGCCGTCGACCGCCGAGCGCCACGGCTTGCCCGTGCCGGCCACCAGGGTGATCTCTTCGCTGGTCAGCGACAGGCCGCGCAGCTGATGGTGAACCGTGTCGGCGACCAGAACGTCGTAACCGACCCGGGACGCGACCTCCGGCGGGAGCAGTAGGAGGCCCTGCGGCTCGCTGAACGGGGCGCCCCGCTCGCCGCTGCCGAAACGGCGTACCAGCGTTTCGCCGTCCGGGGTCAGCTCGACGATCGAGTGCCGTGCGGTGTCCGAGACCAGAAGGTTGCCGCTGGGCAGCTCGATCGCCTTGCCGGGGAAGCGCAGCAACGTGTCCGCGGGCGGCGGCGGCACGTACGGACCGTCGCCGCGATGCAGGGTGCCGTCCGCGGCGTGCTTCGCGATCAGCTCGTCGACCAGCCGGGACAGGCCCTCGGCGTGCCCCTCGCCGGCCATCGAGGCGACCAGGTAACCGGTCGGGTCGATCACGGCGAGCGTGGGCCAGGCCTTGGCCGCGTACTGCTGCCAGAGGTGCATGTCGGCGTCGTCGATCACCGGGTGGTGCACGCCGTACCGCTCGACCGCGGCGAGCAGCGCCTGGTGGTCCCGCTCGTGCTCGAACTTGGGCGAGTGCACGCCGATCAGCACGAGCGCGTCGCCGTATTTCTCCTCGAGCGGACGCAGTTCGTCCAGGACGTGCAGGCAGTTGATGCAGCCGTAGGTCCAGAAGTCCAGGATGACGATCTTGCCGCGCAGGTCGGCCAGCGTCAGATTCCTGCCACCGGTGTTCAGCCAGCCCCGGCCCCGCAGCTCGGGTGCCCGCACGCGCGCAGTCATCGCACCATCGTGCCAGTCGCGGCGGACCGGTACGGCACGAAGGTGGTCAGGATGACATCGGCACCGGCATTGGCGCGCTGACGCCGGCGTCAGCGCGCCGGCGTCAGCGCTACAGCGTCAGTTCTTCGGCGTCAGCTCTTCGGCTTCAGACAGAGGATCTGGGTCTTGCCGTCGCCGGTCGGGTTCTGCACGTACGGCTGCTTCGGGTCGTCGCACTTCGACTGTTCATCGACGATCGACACCACCGTGTACGCCGACGCGTCGCCGCAGTCCGCCTTCACCGCGGCGTTGCCGTCCCGCTTGACGCAGTCGCCGGTGCTGACGCTGATCGCCTTCGACTTGTCCCCGGCGACCAGGTAGACGATGCCGAACACGACGCCGAGCAGCAGCATCGCGCCGACCACGACCGCGATCAGGATCGGCAGCAGGCGTACCCGCGGCGCGTCGGGTTTGGCCGGGGCCGCACCCTCCGCATCCGGTTTGAACTGGTCGAAGCGGCCCTGCTCGGCAGGGCCCGGCCAGTTGGTCGTGTCGTCCGGGCTCGGCGGGGTCACGGTCGCCCGGCTCATCGCGCCGGAGAAGTCCACGGCGGCGCCGTTGAGGCCCTGTGCCGGGTAGGGCGCGGTGCCGTTCGGGTTCGGCGGGGAGTACGGGTTTTCCCGGCCCGCGATATCCGTGGTCAGCTCGCTGAACTGCTCCGGCGCGTAGCCGCTCGGACCGCTGGGCGCCGACGGGCTGATGAACTCGCCGAACGCCGGGCCCCCGGACGACGCCGGGTTTCTGGCCCCGCCGAACGACGGCATCGCGCGCGGCGGCTCGCCACCGAACGGCGGCTGCTCGCCACCGAAGGGGGGCTGCTCGCCACCGAACGGCGGCTGCTCGGCCGGGACACCCTGGCCCGGGAGAGCCGGGGCACCTGAGCCGGGGAAATCCGTGGGCGGGGCGACGCGGGCGCTCGCCGAAGCCCGCGCGGTGGCGCGAGCCGGCGACTGCGGCGCGACGCCCGGGGCGGGCTGGCCGCCGGGTCCGCTGTGGTCACCCTGACTTTGCGGGTACGCCGGGGAGCCGAACCCGCCCGAGGCGGGACGGTCGTCGAACGGCGACTCGGTGCTGCCGGCCGGCGTACTGAGGGGCTCCTCGTCCTCGGGCTCGCCCGACGGAGCCGGGCGGCCGTAGACGCGGGCCTGCGGCGCGGCGGCCGGCGGCGGGATCTCGGCGGGGTCGACCGGGGGGACCCGGCTGGCCGACGGCACCGAGGCGCTCGCGGTCACCGGGCGAGCCGAGCCGACCGCGGAGGACTGCTCGGCGGGGTCGCGAGGAGCGGGCACCGAGCCGTTGCGGCTCTCCGCAACGACCGGGGAGCTGGCCGAGCCGAGCATGGCGCCGGGCACCCGCTGCGGGTAACCGCCGGACTCCCCGGTCTCGGGACGCCGGTAGAGCGAGTGCCCGTCCTGAGCGTCGGGCATCGCGCCGTAGGGCGGCTGCTCGGCGCCGGACGGTGACCCGAACGGCGCGTCGGGACGCTGCTCGCCGAATGGCGCGTCGGAACGCTCGCCGAACGGCGCCGGCGACGCGGGCCGCTCGCCGAAGGCCGCGGCCGCGGACCCCGGACGCTCGCCGAACGGCGCCGGCGGCTCCCCGAAGGGGGAAGCCGACCCGGAAACCGGCCGCTCACCGAAGGGGGCGGCGGATCCGGGCTCGGCACGCTCGCCAAAAGGTGCGGCAGACCCTGGACGCTCACCGAACGGCGCGCCAGACCCGGGCCGCTCACCGAAGGGCGCGGCAGACCTCGGCCGTTCACCGAAGGGCGCGCCAGATCCGGGACGCTCGCTGAAGGGCGCGCCAGATCCGGGACGCTCGCCGAACGGTGCGGCAGATCCGGGACGCTCGCCGAACGGTGCGGCAGATCCGGGACGCTCACTCACGGGTCGGGCGGCGAACGGCGCAGCCTCCCCGGAGTCGCCCTGGCCGGGCGCCGAAGCCTCACCGCCGAACGGCGCCGCCGCGGGCTGGGCACCGGCGGGCTGGGCAGATCCGTAGCCGCTGGGCTGGGCGGAACCGTAGCCGGCGGGCTGGGCGGAACCGTAGGCGGCGGGCGCACCGGGCTGCTCGAACGGCGAGCCGGCCGACGTGGGCCGAGCCGACCCGAACGCGGCACCCGGCGACTGCTCGCCAGGCCCGGGACGGCCGAACTGGTCGGGCAGTCCACCCCGGCCGGCCTCGGCGGCGGGCGACTGCTCAACCCCGGGTCGACGCCCGAACGGGTCGCCCGGCTGGTCGTCGGCGGAGCGACGCCCGAATGGGTCGCCCGGCTGGTCGTCGGCGGAGCGACGCCCGAACGGGTCGCCAGGCTGGTCGTCGGCGGGACGACGCCCGAAGGGGTCGCCCGACTGGTCGTCGGCAAAGGCGGGGCGACCGTACGGATGCGCCTGCTCCTCGGCCGCCGGGGGCCGGAACGGCGCGTGCTGGCTGCGGATCGGCAGGTCGATGACGGGCGCGGGCGGCTGAGCGGCCGGCGGCTCCGACTTGGGCTCGCCCATCGCCGGCGCCGGCGGCACGGTGGCCGCGCCGCGCAGCGGGAAGCCGCCGCTGTCACCCCGTCGGGTGGGGAAGCTCGCGCCACCCGACCGAAGGGGGAAGCCGCCGTTCTCCGCGGGACGCCCCTCGTCGGGGTTACCGCCGCGCAGGGGGAAGCCGCTGCTTTCGGCGGGACGTCCCTCGTCGGGGTTACCGCCGCGCAGGGGGAAGCCGCTGCTCTCGGCGGGACGTCCCTCGTCGGGGTTACCGCCGCGCAGGGGGAAGCCGCTGCTCTCGGCCGGGCGCCCCTCGTCGGGGTTGCCGCCGCGCAGCGGGAAGCCGCCGCTCTCGCCGGTGCGCGGGCGGGCCGCGGGCGGCGCGTCGGGCAGGTCGCCGAGGGTGGCGCCGGGCACCCGGACCCGCTGGTCACCGAAGGCGGAGAGGCCGGGCGCGCGCCCGGTGGCCGGGTCGAGGTCGGGACCGGGAGCGGGAGCGGGAGCGGGCGGCGGGGGCGGCGGCGGAATCGTGCCGCGACCCGGCGAGCCGGCCGCGAAGCCGTCGAACTCGCCGATCGTGCCCGGGTCGACCGGAGCCGGGGTGCGCTGTGGCAGCGGGAGCGGGTTGCCCCCGCCGTCGGCGGGCGCGGGGACCTGCTGCGGCGCCCACGCCGAGCGCGGCGGCTCGGGGGCGTTGCCGGAGGCAGGGACAAAAGGCGAATCGGAAGAACCGGCCGGAGCGGGCGGCGCGAACGGCGAGGAGGCCGCGTTCGGCGTGGCCGACCCGTACGAGGACGCCGCGGAGCCCGGCGAGACCGAGCCGTACGGCGAGGCGGCCCGCTGCGGTTGCGAGCCGTTGTCCCCCTCGGGCTGCGGCACCCGGGCCGACCCGTACGAGGTGCCGGACGGGGCGGTGGGCCGGGCCGCGTCGGAGCCCGAGCCGAAGGTGCGGACCGCGGGCACCACGAACGGCGAGCCACCGTTCGGCGTGGCCGGCGGGGGTGGAGCGTACGAGCTGGGGAAACCGTCGGTGGGCGGCGGTGCGGTGGCCCGGCCCGCGGCGCGGCGGGCGTCGGCGTCCGGCGGGAAGTCGTCCGACGGATGACCGCCCGACGTGGCCTCGGCCGGTTGCATACCGGCGTACTGCCCCTCGGACGTCATGAGCGCCTCCTCGTCAATGCGGCCGTGCCAGCTTTGCACGGACGTGACTCACCGGCGAATCGGACCGGCGCGCCGTGCCCAGCTCTGCGGCCAGGCCGTGCGGGACCCTCGGACGACGCGGGTGCGTCAGGCCCCAGCCCCGCGCCGACCGGCCGAGCCGGCGGGAACCGTGCCCAACCGTACCGGGCCGACGCGACAGGAGGAATCCCGGTGTACGCCCGGAAGGGGATCGTGAACGGATCTTTAAGGGTGTCTTCAAGGACGGAACGGCCCGTCCGGATGGATCCGGGCGGGCCGTCGTAACGCGGTGGATCAGAAGGTCTTGCGCTGCGCGAAGATGGCGATCTCGTTGCGCATGGACTCGGTGGGCGCGGTGCGCAACGCCCGGTCGATGGCCCGGTTCTCGCGGTTGATCATTCGACGCTGGCGGAGGCGGTCGGCGATGCTCATGGTGCGTGTCACTTCCCCTTTGGCCCTCGTGAGGCCACGTCTTTGGTGCTCTGTTCGAGGCAAGTCAATGGTGACTCGTCCCGAACAGAGCAGCCAACGATTTATGGGGTGATCGTGAGCACTAGCCTAATAATCTAAGGTCAGACAAACCGCTGCCCTAACTTTCCTACGTCCAGGACAGCAGAGTCGCCTCCGGGTCGGTGAGGAACTCGCCGATGTCCCGGAGGAACTTCGAGCCCAGCTCGCCATCGATGATCCGGTGGTCGAAGGAGAGCCCGAGGGTGGTTACCTGACGGACCTTGATCTTGCCGTTGTGCACCCACGGCGTGGGCTTGACCGAGCCGAACGCCAGGATCGCGGACTCGCCCGGCGGCAGGATCGGGGTGCCGGTGTCGACCCCGAAAACGCCGACGTTGGTGATCGAGAGGGTGCCGCCGGCCATGTCCGACGGCGGGGTCTTACCCGACCTCGCCACCTGGACAAGTGTGTTCAGCGCCTCGGCCAGCTCGCGCAGGGTGAGTCGCCCGGCGTCCTTGATGTTGGGAACGATCAGGCCCCGCTCGGTCGCCGCGGCGATGCCGAGGTTCACGTACTCCTTGACCACGATCTCGCCGGTCGCACCCGACCAGGTCGAGTTGACCATCGGGTGCCGCTTGACCGCCAGCAGCACGGCCTTGGCCACCAACAGCAGTGGCGAGACGCGGACGTCCTGGAACTCGCGGCGGCCCTTGATCTTCTCGAGGGCCTTCATGGCGCGCGTCACATCGACGGTGAGGAACTCGGTGACGTGCGGCGCGCTGAACGCCGACGCCACCATGTTCTCCGCGGTCAGCTTTCGGACACCCTTGACCGGTATCCGCTGCTCGCGGGAGGCGTCGAAGACCGCGGCGGCCGGTGCCGGGGTCGCGGCGGGTGCCGCGGCCTGCGGTTGTGCCGCCGCCTTGTGTACGTCGTCCCGGGTCACCGACCCCATCGGCCCGCTTCCGGTAATCGCGGTCAGGTCGACGCCCAGGTCCCGGGCCAGCTTGCGCACCGGGGGCTTGGCCAGAACCGGCCCACCGCGGCCGAAGGCCTGCGCCGCCAGCGGAGTGGGCTCGGGCACCGGCTCGGGTTCCGGGGCCGCCGCGGGGGCGGCCACCGGGGGCTGTGCCGGCGGCGTACCCACTCGGGGTCGACGCTTGGCGGCGGTGGTCCGCGGGCCGTAACCCACCAGGACGGCGGTGCGGCCCCCCGGGGCCGGGCCGCCGATGAGGCCCGGCTCGACCGCGCCCTCGGCCGGCGCCACTTCGACGGCCGCCAGCGACTCCGCCGACGGCTCGGGCAGCGCACCGCCCGACGGGTCGGTGTCGATCGCGACGATGGGCGCGCCCACCTCGACCGTCGTGCCCGCCTCATGGAAGATCCGGGTGACGACGCCGGCCCACTTCGCCGGGATCTCCACCGCGGCCTTCGCCGTCTCCACCTCGACGATCGGCTGGTTCAGCTCGATCGTGTCGCCCACCTTGACCAGCCAGGAGAGGATCTCTCCCTCGGTCAGGCCCTCACCGAGGTCGGGCAGGGTGAACTCCTTGATCCGCGACATCGCCGTCACCAGCCGAACGAACGGTCGACGGCGTCCAACACCCGGTCGAGATCGGGGAGGTAGTCCTCCTCGACCCGGGCGGCCGGATAGGGAACGTCGTAACCGGTCACCCGCAGCACCGGCGCCTCCAGCGAGTAGAAGCACTCCTCGGTGATCCGGGCGGCCAGCTCGGCGCCCAGGCCCAGGTTGCCCGGCGCCTCGTGCACGACGACGGCCCGGCCGGTGCGCTTCACCGACTCGTAGACCGTGCCCATGTCCAGCGGGGAGAGCGAGCGCAGGTCGATGACCTCGAGGTTCCGCCCGTCCTCGGCGGCCGCGGTGGCCGCGTCCAGGCAGGTGCGGACCATCGGGCCGTACGCGAGGACCGTCGCGTCCGTGCCCGGCCGGGCCACCCGCGCCGAGTGCAGCGGGAAGGCGCCGGCGAGCGGGGCGTCCAGGTCGACCTCGCCTTTCTCCCAGTAGCGCCGCTTGGGCTCGAAGAAGACGATCGGGTCGTCCGAGGCGATCGCCTGGCGGATCATCATGTACGCGTCCGCCGGGTTCGCGCAGCTCACGACCTTGAGACCGGGGATGTGCGCGAAAAGCGCCTCGGGGGACTCGGAGTGGTGCTCGACCGCGCCGATGCCACCGCCGAACGGGATACGGATCACCATCGGCAGTTTCACGTTGCCCAGCGAGCGGTAGTACATCTTCGCGACCTGGGCCACGATCTGGTTGAACGCCGGGAACACGAAGCCGTCGAACTGGATCTCGCAGACGGGGCGGTAGCCGCGGATGGCCAGGCCGATCGCGGTGCCGACGATGCCCGACTCGGCGAGCGGGGTGTCGATCACGCGGTCCTCGCCGAAGTCCTTCTGGAGGCCGTCGGTGATCCGGAACACACCGCCGAGCTTGCCGACGTCCTCGCCCATGATGACGACCTTCGGGTCGTCCTCGAGCGAGCGGCGCAGGCCGTTGTTGAGGGCCTTGCCCAGAGTGATTGTCTCGACCATCAGTGGGCGCTCCCCTCGAACGACGCGTGGTACTGCTCGAACTCGGCCTTCTGCGCCGCGACCTCGGGCGAACCGTTCGGGTAGACGTTGTCGAACAGGGTCACCGGCTGCGGGTCGGGCATGGCCAGCACCCGCTCGCGCAGGTCGAGTGCGAGCTTCTTGGCGGCCTCGTCGACCTCGCCGAAGAACGTGTCGTCGGCGAGCTGCTGCTTGGCGAGGAACGCCTTCACCCGGGCGATCGGGTCCTTCGCCTTCCACGACTCGACCTCGCTGGCGATGCGGTAGCGGGTCGGGTCGTCCGAGCTGGTGTGCGCGCCCATCCGGTAGGTGTACGCCTCGATCAGCGTCGGACCCTGGCCGTTGCGGGCCTGGTCCAGCGCCGCCCGGGTCACCGCGTAGGTGGCCAGCACGTCGTTGCCGTCGATCCGGACACCGGGGAAGCCGTAGCCGAGCGCGCGGCGGTACAGCGGGATGCGGGTCTGCCGCTCGAGCGGCTCGGAGATCGCGTACTGGTTGTTCTGGCAGAAGAACACGATCGGCGCGTTGAACACGCCGGACCAGACGAAGGCCTCGTTGACGTCACCCTGGCTGGTGGCGCCGTCGCCGAAGTACGCGATCACGGCCTCGCCGTCGGCGTTGCCGGTCTTGCCGTCCATCGTGATGCCCATGGCGTAGCCGGTGGCGTGCAGCGTCTGTGCGCCGATGACGATGGTGTACGTGTTGAACTTGAACTCGTTCGGGTCCCAGCCGCCCTGGTCGACGCCCCGGAACAGGCCGAACGGCATGATCGGGTCGATCCCGCGGCAGTAGAGGACGCCGTGCTCGCGATAGGTGGGGAAGGCCATGTCCTGCGGGCGCAGCGCGCGACCCGAGCCGACCTGAGCCGCCTCCTGGCCGAGCAGGCTGGCCCAGATGCCGAGCTCGCCCTGGCGCTGCAGGGCGGTCGCCTCGGCGTCCAGCCGCCGTACCGTCACCAGGTCGCGGTAGAGCTCTCGATACTCGTCATCGGTGAAGTCGACGGTGTACGTCGTGCCGTCCGCGGTGGTGACGCTGTCGACGCGCTCCCCGTCGGGGGTGAGCAGTTGGACGAAGCCGCCGGCCGGAGCGTCTGCTCCCCCGACTTCGCGTTCGCCGTTCGCCATCCGTGTCTCCCTGTTCATCTCTGCGCCCGCGGCGGGGATTGCCCGTCCGCGCGGCGAACCGCTGGGTCGCCGCGCCTGACCTTGGTGAGGTTGCCGCGCGACGCTTCGGCGTGACCCGGGGCCCCGCCGTGTGTGACGGTCCCCACCTCGCCCCCGAAGAGGCGGGCCGCGGTGCCGTCGACTTCATCCTGACAGAGAACGTGAGCGCCGTTACAGGTCGGGGAGATCACAGTCGGGAAATTCACCGGTAATATCGGTGCCCTTATTTGTCCTAATAAGCGGTTTTCGTACGGTCACTACCGTACGAACGGAGGTTTTTCCCGCTCCCCGCGTTCCCATGCGTCGTTCTCCTGTTTGACCGAGACCGATCCGTGTGGATCGGTAGCCCAGGGGAGGGAACCGCTCGTGCCCGAGCAGCCAGACGAGGATCGCGTGCCGCCGCTGAAGGTCATGCGGAAGCGGCTGAACGGCGTTTACCGGGCCGATACCGGCTTCTCCGGACCGACTCGGCGGTATGTGCTCATCGTGGCTCTTCTGGTCGGGCTCGCGTCGATACCCACGCTCGCGGCGATCACCGCGGGGACGAACGAGATCGCCGGCGGGGGCACCGACACGATGGACATCCCGTTCCTGCCGCCGGCCTCGCCCGGTCCGATCCGGAGCCGGCCGGACTCCCGGGCGGGCGCGTCGCCGTTGGCGATGCCGCCCGAGGTCGCCGAGGCGGTCGCCCGGGCCGGTCGGCTGCTGGGCGAGGTCGGCCGGCGCCGGCCGTCGATCAAGGGCGACAAGCAGATCATCCGGTACGCCGGAAAGCGGTCCGCTGCTACGCCGGGCAAGCCCGGTGCGGCCCGCCCGAAAGCCCGGACGAGGACCGGCGGGTCGACCGGGACGTCGTCGACGGTCGCCTTCCCGGTCCGGTCCGCGGGTGGCCACTCCACCCGGCCCGCGCATTCCTCGTCGCATCCACGCTCGCACCCGAGCACGCCATCGGAACTGCCCTCGACGGACATCACGGATCCGTCTCAGCTCGCCCGATCAGCTTTTCCCGACATGTCGGATGACGATTCCTCGTCGCAGGAGGACGCCCCCTACTGCGCCCGCTACACCGCCAGCCACCGGTCGAGCGACCGGTACGAGCACCGTCGGAGGTCAGTCGTGCCCGAACGCCCGCACAACATCCGCGCCGCCAGCATCCTCGAACGCAGCTACGCCCAGGGCAGCCTGAACGCGCGCCGCCTGGCCTCGGAGTCACGCGCCGACGACAACCGCGGCGACGGGGCGTACCGCGGCAGCCACCGGGCCGGCAGCCCGCACCACATCGACGACGCCCCGGCCCAGTTGCGCAGCTCCCGCGTCGGCCGGCACCACGCCGAGCAGACCGACGACCTCAGCGGCCGCTGGTAGCCGGCGACCCGATCAGGTCTCGTCCGAGCGGCGCCGGTCGGCGTTTCAGGCCTCGTCCAGGCGGTGCCGGTTGGCGTTTCAGGTCTCGTCCAGGCGGTGCCGGTTGGCGTCCAGCCAGGCCTCGATCGCGTCGTGGTCGTCCGGGTCGACGCCCTCGGAGATCAGCTGGGCCACCGCGGCGGTCGCCGGGCTGCGCCGCTCGCCGGTCGCATAGAGCCGGGCGAACTCGGGAATCATCTCCTCGACCAGATCGTCGATCTGGATCGCGGCCGCCTCGGGCAGCTTGCGCCGGCGGGCCGTGTACGCCGACCAGGCGCGGGTCACCCGGGGCAGCATCGCCGCGTCGTCCATGTCCAGGACCGCCCGGCGGTGCACCCAGTCGAGCAGGAACAGCCCGGCCACCGCGGGGCTCCAGCGCAGCGGGTCGGCGCCGGGCAGCGTGGCCGCGTGGTCGAGCAGCAGGCTCAGGCAGAAGTGCAGGGACGCCAGCTCGTCGTCCCGGGTCACCCGGTCGAGCCCGAACCGGGCCGCTTCCGGGCCGGCCAGGAAGTCGCGGGCCAGGTCGGTGTTGCTCTGCTGGGGCGGCTCGGCAAGCCGTGGGGTGGTCGCCGTCGGCAGCAGCGCTATCCGGGCGGCGGCCAGCGCCCGGTCGGTGGCCAGCGAACCCTCGGAGGGCAGCGAGCCGAGCCCGTCGGTGATCGCCAGATGCCGGTCGACCTCGTCTCGCAGGCGGCCCGGGTCCTCCTCGCGGAACCAGGTCAGCTCGTCCTCGGCGCACATCTCGCGCACCTGCTGGAGGATGCGCTCGGCCGAGGCGCCGACGAACACGTCCTTGGTGATGCCGATGTTGTGGTCGACCAGGGCGACGACCGCGTGCTCCGGGCCGCCGCCGGCGTTCTCGTACGCGAAGGTGACCAGATAGGACGTCTGGTCGCCGTAGACGTCGCCGTACGCGTAGCAGCCGGTCGGGCGGACCCGCCCCAGCTCGGCCGCCCACGACGGCGCCTGCGCACCCCGGCGGACCTGAGCGGCGCCGGCCGCGTCGGGCACCAGCGCCGCGAAGACCTCGCGGATCGTGGTGGCGGCCGCCGTACGCCGGCGGTTGGTCGCGGCGAGGAACTCGCCGACGAACTCGCGGACGGCCACCGCGCGGTCGGTCTCGGCCATCGAGTAGACGCTGCCGAGCAGTGCGGTGCCCAACATCTCGGCGTCCAGCGCACAGTCGAGCTTCGCCACGTCGCGGGCCGCGTGCAGAACCGCCTCGAACGCACTCGATGAAGCCGGCATACCGCGAGCGTACCGGGGTTCGGACCGCCGGAGACTACTCCGAACGAACGGTCGTGAGCGCTTCCCGGGCCTGCGCGTACGCATTGAGCACCTCGCGGACCGGCGCCACCACGTACTCCCGGGCGACCTCGGTGACCGACGCGCGCAGCCGCTGCTCGGCCTTGGCCCGGGCATGCCGGGCGCCCACGTCGACGATCGGCTTCAGCAACAGCCAGAGCACCAGTCCCGCGACTATGCCGCCGAGCAGCAGCAGGGTCGGCAGCGGCACCTCGCCGAGCTTCGGATAGCGCAGCTCGGGCAGGCCGAGCAGGCGTACCGCGTACCCGGTGAGCAGCCAGCCGAGCCCGGCCACCGTCGCCGCGACCAGCAGCCACTGCAGCATGCCGACGCCGCGCCACCACAACGGGGTGCGGCCGGCGCCGAGCTCGGTCTTGGCGATCGCCCGGTCGAGCGCGTCCGGCAGGTCGTCCACCCGGGACCGGGCCGCGGTGGTCAGCGCGGGCTTCCAGACCTCGGGCAGCGGCGCGGCCGCGCGATCGGCGACCGCCCGCACCGAGATGCCGACCGCGGACCGCTGTGCGGCGTCCGCCTCCGGCAGCGAGGTGCGCGGCACGATGTCGGTGGAGACCGCGTCGGTGGCCGGCTTCTCGCCGAGGTGCAGCCGGCGCAGTGGGTCGGGCCGCAGGCGGCGCAGCCCGCGCAGGACCGGCCAGCCGGTGGCCGCCGTGGCCCGGTATCGGTACGACCGCGCCGTGGCGTCGGCGACCGCGCCCACCCCGGCCGACGCGGCCAGCGTCTCGGCGAGCTGGCGTACGGTGGCCCGGTCGACCTCGTCCTCGGCGGCCGGCGGTCCGATCATCGCGGTCAGCGGCTCGCCCACGGTCTGCAGGTCACCGGCGAGCCGGCGCAGCGCGGCCTGCCGGTCGGCGACCGTCTTCTCCAGCGTCTCGCGCAGCTCGTGCAGCATGCCGGGCTGTTTGGCCGAGGTGGCCAGCACCGGCGCGCCGGGCAGGCCGTCCTCCTCGAGCAGCCGGCGCAGATCGCCGAGGACGACCTCGGTGTCGTGGGTGGACAGCCGGTCGGCCTGGTTGAGCACCACGATCGTCACACCGGTGTGCTCGCGGAACTGGGAGAGATAGGCCTGATGCAGGATCCGGTCGCCGTACTTCTGCGGGTCGACCACCCAGACCACCTGGTCGACCAGGCCGAGCAGGCGGTCGACCTCGAGCCGATGGCTGCGCTCGATCGAGTCGAAATCGGGCAGATCGAGCAGGACGAGCCCGCGCAGGGCGGCCTCGTCGTCGCCGTCCAGCGCGCTCTCCCGGATGAAGCGCTGCCGTGGCAGCACCCCGATCCAGTCGAGCAGCTGGTTGGCCGGCTCGAGCGGCCCCCAGACGCAGGCGTGCGCGGCGCCGGTGGTCGGCCGGCGCACCCCCACCGGCGAGAGCTTGAGCCGGGCGAGCGCGTTGAACAGGCTCGACTTGCCGCTGCCGGTGCTGCCGGCCAGCGCCACCACGGTGTGGTCGCGGGAGAGGGACAGGCGGTTGCCGGCCCTTTCGACCAGCGTGTGCGCGGCGACCAGGTCGGCGTCGGGCAGGTAGGGATCCACCAGACGCAGGAACTTGGCCAGCGCCTGGAGGCGCTGGACCAGCTCCTCGGCGTCCACCCGGCCGTCGGTACCGGTCAGCGCCCCACGCACCTTCTCAATCAAGCTCATGTCGCGCTCCCCGTCAACGCGAGGTCGGCCCGGGCGGCCTCCACGTCGCGCGCGGCCCGGCGCAGGTCCGCCGCCGGCGCCAGATCGATCCCGATCGCCGAGGTGCGGTCGGTGTAGCGGGCCGCCTCGGCGTCGAGCAGCTCGCCGATCCGGAACAGCAGGTCCTCCCGGGCCCGGTTGGCCAGCCCGCGGATGGCCTGGTCGCCGAAGACGGCCTCGAGCACCTTCTGCGCTGCGACGGTGGTGCCGACGCCCGCCGCGATCTCCAGCCCGGTGGGTATGAAGGCGGTCGAGGTGAAAACGGCGATCATGACGGCGAGCCCGGCGCCGTTGACCGCGTAGGCCGCGCCGCGTGCCACCACTCTCTTCTCCGCGCTCTGCTCGCGGACCAGGCCGAGCACCCACTGCTGCCAGTCACGGACCAGCCGGTCGGCGCGCTCGGGCAGATCGGCCGAGGGGCGCTGCAACTCGGGGGCGAGCAGCGCGGCGCCGGCCGGATGCGCCTGCCAGCCCGAATACGCCTGCTCGGCGGCGTCGGTCGCCACCCCGCGCAGCAGCGTGACCAGCTGCGACTCCAGGGCGGTCTGCAGGTTGCGGCCCGGCAGCGGGCGACCGGTGACCGCCGACACCAGCCGGTCGCGCAGCAGGCCCACCCGGTTTTCCAGGGTGCGCATGAACTCGCCGGTGCCGACGAACTCCTGCCAGCGGGCGAGCACCTCGCCGCGCAGCAGCCGGCCGTCGCGCAGGCCCTCGACCACGGTCTGCCGCGCGGTGCGGTAGGCGACCGTCACCCGCTCGTCCAGCGCGTGGGCGGCCACCGCCTGCTCGTCGGCGGCGTCGGCCAGGCCCTCGACGGCCGGCCCGAGCGCGGCGAGCGCACCGTCGAGCGTCTGGCGCACCACCGCCGACCGGGCTGTCGCGGAGGCCGCGAGCTGACCGAACCAGTCGTGCAGCGGCCCGATCACGTCCTCGGCGATCAGCCCCTGACCGTCCAGGGTGGTCTCCGGGAGCACGAACAGCGGGGCGGCGCCCAGGTTGCGTGCCGTCAGCATCTCCCGCAGGTGGGCGGTGACCTCGCCGGCCGCCTCGCCCGGCACCCGGTCCAGCACCAGCGCGATCACGGTGCCGCGCAGCCGGGCGGTGGTGAGCAGCTCCCAGGGCACGTTGTCGGCGTATCGGGCCGCCGTGGTGACGAACAGCCACAGGTCGGCGGCGGCGAGCAGTTGCGCGGCCAGCTTGCGGTTGCCCTCGACCACCGAGTCGATGTCCGGGGCGTCCAGGAAGGCGAGGCCGGAACCGAGCGCGGGGGCGGAGACGATCTGCAGCGTACGGGGGTCGGCACTGGACTCCGGCGTGCGGACCAGTCCCGGCAGCAGCTGGCCCTGGCGGAACCACGGCAGGTCGGACGGGTTGCTGACCAGCACCGGCGAGCGGGTCGTCGGGCGCAGCACGCCGGCCTTGCTGACCGGCGCCCGGACCAGGCTGTTGACCAGGGTCGACTTGCCGGCGCCGGTGGAGCCGCCGACCACCACCAGCAGCGGCGCGTCCAGCCGGGCCAGCCGGGGCAGAAGGTAGTCGTCGAGCTGGGCGACGAGCGCGGCGCCGACCCGGCGAGCCTCGTCGGCCGAGGGCATGACCAGCGGGTACGGCGCCCCGCCGATCGCGGCCCGCAGGTGGCTGAGTGCCGTGGCGAGCCGCCCGAGCGCGGCCGGCGGCTCGGCGATGGCCGGCTCGTCGACGAACGGCTCGACGGCGGTCGAGGATGCGGTGATCGTCGTCTCATCCGCGGCGGCGTTTTGTCCGCTTTCCGGGTCGGATGAATTCTCGGTTACCGGCGGGTGGTCATCGGGCTCGACGGTCGCTGCCGGTAACTCGATCTTGGAATCCTGATCACCCTCCGCGATCACGTCATCGGATGCGGACGACGCTTCGCCCGGAGGATCGGGCTGTGGATTATCAGCCTTTAGTCCTTTTTTGGGCGGCGGCTGGGGCGGTTGGATGGGGGACACGACGGCTTCCGTAGGATCAGTGTTGTCACCGGCATCGGTCGAAACCGTGCTCGTCATGCCGTTCTCGTCCGATCCGGCAGGCTCTTGCGTTGCGGCGCCCACGGCGGATAGGGCCGATGGACCGACCGCGTCACCGTGCGTCGTCACGGGTAAAGAGTGCCTGATCTATGCATGCAGGACAACAGGTGCCGGTATGCCGTGACCGGACAGGTATCTACCGAAGTGCTGGCGGCGAACGCACTTGCGCCGAGTTGGCTCAACTTCGGTTTGACGGTTGGCGGGCCCGTGGCATCATTGAGTCGGTTCCACTCAACCTTGTCCTGAAGTGAGGAACACCATGGCACGTGCGGTCGGCATCGACCTCGGCACCACGAACTCCTGCGTCAGCGTTCTGGAAGGAGGCGAGCCCACCGTCATCGCCAATGCGGAGGGCTCCCGGACGACTCCGTCGATCGTCGCCTTCGCCCGTAACGGTGAGGTGCTTGTCGGCGAGGTCGCCAAGCGCCAGGCGGTGACGAACCCGGACCGGACCATTCGCTCGGTCAAGCGGGAGATCGGCACCAACTGGTCGATCGACATCGATGGCAAGAAGTACACCCCGCAGGAGATCTCGGCGCGGGTGCTGATGAAGCTCAAGCGCGACTCCGAGGCGTACCTCGGCGAGCAGGTCACCGACGCGGTCATCACCGTCCCGGCCTACTTCAACGACGCGCAGCGCCAGGCCACCAAGGAGGCCGGCGAGATCGCGGGGCTGAACGTCCTGCGGATCGTCAACGAGCCCACCGCCGCGGCCCTCGCGTACGGGCTGGACAAGGGCTCCAAGGAGCAGACCGTCCTGGTCTTCGACCTCGGCGGCGGCACCTTCGACGTCTCGCTGCTCGAGCTCGGCGATGGCGTCATCGAGGTCAAGTCGACCTCCGGCGACAACCACCTGGGCGGCGACGACTGGGACCAGCGGATCATCGACCACCTGGTCAAGACCTTCCGCGGCGAGCACGGCATCGACCTGGGCGCCGACAAGATGGCCCTCCAGCGTCTGCGCGAGGCCGCCGAGAAGGCGAAGATCGAGCTGTCCGCCGCGACCACCACGAGCATCAACCTGCCGTACATCACGGCCGGCCCGGACGGCCCGCTGCACCTGGACACGTCGCTGTCCCGCGCCGAGTTCCAGCGCATGACGCAGGACCTGCTCGACCGCTGCAAGGGCCCGTTCGAGTCTGCGATCAAGGACGCCGACGTCAAGCTGTCCGACGTCGACCACGTCATCCTGGTCGGCGGCTCGACCCGGATGCCGGCGGTCGCCGACCTGGTCAAGAGCATGACCGGCAAGGAGCCCAACAAGGGCGTCAACCCGGACGAGGTCGTCGCCGTGGGCGCCGCGCTGCAGGCCGGCGTGCTCAAGGGTGAGGTCAAGGACGTCCTGCTGCTCGACGTGACCCCGCTCTCGCTGGGCATCGAGACCAAGGGCGGCATCATGCACAAGCTGGTCGAGCGGAACACGACGATCCCGGCGCACCGCTCCGAGGTCTACACCACCGCCGACGACAACCAGCCCTCGGTGCTCATCCAGGTCTTCCAGGGCGAGCGCGAGATGGCGGCGTACAACAAGAAGCTCGGCACCTTCGAGCTCAGCGGCATCGCGCCGGCTCCGCGCGGGGTACCGCAGATCGAGGTCTCCTTCGACATCGACGCGAACGGCATCGTGCACGTGTCCGCCAAGGACCTGGGCACGGGCAAGGAGCAGAAGATGACGATCACCGGCGGCTCGGCGCTGCCGAAGGACGACATCGAGCGGATGATGCGCGACGCGCAGGACCACGCGGACGAGGACAAGAAGCGCCGCGAGGACGCGGAGACCCGCAACCTGGCCGAGCAGCTGCAGTGGCAGACCGAGAAGTTCCTGGCCGAGAGCGGCGACAAGCTGTCCGAGGACAGCAAGAGCAAGATCAGTGACGCGCTCGGCGAGCTGCGCGGCGCGCTCGGCGGCTCCGACATCGAGAAGATCAAGTCGGCCCACGAGCGGCTCTCGCAGGTCTCCCAGGAGGCCGGCTCGCAGCTCTACTCGCAGGGCGGTGACGGGACCCAGGCGGCCACCGGCGGCGCCGACGGTACCCAGGCACCCGGGGGCGCGACCGGCGCCGGCCCGGCGGCCGGTGGTAACGGTGGCGACGACGTCGTGGACGCCGAGATCGTGGAGGACGACAAGAAGTGACTGCCGCGGACGACGAGAACGACGGTCAGGCGACCGAGCGGGTCGTCATCCGGGACCGCCGCAAGATAGATCCGAAAGCCGAGGTGAAGGCGAAAGGCACCGCCACGGTCAAGGAGAAGTCGACCGGCGGTGCCCACCGCGCCGCCGAACCGGAGGACGGCGCCGCGGTCCCCGCGGATGAGGAGCCCAAGCAGCCTGCCCTCGGGGCCGAGCTGGAGGCGTTGCGAGGCGAGCTGGACGAGCGCACGCACGACCTGCAGCGGATCACGGCCGAGTACGCCAACTACCGCAAGCGGGTCGACCGGGACCGGGCGGCCGCCGCCGAGCTCACCACGGGAGCGGTGCTCACCGCGCTGCTGCCGGTGCTCGACGACATCGACCGGGCCCGGGAGCACGGCGACCTGGTCGGTCCGTTCGCCTCGGTGGCGGAATCGCTCACCGCGGTGACCGGCAAGCTCGGGCTCATCGCCTTCGGCGAGAAGGGCGACCCGTTCGACCCGAACCGCCACGAGGCGGTCGCGCACCAGACGTCGGCCGACGTCACGGAGCCGACCTGCGTCGAGGTGATGCGCCGGGGTTACACGCTGGGTGAGCGGCTGCTGCGGGCCGCCCTGGTCGCGGTGGCCGACCCGGAGTGATCTCACAGGCTCGTCCCGCCCACCGCCATGCGGTGGGCGGGACTACCGCTAGGCGGAGGTGGACGAGATGAGCTCGAAGGACTGGCTCGAGAAGGACTTCTACGCCGTCCTGGGCGTGAACAGATCCGCCTCAACCGACGAGATCAAGAAGGCGTACCGCAAGCTTGCTCGCGATCTGCACCCCGACCGGAACCCGGACAACCGGGAGGCCGAGGAGAAGTTCAAGGCCGCCTCCGAGGCGTACGACGTGCTCTCCGACGACAAGAAGCGCAAAGAGTACGACGAGATGCGCTCGCTGTTCGGCTCGGGCGCGTTCCGTCGTGGGGCACGCTCCGGTGGTCAGCAGTTCGACCCGTCCGACCTGTTCGGCGGGTTCTCCAACGCGGGCGCGGCGGGCGGCGCGGGCGACCGGCGCTTCGGTGGCGCCGGCTTCTCGGACATCTTCAGCTCGATCTTCTCGGGTGGGGGTCCGGGCGGCGGCGCGGCCCGGCGCGGCCCTCGCCGCGGGCGGGACGTGGAGACCGAGGTGACCCTCGACTTCGTCCAGGCCGTACGCGGCACGACGTTGCCGCTGACGCTGCGGTCGGCCGGCGAGTGCGACACCTGCCACGGCAGCGGGGCGAAGGCCGGCACCTCGCCACGGACCTGCCCGCAGTGCCACGGCAGCGGCCTGATCTCGCGGAACCAGGGCTCGTTCAGCTTCTCCGAGCCGTGCCGGGAGTGCCAGGGCGCCGGGACGATCGTCGACGAGAAGTGCGCCGAGTGCCGCGGCACCGGCGGGGTCACCAAGACCCGCACGATCAACGTCCGCTTCCCGGCGGGCGTGGCCGACGGGCAGCGGATCCGGCTCAGCGGCCGGGGCGAGCCCGGCGACCGCGGCGGTCCGGCCGGCGACCTGTACGTGCAGGTCGGCGTGCGGCCGGACGAGATCTTCGGGCGCAGCGGGGACGACCTCACGCTGACCCTGCCGATCAGCATCGCCGAGGCGGTGCTCGGCGCCGACCTGCGAGTGCCGACGCTGGACGGCCCGGTCACCATGCGGGTGCCGCCCGGCACGCCGAGCGGGCGCAAGCTGCGGGCCCGGGGCAAGGGTGTGGCCCGCAAGAACGGACCACCCGGTGATCTGATCGTCACGGTCGACGTGCAGGTGCCGGATGGTGTCACGGGGGAGGCACGCGATGCGCTGGAGCGTTTCGCGAAACTGACCCCGCCGGCCGGGCGGGAACGGCTCGAAGCGCGTGTGCGCAAGGGCAGTTGAGACCTGATCGGGAGGTGGCACATGTATGAAGAGATCCACATCTCGGTGGAGCAGGCCTCCGACGCGAAGGTCTTGATCATCTCGGTGGCCGCGCGGATGGCCGGGATGCATCCCCAGACCCTTCGCCAGTACGACCGGCTCGGGCTGGTGCAGGCCGGCCGGGCGGGCGGCGGCGGCCGGCGGTACAGCGAGCGGGACGTCGCGCTGCTGCGTGAGGTGCAGCGGCTGAGCCAGGAGGACGGCGTCAACCTGGCCGGGATCAAACGGATCATCGGCCTCGAGCAGATGGTCGGTGACCTGCAACAGCAGTTGCACGAGATGCAGGTGCAGCTCGAGCAGGCGTACGCCCGGATCGCCCAGTTGGAGAGCCCGTACGCGGGCGGTGACCTGGTCCGCCAGGAGCGCCCGTCAACCGCCCTCGTGGTCTGGCGCCCGCGCCGAGCCGCGGACAAGTAGCCCTCAGCAAGCAAAAGGCGGCCCCACCGGGGCCGCCTTTTCGATCTCTGCTGATCAGCGCCCTAACGTGCCGCCGCCGGTTGAGCGGCCGAACATGGCCAGGCGCCGGGGGTGGCGGACCAGGCCGCCCTCGATCCACTCGGAGTAGTCGAAGGCCTCGGGCCGGCTCATCAGCACGCGGCAGTTGTGCGCCCAGATCGACATCGGCTCGTCGCCGACCTCCTCGGCGCGCTCGATGTATTTCTTGAGGCGGCGCTTGCGCTGGTTGGACGCGTTCTGCCGGACGCCGTCGGCGGCGTAGATGTACATGCAGTGCTGGGCGAAGCGACGCGCCGGGCACTGCCTGTCCATCGCCAGCTCGAAGAGAGTGGGCGCCAGGACGTCACCGGAGATCAACAGATCCCAGTCGGGGGGCATGGCGTCGAGAGGCACCGACTCGGGGTGATAAGCCCATGCCTGTAGCTCCTCCGGTCGAGGATCGACCGGGTTGGCAAACCCGTAGAAAGCCGACTCACGCACTGTCACGCCGCCGCCCCGCCGTAAAGTCCGAATAACACACAGTTTCCGGAGCCGAACGCTAGCGTGCCGCAAGGTACTTCGGAAGTGTTAGAGGGTCACAATCGGATACTACTTAGTAGCATTGAGCAGCCTCGCCCGTGGCGTCAGTCACCCGCGGGCAGGGGCTGCGTCGGCGGACGGCGTACGGTCGTCCTCCGGCGGACAATCTTTTTGAACCACCGGTAATCGGGCAGCCGTGCCAGCTGTGGACCCGCGATAACCGTGATCAACACGTACGCGGTCGCGAGCGGCGCGAGGCGGGGCTCGACGCCGGAGACCACGGCGAGCCCCGCGATCACCACCGCGAACTCGCCGCGCGGCACCAGCGCGAGGCCGGCGCGCAGCCGCCCGGGCAGCGCGATGCCCGCCCGCCGGGCCGCGAGATAGCCGGTCAGCACCTTGGTCGACATGGTCAGGACGGCCAGGCCGAGTGCCGGCAACAGCACCGGCGGGATGTCGGCCGGGTCGGTGGACAGGCCGAAGAAGACGAAGAAGACCGCGGCGAACAGGTCGCGCAGCGGCGAGAGCATCTCGGTGGCGTGGTGGGCGACCGGGCCGGAGAGCGCGATGCCGACCAGGAACGCGCCGACCGCCGCGGAAACCTTGAGCTCGGCGGCCACCCCGGCCACGAACAGGGTCAGGCCGAACACGCTGAGCAGCAGCGCCTCGGGGTCCTGCACCGAGATGAACTTGCTGATCGTGTTGCCGTAGCGGATCGCCACCACCAGCACCGCGATCACGGTGACCACCGCGACCGCGAGGGTCTTGGCGCCGCCGGCCATGCCCGCGCCGGCCAGCATGGCGGTGACCAGCGGCAGGTAGAAGGCCATCGCCAGGTCCTCGATGACCAGCACGGAGAGGATCACCGGCGTCTCGCGGTTACCGAGCCGGCCGAGATCGCCGAGGATCTTGGCGACGACGCCCGAGGAGGAGACCCAGGTGATGCCGGCCAGCACCAGCGCGGCCTGCCAGCTCCAGCCCATCAGGAACGCGATGGCGGCCCCGGGTAGGGCGTTGAACAGCGCGTCGAACACTCCGGCCGGGGCCGCGTCGCGCAGGTTGCCGATCAACTCGGCGGCCGAGTACTCCAGGCCCAGCATGACCAGCAGCAGGATTACCCCGATCTCGGCGCCGACCTGTATGAACTCCTCGCTGGCCGAGAGCGGGATGAGCCCGCCGCGGCCGAACGCGAGGCCGGCCAGCAGGTAGAGCGGGATCGGGGAGAGGCCGATCGAGCGGCCCAGCCGACCGAGCATGCCCAGCACGAAGAGCAGCGCGCCGACCTCGATGAGGAGGATCGTCGTCGTACTGTGCACCGTTTTTGGCCTTTGTCCGGGGTTCGCCGCGGCAATCAGTCGGCGGTGTCGCCGGCCAGGATGGCGGTGACGCCGTCCAGGCCCTGGCGCGTGCCGACGGCGACGACCACGTCGTTCGCCTCGAAGACGAAGGACGGCCCGGGTGAGGCGATCACCTCGCGGTCGCGCAGCACGGCCACGATCGACGCGCTGGTCCGGGTCCGCGTCCGGGTGGCGCCCAGGGGGCGGCCCACGAACGGCGACCCGGCCGGCAGCGCGATCTGCTCGGTGAGCAGGCCGGCCGCCTGCTGGCGCAGACCGGCGAGCTGGCCGAGCATCAGCGACGCGCCGAGCACGTCGGCGAGCGCCTCGGCCTCGTCGTCGGTCAGCGGGATGCTCGCCAGGCTGGAGTCCGGGTCGTCCACGTCGTAGAGGACCAGGTCACGGCGGCCGTTGCGATGGGAGACCACCCCGACCGTACGGCCGCTGGAGGTCACCAGGTCGTGCCGGACGCCGATACCCGGCAGCGGAGTCTGTTCCACCCGAACGCGCACGCCTGCCACCGTACTGGTCCTTTCCCGGGCCTCCTTCGACTATGCGAGATATGCCCGACCTATGCGGCGGAAATCGCCGGTTCCCGCGGGGCGATCCGTTGCTCGGGGCGAACCCGGCCGCTGGTGATCAGCAGGAGCAGGCCGGCCGCGCAGAGCACCAGGTTGAACGCGTACGCGAAGCGGAAGTCGAAGTGCTGGGCCAGGCCGAAGAGCGGTGCGGCCAGGATCTGGCCGAGCGGAAACGTGTTGGTGACCATGGTGGTGGCCCGGCCCGGGTGGGCGGGCATCAGATCCTGCACGTACGAGATGCCCAGCGCGCCGACCGTCGAAATGACCATGGCCTGCAACACCTGCGCGGCGGCCAGCGTCCAGACGTGCGTCGCCGACACCGCGATCGCGTGGTACGCGACCGCGCAGAAGATGCCCACGAAGATCAGCCGGCGCACCGGGACTCGGGTGGCGAGCCAACCCAGGGCCAGCATCATCGGGATCTCGAGCGCCGCGCAGATACCCAGGATCAGGCCGGCCTGGCGGATCGAGCCGCCCAGGTCGTCCTGCACGAACAGCGGCATGGCCTGGACGTTGAGCGTCGACGCGGTGCTGACCGCCACGAAGCTCCCGATGATCAGGAAGAGCCCGGCGGGGCGGGTCGTGGTGGCCCCCGACGGGCCCGGGTTCTCCGCGCCGTCCGTGGGACCAGGCGCCGGTAGCGGCACCGCCTTGGGCAGGGTGCCCACGATCAGGAGGGCGCCGAGCAGGTAGAGGACGGCGGCCAGGCCGTAGGTCCAGCCGAAGCCGTGTGCGGCGAGGATCAGGGCGGCCAGCGGCGGGCCGCCGACCCAGGCGGCCGAGAAGAGGGTGCGCAGCGCGCTGATCCCGAACGCGGCCCGGGACGGGTCGTTCCGGTGGAGGACCTGCCGCGCGTACGCGAAGCTCTGCGGAAAGAGTGACCCGGCAACCGCGGTGAGCGTGACGGTGACCGCAAGCACCGCCCAGTAGTCGCGCAGTACGGCCGTGAGCAGGGCGCCGACGGCTCCGGCGAGCGCCGCGACGATCATCAGTTGGCGCCGGATCGGACGGCGGTCGGAGGCGCGGCCGATCAGCCAGGACACCGCGACGCCGGCGATCGGCGTGACGATCAGGAAGGCGGTGGTGCGCACCGGGCCGGCGTGCACACCCTCGGTGAGGAAGAGGGCGAGGTACGGCCCGACGAACGACGTGCCGAGGCCGACCACAATGAAGATGAGGGAGAGCGGGAGAAGCCGGCGGGTCAGGGGTGCTACGGCCATGATTCTTAACCGTACGGCGAGACCGGGGGGCGGCCGGAAGCGTTGGTGTCCACCGTCACGGTCGTTCTACCAGTGACGTTGTCGAGGTGGACCTAGGCTCTTAGAGTTGAGTGGAAGTCGCTCAAGTCTTCCGATCAGGGGAGCGGATGAACGCCGAACGTTTGACCACCAAGAGCCGCGACGTCATCACCGGCGCGGTCGCCGACGCGGGCCGTCGGGGCCACGCCACGGTGGAGCCGTGGCACCTGCTTCTCTCGCTGCTCGACACCGGCGGGTCCACCGCGCCGGCCCTGCTGCGCACGGTCGGTGCCAACCCGGCCGACGTGCGCCGGGCCGCGGTGCGCGCCGTCGAGCAAATCCCATCGGCCCGCGGCGCCAGCACCGCCGAGCCGAGCCTGTCCCGCGAGTTCGTGAACGCGATCGGCGAGGCCGAGCTCATCGCCCAGCCGCTCGGCGACGAGTACGTGTCCACCGAGCACCTGCTGGCCGGCCTCGCCCGGGTCGGCGGCGCGGTCGGCCGGGCGCTCAAGGGCGTCGGCGCCACCGAGGAGTCGCTGGTCGCGGCGTTTCCCCAGGTGCGCGGCGGCGAGCGCCGGGTGACCACCGCCGACGGCGAGCAGACCTACCAGGCGCTGGAGAAATACAGCATCGACCTGACGGCTCTCGCCCGCGCGGGCAAGATCGACCCGGTGATCGGCCGCGACGCCGAGATCCGCCGGGTCGTGCAGGTGCTCTCCCGGCGTACCAAGAACAACCCGGTGCTGATCGGCGAGCCCGGCGTCGGCAAGACCGCGATCGTCGAGGGGCTGGCGCAGCGGATCGTGGCCGGCGACGTGCCCGAGACCCTGCGCGACAAGAAGCTGGTCTCGCTCGACCTGGGCGCGATGGTGGCCGGCGCGCAGTACCGCGGCCAGTTCGAGGAGCGGCTCAAGAGTGTCCTCGAGGAGATCCGCGGCTCCGACGGGCAGGTCGTCACCTTCCTCGACGAGCTGCACACGGTCGTCGGCGCCGGCAAGGGCGAGGGCTCGATGGACGCCGGCAACATGCTCAAGCCGATGCTGGCCCGCGGCGAGCTGCGGATGGTCGGCGCCACCACGCTCGACGAGTACCGCGAGCACATCGAGAAGGACCCGGCGCTGGAGCGGCGCTTCCAGCCGGTCGTGGTCGGCGAGCCGACCGTCGAGGACACCATCGGCATCCTCCGCGGGCTCAAGGGCCGGTACGAGGCGCACCACCGGGTGCAGATCACCGACGCCGCCCTGGTCGCCGCGGCTGCCCTCGCCGACCGCTACATCAGCGACCGGTTCCTGCCCGACAAGGCGATCGACCTCATCGACGAGGCCGCCTCCCGGCTCCGCATGGAGATCGACTCCCGGCCGGTCGAGCTCGACCAGCTGCAGCGCACGGTCGACCGGATGCGGGTCGAGAAGCTGGCACTGGAGAAGGAGACCGACCCGGCCTCCCGCGACCGGCTGGCCCGCCTCGAGCGCGACCTGGCCGACCGGGAGGAGGAGCTGACCGCGCTGAATGCCCGGTGGGAGCGCGAGCGTGGCGGCCTCAACCGGGTCGGCGAGCTCAAGAAGCGCCTCGACGAGACCCGCGCCGAGCTGGAGCGGGCGCAGCGCGACGCCGAGTGGGAAAAGGCGTCGAGGCTCCAATATCAGGAGATCCCCGCGCTCGAGCACGAGATCGCCAGCGCCGCGGCCGTCGACGAGGAGGAGAAGACCGAGCCGCCGATGGTCAAGGAGGAGGTCGGCGCCGACGACATCGCCGAGGTCATCTCCTCGTGGACCGGTATCCCGGCGGGCCGGATGATGGAGGGCGAGACCGCGAAGCTGCTGCGGATGGAGGAGTCGCTCCAGGCCAAGGTCATCGGTCAGCGCGAGGCGGTGGCCGCGGTGGCCGGCGCGGTCCGGCGAGCCCGGGCCGGCATCGCCGACCCCGACCGGCCGACCGGCAGCTTCCTGTTCCTCGGCCCGACCGGCGTCGGCAAGACCGAGCTGGCCAAGGCGCTCGCCGGGTTCCTCTTCGACGACGAGCGCGCGATGGTCCGGATCGACATGAGCGAGTACGGCGAGAAGCACTCGGTCGCCCGGCTGGTCGGCGCCCCGCCCGGCTACGTCGGCTACGAGGAGGGCGGGCAGCTCACCGAGGCGGTGCGGCGCCGGCCGTACAGTGTGGTGCTGCTCGACGAGGTGGAGAAGGCCCACCCGGACGTCTTCGACGTGCTTCTGCAGGTGCTCGACGACGGGCGGCTCACCGACGGGCAGGGCCGGACCGTCGACTTCCGCAACGCGATCCTGGTGCTCACCTCGAACCTGGGGTCGCAGTCGACCGACTTCACCATGGGCGACGAGGAGCGGCGGGACGAGGTGCTGGCCGTGGTGCGGGCGCACTTCAAGCCCGAGTTCCTGAACCGGCTGGACGACATCGTCGTGTTCCACGCGCTGACCAAGGAAGACCTCACCGCGATCGTGGACATCCAGCTCAGCAGATTGCGTACGCGGCTGGCCGACCGGCGGTTGCGGCTCGAGGTCACGCCGGCCGCGGTCGACTGGCTCGGCGAGCACGGGTACGACCCCATCTACGGCGCCCGGCCACTGCGCCGGCTCGTGCAGTCGTCGATCGGTGACTCGCTGGCCAAGGCGCTGCTCGCCGGCGAGATCCGGGACGGCGACACGGTGATCGTCGACATCGGCGCCCACAAGGAAGGGCTCATGGTCTCTCGCGCCTGACGCGAAACGGCCCCGGGGTTTCCCCCGGGGCCGTCTTCTTTACTGCTGCGTCTCTCGCTGCCGGTAGGCCTCCGTCATCAGGACGTCGGTGACGTGGTGCTCACCCTCCTCCGACCAGATCCGGATGCCGTCGCGGTGCAGTTGGTATCGGACGTCTTTGAACCTGGTGCGGGTGTCGTCATGGTGAACGACGGTCAGGGTGTCGGCGTGCGGCATGGGACTCACCGGTCCTTAACAGGTCTGAGGCGGCCGCGGTGTGGTCACGCGGCCTGCGTAATGGGTTGGGTGCCCGGATGCGGTCTGCCTCGGCCCCGGCTATGCGGTGGCGGGGCGGGCGACTCCTGCGGACACGGGGCGCCGGAGGACTGTGCTGCTCCGGGTGCGCCACGATGGGACAGTGTAGGGCTTCTCGGCCCGTGCGCGCCGCCCCTCGACCAGGCGACCCCTTTTCGGATATTTCGGCTATTGTCGCTCGATACTGCTCCAAACGCTGCCCGCGCGGCGCGGTCGCGAATGTGGCGGAACATCGATACCGTTAGTGGATCAAGATAGGGGGAACAGTGACCGTTCCGAGCTATGCGGCGCCCGGATTCCCGGCGCCCGCCCCCAAGACGCGTCCCGCGGTCGTGGCGGTCGCGTCCTACCTGCTCTACCTGGTGGCGGCCCTCGAGGTGATCAATGCGATCCTCGTCTTCGCCACGCTGAACGCGGTCCGGGACGCCCTCAACGACCTGTACGCCAACACGTCGCTCAAGGATGACGGCGGCACCGTGCTGGCGGTCGGGTACTCGATCGGTGCGGGGGTCAACGTCCTGTTCGCGGTCGGCTTCGTGATCCTCGGCCTGCTCGACAGCCGGGGCAAGAACCCGGCCCGGATCGTGACCTGGGTGGTCGGCGGCATCTCGCTCTGCTGCGTCGGGGCGGGGCTCGGCAGCGGCGCGCTCACCGGCTCGCTGGAGAGCAGCTCCGGCAGCCGCACCGGGCCGACCCAGTCGGAGATCCAGGCGCGACTGGACGGCGCGCTGCCGTCCTGGTATTCGCCGGTGTCCACGACGATCACCGTGCTCACGCTGCTCGCGATCCTGACGGCGATCATCCTGCTGGCGCTGCCGGCGTCGAACGAGTTCTTCCGCAAGCCGGCGCCGGGGTGGGAGGGGGCGGTGGGCTATCCGGGGTACCCGGCTCCGGGGCAGCCCGGTTACCCGGCTCAGCCCGGGTATCCCGCGCAGCCTGGCTATCCGGCTCAGCCTGGCTATCCCGCTCAGCCCGGGCATTCGGCCCAGCCTGGCTATCCGGCTCAGCCTGGGTATCCCGCGCAGCCTGGCTATCCCGCGCAGCCGGGTGGTCCCGCTCAGCCTGGAAATCCGGCGTATGGGCAGCCCAATCCGTATGGGCCGCAGGGGCAGCCGGGACAGCCGGCGCCCGGGCTGCCGGCCTATCCGGGGCAACCCGTTTCTGGCCAGCCCGCCTATCCCGTTTCCGGCCAGCCCGGCCAGCCCGGCCAGCCCGGCCAGCCCGGCCAGCCCGCGTCCGGGCCACCGAGCTATCCCGGGCCGGCGGCCGAGCCGCCCACCACGCAGCTGCCGCCGGGTCAGCTGCCGCCGGGTCAGCTGCCGCCGTATCCGAGCTCGGCCGAGCCGACGACGAACCTCGCGCCGGAGCAGGTCCCGCCCAGCGAGCCGACGACGAACCTGGCGCCGCCCAGCGAGCCCACCACCAACCTGGCGCCGCCCAGCGAGCCGACGACTCGGCTTTCGCCCGGCTCCGCGGATCCGACCACCAACCTGTCTCCCGGCCAGGCGCCGTCCGACGACGAGCAGCCGCCTCGGCCGCCCGCCGACCCCACCTGACCTGCTCGGCCCTGTGCCCCGCCCGCTTCGGAGGGCGGGGCACGGTTGTGTCGGTGGGCGGGTTCCGCCGCGATCAGGCGGCGGCGCGGGTAGGTTCGGGCGCAACGGAACACCGTGGGGAGTCGTCGATGTCGTACCCAACCATGCCGCCTCCGGCGATAACGCCGACCGCCGCACCGGCCGCGCCCGCCGGTCGCCCGCCGGTCGTGTCGGTCGCAGCCGTCCTGCTCTGGGTGATGGCCGTGGTCGGGCTGATCTACGGAATCGCGACGATCGCCGTGGTGCCGGGCACGATCGACCGCTTCCGGGCCGCCATCGACGGGACGACGAGCTCGTCCAACGGCGGCACCGACCCGGAGACCTACGTCGCCGTCGTCTGGCTGGGCGCGGCGGTCGGGCTGGCGCTCGGGGTACTCCTGTTCGCGCTCTACGTGATGCTCGGCATCGCCCTGCGCAGGGGCAGCAACGCCGCGCGAATCACCACCCTGGTCTGCTGCGGCCTGGGCGCGGTCGCCGGCGCGGGTGCCCTGATCACGGTGGCCGTGCTGCGAAGCGGCGACGCCTCGCCCCACTCGGTCGGCGAGCAACTGTCCCAGGCCTACCCGAGCGGCTGGCTCGGCCTGAACGTCACGCTCGCCGCGGCACAGATCGTCGCGTACGCGCTGGTGGCGGTCCTTATTCTGGCCGCGCCCAAGGTCTTCTTCCGACGCCCGGTGTCCCTGGGCGCGCCGTCGACCGCCCTCCCGCGATACGGCAGCGCCAACGCGTCGGCCCCGGGATACGGCGCGGCGCCCGGCTATCCCGCGGTCTCCGGCTATCCACAGCCCGCGCCGGCTCCCGGCTATGGTCCGACTCCCGTCTTCGGTGGCCCCGCCCCGGTTCCCGCCCCGCCGACCGTGGCTGGTTACGGCCCGGCGTCGGCACCGCCTGCCGTGGGTGGCTACGGCCCGGCCTCGGCTCCGCCTGCCGTCTCGGTGCCGCCCGCCCCCGGGGGAGAGCCTTACTCGCAGGCTTCGGGAGCCGCGCCCTACCCGCCCGCTCCTGGCTCCGGGCCCTATCCGCCGGCTCCTGGCTCCGGGCCCTATCCGCCGGCTCCTGGCTCCGGGCCCTATCCGCCGCAGGCTCCCGGCTATGGTCCGCCGCCGGTTGCCGGGCCGTGGGCGTCGCCGGCCGCGTATGGCTACTCCGGGCCGCCCGTCCCGCCGGCGCCAGCAGGTTACGGCCCGCCCGCCTACGGCCCCGGCTACCCGGTAGCTCCGTCCGGACCGGAAACGGGCTCGGATTGGACGCGACCGCCCGCGACCAATCCGGAGCGGCCCGCCGATCGGGCAGCGACCAATCCGGAGCAGCCCGCCGATCCGGTGGCGACCAATTTGGAACAGCCCGCCGCTGCGGCGGCGACCAATCTGGAGCAGGCGACCGTCCTGGTGGCGACAAGCGGCGGAATCAGCGCGGCCGTGGAAGAACCAGCGGGGGCTGAGGGTAGCTCGGTGGAGAGTGCGAGCCCTCCGGCGGCTGCTGCTGGTGCGGCACCATCAGCCGACGGCACGGTGAATCGCGAGAGCGGCCCCACGACAGGGGAGAGCGGCTCGGCGGCCTCGGAAGGCGGTTTGGCGGCCGGGAAGAGTGAAGCGGCCGGGAAGAGTGAATCGGCCGGGAAGGGTGAAGCGGCCGGGGAGAGTGAATCGGCGCCGGAAGACAGCTTGGCGGCGGTGGAGAGCGGCTCGGCGGCACCGGAAGACAGCTTGGTGGCGAGGGAGAGCGACTCGAGCTCGACTCAGGACAATGCGCAGGCGCCGGAGCCGGCCGAGGATTCGCCGTTTGCACGGCCCGCCGGGTTGGGCGCCGACCGGTCGTTCGCTCGGACGGGCGACACCGGGGCGGGCGAACCCCCGAACCAGACCGACGAGCCGGCCCGCCCGGCAGCGGCCGCGGACGAAGATTTTTGGGCCCGGCCGGCGGAGTAACTGCTCACGGGGCGTCTCGTATCGACCGCCGTGGGTCACCCGAACGGGTAACTTTCGCTGTGGGTGACGTCACTCTATCGGCTGTCCGGGCAGGTCTTACCCACCGGTCGGAGGGTGTTTTTCGCTGAATGGGTAAACGTCCGTTCGCGCGATTCACAGCACCCTCTCAGCGCCACGGTCGGGTGATCTGTCGGCTCGCCGACCTGCGACGGGGCACATAGGAGCTTTGAGCTGCATCGATGCTTCCCGGAACGGGCGAAAGGGACTGCGGTAATAGTTAGGTTTATTTTCAGATTCACCCAAAGCCGTGTGTCAATAGTCGCCTTCCGCCCCCGCGGGGCGAAAGGTGCGTGTTTCGTTCCAGCCAGTACGCTCGATGTATGGAAGCACGCCACGACCTGGGTAAATTCATCACTGAATTGCCCGTCGCGGAGCGTGGCGCCGTGCTTTCATCGGGTCGTGATGTTCTCGTGCCGGGCCGTCCCGGTCGAGAGATCGCGCAGCGTGGCGGGATGACAACGGCGAGGTTGGTGCGGATCTTGCCAAAAACGGATCAGCGACCCGAAACGGATCGACGAATTGACAATGTGGGGCACCTCACCCTGGGGGCGGGGATCGAGAGCCCGACACGCAGGGGCAGCGACCAGACGGCGGCTGAGGCGTTGCAGGAGGCAGAGACCGAAGTCGTGCCGCGGTAAAGGTCGATCGGGAGTTCGGGTTGTCGGCCCTCCTCGATCGACCGACAAGGTGATCGATATCGGCCTTCTGGCCTGAAAGTCAGCCGGTTCGTTCCTGTGTACATGCAGGAGAATCGATGCAGTTGGTGGAAGGATGGAGATCGTGGGAACTGCGTTGGCGGAAATGACAATGCCTCAGATCTCGCCGCTAGCCGGCGAGCCTATTGAACGTGCCGACGCCGAGCGGCTGGCGGGAGTGCTCAAGGCACTCGCCGATCCGGCCCGGCTGCGGCTGCTGAGCCTCATCCAGTCCGCGCCGGACGGCGAAGCGTGCGTCTGCGACCTGACGGCCCCACTGGGCCTCTCGCAGCCGACCGTGAGCCATCACCTGCGGATCCTCACCGAGGCCGGCCTCCTGGAGCGGGAGAAGCGTGGCGTGTGGGCGTACTACCGCCTCGTGCCCTCGGCGATCGCGACCATCGCCGACCTGCTGACCCCGCCGCGCAAGCGGGCCACCAAGAAGGCCCGCTGACCGCTCGAGAACAGCGGATACGCCTGGCGTCACCGTCATGGGGGCGTGGCGCCAGGCTGAAGTCCTCCGCCCCTCCAGTCCACCCCCGGACCCGAGGAGTCACGGATGAACTACGTTCCGGGTGATCTGCGCGACCAGCTCGCCCACGTGGGCTACGACGTGGTCCAGTCCGGCCTGGTGGTCGGATCGGGCGGCAACCTGTCGGCCCGGATTCCGGACGAGGACGCGATCTGGGTGACCGCGGGCGGCGCCTGGCTCGACCGACTCAGCCGGGGCACGTTCGCCCCCGTCCGGATCGTCGACGGCGAACCGGCCACGGTCGGCGCCCTGCCACCGCCGCGCGTCGTGCCCTCCAGTGAGCTCGCCCTGCACCTGGCGTTGTATCGGGCCCGTCCCGACGTGAACGCCGTCGTCCACCTGCACCCGCAGACGGCCCTGCTGCTCGACGCTCTCGGCGAGCACATCCGGATCGTCACCACCGATCACGCCTTTTTCCTGCGGCGGGTCTCCACGGTGCCGTTCCGGCTGCCGGGCGGCCCCGAGATCGCGGCGCTGACCGCGGCGATGGCCGCCGACGGCACGGACTGCCTGGTGCTCAGCCACCATGGCTGCGTGGTGATGGGCGATTCGGTGGAGCTGGCCCACAAACGGGCCCGCAACCTGGAAGAGGCGGCCCAGCTGACGTACCGCGCGCTCACCGCGGGCCGGCTGGAGAACCTGCGCGACTGCCCCGAGGAATTTCTCGACCGGTTGTCCGGTTCGGCCGCGGTCTCCGTCTGACGTCCAGACGCAACACGCCGGCGGGTCAGTCCCCGCCGGCGTGAAATGTTCGCGTACCGGGAGCGGTCAGTGCCGGCGGTGCGACCTCGGCGTACGCGGCTGCTCGTCCTCGTCGTCGTCGTGGATCGCCTCGGCGATGCCCGCGATGCTCGCCGCGGCCACCACGCCGATCGCCGCAGACGGTTCCGGCTCGCCGGAGTTGGCCGCGTTCTTCTTGTGCTTCCGCTCGCGGATGATCTCGATCAGGATCGGCAGCACCGAGATCAGCACGATCAGCGCGACCACCGGCAGGATGTAGTGGTCGATCTTGTCGCCGATGGTGTCGTAGATCTGCTGCGCGAGCACGTGCCCGATGATCAGGATGCCGTCGACCCACAGGATGGCGCCGACCACGTTCCACACGAAGAACTTGCGGGCGGGCATGCCCAGGGTGCCGGCCACCGGGTTGAGGAACGTGCGCACGATCGGGATGAAGCGGGCGAGCACCACGGCCTTGGCCGGGCCGAACTTCTCGAAGTAGTACTCCGCCTTCTCGACGTACTCCTTCTTGAAGAGCTTGGAATCGGGCTTGTCGAACATCCGGCGGCCGTAGCGGGCGCCCAGCCAGTGGCCCAGCTGGGCGCCGACGATCGCGGCGATCGGCGCGAGGATGAGGAGGCCGACGAACGAGACCCGGGTGTTCGCCCCGAAGATCGAGTCGGCCACCGGCGAGGACGCCACCCCGGCCAGGAACAGCAACGAGTCGCCGGGGAAGAAGAAGCCGGCCAGCAGGCCGGTCTCGGCGAACATGATCGCCACCACGCCGATGAGCCCAAAGGTGTGAATCAGGTCACTCGGGTCCAATGGGTTGAGGGCGAGCTGCTCGCTGAGCGCACGGATGTCCACGAGGAGCCAGGGTACCGGCAGGTGGGTAGCCCCAGCCTGTACAAGTCCTGTGGAAAACCTTTCACAACCGCGGGTCGACCGGCTCCGACTCGGTCGCGAGGATCGCGAACACCAGCTCGTGCACGCGCCACAGCGGCGCGCCCTCGGCCAACCGGTCGAGCGCGGCGAGCCCCAGCCCGTGCTCACGCAACGCCAGGTTGCGCTTGCGGCCCAGGTTGCGCTGCCGCAGGCCGGCCAGCTGGTCCGGCCGGGTGTACTCCGGACCGTAGATGATCCGCAGATACTCCCGGCCGCGGCACTTGACCCCGGGCTGCACGAGCCGGCCCCGGCCGTCGGTGACGGCCAGACCCTCGTACGGCTTGACGACCATGCCCTCGCCGCCCGCGGCGGTCAGCGCGAGCCACCAGTCGGTCGCGGCCGCCTCGGCCGCCGGGTCGCCGAGCTCGACGATCAACCGCCGGGTCGGCGTGAACAGCTCCGGATCGGCCGCGACCAGGCGGTCCGCCTGCGCGAGGTGCCAGCCATGGTCCTTCCCCGCGTACGAGACGCCGGCGCCGGCCAGCACCGCGAACGGCGCGAGCGTGACCCCGGCCAGGCCGTCGGTCGGCCGTACGTAGGCCCGATAGGCGGCCGAGTAACCGTCGATCTCCGAGGACCGCAGCTCGATCCGGTCGCGGAGCGCGGCCACCTCCAGCCCGCGGGCCGCGACCTGGTCGAGCACCGCGAGCGCGGCCGGCAGCGCGTGCCGTCCGGCCGCGCCTACCCCGGCGTAGCGCTCGCGGATCAGCCCGCCCGCCTTCGCCGACCAGGGCAGCAGCTCGGCGTCGAGGAGCAGCCACTCCGTGTCGAGCTCGTCGAACAGCGGGGTGGCGGCCACGCGCACCCGAGCCAGCAGCGGCTCGTCCAGCGAGGGGCCGAAGAACGGCCGCCCGGTACGCGTCCAGATCGCATCTCCCCGACCCGTACGCGAAACTCGGAGAACGGCTCGCGAGCCCATGTGCTTCTCCTCGCACACCACCTTCGCCACCCCGGCGGCGCGCAGGTCGGCCAGGGCGGTGGACGGGTGCTCGAGGTAGCCGTCGACCGTGGCGGTGGAGCACGGCGCCATGGTCGGGGGCAGCCAGACCAACGTCGCCGGGTCCAGCGCGAATCGGCTCATCACCTCCAGTGCGGCGGCCGCGTTCTCGGCGGGGACGGTGACCCGTCCGTACTCGTAGTCGATGTGCCGACGACCCGTCACGTCCGCGATATCCAGGCCATCATCCGGCCTGTCCGAAACATCAGAGAGAAGCGGTCGTACGGGCGCGTAGTACTCGCGAGCGGCCGGGACGGTGACGATCTCGCGGGAGGGCCAGCGCAGCGCGGTCAGCTCGCCGCCGAAGACGCAGCCGGTGTCCAGGCAGATCGTGTTGTTCAGCCACTCCGGCTTGGTGGTCGGCGTGTGGCCGTAGACGACCGCCGCCGACCCCCGATAGTCGCGCGCCCACGGGTAGCGGACCGGCAGCCCGTACTCGTCGGTCTCGCCGGTCGTCTCGCCGTAGAGCGCGAAGCTGCGCACCCGCCCGGACGCCCGCCCCTGGTAGGCCTCCTTGAGCCCGGCGTGCGCGACCACGAGCTTGCCGCCGTCGAGCACGTAGTGGCTGACCAGGCCCTCGATGAAGGACTTGGCCTCGACGGCGAACGACTCCGGCTCGCGGGCCAGCTGCTCGAGCGTCTCCGGCAGCCCGTGGGTGAGCTGCACGTTGCGCCCGTTCAGCTTGCGGGCCAGCTTCTGCTCGTGGTTGCCCGGCACGCAGAGCGCCGTGCCGGCCGCGACCATGCCCATGGCCAGGCGCAGCACGCCCGGCGAGTCGGGCCCGCGGTCGACCAGGTCACCCACGAAGATCAAGGTCCGACCTTCGGGGTGTACGGCGTTGACAGCGCGCCCGGCGTCGTCGCGTACCACCTCGTACCCGAGCTTGCCGAGCAGCGCCAGCAGCTCGGTCAGACAGCCGTGTACGTCGCCGACGATGTCGAACGGGCCGGTCAGCTCGCGCTTGTCGTTGAACAGCTTCTCGTAGCGGATCTCGGCGGTCGCGATCTCCTCCGGGCCACGCAGCACGTGCACCTTGCGGAAGCCCTCGCGGGTCAGCGAGCCGAGCGAACGCCGCAGGTCGCGGTGCATGCGGGTGAGCACCTGGCGGCCGAAGGTGCGGTCCGGCCGGTCCTGGGTGCGCTCCCAGGCCAGCGCCTCGGGCACGTCGAGGACGATCGCGACCGGCAGCACGTCGTGCTCCTTGGCGACCTTGACCAGCCCGGCCCGGGCGTGCGGCTGCAGGTTGGTGGCGTCCACGACGGTGAGCCGCCCGGCGGCCAGGCGCTTGCCGGCCACGTAGTGCAGCACGTCGAAGGCATCGGCCGAGGCACTCTGATCGTTCTCGTCGTCCGCGACCAGCCCGCGGAAGTAGTCCGAGGACAGCACCTGGGTGGGCTTGAAGTGCGTCCGTGCGAAGGTCGACTTGCCGGATCCGGAGATGCCGACCAGCGCGACGAGCGCGAGCTCCGGCACGTCGATCATGCCGTCACCTCCTCTTTCCTCGTGAAGATCGCCAGCTGGGTGGGCGCGCCGGTCTCCGCGTGCTCCTCGCCGACCGGGCGGAAGTCGACCGCGTAGCCATGGCGCTCGGCCGTGGCGGAAGCCCAGCGCTGGAACTCGGCGCGGGTCCACTCGAAGCGGTGGTCGGAGTGGCGCATCCCGGTCAGCCCCTCGTAGTGGATGTTGTATTCGGCGTTCGGCGTGGTCACCACGACCGCGCGCGGCCGCGCGTGGCCGAAGACGCTCGCCTCCAGGGCCGGCAGCCGCGGCGGGTCGACATGCTCGATCACCTCCATGAGCACGGCCGCGTCGTAGCCGCGCAGCCGGTCATCGCGGTAGGTGAGCGCCGACTGCCAGATCTTGACGCGGTCCCGCTGCCGGTCGGGCAAGCGGTCCAGCCGTAGCCGACGGGCGGCCATCTCGAGCGCCTTCGCCGAGACGTCGCAGCCGACGATCTCGGTGAACCGGCGGTCCTTGACCAGGGCGGTGAGCAGCGCGCCGCCGCCGCAGCCGAGGTCGAGCACCCGGGCCGCCTCGACGTCGTGCAGAGCGGCCAGCACCGCGTCGCGACGCTGCTCGGCGAGCGGCGCCTTGCGCGCGACCGGCAGCTCGGACTCCTCGTCGCGGACCGGCTCCTCGTCGATCTCCAGGCGCTCGAGGGCCGAATCGGCGTAGGCACGCTTGTGCGCCAGGTACCGGCGCGCGATCAGCACCTTCTCGGGATGGCCGGCCAGCCAGCCCTCGCCCGAGCGCAGCAGCTTCTCGATCTCGTCGGGCGCGACCCAGTAGTGCTTGCCGTCGTCCAGGACGGGCAGCAGTACGTACAGGTGGTTGAGCGCGTCGGCGAGCCGAACCGTGCCGGTCAGGCGCAGGTCGAGGTAGCGGCTGTCGCCGCCGACCTCCGGCTCGAACGGGATCGGCTCGGCCGTCACCTGCCAGCCCAGCGGCTCGAACAGGCGGGTGGCCAGCTCGGCCGGGCCGCGTAGCACCGGGACCCCGACCTCCAGCGGGATGGGCCTGGCGGCCAGCTCGGGGCGGTCCTTCGAGGCGCCACGCAGGGCACTGCGGAAGACCTTGGCGAGCGCGGCGGCGAGCAGGCTGGAGGCCGCGTACGGGCGGTCGTTGACGTACTGGCCCAGGTCGAACGAGTCACGCTGCGCGCGCAACCGCTGCGGGTCGACGTCGAGCAGCAGCGCCGCCGTGCACCGCTGCTCGGTCGCCTCCGGGTACATCACGTACGCCGTACCGGTGGGCACGTCGAACGAGTGCACCTTGCCGGGGTGCTTGACCAGGAGATAGCCGAGATCGGTGGCCGGTGCGTGGGTCGTCGTCAGGGTGAGCAGCACCCCTCGATGATCGGCCCACTAAATGCGTTGCGGCGAGCGATTTGTCAGCGGTACTCGTCCTCCAGCTCCACGACCCGGCTCTGCTCCTGGGCGTCCCACTCCGGGGTTTCGTCATCCAGGGCCGCCGTCGTGTCGGCCGCGGTGTCGGAGTCCGTGTCGTCCTCGAGGCGAGCGCTCGTGGCCTGCTCGGCGGCATCTGCCTCGGGCGTCTCCAGGTCGATGTTCTCCGGATATGTCATCTTGCGCTCCCCTCTTGCCGTCCTCCGACGCTTGTTCCCTCCAGCATGCGCCCCAATCGACCCTAGGGGTTCCGGGAGCAAGTTTCGGGGTGGTTTCCCCTCCCCCGACAGACTGCGGAATACTGCCTGCTGGAGGACAGCGCGGTCCTGCCCTCTGTCTTGATACGCAATTGAGCTAGGAGCGCACCGATGCCCATCGCTTCTCCCGAGGTCTACGCCCAGATGCTCGACCGCGCCAAGGCCGGCGCGTTCGCCTACCCGGCGATCAATGTGACGTCCTCGCAGACCCTCAACGCGGCCCTGCAGGGCTTCACCGAGGCCGGCAGCGACGGGATCATCCAGATCTCCACCGGCGGCGCCGAGTACGTGTCGGGTCCCACGGTGAAGAACATGGTCACCGGTGCCGTGGCGCTGGCCGAGTTCGCCCACGAGGTCGCGAAGAACTACCCGATCAACGTGGCCCTGCACACCGACCACTGCCCGAAGGACAAGCTGGACAAGTACGTCCGGCCGCTGCTCGCGATCTCCAAGGAGCGGGTCGCGAACGGCCGCGAGCCGCTGTTCCAGTCGCACATGTGGGACGGCTCGGCCGTGCCGCTGGAGGAGAACCTGCAGATCGCCGAGGAGCTGCTCCGGGACGCCGCGGCCGCGCACATCATCCTCGAGATCGAGGTCGGTGTCGTCGGCGGCGAGGAGGACGGCGTCTCCGCCGCGATCGACGACAAGCTGTACTCGACCGTCGAGGACGGCCTGGCCACCGCCGCCGCGCTCGGCCTGGGCGAGAAGGGCCGGTACATGGTCGCCCTGACCTTCGGCAACGTGCACGGCGTCTACAAGCCGGGCAACGTCAAGCTGCGCCCCGAGATCCTCAAGGAGATCCAGGACGCGGTCGGCGCCAAGTACGGCAAGGAGAAGCCGTTCGACCTGGTCTTCCACGGCGGCTCCGGCTCGCTGCTGTCGGAGATCCAGGGCGCCCTGGACTACGGCGTGGTCAAGATGAACATCGACACCGACACCCAGTACGCGTTCACCCGTCCGGTGGCCGACCACATGTTCAAGAACTACGACGGCGTTCTGAAGATCGACGGCGAGGTCGGCAACAAGAAGGCGTACGACCCGCGCGCCTGGGGCAAGCTGGCCGAGAACGGTCTGGCCAAGCGCGTCGTCGAGGCATGCGAGAACCTCCGCTCGACCGGAACCACTCTCTCGAAGTAGTACTTCGATCGCGGCCGGCCCCTTTAGCGGGGACCGGCCGCGTTCTTCTTGGCAGGTTACTCACAGGTATGTGTACGATCGTCCCTCCCAACCCGGAGGATCATGATCGTGTTCGGTATCGAGGGCTATGAGCCCGCGTGGCAACACGACGCGGAAGCCCTCGCGGCCGTTCACCGCACCAGGTTTGTGCGGCTCATCGGGCGTAAATTGCGATCAAGCTGGCTGATGTGGGACATGGCCGAGCGTGGCTGGTTCGCCGACGGCCCGGTGATCCTCGACTTTGGAGTCACGCACGTCGAGATCACGCACCGTAAGTTCGACGAGTGCGCGATCACCTGGGATCAGATCGATCTGAATGAGCCGATCGACTGGTACGAGCACTTCGACTGGCGGCCCGATCCGAACGCGGCGCTGCGCCGCGCCCGCGGCAGGATCCTCCAGGCGGTCAACGTGATCGAGCTGGTCACGGTGGCGCAGTGGCGACCGCGGATCCTGCATGCGATCGAGTTCCTGTTCGAGGGGGCCCGGCTCGCGATCTACAACGCGATGGACGAGAACGGCATCACCGACGTGCCGGAGGCCGACCTCCCCGCCACGAGCTGGCGCCGGGTACACATCGCCTGAGTTCCGACGCTGACCGGCTTTCGTCGGTGGACAGTGGCCGGAGAATGTCAGACCCGGCTGGTTGACTCGGCCCCACCCAACGAGGGTGGGGTGGGTCAGGGCCCGGTGGGGTGGGTCAGCGCCCGGTGGGGTGGGTCAGGGCCGGTCACTGCGACAGCGCGGCCATCGCGACGTCGAGCGAGTCGGTGACGACGATCAGGTGGGACTGGTCGCCGTGCGGAGATCGGGCCAGCAGCGGGCGCAGCAGGGCCTCCACCGGGAGGTCACGCCAATGGTCGACGCCGAGGAAGACGAACGCGCCCGACGGCCCGTCGGTCTGGTAGAACGTCTTCGTGGCGGCCTGAAAGATCTCCTGGACGGTGCCGGCCCAGCCGGGAGCGAAGACGATGCCCCCGCGGGACAGCCGCAGGATCGAGTCCTCGCGGACGGCGTTGGAGAAATACTTGCCGATCTGGCCGGCGAACAGATTGGCCGGCTCGTGCCCGTACAGCCAGGTGGGCAGCGCGAGGCCGCCGTGCCGCAGCTTTCCCACCACGTCGGACACCGCGGTCGCCGGGGCCGGATAGGCCGCCCGGACCGCCAGGGCCGCCGCCGTGTACGGCTCGTGGTCGGTGAAGTGCGGCGCCGCCGAGAGCCGGTCGATCGCCGCGGTCAGCTGGTTGGCCGGCCGGGTCGCGAAGTACGCGCCGAGGTTCGCCGCCTCCATCACGCCCGGACCGCCGCCGGTCACGATCAACCGGCCCACCGAGGAGAGCCGCCAGGCCAGCGTCGCCGCGGTCCGGTACGCCGCCGAGCCACGCGGCGCCGCGTGCCCGCCCATGATCCCGACCGCGGCCTTGGCGTCGTGGTTGGCCACCCAGGCGCGCAACGCCTTGCCGAGCGCGTTGTCGATGCCCGCGTCGTGCAGCCGCTGGGCGAGCGCCTCGCGGATGTCCGGGCCGGCTCCGCCGTGGTCGAGAAAGTGCTGGTAGACCACCGTGTCGTACATCCCGGCGAAGCCGTCCTGGGCGAACCCGAAGGACAGGTCGGCGGGGGTGTAGAGGGAGGCCGGGTGCGTCGGGTAGGGCCGTGCGTCGAACGGCGGCACCAGGTGTGCGCCGCGGCGGATCAGATCGATCTCCACGTCGTCGCTCGCCAGCCGGCAGCCGACGAAGAGCGCACCGCGCACGTCCACCCCGGTGAAGTCCGGCGGGTCGATGTCGAGCCGCAACCCGAGGATCACCAGATCGGCCAGCGAGCGCCTGACCAGGTGCGACTCGAACTCGGCGCGCGACTCGATCTCGAGCGGGCTGGCGTCGAACGGGAACTCCCCGCCGACCACGGGGTGCAGTGGATCTCCGGGCATCTACGAAGGGTAGTTGGATCGATCGCGAAGGTCGGCCCCGGCAGGAATCTATGGCGGTGTGCCCGGTTGAATGAGGTTATGCAGAATCTGCTTCCCGAGCCGCCGGCCACGCTCCTGCCCGCCGACGCCGAGGCTGAAAACGCGCTGGCCAAGGCCGCCGAGACCGGCACCCCCGAGGCCTACAAGGCGGTCGCGGCCGCCCACCCGGCATTCAGCGGGGGCTGGGCCGCCCTCGCCGCCGACTCGCTCGCCGACGGCGACCCCGTGGCCGCCTACGCCTATGCCCGTACCGGATATCACCGCGGCCTGGACGCGCTGCGCCGCAACGGCTGGAAGGGGCACGGCCCGGTGCCCTGGTCGCACGTGCCCAACCAGGGCTTTCTCCGCTGCCTGCACACCCTGTCGCAGGCCGCTGCCGAGATCGGCGAGGCCGACGAGGCGGCCCGTTGCGCTCAGTTCCTGCGGGACAGCGATCCGGCCGCGGCCGACGCCCTGACCTGACGTTCCCGCCCGCCGAGGGGCCTACAGCCCCTCGGCCACCGCGGCGGCGATCTTCAGCCAGGCGTCCTTGGTGTTGGCCGACAGTTGGCCGTAGCGCAGCGGCTCGCCCGAGTCGATCAGCTTCTCGTACGGCGCCATCACCACCGCCCGGGTCCGCGCCGCGAAGTGTCGCTGGATCGCCGGCAGGTCGATGTCCTTGCGGGTCGGCGGCATGGTCACCACCGAGATGGCCTGGCGGACCAGCCGCTGGCGACCGCTCTGCTCGAGATGGTCGAGCATCCGGGCGGCGGTCTCGGCCGAGTCGTTACGGGCCGACATGGTGATCACCAGCTGGTCGGTGGCGTCGATCGCGGCCTGCCAGTTCTGCGCCCGCACGTTGTTGCCGGTGTCCACGAAGATCAGCTTGTAGAATCGGCTGACGATCTCGCGAATCTCGGCGAACGCGCCGGCCGTCAGCATCTCGCCGGACATCGCGGACTCGTCCGAGGCGAGCACGTCGAACATGCCCTCGCCCTGGGCCCGCACGTACTGCGAGAGATCGCCGACCCGGCCGTGCGCACCCCGGAACAGATGCAGGTCGCGCATCATGTCGCGGACGGTACGGGCGTGGAAGTCCTGCTGGGCGCGCATGCCGAGGGTGCCCTGGGTCTCGTTGTTGTCCCAGGCCAGCACGTAACCGCCGCGCTTCTGGCCGAACGTCATGGCCAGCAACAGCACCGCCACGGTCTTACCGGCGCCGCCCTTCGGGTTGACGATGGTCACCTGGCGCAGCCCGCCGAAGTTGCGGCGGACCATCTCGACGTCCTGCTTGTACTCCTGCTCGCGCTTGCCCGGGGCGAGCTTGACCAGGCCCATCGCGGTCTTGTTGAGGATCGCGCGGGCGCCCATCGAGGCGGTCGGCTCGGCCGGTTTGGCCAGGCGGCGGCGGGCGAACTCCTCGGCCGTGGGGGTGCCGTCGGAGATCCAGGGCAGGTCCCGGAACGGGTCGACCGGCGGCGGGGCCGGGTGCTGCGGCGGCGCCGGGGCGTGCTGAGCCTGCGGCGGGAGGGCGCGCGGGTCCATGGTCGGCGGGTACGGGCCGGGCGGGGGCGGCGGCGCGGGGGCGTGCTGGGCCGGCGGCGGCATCTGCGGCGGCGGGGGCACCGAGCCCTGCGGCGGGACCGGACCGTGCGGCGGCACCGGACCGTGGGGCGGCACCGGACCGTGGGGCGGCACCGAGCCGTGGGGCGGCGGGACCGAGCCGTGGGGTGGCGGGACCGAGCCGTGGGGTGGCGGGACCGAGCCGTGGGGTGGCGGGACCGAGCCGTGGGGTGGCGGGACCGAGCCGTGGGGTGGCGGGACCGAGCCGTGGGGTGGCGGGACCGAGCCGTGAGGCGGCACCGGGCCCTGGGCCGGCGGCGCGGCGCCCTGCGGACCCGGGCGGTAGATCGCGCCCTCCGAGGGTTCGGCGGCCGGCGAGTGCGGGGCCGGGGCAGGCGGCTGCTGCTCGGGGCGGACCGTGCCGGGGACCGAGACCGAGGCGGACGCGCGGGCCGGCGGCGGGAGCGGGGCGGTCGCGGGCCGCTGCGGCGGCTGTGACCAGGGCGAATCCGGGCCGGTCTGCGCGCCGTTGCCAGTGGTGGGCGCGGCTGGTGCGTTGTCGCCGGAGGCGGTGGCGGCTGGTACGTCGCTGCCCGAGGTGGGCGCGGCCGGAGCGTCGTTGCCGCCCGAGTGCGCCACCGGCGGCTGCTCGCCGGCCGGCTGCGGGGTCGGCGGCCGCTCGAGGTTGGGCCACGGCTGGGTCGGTGGCGGCTGGGTCGGTGGCGGCTGGGTCGGTGGCGGCTGGGTCGGTGGCGGCTGGGTCGGTGGCGGCTGAGTGGGGAACGGCTGAGCCGGCGGCGCCATCGGCGGGCGCGGTACCGGGATGTGCGTCACCGGCGGAGGCAGGGGCACCGCCGGCGGGGGCGCCGGCACCGGACGATCCGGGCGATACACCCCCGGGTTGCCGGGCACGCCCTGCGGGACGGGCGGCGGGACCGGGCGCGGCGGGACCGCTACCGGCCGGCCGTGCACGGGCGCCTCGACCTCGTCGGGGTCCCACAGGGGTTCCACGTCCCGGTCGGGGGGCGTGGGGTTCGTCCCTGGGACGTAGACGCGGTCGGCGTGCTCGTCCTCCACGGATGGGCCCTCCCCGAACTGTCGTACTTCAGTACTACTTCTTCAGACTCGCACAGTAGGTCAGGTCGCGTACACCGCCCAGGCCCCGGCCTCGGTCCACCAGGAGCGCTTGCGACCGGTCGACCCGCCGACGCCGTCGTCGAGGAACTGCACCTCGCCGTCGCGAGGCCGCACCGAGACCGCGCGGCCGCGGGCGCGACGCACCTCCACCTGAACCTTCGTCCCGCGGAAGCGCTGCTTGATGATTTTCGGCACGGCCACCGCCACCTCGACCCGGCCGTCGGTCGGGTCGCCGTCGGCCAGCAGCCGCAGGCCGTCGAACTCGGCGTAGCCGCCGCCGTTGCCGATCACGCAGGCCAGGATCTGGTCCTCGCCGTCGGAGAGGACCGTGTCGTCCACCTCCACCCGGCCGCGCCACGGCACCGCGCGGCCGTCGTCGTCCGCACCGCCCAGCAGCGCGCCGTCCAGGGTCACCGAGCCGGCGTCGTTGCGCAGCAGGTCCACGCGCCGAACCTGGCCGGCGAGCACCGCCGCGGCGACCGCCGCCGGGGTGCGCGGCAGGCCGAGCTGGGCCGCCAGGTCGGTGGTGTTCGACACGTCGAGCGGCAGGAGGGCCACCGCGGGGAGATCCGGCACCGTGCGATCGGCCGCGAGGTCCGCCGGGCGTTTGCTGGGTGGCGGAGCGTACCGCCGAACCAGCCGGCGCAGGACGGCGCGCAACTGGCCGTCGACCGCGGTGGCGACCACCAGCCGGGCCTTGGTGTCCGGGTCGGGCCAGGTCAGGCCGTCCGGGCGCGGCTCGCCGTCGAAGCGGGCGAGGACCGCGTCGATCTCTGCGTCGGAGCCGGCGAGGACGGTCTCGACCCGCGCGCCCTGCGCGGTGAGGGCCTCGGCGCACTGGAGAACCGGCACGCGCGGGGTCGCGCAGGACGAGCCGCAGCCCCCGCAGCCGCCGCCGCAGGAGTCGCCGGCGCCCTCGGTCAGGCTCAGGATGACGACGTCGTACATCAGGCGTCGCCCAGCACCGAGTGGCGCTCGATGACGGCCTCCCGGCCCGGGCCCACGCCGACGATCGAGACCCGCGCGCCGAGCCGCTGCTCGACGAACTCGACGAAGCGCTGCGCGTCCTTCGGGAGCTCGTCGAACGTACGGCAGCCGGAGATGTCCTGTTTCCAGCCGGGGAGCGTCTCGTAGATCGGGATCGCGTGATGGAAGTCGGTCTGATTGATCGGCATCTCGTCGTGCCGGACGCCGTTCACGTCGTAGGCCACGCAGACCGGGATCTCGTCCAGTCCGTCGTAATTGTCCAACTTGGTCAGCGCGAAGTCGGTGACCCCGTTGATCCGTTGTGCGTAGCGGCCGATCACCAGGTCGAGCCAGCCGATCCGGCGCGGGCGGCCGGTGGTCGTGCCGTACTCGTGGCCGACCTCGCGCAGGTAGTCGCCGAACTTGTCGTGCAACTCGGTCGGGAACGGGCCCTCGCCCACCCGGCTGGTGAACGCCTTGAGCACCGCGACCACCCGGTCGATCCGGGTCGGCGGGATGCCCGAGCCGGTGCAGGCGCCGCCGGCCGTCGCGTTCGAGCTGGTCACGAACGGGTACGTGCCGTGGTCCACATCCAGCAGCGTGGCCTGGCCGGCCTCGCACAGCACGACCTTGCCGGCGTCGAGCGCCTCGGTGAGCTCGAGCGCGGTGTCCCCGACGTACGGGCGGAGGCGGTCGACGTACGACAGCAGCTCCTTCACCACGTCCTCGGGCTTCACCGCCTGGCGGTTGTAGATCTTCGACAGCACCTGGTTTTTGAAGGAGAGGGCGGCCTCCACCTTCTGCCGGAGGATCGACTCGTCGAAGAGGTCCTGGATGCGGACGCCCATCCGGTTCATCTTGTCGGCGTAGGTCGGGCCGATGCCGCGGCCGGTCGTGCCGATCCGGCGAGCGCCGAGATACCGCTCGGAGACCTTGTCGAGCGAGCGGTTGTACGACGGGATGACGTGCGCGTTGGCGCTGATCCGCAGGCGGGACGTGTCGATGCCGCGGGCCTCGAGGCCGTCGATCTCCTGGAACAGCACCGCGAGGTCGACCACCACGCCGTTGCCGATCACCGGGGTCACGCCGGGGGTCAGGATGCCGCTGGGGAGCAGGTGGAGGGCGTATTTCTCGCCGTTGATCACCACCGTGTGGCCGGCGTTGTTGCCGCCGTTGAACTTGACGACGTAGTCGAGCCGATCGCCCAGCAGGTCAGTGGCCTTGCCCTTGCCCTCGTCGCCCCACTGGGCGCCGACCAACACGATTACCGGCACTTCTTCTCCTGTACACGCCGCGTACTCGGCGATGCCCGGGTACTGCCGAAGTTTACGCGACCGACCTGCGGTGCGACGTGCGGAAGGAGGCCGCCGGTAGGATCGGCGGACGTGCGCGTACTTCTGATCGGATCCGGCGGGCGGGAACACGCTCTCGCCGTGGGCCTCGCCGCTGACCCGTCCGTCGACTTTCTCGCCGCCGCCCCCGGCAATCCGGGCATCGGGCAGGCCGCGACCCTCTACCCGGTCGAGGCGACCGACCCGGCCGCGGTGGCCGCGCTCGCCGTCGAACTCTCCGCCGACCTGGTCGTGGTCGGTCCCGAGGCGCCACTGGTGGCCGGGGTGGCCGACGCGGTGCGGGCCAAGGGGATCGCCTGCTTCGGGCCGAGCGGCGCGGCGGCGCAGCTCGAGGGGTCGAAGGCGTTCGCGAAGGACGTGATGGCGGCGGCCGGGGTGCCGACCGCTCGCTCGTACGCGTGCACCGATCCCGACTCGGTGGACCGCGCGCTCGCCGACCTCGGCGCGCCGTACGTGGTCAAGAACGACGGGCTCGCGGCCGGCAAGGGTGTGGTGGTCACCACCTCCCTGGACGAGGCGCGCCGGCATGCCGCCGATTGCGGAAAAGTCGTGATCGAGGAGTATTTGTCGGGTCCGGAGGTCTCGCTCTTCGTGGCCACCGACGGCACGGCGGCGGTGCCGCTGATGCCGGCCCAGGACTTCAAGCGGCTCGCCGACAACGACCAGGGGCCGAACACGGGCGGCATGGGTGCGTACGCGCCGCTGCCGTGGGCGCCGGCCGACCTGGTGCCGCGGGTGATGCGCGAGACGGTCGAGCCGACGCTGGCCGAGATGCGCAAACGGGGCACGCCGTTCGCCGGGTTGCTCTACGTCGGACTGGCGCTCACCCCCGACGGGCCGAAGGTCATCGAGTTCAACGCCCGCTTCGGCGACCCGGAGACCCAGGTCGTGCTGGCCCTGCTGGCGACGCCGCTGGCCGGCCTGCTGCAGGCGGCGGCGACCGGGAAGCTGGCCGAGCACCCGCCGCTGCGCTGGCACGACGGCTCGGCGGTCACGGTCGTGGTGGCCAGCAAGAACTACCCCGCCACGCCCCGCACCGGCGACGTCATCACCGGCGCCGAGGTGCCCGGGGTGATCCATGCCGGGACGGCCCGCCGCGCCGACGGCGCCCTCATCTCGGCCGGCGGCCGGGTGCTCAGCGTGACCGCGACCGGCCCGGATCTGGCGTCGGCCCGGGATGCTGCCTACGCGCTGGTCGACGGCGTACGCCTCGACGGCGCCCAGTACCGCACGGACATCGCGCTGGGCGCGGTCGAGGGCCGGATCACGCTCTGACCAGCTCGTTCTCGTTCTCGCTGACTCGCAGCAGGGCGAGGGACAGCCATCCGACCGCGACGGAGCCGATCACCAGGCCGGACAGGTAGATCGGCTCCGGTACCGAGGTGCGCAGGGCTGCGGCGGTCAGCCCGAGCACGTAGAGCGCCACGGCCGGGCGCGGGAAGATCGCGGCGCGCCACGAGGCGGCGCCGAAGAGCAGGACGCCGACCAGGAAGACCAGGGCAACCACCAGGAAGTACGGGCGGCCGGGGCCGGTCAGGGTCTGTTCGCGAGTGGCGGCGTCCTGGAACTGCAAGACGGCGTGGGTGAGGAACTCGATCGCGAACAGGCCGGTCAGGCCCAACTGGTTGAGGACGTAGCCGGCCAGCCCGAGGCGGCCGGCCTCGCGACGCTGGCGCAGGTAGAGCGCGGTCAGGGTGAACAGCAGCAGGGCCGACGCGGGCGGGGCGAGGGCGTGGGTCAGCGGGTTCTCCGGCACCAGGCCGGCGCGACGGGTGGCGGCGAAGAGGGTCAGCGCTGCGCCGAGCAGGCCGGCCCAGGCGGCGAGGCGGTAGAGGGTTCTCTCAGACATGCCGACAACGTCCCCTTCGGACGGGTCACGTCGACAGTGCCGGGCGGCCGACTTTGCCCGATAACGGCACATGACCTTTGGCCAGACTTTCGGTCGATGACCTGGGCTTCGCCACCGGCACCCGCATAGCCTGGCGAACATGGTTGTTCCGCTGCGGTGGATGGCCTCGGTGCTCTATGCCGCCGTTCTGGTCACCGGGGTCTACTACGCGCTCGCGGGCCTGGCGCCCGACTGGTCGACCGCCGCGCTGATGGTCTTCGTGGCCACGCTGATCGCCCTGCTCGGGCTCGAGCAGGTGGCGCGGCGGCACGCCACCGAGCGGCGGTGGGCGATCGGCCTGCTGATCGTCCGGATGGTGCTGTTCGAGGTGGCCACCGCGACCGACAAGGCGGGCTTCGCCCGGGTGCTCTACGTCCTGGTGCCGTTCTTCGCGTACTTCTCGCTCGGGCGGCGGTGGAGCATCGGCCTGGCCGGTGCCTATCTGGTGGCGGGCGTGGTGCGAGCGTCGTTCACGCCGTCCTGGTGGACCGATCCGGAGATCGTTTCGGACCTGCTGATGTTCTTCATCGGAATGTTGCTGTCGGTGGTGACCGCGGCGGTCGCGGCCGAGCAGCAACGCAGCCGGGAACGGGCCGAGCGGCTGGTCGGCGAGCTGAGCGCGTCGCAGCGCCGGCTGGCCGACTATGCCGGGCGGGTGGCCGAGCTGAGCGCGGCGACCGAGCGCAACCGGCTGGCCCGCGACATCCACGACAGCGTCGGCCACCACCTGACCGCGATCAGCGTGCAGCTGGCCAAGGCGGAGGCCTTCCGGGAGCGCGATCCGGCGGTGGCCGACCGCGCCGTCGGCGACGCACGCCGGGCGGCGGGCCGGGCGCTTCAGGAGGTACGCGAGTCGGTGGGCACCCTGCGCGCGTCGCCGTTCGGACTCACCACCGCGATCGCCGCGCTCGCCGACGGGCTCGACGACGCCGGCTTCCGGGTGTCGCTGGAGTTCAGCGGCAGCGAGGCGGGGCACGGGCGACCGGAACGGGAGGCGCTCTACCGGGTGGCGCAGGAGGCGCTGACCAACGCGCGCCGGCACGCGGGCGCCGACCTGGTACGGGTGGCGCTGCGTTTCGGGCCGGCGGCGACGCTCGAGGTCTGCGACAACGGGCGTGGCTTCACGCTCGGCGAGGTCGGCGCCGGCAGTGGCTTGGCCGGCATGCGGGAGCGGCTGGCCGCGCTGGGCGGGACCTTTCTCGTCGACTCGACGCCGGGTCACGGGACCCGGGTCACCGCGAGCATCCCGGGTGAGCGATGAGCGACGGGCCGGTTCGCGTGCTGGTGGCCGACGATCAGGCGCTGATCCGGGAGGGGATCGCGTCGCTGCTCGGGATCGAGCCGGGTATCGAGGTGGTCGGCACGGCGGCGGACGGGCGGGAGGCGATCGAGCTCGCCGTGGCCCGCGGCGCCGACGTGGTGCTGATGGACGTGCGGATGCCGGTGCTCGACGGGCTGCAGGCGGCCGAGACGCTGCGGGAACGGTTGCCGGGGTGCCGGGTGCTGATGCTGACGACCTTCGACGACGAGCAGTACGTGCTGCGTGCGCTGCGGGCCGGTACCGGCGGCTATCTCCTGAAGGACCTGCCGGCCCGGGAGTTGGCGCAGGCGGTGCGGCTGGCGCACGCGGGCGTCGACCAGCACGACACGGCGGCGATCCGGCGGCTGGCCGCGGTGCTCGAGCGGGACGTCCCGGGTGGCGGCGAGCCGCCGCGGCTCGACCTCACCGAGCGGGAGCATGACGTGTTGCGGCTGGTCGCGCGGGGCGCGACGAACCGGGAGATCGCGCGGGAGCTGTTCGTGAGCGAGGGCACCGTGAAGAACCACGTGTCGCACATCCTCGGCCGGCTCGGCCTGCGCGATCGCACCCAGGCCGCGATCTACGCGCGCGACCACGGCCTGCTCTGAAACGTGGGACGCGGAGACGCGAAAGGGCCGTCCGACGTGGACGGCCCCGCAGCGAACGCCTCAGGCCTTCGGGATGTCGAAGAGCTTGGCCACGTTGGCGGCCAGGCCGAGGTCGCCCTTTGCCTTGATCTTGCCGGTCATGAACATCATCATCGGGTTGCCGTCGCCCGAGACGATCTTGAGGAACGTGACCGCGTCCATGGTCATGGCGAGCTTGGGGTCGCGGGCCGGCTGGTTGGTGACCGTGCAGGCGCCGTTCTCGATCACGGTCTCGTAGGTGTCGCTGCCGCCGTCGGCCGCGCCCGAGATGATCCAGTGGATGACGGCCGAGGTGCCGCCGGCCTTCTCGGCGCGGAACAGGGTAGGCATCCGGTTGAAGACCTCGTCGAGGATCTTCGTGCGCGCGTCGCCGGACATGACCTCGGCGATCTGCGAGTCCGGCGTCGTCTTGACGAGCTGAGCGAACTCCTTCGGGCCGATCGAGGAGAGCGACTCGGGGTTGAAATCAGTCATCGGTGGACCTTTCGGTATCTACGCTGTACCTACTCGTCAGTAACCCTAGCGACAATGCCGCTTCATCGTGCAGTGTGCCACTCCCAAATGAATGTTGGACAGTCGGCACGCGGATCTCTAGACTCCCAAATATGTCTTTGGGGGATGGGCGCGAGGCGGAGTCGACGGCCGCGCTGCGTGCCATGGCTCATCCGCTCCGCCTGCGGATGATGTCGCTGCTGACGGCCGCGCCGATGACCGCGGCCGAGGTGGCCCGCGAGCTCGGGCTGACCCACGCGAACGCCAGCTATCACCTGCGCAACCTGCTCGCCGGCGGCCTGATCCTGATCGATGGCGAGGAAAAGATTCGCGGCGGCGTCGCCAAGCGTTATCGCTACGACGCGGGACACGATCTCGATCAGCAGAGCAGGCGCGGCCCCAAGCCCGACGAGCAGGTGCGGATCGAGTACGCCGCACTGGCCCACGAGCTGATCCGCCGTACCCGGCACGCGAGCTTTTCGGCCGGTCCCAAGCTGCTCGTCGACGCGGAGCTGTGGGTCGACCCGGAGAAGTGGGCGGAGCTGCGGCAACGGGTCGGCGACGCGTTGCTTGAGCTGCACCGGGTCGCCCGGCCGCCGCGTACGCCGGGCACGATCCGCACGAGCACGACGGCTGCGATGTTTCCCATGGGGGATGAGGCATGAGCGCCCTCGCGCCGCTGCGGTACCGGGGGTTCCGCTATCTGCTGGCCGGGCGGGCGGTCAACGCGCTCGGCAACGCGTTCGCGCCGATCGCGCTCGCCTTCGCCGTCCTCGACCTCACCGGTTCGGCCACCGACCTGGGCTTCGTGGTCGGCGCCCGCACCCTGGTCAACGTGGCCTTCCTGCTCTTCGGGGGCGTGCTCGCCGACCGGATGCCGAAGAGCCTGCTGATGATCGGCTCGAGCGTGGCGGCGGCGCTCACCCAGGGCGTCGTGGCCGGGCTGGTGCTGACCCACGCCGCGACGATCCCGCTGCTGGTCGGGCTCGCGGCGATCAACGGCATGGTGGCCGCGCTGGCCCAGCCGGCGAGCGCCTCGGTGGTGCCGCAGACCGTGCCCGCCGACGTACGGCAGCAGGCCAACGCCCTCGTCCGGATCTTCCTGAACGGCGCCGCGGTCCTCGGCGCGCCGGTGGCCGGCATCGTGGTGGCGGCGGTCGGACCGGGCGTGGGCATCGCGGTGGACGCGGCGACGTTCGCGCTCGCGGCGGTCTGCTTCGCCGGTCTGGGTGCGGCCGTCGCCGTGCGGCCGGGCGGGCCGGCGGAAAGCCTGGGAGAGCCCGGACTGGTGTCCGAGGCGGCCGCTCTTGGTGCGCCCGAGGTGGCCCTCGGCGTACCGGATGGGGAAGCGCAACCCAGCGCGCCACCGCGACCGAACGTCCTCGCCGACCTGCGGGCCGGGTGGTCGGAGTTCCGCTCGCGGACCTGGCTGTGGGTGGTTGTGGCCGGCGCGGCTCTGGGCAACCTGGGCTGGGGTGCGTTCCTGGTGCTCGGGCCGGTGGTCGCCGACCAGACCTTCGGACGCCAGGCATGGGGCTTCGTGCTGGCCGCGCAGACCGCCGGGATGATCGTCGGCGGCCTGGTGGCGATGCGGCTGCGGATGCGGCGCCTGCTCTTCTTCGGCACGGTATGCCTGCTGCCGTTCGGCGTCCCGCTCCTGCTGCTCGGCCTGTATCCGCACGTCTGGCTGCTGATCGCGGGTGGGCTCGTGGCGGGACTGGGGCTCGAGCAGTTCAGCGTCGCGTGGGACACCACGATGCAGGAGCACGTGCCGCCCGAGAAGCTGGCCCGGGTCTACTCGTACGACATGGTCGGGTCGTTCGTGGCGATCCCGATCGGCGAGGTGGCGGTCGGGCCGATCGCGCAGGTGGCTGGGCAGGAGGCGACGCTGATCGGCGCCGGCGTGCTCATGATGATCTCGGTCGTTGCCATGCTGAGCAGCCGGGACGTGCGCACGCTGCGGCACAAGCTGCCGGAGCGGGCCGTGGAAGAATCGCTCGCGTGACGATCCCGAACGTACTGGCCGCCCGATACGCCTCCGCCGAGCTCACCGCCCTCTGGTCCCCGGAGGAGAAGATCCGGATGGAGCGGCGGCTCTGGCTCGCCGTGCTGCGCGCCCAGCGCGATCTGGGCGTCGCGGTGCCCGAGGGTGCGATCGAGGCGTACGAGGCGGTGCTCGACCGGGTCGACCTGGCCTCGATCGCGGCCCGCGAGCGGGTCACCCGGCACGACGTGAAGGCACGGATCGAGGAGTTCGGCGCGCTCGCCGGCTTCGAGCAGATCCATAAGGGGATGACCTCACGTGACCTCACCGAGAACGTGGAGCAGTTGCAGATCCGGGCGTCGCTCGAGCTGATCCGTGAGCGGGTGGTGAGCGCGCTGGCCCGGCTGGCCGAGCGCGCGGTGGAGTATTCGGATCTCGTGCTGACCGGCCGGTCGCACAACGTGGCGGCGCAGGCCACCACGCTCGGCAAGCGGTTCGCCTCGGCGGCGGAGGAGCTGCTGATCGCGTACGAGCGGCTGGACGACCTGATCGGGCGCTACCCGCTCCGCGGGATCAAGGGCCCGGTCGGCACCGCCGCCGACCTGCTCGACCTGCTCGACGGCGACTTCGAGGCGCTCGCCACGCTGGAGCAGCGGGTGGCCGGCCACCTCGGCTTCAACCGGGTGCTCAGCAGCGTCGGCCAGGTCTACCCGCGCTCGCTCGACTTCGACGTGGTCGCGGCCCTCGCCCAGGTGGTCGCCGGGCCGTCGTCGCTGGCCACCACGATCCGGCTGATGGTCGGGCAGGAGCTGGTCACCGAGGGTTTCAAGCCGGGCCAGGTGGGCTCGTCGGCGATGCCGCACAAGATGAACACGCGCTCGTCCGAGCGGGTCAACGGGCTCGCCGTGATCGTTCGCGGCTACCTCTCGATGGTCGGCGAGCTGGCCGGCGACCAGTGGAACGAGGGCGACGTCTCCTGCTCGGTGGTGCGCCGGGTCGCGCTGCCGGACGCGTTCTTCGCCGCCGACGGCCTGTTCCAGACGTTCCTCACGGTGCTCGACGAGTTCGGCGCCTACCCCGCGGTGATCGCCCGCGAGCTCGACCGGTTCCTGCCGTTCCTGGCCACCACCAAGATCCTGGTGGCCGCCGTCCGCAAGGGCGTCGGGCGGGAGACGGCGCATGAGGTGATCAAGGAGCACGCCGTGGCGGTGGCGCTCGCCATGCGGGAGAAGGGCGCGGCGGTCAACGACCTCTTCGACCGGCTGGCCACCGACGGGCGGCTGCGGCTGAGCAGGGCGGAGATCGACACGCTGGTAGCGGACCGGGCGGCCTTCGTGGGGGCGGCGCCCTCGCAGGTGCGCGCGGTGGCCGACCGGGTCGCGGCGATCGTGGCGGCGCATCCCGGGGCCGCGCGGTACGCGCCCGCGCCCATCCTCTGATCGCGCGGCTCTCGATAGCGGCGCTCTGTGATGGCGCGGCTCTCGATAGCGGCGCTCTGTGATCGCGCGGCTCTCGATAGCGGCGCTCTGTGATCGCGCCGCTCTCGACAGCTGCGCTCCGTGATCGCGCCGCCGAGGCGCGGCGGAGCTCGACCCTCACGTCGCGCCTCGGCGGAACTCGCTCGAATCCTCCGGACCGGCGACAGCGGGGGCGCCGTCGCCGGCCTTTCCGGAGATCGATGTCACGACCGTAGGCGGCCGCGCGCCCTCCGCCAACACCTCGGATCGCCCATATCACCGTGTGATGACCCGGCCTTCAGTTGAAGCTTCCATCGACCGCGTGGTCGAGATCACCTCCGAGATTGCCTGCTCAGCGCCGCTGACGTCGCGTCGCCGACACCGGCCGATGGGTCCGTCACGGGCTTCACAAGGTAGGCTGCCCGTGCTTACACCTATCAGTCAGGAGTGCCCGTGGCTCGCGTCGTGGTCGACGTCATGCTGAAGCCGGAAATCCTCGATCCGCAGGGCCAGGCGGTGGCCAACGCGCTGCCCCGGCTCGGTGTCTCCGATGTCGCCTCCGTCCGCATCGGCCGGCGGATCGAGATCGAGTTCGCCGGCGAGGCCGATCTCGAGCGCGCCCGCGAGATCGCGGACAAGCTGCTCGCCAACCCCGTGATCGAGGACTTCACCGTCCGGCTCGACACCGCTGCGGCCGAGGTCGCCTGACCATGCGCATCGGTGTGGTCACCTTCCCTGGCTCGCTCGACGACGGGGACGCGGCCCGCGCCGCGCGCATCGCCGGCGCCGAGGCCGTCCGCCTCTGGCACGGCGAACCCGACCTGCACGGCGTCGATGCCGTGGTGCTGCCCGGCGGCTTCTCCTACGGCGACTACCTGCGCTGCGGCGCGATCGCCCGGTTCGCCCCGGCCATGGAGTCGATCATCGACGCGGCCCGCGGCGGCCTGCCGGTGCTCGGCATCTGCAACGGCTTCCAGATTCTCTGCGAGGCGCACCTGCTTCCCGGCGCGCTCACCCGCAACCAGCACCTGCACTTCCGCAACCGCGACCAGCACCTGCGCGTCGAGTCCACCGGCACCGCCTGGACCAACGGCTTCACCCCGGGCCAAGAACTGGTGATCCCGGTGAAGAACGGCGAGGGCTGCTACGTCGCCGACGAGCGGACCCTGGACGCGCTCGAGGCCGAGGGCCGGGTCGTCGCCCGCTACATCCGCGGCAACCCGAACGGCTCGCAGCGCGACATCGCCGCGATCACCAATGAGGCCGGCAACGTCGTCGGCATCATGCCGCACCCGGAACACGCGGTGGAGGAGCTGACCGGCCCGTCGCTGGACGGCCTCGGCTTCTTCACCTCCGTCCTGCGTGCCCTGGCCGGGGCGTCCGCGGGCGGACAGGACGCAGGGGGACAGTAAGAATGACGACGCAGCCGGAAAAATCAACCGGCTTCGCCGCGACCGATGTGCTCGTCAACGAGTTCGATGGCGGGCCAGACACGGTTCAGCGGGCGCTGAGCACGGCGGACGAGCTACAGCCGCACACCGAGCTCGGCCTCAAGGACGACGAGTATGAGCGGATCCGGCAGATCCTCGGGCGGCGGCCGACCGCCTCCGAGCTGGCGATGTACTCGATCATGTGGAGCGAGCACTGCTCGTACAAGTCGAGCAAGGTGCACCTGCGGCAGTTCGGTGAGAAGGCGCCGCCGAACACCCGGATGCTGGCCGGCATCGGCGAGAACGCCGGCGTCGTGCAGATCTCCGACGATCTCGCGGTGACCTTCAAGGTGGAGTCGCACAACCATCCGAGCTTCGTCGAGCCGTACCAGGGCGCGGCGACCGGCGTCGGCGGCATCGTGCGCGACATCCTCGCCATGGGTGCCCGGCCGATCGCGGTCATGGACCCGCTGCGGTTCGGCGCGGCCGACCACCCGGACACCGCTCGGGTGCTGCCCGGCGTGGTGGCCGGCATCGGCGGCTACGGCAACTGCCTGGGCCTGCCGAACATCGGCGGCGAGATCGTCTTCGACCCGACCTATCAGGGCAACCCGCTGGTCAACGCGCTGAGCATCGGCGTGCTGCCGGTCGCCCGCCTGCAGCACAAGGAGGCCGCGGGCGTCGGCAACGTCGTGGTTCTCCTCGGCGCGCGTACGGGTCGGGACGGCATCGGCGGCGTCTCCGTGCTGGCCTCCGCGACCTTCGACGAGGAGGCCGAGCAGCGCCGCCCGTCGGTGCAGGTCGGCGACCCGTTCATGGAGAAGCTGCTGATCGAGAGCTGCCTCGAGCTGTACGACGCCGGCCTGGTCGCCGGCATCCAGGACCTCGGCGGCGCCGGCCTGACCTGCGCGCTCACCGAGACCGCGGCCGCGGCCGGCACCGGCATGCGGGTCTGGCTCGAGCGGGTGCCGCTGCGCGAGGCCTCGATGTCGCCCACCGAGATCCTGGCCAGCGAGTCGCAGGAGCGGATGCTCCTGATCGTCACCCCGGAGAACCTGCCGGCCGTGCTGGCCGTCGCCGAGAAGTGGGGCGTCTGGGCCACCGCGATCGGCGAGGTCACCCCGGCCGAGGCGGACGGCTCGCCCGGCCGTCTGGTGATCAGCTGGAACGAGCACGTCGTGGTGGACGTGCCGCCCGGCTCGCTCGCCGACGACGGCCCGGTCTACGCCCGGCCGATCCGCGAGCCCGCCGACCTGATACTGCTGCAGGCCGACAAGGCCGAGACGCTGCCGCGGCCGGTCAACGGGGACGAACTGCGCGAGACGGTGCTGCGGATGGTCGGCTCGCCGAACCTCTGCGACAAGACCTGGGTCACCGAGCAGTACGACCGGTACGTGCTCGGCAACACCGTGCTGGCCCAGCCCGAGGACTCCGGCGTGCTGCGCATCGACGAGCGCACCGGTCTCGGCGTGGCGCTGTCGGTGGACGGCAACGGGCGGTTCGCGCGGCTCGACCCGTACGAGGGGGCTCGGCTCGCGCTGGCGGAGGCGTTCCGGAACGTGGCGGTCACCGGCGCCGAGCCGGTGGCGGTCACCGACTGCCTGAACTTCGGCTCGCCCGAGGACCCGGCCGTGATGTGGCAGTTCGCCGAGGCCGTCCGCGGTCTCGCCGACGGTTGCCAGCAGCTGGGCACCCCGGTGACCGGCGGCAACGTCAGCTTCTACAACCAGACCGGCGCGGCGGCGATCCACCCGACCCCGGTGGTCGGCGTGCTCGGCGTCTTCGACGACGTGTCCCGGCGGATCCCGATGGGCTTCGCGAAGCTGACCGGCGACGGCGACCAGATCTTCCTGCTCGGCGAGACGGCCTGCGAGCTGTCCGGCTCGGAGTGGGCGTGGGTCACCCACGGCCATCTCGGCGGCCGGCCGCCCAAGGTCGACCTGGCGCGCGAGCAGCGGCTCGGCGCGCTGATGTCGCGGGCCTCGCAGGTCGGGCACGTCAGCGCCGCGCACGACCTCTCCGACGGCGGTCTCGCCCAGGCGCTGGTCGAGAGCTGTCTGCGGCACGACGTCGGCGCCCGGATCGCGCTGCCCGACGATGGCACCACCTCGTTCGTCTACCTGTTCAGCGAGTCGGCCGGCCGGGCGCTGGTCGCGGTGCCCCGCGGGCGCGACAAGGCGTTCGTGGCGCTCGCCGCCGAGTACGGCGTGCCGTGCACGCCGATCGGCATGACCACCCGGGACGCCGTGCTCGAGGTGCGGGACGAGTTCAGCATTCCGCTGCCGGAGCTGCGCGAGGCCTGGTCGTCGACGCTGCCGCGGCTGTTCGGCGGCACGGCGGAGATCGCCGGCCGGATCGGCGACCCGGAGCACGTGGCCGACCCGTCGACCGCGTCCGGCGACCGTGGTGTCGCGGCGCCGGCGGTGTCGCCGGCCGTGTCCGCGACTTCGGCGGCGTCGGCAGTCGAGGCGGCGGCGCCGGTCGACGCGGACGGCGGGTCGGCGGCCGCGCCGCTCTCCGTCGAGCTGGAGATCTCCGAGCAGGAGGGCACCCCGCCCGGCGGGTCGTCCGAAGACTGATCCACAACCGACGGTAAAGCCGGTCAGCGTCCACGCTGACCGGCTTTCGTCGTTCTTTGGTAAAGCAGATCGGCCCCGCATCGTCAGACGCGGGGCCGATCTGCACTGCTACCGGTTTCTAGCCGTCCCAGTCGGACGAACGGCGCTGGCCGGGGTGCGACGGCTGGGCCTGACCGCGGCGGCTCGGCTGCTCGTTGTAGCCGCCCCGCTGGTCGTCGTAGCCGCCCTGGTCGTAACCGCCCTGGTCGTAGCTGCCGCCGCCGTACTGCTGGCCGCCACCGTACTGCTGGCCGCCACCGTAAGCGCCGCCCTGGTCGTAGCCGCCCTGGTCGTACTGGCCGCCGCCGTAGGCACCGCCGCCGCCGGAACCGTAACCGCCGCGCTGGTCGCCGTAGCCGTCCTGGTCGTAACCGTCCTGGTCGTAGCCACCGTTGCCGCCGTACTGGCCCCCGCCGTACTGCTGGCCGCCGTCGTACTGACCGGTGCCGCCGCCGTACTGGCCGCCGCCGTACTGCTGGCCGCCGTTGCCGCCGTACTGGCCGCCGCGCTGGTCGTACTCGTCGTAGCCGCCCTGGTCGGCCTCCGGCCGGTACATGCCGGTGGGCTCGTCGTACCGCTGGGTGCCGCCGCCGTACTGGCCGCCGCCGGCCGGGGCCGCCGCCGCGCCGTAGGTGCCGCCGCCGTAGCCCTGGTCCTGCCCGCGGCCGTACTGGGCGGGCTCCTCGTACTGGGTGGGCTCCCCGTACTGGTTGCCGCCGCCGTACTGCTGCGTGCCGCCGCCGTACGCGGGCTGCGGGTCGTCCCAGCCGCCGCCGTACTGGTTGCCGCCGCCCTGCCGCGGGACCGGTGCGCCGTACGGGTCGGGGAACTCGTCCTCGACCGGCCGGTGAAGCATGGTCGGCGCGTCGGACATCGAGGACGCATCGGGTCGCGACGTCACCATCGTCGGGCTCGCACCCGCGCCCATCGGCGAAGCCACCCGGGTCGCGTCGTTGAACCGGCCCTGGCTCGGCGGCACCATGCCACCACCGCCGCCCATCGCGGTCGGGTCGTCGTCCGGCCCGTTGCCGCCGTTCTTGCGTCGCATCAGGACCAGCACGATCGCGCCCACGCCGCCGGCCACCAGCAGGCCGCCGAGGATGAGCAGCAGCTTCGAGCTGAAGCTGCTGCTCTGGCTGGCCGGGGCCGTCTTGGTGGTGGTGTCGGCCGCCGCGGTGTCGCCGGTGGTCGGGTCGTCGGTGGCCGGGTCGTCGGTCGCCTCGAGGCTGGCGGCGGCCGACACCGTCGCCGACGGGGTGGCCGTCGCGGTGGCCGCCACCGGCTTCAGGATCAGCGATACGGTGACGCTCTTGCCCGCCGAGGCTTGGACCGACGCCGTGGCGGTGGCGTAGCCGTCCTTCCGGGCGCCCACCGAGACGTTGCCGGGCGTGATCGGCTGCGAGTCCGAGGAGTTGAACGAGTACCCGCCGGAGCCGTTCGTGGTCGTCGAGTACGAGTGGCCGGCGTCGTCCTTCATCGCGACGTCCGCGCCCGGAATCGGCTTGTTGTCCTGGTCGCGGACCTTGCCGGAGACCGACGTGACGGTCTGCGGCTTGTCCGGACCCTTCACGTTGACCGAGGCGCTTTTCTCACCCGGGTTCTCGCCCTGGACGGTCGCGCGGACGGTGATGTTGATGCTCTTGGTCGCGCCGGCCTCGACCGTCGGCGCGGTCAACTGCGCCGTGAAGGTCTTGTCCTGGCCGGTGATCGTGGAGATCTGACCGCAGCCGCTGTTGCACCTCATGTCGCCGCTGTCGATCTCGATCGTGACCGGGACCGTGTCGTTCCCGTTGCCACCGACCGTGCGCACCGTGTACTGCATCGTCACCTGGCCGCCGGATACCACATCGGTCGGCAGTCCGGTGATCTGCACGCGAGGTGGGTCGGCCAGCGCCACCGCGGGTGCGACGGCCAGGCCGCCGACGACAACCGCCAGTAACGCACCGGCTTGGGCCCATCGGGCTCCTAGGTGCGTTGTCACGTCCACCGCCTTCCGGTCGCACGGTCTTCCCGGACTGTCCTTGGGTGCCGGTTACGTCCCGCGACTAAAAACACCGTCGGCCACTATGCCTTGTCGCACGCCCATTGCGCGACCCAGGGGCGCGTACCAATCTCGGCAGGTCGGGTCGTATCGTCCCGACGTGTCCCCTGCGCACAATAAATCCGAGTCCGTGAAACAGGCGTTGGACGCGCTGGATCAAGGCGTGGAACCCGAGCGTACGGTCCTGCGTGACGCTGTGCGAGCACTGCTGGCCGAGTTGTCCCGTCGAGCACCTGGCCGTTCGGTGGAGGTGCGAGTTCCACCTTTCGGTGCGATTCAGTGTGTCGCCGGTCCCCGGCACACCCGCGGCACACCCCCCAATGTGGTCGAAACTGACCCGGTCACCTGGGTGCTGGTCGCCACGGAGCGTGTGAGCTGGGCGGATGCGCTGCGTGACGGACGCCTGCGGGCGAGCGGCATCCGCACCGATCTCACGGAATTTCTGCCGCTGGGCGCCGAGCCTCCACCGGGCTGAGCCCGAGCCGACGCCCGCGGCCTCGCGTACACTTGGCGATCGGAGCGGACCAGCGGTTTCGAGCAGCTGAGTTCCGTTTGGAGACGATCACAGGGAGCGACAGGTGCCCCGAGGCGACGGCCGGTTGACCGACGATCTCGACCCCCAGGAGCGCGGCCCCCAGGATGCCTGCGGCGTCTTCGGCGTCTGGGCGCCCGAGGAAGAGGTAGCCAAACTTACCTATTTCGGGCTCTTCGCTCTCCAGCACCGCGGGCAGGAGGCGGCCGGCATCGCGGTGAGTGACGGCTCGGGAGTGGTGGTCTACAAGGACCTCGGCCTCGTCTCGCAGGTCTTCGACGAGCCCACGCTGGCGAGCCTGCGCGGCCACCTGGCCATCGGGCACACGCGGTACTCCACGACCGGCGGCTCGAACTGGGAAAATGCCCAGCCCACCATCCGTGCCACCACGGCCGGCACGACGATCGCCCTGGCGCACAACGGCAACTTGGTCAACACGGCCGAGCTCGCCCGCGAGGTCGCCGAGCGAGGCCTCGAGGCGGGGGGTTCGTCCGAGATCGGCGCCACCAGCGACACCGCCCTGGTGACCACCCTGCTGGCCGGCCGCCCCGATCTGTCGGTCGAGGCCGCGGCGCTCGAGGTGCTGCCGCGGCTGCGGGGCGCCTTCAGCTTCGTCTTCATGGACGAGAACACGCTGTACGCGGCGCGCGACCCGCAGGGCGTACGCCCGCTGGTGCTCGGCCGGATGGAACGCGGCTGGGTGATCGCCAGCGAGACGGCGGCCCTCGACATCGTCGGCGCCAGCTTCGTGCGCGAGGTCGAGCCCGGCGAGATGCTGGCGGTCGACGAGCACGGCCTGCGATCCAACCGGTTCGCCGCGCCCGAGCCCAAGGGCTGCCTTTTCGAGTACGTGTACCTGGCCCGCCCCGACACCACGATCGCCGGCCGGAACATGTATTCGGCTCGCGTCGAGATCGGCCGCCGGCTGGCCAAGGAGCACTCGGTCGAGGCCGACCTGGTCATCCCGGTGCCCGAGTCGGGCACACCGGCCGCGATCGGGTACGCGGAGGCCTCCGGCATCCCGTACAGCGCCGGGCTCACCAAGAACGCGTACGTCGGGCGGACCTTCATCCAGCCCTCGCAGACCATCCGCCAGCTGGGCATCCGGCTCAAGCTGAACCCGTTGCGCGAGGTGGTCCGCGGCAAGCGCCTGGTCGTGGTCGACGACTCGATCGTCCGCGGCAACACGCAGCGCGCCCTGGTGCGGATGCTGCGCGAGGCCGGCGCCCTCGAGGTGCACGTGCGCATCTCCTCGCCGCCGGTCCAATGGCCCTGCTTCTACGGCATCGACTTCGCCACCCGCGCCGAGCTGATCGCGAACGGGTTGGAGATCGACGGGATCCGGCGCTCGATCGGCGCCGACTCCCTGGGTTATGTTTCCCTGGACGGCCTGGTGCAGGCGACCGAGCAGCCGAAGTCGCGCCTCTGCATGGCGTGCTTCGACGGGCGGTACCCGATCGAGCTGCCGGCCGGCAACCTGATCGGCAAGCACCTGCTCGAGGGCGTCGGCAAGCGGGCGTCGATGCCGTCCGCGTCCGCCGAGGCGGCCACCGCGGCGGTGGCCGAGCTCGAGGCGGAGTACGACGACCGGGCGGCATCTCGCCTGGTCAGCAGTCCGGGCGGCAGCAACGCCCTGCAGCACCCGTGATCTTCACAAACCGCGTAGCTCCAAGGAGAAAACCGTGACCCACGTGTCCGAGCGCAACAGTGCCGGATCCAACGGCGCCGAAGGCGATCGCCGGCCCTGGACGGCGGGTTCCGGCCGAGGCGCTCGCAAGCGGTCGGTCACGTACGCGGAGGCCGGCGTCTCGATCGAGGCCGGCGACCGCGCCGTGGAACTGCTCAAGTCGAAGGTCAAGAAGACCACCCGGCCCGAGGTGATGGGCGATCTGGGCGGTTTCTCCGGCCTGTTCCGGCTGAACACGCAGAAGTACAAGAGCCCGATCCTGGCCTCGTCGACCGACGGCGTCGGCACCAAGCTGGTCATCGCCCAGCAGCTCGACATCCACGACACGATCGGCATCGATCTGGTCGCCATGGTCGTCGACGACCTGGTGGCGTGCGGGGCCGAGCCGCTGTTCCTGCTCGACTACATCGCCTGTGGCGAGGTCGTGCCGGACAAGGTCGCCGAGATCGGCGCGGGCATCGCCGACGGCTGCCGGTACGCGGGCTGCGCCCTGCTCGGCGGCGAGACGGCCGAGCACCCCGGGGTGCTGCGCCCCGACGAGTACGACGTGTCCGCGACCGGCGTCGGCGTGGTCGAGGAGAGCGAGATCCTCGGCAAGGAGCGGGTCGAGGTGGGCGACGCGGTGATCGCGATGCGGTCGTCCGGCCTGCACTCGAACGGTTACTCCCTGGTCCGGCACGTGCTGCTGGGCGCCGGCCGGATGCGGCTCGACTCGGTCGTCGACGACTTCGGCACGCAGCGCACCCTCGGCGAGGAGTTGCTTACCCCCACCAAGATCTACGCGAAGGACTGCCTGGGCCTCATCGAGGAGACCGAGGTCCGCGCGTTCTCGCACGTCACCGGCGGCGGCATCCCGGGCAACCTGGTGCGCGTGCTGCCCGAGCACGTCGACGCGGTGGTCGACCGCTCGACCTGGCGGCCCCAGCCCATCTTCGACCTCATCCAGGCCAAAGGCCGGATCGAGGACACCGAGATGGAGGCCACGTTCAACATGGGCGTGGGCATGTTCGCGGTCGTCTCCTCCGACGACGCCGACCGTGCGATGGCCTACCTGACCGGCCGGGGCGTCGAAGCCTGGCAGGTCGGCGAGATCATCGACGGCACCGGTGAGGTGCAGATGATGGGTCAGTACACCCGCGGCTGACCGATTCGATGGAAGAATCCGCGCGTGTCTATTTGTGACGCCCGCGGATCTTTCATGTACGGGCTGGATCGGGCGGCCTAGCCTCTAGGCGGACGCACGACGGGGGTGCACATGGCCGAAAAGTGGAGCGGGATGCGCGGAATCGCCGCCGTCCCGACCTACGTGGTGATGCAGCCCAACACGCTCTGCAATCTCGACTGTTCCTACTGTTACCTTCCGTTCCGCTCGACGGACCACCGGATGTCGGTCGCGGTGGCCGCCGCCGTCGCCGAGTCGGTGTCGCCCTTCGCCCGGGCCGGCCGGTTCTCGGTGGTGTGGCACGGCGGCGAGCCGCTGGCTACCGGGCGTGACCACCTGGCCGCGCTGCTCGCCCCGTTCGACCCGGCGGTCGAGCACCACGTGCAGACCAACGCGACGCTGATCGACGACGCCTGGTGCGAGTTCTTCGCCGAACACGACATCCGGGTCAGCGTCAGCGTGGACGGGCCGGAGGCGCGCAACGGGGAGCGGATCAACCGGGGCGGCAAACCCGCGTACGACCGGATTCTGCGCGGCATCGAAACGCTTCGCCGGCACCGGATCCCGTTCTCGGCGCTCTGCGTCGTCGGCGACCCGCGGCCGGGCATCGCCGCGGAGCTGTACGCGTACTTCCTCGACCTGGGCTGCGAAGTCCTCGGGATCAACGTCGAGGAGCGGGAGGGCGTGAACAATCGGGCCAACCGGCACGACGCCGCGGCGGTAACCGCGTTCTGGGCCGAGCTCGTCGGCGCCTGGCGGCAAGATCCGCGGATCCACCTGCGCGAGGTGGAGTGGTCGCTACGGTACGCGGGCGCGGTGCTCGACGGCACTGCCGACGAACTGCTGCCACGCCGCCTCGACCCCATCCCGACAATCGCGTACGACGGTTCGGTGGTGCTGCTCTCGCCCGAGCTGGCCGGCTTCCACGATCCCCGCTACGGCGACTTCACCAGTGGCAACGTGCTCAGCACGCCGCTGGGGGAGATCCTCGCCGGCGCCGCCGGGACGCCGTGGATCGCCGAGTTCCAGCGCGGGGTCGAGGCGTGCCGGGAAAGCTGCCCGTACTTCGGATTCTGCGGGGGCGCCCACGCCGCGAACCGCTACTTCGAACATGGCCGGTTCGACGTGACCGAGACCGACCACTGCCGCAACAGCAAGATTCGCCTATTGGAGGGAGTGCTGGACCATGCCCGAGATCACCAACCCACGGCAGTCTGAGGCTGTGCAGCCAGAAACCGTGGGAGTCGATCCGGTGACGGCACGGGTGCGAGACACCCGGGCCGGGTTGGCCGCCCTCATCGCGGAGGCGGAAGCGGCCCGGGAGAAGCGCGAAGAGAGCGACGGGTCTGCGGTGTGTGCTTGGAACCATTTTGAGAACATCCCGACGTTTTATAACTGGAACAATCGGCCGCGTTAGGTGGGCTGGTCCCGCGCGGGGTGCGGCTGGGTGAGCTGGTCTTGCGCCGGGTGCGGCTGGGTGAGCTGGTCTTGCGCGGGGCTTGGCTGGGTGGGTTGGTTTTGTGCGGGCTTGGCTGGGTGAGCTGGTCTTGCGGGGGGCCTTGGCTGGGTGGGTTGGTTTTGTGCGGGGCTTGGCTGGGTGGGCTGGTTTTGCGGGGGCTTGGCTGGGTGGGTTGGTTTTGCGCGGGGTGCGGCTGGGTGGGCTGGTCCCGTTCGGGGTGAGTTGGCGCTTTTGGGGTCCCGTGCGGCTGAGCTGGCTGGCTCCGCTTCGCTCCGCGGGCGATCGCCCCTTCGGGTGCTGATGAGGAGGCAGCCGATTTTCGGCACCGCAAACCCCGCGGCGACGAAAATCGGCTGCCTCCTCATCAGCGGGGCGATCGCGGTGGCTGGACTGGGCGGGAGTCACCGCAGGGACAAGGCTGCATCGGTCAGCTGACGTGGTGAGGGTCCCCGCAGGGACGAGGCAGCATCGGTCAGCTGACGTGGATGGGAGTCCCCGCAGGTATCGGGCAGCATCGGTCAGCTGACGTGGATGGGAGTCCCCGCAGGTATCGGGCAGCATCGGTCAGCTGGCGTGGTGAGGGTCCCCGCAGGTATCGGGCAGCATCGGTCAGCTGACGTGGTGGGAGTCCCCGCAGGAACAAGGCAGCGTCGGATGGCTGGCGTGGTGGGGGTTTCGCAGGGCGCGGCTGGCTGACTGGGCGGAAGTTGCCCGAGTTGTGGGTGGCGGCGGCCGGCTGGGCGCGGTACGAGTCGCGGCTGGATGTGGGCGAGCGGAAGCGCGCTGGGGGTTTGGCGGTTCGGAGGACACTGCGCCGGGGGCCGGCTTCGAAGCCCACGCGGGTGGCGAACCCGCGTGGGCTTCAGTGTTGTTTGAACCGTGGGAAGTTGACCGCGACACACGGGAGCACGCGGTCAGCCGCGTGCTCTGTGCAATACGGGTCAGTCAGCGCCTTGTTGGCGACCAGGAGTCCTGGTCGTCGTCCGCGTCGTCCTCGTCGTCGTCGACGAACTCATCGTTGTCGTCGTCGAAATGACGATCGGACTTACTGGCACCCGCCAGTTCGCGCTGCAAGGCGGTGAGGTCGGTGTTCGGGGAGTGATATTTCAACTCCCGGGCCACCTTCGTCTGCTTGGCCTTAGCACGGCCGCGCCCCATGGCTCGACCCCCTCGCACAGAATTCGGGGCAGCCCAAAGGCGGGCCCCGATGACGTCAGGCATCTCTCGTGGGTCTTACGGTACATGGACGATGCCGCCTTCGGCACCTCGGGTTGCGTGTGACACTGCCGCGCGTCGCCGGTTTTACACCGCGGAACGCGCGGCAGCCACTTCCACCGCACCGCTCGTTCCCCTAAACGGGACTAAACGGTTGTTCCGCCGGTATCTCAGCCGAGGTAGATCGTGCGCAGCCGGCCGACCTCGGCCATCCGCTGCTCGGCCAGGCGATCGGCCGCGACGGCGGGCGAGACACCCTCCTCGTCGGCGAGCGCGAGGATCCGCTTGGTGGTCTCGAAGATGCCGGTGGCGCGCAGCTTGGCCCGCTCGAAGTTGAAGCCCTCGATCTCGTCGGCCACCTGGATCACGCCGCCGGCGTTCACCACGTAGTCGGGTGCGTAGAGGATGCCTCGTTCGGCGAGTGCCTTCTCGATGCCGGGGTGGGCCAGCTGGTTGTTGGCGCCGCCGGTCACGACCCTGGCACGCAGGGCGTGGACGGTGTCGTCGTCCAGAGCGCCGCCGAGGGCGCAGGGCGCGTACACGTCGATCGCGGAGGTGATCAGCGCCTGCGTGTCGGGCACCAGCTCGATCTGCGGGTGCGCGGCGCGGGCCCAGGCCAGCGCGGCCTCGTTGACGTCGGTGGCGACCACCGTGGCGCCGTCGTCGATCAGGTGGCCGGCCAGGTATTTGCCGACCTTGCCGAGGCCGGCGATGCCGACCGTGCGGCCGCGCAGCGTCGGCGAGCCCCAGGTGTGCTCGGCGGCGGCGCGCATGCCCTGGAAGACGCCCCAGGCGGTCAGGATCGAGGAGTCGCCGGCCCCGCCGTGCTCGACGCTGCGGCCGGTCACGTAGCGGGTCTCGCGGGCGATGACGTCCATGTCCGGCACGTACGTGCCGACGTCGCAGGCGGTGTAGTAACGGCCGTGCAGCGACTCGACGAACCGGCCGTACGCGCGCAGCAGCGCCTCGGACTTGGTCCGGCCCGGGTCGCCCCAGATGACCGCCTTGCCGCCGCCCAGGTCGAGCCCGGCGAGAGCGTTTTTGTACGCCATGCCCTGGGACAGCTTGAGCACGTCGGCGAGGGCGTCCGCCTCGCTCGCGTACGGATAGAAGCGGGTGCCGCCGAGGGCCGGCCCGAGGGCCGTGGAATAGATTCCGATGATCGCCTTCAGACCGCTCTGCCGGTCTTGACAGAAGACGACCTGTTCGTGCCCGCTGGCGTCGGTGCCGTCGGTGTCGAACACGCCCATCGCTGCTCTCCTGATCTGGTCGTGGCCCTTGTGGGGCCGGTGCTCCGGCTGGGGTCTTGCCGGACATAGCGAGCGTAGTCGGACTGACTCGCAACGGGGTTGCAGCCGTGGGGCGGCTTAGTCCGTGATTACGCCCGCACGGGAAGTTCGCGGCGGCGAAATTCGTGAAAGGATCGCGCCGTGCCGTCACTGTTCGCGTCGTACCTTCGGGTTTACGAACCGCTGACCGCCTTCGACCGGGAGCGCCAGGTTTTCTGGCGCCGGTACGCCCGCGAGGGTCGTGCCCTGGGCCCGGTCGACGGCCCGGTCAAGCAGCGCACCGCCGTGCTCGAGGCGCTCGGCGCGGGGTGGACCCGCCTGCCCGACCTGCCCGACGAGGCGTACGTGCTGGAGTGGGGCGACACCCTGCTGGTCTGCCCATGGAACCTGCGCCTGCGGGTGGCCGAGGCGGCGCTGAACGCCCGGGACGGCGTGCCCAGCGTGCTGGCCGACGCGTTCGTGCCGCCGGTCCTGGCCGGCCAGGCCCGGGCGATCGTCGAGGACTGGCGCAGCGGGGCCAAGGTGCTCGAGCACGGCGTTCCCCGGGTGCACGAGCAGATCGCGACCTGGGGCGTACCACTGCGCTGGTTCGTCTTCATCGACCTGGACGAGCGGGAGATCGAGCTGGCCGCCGGCCGGCGCACGCTGCGTTACCGCACCGAGATCTCCAAGGCCCGCCGCCGGGCTCACCGCGGCGTCTCGGTGCTGCGCAAATCGCTGGGCGACGCGCCGATCACCGAGGCGGTCGAGGAGGGCACCCGCTGGCTGGAGGAGTTCCATCCCCGGTCGATCGTGGAGCTCGACTACGGCGGCCTCGTCAACCTCCTCCCGAATGACGACCTCGCCGAGGACGATTCCCCCGGACTCGTGGCAGCCGGACTTTCCGCCCTATCCCGGGGCGACGCGGACGCCGCCTCCGAGGCGTACGAGAAGCTCGTCGATCGATGGCGCAAGGTGCAGCTTCTGGAGCGCTGTAACTGACCCGCCAAAAGCGGACTTGTCCCGATAATGCGACGGCCGTGGGAACGCTCCCGAGGCGAATACTCTTCGTAATCACGGCTCGCCGAAGCGTGATAATCGGACTAAACGCGGCACTATCTGGCGTAGAAAACACGGAAAAATCGGGCATGCTTCATCCGTCTATCTGGGGACGTTCGTCCGTTCGGCCCATGTCGGACATCGGGGACTAGCCGGACCATGAGAGACGCACCGGCCGGCGGGACCCCGGCCGATGTCTATAGGTACCTGTGGAGGAGTGACCGATGGCATCGCGTACGCATGATCCTGAGCCGCTACTAACGCCGGCCGAGGTGGCGTCGATGTTCCGCGTCGACCCGAAGACCGTCACCCGGTGGGCGAAGGCCGGCAAGCTCAGTGCAATCCGCACGCTGGGCGGCCACCGCCGTTACCGGGAGTCGGAGGTTCGCGCCCTGCTGCAGGGACAGATTCCCACGCAGCGTCAGGGTGACTGAACGGACTTCGGTCGAGACGTAGCATCGTTGCAAGGGGCGTGCGCTGGGGAAGGCGACCGCCCCTTCTTCGTATCCTCGAACAGTGGATCAGCCTCCGATCGGCGACGTCTTCGGCGAAATGATCAGGGACGCGTACGCGGTGCGGACCGGCGTAGGGCCGCGACCGCTGGCCGGCGGCCGGGTGCCGCGCCCGGTGATCGAGGTGATCGAACGGGACGACGGCCTGATCAACGGCGCACCGGTCGACCATTACCTGGCCGAGCCGGACGAATGGCAACCGCACGATCACCGGGCCCTGCGCCTCTGCCGGGGCCAGGTGCTCGACGTCGGCGTCGGCGCCGGCCGGACCGCCGTCGAACTGCAGCGACGCGGCATGGCGGTCACCGGCCTGGACACTTCGCCGGGCGCGATCGAGATCGCCAGGCGACGCGGCTTGCGCGACACCGTGGTGACAACCATTGACGTGTACGCCGAGAAAGCCGCCACCAGATACGACACCTTTCTGCTGCTCGGCAACAACCTCGGTCTCCTGGAGAGCGCCGAGCGCGCCCCCGTCTTCCTGGCCGCCCTCGCCCGCCTGGCCAAGCCGGGCGCCCGGATTATCGCCCAGGGCACCGACCCGTACGGCACCACCGATCCGGTGCATGTGGAGTACCACCAGCGCAACCGCGAGCGCGGCCGGATCGGTGGCCAGCTTCGGCTTCGGTTGCGCTACCGGCGGCTGGCCACCGACTGGTTCGACTACCTGAATTGCTCCCCCGAGGAGTTGGAGAAACTGCTGGCCGGGACGGGGTGGCGGCTGAAATCGGTCGACCTGGAAGACCGGCCTTACTACCTTGCCGTCATGGAGCTGATGACATGACGGAACTGAGCCGCGACCAGGTCCGGCTCAGTCGGCGGATCTCGCTGGTCCTGCGGCACCGGCCGGAGTCGGCGCGCCTCGCCCTCGACGCGAACGGCTGGGTGCCGGTCGCCGACCTGATCGGCGCGCTGGGCATCACCCGCGCCGAGCTCGACCTGATCGTGGAGAACAACGACAAGGCCCGATTCGCGATCGCCCGCCGCGACGACGGCGTGGACTGGATCCGGGCCAGCCAGGGGCATTCCCGCCGGGTCGAGGTCGACCTCGGACTGCCGCCGGCCGAGCCGCCCGCGGTGCTGTTCCACGGGACCCCGCGGGAAAACGTCGAGGCGATCCGGCGGGACGGCCTGCGCCCGCGGAGCCGGCATCACGTACACCTCTCGAAGGACGTGCCCACCGCGCTGGCGGTCGGCCGGCGGCGCTCGGCCGACGTGGTGGTGTTCGAGGTGGACGCGGCGACCATGGCCGCCGGCGGACACGTCTTCCACCGCAGCGAGAACGGGGTCTGGCTCACCCTCGCGGTGCCGCCGGCGTATCTGTCGTTAAACGGACAAATCCGTAATAAGGCCGAATGATCTAGTCTCCACAATGGCCGAACGGCCCGAACGGCCGGCGTCACCGATTAGCGTGGTGTCATGGCGAGGATCACCCGGCGTGAGCTGATGAGCATCCTCGGTGCGTTCGGTGTCGTCGCCGCCCTCGGCGGCCTGGCCTTCGGGCTGCCCGCGATCGACCGATCCTTACCGGACACCCGCCCGGTCCGGGCCGACGAGCCCTACCTGGTCGGCGCCGGCGTCACGGTGGTCCCGCCGGCCGGCGCGACCCTCGACGTCACGGTGACCCGGCCCGGCGGCTCGACCGGCACCGCACTCTTCCGGCTCGGCACGGTGCAGTACCAGGTCGCCGTCCGTCCCTTCGACGGGGACCTGCGCACGGCCGGCGAGCGGCTCCGGCACCGGATCACCGCCACCTCCGGATATCAGGTCACCGGCCCGCAGCTGGCCGTCACCACGGCCGGCGGGCTGGACGGGCTGCAGGGCGGCTACTCCGCCCCCGGACGCAGCGGGCGCTACGCGGTCTTCGTCGCCGACGGCCTGACCATCGAGGTCACCGTCAGCGGCACCGATCTCGACCTGGCACGCACCCTGCCGCAGATCGAGGCGAGCACCCGTACGGTGCAGACCGACGGGCGGGAGCGGTGACGGCGGACGCGGTCCGGCCCGCGCCGAGCGGGGCTCGGCTCTCCGCGCTCGCTCGCGTCCCGGCGTTCTGGGTGGTGGCCGCGCTGCTGCTGGCGGGCGCGATCCGGATGGCACAGATCGCCGGGCGGCTGGCCTCGGCGTACCCGGTCGCAACGGCCGCGGCGGTCGTGCTGTTCGGGCTGCTCGCGGTGCCGTTCTGGCTGGTCGTCGCCGAGTTGGACTTTCTCGAGCGGGAGCCGATCGAGCTGCTGGTGCTCGCCTTCGCCTGGGGCGGACTCGTGGCGACCAGCGTGTCGATCCCGGCCAGCACGGCGCTGGAGGACCTGGTCGCCAAGCTCGGCTCGCCGCACCTGGCCGCCGACTGGGGCGCCGCACTGTCCGCGCCCTCGGTCGAGGAGACCGCGAAGACGCTCGGCGTGGTGGCGATCGTGCTGGTCGCCCGCGCGCAGGTGAACAGCGTGCTGGACGGCGTCGTCTACGGCGCGATGGTCGGCCTGGGCTTCCAGATCGTCGAGGACATCGTCTTCGCGGTCGGTGCGGTGGCACTGGCCGGGCAGGGCGACCAGATCCAGCCGGTGATCGCCACCTTCCTATTGCGTGGGTTCCTCTCCGGGGTGTGGAGCCACACGCTGTTCGGCGCGCTGGTCGGGGCCGGCATCGGCTACCTGGTGGTGCGGCGCGACCGGCGGCCGGCCCATCGGATCGGCGCGGCCCTGCTGGCCTTCCTCGGCGCCTGGGCGTCGCACGTGCTGTGGAACTCGCCGCTGCTCGGCGACGGCGTCGGCAACGGCGCGCCGGCGCTGCTCGGGGTGCTGTTGCTCAAAGGGCTGCCGCCGCTGGTGCTGATCCTGGTGCTGGTGCGGCGGGCGCATGACCGGGAGGCTGACTACTACGTCGAGCGGCTCGGCACGCTGCGCGATCCGGAGCTCATCACGGAGGGCGAGCTGGACGCGCTGCGCTCCGGCGCGAAGCGGGCGGCGGCCCGCCGATACGCCGGCGAACGGGCCGGCCGCGCCGGGCGCCGGGCGGTACGTCAGCTGCAAAGCGCCCAGGCCCGGCTGGCGGTCGAGCTGAGCCGAACGGCCGAGCTGAGCGAGACGGCCGAGCTGAGCGGGACCGGCGAGCTGGGTCGACCGGATGGGCCGGGCGGGGTCTCGGCGGCAAATCGTGACGACGTACGGGAGCGGCGCCGGCTGTTGCGCGAGCTGGGCCACCCGGAGGCGATCGCCGGGCCGCGATCGTGGCGGCACACGGCCTCCACGATCGTCACCACCATCGTGGCGATCGCCGTCCTGTGGGTGGCCCTTTCCGCGCTCGGCGGCGCCTGAAACGACCTCAGACCTGCGGCGGAAGCCCGCCGTCGCCATCGACGATCGTGTCCGGGTTGCCGTCCTGGTCGAGGTCGACCATGGTGATGTCGACCTTGCCGTCGCCGTCGGTGTCGAACTGGAACAGGTCGGGCTTGCCGTCCCCGTCGGTGTCGGACACCCACACGTCCGGCTTGCCGTCGCCGGTCGTGTCGTTGGCGATCAGGTCGACGCGGCTGTCGCCGCGCGTCTCCACGGTCTCCTGCGGCTCGGTCATGGAATCTCCCTCGAGGGGCTCGATTGGTCAGAGGAACAGTAGGACCAGCGGGCCACCGGCGCGACCCGGGCCTTGTGATCGAAGTCGCAGGAAAGCAGGTGACCAGGCGGTAACCTTGCCCGTCATGGACATTGCGGCCGACGCCTTACAGACCCTGCTCTCCACCGGGGGCGGCGGCTCCCTCGGCGAGAGGATGGGCGTCCGGCTCCTCGAGGCCACCGCCGAGCGGGTGGTCGGCACCATGCCGGTCGAGGGCAACACCCAGCCGTACGGGCTGCTGCACGGCGGCGCTTCCTGCGTCCTCGCCGAGACGCTCGGTTCGGTCGGCGCGGTGCTGCACGGGCAGACCGTGGACCGGCCGTTCGCGGTGGGCGTGGACATCAACGCCACCCATCACAAGGGCGTGCGGTCCGGGCTGGTCACCGGGGTGGCGACGCCGGTGCACCGCGGCCGGACGATGGTGACCTACGAGGTGGTCCTCACCGACGACCTGGATGAGCGGATCTGCACCGCCCGGATCACCTGTCTTCTGCGCGGAGCGTGAAATCCGGTGCTTGTTGGCCCGTCCGCGAGCGTTCCTTGACCGATCCACGTACCTTTCTTCACGTGACGGAGGTACCGCAGCACGCTTTCGACGACGCGGCGCTGGTTCTGCAGAGTGCGCTCAGCGGCGACAGCGATGCTGTGGTCGACACGTTCGACGCGGTCGTCGACCGGTCCGGCGTCGTCGGGGCGTACGACGTCGCCTGGTGCCTCGCGGCCACCATGGTCGGGCAGATCCCGTCCGGCGGCGCCTGGACCCTCGACTTTCCCGGCATCGACGACGCGCGCTACGACAAGCGCTGGGTGGCCCGGTTCGTGAGCGCGTACGTGAACGGCGACATCTCGACCGGCGAGGCCCTGTTCGGCGCCGCGATCGCCGACGGCCAACTGCCGGACTGCCTGCTCGCCCTGGCCGGCTCGACGGTCGCCACGCTGCGCCATCGAGCGGCCTGAGCCGTGACCGGGATCAGCTCTTCTTGAGGTAGAGCGCCTTCGCGTACTGCGCCGCCGCGGCCTCGTTGTACATCGCCGCCTGCGCCATGTACCACTGGTTGTCGGAGAGCGCCTTTTTCGACTGGCTCGTCCCCGACCAGCGGATGTCGGCATCCACCTCGGACATGCCCCGCGCCTTGAACTGGCGCCGCATCGCCATCTTGCCCAGGCGGAACGCCTCGGCGGCCTCCTCGGCCTGCTTCATCGCGGCGAAAGCCTTCTCGCTGAGCGCCTCCGCCAAGGTCCACGCCGCCTGTTCCGCCGCATTCGTGAATGTCAGCACGCCGCTCCTCCTTGAAAAAGCGCCTGTCAGAATCATTTGATGTTGTTGCTTGTCGATCTGGACAACACTCTCGTTGACCGTCGCGCGGCCTACAAGGCCTGGGCGGAGTCCCGCTTCGGCGAATCCGAGGTTCGCTGGCTGGTCGAGGCGGACCGGGACGGCTACGAGCGGCGCGAAACGCTGGCCGCAATGATCGCGGCGAGGTACGGGGGCGACGAGCGGCAGGTGCTCACCGAGCTGCGGGCCGGGATGGTGGCGAACCTGGCGCCCGATCCGCAGGTCGCCCAGGTGCTGACCGATGCGACGGCCGCCGGTCTCGTGCCGTTCGTGGTGACCAACGGCACGGTGGCCCAGCAGGAGGCCAAGCTGCGGCGCACCGGTCTGGACCGGCTGGTCGCCGGCTGGACGATCTCCGAGGGCGCCGGCGTCGGCAAACCCGACCGGCGCATCTTCGAGATCGCGGCGGCCGCGGCCGGTATTCGGCTCTCGGAGACCGGCTGGATGGTCGGCGACAGCGCGGAGAAAGACATCGGCGGCGGGCACGCGGCCGGACTGCGTACGGCCTGGGTCGCCCTCGGCCGCGACTGGCCGCCCGGCCTCGCCTACCGCCCGGAGATCACCGGCCGGACCGGCGTGGCGGCGCTCCGAGCGGTGATCCAGGACACCGTGGGGCGGGAATGAGCGGCACCGATGCCCCTTCGCCTCTCAGGTTCCGCCGGATCTCCGTGTTGCCATGGACAAAGGGCCCATCGACGGGGTCACCGAGTCGGGTAAAGGTTTACCGGTGACCTCTCCGCAGGCGTCCCGCCGAGGCTCGTTCGTGGCACCGGCGCTGCTGTTTGTGGCGCTGCTCGGCGGCGCGTTGTTCTTCGGCCTGCTGGCCGTGTCCGGACAGGGCGAACCGGGCGTCGCCACCGACAACGCGGCGGTGACCGATCCGTCCCCGTCGAAGGCGGCACCCGCGGCGAGGACGATCGTCACCACCCTGCCCAGCGCGACCGGCGCCCCGCCGGAGGGCGGGCGCATCGGCTCGCCGGCCGAGGACCGGGCCCGGCCCGAGTCGGAGTCGGAGTCGGAGGAGGCTCGGCAGGTCTCCTTGCTGCCGCGCAAGCCGGTGCCCGGACACACGACCGCCGCGGTCGTCGGCGACTACTGCGCCCCGGCCGGTACGAAGGCGCGCGGCTCGGCCGGCGACCGGCTGGTCTGCAAACCGGGCGAGGACGACGGCAAGAGCCGCTGGGAAGACGACAACTGACCCGGGCTCACGGCCGCAGCCACACCGCCTCGTCGCGATGTGACTCCAGCGGACCCGGATAGTCCACTTTGCTCCGTTCGTCGTCCGGAAGGCGCCACGGCTCGTGCACCGCGGCTCCGTCGATGCCGGCCAGCTCGGGCAGGTAACGCCGCACGTACGCGCCGTCGGGGTCGAAGCGGCGGGCCTGCCGGATCGGATTGAAGCGCCGATAGGGCCGGGTGTCATTCCCGGTTCCGGCCACCCACTGCCAGTTGCCGGAGTTGTTCGGCACGTCCCCGTCGAGCAGCCATCGGAAGAACCACCGCACGCCGAGCCGCCAGTCGACGCCCAGGTGCTTGGTGAGGAACGCCGCGGTGATCAGCCGGGCCCGGTTGTGCATCCAGCCCTCGGCGCGCAGCTGGCGCATCCCGGCGTCGACGATCGGCACCCCGGTGAGCCCGTCCTGCCAGTGCCGCAGCGCCTCCGGATCGTCGCGCCACTCGTCGTTCGCGGCCGGCCGCAGCGCCGCGGTGGAGAGCCGCGGGAAGGCGAGCGCGACCTGGTAGTAGAAGTCGCGCCAGCAGAGTTGCCGCAGAAAGGGCTCGGCGTTGCGGGCCATCGCGGCGTTCGCCACCGCCAGCGGGGAGAGACATCCGAAGCGCAGGTACGGGCTGAGCCGGCTCGTTTCGTCGGCCGGGAGGTCGTCGTGCTTCTCGGCGTACGCGTCGATGCCGCGCAACCATGCGGCGAGCCGGCGCCGGCCCTCGGTCTCGCCGCCCGGCGCGGCGTCCGGCGACTCCCCGGCCGGTGTCGCCGGCAGGGGCCCGGCCGCGATCTCCGGCAGGGTGATCCGGCGCGGCGTGCCGACCTCGTCCCGCCACTTCGCGCCGATCCAGGCCCGATGGTAGGGCGTGAACACCCGATACGCATCGCCGCCGGCACTCGGCCGCAGCGCGCCCGGATCGACGATCGTCACCCCGGGGAACAGCCGCAGCGCGATCCGGTTGCGATCGCATTCCGTGCGCAGGCGAGCCTCCCGCTTGCGGGCGTACGCGCTGACGTCCGCCGCCACGCCGAGCATGGTCGCGCCCACCTCGCGGGCGACCTTCAGCGTCTCCTCGGCCGGGTCGCCGTGCCGCAGGACCAGGTCGCCACCGCGCTCGCGTAACGACGTACGCAGCCCGGCGAGCGACTGGTGCAGGAAGCGGGACCGGTTCGGCGAGAGCCCGCCGAGCCTGGGGTCGAGCACGAAGAGCGGGACGACCCGGTCGGCGTTCGCGCAGGCGGCGGCCAGCGTCGGGTTGTCCAGCACCCGAAGGTCCCGGGTCAGCAGCACGACCGCGGTACGGGTCATCCCCGCACCTCGGTCCCCGGCTTGGTGAGCAGGCTGCGGATCACGACCGAGGCTCGGCGGCTGTTCGGGACCGTCGCGCGCCGGGCGAAGACGTCGTGGTCGGCCGCTTCCACCTCGTCGAGGATGCCGCCGTAGAGCAGGTAGGCGGTGCGCATGCAGGCCTGCGAGGCGGGCTCGAGCAGGGGGATGCCGGGGGCGGCGTAGGCGTAATGGCGGCGCGCCCGGCCCACCTCGTACGCAATCAAGGGTTTGATCTTGGGGTTGCCCGGTCGGAGGTCGGCGCGCGTGAGGCCGAACCGGGTCAGGTCCTCGACCGGCAGGTAGACGCGACCGCGCTGGAGGTCCTCGGCGACGTCCCGGATGAAGTTGGTGAGCTGGAACGCGAAGCCGAGCTGCCGGGCGGGCTCGCGCGCGGCGATCCGATCGGAGGTGCCGAGGATGGGCAGCATCATGGTGCCGATCACGGCGGCCGACCCCTCCATGTACTCGAGGAGGTCGTCATAGGTCTCATATGACGTGATCGTGAGATCCATCGCCATGCTCCGCAGGAACGTCACGAAGTCGTCGACGTCCAGGTCGAACACGGCGATGGTGTGCAGGACTGCGGGCAGCAGCGGATCGTCCACCGGCTCGCCGCGCAGCCCGGCCACGAACCGGTCGGACCACTCGGCCAGCCGCGCGGCCCGCTGGTCGGGCGGCAGCGCCTCGGTGCGATCGACGATCTCGTCGGCGCAGCGGGTGAATCCGTAGAGCGCGTGCACATGACGACGCTTCCAGGCGGGTAACAAGCGGGTCGCCAGGTAGTAGGTGCGGCCGTGTTGCTTGTGCAGGGCGCGGCAGCGCGCATAGGCGCCGGCCAGGTCCGCTTCCACCGGGGACCCCTCTCAAATCGACGCACGAATCGACGCAACCTCAAACCTAGGGTACGGTACGTCTCGTGGCCAACGACACCCTCGAGGGAAACCGGTGGCGACCGCTTCCCCGCCAGACCGGCCGCCCCACGCCGCTGCTCGACGCGATCGAGGGCACGCTGGCCGACTTCCTAACCGCGCAGATCGCCGTGCTCGACGCCACCGACCCGGCACTCGGCGGCCTCGCCCGCACCGCACGAGACCTGGTGCTGGCCGGCGGCAAGCGGCTGCGGCCGACCTTCGCCTACTGGGGGTGGCGCGCGGTCAGCGACGACCCGGTCGAGCCGGTCCTCCCGGCGCTCGCCGCGCTCGAGCTGATGCACACGTTCGCGCTGGTGCACGACGACGTGATGGACGAGTCGGCCACCCGGCGCGGCCGGCCCACCGCCCACCGGATCTTCGAGCGGCAGCACGGCGCCCGCTTCGGCACGTCGGCCGCGATCCTGGTCGGCGACCTCTGCCTGGTCTGGGCCGACCAACTGCTCGCCCGCACGCCGATGCCGACCGCGACGCTGTTCGCGGTCCGCGCCCGGTACGACCGGATGCGGGTCGAGGCGGTCGCCGGGCAGTACCTGGACGTCCTCGGCGAGAGCGACCCCGGGCAGTGGTCGGTCGACCGGGCGTTGCTGGTGGCCCGGCTCAAGACCGCCAGCTACACCGTGCAGCGGCCGCTGCAGTTCGGGCTCGCGCTGGCCGGGCCGGCATCACCCGCCCTGGACGACGCGTTCGAGCGCTACGGCGCCCTGGTCGGCGAGGCGTTCCAGCTGCGCGACGACCTGCTCGGCGTCTTCGGCGACCCGGCCGTCACCGGCAAGCCGGCCGATGACGACCTGCGCAGCGGGAAGCCGACGACGCTGCTGCTGCTCGCTCGTTCGAAGAACGCCGATTGTCCGGCCGACGCCGAGGCCATCGCCGCGACCGGCGCCCCCTCGCAGGTCGAAGCGATGATCCAGGAGCGGGTGGCGGCCGCGACCGCGGTGCTGGCGGCCGCGCCGATCGCCACCGAGGCCCGCACGGCGCTGATCGAGCTGGCCGTCCGCGCCAGCCGGCGCCCGGCATGATGTCCACCATGCGATTCGTGCCGGGACCCACCTCACGGGTCGTGATCGTCGGGGCCGGGCTCGGCGGGCTGGCCTGCGCGCTGCACCTGGCCGCGGCCGGCCGGCAGGTCGTCGTCGTCGAACGGGAGCCGATCCCCGGCGGGCGGGCCGGGCGGCTCGTCGACTCCGGCTTCGAGTTCGACACCGGGCCGACCGTGCTCACCATGCCGTCGCTGATCGAGGAGCCGCTCGCGGCCGTCGGCGAGCGGCTGTCCGACTGGCTCGACCTGCAGCCGCTCGACCCGGCGTACCGGGCGTACTACCCCGACGGATCCACACTGGACGTGCGCACCGACACCGTGCGGATGGCCGCCGAGATCGCCCGGGTCTGCGGACCCCGCGAGGCCGACGGCTACCTGCGCTTCGTCGACTTCGCCCGCAAGCTGTGGTTGCTCGAACGCGACCACTTCATCGGCCGCAACCTGGACACCCCGCTCGACCTGGTCAACCTCAACCTGCTCAAGCTGCTCGGCATGGGTGGCTTCCGCCGGCTGCACACCAAGATCGGCCAGTTCTTCCGGGACCCGCGCACCCAGCGGATCTTCTCGTTCCAGGCGATGTATGCCGGGCTCGCGCCGCACGACGCCCTCGCGATCTACGCGGTCATCGCGTACCTCGACTCGGTGGCCGGCGTCTTCTACCCCAAGGGCGGCATGCACGCGGTTCCGCGGGCGCTGGCCGGCGCGGCCGAGAAACACGGCGTCGAGTTCCGTTACGACACCACCGTCACCCGGGTCGAGATCAACGGCGGGCGGGCCACCGGGGTGATCACCGCGGACGGCTCCCGCATCCCGGCCGACGTGGTCGTGCTCAACCCCGATCTGCCGATCGCTCATCGCGATCTTGTGCCGTCGGCCTGGTCGCGCCGGCTGCGCTACTCGCCCTCCTGCGTGGTGCTGCATGTGGGTTCGAGGCAGACGTACGGGAAGATCGCGCACCACAACATCCATTTCGGGGCGTCGTGGCGGCGCACGTTCGACGAGGTGATCCGGGACGGGTTGCTGATGAGCGACCCGTCGCTGCTGGTGACCAACCCGACCCCGAAGACGTACTACGTGCTCGCTCCCGTACCCAACCTCGAGGCCGGCCCGATGAACTGGCGTGGCGACCTCGGCCGGCGGTACGCCGACTCGCTGGTGCGGACGCTCGAGCGGCGCGGCTACGTGGGCTTCGGCGACGGCATCGAGGTGATGCGGATCGTCACCCCGGCCGACTGGGCCGACCAGGGGATGGCGGCCGGCACGCCGTTCGCGGCCGCGCACACGTTCCGGCAGACCGGACCGTTCCGGCCGGCCAACCTGCATCCGGCGTACCCGAACGTGGTCTTCACCGGATCCGGCACCCAACCCGGCGTCGGCGTCCCGATGGTCCTGATCTCGGGAAAGCTGGCCGCCGCCCGCATCACCGCCTCCTCGACCTCCTCGACGGCGAAGTTCCTCTAGGAGCATCGACATGACGATCGCCCGCGAAGCCCATCTCGTCGACCTCGTCGACCCGTCCGGCACCTCGATCGGGGAGGCGACGGTGGAAGCGGCGCACGTCGCGCCCGGGCGTCTGCACCGGGCGTTCTCGGTGTTCCTCCGTGACCCGGCCAGCGGCCAGGTGCTGCTGCAGCAGCGGGCGGCGGTCAAGACCCGGTTCCCGCTGCGGTGGGCTAACACCTGCTGCGGGCACCCGCTGCCGGGCGAGGACGTCCGGGTCGCCGCTCAGCGGCGGCTGGCGGAGGAGCTCGGCGTGACGGGGGTGCCGCTCACGCCCGTCGGGGTCTACACCTATCGGGCCGAGGACCCGGCCACCGGGCGGGTCGAGCACGAGTACGACCACGTCCTGCTGGGCGACCTCCCGGCGCCCGACCGGTTTTCGCCCGACCGGTTTTCGCCTGACGTGTTTTCGCCTGACGCGTTTTCGCCCGACCGGTTTTCCCCTGACCGGTTTTCGCCTGACGTGTTTTCGCCTGACGCGGCCGAGGTGGCGGACCTGCGCTGGGAGTACCCGGCCGCGCTGCTCGCGGGGTTGTCGATCGATCCCGCGCGGTACGCGCCGTGGCTCGCCGGGGTGACCGGCTGCCTGGTCGAGCACCTGGCTTTGGAGCAGCCGGGTGGGCGATGACGCGCTGAGCGCCGGAGCGGTGGCCCGTCGCCTCGGCGTGGCGGTCACGACGCTGCGCACCTGGCATCAGCGGTACGGGCTGGGACCGAGCCATCATGTCCCCGGGCAGCATCGGCGGTACACGGCGCAGGACCTCAACCGGCTCGAGCTGATGCTCCGGCTCACCTCGCAGGGAGTGGCGCCGGCCGAGGCGGCCGCACGGGCCCTCTCCTCCGTTTCCGCGGGCCTCTTGGCGGCTCCGGACCGTGTCGGTGGCGGCCAGGTCATCCCCCTCGGGCCGGTGGCGCCGGCGGCGCGCGGTCTGGGACGGGCGGCGATGCGGCTCGACGCTCCGGTGATGCGGGCCATCTTCGAGGGCGAGGTCGCCGAGCGCGGAGTGATCGCGGCGTGGGATGAGGTCGCCGTGCCGGTGCTGACCGGGATCGGCGAGCGGCACCAGGCCACGCAGCGGTTCGTCGAGGTCGAGCACCTGATCTCGCGGTGCGTCAGCGAGGTACTCGGGGCGGTACCCCGGCCGGCGTCGTCCCCGCGGGTGCTGCTGGCCGCCGCCGACGAGGAGCAGCACACCCTGCCACTGGAGGCGCTGGCCGCGGCGCTCGCCGAGGCCGGGGTGGCGTCCCGGCAACTCGGCGCCCGGGTGCCACCGCAGGCCCTGGACGACGCGGTGACCCGCACCGGGCCCGCGGTCGTGGTGCTGTGGTCGCACACGGCCGGCACCGGGGACATCGACCAGCTCGCCCGCGTACGCGAGCACCCGCACCCGCCCCTGCTACTGGCCGCCGGCGGACGCGGATGGCCCGCCACCCTGCCCGCCGGGGTGGCCCAGCTCACCGCGCTCGGCCCGGCCGTTTCGCTGGTCCAAGCCGCGGTGGCGTGACGTTTCCGCAGATCAGAAGCTATCTGGATACCGGTTTGGAGACCGGGCGGTCGATCACGTATGCTTTCCAAGCCTCAAGCGGGGCCCGGTTGGGGTCTACGCCGCGAAGTGTTGCCAACGTGCGATACTGGCGGAGTTGCCCTCATCGTCTAGTGGCCCAGGACGCCGCCCTTTCAAGGCGGTAGCACGGGTTCGAATCCCGTTGGGGGCACTGGTAAGTTGGCAGCAGATGTTGCCGATAAGCCAGAACGGTAAGGCATAGTTGCATAGCAAGGTCCTGTGGAGCAGTTGGAGTGCTCGCCGCCCTGTCAAGGCGGAGGTCGCGGGTTCAAGTCCCGTCAGGACCGCAAGTAACACCAAGGCCAGGTAGCTCAGTTGGTACGAGCGTCCGACTGAAAATCGGAAGGTCGGCGGTTCGACCCCGCCCCTGGCCACGAGTCTGGGGCTGGATGGTGCTCACGGAAAGCGTGAGCCGGCCAGCCTCGTTTCTTTTGCGCGACTTCGTCGCGCGGGCGGGGGCTTCGCCACCCGCACCCCCACTGCCGCGAGCTAACTGACCGTCGATGGTTGCGGTCGCACCTTCGCTTCGCTTCGCATCGTGTCGTGTCGGCGGTTAGGGATGCTCGGCTACTAGCTCGACCTCGAAGCCGGCGGGGTCTTCCAGGTAGGCGGCGTATGTGTCCGGGCCGCCGGCGTGTGGGTGCCGGTCGGCGAACATCAGTGTCCAGCCATGCTGAGCGGCGTCGGTCACCAGCGCGTCCAGTTCATCGCGGGTGCCGGCCCACAGGGCTACATGATTGAGTCCGCTGCGTAGCCGATCGTGGCGGCCACGTGTGTGGGCCGGGCCGGATTCCAGCACGATGTAGGCGTCGCCGTTGATCCAGCTGCGGCCGGTCTTCCACGTGCTGTCGACGGTGTAGCCGAGCCGGTGCAGGAGCCACGGCCAGGGGCCCTCGTCGCAGGTAGCGTCGTCCATCCAGAGTTCCAGATGGTGTAGGCGTCCGCGTCGGTTCATTCCGCCCTCGCTGTCGGTCGACCGTTCGCAGAATAGATGCGGACCGATCGCCTCGCTTCGGTCGGCGGGAGAGTCGGTCGGCGGTGAGCTACTTGACCGGCGGGGAGTTTCTCGATCGGCGGCGGAGTTGAGGCTACGGACACCAGCCCTGGTCCGCTGTTGCTCCTCAACTCCGCCGGCGATCCTTACTCCCGCGACGAGGAGAATCGGCTGCCGGGCGGGCGTGGTTAAGGACTTTTGCGGTCCACGGCCCGGTGCAGAGCCTCTTCGATGCGCTCTACGGCGGTGAAGTCGCCCAGGCGGCGGGTCACGTACGCGATGACGGTGTCCCGGGCCGGGTCGACCCAGCCGAGGTTGCCGCCGAGGCCGCCGTGACCCCAGGTGCCGTCCTGGTCTAATTGGACTCCCAGGCCCCAGGTGACGGTCTGTTCGATGAACAGATCCGGGCCGGTGTACTGCGGGATCGCCAGGCTCGGCAGCCGGCCGTCCACCACTGCCGCGTAAAAGCCGGCGATCGCACGTGAGGTGGCGTGGATGTTGGTCGAGGGGATGGCCGACTGGCGCCACAGAGGGCTGTTGACCACGGCCAGGTCGCGGGCACCTGGGGGGTTCGAAACCGCCCTTGCGTGTACGGAGCCAGGAGTGCCCAGGACTTTGGCGGGCCAGTCGGGGGTCTCGAACTCGAGCTCGGCGCACCTGGCCAGATCATGGCTGGGCAGGGCGAAGGCCAGGTCGAGGCCGAGCGGGCCGGCGATTTCGTCGGCCACGAACCGGGCCGGGGCACGGCCGTCCACTCGGCGGATCAGTTCGCCCAGCAGGTGGCCGTAGGTCAGGGCGTGCTCGGCGGCGACGGTGTTGGGCTGCCACTCCGGCTGAGCCGCGGCCAGGTCGGCACAGAGCTGATCCCAGTCGGACCAGGCCTCGGCGGGTCGGGGAACGGGAAACGCCGGCAGGGCCGCCAGGTGCGACAGCAGATCGCGTACGGATGCATCGGTCTGGAATTCCGGCCAGTAAGCGGCGGTCGGAGCCGTCAGGTCGATCAGGCCACGCCGCACCAGGAGCAGGACGGCTGCGGCGATGATCGGCTTGCCGACGGAGTAGACGTTGACCAAGGTGTCGGCGTCCCAGGCGACGGTGTGCGCGGCATCGCGCCAGCCCTCGTGGATATCGACTACGGGGTGTCCGTGGTGCAGCACGGTCAGCGCGGAGCCGCCGCGCGGGTCGGCGGCGAACGCCTCGCCGACCGCCTCGAAACCTGGTTCGATCGAGCCCTCCATGTGGCGCACGGTAGACGCCAGCCGCCCGGGTTCTCCGGTATCTCTGCGTTGACCTGCGCAGACGCGAGATACTGGTACCCGATTTGGAGCACGGAGAACGACGCTGTAAAGTTTTCCGAGCCGGCAGGGATGCGGACAACCAAGCGGAGCGATCCGCGGTGGCCGTCCTGCCAAATCCTTCGAACCACGGACCGCAGCGTCGCTGCGTGCCTGGCTCGGGGATGGTACTAGGGCAGATGGGGTGAACCGGGAGAAACCGGTTGACGATCTCCGGAAGACCTAGTAAAGTTGAACGAGTGCCCCGGGGGCAGGTTGCTCCGGGT
>NZ_JAOSZE010000034.1 GCF_025630775.1 Actinoplanes sp. KI2
TGGTGCGCATCGGCCGATCGGCGTAGCCCTCCCCCCACGCGTTCGTGATGCCGTCCATCGGCAGCGCGGCAACGCTCAACGGAGTGTTGAACGGAATCATGAAGAACAGACCGGACCCCTGCGCGGGCGGTCCGGCGGGGGTACCGAAACCGATCTCCGCCGACACTCCGTAGGCGGCGATGTCCCTGCTCTCGGTGTAGGTGACCGGCAGATCGCCGGGCACCCAGCCGAACCGCACCGGTGCCCGTGCGGTACGCGGTGGCGTCAGCCGGACACTCTCGGCCAGCCGCAGCATCGCGGCGCGGCTCGTGCCGTCGTAGACGATCACCCAGGCACCGGACGTGTCCTGCCAGCCCACCGCCGCGCCGATCCGGTACAGCGACGCCCCCGGGCCGGACGCGACCGGCGCGGGCGGGTCCAGGTTTTGCACATAGAAGGCCGGGTGGCCGTGCACGGTGACCTGCTCGCCACGACGCAACCGGGTGGGGTCGAACGTGCCTGGATCGTGGGCCTCGATGGTGCCGCCGGAGTCGTCCTTGGGTGTGCCGATCGTCCGGGCGACGAGAAATTGCGTCTTGCCCTGTGTGCCGTGGGCCATCGTGAAGTAGGCCGGGCCGGGCGCCAGCTCCAAAGTGAGCTCGAACGGCTCGCGGTAATACGTCATGGGGCCGGCCGGGTTCGGCGGCGGTTCGGTGGCGGGCCATCGGACGACGAACGGCGCGCCCACCACGAGGGCTACGGCGACGACGGCCGCGGCGACCGCGCGGACCCGGCTGCGGCGACGCAGGCGTACGGCGCCGGCCTGTGCCTGTTCCACCAGGCCGGCAGCGTCGGGAGCGAGCCCGGCGTGCTGTTCGAGGGTGCTCCTGAGCTCGTCGAGGCTCGTCACAAGAAGGTCCTTTCGCTGGTCATGGAGTCATGGAGTTCGACCGCAGCGCGGCCAGCGCCCGGCTGGCATTGCTGCGCACGGTCCCGGTCCGACAGCCGAGCACTTCGGCGATCTCCAGATCGCTGAGACTCTCGTAGTAGCGCAGCACGATCACTGCCCGCTGCTGGCGCGGCAATCTCATCAGCAGGTGCCACAGGTCGTCGTCAGGTCCGGGCCGCTCCGGTGCGTGCGGCGCCGATACCCCGTCTACCGCCTCCTGACCCAGCGGCACGGTCCACACCCGCCGGCGCCGGCGCAGCGACAGGAACTCATTGGTCACCATCCGCCGCACGTAGCCGTAAGGATCCTGCACCGAGCCGATTCGGTCCCACTTCACCAGCGCCCGGGTCAGCACCTCCTGCACGATGTCGCGAGCCCCCTCGCGGTCGCCGCTGAGCAGCACCGCAAATCGCAGCAGCGAGGGCAACCGCGCCGCCGCGAACTCCTCGAAGCGCATCCGTCCTCCCGTCGGCGGACACCGTCCGGTGCCCCCAAATAAGAACGCATTCGTCGCAGGATCTGCTGCGTGTTTCCTTCTGCGGCACGTTCGTCGATCACGGGCGGGACCGCTGGCACCACCTCGTCCTGCCCGGCGCGCCTGGCGTCCTCACGCTCCAGCTTCAGGCCGCAGACGTCGGGGCGATCCGCCGTGTCTCGGCGGTGGGTTCCCCGGTGTACATGCCGCACGACGACCGTTTCGTGCACGTCGTCACCTGGTGGAAGCGGATCGAGGTGCACGCCGGCAACGTGATCACTCCGGGCGGACCGGCACGTCGATCTTCGGGGTGTTCGCGCCGGCCAGGCTGACCAGCGGGGCGGCCCCGCGTAGGTCGGCGGAGCGGTAGGTGACGGTCAGCGTCTGGGACTCGCCGGGGAACAGCGTGCCGTCGTTGTCGTCCCACAGCGCCGAGGTGACCTGGTTGTCGCCGGGCAGTTCGGCGCCGTCCGTGCTGCCGCGGCGCACGTCTGCCCGGAGGAAGAACGCGACTGCCTTCGCCGCGGTGTTGGTCACCGTGACCGTGGCGACCGTGTCGGCGCCGTCCGGGCCCGGCCGGCTTCGGGAGGTCGCCGTCGCGGCGATCGTGCCGCGCGGCATCGTGCGCAGGTCGCGCAGGTCGGCGTAGCGGGTGAAGGTGGCCTGCGGCTGGCCGATCGTCTTGTCCCAGTCGACCGCGTCTTGCTGGGCCGGGATCCAGTAGACGTTGCGGTCGAGCACGACGCCGTCCTGCCGCATGATCAGCTCGACGAACGTGGTCCCGCTCGCCGACGGCAGCTTCGGGGTGAGGACGCGGTTGCGCACCTGCTGGGCGGCGAGGGTGATGCCGCCGGCGGTCTGGTCGTCCAGCACGGCGCCGGTCCGGTCGTACACCTTCGCCTCGACGGACAGCCCTTTCCGCGTACCGCCGGTCAGGTTGTCCACCGTCACCTTCTTGCTGTCGAGTTCGAAGAGGGCGTGCACCGGCCGGTTGGCCTTGCTCGCGCCGAAGAAGCTGCCGGGCTGGTCGCCGTCGTAGTTGTAGAGACTCCACAGCAGCGTCGGCCAGCCCTTGTTCGCCTGCCAGTAGACGGTGCCGGTGGCCGGCGCGGTGGCGTTGGTGGAGTGCGCCAGGAAGGCCTCGAACTGCGCGCGGGTGTTCTCGTAGTTCTGGATCTGCGCTTCCTGGACGTAGTCCTCGAGGCTCGTCCACGCGCCGTACCGGTTGGTCAGCGCCTGGTCGAAGAGGAACAGCGTGCCGAACCGGTAGCCGCCGTGACCCGACTCGTAGTTCGCGTGGTACTGGTTGACGGCGGGCGACTGCCACAGCGCGGCCTGGTCGGCCGGGGACAGGAAGCGGTTGATCGAGTCCAGCGTGGGTACGGTGTCGCCGGCGCTCTGCTCGGTGTCCAGCGCCCACGAGCCGCCGGCGTTGGTCTGGTCGTCGCCGCCCGCGTGGCTCGTGTCGTACCAATAGATCGGCGGCACGTAGTCGTACGGTCCCTCCTTCATGCCCGACGGGCCGAGCTTCGCGGTGCTCTTGTACTCGGCCGAGGCCATCACCGGCACGGTGAAGTCGGCCTGCGCGAACCCGTCGAGCGTGGCGGTCTCCTGCGCGGCTGTCGGCGGCTCGTCGCTCCAGCCGAACGTGAAGACGCTGGGGTGGCTGCGGGCGTTCTGGCCGATCGTCAGCGCCGAGTTCCGCAGCACCGCGTCGCCTCCGGACGGGTTCTCCCACGCGTCACAGCACTGGAAGCCCGCGTACACCAGCAGGCCGGCCCGGTCGATCTGCTGGTAGAAGTCCTCCGGCATGAAGTGACCCTCGAGCCGGATGGTGTTGACGCCCAGGTTCTTGAGGATGGCGATCTGCCGGGCGGCGTCGGCCGACGAGTACCGCAGGAACAGGTCGCCGGTGAAGCCGCCGCCTCGCACCACGATCTGCTTGCCGTTGACGCGGAAGACCCGCGAACCGTCCGGTGCCGGCCCGCCTTTTCCGATCAAGGACGAGCTGACCGTACGGATGCCGAACGTGCCGACCGTCGAGTCGGACGCCGTGCCGCCCACCGTGACCGACGTGCTGAGCGTGTAGAGCGGCTGGTCGCCCAGCTGGTACGGCCACCAGATCCGCGGATTCGCGTACCGGATCGGGGCGAAGGCGACCGTCCGGGTGGCGTTCGCCGGCACGGTCACGGCCTGCGAGACGGTGACCGGGTCGGCGCCGCCCGGGCCGGCCACGGTCGCGGTCACCGTGCCGGTCGCCGCCGCCGCGGTGGTGTTGGTGACGTCGGTCTTCACGGTCAGGTCCGTGCGGCTCAGATCGGCGGCGGTGTCCGGCACGACGTGCGCGTTGCTCTCCGCCAGCGGGCCGGACACGTGCAGCTGGACCGGGAACTGGATGCCGGTGTTGTTGTCCGGCGGCAGCTGGCTCCAGTCGACGTCGTCCAGTGTGAACATCGTGGTCGGATCGTTCGGGTACACCTTCAGTGCCAGCGTGTTGGTCCCGGACCGCAGCACGCCCGCGAGGCCGAACGTGAAGCGGGTGTACGCGCCGGTCACGGTCGCGCGGGTGGCCAGCTCCCGGCCGTTGACCCAGACGTCCGCGGCGCCCACCACACCGTTGACGATCAGGCTCGCGCTCTGCCCGGCGGTCAGTCCCGGCGTGAAGTCGGCGCGGAACCACCACGGTACGGCGAACCGGGCCGTGGTGACCGGGCCGTTCTTCTTCTGGAATCCCAGGCAGGTCCGCATGGTGTCGGCGTAGAAGACGCCCGGGCATTCGCCGTTCTGCAACAACGCGGTGATCTCGGTGCCCGGCGCGCCGGCGTCGTCGGGAGTCACCGACAGCCAGCCGCGGGTGTCGAACCCGGGTGTCGAGATGGCCTGGCCGGTCTGGGTAGCCGTGGCGCTGCTGAGCACCTTCCATCCGGCGGCGCCGACGGCCGACACGGCGGACCGCTGCGCGGGGGCCGCCGGCGTCGTCCGGCCGGCCGGCGCCACGGCGCACGCGGCGGTGGCCATGACCAGTAGGAGAACCGAGGCGCGCCATTTCCGGACGATCATGTGCCCCTCCCGAGCCCGGACCGACTGTTAAACAGCCTTCCTATCCGCCGGATGCTAGCAGAGACTCACTATCTTCGATGCGCCTCGGTGGGAAATCCAAGCACGACCGAATGGTCGGCATCAGCCGAACGAGGCCGCGGCCTCCCGCTCCCGGTAGTAGTCGCCGGCCACCACTGGCGGATATTCCGTGCCGCCGCCGACCGGCGGCGCGAGCGGCGTGACGACCCGGTCCATGTCCGTTTCGCAGAAGACGATGAGGCTGATCAGTTCCTCGTTCGGATCGGCGTCCGACGGCGGCAGCACTCGGTGCCGGGTGGAACGCCACCGGTCGCCGGTCCACCGGGCGAGCAGGTCGGCGATGTTGACCGTGAAGGTGCCCGGCACGTACGGCGCGTCCGCCCACTGGCCGTCGAGGGTCTGCACCTGGAGCCCGCCGTAGCCCGGCTGCCGGTCGAGGATGGTCAGCATCCCCCAGTCGGTGTGCGGTGCGACCCGGAATTGCCCCTCGAGCGGCGCACCGGTGACCGCCAGCGCCGGATAGCGGTTGATGTTGAATGTGTGTGGCGCGTTCCGGGTCCGCTCGACGAAGTAGCCGGGTTCCAGCCCGAGCGCGGTGGCCAGCACCTCCAGCAACTCCCGATAGAGGTCCTGGACCTGGGCGGCGTACGCGGTCACCGGCTCGCGCAGGCCGGGCACCTCGGCCGGCCAGACATTCGCCATGAACCAGGCGGGGTCACCGGCCGGGTCCGCGCGCCCGAGGGTGAAGGTCTCCTTCAGGTCGGCCTTCTCCGCGTCGGCGACCTCCCCGTAGAACGCGTTCGCCTCCCGGCCGAAAGCTATCCACCCCCGCCCACCGACGCCCGTCGCGTACGCCTGCTTGACGGTGTCGGGCAGCGCGAAGAAGGCGCGGGACGACTCACGGATACGCTCCTTGACCGAATCGTCGATACCGTGCCCGCTGACCAGGAAGAACCCGGAGTCCTGCATGGCCCGGTCGAGCCGGGCAGCCAGCGCGGCGCGCTCCTTGCCGCCGGCGGCCCGCCACGCGCCGATGTCGAACAGCGGAATGTGCGGTGTCCTCATGAGTCACACCCCTGTTGAGGAGGAAAACCACCTCGACCGTACGTGCCGTCTGTTACAGACGGCTGCCGGGCGGCGCGCAACCGGCCCGAAACCCGCCCGGAATACGACCGGCGCAGATCGGCTGTGTACTCCAACGATCGAGGTCCGTCAGGATCGGAGGCGGGACACATATGACTGCGCTGGGAACACCGGCCGAGGTATCGGCCGAGGTCCGGGAGGGCACTTACGGCGCCCGGCTGACCGCTGTGGAGCCGGGTGGCGCCGGCTTCATTCCGTTGAGCGAGCGGCACGGCCGGCCGCTGAACCTGTTCTGGACGTGGACGTCGCCGAACCTGGAGTTCGCGACCGTCTTCGTCGGGGTCATCTCGGTGCTGTACTTCCAGCAGACGTTCGGCCAGGCGGTGGCCGCGATCGTGCTGGGCACGACGCTCGGGTCGGCGACTCACGGCATCCTCTCGGCGCGCGGGCCGTCGATGGGCGTGCCGCAGATGGTGCTCTCCCGCATCGGCTTCGGCTACCGCGGCAACATCCTGCCGGCCGGCCTCAACGCCATCGTGGCCGGCATCGGCTGGTTCGCGGTCAACAGCGTCAGCGGCGCGCTCGCCCTGGCCACCCTGACCGGGCTGTCCAATCTGCTCTGCCTGGTGATCGTGGTGGTCGCCCAGGTGGCGATCGCGTTCTTCGGGCACAACCTGGTGCAGGCGTTCGAGCGATACGCGTTCCCGATTCTCGCGGTGATCTTCTTGATCACCTCGATCATCACGCTGAGCAAGGCGAGCCCGTCGGCGGTGGCCGGCGGCACCGGCGGCGTCGGCGGGTTCCTGCTGACCGTCGGGGCGTCGTTCGGGTACGCGGCCGGCTGGAACCCGTACGCCACCGACTACACCCGCTACCTGCCGCCGGCGACCAGCAGGGTGGCGACCGGCGTCTGGGCCGGCCTCGGCGTCTTCGTCTCCTGCGCGTTCCTGGAGATCGTCGGCGCCGCCTCGGCCACCATCGCCGCCCCCGGCATCGAGAACCCGACCGAGGCGTTCACCAGTCACCTGCCCTCGTTCGTCGGCAACCTGACCCTGCTGGCCATCGCGCTCGGTGCGATCAGTGCCAACGCCATCAACGTCTACTCCGGCTCGATGTCGTTCCTGGCGCTCGGCATCAACGTGCCGATCGGCCTGCGCCGGGCCATCGTCTCCGGGGTGTTCGGCGTGCTCGGCTTCCTGCTGGCCTGGTCCGGGCTCAGCGACGCCGGCGAGAAGTACGAGAGCTTCCTGTTGATCATCTCGTACTGGATCGGCCCGTGGCTGGCCGTCTACTTCGCCGACTGGTACCTGCGGCGCGGCAAGCGGGTCGACGGCTTCCTCTACGACTCCAAGCACAATCCATGGGCGGGTGTGGTGGCCATGGGCGTCGGCATGGTGGTGTCCATCTGGCTGTTCTCCAACCAGACCAAGTACGTCGGGCCGGTCCCCAGGCACATGCCCGCGTTCGGCGACATCACCTTCGAGGTCGGTTTCGTCCTGGCCGCGGTGCTCTTCGTCATCCTGTTCCAGTTCCAGCGCGACCGCGACGCCGAGGAGACCGCCGTCATCGAGTGAAATCGACGTCCTCCGGTACGCCGTTCCAGACCACGGTGCTACGGGCGGGCTCGGTTTCGGCGACGATCCGGCCCGCCCGCAGCACGAGTAGCCGCGGACGCTGCAACCGCAGCGCCTCCGCCTCGCTCGTCGCGTCGAACACCACCAGATCGGCCGGGCCGCCCTCCCGGATGCCGTAGTCCTCGACCCCGAGCGCCGCGGCCGGCCCGCTGGTGATCATGTCGAGCAGCGTGCGCAGCTCGTCGTCGCCGCTCATGTGCCCGAGGTGGGCCAGCATGAACGCGGCCTGCAGCGGGTCGCCGAACCCCAGCGGGTACCACGGGTCCATCACCGAGTCGTGCCCGATCGCCACGTTCACCCCCGCCGCGAGCAGTTCCTTGACCCGGGTGTGCCCGCGCCGGATCGGTCCCGCGTCGAAACGCCCCTGGAGGACCGCGTTGTCCAGCGGGTTCGTCACCATGTGCAGCCCGGACCGGGCGATGTTGGCGATCAGTCGCGAGGCGTACGCGGCGTTGTAGGAATGCATGGCCGTGGTGTGACTGGCCGTCACCCGACCGCCCAGCCCGCGCCGGATGGTCTCGGCCACCATGGTCTCCAGGAACCGGGAGTGCTCGTCGTCGGTCTCGTCGCAGTGGATGTCGACCCGCAGCCCGTGCTCCTGGGCCAGCGTCATCGCGAACCGCACCGACTCGACGCCGTCCTCCCGGGTCAGCTCGTAGTGCGGAATCGCGCCGACCACGTCCGCGCCCAGCTCGACCGCCCGGCGCATCAGGTCCTCGCCGCCGTCGAACGACCGGATCCCCTGTTGCGGGAACGCCACCAGCTGCAGATCCACCATCTCGCGCACCTCGTCGCGCAGCTCGACCAGCGCCCGCAGCGCCCGCAACTGCGGGTCGCAGACATCGACGTGACTGCGTACGTGCTGCACCCCGCAGGCCAGCTGCCAGCGCAACACCCGCCGCACGCGGTCCTTGACGTCCTCGACGGTCAGGTCGCGCACCCGCTCGGCCCAGATCGCGATCCCCTCGAACAGCGACCCGGACACGTTCGCCCGCGGCTGCCCGACGGTGAGCACCGCGTCGAGGTGGATGTGCGGCTCGACCAGCGGAGGAGTGACCAGCCGGCCGCCCAGCTCGCGCGTCTCCTTCGCCGGGCCGGCCGGCACGATCCGCCCGCCGTCGATGCCGATGTCGCCGCGGGACGTGTTGGTGAGCAGCAGATCGATCATGCCTTGAGTCTGGCCGACGCACATTACGCGCGGAAGCCGCCGCCGAGTCCGGTGAATCGCATGCACTACGGCCGGGGAAACCCACTTGCCGTACGCCCACAACCGGAACGCCACGCCATCCGTGCCGGGCATGAAGATCTGCCCGCAGCGGCAGACAGTCCCGAATACGATGGCGAAGTCATTGATGACGATGGATCAAAAGATGGCCCCCGCATCGCCTCGTCATCGTTGCGTGACCGCAAGGAGCTGACAGCATGCAGCGTCGGACAGTCCTCAGTGGTGGCGCCGCCCTGGTCGGCGCCCTGATCACAACCGGCGCGGTGGCGCGCCCCGCCTGGGCGGCCGCCCCGGCCCCGGGCTACTACGACGAGCCGTACCGGCCGCAGTTCCACTTCTCGGCCGAGGCGAACTGGCTCAACGATCCCAACGGCCTGATCTTCTACGAGGGCGAATATCACCTGTTCTACCAGCACAACCCGGTCGGTATCACCGGCGGCGCGATGCACTGGGGACACGCCGTCAGCCGGGACCTGGTGCGCTGGACCCACCTGCCCCTCGCGCTGTATCCCGATTCACTGGGTGACATCTGGTCGGGCAGCGCGGTGGTGGATTGGAACAACACCAGCGGCTTCTTCACCGACAGCGGCGGCCGCGGCCTCGTCGCGATCTTCACCCACGCGAGCCACCCGCAACAGCAGAGCATCGCCTACAGCAGCGACCGTGGCCGCACCTGGACCAAGTACCCCGACAACCCGGTCATCGCGAACCCCGGCGTCGCCGACTTCCGTGACCCCAAGGTCTTCTGGCACGCGCCCACCCGCCGCTGGGTCATGATCGTCGCAGGTGGCCAGGTCCGCATCTACTCGTCGGCGAATCTGATCAACTGGACGCTGCAGAGCAGCGCGAACATCTACACCGAATGCCCGGACCTGTTCGCGTTGGCAGTGGACGGCGGCACCACCACAAAATGGGTGCTCAGCATGGGCGGCGCCCAGTACCACATCGGATCGTTCGACGGGCGCACCTTCACCAGCGAGGCCGGACCCTTCCCGGTGGACTCGGGCCCCGACTTCTACGCCGCGCAGTCCGTCAACGAAATGCCCGATGGCCGGCGCGTCTGGCTGGCCTGGATGCGCGGCGACGTGAACTCACCGCAGACCACCTTCATGGGCCGGATGACCATCCCTCGGGAGTTGGGGCTACGGACCTTCCCGAGCGGCGTACGCCTGGTCCAGAAGCCGATCGCTGAGCTCGCCGCCAACCGCACCGGCATCCGCACCTGGGCCGCCACCACCGTCACGCCCGGGACCAATCTGCTCGCGGACGTCACCGGCGACTGCTACGAGATCCAGGCGGAATTCCAGGCCACCGGCTCTGCGGCGACCGAGTTCGGGCTGCGGGTGCGGACCGGGCTGGGCGGTTCGCAATACACCACCATCGGGTACGCCCCGGCGCGGCAGGAGATCTTCGTCGACAAGGACCAGGGGTGGCGGCGGCTACGTCGGCCGGCACGTCGCGACGATGGCACCCGACAGCGCCGGACGGGTCCGGCTGCACGTTTTCGTCGACCGCTCCAGCATCGAGGTATTCGGTAACGACGACGTGGTGTCGTTCACCGAGCTCAGCTACCCCGACCCGGCCAGCAAAGGGCTGGAGCTTTACACCGTCGGCGGCGCGGTCACCGTGACCGCGGCGCGCTTCGCCCGGATGCGCCGCACCTGGGGCGCGAGCCCGCTGGCCACGACCCTGACCCAGTGGAGCGACGTAAGCGGCGCCTGGGCCGACACGGCCTATGGCCGCGAGGGCCGGATCGGGGCGGCGGACGGCTTCAGCCTCGCCGCGACCACCGGCGCCGACTTCACCTATGAGGGCGACATTCGGGTGCTCGGCGGATATGCCGGCGCACTGGTGTTCCGCTCGGACGCCGCAGCCTCGACCTTTTACGTGGCCAACGTCGACGTGGGCAACCAGGGAATCAAACTTTTCCGCAGCGTGAACGGCACGATCACCGATCTCGGCTGGCATCCCATGGCGCTGAGCTATCACACCACCTATCACCTCAAAGTCGTCACGGCCAGGTCGAGCATCAGGGTCTATCTCGGCGACACCCTGATCCACGACCTGCAGGATGCGTCGCGCCTCGACGGCCACTTCGGCCTGAACGTCTTCAACGGCACGGCCGCCGTACAGAACGTCTTCGTCAACGGCACCCCGATCACCCGGTACGAGGCCGGCAACGTGGCCAATTCCTTCGTCCGGCACGCGAACGGCCGTGGCCGGATCGACCCGGACGTGGTCCCGTACGCCGACAGCCAATGGCTGCTGGTCCCCGGACTCGCCGATCCGGCCGGCGTCTCGTTCGCCTCGGTGAACTTTCCCGGCGAATATCTGCGACACCGCAACGGCGAGATCTGGAAGGATCCGAACGACGGGACGGCACTGTTCCGCGCGGACGCAACCTGGTATCGCCGACCCGGACTCGGCGACGTCAACCTGATGTCCTTCGAGTCCTGTAATTACCCCGGCGAGTTCATGGCCCACAACGGCTCGCTGCTCTATCGCGACCCGACCGTTGCCGTCGCCGCGGATCAGGAGTTCCGCATTCACTGAGCCATTCCGCGCAATGTCGTGGTTGCTGGGTGCGCCGGGATTCGCTCAACCGCAACCGCCCGCGGGCACCTGCCGGACGGCAACAGAGCAGCCCTGCCCCGGACCCCTGCTGAGCCCCGGACGGCCGGGCGCTTCGCGGTCGGCCTGTGGATGAACCGGTGGATAACAGGTCGCGATCTGGGGGTAACGTACCCGGTCCTGTGGATGATCTGGGCCATCCCGAAAATCTTGAAGAATGTCCTGGTCCAGCTCTTGCGCAGGCGGTCCGATGGGGCTACAAATCTTGCACGCCGTCAGAGACGGAGGCCCGGCTCGGAGGGAAACCTAAGAGCCAGTCAGCAGGCACCAGGACCGGTTGTTCGCGAGAGCGAGCCTCCGGAGGCCAGAGCTCGCGACAGGGGCCGACGAACTGGCGAGCCATCCTGGAATGGCGCCGTTCCGGGAGGCGAGCACCGAGTCGACCGGGGTTCGCCACGGCTCTGCCGGGTGATGGTGGCGTGCTCCGCGATTTCGGCGGGCCGAGCGATCGGACCGCTGACGCCGCCGGAGCTGAGGCCCCCTTCCATCTCATACATGGAAGGGGGCCTCTTCTATGGTCCAGTATCCGGGCGCCGCCGCCCACGCCGTGGATCGACACGCCGGCGCCTCAAGAAAAGTCGATCTCCTCGCGCGGTCGGCCGGTCTCAGCCCGAATCCACCGGTGGTTGGTTCGGCCGTGTCTCGACAGGTCGTATTGAATTCTGCCGATGTGTTCGGGCGCTGGGCAGGGCGTGTGCGCCGGTCTGCCCGGCTTTCTCTTGAGGTCGCGGATGGTCGCTGCACGCGGACAGCGGCTAATCTTCATCGCTGTGGCGGGCTGAAATGACTGGCCCCCGGCCGACCGGGCCGCTGCTGTCCCGGATCACCAACTCGGTGGGAAGCAGGACGTGCTCGGCCGGTGCGGTGGCGCCGGTCCGGGCCCGCTCGATGGCGGCGGTCAGCGCGGCGGCCGCGGCCCGGCCCTTGGCGACGATGTCCTGCCGGACCGTGGTCAGCGCGGGGCGCACCTGCGCGGCCAGCGGGTTGTCGTCGAAGCCGACGACCGACAGCTCGCCGGGGACGTCGATGCCCAGGTCGGCGGCGACCTGTAGCGCCCCGTAGGCGACGGCGTCGGAGAAGCACAGCAGGGCGGTCGGCCGGTCGGGACGGTCGAGCAGCAGCCGGGCGCCCCAGCGGGCCTGCTCCAGTCCGGTGCCGTCCTGCCGGGCCGAGATCGGCTCGGCGCCGGCCGGCCCGAGCTCGTCCAGCCAGCCGAGCAACCGCTGACGGGACGCGTGGCCGTCGCTGGTCTCCGGGGCGTCGAGCAGCCCGTACGGGCCGTGCGTGCCGGACATCAGCAGGCCGATGCGCCGGTGGCCCAGTTCGAGCAGGTGCCGGGCGGCCGCGCGGGCGCCGCCTCGGTCGTCGATGTTGACGCTGGGGATGTCGTCGACCGGGTTCTGGTCTACGTAGACCAGCGGCAGCCGGCGCCGATGCAGAAAGTCGACCGCCCGCGACGTCCAGTCGCACGAGTAGAGCAGCGCGCCGTCCATAGCGACGTCGCGGGCGGGAACGATGTCGCCCTCGTCGGCCGAGGTCAGCAGGGTGAGCGACAGTCCGGTGGGGGCGAGTTCCTCGGCGATCGCGCCGAGGAAGCCGGTGGCCACCAGGTCGGTGAAGGCGAAGCGCAGCGAGTGGGTGAACACCACCCCGACCGCTCCGCTGGTGCCCTTCGCCAGGGCGCGGGCCGCCGGGTCCGGCCCGACGTAGCCCAGTTCCTGGGCGGCGGCGAGGATGCGTTCACGCAGCGCGGCGGAAAGCTGGTCAGGTTTGGAGAACGCGTTGGACACGGTCATCCGGCTCACGCCCACCCGGTCGGCGATCGTTTGCAGTGTCACCCGTGCCGCCATCGCGTCACCATAGCTCCGCCCGGGCGAGGTGGCGGTCAGCGGCAGACCGGTTCGGGCGGAGTGATGGTGTGCGCCAGCCGGATCAGAACGCGGGCCGAGGCGGCTCGCACCCGATGGGCTCGGGGCGGGCGTTCGACCACAGGAATGGCCGGCGCGTCCGGCGCGCATTCGGCGAACTGGCGACGGACCTCGGCAACACCAATGATCATGGCAATCGGAAGTTCCATGACGACCTCCTTCTGTACCGGTACAGTACGCCGACCCTTCTGTACCGGTCAAGAGGATTGTTTGCCGTAGACCTTCCCGCTGTGCGCCACCCGACGCGGCCCGCCTTGCCCACTCGGGCAGCATGGCGTGTGGTTGGAGCACCGGGGACCGCGCCGTTGACGGACCGGACCGGCAGCAGGCGGTTGCCATTTCGCGGCGGCGCGCCGGCCACCATCGCGCCCGAACGGTCAGCGTAGGACAGGAAGGCCTCCAACCCAGGTCAGTGGTGTCTCGACAACCCCGCTGAACCGTTGGAGGCCTTCATCTGTCACCGGATCCGGTCCGGATCGTCAGGGCGTGGCCCTGCCACCGGTGCAGGTAGGGTCGGCCGCCTGTGCCGGCACGGAGACCGCGTCCCACGCGGCCTTGACCGTGTTGAACTCGGTGCAGCTGCCGGGGAAGAGATTTTTCGCCGCGATAAGCGTCCAGGTGCGGTACTTCAGGTAAGACGACGTCGATGTCTTCATCAGCATCGCGTTGTACATGACCTTGATGGCGTTCTGGATGCCCAGCGGGTTGCCGACGGTCGAGCCGTTGCAGGTCGGGCTGGCCGGCTGGCCGTTGCCCGCGGAACCCTGGGCGAGCAGGTAGAACCAGTGATTGCCGGGGCCGGCGGCGTCGTGAACCTCTTCGCGCCGGGTCCTTCGCGAATAGCAGTTGTCGTTGCCCAGTGCTGACGGGTCGTACATGTTGCGGATGGGGCCGGTGCCGACCAGGTTGACCTCTTCGCCGACGAGATAGTCCGGCGGGTCGTTCGGGTTGTTGGCGTACCACTCGGTGGCCGCGCCGTAGGTGTCGGCCACGAACTCCTGGGTGTTGCCGCGGGAGATGCCGCCCGGGGTGTGCTCGTCGATGCCGTGGCCCATCTCGTGACCGAGCACATCGGCCGAGCCGATCCACTCGCCGGCCTGGTTGTGGCCGATCTCGACGTGTTCGTCGCTGGAACTGCAGAACGGACTGTTCGGGGTGCAGTATTGCGCGTTCACTTGATTCCAGCCCACCCGGATCGGCCAGCCGCCACCTGAGCCGTCGAACCCGCTGCGGCCCAGCCAGGACGACAGCATCTGCGCTTCCTTCTCCGCCGCGTACAGCGCATCGACGCAGCCGGTCTCCTTGTCCGTGCCCACCCCGTTGCCCCACGAGTCATCCGGGCCGCTGAACGTCGTGTTGGTGGCGAAGTCGTCGCACGAGAGCCTGGTGACGCTCGGGTCGAGCATCCGGTACGTGCCGCCGGACTGCGTGGTGTTGATCGTCACCGAGCCGTCGATGGCGCCGTTCCCGGTGCCGTGCACCACTCCTTCACGGGTCTGCAGCACGCTGCCGCTACGCGCGTCGACGTCGACAGTGAGCAGACTCGGACCATCTGAACCGGTGCCCGCGACGGTGGTCTCGTAGGCCAGTGCGGCCGCATCGTCGAGCGCGTAAACGACCAGCCGCGTACCCGTGACCCGGATGACACTCCGCAGCTGCTTACGAGCGACCGCCTCGGCACCCTCGGCGGTGATCGTCGGCGTCGTCGACACTTCGCCGACCGCCTGAGTCCGCGACACCGACGTGTATTTGGCGTTACCGGCGGCGTCGGTCAGGACGACAAAGTCGCCACCGACCATGGGCAGACCCTTGTACGTACGGTCGTACGGCACGTACTGCAGGTTGCCGGCCGAGATGACCGGGTGCGCCACGAAGGCCTCGTGGTCGCCCGCGTACAGGTAGGCGGGACGGCTGGCGACGAGGGCCGACGCCGTCGCCGCGGCGGCCACGGCGTCGGCCGAGCCGATGGGAACGGTCGGCTGGGCCGACGCGCTGCCAGGAACCATCACGGCCGAGGCCGCGGTGATGGTTGCCATCGCGACGACTACCGGGGTACGGGGTTTCACTCGGGCACTCCTTCCCGCCCACGGGGGCCGCGGGCAGGCTCGGTGTCCGGGTGGAGGATAGGCCCACCTGGACTTGAGCACAGATGCTAGGCATCGACCTCCGTCACCAAATCAGGGAAATCCCTTGCGCCTGGCCTGCCCATGTTTCGCACGAGTTAACCGGTTAATCGCCCACGGGCATCGATCGAAATCTCGCCTTGGTGGCGTGGAGGCGGCGACCGTTGTGTCCGGTCTGTTCGCCGCCTGTGCCGCCGTGGATGATGACGAACGGGGCGCGGCATGCGCCCAAGGACCGGATGCTGCGCGCGCAGACCGTCGCGTTGTCGTGGGAAGGCCGGGCAGTGCCGCAGATCGCCGCCGATGGCGGTCACCGTCAGCGCGATCGTGCTGGCGCTGGTGATCCTCAGCGCGGTGAGCTTGTTCCGAGCAACCGTGCGGTCAGCGCTTGACGCCTACCCCGCCGGACATCTGCACGTGGTAGTCCTCGACCTCGGCGTCCTCGACGGCCGGTCGCCATCGGTTGACCAGCACGACGCCGGGGTCGAGCAGCTGCAGGCCGCGGAACAGCGCGGTCACCTCGCCGTCGGTGCGCGCCTTCGCAGGGATGCCGCGCGCCGTGTACGTCTTGGCGCCGGCGACCGCCTGTTCGTTGTGCGCGGTGACCGTGGAGATCGCAAGCGTGCTGCCGGCCGGGAACGGCGCCAGCAGGCCGTCGATGATCTTGTGGGCCTCGTCCTCGTCGATGATGAACTGCAGCACCGCGATGAGGCTGATCGACACTGGCCGGGCAGGGTCCAGCGTGGCCAGCTCGGGCGAGCCCAGGATGCCCGCCACGTCGCGCAGATCGGCGTCGAGGTAGGCGGTCGAGCCTGCCGGGTCCGAGGTGAGCAGCGCACGAGCGTGGGTCAGCACGATCGGATCGTTGTCGACGTAGACGACGCGTGCCGTGGGGTCGACGCCCTGCACGACTTCGTGCAGGTTGGGCGAGGTAGGCAGGCCCGTGCCGATGTCGAGGAATTGTCGGATGCCGAGTTCGGCCGCGAGATGACCGGCCACCCGGGTCATGTAGCGCCGGTTGGCACGCATCGAGATCGGCAGGCTGGGAGACGACTTCACGATCTCGGCCGCCGCGGCCCGGTCAGCCTCGAAGTTGTCCTTGCCGCCGAGCAGGTAGTCGTAGATACGAGCGGAGTGCGGCACGGCTGTGTTGAGCTCGGCATGGGGCATCGTCGCAACTTACCGCACCACCATCGATTTCCGATGGCCTCAGGTAGTCACTCAAGTGAGGAACGCAGGCTCGTTGCTCCACCCCTGCTACACCGAGTGACGCGCGGCTTTTGACTGACCGGACCGCCCAGGTGGTGATCGCCGGACATGCCTTCGTCCAGTACTTTCGCCGCGGACACTACGAACTCGCCGTTGACGTCCGTCCGCGACGCGGATCGCCATGGCGTTCACTGACCTCGCCCGGCCTGAGCGACGTATCGACGCATGCCAGGGGTATGGTCCTACGCGTGAGTCATCCGCTGCGGCCCGGGGATCCGCGCAGGCTGGGCGACTATCAGCTGCTGGGCCGGCTCGGTGAGGGCGGGATGGGCACGGTTTTCCTCGGCCGCGGGTCGGATGACCGGCTGGTCGCGGTGAAGGTCATCCGTCCGGAGTACTCGGTCGAGGCGGAGTTCCGTGCTCGTTTCCGCAGCGAGGTCAATCGCGCCCGGCAGGTGCCGCCGTTCTGCACGGCCGAGGTGCTCGACGCCGACCCGGACCATCCCACGCCGTATCTGGTCGTGGAGTACGTGGATGGGCCCAGCCTCGCCGAGGTGATCAAGGAGCAGGGTCCGCTCACGGCCGGCAACCTGCACAGCGTGGCGGTCGGCGTGGCGACCGCGCTCGCCGCGATCCACGGCGCCGGCGTGATCCACCGCGATCTGAAACCGCAGAACGTGCTCTTTTCGCTCGGCACGCCGAAGGTGATCGATTTCGGCATCGCCCGCGCGCTCGAGGTGACCAGCCAACACACCCGCACCGATCAGATGGTCGGCACGGTCGCCTATATGGCCCCCGAGCGGTTCGATGCCGACTCCGGCCACACCGTGAGTCCGGCCGCCGACGTGTTTGCCTGGGGTGCGGTGGTGGCCTATGCGGGAACGGGCCGCACCCCCTTCCGCGCCGACTCGGCCGCGGCCACCGCCGCCCGCATCCTGACTCAGCCGCCGGAACTGTCCGGCCTCAACGGCGCCCTGCGTGACCTGGTGGCGCGCTCGCTGGCGAAGGATCCGCTGGACCGCCCTACCGCGCACGAGCTGCTCGACCTGCTGCTGGCCACGGACCCCCGGGGCGACGGAGCGCTGGCCCGCCCGGAGCTGCGCCGGGCCGCCGAGGCGGCCCAGCAGACCGGCCGGTTCCGCGCCGCGCAGCTCAGACGCCGCCGGGTCGTCCGCGTCGTGCGCGTTATTGCCGCGGCGTTCGTCCTGATGGTGACAGCCGGGGCCGGGCTGATCGCGACGCCGCCCGGCCGCCAGGTCCTGGGCGCCGTCGGCGGCGCCGTGGCCGCGTTCGGCAACGCCGAGGTGGACTACTCCGGCACCCAGAGCGCTGGCCCGAGCACGTCGCCGGCACCGTCGGCGTCGGCCGTCCGCGTCGTGCAAGGGCCCTCCGTGATCGACCGCCTGGACCGGCCCGGCCAATGGACCGCCACGCGGGACCAGAGCGGCAACTGCGTCTTCCGCGGCCGTCTCCTCGTGACCACGACGCTGTCCAGCGTCTATCAGTGCACGGGGCCGAAAGACATCTTCTCCGGCAACCAGTCCGTCGCGGTCGACGCCACCCTGGTCAGCTCAGGAGCGTGCGCGGTGATCTGGATCCGCTTCGTCGCCGACAGCGGATATCAGGTGTCCCTGTGCCACGACGAGGTCCGGATCGGCTTGGACAACAACGGCGACGTCACCGGCGAGTCGAAGACGCGGACCGGCGCCTTCGCCGACGGCGGCGCGCACCGGGTCGCCGTCGACGTCCACAACGACGCCGCGACGGTCGCGGTGGACGGCCAGAAACTTGTCACCTTGGCGCTCACCGACCCGTCCCTGGCGGCCGGCCAGGTCGTTCTCGGTGCCGTCAACGACGCGAACGACGGCGATTCGCAGGCCGCCTTCGCCCACGTCGAGATCCGATCACTGTGACCGCCACGCTTTATCCCCGTCACACGTAAGCCTCGACAATATGGCGCCCATGACATCGAAGATCCCCACAGTCGTCCTTGCCGCCCTGCTCGCCCCGGTCTTGCCGGCCACCGCCGGCTGCGCCGCCACCGGACGGAACAAACCGGCCGGCACGCCCAGCCGGGCCGCCGGCACCGGCACGCCGAGCAGCAAGGCGCCGGCACCGGGCCCGACCTTCGCCGACCTCACCACGGGCAGCAAGACCTCGGTGGTCAAGCTCTACTCGTACGACGCCAAGGCGCACTCAGCCGTGGTGGAGCCGATCATCTTCCTGGACGGGCCGACCTTCTGCAAAGCCTTCAAGATCAAGGCGAGCGACCCGCAGTGCGGCCGCGACTGGCAGGACGCGGAGAGCCACACCAAGGTCACCCTGCCGGTCCGCGACAAGCCGAAGCTGACCCAGTGGGACAACCACAGGAACGGCGACTGCACCGGCACAATCACCTCCGGGGCGATCTGCCCGGCGACGGAGTCCGAGTTCGCCACGTGGCTCAAAGCCAACCCCGCGGGCTTCGCGGTGATCACCACGGCCGACGGAACGGTCACCAAGATCGCCCAGATGTACACACCCTGACGTCGGACGCCATCCAGGCCAGGCGCCCGGAGATCAGCGTTGCGGCGCTGCGCTGGCCGCAGCGGTGTGGGACAACGAGGAGATCGGTGCCGCCGTGGTCATGCGATCGACCTGACCCTCAGGAACGCGGCCGCACCGCGTTGGTCGTCCATCCTTCATTTGACGCCGGCACAATGGGGGCGGCTCAGCGCCTTGGCGCCGGCAGCCAATCAGTGCGACAGCTACCTCTCTGAGCGGGGTAGTCTGCCGCGCGGCGACGTCGCCCGTTTGCGGCGCGTTCGCAACAGCCTCGCCCACCCAGGGAAGACGTCGCCCGCCCGCTACGACTTCGACGCGGCGCTGCACACCGCACGGGAGCTGCGACGCCGCTTGCTGAGCACGTAATCGGCTTGCGAGTACGGCAGGATCTGATCGATAACGCAGCTTCGGTGGAAGCGGACCACGAGCGACAACCTGCGGGACACTGTGGAGGGCGAACGCGGCGGACGCGTTGGTGCACGTCGGCCAGTACACGGGATCGTTCAAGTGACTCGAACGCCGCGCGGTCCTGAGTGGCAATCAGCTCGGAAGTACTCGAATCCGTCTCGAGCAGCGGTCGACACCGTCGCCTCGGCGGACTCCTCCACGAATACGCTCATGCTGCCTGACCTGCGCGGATGAGATTTCCGGCATCCGCACGTGTAGACGAAAAAGCGTCCCAGTTGCCGGTTGGAAGGCGTTGGGCGTCTGCCCGGCTACTTCCGAGCAGTGAGCATCTACAACAGAGATCTGGAGGGCCGGGTCGACAAAGTCACGGGCGCTCACCGGCTCGCCCAGCGTGAGCTGGCCGCCGCCGGCGGGCGACGGCGACGGCGACCCCGACAATGGCGCCGAGCGTGGCGAACGTCATGTCCTTGTGCGCGTCCCACATGTCGCCCTGCTGGCCGTTGTACGCCTCGGCCGCGCCGGGTGCGAGCGTCATCGCGATGGCCCACTCGAACAGCTCGTACAGCGCGCTGGTGGAGAGGACCACGTCGACCGCGAGCAGCGCGGCCCAGCGCGTCCGTAGGCCGCGCCACTCCCGCAGGGCCCAGAAGACGACCGGGCCGAAACACAGGCCGTAGCTGGCATGCACCAGGCGGTCGAAGTGGTTGCGGTGCCAGCCGAACACGTCGGCGGTTCGGAAGCCGAATAGGTGCTCGGTCCAGTCGTCGTAGGGCACGAACGAGTAGATCCACCGCGCCGCGATCGTGTGCAGGGTCAGGAAGATCAGGATCAGCAGGAACGACGCGTACGGCAGCGGGCGGCGCCGGTGCACCAGCAGCAGCGCCAGCAGGCCGAGCGCGGTCAGCGAGTGGTGCAGGGCCTGCTCGGCCGGGTAGATGGGGCGCCACCAGGTGGCCACGAGCACCATCAGGAACGCGGCCAGCGTCCACCGGTGTGCCTTCGACGACGACGGCGCCGCCCGGCTCGCCGGCTCGAGCAGCGCGACCCGACCCCCGTGCTCATCCACGACGATCAGTCAACGGGGCGCTGATCTCGAAGCAGTCACGGGTCGGCGGCAACCTCCGGTCAACCGCCGTGCCACGGAGCCGGGTCTTCCAGGCGGCGCGGAGAAGCCGGGCGGATGTCGCCCGCGGAGCCGCTCGTGCGACGTCGTCGTGAGTGAGGACTTCATCGCCGAGAGGGGATCATGAAAAGCCGGCCGACGAACCGGTCGTTCACTCGTGATCCGGTAGCGAAACGCCGCCGCAGTCAGCCGGCGATCACGTCCACGTAGTCGATCTTGTTGTTTGCCGCGCCGCTGGCGTTGGTGATTGTCAGGCGGCCGTCGGCGACCGTGACTCGGGACGTGCCCTCGACCCAGTGGTTGGTGGTCGTCGGGGTGCCGGCGGCCGTCACCGTGCCCTCGACCGCGATGCGGTACGTGCTGTCGGTGTTGATCGGGTCGCCGGCCACGACGTGCACCGTGTACGTCCCGTTGGGCACCGCCAGCTCCCACGTCGTGGCGCCGCCCGCCTTCTGCATGTGGGTGAGCGTGTCGTAGCGCTGGTCGGGCGAGCCGGCCGCGTTGCGGTCGCGGGCGTTGGCGGTGTTGTCGATGTTCCAGCCGTAGGACAGGCCGCCGCCGCGGGTGCCGTAGGCCGCGCCGGTGTCGGCGACGTAGCCGGCCGGGAGCGCGGCGCCCGATGGCGCGAAGTTGACGTTGGCGGACCGGGTCGGCGTGAGGCGGTAGCCGCGCAGGACGCCGTTGTGCAGGCCGACGCCGACGATCTCGCCGCGGTCGTTGATGCCGTTGGCCTCGCGCAGCGTCCAGCCCGAGCCGGCCGGGACCAGCGTGTCGAGCGCCGTGATCGTGGTGCCCGACTGCCAGATCCAGGCGCGCGGGGCCACGCACGGCGAGCACAGCGGGTCGGACGTGCCGACGACCTGGCCGGCGGCGTTGACCGCGCGGGCGGTGCTGAACTGGATGCCGTCCACGGTCCCGATGTCGGTGATGGCGCCGTTGCGCCAGGTCGCGGCGTGCGAGCCGGAGGCCGTGCCCGCGATACCGACGATGAGGCCGGCGTTGTTGATGCCGTAGGCGCTGCCGCCCCCGCCGCCGGGCAGGCCGGGCAGCGTGGTCAGGGTGCCGGACTGCCAGACGTACGGGCCGGGGCCGCCGACGACCTGGCCGCGGCCGTTGATCCCGCGGGCGAGGCCGACGTCGCCGAGCGCGGTCGGGGTGCCATCGACGCCGTAGAGGATGCCGTACGGGTCGCCCTCCGAGTTCGCCGGGCGCTGGCCGCCTGCGACCCGGCCCGACGCGTCGATGGCCAGGCCCTGGCCGAGGCGGTTGGTCTGCGTGCCGCCGAGGTCCTGGATGGCGCCGGCGGCGCTCCATCGCACCGGGTAGGCGTAGCCGCCGCCGGTGCGGTCGGCGGAGCCGGCGACCTGGCCGGAGTCGTTGACGCCGTTGGCGATGCTTGTCGAACCGCCGGGCAGGCCGCCGAGGTCGGTGCGGGCGCCGGCGGCGCTCCACCTGGCCGCGTGCGGCACGGAGTCGGCGCCCGTCACGTTGCCGGCGACGATGCCGGAGTTGCTGATCGCGTTGGCCCCGCTGGTGCTGCCGGCGGGCGTGCTCAGCTCGGTGACGGTGTAGCGGGGCGGCGCGGTGGCGTGCGCGGCCGGTGCGAAGGGAACGACCGCGACGGATGCGGCCAGGAGCAGGACGGTGGCGCGAGCTGATCGGATCATGAGGGAGTTCTCCGATGCAACGTTGCGACGATGATCAAAAGACGTCGATGGCTGTCGATGAGCGACACTTTACGCTGAGACGAACGCAAACCGTCGAGATCCCTGTTTTTCGATGTGCTGACATGTCGATGTCTGTTGGTTCAGCGTCGGTGCCCAGCCGCAGCACGGCCCGCGCTGAGGAGCCGCCCGGCACGAGCCCTGCGTTCCAGGTCGTCATCGACCGGTCATGGCTAACCTGTGGACGTGAGCTTCGAGGTTCGCGCAGAGGCGTACGGGCGGTTCATGGGTCGGTACTCCGAGCCGTTGGCGGGACGGTTCGCAACCTTCGCCGGTGTCGTACCGGGTCGGCGGGCGCTGGACGTCGGTTGCGGGACCGGTGCGTTGACCTCCGAGCTGGTCGAACGGATGGGGGCTGAAGCGGTGTCGGCGATCGATCCGTCGGACGCCTTTGTCGCAGCGACCCGCATCCGTTTTCCCGGGGTTGATGTTCGGCGTGCCTCGGCGGAGCGGCTGCCCTTCTCCGAAGAGGTTTTCGACTTCACCCTGGCTCAGCTGGTCGTGCACTTCATGCAGGACCCCGTGGCGGGTCTACACGACATGGCACGGGTCACCCGTCCCGGCGGTGTGGTCGCGGCATGTGTGTGGGACCACGCCGGCGGCCGTGGTCCACTGACTGTGTTCTGGCATGCCGTCCTAGATCTCGATCCGCACGCACACGACGAGTCGCAGCTGGCCGGCGCCCGGGAAGGCCACCTCACCGAGTTGTTCGTCGCGGCCGGGCTGCGAGACATCGAGTCAACCATGCTGACGGTCCAGACCCGCTTCCGGACCTTCGAGGAATGGTGGGAGCCGTTCACCCTCGGAGTCGGCCCGGCCGGTGACTACGTCCGAGGGCTCGACACGGAGCGACGCCTTGAGTTACGCGACCGATGTGCGTCGCTGCTTCCCCAGCAGGGGCCAGTAGACGTCACCGCATCGGCGTGGGCAACGATCGGCCGTACGCCGTAGGCTCTCGCAGATCGCCGGTCGAGGGCGAGCAGGCCCTCTCGTCGGCATGCGGTCTCGAGCAGGAATCTGAGCAGTCCGGTCGCCTCCTCGCGGACCACGCGGAAGACCTCGGCGACCTGCTGGTCGGTGAGCGCGGTGCGCCGGCTCGCACTGCTTGAGCGGAAACTTGGACATGGACGTCTACGACTACACCTTCGCCGCGGTGGACCTGCCGAACTGGGCGCACCAGATCGGCCTGTCGCCCTGGTCGGGATGGGGGGCGGCGGTCAACTTCCACAGTCACCGGAACGATGACCGCGGCCGGTGACTGCGTCACGTTGGGCGTCCCGGACTTCCCGGTGCAGTCGATGTCGCCGGTGAATGACATCATGCGGACCGGAACCGCTGGAGCGGAGACCACCGCGACGGCGCTTGGCGCCGGCATCGAGTTCGAAGACCCGGCGCATCATCGCCGCAGCCGTGCTGCTTCTGGTGCAGCGCCGGCCCGGGCGGAGGCACGCCGATACCGGGAAGGGTTGGCGGGCCGCCTGGTCGCGTTAAGCACCGCCCTGGCCGGTGCGGCCGCCGGCCCGGTTCCCGGGCAACGGCTCACCGTGCTGATCGACGCCGCCTACACGAACGCGGCCCACCTCGGCCCGGACGGCCTGGCGGCGGCCGGTTTGAGGCTGGCTCGTCAGTTGGTCACCGACGCGGAGCAGGCACGGTGAGCGCCGGCTACGGCGGCAGCGGGCCGGGGCCAGGTGATGTGGCGTATCACGCGCCGTCGTGGTGTGCGTGCGGGAACCGGGCACGGGTTGCGACCGGGGACACAGTCGTAGACCGCATGACCCGCGCCCTTCACGAATCCGCTTTCGTCGGCGATTGGCGCCCCTGCCGTCGCCTCCCACCGGCGGGCGGAAGGAGGCTACGGCGGCGCCCGCTCTCAGCGGCAGGCTTTTCCGTTGTTGAGGCAGGCGGCGATGTGCTGCATGGTCCGTTCCGAGTTGACGTTGATGAAGTCGTTGTGGTCGGAGAACGGGTTGTGGTTTTCCTCGGGGAACGAGTCGAGGGCGTACTGGCCCTTGGTCTGCACGTCGTGGGGGATGCGGTAGGAGATGGTGATGCGTAGCTGGGGGATGGCGACGAAGCCGGCGGGGCAGGCGCCGGTGGTCTTGTCGGCGAACGCGACGTGGCTGCGGTGGTTGGCACTGTCGAGGTTGGTGCCGTCCCAGCACCCGGGGAAGTCCTGAATCCGTTGGACCAGGCTGCCGGGCGGGCAGATCGGGTATTTGTCGGACAGCCGGTCGGCGAAGCCGGAGCAGGTCCAGGTGGCGCGGGCGTTGGCCGGCCCGCGGCTGGTGGGTTTGGCGTCGCCGGTGAGCTCGCGCAGGAACTTGGGCATGGGCGTGACCTTGCTGGTCGGGTTTCCGCGGTACTCGATGAGGACCGCGGCCGGGCGGACGATGCCCCCGGTGTTGTTGGGCAGCTCCAGATTGGGGCCTTGTGGGTCGGGCAGCGCGGCGGCGCTGGTGGGTGCGTTACTGGGTGAGGCGGGTGTGCTGCCGGTCTGGCCGGTGGGTGGTTGGGTCAGCGAGCACTCGGCGAGGGCGTCGAGGCCTTGCGGGCGGGTGCCTTGCCGGCCGATGGAGGTGGCGATGCGGTCCAGCACGGCGATGCGCTTGGCGCGTAGCGGCCCGAGTATGGCGTTGTCGATGAAGTCGGGGCCGCCCTGGCCACGGGTGGTGACGAGCCGTTCGTCGGCCTCGGAGATCTGCCGGTCGAGTTCGTCGAGGTTGCGGTTCACCTCGGCGACGGCCTGGGTGGGTACGCCGGGCAGCTTGTCACGGACGGTGGGGCATTGGATCTGCGGGGTGGCGGCCTCGGCGGCCGCGATGCTGTTCGCGTGGTCGGCGCCGTGCATGGCGGCGTGCAGGCCGTCGTAGCTGAGGTCGCAGTCGACCAGGGATACCATGCCGGCGGCCCGGCCGTCGGTCGCTGTGCTGATGGTCTTGATCAGGGCGGCGCGGCGTTCGCGGAGCCAGTCGAGGATCTGATTGTTGCGCGCCGGGTCGATGCCGGCGGTTATCCGCTGGTTGGCGGTGGCCTCGAGACGGTCGAGGTCGGCCAGGCGACGGTCGACGGTGCTCTTCACCGCGGCGGGGATGGCGGGCAGCCGGTCGCGTACCGCGGGGCAGGCGATGGTGGGCTGGGTCTGGGCGAGGGCCTGCTGGATCCGGTTGTCGCTGCGGACGCTCTTGTCGATGCGCACGACGGGCCAGAAGTACGAGGATTTGTCGCCGTTGCGGCAGGTGGTGCCGGACGCGACGAGGTCGGCGTCGGATGAGTTGGCGGTGATCGCCAGGTTGCCGACGAAGTCGTGAACGTGTTCGGCGCCGTTCTTGATGCCCGGCTGCGCTACCGGGTTGTCCGGGCTGAACTTGCCGTTGCCGTTGGTGCCGCAGTCGACGGTGAACCGTCCGGTCGACGCGCCGGCGACCGGCTTCGGGTTGCGCACGTTCGATCGAACGTTCTGGATCGAGACGAATTGGTCGAGGCTGGTGGCGGCGTCCGCCGCGCCCTTGCCGCCGCTGGACACGAACACAACGACGAGGCCGCCGGTGGCCACGAGCACCGCCGCCGCCATCGCGAGCCGGACCGGCCGGGACCCGGCCGGCGCGAGACGGTTCTTTCTGCTTCTCATGCGGTGATCTCCTCAGTTCCCGATCAGAGGCCGGCTCCGGTGATGTGCCGACGCCACCGGATACGGGCGGCCGAGTGCGGGACGGTCAACCGGCGACGGGTACGTCATCGGTCGGTAAGAACTGCGCCCGGCGGCCGCCATCGACGTGGAGCCGATCGACGGAGGAGCGGCCTGCCGGGTGACATTCAGTCATCAAGGGCTCGGGCGGGGCCGAAGTCGCGGTAGCACAAGGCGCTTCCTGCGGAGGCAGACAGTCGATTTGACGGTGGTGGGTCCACCGCTCGGCTCGGTCACGCCGTCCGGCGTTCGATCCGGGTGAGGGCGACGCCGATGAGCTCGCCGCATACCTGACGGCGACCGGCCTGATCGTGGTCTGCGGCCTGGCCCCTTCGCCCTGGAACCGTCCGCCGGTGAACCGGAAGGCGTCGTTGAACCGCTCGCGAACGCCGTGGAGCTGGATCAGCCGGAGCTCAACGCCAGCGCTTCAGTAGGTGTGAGGCGGGCCGCCCGGATCGCCGGGTACAGGCCGGCCATCCCGCCGATCAGCAGGGTGGCGCCGACCGCGCCGCCGCTGGCCCAGACGGGCACGACGGCGGGCCATTCCTGGTAGGCGGAGTATCCGGCCGTCACCGCGATGCCGAGCAGCACCCCACCGATCCCGCCGAGCGTGGCGAGCGGGAGCGACTCGACCAGGAACTGCAGGCGGATCTGGCCGCGGGTGGCGCCGAGCGAGCGTCGCAGTCCGATCTCGGCCTTGCGTTCGAGCACGGAGATCACTGGCCGCCGGGTGGGGGGCCGGGCTGCCGCCGGCCGATGCCACCCCCTTGTGCTCGGCCGGCTTGCCGCACGCGACCACCACCAGCGCGAGCGGCAGCATGGCGACCGCCAAACCGAGCCTTACCGTCTTCGTCATCGTTGTCTCCCCTGGGTCGCAGTCGGGCCAGTGCAGCAGGGGAGAGGCAACGGTGCTGTCACCGTGGCTGTAACGGCGGTGTAGTGCGCGGGTCGCAAGACTGCGGGGGCGGGAGGTGCCAGGTGCGGGTGTTGCTGATCGAGGACGAGACGGTGCTGGCCGAGCAGATCGCGGACGGCCTGCGGGACCAGGGCATGGCGGTCGACCTGGCGGCCGACGGCGTCGACGGGCTGCACAAGGCCGGCGCCAACCGGTACGACGTGGTCATCCTCGATCGGCACCTGCCGCTCGTGCACGGCGACCAGGTGTGCACGGCGCTCGCCACGGGGGACAACGACGCGCGGATCCTGATGCTCACCGCAGCCGGGGAGGCCGCCGACCGAGTGGCCGGGCTGACCCTCGGCGCCGACGACTACCTGCCCAAACCGTTCGTCTTCGACGAGCTGGTGCTGCGGGTCCGCGCCCTGGCCCGGCGGGCACACAATGCGCCCCGGTTGCTGCGGCGCGCCGGGCTGAGCTTCGACCGGCCGGAGCCCGTTCGACCGGACTGGGCCTGGCAATCGTCCGGTCGATCGTGCGCGCCCACGCCGGGACGGTCGCCGCCGCCCCGAACGACGACGGTAGCCTGACCGTAACCGTGACGCTGCCGGCGCCGACCTGACGCAGGATGCAGGGGCAGCGGGGCGGACATCCGGACCAGTCTCCGGGCTACGAGAGCGGCGGCCGCCGGCCGAATCGGAGGGTTCCGGCCAAAGGCAATCGTTCCGCGAACGGCTTGCGAGGACACGGCCAGACCTGCCACGGCCGGGATGACACGACGGGGGCTGGTCAGCTGAGGCTGCCGACGCCTTTCGCGATCACGACCACCGAGATCACGAGTGCGGAGGTGGACTCGATACCCATCAGGATCTTCGCGCGGGTCGACAGGGGCATGGTGTCGGTGGGGCTGAACGCCGAGGAGTTGCTCAACGACACGTACAGATAGTCGACGATGGCCGGCACCCAGTCGCTGATCTTGCTGGAGCCGGCCTGCACCTCGTCGATGGTGTCGTGGTCCTCGTCCTGCGGGAACCGGAAGTCCGCGCGAGGGAGTTGATGGCGGGGCAGGTGGGTACGAACGACCGGTCCGCCGCGGTCGAGTTCCCAGAACGCCAGCCCGTAGACGATCACGTTGGTCAACCAGACCTGGCCGGCGGCGATGAGCAGTTCGACGGCACGGTCGTTGCCGGTCGAGACCAGTTGGCGCAGCAGCAGGACAAGCGCGGCCGCGTTGGTCACGGCGATCAGCCCGGCCAGGCTGAGGGCGGCCACCCGTTCCCACCGGTTGTCACGGGTCATCCGGCGTGGGTTCACCGCGATCAGAGCGCCCAGCAGCACCGCCTCCAGCGCCGGGATGGCCAGGCGCGGCCCGAGGATCAGCTGCTCGGGCAGGAGCGCGTACAGCGCGATCGCCGCGACGACCACCAAAGCGGAGGGCAGTCGTGCCTCGCCGCGCCGTGCTTTGCTTGCCGATGTCACCGCGACAGCATGCCGCCGGTCGCTGAGGTGATCAACTCGGCAGCCCTCGACACGCCCGCACGTCCCGGGCAGCCGCCAGTGCCCGGCTTCGCCGAACGCAACACGCCGGTCAGGCCGCCCTTATCGGAGGCACCCTGCGTATAGCTTGATTTAAGTATTAGGGGTGTGCGCCGATGCCGCTACGGCCCCTTGATGGCCGGGCCGGGCCTGATCACTGAACCGATTCAGTCTCCTCCTTGCTGTGCCAGTAGCACTGGGCGGACGAATGCCGGCCGGGATGTCCGTCAAATAGCGTGCAATCCTTGTCGTCCCGGCTGGTGGTGTCCAGCGACCGATGCACCGGGCACCAGGTGTACGGGTTGATCTCGGAAGCGCTGAGCGTCCATTGGACCCACCAAGTCGTCGCCTCCACTTGCTGGCCGAGCGCGGCGTGTGAACCCTCATGACCCCGTTCGAGCTCGCAGCTGAGCTCTGACTGGACGCTCGGCGCCGCCGCGGGGAGCCTGTCGAAAAAGGCCAGTTGGGCGGCATCGAGCGTGATACGGGCCGGACAGGTCAGCAGTTCCCCGGAATCTATCGACATGCCGCCATGTTGCCCGGTCCGGCCGTCACCTACACCGTCACTGAACCGGTTTTTCGATATGTCGGTTCCGGCAATCGCCGAGCACGATGTCCTTGATCAGTTGTCCGTATCTGTCGATCAGGAACACGTGCCCGCCGCCCTTGCCCGGGGCGCGGTCGTACCCGCCGAGGGGCGACGGACAATCTCGTCCGTGCTGGAACGCGCCTGACCCGCGCTCAGCGGACGACGGTCACGGCGCACTTCGCGTACGCGGCGAAGGGGTCGCCATGACCACCACGACATCCCCGCTCGCCGCTGACCCCGGCCAGGTGGAACGCAAGCCGCTGATGTCCGGCGGCGCGATCCTGATGATGAACCTCGGGTTCTTCGGGGTGCAGTTCAGCTTCGGCCTCACCCAGTCGGCCGTGAACCCGCTGTTCCTGCTGATCGGGGCCACCCCCGACCAGCTCCCGATCCTCAATCTGGCCGGCCCGGTCACCGGCCTGATCATCCAGCCGCTGATCGGCGCGATCAGCGACCGCACCTGGAGTCCGCGCTGGGGCCGCCGGCGGCCGTTCGTGACCGCGGGCGCGATCCTCTGCGCGATCATCCTGTTCGCGTTCCCATTCGTCGGCGTCCTCTGGCTCGGCGTGATCTGCTTCTGGCTGCTCGACGCCGGCAACAACACCTCGATGGAGCCGTACCGGGCGTTCATCTCCGACCGGCTGCCCAAGTCACAGCTCGCCCGCGGCTTCCTGACCCAGAGCATGTTCACCGGGGCGGGCGCGGTGCTGGCCAACATCTCGCTCTTCCTGCTGCAGAAGGTCTCGGCGCTGGAGAAGACGGCGGGCAACGGCGTCCCGTACTGGAGGTATGTCTGCTTCATGATCGGCACGGTCTGCATCCTGCTGACGGTGCTCACCGCGATGGCGCGCACCAAGGAGCGCACGCCGTCCGACGAGGAACTCGCCGAGATGCGGGCGCAGCCGAAGACCGTCGGCAACTTCGTCCGCGACATCGCCGACGCGGTCCGGACCATGCCGGTGGCCATGCACAAGATCGGTGTGGTCTTCCTCTTCCAGTGGTACGCGATGTTCATCTACTGGCAGTTCCTGGCGGTCAGCCTCGGCGAGACCGTCTTCCACGCGAACCCGGAGCAGGGCGGCCCGGCCTGGGACCAGGCGATCGCGTGGAGTGGCCTGATGAACGGCACCTACAACTTCGTCACGATGATCTCGGCGCTGTTCCTGGTCGGCTTCGCCCGCCGGATCGGGGCCAAACGGGTGCACGCCATCGCGCTCGGCCTGGCCGCCGTGGCGCTGATCTGGCTGGCCCACATCAGCAACCAGTACGTAGCGCTGGTTTCGATGATCGGGCTGGGCATCTTCTGGGCGAGCGCGGTCGGCATCCCGTACCTGATGGTGGCCAGCATGGTCCCGGCCAAGCGGACCGGTGTCTACATGGGCATCCTGAACATGATGATCGTCGTGCCGATGCTGATCGAGACGGTCACGTTCGGCTGGATCTTCAAGCACTTCCTCAGCGGCAAGGGCTCGAACGCCATCCTGGTGGCCGGCGCGCTGATGGCGATCGGCGCCGTCGCGATGCTTTGGGTCAACCCGCCCGACGAGGCCGACGAGTCGCCGATCGTGCCGCTCGGCGCGAAGCGCAGCATCAGCGTGTACGACCGGGTCGTGGTCGGTTCCGACGGCACCCCCACCAGCCTGTACGCCGTGGACCGCGCCGCCGAGGTAGCGCAGGCCGCCCAGGCCAAGCTGGTCGTGGTCACCGCCTACCGGGACGCCGGCGACGTTCCGGCCGAGCCCGTCTCCGGCGCCCACCGGGAGATCTTCGGCGCGCCGGCCGCCCGCCACGCCCTCGAAAAGTCGGTCACCGGGCTGACCCGGGAGCGGGCCCGGTACATCGAGCAGCGCCTGGTGGCCGGCGACCCGGCGCAGGCACTGCTGGACACCGTCGGCGCCAACCCGGCCAACCTCATCGTCGTGGGTAACCGCGGACTGGGTGCCAGCGAGGGACAGATGCTGGGCTCGGTGCCGGCCGGCGTCGTACGCAATGCGGTTTGTGATGTTCTGGTGGTGCAGACGTCCGCTTTGGACGAGGAGCGCCTGTTCGCGGCGGCCGAAACGGCGGAGAGCCCACCCGCCGAGACGACCTAGGTTGCCCGCGGGCCGCCAAGGTGATGTCGGGCATGCTGACGCGCACCGGTTCTACCGATGATTGATCGATTGGCGCCGTGGTTCGCGGTGGAGTAGATCGATAGTCATGAACATGCGGTCGGAGCTTTTCCGGCGTAAGCCGGTCGAGGACATCACGGACGAGGGCGGCTCGGGCCTCCAGCGGTCGCTGGGTCTGTTCCAGCTGACCGCGATCGGCGTCGGCGGCATCATCGGCGCCGGCATCTTCGCGCTCGCCGGGGCGGTCGCCAACAAGACGGCCGGTCCCGCCGTCGTCATCTCGTTCCTGATAGCGGGGGTGGCCTCCGCTTGCGCGGCCCTGTCGTACGCCGAGTTCGCCGGCCTGATCCCCCGGGCCGGCTCGGCCTATACGTACGGCTACGCGGTGCTCGGCGAGGTCGTCGGCTGGTTCATCGGGTGGGATCTGCTCCTCGAGTACACCGCAATCGTTTCGGTGGTGGCCATCGGCATCTCCGGTTACTTCTCGTTCCTGCTCGACGACCTCGGCGCGCACCTGCCGAGCTGGATGCTGGGCGCCCCCGGCACCGGCGAGGGGCACGTGGTCGACCTGTTCGCGGTCGCGTTGTGCCTGCTCATCGCGTACCTGTTGAATCGAGGCATTCGCACCGCGGCCCGGACCGAGACGGTGGTGGTCGCCATCAAGGTGGTGGTCGTGCTGGTGGTGATCGTGGTGGGCGCGTTCTACATCGACACCGCCAACTACACGCCGTTCTTCCCGTTCGGCGTCGGTGGCGCGATCACCGGCGCGGCCACGGTGTTCTTCGCCGTCTTCGGCTACGACGCGATGAGCACCGCTGCCGAGGAGTCGCGCGACGCCCGGCGGCACATGCCCAAGGCGATCATCTACTCGCTGGTCATCTCGATGATTCTGTACGTGCTGGCCTGCCTGGTGCTCACCGGCATGCAGAACTACACCGAGATCGATCCGGAGAGCGGCTTCTCGTCCGCGTTCGCCGCCGTCGGGTTGTCCGGCCTTGCCGACGTCATCGCGGTCGGCGCGATCATCGGCATCCTCACCGTGATGTTCACGTTCATGCTCGGCGTGACCCGGGTCTGGTACTCGATGAGCCGCGACGGCCTGCTGCCATCCTGGTTCTCCCGGCTGCACCCGACCCGGCAGGTGCCGTCCCGGGTGACCTGGATCGCCGGCGTGGCCTCCGCGATCATCGCCGGCTTCCTGCCGATCGAGGAGGCCGCCGAGCTTACCAACATCGGCATCCTGCTCGCCTTCGTCGTTGTCTGCATCGCCGTCATCGTGCTCCGCTACCGCCGCCCCGACCTGCCTCGCGCGTTCCGGCTGCCGGCCATGCCGGTGGTCCCGGCGATCGGCGTGATCTTCTCGCTCTGGCTGATCACGTTTCTCTCCCCGATTACCTGGCTTCGCTTTGCCGTCTGGTTCGTGATCGGCATTTTCGTGTACGGGTTCTACGGCCGCCGCCACTCGGCCCTGGCCGGAGAGCGCGGATCCCCAGGTCGCTGACCCGGCGCGACCCCGCTGGACCGCTGGCTTCAGCGTGCCCCCAAGTCGTCCGTTCGGCCGTGTGGCCGGTCGTAGGCGCTGGTGGGCCACGGTTGATCGGCGGCTCGCCGGGTATTGGGCAGCTGTGCTGGTGATCGACCTTCCCGACCTGCCGCTGCCTGGAAACGGCGCCACCGCCGAACGGCTGCGCGGGCTCGCGGCGCTGGGTCGTGCCGACCTTGTCGCGTGCCGCCTCGCGGAGGGACATGCGGACGCGGTCGCGATCCGCGCCGAGCTCGGCGATCTCGGCCGGAATGACGCAGCTGCCGAGCGCTGGGGAGTCTGGGCGGCGGCCCCATCGTCCGTCACTGCCGAGCGCGCCGGGGCCGGCTGGCAGCTTACCGGCGACCGGCCCTGGTGCTCCGGCGCGGAGTGGTGCACCCACGCCCTGGTCACCGCATCCGCCGAGGACGGGATCCGATTGTTCGCCGTACGCAACGCGCCGCCGTCCGCGCGGCCGATCGAGGGCACCTGGCCGGCGATCGGCATGGCCGGCAGCGACAGCCGCACGGTCCGCTTCACCGACGCGCCCGCCCGGCCGGTCGGCGGTCCTGGCGCGTACGTGGATCGGCCCGGATTCTGGCACGGCGGCGTCGGCGTCGCCGCATGCTGGTTCGGCGGCGCGCTGGGCGTCGCCGACACGCTGTTCACCGCGGCTCGCCGCAAAGATCTCGGCGCGCACGCCCTCGCCCATCTCGGTGCGGTCGAGGTGGCCCTGGGCGCGGCGCGGGCGGTGCTGGCGGAGGCGGCGGCACGCATCGACGCCGATCCGAAAGCCGACGCGGACCGCCTTGCCCTGCGGGTACGGGCCACCGTCGAGCAGGCGGCGACGGAGGTCATCGACCGGGTCGGCCGGGCGCTGGGCGCCGGTCCGCTGTGCCGGAACCCCGAGCATGCTCGGCGAGTCAGCGATTTGACCGTCTACTTGCGGCAGAGCCACGCCGAGGGTGACCTCGAGCAGCTCGGCCGGCTGGTCGTGCAGGAGGATCTGCCATGGTGAGGCCGATCGTCGGCGACGGGACCCGCGAACGGGACTGGCAGGCGTGGCGGGCGATGGCGCAGTGGCCGTCGCTCCCGCTCGACCCGCCGAGCCCGCCGCTGGTGGTGGCGCCGCATCCGGACGATGAGATCCTCGGTGTCGCCGGGCTGATGGCGATGCTGGGCGAGGTCGACCTGGTCGCCGTGACCGACGGGGAGGCCTCTCATCCGGGCTCGATCATCCATACCCCGGACGAACTGGCCGCGATCCGGCGCGCCGAGACCGGCGAGGCCATGCGCCGGCTCGGGCTCGACACGACCATCTATCGGCTCGGCCACCCCGACGGCGGCATCGACGAGGACACCCTCGCCGGTCAACTGGCCGGATTGCTCGCGCCCGGCCGCTGGTGCCTGGCCACCTGGCGGGGCGACGGCCATCCCGACCACGAGGCAGTCGGGCGGGCCGCGGCGGCGGCCTGCGCCGAGACAGGAGCGCGGCTGTTCGAGTATCCGATCTGGGCGTGGCACTGGGCCCGTCCCGATGATCCGGACGTGCCGTGGCGGCAGGCCCGTCGGGTAGACCTGACGCCGCGCGCGCAAGCGGCCAAGGCGGCGGCGATAGGCGCTTTCCCGAGCCAGACCGCGCCGCTCGGGCCGGCCGAGGCCGACGCCGCGATCCTGCCGCCGCACGTGCTCGCCCGCTTCGCTCGCCCGTTCGAGGTGATCTTCGAGTGACCACGCCGTTGAGCTACTTCGAGCGGCTCTACGCCGGCAGCCGCGACCCGTGGAGCTTCGAGACTCGCTGGTACGAAGCGCGCAAACACGCGCTCACGCTGGAGGCCCTGCCGGCTCGCCACTACCGCTCGGGCTTCGAGCCGGGCTGTTCCACCGGCATGCTCACCACCCGGCTGGCCGCCCGCTGCGACCGCCTGCTGGCGGTGGACGCGGTCGAGGCCGCCGCACGCACCGCGGCTCGACGGGTCGCCGATCGGCCGCAGGTCAGCGTCCGGGCCGGGCGCATGCCGCAGGACTGGCCGGACGAGAACTTCGACCTGATCGTCCTGTCCGAGCTTGGCTACTACTTCGACGACACCGATCTGGCACTGCTGCTGGACCGGGTGGCCGGCTCGCTACCGCGGAGCCTGGCCGCGCTGCGGATCGCCGCGACGCTGGTCACCCCCGTACCGGTGCGGCTGATCGTCGTCGCGGACGCCTGCACCGACGACACCGCGCTGCTCGCTGACGCCGGCGGCGCGGAGGTGGTCAGGGTGAACGAGCGCAACGTCGGCCGCGCCCGCCGGGCCGGAATGGCGCATGCCCTGAATCGGGGTCCGCAGTGGATGTGGTTGGCCACCACCGACGCCGACAGCGAGGTGCCAGCGGAATGGCTGCGCTGGCAGCTACGGCACGCGAACGCCGGCACCGACCTGCTGGCCGGAACCGTCGAGGTCGACGACTGGTCCGGCTGGCCGCCCGCACTGCCCGGCCGTTACGAGTCTCGCTACCGCCGGCGACCCGGTCACATCCACGGCGCGAACCTCGGCGTCAGCGCTGCGGCGTACCTCGCGACCGGCGGCTTCCCTGGTCTGGTCTGCGACGAGGACCAGACGCTCGTCGCCCGGGCGATCGCAGCGGGCCGGCGGGTGGTCCTCGACGACAGCTGCCCGGTGCGCACGAGCGCCCGCCCCGACGGCCGCGCGCCACGCGGGTTTGCCGCCCATCTGCGAGCGCTGGCCACCGAATGCTGATTGCGGCGCCGGCCCGGGTGGTGAGGCGAGACCTCGGCGTACGCGATTCCGGGCCGCTATCCCGAGTCGAACTTCCGGCGAAGACGCATGCTGGGCCGGGCGGAGGGTAGGAGACGAGGGAACGCGTGAGGTGAGGAGGACGGTAGCGATGAACGTGGCGTTTCTGGTCGCCAAAGAAGGCATCGAGCAGGTGGAGCTGACCGAGCCGTGGAAGGCGGTCGAGCAGGCCGGGCACCGGCCCGTGCTGGTCTCGCCGGAGAGAGGGCGGGTACGCGGCTTTCACCACTTGGACAAGGCTGACGAGTTCGACGTCGACACGACCGCGGCGGAGGCGTCGGCCGACGATTACGCGGCGCTGGTGTTGCCGGGCGGGGTGGCGAACGGGGATCAGTTGCGCATGTCGAAGGACGCGGTGGGATTCGTCAAGGGTTTCGCCGAGGCGGGCAAGACGATCGCGGTGATCTGTCATGGTGGGTGGGTACTGATCGAGGCGGGGGTGCCTCGTGGCCGGCGGATCACCTCGTGGCCGTCGCTGGCGACCGACTTCCGAAACGCCGGCGCGGACTGGGTGGACGAGGAGGTCGTCGTTGACAGCGCGGGGAAGGGTGCGCTGATCAGCAGCCGGAAGCCCGACGATTTGCCCGCCTTCTGCAAGGAGCTGGTCCAGCACCTCACGTGAACCGGCCGCGGCGACATATCGCCCGGCGGTGGCACAAGACGATGCTCCTCCCGATGCGTCTGCCGCCGGCGCGTATCGCCCGGAGTTCAGGCACGGCGGATTGAGCCGGCCGTCGAATGGACCGAGCATGCCGCCGGTCCGGGCCTTTCGCGCGGAGCAAGACGAGGCCGTTGCCGGTGTCCAGGTGCTCGCCCGCTGCGATCCGCAAGCTCCGTCCGCTAATGTCGGCAGCGCTGGGCGTCGAGCGGCTGGCCGGCCGCCTCGAACCGCGCCGCCGCATCCCGGAAGAGGCGTTGCGCCTCGGCGTTCTGGTGCTCGGCGCGGGCGATGTGAGCGCGCGTCTCGATCAGGGACGCCTCCCAGGCCGTACCCTCCCACAAAGTCAGCGACCGCTCGGCCGCGCGCAGGTGCCGGCGAGCCTCGGCGATGTCGCCGGCGTCGGCGCACACCTGGGCGGCCGGCGCGGCGAGCATGATCTCGCAGAAGGTGCAGTGGTCCTGCCCTCCGAGGGTCGCCTCGGCGCGGTCGATGACAGCTCGGGCGGTCTCGAGGTCCGGTGCCGCCGCGATCATGCAGCCGTAGATGCGATGCAGCAGGTGCTGTCCCATGCTGGACCAGCGGGCCAGGTGCAGCGAGCGCTGGAGCAGCCGGTCGGCTGTGGCCCGGTCGCCGCGCGCCAGGTGCACCTCGGCCAGGCGCTGCAGGGAGTGTGCCTCGCCGGCCGGGGACTCCAGACCGTGGTGCAGGTCGGCGGCGGCCCGCAGTTCGGTGTCCGCCAGCTCCAGGTCACCCTTCAGCAGGGCTGCCTCCCCGCGAAGGGCCACGGCGAACGCGACCGCCCGCAACACACCCGCCCGCTCCGCGGTGTCCCGCAGGCCACCGGCCAGGGCGAGAACCTCGTCGTACGGGGTCGGGCCGTACAGCAGGTATTCGGCGACGCAGAGGTGCGAGTCGAAGAGCCCGACGGCCAGCTCCGGCCGGGTCAGTCCGGTGCGCAGTTCGGTACGCAGCCGTTGGAACCACTCGCCCCGATAGTGCGCCAGCAGGCCCTGGAGAGTGATCAGGTCGAACAGGCGCCAGCTCTTGGCGCCGAGCGCGATGCGGCGGCGCGCCTCCTCGGCGGCGGCTTCGGCGGCGACGAAGTCGTTGCGGTAGAACGCCAGGTGGCCACGGGCGAGCAACAGCGCGGCATCGTTGTCGCTCCCGTCGATGTCCAGGCCGGCCAGGGCGAGCTGGGCGGTGTCCAGATCGCCGGCGATGGTCGCCGCCCGGGCCAGCCGCGTGCGCAGCCGGGCCCGCGCCGCCGGCTCCGACTCGATCTTCAACGCGTCGCCGTACGCGGTCAGCGCGCCGAGGTCCGCGCAGGCGCTGAGCAGGTCGGCACGCAGAGCGAGCAGGCGCGCGAGGTCCGCGCCGGAGGCGGCGTCGCGCACGGTGTCCAGCGTGGCGAGAGCGTCGCGGTACGCGCCGAGCGCCGCTTGCGTCTCGGCGGCGTTCAGGATCCAGGGCACCGCGGCGGACTCGTGCCCGGCCTGAACCAGATGGTGCCCGATCCGGGCCGGCGAGCGGCCGAGCCGTTCCAGGGTGCGTGCCGCGTCCAGATGGGCAGTCCGCAGTTCGTCCGGCCCCATCGTGTCGAGCAGGCATTCGCGGAGCAGCGCGTGCCGGAAGGCGTAGCCGGCGCTCGTCCGATGCAGGATCCGCTGATCGAGCGACTCGTCGAGAACGGCGTAGGCGTCCTCGTCGGACAGCCCGGTGAGGCCGGTGAACTCGTCGGTGTCGAGGGTCGCGCCGAGCACCGCGGCCGACGACAGCGCCCGCAACGCCGGTGCCGTCAGGCTCGCGGGCAGCAGCGCTCTGGTCCAGTCCGAGCGGTCGGCCGCCGCGGCCCGGGCGATCTCGATGACCGCGAACGGCAGACCACCGGACGCGTGGTAGACCGCGTCGATGACCGCCGGATCGGCGCCGGGGTGGTGCCGCCGGGTCAGCGCCGCCGCAGCCGCACCGTCCAGCGGCGCCGGTTCGAGCTCGTCCGCGCCGTACCGTCCGAGCAGGCTGCGCCGCACGTCGGCCAGCGCTCCGGCGGCGACCGGCCGGTGCCCGACCGCGATCACGAGGCGCTCGGTGACGGTGCTCCTCGCCAGGTAGTGCAGCAGGCGAAGGCTGGCGTGATCGGCGTCGTGGGCATCGTCGACGATCAGCACCGCACCCGAGCCCGCGGCAGCCAGCCGGAGCAGTTCGGCGGTGGCGACGAACAGCCGTTGGTGAGCGCCCTGACCGTCCCAGGGGGAATGCCGCCCGGCGAGGGCGCGCTCGATCTCGTCCCGGAACGCGTCGTCGAGCCCGTCGAGCAGAGTCGGGTGGTGCCGGCACAGATCGGCCAGCGCCTCCAGGATGGGGGCGTAGGGCCAGTCGCCCTCGATCCGGGCCGACACGCCGGCGCCGATCCGCATGCGCCGGGCCGACGCGGCGGCTGCGAGGCCGGCGAGCAGTGCGGTCTTGCCGATCCCTGCGGTGCCGCCGACGAACAGGACACGTCCTCGGCCCTGGTGCGCGGCGTCGAGTACCGCGGCGAGGCGCGCCTGCTCCGCCGCCCTGCCGACGAGCGGCGCCCGGACCAGGCCGTCTGCCGCGGCGCCATCCGCGGCGAGCAACTCGTCGCGGAGGCGTACCGCGGCGGCACTCGGCCGGACGCCCAGCTCGCGTCGCAGGCCACGCTCGAGCCGCTCGAACTGGCGCACCGCGGCGTGCCGGTCGCCGGCCTCCGCCAGGCGCCGCATGAGAGCGACATGCGCCTGCTCATCGCCGGGGTCGGCGGCGGCGAGGGCCTCCCAGCGCTCGGCCGCCCGCAGAACCCGCAAATACAGTAATCTCAGCCGTTCCCGGGCCGCTTCGGCCCACGATTCGTAGAGGTCCTGAGGCAGCAGCTCCCCGGTGTACAGATCGGCCGCGGACCCGGCCGCCCGTGCGTCGCCCGCAGCCATGGCCGACTCGGCCAGCCGCTGGAACCGCTGGGCGTCAACGTCGACCTCGGCGTCCGGAAAGAGCGCGACGGCCTCGCCGCGAAGCACGACCGACCCGGCACCGCCCAGCGAACGCCGGGCGTAGTGCGCGGCCTTGTGCAGCCGCGGCGCGGCGTCGGCCACGTCGATGCCGGGCCAGAGCGCATCGATCACCCGTTCGCGGTGCAGGGATCGGGTGGGCAGCAGCGCCAGGATCTTGACGAGCGCGGCCGCCTGCCGCCGCCGCCACTCGGCCGGCGGCACCTGGCGACCGTCGATGACCACCTCGAAGCCGCCCAACAGGGTAATCCGGACGTCCATCACCGACCTCTCACCGGATGTTAACCACTTCGTCCGCCGCTGGGACCGTGCCGATCCGCTCCAGCTTCTCGGTCATCGCGGACGCGAGCTCCATGAGCAGCCGCCGTACCTCGATCAGATCCCAGTCGTGCGACGCGATGCGATCGGTCACGCGAAGCATCGGCCGGCCCAGTTCGTCGCGGATCGACTGGTATCCGGCGAGGGCGTCGAGCTGATCCGGGCCGGGCTCCGGGGCGGACAGCACCGCACGGGCCAGCAGTTCGGCGTCACACAGCGCATCGGTGATGCCGTGGGTGCTCAGCGGATCCTTCCAGTACCCGGCGTCGCCCACCAGCGCCCAGCCCGGCCCCCAGGAACGGCGAAGATAGCCGGGTCGGCCGCGGGCGTACCGCAGGCCGCCGACTCGCCCGGCCCCGGCCACGCGCGCCGCGATCGGCGTACGGCCGGCCAGCTGCCGGAACGCGCCGCCGGTGCCGCCGCCGCTGACGAGGACGGCCGCGCGCGCCTCGGTGGTTCCGACGAAGACACAGGTCAGGCCGTCGTTGGTCGGGATAGCGCCGGCGCTGATCCCGGGCTGGTAGAACCACTCGTACCCGGTCACGTCCAGGCCTGTCCAGTATCCGTAGAGGAAGGCCGACGAGGCCTGGCCGGACATCTCGATCGGCGCGCCGATCGCCTGGGCGACCAGCGACCCGCGACCATCGGCGCCGATCACCAGCGCCGCGCGTTCCGCCCGGGCGGCGCCGTTGCGGGTACGCGTGGCCACCCCGGCCACCCGCCCGTCCGGGTCGCGAAGAAGGCCGGTGACCGTGGTGCCGAAGCGTACCGTTGCCCCGGCCTCGACGGCGGCGTTCGCGATCGCCGCGTCGAGGATGGTCCGGCGCGGGGCGTAGAGGGCGTCCACGCCGGCCGCGGGGCGGATCGAGACGGGTACGTCGTCCCGGCCGTAGTGGAAGATCGTGTGGCGTACGGCCGGGGTGCCGGCCGCCAGGACGGCGTCGAGCAGCCCCCAGCGCTGCAGTTGCAGCGTGCCGGCCCGCATCAGCGCATGCGTGGACAGCGTGTCGCTGCCGTGGCGGGCCCGGTCGATGCAGAGCACCCGCAAGCCGGCGCGGGCCAGCAGCAGTGCGGTCGTCGCGCCGGCCACCCGGGCGCCGACCACCACCGCGTCCCATCGGTTGTCCATTCCGCCTCCCGGTCGGTCATCGCGGACGGTTCAGGACGTCTCGACGTCGATGACCACGTCGGTGCCGTTGACGAGCACGTCGTACACAGCCGACCGGCGCTTCGACTGCTCGATCAGCGCGGCAAGCTGCTCGGCGGGCGCGTCCGCCTCGATCAGGAAATTCACCCGGATCTGCCGGTATCCGTTGCGGACCTCGGGCGCCAGGCCCAGGATGCCGAGCAGGTCGATGTCACCTTCGACGGTCGACTCGACCCGCCGCAGGACGACGCCGCGGGCGGCGGCGATGTTCGCGAGCCCGGCGGTGAGGCAGGCCGCGATCGCGTGCAGCAGGAACTCCACGGGAGTCGGCCCGTGGTTGTTGCCGACGAGCACGGCCGGATGGTCCGCGTCGTACACGAACGGCTCGGTACGGCTGGTGTCCTCCTGGCCCGCGCCGTAGAACCCCTGGATGGTCGAACGGTTGTGGGTGCCGCTGATCCAGGTGTTACGGGCCCGGAACTGGAAGCCGGCGATCTGCGGGCTGGCCTTCACCGCGTTCAGGGTCGTGAACAGGGCCGGAACGTCCACGCCGTTGAGCGCAGGGCGGGTGGCGGTCTCGGACATTGGCTCTCTCCTCCGCATCGGTGGTGCACGATGCGAAGGACGCTAGGCAGCCGACCTTCCCCGAACCTTCCGCGGTCTACGATCCGGCAGTGATCAACGGTGCGCACGTGATCCTGTACAGCCTGGACGCCGAGGCCATCGGATCAGCGCAGCCGAGACATCGCGACATCGAGCGATGATGAAGCAGGCGATAAGCCTCGAAAGTATTTACAAGCTCCTAAGTGCTATACCCGGACTTATGACTCTCTGACTGTCCATGCGGATTGGGCACGGGACTTGGCCGGACCGGCAGCCAAGTCGACCCGATCCGGCAGCGAGCCACCGTGCCAGTTCCCCTGGCCGACCGGGTGGGGTTACTGTCGCTTGTCCGCATGTTCTGAACGTCCCGGGAGCGGCGGTGGGCAACATCACCGTGGGTTTTCTGGCGAGTCTGCCCACGGCCGACCGTACGCGGTTACTCGCTCGTGCCCGTGAGGTCACCGACGCGAGCGAGCGTTGGCTGCGCGATTACCCGGTGGTGCGCCGGAGCTCTGTAACCGCCGCGTGCGGGCTGATCGCCGCCGTAGGCATGCCCCTGCTGGCGGTGCCGGAGCTCAGCCTTCTCACCCGGTGGTGGCTGTGGATCTTCGGTGTGGACGACGTGTTCGACGACCCCGCCGTTCCCGACGAGGTGGTCGAGGCGTGGGGCGCCCGATTCCTCCAGCCCGGGCGGCGTGCACCCGACCTGCTGCTGGCCGCCTTCGACGCCAACCGCCGCGACCTCGCCCGCTACCCGCTGTTCGACAGCCTCGACGGGGCCTGGGACGACGGAATGGCCGAGGTCGTGCGCGGCATGCTGGTCGAACGCCGGTGGCACCAGGCCCTCGCCACCGACGACCTCCCCAGCTACGAGGCGTACCTCGACAACGGCATGACCACCATCGCGATGCGGCCGTACACGGTCACCGCATGCGTGGTGGGTGGAGAGCCGGCCGCCGCGCGGGCGTTCGACATGGTCGCCCCGATGATCCTCGCGGCCGCCCGCTGTTTCCGGCTCGCCAACGATCTGCGATCGGAGGCAAGGGAACGCAACGAAGGCAAGCTCAACGCGGTGTCGCTGCTGCAGCGGATCTACGCGGCGGACGGGATCGCCGAGGATCAGGCACTGGACGTCGCGCGTACGCGACTGCGCGAGACGTGCGCCGCCGACCTGGCCTACCTGGACCAGGCTCACCGCAGCGCTCCGCACGAGATCGGGACGCTGGCCAGGTTCCTGTGGGCCCACACGGCGTTCGTGTGGGACATGTACCAGTTCTACGACTACGACACGATGTCGACACTCCTCCGCGAGAGCGCGATCACGTAACGAGGAGGCAGCCATGCACGGCGAACTCACCGACCGGTCCGCGGTCATCGGCAACGCCTACGAGGCCTCCGTGGCCAGATACTGGGATCAGAAGCGGAACGATCCGATCAACCTTCTCCTCGGCGCCGAAGACGGGTTGATCCATCACCACTACGGCGTCGGCGACTATGACCGGTCGATCCTGCAACTGCCGCCCGAGGCGCGGGAGACGGCGATCCTGAGGGAGTTGCACCGGCTGGAGAACCGGCAGACGGAGCTGATCCTGGACACCCTGGGCGACGTCGGGCCCGCCAGCCGGGTGCTCGATGCCGGATCCGGGCGTGGGGGAACGGCGTTCATGCTGCACGAGCGCTTCGGCTGCTTTGTCGACGGCGTGACGATCTCGAGGTACCAGGTCGACTTCGCCACCCGGCTGGCAGGCGAACGCGGCTGCGCCGACCACGTCGCGTTCCACTTCCGCAACATGCTGCGCACCGGCTTCCCGGCGGGACGCTACGACGCAGTCGTTACCAACGAGACGACCATGTACGTCGACCTGTTCGAGCTGTTCGGGGAGTTCGCAAGGATCGTCCGGCCCGGTGGGCGCTACGTCGTCATCACCTGGTGTGTCAACGACATCGTCGGTGAATCCCCGGAGGTGGCCTGGATCGACGAGCACTACGGCTGCCGGATGCACCACCGCAGCCAGTACTTCGCCACACTGGCGCAGTGCGGGTTCGTACCTTACCGCGTGGTCGATCTGACCGCCGACGCCATCCCGTACTGGGAGCTGCGGTCCCGATCACGCCACCACACGGGTGTCGAGGACGCCTTCCTCAACGCATATCGGTCACGCGCCGCGAACTTCCTTCTGGTGGGGACCGACCACCTGGCGCGATGACCCGGCGTCGGCGACGTCCAGCCAGAAACTGAGCTGACACTGCTCCGATGGTGCTACGGCACACCGAGCCGATGACACAACCCCTTCTCGTGGGACCAAAGGCCCGCCCACGGGCAAAGTCGGCCGGCCGGCTCGACGGCGGACAGGCCCATCTCGCGTACGGTCGGGTTGATGCCGGAGGCGCCGTGGTCTGTGATACGACATGGCTCGCGGTGGAGACCGGAAGGGGATGTTGTGCCGAGAGCCCGCAGGAGTGCTGCCGTTCCGGCGGGTGGCTGGCTGACTGCCGAGGAGCAACGCGCCTGGCAGGCGTTCATGCGGGTGCAGCTGCGGATGAACTTCGAGATGAACCGTCAGCTTCAGGCGGACAGCGGCTTGTCGCTGGCCGACTACGACGTGCTTCATGCGCTCACTGACACGCCCGGTGGCGCCTTGTCGATGACCGTGTTGGCAGCGCGTATCGGCTGGGAGCGCAGCCGCCTCTCGCACCACACGAAACGGATGGCGGGCCGCGGGTTGGTCCGTACCGGGTCGGCGGCGTCGGATCGCCGGGTGACGGAGGTGTCGGTGACGACTGCGGGCAGACACGCCATCGAGGCGGCCGCGCCGGGGCACGTCGAGCTGGTGCGCCGGCTGTTCCTCGGCGGTCTGCGGCCGGAGATCGTGCAACAGCTGACGGTCGCGATGGAGACCGTCTACGACAACATAGTCGAGCGTGGATCTCTGCCGGGCGCGGAACTGTGGTCGGTGCCGGACCGCTGATCAGATGCGGAGCAGGATTTTGCCGCGCAACTCGCCGCTCTCCAGGCGGGCGTGCGCATCGGCTGCCTGCGCCAGTGGCAGCACCGTCCGCTCGCGCAGTCGGAGCCGGCCCGTGGCCAGCAGGCCCATCGCCTCGGCCAGCAGGTCCCGCACGTACTCCGGAACCGGTCCGGAGAGCGCGACGCCCAGCGAGGGGCCGCGGGGGTCGGACAGCGTGATCACGCGTTTCGCCCCGCCGGCCAGCTCGATCGCCGCCTCGAGATCGCTGCGGCCGGAGGCGTCCATGACGGCGTCGATCCGCCCGGCGACGGCCGGCACGGCTTCGGCGAGGGGCCGGTGGAAGTCGACCGGTGTCGCGCCCGCTGCCTCCGCCGCCGCGAAGTCCACCGGGCGGACGGCGCTGATCACCTTGACGCCCCGCGCGACGGCGATCTGCGTGGCGATCGTGCCGACCGAACCGGCGCCTCCCAGCAGAAGCAGCGTCTCGCCGCTGCCGATGCCGAGCTGGTTCAGCACCCGGATCGCGGCCTCCGCCGAGGCCGGCAACGCGGCCGCGGCCGCCCAGCCCACCGAGGCGGGCTTGCGAACCCAGAAGTCGGCCAGCACCAGCTCGGCGTAGCCGCCGAGGGTGGGATTCAGGAACACGGCTACCTCGTCGCCGGGGGAAACGTCGGCGACGTCGGCGCCAACCGCCTCGACCGTGCCGGCCGCCTCGAAGCCGAGCACGCCGCCCGGCGGCAACGGATAGACCTCGCGCAGATGGCCGGCTCGGATCGCCAGGTCGGTCGGGCCCACGCCCGCGAACCGGACGGCCACCCGGATCTGCGCCGGCCCCGGATCGCGGACCTCGACCTCGCCGGACTGCAGGACCGTGGGCGGCCCGTATCCGGTAGCTACCACTGCTCTCGCCATGCCGGCCTCCTCGGTCACGGCACGTCCGGCACGCCGTCGAGATTACGTGACACATCACGTAATTGCCATGCCGATGAACGAGCGGACGACGGAGGATCTCCTACGCACTGAAACGTCCTCCGCGGCGGCGAATGCCTGTTCGTAAGGCGCCACCGGGGTGGGCGATGACCACGGCCCGGTACTGCACAGATCGCCCGCGGTCTCGCACCTTGATCGAATTCCTCGGGAAAAGACTCATGACGTTCCGTCGCCAGACGATGACTAAGCGCAGTCACCCGGTTGCAAGGGTGGGGTTGCGGAGTCTCCAAGGAGTTCACATGCTCGTTCAGTACATCCAGGCACTGCTGGCGTCCGTGCGCCCTCACGACGACGAAGGCGCCACCGCCGTCGAGTACGGCCTCATGGTCGCGCTCATTGCGGTCGTCATCATCGGCGCCGTGGTCCTGCTCGGCGACAACCTCAGCAACATGTTCGGCGGGGTCGCCAACTCCGTTAAGGCCCCGGCCGGACCGTGAGTCGCGGCGGGCGTGGCCGGCCCACGCGGTCGGCCGCGCCCGCGGGCCGGCTCGTGGGGAGACCGGCATCCGACCGGGGGGCGGCAGCGGTGGAGATGGCCATCGTGCTACCGCTGCTGCTGCTCCTCCTGTTCGGGATCATCGACTTCGGACGGGCCCTCAACGCACAGATCACGCTCACCGAGGCGGCCCGCGAGGGTGCTCGGGCCACCGCCATGGGGCTCGACGGCCGCGCGCGGGTCACGTCCGCGGCGGGCCCGACCAAGGTGAGCTCGGTGCAGGTCACCGCCTGCGGCACCGACCTGACCCGGGACGCCGTCGTCCAGGTGTCCTCCGCCTTCCGCCCGGTGACCCCCGTCGGGTCGCTGATGGCGATGTTCGGCGGGAAATCGGACGGATCCTTCACCATCACCGCACGAGGAGTCATGCCATGCGTCGGCTGACGCTCTTTCACCGGCCCCGCCGCGACGACAGCGGGGCGATCGCCGCGACCGTTGCGGTGGTGCTCGGTGTCGGCGTGCTGCTCGGCGTGGCCGCCGTGGTGGTCGACGTCGGCCGCCTCTACGCCGAACGCGAGCAGCTGCAGAGCGGCGCCGACGCCGCCGCCTGGGCCGTCGCCGAGGTCTGCGCGATCACGCCGGCGCAGTGCGCCGGCCAGACCGGCACGGCGGGCCGGTACGCGAACACCAACGCCGCCGACGGTGCCACGAAGGTGACCGCGATCTGCGGCACCGGCACCGGCCTGGCAGCCTGCCCGGCACCGGCCACCAACCGTTCGGCCTGCCTCGGCACCGCACCGCAGGGCGTCCGGTACGCCGAGGTGCGGGTCGAGACCCGGCTGCCGAACGGCTCCACCGTGCTGCCGTCGGTGTTCGCCCGCGCGCTGGCGGGCGGCGACCCCGGCACCACCGTCGGCGGCTGCGCGCGGGTCGCGTGGGGCCCGCCCCGGGTGGCCCAGGGATTCGCCGTCACCTTCTCCCTCTGCGAGTGGGACAACCTCACCGACAGCGGCGCCACGCTCTGGCCGGCGACGGGCGTCCCGCCCGCGAGCGCCGAACGCGTCGTCAAGCTCCACGACAGCCAGGGCAACCCCGTCTGCCCGGCCGGTCCGGCCGGATGGGACCAGCCCGGCGGATTCGGGTGGCTCGACGACCCGACCGCCGCCTGCACGGCGATCGTGCAGGCGGACGGCACGTTCGACGGCGACACCGGCAACTCGGCGTCACACCCGTGCAAGGACGCCCTGGAGGCGGCCCGGCAGGCACGCAGCATGGTGCTGATCCCGGTCTACGACAACGTCCGCGGGCAGGGCGCGAACACCGAGTACCACCTCGTGGGCTTCGCCCCCTTCGTGCTGACCGGGTACCTGCTCTCCGGATTCTCGGAGCCGTCCTGGCTGACCAACATGCACCACTGCAGCGGCCAGGAGCGCTGCCTGTACGGCTACTTCGTGCGCGGTCTGGTCCACGCGACCGGCTCGCAGATCGGCGGCCCGGACCTCGGCGCCGCCGTCGTCAACCTCGTCGGCTGAGCCGGGCAGGAGAAACCATGAGACGGCGGCTTCTCGCGGTCCTCGTCGCGGCCGTGCTGGCGGGCATCGGCTGCATCGCGGTCGTCGGGTACGTACGCGGCGCCGACCAGCGTGCCCTCGCCGGCCGGCAGGCCGTCTGGGTGCTCATCAGCACCCAGCGCATCCCGGCCGGCACCAGCGCGGCCACCATCCGCGGCGGCGGATACACCGAACGCGTCGCGATGCCCGCCGAGACGGTGCCCGCGACCGCGCTCGGCAAGTTGGACACGCAGCTCGACACGCTCGTGCTCAGCGCCGACTTGCCGCCCAGCCAGCTGCTGCTGCGCGGCATGTTCGCCGAGCCCAGCGAGGTCACCGGCGGCCTGCCCGTACCCGACGGCAAGCTGGCCGTGAGCGTGCAGGTCACTGCCGCGGGCCGCGTCGCGGGCTACGTACGGCCCGGCTCCCGGGTCGCCGTGTTCAGCACGTTCACCATGCGCGAGGGGCGCGGCCGGGTGCCGGCGGGTGACGGCCTGAGCAGCGGCCACGACTACAACCAGGCCACCCGGGTGCTGCTGCCCCGGGTCGAGGTGATCGGCGTGGGCGAGCGCGGCGTGTCCGGTGCGGCCACCGCGGGCGACTCCACCGCCGCCGCCTCGGGCGGCGACGGCTCGTCCGCCGCCGCCAAGGCGGGCGTCACCATGCTGGTCACGGTCGCGGTGAGTCAGCAGGAGGCCGAGAAGCTGGTGCACGTCTCGCTGACCGGAACGCTGTCGCTGGCGCTGCTGGACGACACCGCCACCGTCGAACCCGACGCCGGCGTCGACAACAACACCCTCTTCCCGTGACGGCGCTGGTGATGACGATGACCATCTACTGTGACCCCTCCGCCGCCTTTCCCGGCTCGGCGCAGCCCGCCTGCGCGGTTCCGGACCCGGCGCAGCTTCCCGCCGCCGTCGCCGCGTCGCCGGATGCCCAGCTTGTCGTCCTCGGCGCCGGGGTGCCGCTCGATGAGGCCGTCAGGTTCGCCGCCCGGCAGCGCGTCGAACGGCCCGCGCTCGGCGTCCTGCTGCTGCGCGAGTCCGTCGAGGTGGACGTGCTCGCCGAGGCGATGCGCGCCGGGATCCGTGAGGTGGTGCCCGCCGGCGACCCTGCCGCGGTCGACGCCGCCTGTGCCCGGTCCGTCGCGTTGTCGCGGCAGCTCACCGCCGTACCGGCGGCCGCGGGGGAGCACACGACCCAGGTGCTGACCGTGTTCGCGGGCAAGGGCGGGGTCGGCAAGAGCACCGTCGCGGCGAACCTGGCGGTCACCCTCGCCGACAACGGCCGCCGCCGGGTCTGCCTGGTCGACCTCGACCTGCAGTTCGGCGACGTCGGCATCATGCTCCAGCTGCCACCGGAGCGCACCCTCGCCGACGCCGTCGGCATGGCCGGGCGGCTCGACGAGGACGGTGTGCGCTCGCTGATCACCCCGTACCGCGACGGCATCGACGTGCTGCTGGCGCCGTCGGGACCGGCCGAGGGCGACCAGGTCGGCCGGGAACTGGTCGCCGAACTGCTCGGCGTGCTGGCGCCGATGTACGACTACGTCGTCGTGGACACCCCGCCGTACGTCAGCGACCAGGTCCTCGCGGCCCTCGACCGGACCGACTGGTTCGTGCTGGTGGTCACGCCGGACCTGCCCGCGCTCAAGAGCGTCCGGCTCACCCTCACCACGTTCGAGATGCTGCAGTACCCGGCCGAGCGCCGCCTCGTCCTGCTCAACCGCGCCGACTCCGAGGTGGGCCTGACCGTCGCGGACGTCGAGAAGGCGATCGGGCAGCCGACGTCGGTGCTGATGCCGTCCTCGCGCGACGTCCCCCTGTCGGTGAACCGCGGCGTCCCCCTGGCGATCGAGCGCCCCGGCCACCCGGTCGCGAAGGCGATGCGGGAGCTGGCCGCGAAGTGCGGCGCCCCGGACTCGGGCCGCGGCCGCCGCCACCGGTCCCTACTGTTCGGCCGGAGGCACTGATGGGTCTCGCCGAACACCTTTCCCAGCGGACCCGCGCGGCCGAACCGGTCCGCGCCGAGGCGCGGCCCGCCGACCAGGGCGGCGACCGGCTGCGGGTCGCGGCCCGGCCCGGCCCGGACCCGATCACCGAGGTACGGCTGCGCATCCAGCGCCGCCTGGCCGAACTGCTCGGCCCGAAGCTGTACGACGAGATGGGCGCCGCCGAGGAGCTGGAACTGCAGGTGCGCCGGACGGTCGCCGAGCTGCTGGCCGTCGAGGAAACCCCACTGACCAGCGCCGACCGCGCTCGCATCACCCAGGAAGTCACCGACGAGATCCTCGGGCACGGCCCTCTCGAGCCGCTGCTGCGCGACCCGTCGGTCAGCGAGGTGATGGTCAACGGCCCGCACCGCGTCTACGTCGAACGCAGCGGCCGCCTGGAAGCCGTGGCCGCCGAGTTCGCCGACGAGGGCCACCTGCGCCGGGTCATCGACCGCATCGTGTCCCGGGTGGGGCGCCGCGTCGACGAGGCCAGCCCGATGGTCGACGCCCGCCTGCCCGACGGCAGCCGCGTCAACGCCATCGTGCCGCCCATCGCGCTGGACGGCTCGTCGCTGACCATCCGCAAGTTCTCCCGGGACCCGTTCACCGTCGACGACCTGATCACCTTCGGCACGCTCACCCGGCAGACCGCCGACCTGCTGCGCGCCTGCGTCCGCGGGCACCTGAACGTCGTCGTCAGCGGTGGCACCGGCTCGGGCAAGACCACCACCCTCAACGTGCTGTCCGGCTTCGTGCCCACCGAGGAACGCATCGTCACCGTCGAGGACGCCGCCGAGCTGCAACTGCACCAGGAGCACGTGGTGCGCCTGGAGTCGCGACCGGCGAACGTGGAGGGCCGCGGCGCCGTGACCACCCGTGACCTGGTCCGCAACGCGCTGCGGATGCGCCCCGACCGGATCGTCGTCGGCGAGGTCCGCGACGGCGCCGCCCTGGACATGTTGCAGGCGATGAACACCGGCCACGACGGGTCGCTGACCACCCTGCACGCCAACACCCCCCGCGACGCCCTCGCCCGCCTGGAGACCATGGTGCTCATGGCCGGCATGGACCTGCCGGTACGGGCTATCCGGGAGCAGGTCGCCTCGGCCGTGCACCTGATCATCCAGGTCAGCCGCCTGAAGGACGGCAGCCGCCGGATCACCCACGTCACCGAGGTCGTCGGCATGGAGTCCGACGTGGTCACCCTGCAGGACCTGTTCCTGTTCGACTTCCGGGCCGGCACGGACGCCGCCGGGCGTTTCCAGGGCACGCTGCAGCCCACCGGCCTGCGGCCCCGGTTCCTGGAGCACCTGGCCGCGCACGGCGTCACCGTCGGCGTCGACGTCTTTCAGGCCGGTGGGCGATGACCCGTCGCCTCGTCGTCGCGGCGTTCCTGGTGGCCCTGAGCGTGCTGCCCACGCGACCGGCCGCCGCAGCCTCGGCGGGCCTCGTGGTCACCGGCGTGCAGCCCTCGCCCGGCGCCGTCGAGTTCTTCGTGACCGGAAGCCACCTGACCTCGCTGGCCGACGCCACGGTGAGCGTCACCGCCGACGGCGTCGTACTGCCCACCCGGATCCGCCAGGTCGCGTCGACGTCGGCCGGCGCCCCGCCTCGAGGGGTCGTGCTGGTCCTCGACACGAGCGGATCCATGAAGGGCGCCCGCCTGAGCGCCGCCCGCGCCGCCGCCCTCGACTACGCCATCGCCGCGCCGCCGGAGGTCCAACTGGGGCTGGTGGCCGTCGCGGAGAAGGCCACCGTCGCGCTCGCGCCGACCGCCGACCGGGCCGCGTTCAGCGCGGCGGTCTCCCGGCTGGAAGCCGCCGGGCGCACCGCCCTGTACGACGGCATCGCCGCCGCCGAGGACCTGCTCGACGAGCGGCGCCACGCCTCGGCCGCCACGTTCACCGAGCGGCGCATCGTGGTGCTGTCCGACGGCGCGGACACCTCCTCACGGCTCACCGCGGACCGGCTGCTGGCCACGGTGTCCCGGGCCGAGGCGACGGTGGACGCGGTGGCCTTCGGCGACGGCGCGGACCCGAAACGCCTCGGCGACGTCGCGGCGGCCGGCAGCGGGCGGGTGCTCAGCGCCGCCGACGCCCCGGCGCTGCGCGCGGCGTTCCGGGGCATGGCCGAGAGCCTGCCGGCGCCGGTGCTGGTGCGCGCCACCGTCCCGCCCGCGCTGTCCGGCCGCACCACGGTGCTGCGGGTACAGGCGCGCATCGGCGGGCAGATCGTCGCCGCCGACGTGCCCGTGGCGTTTCGCGCCGACCCGGCGGCGGCCGCCGCACCGCAGACGTTCCGGTTCAGCGGCGCACCGGGTCGCGGACCGGCGGTGACCATCGTGGTGGTGGCCGTCGCCATCTTCGGGGCGGCGCTGCTGGGTCTCGGCCCGTTGCTGGCCGGTGGCCCGATCAAGCGGCGGATCCGCGACCTGGAACGGTTCGCCCCGAACCGGCGCGGCGACGCGGGAACCTCCGGCGCGGACGGCAACGGCCTCGTCCGAGCCGCGCTGGCCGTGTCCGAGCGCGCCGTGCGCCGCCCGGACCGGCGGCAACGGCTGGAGCTGGCACTGGACCGCGCGGGCAGCCCGCTGCGGGCCGCCGAGTGGCAGCTGATCCGACTCGGCTGCGCGGTCGGGGGAGTGCTGGGCATGCTGGTGCTGCTGCCCTGGTGGTGCGCCATCCCGGCGGGTGCGCTGATCGGCTGGCAGGGCGCCGCGATGTACCTGCGCCTGCGCGCGTCCCGCCGGGCCCGTTCGTTCGGCAACCAACTGCCGGAGGCGTTGCAGTTGCTGGTCGGGTCGTTGCGGTCCGGGTTCTCGCTGCCACAGGGCCTGGACGCGCTGGTCCGCGACGGCGGTGAGCCGATCGCGGGGGAGTTGGGCCGCGCGCTGGCCGAAACCCGGCTCGGCGGCGACCTGGAGGACTCGCTCGAGCGGGTCGGCGAACGCAACGGCAGCCAGGACATGGCCTGGCTGGTCATGGCGATCCGCATCCAGCGCGAGGTGGGCGGCAACCTCTCCGAGACGCTGGAGACCGCGGTGGGCACGATGCGGGAGCGGGCCCGGCTGCACCGCCACGTCCGCGCGCTGTCCGCCGAGGGCCGCCTGTCCGCGATGATCCTGCTCGGCATGCCGATCGTCCTGGGCGGCTGGATGTTCGTGTTCCGGCGTGACTACCTGCGTCCGCTCTACACCGAGCCGCTCGGGTTGCTGATGCTCACCGGCTCCGTCGTCGGCGTCGTCATCGGCGCCCTCTGGCTGCGCAAGCTCGTCAAGGTGGAGGTGTGAGCATGCCACCGTCGATGGTGCTCGGGCTCGGGCTGGTCGCGCTGATCGGCGCGGCCGTCGTACTGGCGCTGGCGTTCACCGAAGCCCGCGAGGGCGCCGGGGTCGCCCGGCTGCTGGACTCGCTGCCCCGGCCCGCCGCCGCGACGTTCGTCGCCCCCCGGGACCGGCCGCTCGCCGAACGGATCGGCGCGCCGCTGACCCGCCGGCTGGGCCGGCTCGGCACGCTGCTGACGCCGAGCGGCGCCATCGCCCGCCTGCAACGCCACCTCGACTACGCGGGCAATCCGCCGTCGATGTCGCTGGCCCGGCTCGTGCCGCTCAAGGGGGTCACCCTCGCGGTCGGCGGGCTGGTCGGGGCGGGTTTCGGCGGCCTGCTCGGCGCGGGCGGCGGTGCGCTGCTCGGCGGGGCGCTCGGCGCGGCCGGCGGCTTCTTCGCGCCCGACCTGATGGTCTACAACCTGGCGCTGAAGCGGCAGAAGGAACTGCTGCTGTCCATGCCGGACGTGCTGGACACGCTGGTCATCAGCGTGGAGGCGGGCCTGGCGTTCGACGCGGCGATGGCGCAGGTCGCCCAGAACGTCCGTACGCCGCTGGCGCGGGAGCTGCTGCGCGTGCTGCAGGAGATGCAGCTCGGCGTGAGCCGGGCCGCGGCGTTGCGGGCGCTGGCCGAGCGGACCACGGTGCCGGAGCTGCGTACCTTCGTCACCGCGGTGGTGCAGGCCGGTGAGCTGGGCATCCCCATCGCCGGGGTGCTGCGCGAGCATGCCCGCGAGATGCGGGTCAAGCGCCGCCAGCGGGCCGAGGAACTGGCCCAGAAGGTACCCATCAAGATCTTGTTCCCGGTGCTGTTCTGCCTCTTCCCGGCCCTGTTCGTGGTGATCCTCGGGCCCGGCGTACTGCAGATCATCCACGCGTTCGCCCGCTGAGGCCCCCCGACATCGACAACCCCGGCAGATCAGGAGAAGGACATGGCGAAGGTTCTGGTGGTCGACGACGATCCGGCGATCTGCCGGCTGCTCATGGACGTTCTGGAGCTGGACGGCCACGAGGTGCACGTCGCCATCGACGGCGCACACGGCGTCCAGGCGTACATGGCGCTGCGCCCGGACTTCGTGGTGCTGGACGTCATGATGCCGCGCCTCGACGGATACGGGGTCCTGCGCGAGATCCGGGCGATGGAGACGGCGCGGGTGCCGGTGCTGCTGCTCACCGCGCTGCCGGACTGCTCGTCGCGCGGCCGGGCCAGTGGGGCGGACTACTTCCTGGCCAAGCCGTTCACCGCGGACGAGGTGCTGTACCTCATCGACGGGGTGCTCGGGCACAACACCCCGATCGCGGAGGTCCAGGCGGCCGTCGACTACGCGCGCGGCCAGGGCTACTCCGGCCAAGCGTGAGATCAAGTTCTGCTCAGGTACCCCCCGGTCACGCCGATGGTCTTCGACGCATCGGAGTCTGCACACGAGCCGATGTGTACGGGAACCGCTGACAAGTGAGGTGCGATCCCATGAGACCGATCAACCCGGTGGGTCCCGCCGCATACACCGCCGCCTCCCGGCGGGGGCTCGCCGCCGTCGCGGCGGCCGCCCTGGCGTTGGCCGGTGTGCCGGCCGCCGCCTCCGTGCAGCCGGCCGGTGAGTCCTGGCGCGAGGTTGTGGTGACCGGGCTGGGCGCCGAGCAGGCGGCCCGCGCGGTCGAGGCGGTCGGCGGGCGGGTGCTCAGTTCCCTGCCGATCATCCGCGGTGTCGCGGCCCGGCTGCCGATCGGCAGCTCGCTCGATCCGGAGTGGAGCGTTGCGCCGCAACGCGCCCTCACCATCGCCGCCGCGACGTCCGACGACGCCGGCACCGCCACCACGGTGCGGCAGATGCTCGGCCTGCCCGCGTCCGGCACCGAAGGGCGCGGGGTGACCGTCGCGGTCGTCGACACCGGCATCGCGAACGTCGGCGACCTCGCGGGCCGCGTGACCCACCGGGTCGACCTCACCGGCACCGGCGGCGGGGACGGCTACGGACACGGCACGTTCATGGCGGGCCTGATCGCCGCGTCCGGCGCCGCGTCGGACGGCGCCTACCGGGGGGTGGCGCCCGGCGCCGAACTCGCCGACGTCAAGGTCGCCGACGCGCAGGGGCGTACCGACCTGGTCACCGTGCTGCGGGGGCTGCAGTGGGTCAGCGACCACTGCAAGGACGTGCAGGTCCTCAACCTGTCGTTGTCGTCGCGCAGCCCGTTGCCGTACCAGCTCGACCCGCTGAACCAGGCGCTGGAATCGTTGTGGCGCCACGGCGTCACGGTGGTCGTGCCCGCGGGCAACGACGGCCCGGACATCGGTACGGTGACCTCGCCGGGCAACGACCCGCTGCTGCTCACCACCGGCGGCCTGGACACCTCGGGCACGACCGGTCGCGCCGACGACGTGGTAGCGGCCTGGTCCGGCCGGGGCCCGACGTGGCAGGGCGACGCCAAGCCGGAGCTGGTCGCCCCGGGCAGCCGGATCGTGAGCCTGCGCTCGCCGGGCAGCGTGATCGACACGGGCAATCCGCAGGCGCGGATCGGCGACGGCTACTTCCGGGGCTCGGGCACCTCGATGGCCACCGCGGTAACCTCCGGGCTGATCGCGGCGACCCTGGCCGTGCAGCCCCGGCTGAACCCCGACGCGGTGAAGAACCTGCTGGTCAGCAACACGTACGTCAATCACGCGCTGACCGCGGCGGCGGGTGCGGGGGCGGGCGGCCTCGACGCCGGACGGGTGCTGGCCGCGGCCCCCGGCTGGCCGACCGGAAAGGCGCAGAAGGGCTACGACGACGACACCGACACGCTGCGCCGCGACGCGAAGCGGTGGTCCGCGCTCGCCGCGGCCATCGCGGCCGGTGACCGGGCCGCGGCCACCCGGGAGTGGAATGCGCTGACCCCGCCCTCGCGGGACTGGGCCGCCCGTGCCTGGGCGACACTCGACCCCGCGGCCCGTGCCTGGGCCGCCCGGGCGTGGGCCGCCAACGGCTGGTCCGGTGCCGGCGACGACTGGGTGGCGCGCGCCTGGGCCGCACGGGCCTGGGCGACCCGGACCTGGACGGACGACGACTGGGCTGCCCGGGCGCGGGCCTGGGCAGGCGACGAGTGGGCGGCCAGGGCGTGGGCGGGCGACGACTGGGCCGCACGGTCCTGGGCCTGGCTGCCCCCGTCGTGAGCGCCTCGGCACAGCGTGCCGGCCTTCCCCGGCTCACCCGGGCGGCCGCCGCGCTGCACGCGCAGGTCCGCGACCCGATCCTCCGCCGGGTCGCCGCCGTGGGGCTGCTCGGCGCGATCCTGGCGGCCCTCGTCGTCGCGCTGGCCGGAAACCGCGAGGTGCTGCACGGCATCACCGTGCCCACCGCGCTGCTGCTGCCCGGGCTGGCGCTGCTCACCTGCCTGGCCGAGGTCACGGTCGTGCGGCTGCGCCACGGCGAGGCCGTGGAGGAGCTGAGCCTCTACGAGGCCGCGCTCGTCATCGACGTCCTGCTGCTGCCGCCGCGCCAGGCGCTGCTGGCAGCGGCGGCCGGTCTCGTCGCGGCCAGCGTGGTGCAGCGGCGCCCGCCGGTCAAGGCAGCCTTCAACCTCGGCACGTACACGGCGGCGGTGTCCGTGCTCGTCCTCACCGTGCACCTGGCCGGTGGCTCGCCCGGCACGGTGACACCCCGCGTCCTGGCCGCCGTGGTGGCCGGCACGTTCGCCTTCACCGCGGTGAACCTGTGCTGCCTGGCGCAGGTGCTCGGGCTGATCAACGGCCTGTCCCCGTGGGCGGTGGTGCGGGCCGAGGCCCGGTTGTCGGCCTACATGGCGTTGGGCACCGTCGCCACCGGGCTCACCACGACCGTGATCGCGCTGCACGCCCCGCTGCTGCTGCCGTTCATGGCGATGCCGGCCCTCGCGGTGACGTACGCGTACCGGGCCGCGGCCCGCGAGGCCGACGAACGGGCCCGCTCGGCCTGCCTGCTGCGGCTGTCGCACGCGCTGGCCGAACGCGAGGACGTGGAACGCCGGTTCCTGCTGCTCGTGCGGGAGGCGTTCGACGCCGAACTGGCGCTCATTCTGCCGGCCGGCCAGGAGCAGGCGCTGTCGGTCGCGGCCGCGGAACCCGCCGTGGTGCACCGCGGCGCCGTGCCGTCCTGGCTGGGAGCGGCCCGCGACGCCGACGGCCCGGTGCAGTCGAGTGAGCACGTCGCGTCGGGCCTGCGGCACGTGGTCGTGGTGCCGGTGGCGGCCGGCGGTCGCCGGTTCGGCACCGCGGCGTTCGTCTCCCGCACGCGCCGCCGGATGTCCACCGGGGACGTCACGCTGCTGGCTTCGCTGGCCAACGCGCTGGCGGTGTCGCTGCGCGGTGCGCAGCACCTCGACCGCCTGGTGGAGGAGACCAGCAAACTGCAGGCGGTGGTGGAGCAGTCCGCGGAGGGCATCATGGTGGTCGACGCCGACTCGCTCGTACAGATGTGGAATCCCGCTCTGGAGGCCCTCACTCGGGTGCCGGCGGCCGAGGCGCTCGGCCGGCCGATGGCGCAGCTGTTCGACGCGCCCGCACAGCACGAGACCGGATCGCTGATGCCCGTGTCGCCGGACGCGCCCCGGGCGGCGTCGGAGCTGACCATCCAGCATCCGGACGGCGAGCAGCGCCGGATCCGGATGGCCCACTCGGCCACCTTCGCGGCCGGCCGGCTCACCCGCGACGTGATCGTCATCAGCGACCTCACCCTCCAGTACCGCACCGAGCGGCTGAAGTCCGACTTCATCGCCATGGTGTCGCACGAGCTGCGGACCCCGTTGACGCCGATCGTGGGCTACGTCGACCTGCTGCGCAAACGTGGCGACCGGATGACCCCGGAGAAGCGCTCGGACGCGCTGGAACTCATCGGGGACCGCGCGGCGCACCTGTCCCGGCTGGTGGAGGACCTGCTGCTGGCGTCGCGCTTCGGTGACGGGGAGGAGATCGCGCTCGACGTCTCCGGCGCCAGCCACGATCTGCGGGCACTCGCCGCCCAGGTCGCGCAGGACCTCGGCTCGCCGCGGGTCGTGGTGACCGCGCCGGAGGAGCCCGTGGCGGCATACTGCGACGGCGGCCGGACGCTGCAGGTGCTGGCGAACCTGATCGGCAACGGGCTCAAGTACTCCGCCGAGGACGCCACGGTCGAGGTCACCGTGCGCGCCACCGCCGAGGCCGTGCACGTCGACGTGCGCGACCACGGCCGGGGTATCCCCGCCGACTCGCTGGAGCGGGTGTTCGAGAAGTTCTACCGGGTCGAGGACCCGATGACCATGAGTACGAGCGGCACCGGCATCGGACTGTTCCTGGCCCGGCGCCTGGCCCAGGCGATGGGCGGTGACGTCACCGTCGCGTCGACGCTGGACGTCGGCTCCGTCTTCACGCTGTCGCTGGCGCCGCCCGTACCGGTCGGAGCGTGAACGCGGACACCAGCGTCCGCAGTTCCCCGGCCATCGTGGCCAGGTCGGTGGCCGCGCCCTGGGAGCGGTTGACCCCTCGGCGGTGGAGTTCGCCGCGGCCGCGACGTCCGCGATGGTGGCGCTGATCTCCTCGCTGGCGGTCGACGCGTCAGCGGAGGCGGGCGGGTGAGCGTCGGACCGGGGTCAGCCGCCGTTGACGGGGACGAAGGGCCGCAGCCGTTCGGCGCGGGCGGCCTGGATCGCGGTCGCCGACGGGGCGCCGGCCGGGAGGTTGTCCATCATGGCGCGGCCCAGTTTCGCGTGCGCCTGGACGGCCGGGTGGGTGGAGCCGTAGTTGTCCTGATCACCCAGCGCCTCGGCGAACATCGCGTAAGTGAGCTTGGGCAGGCCGTCCGGGCCGAACATGATGCCTGCCTCGTGACGGGACGCGCCCAGCGTGTTGAAGTCGGCACCGTACTTGGTCGCTACCCGGCTACGCTCCTCGGAGGACATCACGCGGCGGACGCCGTCCATGTAGCCGTTGATCCACCGGGTGATGCTCAGCAGGAACGTGCACGACGCCGGCGACAGCAGTGTCTTGGTCGCCAGCCGCCACAGCAGGTCATGCATCTCCCGCGGCGTCGTGGTGCCCAGGTAGAACCGGTTCGGGTTGGCCACCGGCTGGACGCGAGTGTAGGTGAAGCCCTTCGCGGCCAGGATCTCGTTGATCTCGGCGGCCGGAACGACCCGGCCGCACATGCGGACCGCTGTGTTGTCGGAGACCAGGAGCATCGCGGTCAGGAAGTTCGCGATGGTGATCTCGTCGCCCCACACGGTGTGCAGGAAGTAGATGCCGCTGCCGCCGAGGATGATGTCGGCGGGCAGGTCGAGCTTCTGGCCGAGCTGCAGCTCGCCACGATCGATCTTGTCCATCACCGCGGTCGCCACCGCGAGCTTCTGGACGCTGTAGCCCTGCGTCACGTGGTCGATGTCGTCCTCGACGATCGGCATCGGCACGCCGGTCGCGTCCACCCCGGCGATGTGCGTATGCCAGGTGCCGCCCGCTTTGGTCTTCTCCCGCTGGTACGTTGCCTCGATGCAGGCCGGTCCGCTCATCGCGGCCTCGGCCGGCCGGCCGATCGCGAGCGCAGCCGTGGCGGCGCCCAGCCCGAGTGCGGTACGGCGTGAAAACTGCATGGACATGTGACTCCCCCGTCAGCAGCGCGAACATTGGCGGGAGTCAACCTATCCGATGGGATCAAGCAACCATATGACGACCAATCGCTCGATCCCGTCATCGACCGTGGTGGCCGTCCTCACCCATCCGGAAAGGCGACGGCGCGCAGTGCCCTCGTCGGACAGTCGCCAGCCGAGGAAAAGTATGTCGCCGTCCGGCGACCGAGACATCGCGGGCACCCGCCGGGCCACTGTCGTCGGTCAGCAAGTATCTGCCGGGCGGTGGGTGCGTTGGGTTCGCGCGCTGCAGCCCGGCTGACTCTGGTGCAGTGGGCTGGGGTGCACGGCTTCCAAGTGCTGGTTCGCCAGGTGCCGGAAGGGCTCTGGACTTCAGTCCAGCGGCCAGGCGCCGAGGTGCTCGTACCGTGGTGTCGGGCCGAGATGGCTGCGGACCAGGACCATGGTCTTGACCCGCCACGCCGGCCCCCGGTACCCGGCCAGTTCGGCCCGGTCCGCCTCCACCTCGGCGGGGGCCAGGCGGTCGCCGGGGCGGGCCACGGTCAGGTGCGGGTTGAACCTTCTGTCGTCGAACGGGAGCCGGTCCCGCTTCAGTTCCCGGCGCACCCGCCGGGACAGCGACGTCAGGGCGTCCCGGTCGCCGTCCACACCCACCCACAGCACGGTGTACCGGCCGCGTCCGAACCTGCCGCCGCCGGCAAGGCGTAGTTGCGGCGCGGCGGAGCCCGCGGTGCGCCAGCCGTCGGCTACCCGCTGGAGCGTTCCGGGGACGTCCCCGGCGCGGTCATCGGGGACCTCGCCCAGGAACGCCAGGGTGACGTGCCAGGTCTCCCGGCGCGCCAGCCGGGTGTTGACGCCGTTGCTCGCCGCCGCGGTGACCTTGAGCTGTTCCAGCCGTAGTCCCAGGTCGTCGCAGACCTCGGGCGGCGGGTAGGCGGCAACGAACAACCTCATGGGCTGCACCCTAATAAGAGCTCCGAACTCGATCAGGTAAGCCAGTATGGCCTGAGTTCGGGCTGGTCGTGTTCGTTCTCTACACCGGCATCCGCTGGGAGTGGCTACTATGCCGCTGCGGCGTTCGTGCCGCCGAGTACGGTCGGGCCCGGACTCGCCTCCTTCGTGCTGCGGGTCGCCGACCGGAGTGCCTGGGTAGCGGTCGCCGAAGCCGCGTGGCTAGTTGACCAAAGACGAGGCACGCTCCGACGTGCGACCCGGGAGCGTTGTGGTCGTGACTGAAGGCCCCAACGTGGTCGCCCAAGTTCCGTGGTCTGTACCGTCCTCGGCAAGCGTGCCCCGGGTCGATCTCCCGCCCGCCCTGTTGCCGTGGCGGTCGAGGTCCGTTCCGGTCTCCGTCGTTTGGCCGGGTGACGCCCTCCTGGTACCGGTCTCGTGGTGGATCCCCGTGGGCCGGCCACCTTCGTAGCATCGGCGGGTGAAGGTCAACAACAGCGTGGCGCTGATCGCTCCTGGTGCCGGGATCGTTCTCGGCGTCCTCGATTTCGTCTGGATCGCATATGTGCCATCGCCGTTCGGCGGGCTCGGGAACTCCATCGCGGTCTGGGCCGTGGCGGCGTTCCTGCTGACGCTGAGCTCCCGGTGGGATTTGCCGCGTGCCGCGGTCGCGGCGGCGGTGTTCCTGGTCGTGGCGGTGCCGAGCTACTACGTGGCGGCCGCACTGATCCAGCACGACGATTGGTCGATCATCTACTCGGGGCCGGCGCTGCTATGGATGGGCTTCGGCGTGCTCGCGGGCGTCGTCTTCGGCGCCGGGGGTGTGCTCGCGCGGACCCCGACGCGCTGGCAGGCCCCGGCGTTCGCGCTACCGGCCGCGGTTCTGGCGGCCGAGGCCGTGCTCCAGCTGAGCCGTCCGGGCAAGTCCACCGCAAGCCTCGGCTACGCGGCCGTGCTGCTGATCCTGGCCGTGGCGGTCACGCTGGTGGTGGCCCCGAGCTGGCGGACGCGCGGGCTGGCCCTGGCCTACGCGCTGCCCCTGACCGCTGTCGGCTACCTGATGCTTCTGGCCGGCGGATTCCGCTGACCCGACCGGCCCCGTCGGTACCCGGTGCGCAGAGGGCGTGCACTCGCCTCGCACCGCCTCCAGTCAGCCGGGATTCCCGGCAGCCCAGGATTCACGAACGCGTTCGCGGTGTTGCGGTTACCACCGGGCGGCATCGGCCCACCGGCGTCACGTTGAGTGACTGCGCCCAGTCGTCGACGAAAAACGCTTCGCCGTCGTCCTGGCGGCAACGCACCGCCATGCTGCGCAGCGCATCAAGCCTCGGCGTCAGATCGACCGGCTGAGGCGCCGGGATTCGTACACTTGGGGGCCGGTGTGGTGGCGTTTGGCGTGGTACATCGCCGAGTCGGCGCACCGCAGCAGGTCGCGTGCGTTCTTGGCGTGCTCCGGGTAGAGAGCGATGCCCACGCTCGCGCCGATCCGCACTGGCTCGCCGTCGAGGGAGAAGGGCCGACCGAGAAGCTCGTAGACGCGTGCCGCGACCGCCTCGGCCACGGCTGGGGTGCCCGCGACCAGAATCGCGAACTCGTCGCCGCCCAGGCGAGCCACCGTGTCGGCGTCGCCGATCAGGCCGCGTAGCCGCCGAGCCACCTGATCGAGGAGCAGGTCGCCCGCTTCATGGCCCAGTCGATCGTTGACGCCCTTGAATCCGTTCAGATCGAGCAGCAGCAACGCCCCGGACCCTCGGCCGTCCCCGGCGACGAGCCGGTCCAGCTGGTCCATGAGCATGGTCCGGTTGGGCAGGCCCGTCAGCCCGTCATGGAAGGCGTGGTGGGTCATCTCGGCCAGGTGGCTCCGCTCGGCCTGGCGCAGCCGCGCGCCGTCCACGACCAGTGCGCCCTGCAGGGCCAGGTGCCGGGCCATCTCACGATCCGCGGCCGACCACTTCCGTATCTCGGTGTGATCGCCACACATCGCCATACCCACGATGCCGGAGGCCGACAGCAACGGCATCGCCAGGTACGAGCGGATCTCGAGCGTTTGCGCGAAGCCGCCGGCGCGTACCGCGGACTCTTTCACGTCCTGGACGAGCACCGGGCCGCCGGTCTCCTCCGCGCTGCGCCACACCGGCGAGTCCCGGGCGAACTTGCCCACGAGCGATCGCGACAGCGCCTGGCTCATCTGCGCGGTGACGCCGACGCCGACGGTGTAGCGGATACGTCCGTTCTCATCGACGAGGTGCACGCCGGCCCGCTCGGTGCCGAACAGGTCCGCAGTGACCTGGGCCAGAATCGTACCGGCTTCTTCGACGCTGGTGGCGACCGAGCCTTCCTCGAACAGGCGCCGCATGGCCGCCCCCGCGTTGGTCAGGAACTCGCGTTCGCGGTCCTGCTCCAGCGCGTACAGTTCGTCCGCGAGGTAAAGCGCGAGCGCCACCGCGACGTCGGATCGCAGGCGCTCCAGGCGGGACCCGGTGAGAATCAGCGCGCCCAGGGTCCGCCCGCGACGCCGCAGCGCTAGCGCGCCCGGTGCCGGCGACGGCGACGGCGTGGGGGACAGCTGCGCGGCGGCGATGTCTTGCCGGTCGGAGGCGGCACCCCAGGTCGCGAGTGGTACGGCATCCCCGTCCCCGTCCGCGACGTAGAGCGTGGCGGCCACGAGCCCACAATCTTCGCGCAGTTGCCGGCCGACCACCTCGAGAACGCGCTGAATCGGAAGATGTTCGCCGGCGAGCACGGTGGCCAGGTCGAGCAACAGACCGCTCTGTGCATCGCCGCCGATAGTCATGTTGTTGTCGTCGGCATTGGCCGGCCGGGACCAAGCACCCTGCGGCAGCGCAACCCGAGTGCACCGGTCCGGAAACCCTGACCAGTTCGTGTGAAGCGCAGGAGTGGTCGGTGTCGTACCCGGCCGCGACCAGGCTGATCGAACTTGGCGCTGGTGGCCTCGCACCGACAGGAAGGCCTCCGGTGCACGGATTTGCCACTGATGGTTGCCGGACACTCCCGCGACGCCGCGGCCGAGCCGACCAGCCGTGGGGAATTGCGGACTTCCATGCATGGGTGTCTATTAGTTGGATGGCCGTCAGCAGACGTGAATTCCTCGCCGGCGTTGCCGGCACCACCGTGCTCGGCCCGCGGGCGTCGCGCGCCGCGGCCGCCGGCATCCGCCGGACTGGCGCCAACCAGGGCACCAACCTTGCGGTACGCCTGTCGCCGGATGCACGCCGGATCGCCATGGACCTGGTCGGCGTGCTGTGGGTGCTGCCGGCCTCGGGCGGGGCGGCGCGGCGGCTGACCGGCGATCTGTTCGACATCGCGCAGCCGGACTGGTCGCCGGACGGCCGCACGATCGCCTTCCAGTCGTACCGGACCGGCTCCTTCGACCTGTGGCTGATCCGCCCGGACGGTTCGGGCCTGCGGCGGCTCACCTCGGGCCCGTACGATCACCGCGAGCCGCGCTTCGCGCCCGCGGGTGACCGGCTGGCCTTCTCGGCGGACCACTCCGGCACGTACGGCATCCACCTGCTGGACCTGGCCTCCGGGCAGGTCACCGCCGTCGCCGACACCGCCGAGCAGGAGTACGAGCCGGCCTGGTCGCCGGACGGCCGGCGGATCGCGTTCGTGGTCGCCAACACCCGGATCGACGTCGTCGACCTGGCCACCGGCGGCCGCAGCACCGCGGTCACCGTGCCGGCCGGCCAGGTCATCCACGGTCCGGAGTGGACGCCGGACGGGTCCGGGCTGGTCTACCAGCTCACCGTCGAGGGGCGCAGCGAGCTGTGGCTCGACGGCAAACCCGCGGTGACCGGGGAGGAGGTGTTCCCGTTCCGGGTCTCCTGGACTCCCGCGGGGGAGATCGTCTACGCGGCCGACGGCGACATCCGTCGGCGACGGATCGGCGCGCCGCCCACCAAGATCGGCTTCTTCGCGGCACTGGCGCTCACGACCCCGCGGTACCGCAAGCGTCGCCGCGACTTCGAATCGCGCACGCCCCGGCCGGTACTAGGAATCGGCAGCCCGGTGCTGTCGCCGGACGGCCGGTCGGTCGCGTTCCGGGCGCTCAACGACATCTGGACCATGCGCATCGGTCAACCGCCCCGGCCGCTCACCCGCGACCAATGGTGGAAGTCCGACCCGGCGTGGTCGCCGGACGGCCGCTACCTGTCGTACTCGACCGACCGCGGCGGCAAGCTGGACATCTGGGTGCGCGACCTGACCACCGGCGCCGACCGGCAACTGACCGCGGTGCCCAACGCGGCGCTGTCCGGTAGCTGGTCCGCGGACGGCGCTCGCCTGGCGTTCCTGGACCAGACCGGCGCGCTGTACACGGTCGAGGTCGCCACCGGCGCGGTCCGGCAGTTGTTCACGGCCACCTTCGAACCCGGCCGGCCGAGCTGGTCGGCAGACGGCCGGACCATCGCGCTCGCCGCGGTGGTGCCCTATTCGGCCCGCTTCCGGGAAGGGCTCAGCAAGATCCTTCTGGTCGACACGGCCACCGGCGCCGGCCGCTACGCCGACCCGCTGCCGCACCGGTCGATCCAGACCCGGGGCGACGACGGCCCGGTCTGGTCACCGGACGGCCGGAGGCTGGCGTTCGTGCTGGCCAGCGTTCTGTGGGTGGTGGACGTCCGACCCGATGGCCAGTACCTCGGCACGCCCCGGCAGATCACCCATGAGGTGACCGACGCGCCGAGTTGGAGCGGTGACTCCACCCGGCTGCTCTACCTGCACGACGGTGTGTTGCGGATGGTCTCCGCGGACGGCGGCCCGCCGCAGGCCGTTCCGATGCCGTTGACCTGGGCCAACACCGCGCCGCGCGGCCGCATCGTCATCCACGCCGGCCGGATCTGGGACGGCGTGCGCCGGGACCTGGCCCAAGACGTGGACATCGTGGTCGAGGGCCGCCGCATCACCGAGGTCGCGCCGCACCGGCCCGGACGCGACGGCCGGCCGGTGGATGCGCGGGACGCGGTGGTCGCGCCGGGACTGATCGACATGCACCATCACCGGGAGATGCAGGGATACGCGTACGGCGCCCGGCAGGGTCCGCTGTGGTTGTCGCTGGGTGTCACCACCACGCGGTCACCCGGCAGCCCGGCGTACCACATGGTCGAGGAGCGGGAATCGGTCCAGTCCGGCGCCCGCGTCGGGCCCCGGTACTTCGCCACCGGCGAGGCGATCGACGGCTCGCGGATCTTCTACAACTTCATGCGACCCACGTACGAGCCGGGGCAGCTCGCGCTCGAGCTGGAACGCGCCGGGGCGCTCGACTACGACCTGATGAAGGCGTACGTCCGGTTGGCGCCCGAACGGCAGCGGCAGGTCATCGCGTGGGCGCACCGGCACGGCGTCCACGCCACCTCGCACTACCACTATCCGGCCCTGGCGTTCGGCGGCGACGGCCAGGAACACGTCGGCGCGACCAGCCGGTTCGGCTACTCCCGTACGGTCACCGCGCTCGGCGCCGTCTACTCCGACGTGGCCGAGATCTTCACGGCCACCGGCGCGTCGCGGACGCCCACGTTGTTCCTGGCGGTCACGCTGCTGGCCGAGGACGACAGCCTGCTGACCGACGTGCGCGTGCGCACCCTTTACCCCGCCTGGGAGTACGCGAACTTGCAGGCGGCGGCGGCCACCGCGCGCAACACCGACCAGACCGTCAACCGGCAGAACCTGGCCCGGCAGGTGGCGCACCTGATCCGGCTGATCCGCGGCGGCGCCCGGGTGATCAACGGCACCGACTCGCCGATCTCCCCCAACGCGGTCAGCACGCATCTGAACCTGCGCGCCATGGTCGCGTACGGGATGACACCGTACGACGCGCTGAGCACCGCGACCCGCGTCCCCGGCGAATTCCTCGGCGAACCGCTCGGCCGGATCGCCCCCGGCCACTACGCGGACCTGGTGGTGCTGGGCGGCGATCCGCTGACGGACATCAAACAGGCGGCCAACGTGCGGCGGGTGATGGCCGGTGGCGTGCTGCACACCGTGGAACAGCTCCTCGAACCGTTCCGCACCGCCACGCCGGCCGTCGCGGCGAGCCCGATCCTGCCGTCGCCGGACGCGCATCCGGCGAACGACGGGTACTGGTGGCACGACCCGCACTACGTCGAGGAAAGCCGGCACGCCTGCTGCGACGACTGAGCGGCCCGTCGCGCGGCCGGCTTCCACAGGGTGTGCCGATGCGACCGACTTGAGCTGCTTGTGCAGGCCCTCGCTGGCCGAGACGGTGGCCTTGCCGTGGCCGAGGCCGCGATGGCCGGGGATGCCACCGCGGGATGCGATCGATGAGCTTAATCGTGAAGTTGTCTAACAGATAGATGCTTTAAAGATTTTTACGCTGTCGCGCGCGCAGACTGCGCAGGAAAGCGCTCGCCTGGCACGACCGCTGACCGACACGCGGACGCGCACTCGCCGCCACGCCGGGCCCGACCGGCACTCGACACCACGCCGGCCGTCCGGGCGGATCACCGCCGCGGGGGCCCTTCTCCAGCGCGGATCACCGCAAGATCGAAGCCTTCCCGTCCGCTCCTGACGCCCGCGCTTCAAGATTCGGCTTTCCCCCCGCAACCCGCTCACGGAACGTCCGCCGGCACCGGACCGTCGGGCAGACCAGCCGCGTACCCGGACGACGACCGGCGACGGCGAGGATCAGTGAGCCGAACGGCTCGCCGAGCCCGGGCAGCGTATTCGAAACCGGCGCCCGGTCAGGGCCGACGGCGCTGTCGGCCCTGACCGGACGGGGTTCAGGAGCAGCCGTGCTCCCAGTGCCAGCCGATGAACGTGTGCCGCAGGTCGACGGTGTGCCGGCAGGTCGCCGTGCCGTCCCCGGCGAGCACGACCGAGGAGTCGTGGGTGTTGGCGTACCAGGTGCCCGTGACGTCGAAGATGCCGCGGTAGGTGAAGTCGGCGTGCGCCGTGAACGTGGCCGCGGGGCAGGCGCCGGTGCAGCCCCCCGACCCGGTGGACTCGCGCACGGTCCAGCCCGCGTCCCACGGTTCCCGGTTCACGTGTGTGCTCACCCGGGAGTCCGCCGCCTGGACCAGACCGTCGCCGGTGCTCCAGGTGTGGTCCGAGTACAGCGCCGTCATCAGGATGTTGCAGCAGTCGTACATCTGCGAGAACGAGTGGAACGTGCGCGGCGCCGCCCCGGCGGCGAGGCTGCGCGCGGCGGTCCGGGCCGCCGGGACCACCTCGACCGGGCCGAGGTGGGCGGCGCAGTCGTCGCCGATCGTGACGCTCTGCCGGACCGTCGCGCCGAGGGGTGGGGCGGGCAGGTCGGCCGTGAGGCGTACCTCCGGGCACGCCGAACCGTCCCGCCCGGGGTCGGCGTGGGCCGGCGACGGAGTCAGGATCAGCGCGGCGGCGGTGGCGATCGCGGCCAGCAGGGCTCCGCGCGTGCGTACCGATCCCCTCAACGGTTCGGGGGTGTGGCGCGCGGTGCCTTCGCCGCCGACCGGCGGGCGGCCGCTCGCAGCGAGCCGTCGGGGAAGAAGCCGGTCCTGGTCATGGCCGGGGTGTAGACCGCGTGGGCCGCGGTGTCGGACAGTTCGGCCAGGGCCGCGGGATTCAGGTTGTTCGTTGTGTCGCACGCCTGGTGGTAACACGCGTCGTACGCCGCGCCCGCGGTGCCGCCGTACACTGTGGTCTGCGCCTCGGTCTCCTTGCCCTCGGCGCCGCGGAAAGCCCGCCGGCCGGGATGCCCACCGCGATGAACGGGCCGTAGTCGGAGCGGCCGTTGAAGTCCCACCGGCCCGCCACCGCGTTGCTCACCTTGGTCTGGGAAGGTGCAGGTGCCACGGTGAGGGCGTCGAGATTGCCGTAGCCGCGGCGCTGGATCAGTCGGATCTTGGCGTTGATGCCTTCGAGGCGGGAGTTGGAGAGGCCGAGTTCGACCGCGGCGACGATGGCGTCGGTGTGTTTCTCGATCCGGCGGATGAGGTTGCGGAAGGCGGGTATCCGGCTGCGTTTCGCGGCGGTGCGCCAGCGTTTGAGGTAGGAGCGGGCGTCGGCCGGCTCGCACTGCGAAGCGGGCTCTGCGCCAGTCGCGACGCTCGCCGACTGCACAGTCGCTCCGCTCGGCGTGGTGATTGCCCATTTGGGCTAGCGCCGGCGGCTTCAGGAATCGCCGTTTTCGATGCGGATGTAGCCACGCGGCAGCATCTTCAACGCCATAGCGACGCCGAGGAGGAACAACGACAGCACCCCGACCCAAATCAGGAGGGAGTCTTCCCGGCCGTTGTTGGCGAATACCGTGAACAGCACGATCGCCGAGATGAGCAGAACCGCCGACCAGGTGGCGTACCAGCGTCGGGACCGCGGTCGCGGATCCGGCGCAATGGTGGGAACTACGCCAGGGTTCTGCTCAACCCACTGCTTGGCGACCTCGATCGGAATGCCCGGTATACGCAGATCACCGGCCACCGTGCGGTACGGCGACTGTCGCGGCAGTACGCCATTGACGCGTGGGATCGACGACACGATGACAACGAGCCAGACAACGATCCAACTCCAGAAGGTCGGCGCCGAACTGTCGACGATGTCGACGGTCGTCAGGGCGACGAGCGCGGCCAGCCGAGTCAACGAGATCCAGGGTTCTACGCGCAGGTAGCGCCGGGCGAGCCGTGCGCTAGGCGGATCCAGCGGGAGCCGCAGCCGCGACCGCCGAAGGAACGGCCATCGCCCCACCGGAAGATCAACCCACTGCACATCCGTTCCGGCGGTGGTGACTGACAGCGACGGCATCTGCAAACCCGATACCAAGTGAGCAGGAACGACGAGATCCGTCCGCACCATCGATGACCTGCCTATCTACCCCCGCGAAATGATCCACAGCATAGATCAAGGCTTCGAATGCAAGCCCCAAGGTTTCCCCCGACGTCCCAGCCAACCTGGCTCGCCCTGCGTCCCGGGCCCGGAGCTGCTCCAACGCCCACACCAACCCGAGTGGTCGCACTGGCTTTCGACTCTTACTTCCCGTAGACGGTGGTGGGCGCGACCCGATTGCAGTATCAGGCCGGGGGGCCGATCGTGCCGCGGACGACGACCTCGGTCGGCAGGGTCACGTGCGACGACGAGAGCTCGCCCTGCTGCAGGATCTGCCGGACCAGCTGGCCGGCGACCAGGCCCTGCTGCGTGACCGGCTGGCGGACGGTGGTCAGGTCGAACATGTCGGCCAGGTCGTGGTCGTCGATGCCGACGATCGAGATCGTGTGCGGCACCGCCACCCCGGCGCGGCGCAGGGTGCGCAGTGCGCCGAACGCCACCTCGTCGGAGAACGCCACCACCGCGGTCGGCGGTTCAGCCAGGCTGAGCAGCTCGCTCATGCCCTCCACGCCGCCGTGGCTGCCCCAGTGGCGGTGCACCACGTACTCCGGGCGGACCTCGAGGCCAGCCTCTTCGAGCACGGTCGTGAAACCGCGCAGCCGGGCGCTGGGCGCCGCGTACTCGAGGCTCCAGGTGCCCGATGAGTTGATCATCGCGATGCGGTGGTGGCCCGCTCGGACCAACTGGGCGGTGGCCTGGCGGCCCGCATCGACGTCGTCGATGCGGACGTGCGGGTGGTCGCCGAGCGTCCCGCCGGCCATGACGACGGTGACGCCCATCAGGTCGAGGCGCCGCCGCTCCTCGTCGCTGATCGGCAGGGCCACCAGGATCAGGGCGTCCACCTGCCGCCGGGCCGGCAGCTCGACGAAGAACCGCCGCCGTTCCCGCTCCTGCTTGACCTCGTAGAGCAGCACGTCGAGGTCGGTGCCGCGCAGCCCGGTCACGATGCCGTCCAGCATGGACGCGTAGAACCAGTGCGACACGTCCGGCGTCACCACCGCGACGCGACCGCTGGAGCCGCGGGCCAGCCGGGCGGCGTCGGGGGAGACCGCGTACGAGAGATCGTCGGCCAAGCTTCTGATCTTGCGCCGGGTGTCCTCGGAGACGCCGGGCGCGCCGCTCAGCGCCCGGGACACGGTGGCGATCGAGACGCCGGCGCGCTCGGCAAGGTCCGCCATGTTCAACGCCACCGATCGCTTCGCCACGGGCCCCACTCTAAGGCAAGTAAGCGGTTACGTCATCAGCTCCCAAGCATAGACGCCAGCCATTGACATCAAGGGGCCCGTGTCTCACCCTCTTTGCGTAAGCGCTTACGTGCCTACCTAGGAGTCCTCATGAAGCTGACTCACGCGCTGGCCGCGATAACCCTCCTCGCCACCGCCGCCGCCTGCTCCGGCGGCGGGCCCGACGCTCCCAACGCGCAGAGCACGACCGCGGCCCCCGCCGCCGCGGCGTCCGGAGCGCCCGCCCGGCAGAACGCCGACCTGGTCATCTGGACGTCCGAGGCGGCGAGCCGCGCCGTCCGGCCGATCGCCGAGAAGTTCGGGCGGGACAACGGCATCACCGTTGCCGTGCAGGTGATCGCCGCCGACCTGGCCGCCAATGCGATCACGGCGAACGCCGCGGGCAACGGCCCCGACATCCTCACGCTGCCCAACGACTTCCTCGGCGGGGCGCTGCAGAACGGCACGATCAAGCCCCTGCCGCTGGGCGCCGCCGACCTCGCCGCGTACCAGAAGAGCGCGGTCGACTCGGTGAGCCGCAACGGGCAGGTCTGGGCCCTGCCGTACGGGATGGAGAATTTGGTCCTTTATCGCAACACCAAGGCCGTGGCCAAGGCGCCGGCGACGGTCGAGGAACTGGTCAGCACCGGTCAGGCCGCGGTCAAGAAGGGAACCGTGAAGCGGGCGCTCTCGCTGCCGGTCGGGCAGGACGGCGATGCGTACCACATGCACCCGTTCTTCACCTCGGCCGGCGGCTGGCTGTTCGCCATCAAACCCGACGGCCAGTACGACCCGTCGAAGGTCGGCGTCGGCTCGCCGGAGTCGGTCGCGGCCGCCCGCAAGATCGGGGCGCTCGGCGAGAAGGGCGCGAAGGTGCTGTCCCGGTCGATCGACGGCTCGAACGCGATCGCGCAGTTCACCGAGGGCAACGCCGCCTATCTGATCTCGGGCCCGTGGGCCCTCGCCGACATCCGCAAGTCCGGGGTGCCGTACGACATCACGCCGGTCCCGCCGTTCCAGGGCGGCAAGCCGGCCGCGCCGTTCCTCGGCGTGCAGGCGTTCTGGCTGCTGTCGAACGCGAAGAACCCGGCGTACGCCGAGGAGTTCGTCACCAAGACGATGAACACCCCGGACGCGATGACCGCCATGTACGAGCAGGATCCCCGGCCACCGGTACGCACCGACGCGCTGACCGCGGTGTCCGCCAAGGACGCCGACATGGCCAAGCTCGCCGCCGGCGCCAAGAACGCGACCCTGCTGCCCGACTTCCCGTTCATGAAGGGCGTGTGGCCGCCACTCGGGCAGGCATACGCCGCGATCGTCGGCGGGGCCGATCCGGCGTCCACCATGCAGCAGACCCAGAAGACCATCGAGAGCGCGGTCAAGGCGCAGTGATCGCGCTCGTCGTCCGGGTACTCTGCCTGGGTACGGGGGTGGGCACCGCCGCGGCGCTCACCCCGGGCCTGGTCGCCGGCGGGCATTACGTGGTGCTGACCGTCGCCTGGGTCGTCGTCGCGGTCCTGCTGGTCACCTATGCCACCGGTCGCGCGGTGCTGGCGAAGTATCTGGTGCCCGGCACGCTGCTGCTCCTGCTGTTCATCGTCACGCCGGTGCTCGCCACGCTGCGGCTGTCCACCACCAACTACGGCGACGGCACCCGCACCACCAAACCGGAGACCGTCGCGCGGATCCTGAGCAACTCGGTCGTCCAGGCGCCGAACTCACCGACGTACCGCCTGACCATCGGCACCACGGGCGACGTGGCCGCCGGGCCGTTCACCTTCTTCCTGGTCGACCGGGCCACCTCGGCCACCTGGTCGGGAACCGCGGAAGGGCTGCAGCCGCTGGAGCACGCGACGCTCACCGACGGGTTCGTCACCGCGGTGCCCGGCTACACCATCCTGACCCCGTCCCAGGTCAACGCCGCGGCACCGCGGCTGCGGGAATTCGCCGTGCCGACCGCCGGTGGCGCCATCCGGCAGCGCGGCCTGCGCGAGGCGTTCGAGGGGCGCGCGGTGCTGCGCTACGACAAGGCCACCGACACCATCTCCGACACGAGCACCGGCACGCGCTACACCCCGCGGCGAGAGGGCGACCGGGAGTTCTTCGTCGACGCCGACGGGACCCACCTCTCCGACCAATCGTGGCGGGCGGACGTCGGACTGGAGAACTACCGGCGGGCGTTCACCGATCCGCGGATCCTCGGCGGCTTCCTGCGGATCTTCGGCTGGACGGTGGTCTTCGCGGCCGGCTCGGTCGTGCTGACCTTCGCCGTCGGGCTGGCCCTGGCCGTCATGCTCAACGATTCCCGAGTACGCGGGCAGAAGCTCTACCGGTCGGTGCTGCTGCTGCCCTACGCGATCCCGGGTTTCATCAGCATTCTGGTCTGGTCCGGGTTCTTCAACCAGGAGTTCGGCCTGATCAACCACCTGACCGGCCTGAACGTGAACTGGCTCGGCGACCCGTTCGGGGCGAAGGCGGCGCTGCTGCTGCTCAATCTCTGGCTCGGTTTCCCGTACATGTTCCTGGTCGCCACGGGCGCCCTGCAGGCGATTCCCGGCGACCTCAGGGAGGCGGCGACCATCGACGGCGCCGGCGGGTTCACCGCCTTCCGGAAAATCACCTTTCCCTTGCTGCTGGTGGCCGTCGCGCCCATTCTGGTGGCGTCCTTCGCGTTCAACTTCAACAACTACAACGTGATCGAACTGCTCACCCACGGCGGCCCGTTCACGCCGGACAATCCCGACGCCGGCGCGACCGACATCCTGATCAGCTACACCGTGCGGCTCGCGTTCGGGGCGGGCGGCGCGCAGTTCGGGTTCGCCTCCGCCATCGCCACCCTGCTGTTCCTCATCACCGGCGTGCTGGCGGCGGCGCAGTTCCGGGCCACCCGCGGTCTCGAGGAGGTGTACTGACGTGAATCTCCGTTGGTGGCGGGAGGTCGGCTGGCGGCACGCCGGCGGCGCGCTCGCCGTCGTCTTCGCGGTCGTCCCGGTGCTCTACGTCGTCTCGGCGGCGGTCAATCCGCTGGGCACCGTGGTATCGACGGACGTCATCCCGACCCAGTTCAGCCTGGTGCATTTCCGGTCGCTCTTCGCCGACCCCGGCCGCCCGTTCCCGCGCTGGCTGTTCAACACCATGGTGGTCTGCGTCGTGGTGACCGGGGTTCAGGTGTTCTGCAGCGCGCTCGCCGCGTACGCTTTCTCCCGGTTTCGTTTTCGTGGCCGCCGCGGCGGCCTGCTCTCCCTGCTGCTGGTCCAGATGTTCCCGCAGTTTCTCGCGGTGGTGGCGCTGTTCACCATGTTCACCGACCTCGGCGAGGCGGTGCCGGGACTGGGGCTGAACACCCTCGCCGGCTACAGCCTGGTGCTGATGGGCGGCGCGCTCGCCCAGGTCTGGCTGATCAAGGGTTACCTCGACACCGTGCCGCGGCAGCTCGACGAGGCGGCCATCGTGGACGGCGCCGGCCACGCCACCGTCTTCTTCCGGATCATCCTGCCGCTGGCCCGGCCGATCCTGGCCGTCACCGGCCTGCTCGCCTTCGTCAGCGTGGTCGGCGAGTTCCTGATCGCCTCGATCTTCCTCACCGACACCCGGGTGAAGACCCTCGCCGTCGGCCTGTACGGGATCATCGAGTCGGACCGGTCGAACAACCTCGGCGTGTTCGCGGCCGGCGCGCTGATGACGGCCCTGCCGGTGGTGCTGCTCTTCCTGTATCTGCAGCGGTACATCGTCGGCGGGCTCACGGCGGGCTCGGTGAAGGACTGATGCGGCCCGCTGCCGACCCCGCGGCCGTGATCCAGGGCGACCGCTACCGGATCACCGTGCTCACCGACGGCCTGGTGCGTCTGGAGTACGGCCTGTTCGAGGACCGCGCGTCCACTTTCGCGGTCAACCGTCATCTGCCGGTGCCCGACTTCCGGGTGCTGGAGACCGACGGCCATCTCGAGGTGGTGACGTCGCGCTTCCGGCTCACGTACGACCGCGGCCCGTTCACCACCAGCGGCCTGAGCATCGCGGTGCGCGGCGGGATCAGCAACTACCACTCGGTGTGGCGCTACGGGGAGAAGCCGGAAGACCTCGGCGGCACCGCCCGCACGCTCGACGGCGCCGACGGCCCGGTCCCGCTCGAACCGGGCGTCGTCTCCCGTACGGGCTTCGCCGTGATCGACGATTCGCGATCGTTCCTGTTCGACGGCGACGGCTGGGTCAGCGCGGACCACATTCACCGCACCGACCTGTACGTGTTCGCCTACGGTCACGACTACACCGAGGCGCTCCGGGCGCTCTACGCGATCTCCGGCCCGCAGCCGGTGGTGCCGCGCTGGGCGCTCGGCAACTGGTGGAGCCGCTATCACCGGTACACCGCGGATTCCTACCTCGCCCTGCTGGACCGATTCCGCGCGGACGGCCTCCCGTTCTCGGTCGGCGTCCTGGACATCGACTGGCATCTGGTCGACGTCGATCCCGCGCACGGCAGCGGATGGACCGGCTACACCTGGAATCGCGACCTCTTCCCGGCGCCCGCCGCCTTTCTGAAACAGGTGCACGAGCGAGGGCTGCGGGTGACGCTGAACGTGCACCCGGCGGACGGTGTGCGCCCGTTCGAGGACGCCTACCCGGCGATGGCGGCCGCGCTCGGGCGCGACCTGTCGACCGGCGAGCCGATCGCCTTCGACGTCACCGACCGGGCCTTCCTCACCGCCTACTTCGAGGTGCTGCATCGCGGCCTGGAGGCGGACGGCGTCGATTTCTGGTGGCTCGACTGGCAGTCCGGCCCGCACTCGCGGATCACCGGCATCGACCCGTTGTGGATGCTCAACCACTTCCACTTTCTCGACAACGGTGAGATCACCTTCTCCCGGTACGCCGGTCCGGGCAGTCACCGCTATCCGGTGGGCTTCTCCGGCGACTCGGTCATCAGCTGGGCGTCGCTGGCGTTCCAGCCCTTCTTCACGGCGACCGCCGCCAACATCGGGTACGGCTGGTGGAGCCACGACATCGGCGGGCACTTCTTCGGCGTACGCGATGACGAGCTGGCCACCCGGTGGGTGCAGTTCGGCGTCTTCTCGCCGATCATGCGGCTGCACGCAGGCAACAACCGGTTCATCGACAAGGACCCGGCGTCCTTCCCCGGCCCGGTGCGCGAGGTGATGACGGCGTTCCTGCGGCTGCGGCACCGGCTCGTGCCGTACCTGGACGCCATGAATCGCCAGCGGGACCTTCCGCTGATCCTGCCGATGTACTACCGCGCGCCCGGCGAGGATCAGGCCTACCAGGTGCCCGGCCAGTATCAGTTCGGCACTGAGCTGGTGGTCGCCGCGATCACCTCGCCGGCCTCGGCGACGACCGGTCTCGGCCGGGTGCGGGCGTGGCTGCCGGACGGCGTCTGGGTCGACATCCTCACCGACCTGGTGTACGACGGCGGGCGCACCCTCTACCTGCACCGTGACCTGACCACCATCCCGGTGCTCGCGGCCGCCGGGGCGATCGTGCCACTGGACGGCGCGGCGGTGCCCGGCAACGACCCGGTCGACCCCGTACATCTGGAGGTGTTGGTCGTCGCCGGGGCTGACGGGTCGTTCGACATGGTCTCCGCGTCGTTGAGCTTCCACCAGGAGCGCGGGGAATTCGTGGCTTCCTCCCCGACTGCCCGGACGTGGACGGTCACCTTCCCGGCGCTCACCGACGTCGATCCGGTCGCCTTCGTGGATGGCGAGGTGGTTCCGGCCGAGATCTTCCGCTCGGCCACCCGGACGTCGGTCACCGTCCCGGACGTGCCGGCCGCGGCGACGTTACGGGTCGGCGTCGGCGCCCGTCCTCGCCTGCGCCGCAACGACGTGGACGGGCTGCTGTTCCGCCTGCTCGACCGCGCCCGGATCGAATACCGCACCAAGACCGAGGTGCTGGACATCGCCACCGCGGACCGTCCCCTTTCCGTCCGCCTCTCCCATCTGCAGGCTTTCGACTTGGAGGCCGCACTGCTCACGGCCGTCGGCGAGGTCCTGCTCGCGCAAAGCATCGAGGAGGTCTGATGCGCTCCACGCTCGCCGTCCTGCTCTCCGCCGTCCTCGCCGGTGGTTTTCCGGCCACCCATCCTCGCGGAGTTACCGGCGGCGATGGAAATCAGAACACCGGACCCCAGCGCACCGAGATCGTCTTCGCGTGTCGGAATGCCCTCTGACCAGCACGGACGTACTTGTCGGCAGGTACAGGGTCAGCTCGACCTATTCTGACCCAGATTGCCTCAGTTGCAGCAGGAGCTTCTTCGCTCCGGGCGCCCCGCTGTCGATGGCTCGATTCACCGCCGCCTCGGCCTCCGGCCGATCGGCGGTCTCGATGGCCCATTTGGCCATCGTGACCAGAGCGTGGGTGTCGCCGGCGGACGCGATCCGTTCCAGCAGTCTCTTCGCACCAGCATGGTCGCCACGTTGGTATCGCGCCTCGGCGACCCAGTGCCATCCACTGTCCTTCCAGCCCAAGTGTTCCAGACGTGCGTAAGTTGCGGCCAGATGCTCGGCGGTGGTCTGGTCACCCGCCCGCTCGTACGAGGCGGCCAGCTTGACCAGTGCGAAGACTTGCCCGACGCCGGTGAGCCGCCGGTAGAGTCGGCGAGAGGCGCGGACGCGGCCCTGCCGCTCGCGGAGCTCTGCCAGCTCGAACAGTGACCAGTGCAGGCCGCCGTTGAAGGCACGCCAGAGCAAAGCTGCACCTCGACGCTCGTGACCGGATCGCGCGAGGACATGCCCGGCCACGCGCTGGGCATTGGGATGGCTCGACTTGGCCGCGAGGTCGCAGTACCTCGAGACGAGCGCGGGGTCGTTGGCCGTCGTGGCGAGAATGACCATCTCGGTGATCGCATCGTCGAAGCCGAGTGCCATCGCGCGCCGCATCACGGCGAAGGCGCGTGGCAGGTCGGGGCCGGTGTACCGCCACGCCAGGCCGGTGAGCGCCTCCCGGTTGCCGTGCCGGAACGACTCCTCGGCGAGCTGGAGGGCTTCGTCGTGTTCGTCGCGTTCGGCGAGGTCGCGGGCCTGGTACTCCACCTCTCGCGCCCCGCCGTTGGCCAGGGCGGCCTGGTAGAGCTCGTCGGCGAGCTCGTGCCGCCCTTGGCGTGCGTGCACCGACGCCAGGCCGACGAGGGCGTGCAGGTTGGTGCCGTCATCCGCCAGGGAGTACCAGGCTTTGGCGGCGTCGTAGTCGCCCGAGTCCTCGCATCGGTGACCGAGAACCAGCTGCGACCGGGTATCACCGTTCTCCGCCGCGAGTTCGAGGTAAGGCGATGCCTCGTCGCGGCCCTCGTCCTCTTCCACCATCGCCGCGAAGGTGGCCACCCCCGCTCGGTCACCACGGACCGCCGCCTCCAACGCCAACCGCTGGGCGATCTCCCGCCGATCGCGCCGGTACGCCGCCCTGGCCATGGCCGCCGCATCCCAGCCGGCGACGTCGTCGTGCAATGCGGCCGCCCAAAATCCGTCCGGTGGGCGCTCGCCTTGGCGAGTGCGCTTGCCGTGCTGCTCCAAGTAGTCGGCGAGCCGGAAGTCGTCGCCGGCCCGCGACAACGGTCCCCGGGCGCCCTGACACAGCGGAAGTAGATAGTCCTTGAGGGCACGGTCGAACCAGTCGATCGGCAGGGTGGCGCGTTGCAGGTCGGTCAGGTAGGACTGGGCCGCGGCGGCCAAGAAACCCGCCGGCAAGACTTCACCCCAACCGAGACGGCGGGCGTCCATCGCGGCGTGCAGCACGGCTCGGGCCACCGGGTCGGCCGTTCGATACCGCTGGATCTGCGCGGGGCCGCCGGCGAGGTACTGGGTGATGTGCCCTTCCTCGGCCCGGGCCAGGGCCTCGGCGAGGCGGGCGTCGGTGACCGCGGCCTCGGCGAGCCGGCCCGACTCGACGACACCGAAGGTTCCGGAACGGGAACCAGCTTGCCCGTGATGAGGATCCGCGCGTTCGGCCGGATGTCGCTGCCGATCTCGACCTCGGCCGGGGCCAGGCGCAACCGGTACTCGTGCCAGAGCGTCCCCAGGATCAGTACGGGTGCGCAATCGGGGTTACGGAGTGTTTCCGACAACCCGGCCGCGATCGTTTCATCCCGGCGAATGTCGTCGGTGTACAGGTATCGGGGCAATTCGTTCAGCCACAGCACGGTATGCGCCCCGACCGACGGTAATCGCTCGACCAATTCGTCGGGCGACGCCGGGTGCCACAGCCGCCAATGGCTCGGCAGGCGGTGGACCTGTTCCCAGGCCGAGCGGGTCTTTCCCGTCGAGGAGTTGCCGAGCAGCAGTGCGATTCCGCTGGCGCCGGCGGCCGCCTGCTGCACTGTTTTCTCGAGATCAGCGTCGTGCTGGCGGGGAACGTACGGCGGCAGCTCGGGTAGGCCGGTGGTGTCGCCGAACGGGGTGATCGCCTTGTGGACCTCGAGGGCGAACGGGCTCCCCGCCTCGGATATCGGACGGCCGGGGCCTTCGTCCGCGCCGTACCAATAGCGGGGTTTCATCGCGCGGCGCAGGAGCTCGGCAGCAGCGGAGGCATCGAACACCTGACGGCGCTTGTCGACCGTGACCGTGCGGGAAGCCCGTCGCGCCGGATCCGCGAAGGCGGCCTGGATGTCGACCCACCAGGCCTCGTCGTCGTCCGGGTGCGACAAGACCAGGATGACGGTGGCGTTGCCGCCCAGCCAGTAGTGGAGGTCGCGTTCGCGGCAGGTGTAGCGGAAGGACGTGTCGGTCTCGCCCGGGAACGGCAGCGTGCTGGCCTTGCTCTGCACGAGCAGCGTCAGGTTGAGAGCCTCCTGGGTGACGGGATCGACGAGCTCGATGCGCCCGTCAATTCCATGATCGAGCCGGTGTGGTTCGAAGAGGAAGCCCATCGCGGTGACCCGGGTATGGATCAGCGCCACGCCGGCCTCACCGATGAGGGTTTGCCGGCTGACCTTTTTGCCTCGAGACACGACCCATCCTCACGGCTCGACGCGGAACTGACACTCCGGGCGAGTATGCCTCGCGGGTACGACAACTCCGGCGGCCGAGCGCAATGTCGGCCACGTCTGGGGTCGCCGGTAGCGCAGATCAGGTGGGCTGACGTGTGGCCAGCTTGCCATGTCGATCGGACCGTTCAAGGCTTCGGCGGTCAGCACGAGGAATCCCGGCGCCTGTGCCAATGCGGCCGCCGGCACGGGATGCTCGAGGAAAGTCAGTGGACTCGATTTCAGGTGCCGGCGTGAACGCGATGACGCGGGGAACAGCTACTGCCAGAAGCGGGGTGTCGCGGACGCAGACCGCCGCGATGTTCCCGTTCGCGTAGGCAAGGATCCCCTGATGGAACTTTGGTGACAACCTCCGAGGGCAGGTCGGTATCGGCCTCGCGGAGCTGTCGGACGGCGACGCTGGTGACGGCTTGCGGGTCGTGGACCGCGACGTCAAACAGGACATGGTCGTTGCCGGCGGGCGCCGCCACTGCTGTCGTTTGGACGGGCAGTGCCGTGGCGATGATCGGGTGGTTCTGGTGTCTGCTGCCCGACGCGGGCGTACCGGTCATGGCCTGGGCGCGGTCTGCTCCTCGGTGAGGCGAGGAGGAGCGGCATGGCAGACGCGATCGTGTTCTTCGACATCGGCGACACCCTGGCTCGGGCGCGCCTGCTCGACGGCGGCGCGCGCCTGGAGCTCGCCGTGCTTCCCGAGGTGATCGCCTCGCTGACGGCATTGCGCGACCTCGGCGTGCGGATGGGGGTCCTCTCCGACCGCGGCCCGGTCCCGGAGCCGGAGGTGCGCCGCGCGCTTGACGACGCCGGTCTGCTGATCTTCCTGGAGCCGGAGCTGCTGGTCTTCGGCCGCAAGGACAGCACGGAGATCTTCCGCACCGCGGCTGGGCTCGCCGGGCCGTGCGAGCGCGTCGTGTTCGTCGGGGAGAGCGCGGCGGAACGCGACTTCGCCTCGATGGCCGGCTTCATCGTGCTGCCCCGCCCGGCACTCGTCCCGGCCGCCCTGAAGCGGGGCACAACCACATGAGCGATGGTGAGCCAAATGCGGTCGGCAAACCCATAGGCACAAGATCGTCAGGAGGTTAAGGTCGGCGGCGTGCAGATCGTGATCTCAGCCCCGCCCGACCGCGGACTTGTCGTGGCCGCGTCACGTGCCGACAGCCTTGCTACATTGCGCGGCGATGAGTAGGCGACGGTACGTGGCCAGGGGCGTTCCCGGTGGCTACCGGATCTGGGACAACAAGGCGCGCCGATGGTGGGGCGACCTGTACGAACTGTGTCCGGACGAGCTGCTCGAGGAACTCAACGGCGCCGGTGACTACCCGAGGATCACAGCGCTGCTCCGCCGCTACCGGTCGCAGAAGCGGTAACTCGCTGCCCGCCTCTGCGGACCAGTCCCGGATGGTCAGGAGTCGCCGACGTTGAAGTGGTAGGTTCGCCCGCCCGTTCCCTGGGTGAAGCCGTCCGGCCAGAGGTCAAGCGACAGCGCGGTGTCGCCGATGATGGCCATGGCAACACCGGCCGGGTCCATAGGCAATGCGGCACCGCCAAGCGACAGTTCGTCGGGTACCCACAGGTCTACGCGACTGCCCGCCGCCTTTGCGCTTTGGCGTAGCTCGTCACACAACGCTTCGACCGACTGCGGGATGCTCATGACGCATGATCAGATCATGCGGAACACCGCAGCACCAGGCGCCCCCAGCGACCCAGCGCGTGACGTGTCGAGGGGCATTCACGTCACCGGCAGATCCGCGCGCCCGCCAAGGCCTGCGTGCTATCACACTGCATGCCGAGCGGATCGCGGCAGTTCATGCCCGTGATCTCGTTCTGGTTGGGTTGGTGATCCCGATAGGCTCACGCCCCGTGGCAAGCCGAGTGGGCGACATCATCATCGACTGCATCGATCCGGAACTCCTCGCCACCTTTTGGTGCGAGGTTCTGAACTACCGCGTTTTCGCGCGAGACGAGACCGGTGTGGCAATCCGTGGGGCGACGGTAAGCCCGGACATCCTCTTCATCCGCGTCGGCGAGCCGAAGGCGACGAAGAACCGTCTGCACTTCGATGTCTGCCCCACGGACCGCGACCAGGGCGAGGAGCTCACTCGGCTGCTTGATCTCGGCGCCAAACGGTCGAGCATCATCGGCGGCGGCTCGTGGGTGGTCCTGGCGGATCCGGAAGGCAACGAATTCTGCCTGATGTCGAAACGGATCCCTGCGGAACCAGCCCCATTCCACGACGCATAGTCGTGGCGCCGGAACGACTTCCTCCGAAGCACTGGCGCACTCTTCGGCAGATAAGTAAACGCTGTGTTGCTGATTGTTCGCTTCAACGGGCTGCGGAGTTCCCCATTCCCGCCCTCACCGTCGTGGATCTGCACCCGGTAGTGTGCCGTGCCCGGTGCGCCGTCACTTGTGCTCCGTGCTGGGCATGCGATGTATGCCAGGGAGTCGAACCCCTGCGCCTGCCCCTCGGCGCGCCAAGGAAGGAGCCGATTTACCCGCCGGCTCTCGGGGCTGTGCACGCCTCCACGTCGGCTACCTGCTCCGCGCCTTTCAATCGAACAGGTCGGTCTCCCAGTTGGTTCGCTGGATCAGCGTGTCGACCTCACGTAGCTGCCGGGCGAGGTCGTCCGCCTGGCGTCGCAGGTCGGCACCGGCAGTGCCGGGATCATCTTCAGTTCGGAGCGCAGCTGCCGAAACCCCTGCTCAGTCGGTCACCGGCCGTACGACGTCGCGCATTTTCGGCCGACGACCTGAGATCTCCGATGCTGCGGACGCAAGCAGCTGCCCCTTGCGACGCGCCGACATCGCGGAGAGTCCGGACAGCTGGCCCTGTCGGCATAGGTTCGCGTCGTAACGGTGCTCGGCGTTGCAGCTCTCCTCGCCCTGCGGCCCAGGCACCATGTTGGGGTGTTCATCCTTCGCCCGCCGCTCTGGCAACGCGTGATGCCGACGGTGGCGCTGCTCGCGTTATCCCTGATATCGGCCGGGGCAGGTGCCGACCGAGGTGGCTGGCTGTGGCCTGTGAGCTTCGCATTGGCGACCGTTGGCTTAGTGGGCGTGGGGCGGAGCTTGGCACTGCGCATCGAGGCCCGCCCGGAGGAACTGGTACTGGTCAACTGGTTCCATACGGTGCATCTGCCCTGGGCGCAGGTGGCTCGGTGCGGGTTCGACACCGATGGTCTTTGGGTGCGACGAGACGACGGCCGTGAAGTGCGTGCTTCCTGCTTCCAGCACGGGCGTGTGGCGTTCGACTTCGCCCGTGTGCCTGCCAAGACGGCGGCGGCCCGACTGGAGCAGATTCGCAAACAGCGGCGTCAACGACGCTGACCGAACGGAACAGGGATGCACTCATCTGGGCTAAAGTCGCGCACTCGCTTGTCGGCCAAGGTGTACGGACGGTCACTGCCATGCCGACCGGTGCGCGATGACAGGGGTAGGTGTGGCCCGAACGGCGAGCCTCTGGTTGGCTTGCTGGCTTTGACGGCGGTCCGCGCCATTATGGGACGATGCCGGAAGTGAACGGGCTCGACTATTCGCAATATCCCGACGTCGGTCTGCAAGTCCCCCTGCCGGAGGGGCACCTCCGCCTGGGCGTCCTCGCCGCGTCTGCTGTCCAGTCTGCGCTTGGACGGCGTGCCGGCCGCGGACGAGATCCGACAGATCGCCGCGGCACCGGTTGGTGGAGGCCCGGACAACCCCGCGGACTGCGCACCGGAGGTGGCGCACGGCGACCAGATCATCGTGCTTCTGGTGCGGTCCGCGACCGGTACCGCGGAGGTCACGATGCGCTACGCCGGTTGCGTTCAGAACGGCTTCGACGAAGGTACGACCGTTCGCACATTGACCAAGGCCAGTGTGGGTCCTCTCGTCACTGGCCCCAACCGCGTGTACGGCGGGTTCTCGGCCGGCCCAGAGAAGAACGACATGCTGGTGCCACACGACTGAGCTCGTTGTTGACGCTCGGGCTTCCGCTCCGCCTGGCCGCAAGCCAGCTCGCTGAGCTCAGCCACTGAGTTACTACCGCGATTGCTGGCCGACGAGCACGACGTGGGCGGAGCATGCGATCTCGGCGGCAAATGTGCACCTCGGCCGGTGATGCGGCCAAGGGCGCGCCAGCCACGACGCGCGCATTGCAGGATCTCCAAGAGTGCTGCTTGAACCCGTCGGATCGCATCGTCGTCCATGTCGCGGCACAGCCGGAAGTGGTGCCGGAGACACGGCCCGGCAACAGGAAGCCAGCCTCGCAGGCTGGAGTCGAGCCGAGCGGTACCTGCCGACCTGACCACGGCAGATCAGGGTGGGCGGGAAGTTGTCCGGATTCAGGGACCTATAGGTCGTAGGCGTCGCGGTCGTGTGTCGTGGAGGGCATCGCTTCACTGCCGCCCTCACGTAGAAGGAGCAGAAGCAGGTCAGCGACGTTGGTGGCGACGACTGGCATCTCACCGACGAGCCCATAGGTGTCCCAGGCAGCGGCATAGCAGCGTCCCGCCCGCTCTGGTGCCAGGTCGATGACCACGTGCGGTTCGGTGGAACTTCCCCGGCCCCCATCGACAATGACGTAGCAGCCGTTGGTGAGGTCGCCGGGCTCCTCTCGCGCGACCTGGTGGGCGGCCTGCTCGCCCAGCAGCCGTGGACTTGCCGGCACGAAGGTGCCCGGGCCGCACACGCGACGAGGAAAAGGGCTGTCTTCGAATAACAGGGCACCGCCGCACAGTTGGTACAGCTGCCGCAGGTCGTCGGGTATTAAGGCGGTGTCCGGCACGGCGACGGGTCCGCGAGGGGGCAGCACATGGCAACCCGGTCGTGCGGCGATGTCGCGAAGCACCCGCGCCAGGGTCTCCGTAGTGCCGTCTTGCGGTTCCACGCCTCGATCGTACGAACGACCTCAATCATGATCACGTGCGCACTCATCGACCGAAGTGCGTACGCAGCTTCAAGCGGGCCGTACGGAGCCTGACGACCGGGCTGGGGTTACGCGCGATGGACGGCAGATGTGCTGCGCGTGGGAGGCCAGGGGATCTTGTCTGCCCGGGCAAAATAAGCTGTGATCACTCGATTGTTACCGGCCGATGTTGAGCTGTTCGAACGAGCTGTGTACACCTTCCGCGGGGTGACGGGTGATGGAGCGTACCTGGGCAGTCCCGGTGCTATCGCGTTCGTCGCTTCCCGCGGTCAAGACATTTCCGGGTGGTGCTGGGGCTACCACCTGATCCGGCCGGACGACTCGTCGATGCTCTACCTTCATCAACTGGAGGTGGCGGAGGCTTACCGCAGGCAGGGTATTGGCCGGGCGCTTCTGGACGCGTTCATACGAGCCGGCGCGCGATCCGGTGCGACCAAGATGTTCCTGACGACCGGCGAGACGAACGCTGCTGCCCGGGCACTGTACGACTCGATGGGCGGCGGTTTGGCCGAGCAGGGTCCCACGGTCAGCTACTGGTTTCTGTTGAATCCGTAAGAGCGGCAACGGCCCGTCATGCCCGTGGCGAACGAGGTTAGGAGTATGTGTGTATCGAGCTCTGCTTCTCACCGGGGTCGCCGGCGTCGGGAAGTCGACCGTGGCTGCAGCGGCCGGGAGCGTCCTGACGACTGCCGGCTGCGTCAACGCCGTGGTCGACGCCGACGCGCTTGCTCAGTTCGGACCGCCACCTGGACGGGCTCGGTTCTATGACGAGCTCAAGTGCGCGAACCTGGCAGCGCTGTGGGAGAACTTCCGAGCCGCCGGCGCCCGGTTCATTGTGGTCGCCGGGACCATCGACAGCTTGTCCCTGCATAAGCTGTATGCGGATAGTCTCGCGGGCTGTGAGGTCCGGCTGGTCGGGCTGACCGCAGACGATGACACCGTGCGCAGCCGCCTGCGTCAGCGAGACACGGGGGCGAAGCTCGAGCGGCACCTCAGAGCGTTGCAGGAGCACAGGCGCACACCGAAGACCCCCGTTGAGCACTTCACGGTCACCAATGACCGCACCGCGATCGCCGTCGCGACAGAGATCCTCGTCCGAGCGGGCTGGACGGACCAACGCACGTAACACTTCTCGGCGACGCCAAACACGGCCGCGCCCTATCCGCCACAAGCGGTGGCCACGGCCGAACGATGCAATTGCTCCAGAGTTGACCGGAGCCAGCGGAGCCGGGTGCGGTAGTCGTCCGGGGGTCACCCTGTTTTCAGCGGTGGGACCTCAGCCAACGCTGGATCTCGCCGATCACCTGCTTGTCGGGTTCGCCATATTCCGGCTGGAACTTCGGAGTGATGTTCATCGTGTGCGCCATGCCCGGGTAGATGACGAGCCGGTGGTTCTTGTTGCCGGCCGCGCCTACTGCGGCGTCGGCCACGATCGCGGCACGAGCTGGTGTCTGCAGGTCGTTCTCGCCGTTCAGCATCAGCGTCGGGCCGGAGAACTCGGGCAGCGCCTCCGTCACGGTCGGGTAGCGGGCGATGTCTTTCGCGTACGCGACGGTGTAGGGGTCAAAGCCCGGGATGTTCGGGTACTCGTCGATGTGGGTGGCCTCGCGCAGCACCGGGCCGGCCTCTGCGTCGATCGCGATCTGTCCGTCGTGGTTCCGGTCCGTGCTGGCCGACACCTTCCTTCCGTCCAGCAGGACGGGGCGGAACAGGTCGGCGGTCTCTTTCGGCTGGCCGATCAGCCCGTTGGTCGCTTCGGTGGCGGTCAGCTGACCGTTGCCGTCGATGTCGAACTCGTCGTGCATCTGCGTCAGGAGCCGGCCGTAGATCTGGAAGGTCAGCAGATCCTTGATCGGCATTCCGACGACGCCCATCTCGATCACGCCGGCCGGCTTGGGAATGCCGAACCGGTTCGGGCCGGCGGCGAGGTTGGCGGCCACGTTGGTGCCTTCGCTGTGCCCGAGCAGGAAGATCTTCGCCGGGTCGACCTTCGGCGATCTGGCGGCGAATCGGACCACCGAAGCGGCATCCAGCTGGATCTGGCGGTACGGGTTCTTCGGCATCAGCTGGGCCGGGTCGGTGCTCTCCACCGGACCGATATCGGTCACTCCGCGCTTGTTGAAACGCAGGGTCGCGAAGCCTTCCCGGCTGGCGGCCTGAGCGAGCGGAACGAAGGTCGAGCCCTTGCCGTCCGGCAGCGTCTGGTTCATGTCGTTGTGGCCGCTGCCATGCAGGAAGACGACCAGCGGTAGATGACCTGTGGCGCCACTCGGATAGGTCAGTTCGGCCTTGGTCACCCAGCCCTTGCCGAAGTCGATCTGCACCTGCTCTCGGGTGATGCCCTCCCAGCCGTCCTGTCCGGCGGCCGCGAGAGTCGTGGAGCCGGGGGAGGAGGCGCTGGTGGCGACGCCGGCGTTGGCGGCCCCGACGCCCGCGGCGAGAACGGCTGCGGTGGTCAGGCCGATAGCCAGATGGCGGTACTTCTTCGTCATGGTCATGGAGAGCAGGCTATTTTCGGCGGCTGCCAAGGCCCATCCCGGTAGCTGCCGGCCGCAGGTACAGCTGGCCGTACCGATCCGGGTGTGGTGAACCGTACCGAGGCCGGCCGGCGTCCCGGAAGATGGTGCTGGGCCGTGAGGTAGGGCGCGACGAACATCGGGGCGCAGCAGGCTGTACCTTTCGGCCCGGGACCCGGCCGCCGGCCTCGCTGTGCTCTATCGTCACGGGACGGAAATGACGGCCGGAGGCGACGGGCGGGCGGGATGGCAGGCGACGAGACCGCGGGCGGCTTCCGCCGCTATGTGGCAGACCGCGTGCGCACCTCGGTGGACACTCTTGGCCATCTCGTCGGCGGCCTCGGCACGGCGCTGCTGTCCCTGGCCGCCCTGATCTGGCTGCTCGCTCTGTCAGTGGCTTGCCTGGTCGGCGTGGGCCTGGTGCTGATGCCGACCGCGCTGCGCATGGTACGTGCGATCGCCGACCGGGAACGGGCGCGCCTGTCTCGCTGGGGTCCCGAAATCATCGGTCCGGAACCTCTGCCGGAGGGCCGGCGTGCCGCGCTCCGCGACGCGGGCGTCCGCCGCGAGCTCGGCTGGGTGGCCACGCACGGGATGTTCGGCGTCCTCGTGGGGGCGCTGGGCATCACCCTGCCGATCTATGCGGTGGAGGACGCGACATTTCCGCTCTGGTGGTGGGCGGCGCCGCCGGAGACGTTCGCCACCGGCGGGCCGGGCCTGCCGTTGTGGCCGGTGCACACCTTCGGCCAGGCGCTCGCCGTCGGGCTGCTCGGCGTGGGCTGGCTGGCGGTGGCAGTCGTCCTCGGGCCTGGCCTGGCGCGGTGGCAGGCGTGGCCCGGCCGGCGTCTGCTGGCGCCCGCCGCCGGCGCCGACCTCGCGCTGCGGGTGGTGCAGCTGACCTCGACCCGGGCCGCGGCGCTCGACGCGCACGCCGCCGAATTGCGCCGCATCGAGCGGTCGCTGCACGAGGGCGCGCAGAACCGCCTGGTGACGGTGAGTGTCCTGCTCGGCGCGGCCCGTCGCGCGCTGGCCCGGGACCCGGCCACCGCCGAGGAGATCCTCGGCCGCGCGCAGGACGCCGCCGAGAGTGCGCTGGCCGACCTGCGTACGGTCGTCCGCGGTATCCTTCCGCCGGTCCTGGACGACCGCGGTCTCGCCGGCGCGCTCGGCGGCCTCGCCGGTGGCTGCACGGTGCCCTGCCGCATCGACGTGGACGTGGCGGTGCGGTGTGCCGCCTCGGTCGAGGCGACCGCCTATTTCGTGGTGGCCGAAGCCCTGACGAACGTGACCAAACACAGCGGCGCCACGAGTGTCGCCGTCACTGTCCGCCGGCGCGGGGACCGGCTGGTGCTGCGGGTCGACGACGACGGGCACGGCGGGGCGGACGAGGGCCACGGCTCCGGCCTCACCGGGATCCGGCAGCGCGTCGAGGCGCACGACGGGCGCCTCGACCTGAGCAGCCCGGCCGGCGGGCCGACGACGATGGAGGTGGAGTTGCCATGCGGATCGTGATTGCCGAGGATGAGCCCTTGCTGCGCGAGGGCCTGGCACTGTTGTTGCGCGCCGAGTCGCTCGACGTGGTGGCGACCACCGATTCGCCGGACGCGTTCCTGGCCGCGGTCGACGAGCATCAGCCCGACGTGGCCATCGTCGACGTCCGGATGCCGCCGACGCACACCGACGAGGGGATCGTCGCGGCCGTCGAGGCCCGGCGCCGCCGGCCCGAGCTGGCGGTGCTGGTGCTCTCCGCGTACGTCGAGCAGGCGTTCGCCACCGACCTGTTGGCCGCCGGCGCCGGGCGGCTCGGCTATCTGCTCAAGGAACGGGTGGGCCGGGTCGAGGAGTTCCTCGGTGCGCTGCATCGAGTCGTCGGCGGTGGCACGGCGATCGACCCGGAGGTGGTCGCCCAATTGCTGTCGCTCGGCCGCCCCGATGCCGCGCTGGGCCGGCTCAGCCCGCGGGAGCGCGACGTGCTCGCGCTGATGGCCGAGGGACTGGGCAACACCGCCATCTCAGAGCGGATGTTCGTCACCGAGGGCGCGGTACACAAGCACATCCGCAGCATCTTCGCCAAGCTTGACCTGTCGCCCGACGATCGCGCGGACCGGCGGGTCACCGCGGTCCTGCGCTACCTGGAGGACACCGGTCGCCGGTAGTGCCTGCACTACCAAGGACTGGCCCGTAGGCTACATAGATCGTCGTCACGGATCCGCATAGCGTCCTGGTGTCCTCACCTGGCAGCGGAAATCGGAAGGCGACGAGATGTCCGTCCACAATGATCTTGCCGTCCGCGTCGAGCAACTCACGCGGACCTACCGCACCGACGGGCAAGCCGTCACCGCCCTGGCCGGCGTCGACGCCGGCTTCGCCCGCGGCACCTTCACCGCCGTGATGGGCCCGTCGGGCTCCGGCAAGAGCACCCTGCTGCAGACGGCCGCGGGGCTGGACCGACCCACGTCGGGCGAGGTGTGGATCGGCGACACCGAGCTGGCCAGGCTCTCCGAAACCCGGCTGACCAAGCTGCGCCGCGACCGGATCGGCTTCGTCTTCCAGGCATTCAACCTGATCGGCGCTCTCACCGTCGAGGAGAACATCGTGCTGCCGCTGCGCCTGTCCGGGGCGCGGCCGGACCGGGCGTGGCTGGCCGAGGTGGTCCGGCGGGTCGGCCTCGGCCCCCGGCTGGCGCACCGGCCGGCCCAGCTCTCCGGCGGCCAGCAGCAGCGAGTGGCGATCGCCCGGGCGGTCGCCATGCGACCCGACGTAATCTTCTGCGACGAGCCGACCGGCGCCCTCGACACCCAGACCGCGGCGGAGGTGCTGGCCCTGCTGCGCTCGATGGTCGACGAGCACGGACAAACCGTCGTCATGGTCACCCACGACCCGGCTGCCGCCTCCTACGCCGACCGGGTGATCGTCCTCGCCGACGGCCGGATCGTTCGGGACATGCCGCAGCCCGGCGTCGCGCGGATTGCCGAGCAACTGGCGTCGCTCCGCCGCACCCCCGTGACCGTGGCGGGCTGAACCGTGCTGAAACTTGCCGTCCACCTGCTGCGCCGCCGCCTGGGCGTCTCCGCCGCTACCCTCGTCGCGCTCACCACCGGCGTCATGATCCTCACCGCGATGGGGGTGCTGGTCCAGTCCGGGCTCGTCTACAAACCCACAACCCAGCGATACGCGGCGGCCGACGCCGTCGTGGCCCGCCCGGACATCACGCTCGAGACGAGGGACATCGGCGGCGAGACCACGTCGTCCACCCTGACCCTGCCAGAGACCGGTACCGTCCCCGCCGAGCTGGCGGAGCGGATCCGCCAGATCCCGGGCGTGGCAGCCTCGATCGCCGACGACTCGATCCCGGTGTTCGCCACCGGGAAGGCCGCGGCAGCCGGGCACGGCTGGAGCAGCGCAGCCCTCACGCCGTACCGCCTGGTCGCCGGCGTGCGGCCGGTCGCGGACGACGAGATCGTCGTCGACGCGGCCCTCGCGGGCGACGCGCTGCGCCCCGGCAAGCAGGCGGAATTCACGGTCGGCGGCGTCACCCGCCGGTTTCGGATCAGCGGCGTCGCCGAGCAGATCCATACCGCTCAGCTGCCGCCCGCGGTCTTCTTCACCGATGTCCGCGCTGCCGCGCTCAGCGTGCACCCCGGTCGCGTGGACGCCGTCGGCGTCGTCATGGCGCCGGGCGCGGACCGTGCCGCAATCGTCTCGTCCCTCGATCGGCTGGCGGCTGCCGCTGGAGCCAAGGCGTACGCCGGTAGCGATTTGGGGCTGGCCGAACGGTCCGGCGACAGGGCCGCTCGTGATCTGCTGATCCAGGCCGGCGGCGCCTTCGGCGGCTACGTCGTCCTCCTGATCGTCTTCGTGGCCGGCGGGACCATCGGCCTCGCCGTCCGGCACCGCCGCCGGGAGCTCGCGCTGCTGCGCGCCATCGCCGCCACCCCCGGCCAGGTCCGCCGCCTGATCGCGATCGAGGCGGGTCTGCTGGGCGTCGCCGCGATAGTGCTCGGCGTACCGGCCGGCGTGCCGGCCACCGGCTGGGTGCACGACCAGTTGGTCACTCACGGCTTCCTTCCCGCCACTTTCCCCATCGCCGAGGTGGCGCTCGCCGCATTGGTCGCCTCCGTGCTCACTCTGCTCGTCGCGGTCGGCGCCGCCCTGATCGCCGCCCGGCGGATCGCTCGCATCCGACCGACCGAGGCTCTCGGCGAGGCCGCCGTCGAACCGGCCCGCGCCGGCAAGGGCCGCTTCATCGGCGGCCTCGTGACACTCGCCGTGGCCGTCGGCGCCTCGTTCTTCACTGCCGGCACCGGCGGACTTGCGGCGCTGGCATCGGCGCAAGGCATGCTGTTCCTCTACGTCCTCGCGGTCGCTCAGCTCGCCCCGTGGATCAACCTGTTCGGGGCGTGGCTGCTGGCCCCGGCACTGCGCACCATCTGGGGCGCGAGCGGCTATCTCGCCACCGCCAACCTGCGGGCCAACGCTCGAGGCATGGCCGCGGTGCTCACCGCGCTGGTGCTCTCCGTCGGGCTCGGCGGCTCGGTGTGGTTCCTGCAGGACAACCTGCAGCGGCAGACGGTCGGGCAGAGCCGCGACGGCATGCTGGCCGAGCGCGCGCTGATCTCCCCGGTGGGCCTTTCGGACAGCGCGGTCGAGAAGGCCCGGAAGATCCCAGGCGTGCGGGCCGCGACCGGCGTGCGCCGCACGTCGGTGCTGGTGAAGATCTTCGGGGGCGACCTCCAAGCGGTCACGGCCCAGGCGGTCGACCCGGACGGAGTCACCTCCACAATGGACCTGGAAGTCCGCGAGGGCAGCCTCGCGGGCCTGCACGGCGCCGCCATCGCGGTCTCCGGCCTGCAAGCGTCGACGTCCGGCTGGAAGGTCGGCGAGCAGGTCGAACTCTGGCTCGGCGACGGCACCCCGGTCCAGGTCCGGGTCGTCGCGATCTATGACCGAGGACTCGGCTTCGGCGACGTCACCCTGACCCGCGACCTGGTCGCCGGACACACCGCCACAAACCTCGACGATCAGGTGCTGATCCGCACTGCGCCCGGCGCCGACGAAGCCCTGGCAGCGCTCGCCCGGCAATACCCGGGGAGCACGGTCGTGCCCGCCACCCAGTTGACCGGCACCCTCGCCGAGGACCTGGCGGTCAGCGCCTGGCTGAACAAGCTGCTGATCGGCGTGATGGTCGGCTACGCCGCGCTGGCGGCCGCGAACACGATGGTCATCGCGGCCCTGGCCCGCCGTCGTGAATTGTCCGTGCTGCGCCTGGTCGGCGCCACCCCTCGGCAAATCAAACGCATGGTCCACGCCGAGCAGACAGGCCTGCTGAGCGTCGGGCTGACGATCGGCGCGGCGACCGCGGCGCTGACCTTGACCGCCGTCGTCAACGCGGTGATCGGCCACCCCGCGCCGTACGTGCCACCGCTGGGCTGGGCGGTGGTGCTCGGCGGGACGACGCTGCTGGCACTGTTCACGACGGTGCTGCCCGTCGGCCGCCTGCTGCGCCTCGCGCCGGTCGAGAGCATCGGGATCAAGGAGTAACGGTGAGCCGGATCTGGCGCTACAACACCTTCCCGGCGAAGGCGTTCGCGGAACAGGCCGGCCGGACCTTGGGGGCACGGAAGCCGCGTGAGAGTGATGACGAACGGCCTGTGTGGGTCGCTCGCCGGAAAGGCCGGCTCCGGTCGATCTCAGCGGACGTCTTGGAACGTCCACGCCGATCAGGCCCTCGGTGGCGACGCGGCTGCGGCCGACCCGCTGGATCCATGGCAGCGAATGCCGAGGTATTGGTGGAACCCGTCTCGACCGCGATTCAGTTCACGGCGCGCAGCTTGGTCTGCCGGAAGATCAGCGAACGCAGCGCGTTGTCGGCGTCCGCGTCGGCAGGGGTGATGACCGAGAGGCGCTGCTCGGAGCCGTCCTGCACGGCCAGCACGTCGTAGCACAAGGTCATGACCCCGCCGATCGGGTGCATGACGCGCTTGGTGCCGTTCGTGCGTTCCTGCACGGTCTGGTCGTCCCACCAGACTGCGAAGTCCCTGCTCTCCTGGCGTAGGCCGGTGACCAGTGCCTTGAGCCGGGGATCGTCAGGGTGCCGGGCCAGGTTGGCGCGCAGGTTGCCGACGTGCTCGCGGGCGATCCGGTTCCAGTCGAGCTGGAAGTCGCGGGCGCCGGGGTCGCAGAACAGCGGCTCCGCCGTATTCGTCCCGACCGCGAAGCCCGGGCCGAACAGGGCCACCGCGGCCGTGTTGTGCGCGAGCACGTCGAAGCGGAAGTCCAGGATCCAGGCGGGCGTTGACGGCATGCTCTGCAGCAGCGTCCGCAGCGACTCGCTCGCCGGGGCGGGCACGTGCCGGGGGAGTGGGGCCTCGCCGCGAGCGATCAGGTGGAGGTGGTGGCGTTCGGCCTCGGACAAATTCAGCGCCTCGGCCACCGCGTCGAGGACGGCGGTGCCGGGTACCCCCACCCGGCCCTGTTCGAGGCGGATGTACCAGTCGATGCTCGCGGCGGCGAGCTGGGCGACCTCCTGGCGGCGCAGGCCGGGTGTGCGGCGCTGACCCAGCTGCGGCAGGCCCACGTCAGCCGGGCGTACGCGTGATCGCATCGCCCGCAGGAACGCCGACAATTCAGGCCGGTTCGTGGCTCGGGGCGCTGGCATGATCCCAGTCTGCGCCACCGGGCGGCGGTGCGTCATCGGGTGAGGGTGGTACGCCGGGTGCCAGCATGCCGAGGATCTCCCTGCCCGTTGTCGCCGTTCCGCAAGCTTCTCTCAGCACAACCCGTCACTGAGAAGGAGCACCCCATGAACCCGTTCGCCCGCCTTCCGCAGGTGCCCGGCTTCGAACTGAAGAGCACCGCGGCCGTCGACGGCATGGCCCTGCCGCCGGCTCAGCACTCCGGCGCCTTCGGCATCCCTGGCGGCCAGGACATCTCCCCGGACCTGACCTGGTCGGGGGCACCGAAGGGCACCAAGAGCTACGCCGTGACCGTCTTCGACGCCGACGCGCCGACGATGTCAGGCTTCTGGCACTGGGCCGTGTTCAACATCCCCGCCACCGTGACCGCCCTGCCCGCCGGTGCCGGCGCCGCTGATGGCGCTGGGCTGCCGCAGGGCGCGGTCCAGCTGCCCAACGACGCCCGGCTGCCGCAGTACATCGGCGCCGCCCCGCCGGCCGGGCACGGCGAGCACCGCTACTTCATCACCGTGCACGCCCTCGACATCGCCGACCTCGATCTGGCCGCCGATGGCACTCCGGCCTACCTGAACTTCACCATTGCCAGCCACACCCTCGGCCGCGCCACCATCGTCGCCACCGCCGAGACCCCCGCTTCCTGAAGTGAGGACCCTCATGTCCATTTCCTTTCGCGGCGCACCGCCGTAGCCGTCGCCGCCGCGGCCGGCGTCCTGATCGTCGGACCCCGCCGGGCGGCCTTGGCGCCAATCACCAAGCCCACCATCACGGCACACTTCGACCTGGTCGCCGGACAGACGCCGGAGAACATCACGCTGCATCGCAACGGCAGCGTCGAACCGGAACACGTCTTACGGTCGTGCGTCATGAAGAGCGTTCGGCTTGTCAGCGAGCGATCGAGATGGCGAAGGGCGCGAATCCGTTGGATCGGATCACGTGCGGTACGAACAGGACTGCGGCCTCTGCAGCCTGCGCGGTCTCGATTCCACCGAGGTCCGTGATCCACTCCTGGTGCCAGCCGAGGTCCGCGAGCAGTCCGCGGACGATCTGCTTGGCCTGCGGGTCCTGGCCGGAGAGGAAGGCGGTTGGCGGCTGGGTGAGCGCGCCGGGCGCGGTCATCACCGTGTAGAGCATCGTGTTGAGCGTTTTGACGACGCGCGTGCCGGGGAGCGCTTCTTGGAGTTGCTCCGCGAGGCTTGAGCCGGGGTAGAGCAGTCCGGCGGGCAGCCCGTCCGGTCCGTCGACGGTGGCGTTGGAGACGTCCACCAGGATCTTGCCGTGGATCTGCTCGCGCAGCCCGACGAGCCGCTCCAGCGCGCCGGCGCCCGGCGTGGCGTTGATGATGATCTGCGCTGTCCGGGCGGCGTCGGCGGCGGAGCCTGGCGAGCGGTCCGCCGTGGCCACCTGGTGTCCGGCCCGATTGAGGGCCGCGGCAAGGTTGCCGCCGACGCGGCCGTTTCCGAGAACGGCGATCGTGGTCATGCTCATCTGGTCCTTCCGGTGCTCGTGATCCTCTGCTTGTGATCCCGGGGTCGGCGGGAGAGGGTCGCCACGGCTTGGGCGTGCACGCCGGGCGCGGTGGCCAGGAAGCTTTCGCTCTGCGGGGTCCAGGGGCGCCCCTCAGCGTCAGAGATCCGTGCGCCGGCCTCGGCGGCGAGCAGCGCCCCGGGAAGCAGGTCCGCGCGGGCCCCGGCGAATTGCCAGAAGGCGTCGATCCGGCCGGCGGCCACGTTCAGCAGGTGCAGAGTCGCGGGCACAGATGTCCGCACCACGAGCGCGTCGAGGAGCATCGCGGTGATCGAGGAGCCGATGCGCCGCACGATCGCCTCGTCCTCGTCCGGTCTGGCCTGGCTCGTGGCCACGATGCTCAGACCGAGGCTGGTGGTTTCGGACACGCGCAGCGGCCGGCCGTCAAGGTGAGCACCGGCGCCCGCGAGCGCGGTATAGGTCTGGCCGGTCAACGGCAAGTGGACCGCGGTGAGCACCGGCTGGTTCTCGCGCACGAGGGTGGCGGTCACCGCCCATTCCGGCAGAACGTGCAGGTGGTTGACGTTGCCTTCGGCCGGGTCGACGACCCACCATTCGCCGGGAGGCAGGGCCCCGCCCGCGAGCTCGTCCTGCACCCAGCGGGCGTCCGGGCGCAGCAGCCCAAGGCGGGGGCGCAGGATGTCGAGGGCCACGTCGTCGTTGGCGGCGAGCGCGCGCATCAACTCTTCGCGGGTCTGGTAGCGGACCATGTCGCCGAAGCGCTCGCGCAGCGCCGAACCCGCCGCACACACGGCGATCGCGGTCTGCGCGAGCAGGTCGGCGTCGGACGCGGTCCCGGCGGCCGCGGCATCAGTGTTCTGAACCGTCTCGGGCACGGCGGTACTCCCATCGGTGCAGGGGGTGGATGCGGTCGATCGGGCGAGGAAGCTGCGTCTCTTGCGCCCGCATTTCGAAGCTATGCGCACCATTCATTAACCACAAGTGCATGTAAAGCACGGCTAGCATGACTCTCATGCAATTGGACTTGAACCTGCTCGCCGCGCTCGATGCGCTCCTCGAGGAAGGCAGCGTGGCCGCAGCGGCCGAGCGCCTGCACGTCACCGCCCCCGCGATGAGTCGAAGCCTCGGCCGGATCCGGCGCACGACGGGGGATCAGATTCTGGTGCGCACGGGACGCACGATGACTGCGACGCCGTACGCGGTAGCCGTTCGCGAACAGGTGCACCAACTGCTCCAGCAGGTCCACAGCGTGCTGGCGCCGAGCCGCGAACTCGACCTCGGCACGCTCGAGCGCACCTTCACACTCCGCTGGCACGATTCACTCGTCGCCCTCAGCGGCCCAGCGCTTCTCGCGGCCGTGCGCGAGCAGGCGCCGGGCGTGCGACTGCGCTTCACCGCGGAGTCGAGCATCGACACCCCCGAGCTGCGTCGCGGCCAGGTCGACCTCGAGGCGAACGCGAACCACCCGACCGCACCGGATATTCGCGCCGAGCGGGTCACCGAGACCCACCACGTCATCGTCGTGCGGCGGGGACACCCGCTCACCCGTGTCAAGACCGTCACCACCGCGCGGTACGCAATGGCCGAGCACATCACCGTCTCGCGGCGCGGCAATCTCGGCAATGCCCTCGACGACGCTCTCGCACAGCTCGGCCTCACCCGGCGCGTGGTGGCGACTGCGCCTACCGAAGCGGCCGCGTTCGAGTTTGTGCGCAGCTCTGACCTCATCATCACGGCCCCTGAATCCACCACCCGCTCAGCGGCCGCGGATCTCGATCTGACCCTGCTGCCCCTGCCGCTCGAACTGCCGCCGGCACCGGTATACCTGTCATGGCATCAGCGCTACGACACCGACCCCGCACACGTCTGGTTACGCGATCTGGCGCGGACCGCATTGGCTGGTCCGACGAGAAAACGGGGCCACGCAACACGCTGACGACTCCGGACGCACTGAGCTGGCCAGCCTGCTGGCGGGAACGTCTCGGTCAGGTACGGGCTAGCCGGCGTTCAGCTCGAGGCGACGATGTGGACGACAACGCGCATCGTGGAGTCGACCCCGACCTGGTCGGCGAGCGGTTCGTTGGTTGGTCCGTGGCATGCGGCCGAACCCGGGTTCCTCGCCGGGGCATGGCGGTGGCATGCAGCGTATGTCTTCTACGGCTCTTCTTGGGCTTGACGGCGTCGGTATTCCGCCGCCCTGGTCCGGCAATTCTGGTGTTCGCGCGCATGGTCCGGGGGAAGGTGGGGCGCGTCCGGGGACGTCGGGGCGAAGAACCGCGTGAACGCGATGTTGGAGCTCACGGCGAGTTCCGCGGATCGCGGGAACATTGCTGCCTCGTAGCGTGCGACGGCGTCGTCGAGACTTGCGGATGCCGAAGGCTCAATGCAACAGTGCCCGACGGCGCCGGTCCGTCCACATCGGAGTCGAGCAGGCGCAACCAGGGCCAGGAGGCGGGCGCCCCCCCTCGCGCCCGAGCCACGCTCGGGGGCGGCGGGCAGTTCGTCGAGCGCCACCACCTCTGCAACCCGGCCGACCAGCCACGTACCCAGGCGGACAGCCTCACCAATCCGGTGAGGTTGTCCATCAGGTATCCGTCCTCAGCGAGACGTCGTGGTCGACGCGGCGGCCGCCTAGCCCTTGAACTTGCCGATCACTTTGGTGTAGTCGAGGTTGCTGGTGTCGCGACTGAGTTCCCAGTAGGTGAAGCGGGTCAGGCCGTGCTGCTGCACGTACGAAAGCATGGTGTTGAAGTTGGCAACGGTGACGTTGCCGTTCGAGTCGGTCTTGCCGTTCATCGACGAGATGCCCTGCTTGGCGTAGATGCTCGCGTCGGAGCCGCCGAGCGCCGACTTGAGCTGCTTGTGCAGGCCCTCGCTGGCCGAGACGGTGGCCTTGCCGTGGTCGAGGCCGGAGTCGTTGTCGGAGAAGTCGAACGGCATGATCGTCCAGTTGTCGACCGGCGAGCCGATCGCGGCTGCCTGCGCCGGGATGCCCTTCTCGTCGCCTTCGAGCCCGTTCTTGCCGGTGCCGAGCGTGAGGATGGTCGAGATGCCGGCGTTCTTCTGCTTGACGATCTTCAGCGCCTTCAGGACCTTGTTCGACTGGCTGACCTCGCCCGCCTCCAGGTCGATGTCGATCGCCTTGAGATCATAAAGATCGATGACCTTCTGGTACGCCGCGGCCAGCTTCGTCTCTTTCGAACACGAGTTGGCGAGCTTGTTGCCGGAGTAGCCGCCGAACGACACGACCACGTCGCCGCCGGCCCCGCGGATCGCGGTGATCATCTTCTGCTTGCCGGAGTCGTTCAGCGTGCCCGAGTCCCAGACCGGCGAGCAGGTGCCCTTGTTCAGGATGAACGCCAGGGTGAACGCGCGGACGCCGGTGGACTGCATGACCTTCACCGGGTCCTTCGACCCGCTCACGCTGGTGTAGATGTACGGCGCGCCGCCGCGGACGGCGAGGCCGGTGGTGGCCGCCTCGCTGACCGCCATGCCGGCCCAGACGCCACCGGCGGCGACGGCGGTCACCAGACCGCCGATGAGTGCTTTGCGGTACTTCACTGTGGGTCCCTCCGTCGACGCGGACGCGATGGCCGGGGATGCCACCGCGGGATGCGATCGATCGATGAGCTTAATCGTGAAGTTGTCTAACAGATAGACACTTTAAAGATTATTTACGCCGGCGCGCACGCGGACTGTGCAGGAAAGCGTTTGCCTAGCACGCCCGTTGACCGCCGCACGGACCGTGACACGCCTGGCCACCCTCAAGTCCATGGGCCGCGCCCTGGACACCGAGATGACGATCCTGTGCACCCCTCGTACCGCAATCCAAGGAGTCGGCAACCGTCCCGCCCGGGTCGGAAAGATTCCAAACCCACATCGGGCGAAAGGCACGTCGCCGGCGATCCGCTTTCGGCTCTCTGTCAGGCGGGGAATCGCGCGCCGACGAGCCGCTCGGAGACCTCCCAGAGCCGGCGGGCGTCGTCGTCCCGACGCAGCGGAGCCCACAGCTCGCGCTGTGCGGGCGCGCCGCCGACGTCACCGAAACCCTTGGGGCCGAAGAACTGTCCGCCGTGGGAGTCGGGACCGGTCGCGGCAAGCAGGGCCGGCAGCGCGGCCGAGGACACTGTGCCGACGACGCCTAGGCGGGACATCAGACGGATCAGGCGGACGGAGGTGGTGTCCTTCGCGCGGCCCATGCCGGGTTGCGCGGCGAGCAGGTTCGTCGGCGACACCCCCGGATGGGAGAGGTTGCTGGTGATGCCCCATCCGGCCGCCGCGCTGCGGTTCTGCAGCTCTCGGGCGAACAGGCCGACGGCGATCTTGGACTGGGCGTACGCCTTCATTGTTTCGTAGCCGCGCTCCCCGTTGAGGTCGTCCCAGTTGATCACCCCGCTGCGAGCGGCAATGCTCGTTTGGTGGGTGACCCGGGCCCGGCCCTGCCTCAGCAGCGGCAGCAGGCCCAGGGTGAACGCGAAGTGGCCGAGGTGGTTGGTGCCGAACTGCAACTCGAAGCCGTCCCTGGTGAGCTGGCGGCTGGGCGGGTTCATTACGCCGGCGTTGTTGATCAGGATGTCGACCGGGCGGTCCTCGCCGACGAGCCGGCTGGTCAGAGCGGCGATCGAGTCCAGCGAGGAAAGGTCGAGCGAGCGTGTGCCGACCGTGGCGCCGGGGGCGAGGCTGCGAATGCGGTCGGCGGCCTGCTCGCCCTTCGCCAGGTTGCGGACCGGCATGATCACCTCTGCGCCGGCCCGGGCGAGGCGGCCGGCGATGACGAAGCCGATCCCGTCGCTTGCGCCGGTGACGACGGCGAGCTTTCCGGACAGGTCGGGGATGGCGATGTCGATGTGGCGGGCCATGGTCGGTCTCCTCGTGTCGGCGTGTGCCCCGATCTTCGGTCACCGCCGCCGGCCGATTCAGGGCCTGCGGAGCCACGGATCGGCGATCCCCCGCTAAGCCTCGTCACCGACCGCGGCCAGCAACTGCAGCTTCTGATAGCTCTCGCTGCCCGGGATCGCGGTGAAGATGTGCAGGTAGTGGGACTGGCCCGAGTCGACGAGCGTCTGACAGTTCAGCTCCAGCCGGCCGAGCTCGGGATGCACCAGGTTCTTGCCGTCGTCCGGGCGCAGGCCGACCTCGTGCTGCTCCCACAGCGTGCGGAACTCCTCACTGCGCTCCAGGAGCAGCTCGGCGAGCTGAGCCGCTCGGGAGCCGCGGCCGCGCAGTGTCGCGATCTCGCGGGCGCCCGAGGTGAACATCCGGGACAGGAAGCAGTGGTCCTCCCGCCGCAGGCCGCTGGTCCGGCGGCGTGGTCCGCGGGGCAGGCCGACATCCTCCGGCTGCAGCGACTCCCGGCGTCGCCGGAGGAACTCGGCCAGGCCGGCCCGATCGATCGTCATGCCCGCTCCCTGTCTCGGTTCTGCCTCCTTCCTACCGGCCGGGTGACCGGGCCAGCCACGGATCGCCGATCCCCCTTCGCCCCGGAAGAGACGCCGCGCAGGACCATGACCACTACGCAGATACATTGCGCGGACCGGGCCTAGCCGGCGTACAGGCCGACACTGATACTGGCAGCGTCGCCTCTACCTCTTCGATGGGGCTGGTCAGTTCAGAGCTCGTTCTGTTCCTGGAAGTCGACGACGGCTTCGCCGTTGTCTCGAGCCCAGTCGGTCAGGACCTTGATCGGCTCGACCAGGGTCTGCCCGAGCTGGGTGAGGCTGTACTCGACGCGCGGGGGTGCCTCGGCGAAGGCGTGACGTTCGACCAGGCCGTATGCCTGCAGGCGGCGCAGGGTCTGGGTGAGGACCTTGTGGGAGATGCCGCCGATAAGTTGGGCGAGGTCGCCGGGGCGCCGGGGTTGCAGGCTGAGCGCGAACAGCACGATTACCGCCCACTTCTCGGCGATGATCTCCACGGCGAGGCGGGTGGGACAGTCAGCGAGGAAGGCCTGGCCCGGGGCGTTGTGCACAATGTCAAAAGGTACCAGCGGGTTCCTATCGGCTCCGTAGCGTCGCACGGTGAAGCCCACCAGGAGCACAAGGAGCCATCCATGCCACGAGTAGTCGTGTTCGACGAAACCGGCGGTCCGGAAGTTCTGCGCGTCGTCGATGAGCCGGTCGTCGAGCCCGTAGCCGGCGAGCTACGCGTACGGATCGAGGCCTTCGCCGTCAACCCGCTCGACCAGATGGTCCGGGCCGGACAGTCCCCGCGACCCGTGCAGTTGCCGCACGCGCGGCTCGGCGTCGAGGGGACCGGTGTCATCGACGCGCTCGGATCCGGGGTGACCGGGCTGGCCGTCGGCGACCCGGTCATCCTCGGTGCGATACCCGACTTCGAGACCAGGGGCGCGTACGCCGAGTACACGACGCTGCCGGCCGACCGGGTGGTGCCACGGCCCGCCGGGCTGGAGCCCGTCAACGCGGCGGCGCTATGGGTGTCGTACTTCACCGCCTACGGCGCGCTGGTTGAGCGGGCCGGGATGCGGCCTGGGGACCAGGTCCTGATCACCGCGGCGTCGGGCAGTGTCGGGCGTGCCGCGATCCAGATCGCCAACCAGATCGGCGCTGTGCCGATCGCGGTCACCCGGCAGAGCGCCAAGGTGGAGAGCCTGCTGGTCGCCGGAGCCGCCGCGGTGATCGCCACCGACCGAGAGGACATCGGAGAGGCTACCCGGCGGCACACCGGTGGGGTGGGCGCCGACATCATCCTGGACGCCGTCATGGGTCCGGGCCTGGCCGAGCTGTCGCTGGCCGCGAAGCTCGGTGGAACCTTGGCCACGGTGGGCTGGCTGGACCCGCGGCCGGCGTCGTTCCCGGCGAATCCGTCGCTGACCATCTTTCGCTACATGGCTTTCGCGGACATGGTCGACCCGGTGACCACCCGGCGCGTCGCCGCGTTCCTGGCCGCCGGTGTCCGCACCGGCGTGCTGCAGCCGGCGGTGGATCGGGTGTTCACGTTGGACGACATCATCGAGGCGCACCGGTACCTGGCGAAGGGAATGCCGGCGGGCAAGATCGTGGTGACGCCGTAATGGTCGGCGAGGCGCCGTACGCGCCGGCCTGTTCCTCGGCCTGCCGGGCGCCAGCTGAGGCCCGAGTTCGCCGCCCACTTTGACCGCATCGAACTGGTTCCGCCCTGCGTGGTGCCGGCCGGCGCCGCCGGCACCGGGCCGCTTCCCCATCCGTCCGGTAGGTTCGCGCTTCGCGCCCAGTTCCGGGTTATCGCATCGACGTGTGACAATTTCCCGCGTCGGGGCGCTTGCCATCAAATCAGGAAAACCGGGGGCTTGGATGATCGAGATCGAAGGTCAGTCCCCGGAGCTTGCCACCGTGTCACGCGGCGAGCACCCAGCGGGCGGGACCACGGCGGGGTCGGTGGCAGCGCGGGGTGTGCTCAGGTGGCTGTGGTCTCGACGTGAGTGGATTTTGATCGTCCTGGGTGGGCTGGTGCTCGCCGTGGTGCTGACCTGGCCGACGCTGCGCGACCCGCGGCACACCGTGCCCGGGGACATCGGCGATCCGGCATTGTTTGCCTGGCAGATCGCCTGGGGCGGACACGCGCTGTTGCACCATCCCCTGCACCTGTGGGATTCGAACACGTTCTACCCCGATCCGCATTCGCTGGCCTTCACCGATGCCGTGGTCGGCTATGCGCCGTTCGGCGCGATCGGGTCCGGCATGGACGCGGCCGTCCTGCGATACAACATTTTGTACGTCCTTCTGCACGCGCTCGCCTTCATCGGGGCGTACGCCCTGACCCGCCAGTTGGGCGCCCATCCGCTCGGTGCGACGGTGGCCGGCGTTGCCTGGGCGTACGCTCCGTGGCGGCTCGCGCATGACGGCCACCTGAATGTCCTGTCCACCGGCGGCATCGCGCTGAGCCTCGCCATGATCGCTCGAGGCCACGGCTGGTCGTTGCGCACCGGCCACCGCCCGGAACGGCACAGGCCGTGGTGGGCGCTGGCCGGCTGGCTGGTCGGTGCTTGGCAGGTCACCCTCGGGCTTGCCATCGGACTCGTTTTCGCGTACGTGATGATGGCTCTCTGCCTCGTAACCGCTGCCTGTTTCGGCTGGTCCTGGTGGCGGCGCGGCCGGCCGCACTTCGGCCGGCGGCTGCTTGCCGCCGATCTGGCCGGCGGGTTGTGCTTCGCAGCCGCCACGGCCTTCATGGGGCTCGCCTTCGCCCGCGTCCTGCAGCTCTACCCGCAGGCCGACCGAGGGCTGGGTTGGACCGAGATGTATTCACCGGCCTGGCGAGGCCTGGTCATCGCGCCTGGGACTTCCTGGCTGTGGGGTGCCCGGCACGCCGCGGCACGTTCACATCTGCCCTGGCCGCCGGAGATGACGCTGCTGCCCGGCATCGCCTTGATCGTCCTGGCCGTGATCGGGATGTTCTTTTCGATCTTCCGAGTCCGCCACCGTATCCTGCTGGCCCTCGGCACCCTCGGGGCCGTGCTGCTAACGCTCGGTGCGACCCTGCCCTGGCACGGCGACCCGGGCTATCTGACACTCTCCAAACACTTGCCAGGCTGGGCGGCACTGCGCACACCCGGGCGGATGACGGTGTGGACCACGTTGTTGCTGGCCATTCTGGCGGCCGGCGCGGTCACTGAGTTCGTCGCCGGTGCGCGGGCCACGGCGCCGCGGCCCGCGGCCGGCGCCGGGCGGTCGGGGCTCGTGGCCCGCGGAAAGTTCGTTGCGCTGCAGCTCGCCCTGCTGATCCCGCTCGTGCTGGTCGTCGTCGAAGGGATCAACCGCACCCCGCACCCCGAGCTGCTGCGGTATCCGGCCGCGATGAAAGCCGCGCAGGAGCCGACCCTGGTGCTGCCCAGCGGCGGCAGCCTTGAGATGTCCATCATGCTGTGGTCCACGAACGGGTTCCCGCGCGTCCCGAACGGCCTGGTGACCTTCGTCCCGACCGGCCAGGAGAGGATCCGCTCGGTCAGCATGACATTCCCGGACCCGGCGAGCATCGCCGCGTTGCGAGCGGCGGGCATCAGGTCGGTCGTCGTCCTGCCGACGTGGCTGAGCGGAACCCCGTGGGAGGGCGTGCCCGGTCGCCCGATCGACGGCCTCGGCATCTCCCGTGAGGAGATCGACGGCACGATCCTCTACCAACTCGGGTGACCCTCGGCGAGGCCGGGACTCGTGCTGACGCCGGCTTCGGGCTGCTGGTACGCGGCGCAGGCTCTGCGGTTGTGCAGCCGTCGGGGCCGCGCCGGAGGCCAATGATCTGGATGCCTATCAGCGGGCGTTCGATTCGTTCTTGATCTACCAGTGTGTGCCTCGCCAGGTAGGGGTACGAGACCCGGGCCATGGCCGAGCGCCTCCGGGCCGATTCGCTGGGTCACGTGACCACAAAGGACCGGCCCTAGGATGGGGCTCAACGACGGGTGACAGGGGGACCACGCCATGTCCGACGAGCCGCAGCGCATGTTCACGCCGACCGAGCAGACCGATGGCGCCGCGGCCGGCCCGCCGGCGCCCGCCCGCATCATCGACCTGGCCGCCGGCTTCATGGTATCGAAGACCCTGTTCGCGGCCATCGAGGTGGGACTGTTCGCGGCCGCCGTGCCCGACGGCCACACCCCGGCCGAGCTGGCCGAGCGATGCTCTATTCCCGAGCGGAGCGCCCGCGCGATGGCCGACCTGCTGGCCGACGCGGGCCTGCTGGTGCGTGACGGCGGCCGATTTCGCAACGCGCCCGACGCCGAGGCGTTCCTCGCCGGGCGGGGCCCGTTCGACCTGCGGCCACTGGCCCGCTACTGGGATCTGGTGAGCTACCCGACCTGGCAGCACGCCACCGAGGCGTACCGTACCCGGCGCGGCCTGCGGCCGCAGCTCGACAAGAGGCAGACCGAGGCGTACGAGTCGGCCGTCGCGCTGGTCACCGCCGAGACCGCCGCCGACCTGGCCCGCGGCTACGACTTCGGCCCGCACCGGCGGCTGCTCGACGTGGGCGGCGGCTACGGCACGTTCGTCAAGCCGATCCTCACCGCGTACCCCGATCTCACCGCGACCCTGGTCGACCTGCCGGAGGTGGCGTCGGCGGTCGCCGCGGCGGCGGACGGGCCGCTCGCCGGCCGCCTCACCGCCGTCGGGCAGGACATCTTCGCCGAGCCGCTGCCCGGCGGGCACGACGCCGTGCTCGTCGCGAACGTGGTGCATCTGTTTCCGCCCGAGCAGATCGCCGAGCTGTTCCGCCGGGCGCGCACCGCGATCGCCCCCGGCGGGCGCCTGCTGCTGGTCGACTGGTGGCGCACCGACGTGGCACCGCACCCGTCGGCGCGGTTCGGCGCCGGCGAGTTCTTGATGATCAGCGGCGGCGACCTGTACCAGGTGGACGAGGTCGCCGACTGGCTCGGCGCGACGGGTTGGCGGTTCGCCGGCCTGCGCGAACTGCCGCCGCCCTCCGGCCTCATCGTGGCCGAGCCGGCCTGACGGCGTAGTTCGGCGCCGCCAGGCCGGCGAATGGGTCGGTGCGAACAACGCGATAGGCACGTTCGACGAGCACATCACGGGCAGCGTGAGTGAGCGCCCGGTCGTCCCGCCTCACCGCAGGTCCCGCAGCGGGCCTGACGATGTGGACCTGGCTGCACAGCGTGGCGCCGCTGGAACTGGCCGGGCACTTCACCGCGATGGGCTTCGGCCCCGGCTTCCTGTTCGAGGCCGAGGCCGAGAGCACCTGGCGTCAGGACAGCGGGGCGTAGTCCGTGTAGCCTTTCGCGCCGCCGGCGTAGAAGGTGGCCTGGTCGGGCTCATTCAGCTCGGTGCCGCGGGTCCAGCGCTGGACCAGGTCGGGGTTGGCCAGGAACGGCCGGCCCACGGTGATCGCGTCGGCGACCCCGTCGGCGACGAGCCGTTCGAGCTGGTCGCGGTCCGACTCCACGCCGAAACCGGTGTTCAGGACGAACGTCGCCGGCCATGTCGCGCGCAGCTTGCCGACGATCGGGTCGTCCGGGGCGGCCAGCACGTGCAGATAGGCCAGGCCCAGCTCGGCGAGCTGGCTGGTTAACACCTCGTAGACGGAGATGTCGTCCTCGGTGATGTCGTTGAACGGGTGCGCCGGGGAGATCCGGATCCCGACCCGGTCGGCGCCGATCGCGGCGCTGACCGCCTTCGCGACCTCGACGACGAAACGGGCGCGGTTCTGCGGCGAGCCGCCGAAGGTGTCCGTGCGCTGGTTCACGCCGTCGGCGAGGAACTGGTGCAGCAGGTACCCGTTCGCGGCGTGCAGCTCGACACCGTCCAGGCCCGCGGCCACCGCCCGGCGGGCGGCGTCGGCGAACTCGGCGATCACCGCGGGCAGCTCGTCGGTCGCCAAGGCGCGCGGCTCGGAGAACGGCTGCAGACCCTCCGCTGTGTAGACCTCGCCCGCAGCCCGTACTGCCGACGGCGCGACCGGCGTCTGCCCGCCGATGGTGCTGCTGTGCGAGATCCGGCCGGCATGCATGAGCTGCACCACGATCCGGCCGCCGGCGGCGTGCACGGAATCGGCGACGCGCTTCCAGCCGTCCTGCTGTGCGTCGGTGTGCACGCCCGGGGTGTTCGGGTAGCCCTGACCGACGGCGGCGGGCTGGCTGCCCTCGGTGATGATCACGCCGGCGCCGGCACGCTGGCTGTAGTACTCGGCCTGCAGCTCGTTCGGGGTGCCGTCCGGGTTCGCCCGGTTGCGGGTGAGCGGAGCCATCCAGATTCGGTTCGGAGCCTGCAGCGCACCGGCCGTCACCGGTTGCAGAAGCGCGCTGTCAGGTCCCAGAGGAAGCGTCGTCATGCCGGGAGCCAGCGCTGAAGCTGGCCGGAAACTTCCGGGTGGTGGCAATGATCACCCTGCAGCGAGTCGTCACCGACGAGTCCCCTCCGGGGCTCATGCGTCATACCGGCATGACAACGTTGTACCTGCCGACAAATACGTCCGTGCTGGTCAGGGGGCATTCCGCCGCACGAAGATGATCTCGGTACGCTGGGTCCGGTGTTCTGATTTCCATCGCCGCCGGTGACTACGCGAGGATGCCCTCTCATGCTCCTGCGACTGGCGTATCTGGGCGTCACCAACGCGTTCGCGCTGCTACGGCTGCTGCCGAGCGTTTGGGAGATCCTTCGCTTAGCCGGGATCGATCCGGCCCCGGACCGGGCCGCCACCACCCTTCAACCGGCCGTGCTGCCTCGACCCGAACCCGTGCTGGTAGGCGAAGGCGCCTTCCGCCGCAAGGACACCGGATGCTCGCGTCACCCGTCGTAGCGCAGGCTGCCCGCATGCAGTGGATGTCGCCCATGTCCTGCGCGCCTGAGCGGACCTCATGTCGGCTTCGACCCGGTCCGGTACTGTTCTGTCGTCGTTTGTTGTGGTTGCCGGGCACCATTCACCAGATCGGGGCGGCATGTCAGAGACCACAACGACCAGGTCGGCGAGCGTCGTCAACGCGGTCGTGCTGACCGTTCTTCTCGTCCTGGCAGGCTTCCTCTTCGGCAAGGCCATGGCCCACATACCGACACCCCAGCACCGGTTCGAGTTCTGGGTCAGCAACCTGGCCGCGCCATGGATCGTTCTTCCCTTCCTCGCCGGTTACGCGGTACCGCGGCGCGTCCTGGCGCCCGCCGCCGGAGCCCTCACCTGCATAGCCTCCATCAGTGGCTTCTACTGGCAGGTGATCCAGGACGGCGTGCTGGTCTCGATCGCCAAATGGGTCCTGCTCGCCACCGTCGCCGGTGCCCTCTACGGCTACGCCGGCCGGGCCTGGCGGCTACGCCGTAGCCGGGTTGCCGCGATCGCCCTGACAGCGCCGGCCATCCTGGAATTTCTCCTGTGGACCGTCCGCGACGGCACTCTGCCCCAGCCGTACATCATGTGGCTGGCCGAGGCGGGCGTGGGCGTCCTCGTCCTGCTGGCGATGTTGCGCGCCGCCGGACGCTCGTAGCCCGCAGGAGCGTCAGCGCAGCTTACGACTCTTCCGCGCCAGGGCATAGATCATGCGGGCTCCGCCCACCAGCAGCCGCACTCGCGCCCCTTGACCGCGATCACTGGCTACGCCGTGGCCGTTCACGACCGCCGGGCCCTCGTCGGCATCGGGGACCGCACCGTCGATCCCGGCCGCGGCCGTACCGCGCGGCCGGGATCGCGGATGGTTCAGGACTTGAAGACGTCCTTGATGTTCTCGCCGGCCCGCTTGAGCTTCGAACTCTTCTGGTCCACCTTGCCCTCGGCCTCCAACCGCTCGTCGTCGGTGGCCTTGCCGACGCTGTACCTGCCGACAAACACGTCCGTGCTGTTCAGAGGCCCTCTCCGACTCAGAGGCCGTCTCCCACCTCGAAGGATGATCTTGCGTGGTTCGCCGTGTCCTGCCTGTCCATCGCTGGTGGGGACTACGCGATGATGCCGGGTCGTGTTGCTGCGACTGGCGTACCTGGGATCACGAACGCGTTTGCGTTGTTGCGGCTCCTGCCGGGAAGCGACCGCGACAAGGACGCTGAGCTCCTCCGCCCTGCGTCATCAGCTCGCGGTGTTGCAGCGTCTGCTCGAAGGGCAGCGGGTACGGTTCGGCCCGGCTGACCGGGCGTGGCTGGCGCTGCTGCTGCACCGGCTGCCGCAACCGCGCCTGCGGTGCTTGCGGCTGCTGGTACGGCCGGACACGGTGCTGCGCTGGCATCGTGACCTGGCATGCCGCACAGACCCCTGCACGAAGGACGGCGGGCGGCCCGCGGTCGCGGCGGAGACGATCGAATGTCTCGGATGCCGCGGCCGCCCGCGCCCGCTCGCCGCCGGAGGTTCCCGTCCGTTAGGGAGACGTGGAAGCGGGTATGCCGTGAACCGCTTCAAAAGGGGTAGACACCGAGGAAGGACGTGAACCAATGGTGGCAGACGGGCCGGAGACGCCTGCTGCGGAGCTGGACCTCCTGGAGGAGGAGATCGCCGAGCTGGAACGGGGCACCGCAGAGCTGCGCCGCCGGATGGGCGAACGTGCGGAATACCCGACCGACCCGGCCGAGGTGTCGCTGCTCCTGACCGAGGCGGAGGAGCAGGAGGCGATCCTCGCCACGCTGAAGGCCAGGCGTGACGCGCTGAAGGATCGCCTCGGCCAGCCGTAGAGCCCCGTGGACAGGGCCGTGAAGGCGTCGGATTGGCATCTGGCATGGCCGGCTCGTTAGAGCGGCCATTCCGTGGGTAGGCCCCAGAATCCGGTATCGGAAGCTCTCGCGTAAGGGGCGATGACCATGAAGTTTCCGGAGTTCATCTCGAAGGTGGCCGAACGCACCGCGCTGCCCCGGGACGAGGCCGACGCCATCACCCGGGCGACGCTGCGGACCCTCGGCGAGCGGATCACCGGCGGCGAGGCGCGTGACCTCGCCGCGCAGCTGCCTCACGAGCTGCAGGACGGCCTGGCGTCGGCCCCGGAGGAAGCCGAACAGTTCGACCTCGACGAGTTCATTCGCCGGGTCGCCGAGCGCGCCCAGGTTGCACCGGGCGACGCCCGCAGCGGCGTGAGCGCGGTGTTCCAGACGGTGGAGGAGGCCGTCAGCTTCGGCGAGTTCGACGACGTGATGGCCCAATTGCCGGACGAGTTCGGAGCCCTCGCCAAGCCGATCATCCTGCCCTGATTCCCTGTTGAGGATCGCGTCGACCATGCCCAGCTGAGCCGGCCGGAGGGCGGCGGCATCATGCTCGGCTCGGACCGCGACGACCCGGACGACCAGTGGCGGCGCCGGGCGTGCACGTTCGGCGCGTACGTGGTCACTGCCGACGTTGACGGCGTGCGCGACCGCGCGGGCGCGGCGGGCGTCCGCAAGCCGCGGGCACCGCGCCGCGGGCCCTGGAAGAGACAGTCGAACGCGTACTGGGCCCGCTGTGCGGCGCCGTATGAGCGCCGGGTCCCCCTTTTTGGGTGAGGCGGGCCCACCCCGGCCGACACGACGATGGTGGCGATCCAGGAGTCAGTGCGGCGTCACCGCCCGGAAAGGCCCTCGGGAAGAAAAGGGCCACCCCGCAGCACCGCCTCCGGTAGCACCGCCGCACGGCCAGGGGCCGCTGTCCGGGCCGTGTCGCCATGTCGCGTCCGGCCGGCCGCGACACGGAGAGGACCGACGATGACGGCGCAGGAAACGATCGACCAGATCCTCCGGTTCGAACCTGACGGAATGCCGGTGGTGTCACTCTATGTGGCCGTCCTTCCTGACGGCTCGGTGCACACCCGGGTGAAGAGCCTGCTCGACGAGATCAGGCCGTTGGCCAAGGATCAGGACCACACGTTGGAACACGACGCGCGGCTGTCAATCCGCGGCGACCTGAAGCGCATCATCGAGGCGTCCACCGAGGAGCGGTGGAAGCAGGGGATGACGGCGGTCTTCTCCTGCAGCGGCCGGGGCTTCTTCGAGGAGGTCTCGCTGCCACGCGCCCTCCGGGATCGGGTCGTCGTGGACACCACCCCGTGGGTACGCCCAATGCTGGCGATTCTCGACGAATACCACCGCATGTTTGTAGCAATGGTCGACGAGTCGTCGGCCGAAGTGTGGGAGCTGTACCTCAACGAGATCCGGCAGGTGCGGCGGCTGCGCGACCCGGCACTGCGCAAGCCCAATTTCGCGTACGGCAAGCAGGAGCACAAGGTCCACCACAAGGCCGAGGAGCTCGCCAAGCGGCACTACCGACGGGTGGCGACGGTGCTGAACGATCTATACCGGGCGGAAGGCTTCGAGCTGCTGGCGGTGGGCGGCCACCCGTACGAGGTGAGTGCGTTCACCGCGGTCCTCCCGCGACCCCTACGGGAGCGGCTGGCCGGCACCTTCAGCATCGACGCCCGCACCGCCACACCCGCCGACGTGCGCCGCGAGGCGCAGTCCATCGTGGACCACTACGAACGCGATGAGGAACGCCGTCTGGTGGCGGAGATCGTCGAGGCGGCGGCCGAGCGGCGCCGGGCCGCGCTCGGCCTGGACGACTGCCTGTGGGCCGGCACCCTGGCGGCGATCGACCGGCTCGCGGTGCAGGAGGGGGTATCGATGCCCGGCGTGGTCTGCGACCGGTCCGGTTGGCTGGCGTTGTCCGGCGAGACCTGCCCGCTCTGCGGCGAACCGACCCGGCCCAGCGGCGACATCATCAACGACCTGGTGGAGGCCGTGATCGACGAGAGCGGCTCGGTGGAGCACGTGGCCACCGACACCGAACTGCGCACGCACGTGGCGGGTGCGCTGCTGCGTTTCCCGCTGCCGCCGAGACCGCAGACGTGACTGGTGCGGCAGACGCCGCCGTTGTCGGTGAAAGGAGGAGCGCGACCCCCGCCCGGATCGGTAGTACTGCCAATAGACCGCGACGCGCCATGCGTGGTCGGATCAACGGTGCAAATGGTTCGCTCCGGCCAATTGGTCAACGGTTCGCCGAAGGCAGCGGGCCGACGGTTCGCAGTGGGACGGAGCCGCGCGATGACCGCAACCCGATCGTCGGTCGCCAGCGTCAACCCTTACAACAACCAGGTGCTGGGCGAGTTCGCGGCGATGTCGGACGAGGCTATCGACTTCGCCGTCGAGGCGGCGCATGCGGCGTTCCTCGGCTGGCGCCGGATGACGCCCGCCGATCGCGCCGCGATCGTGGGGCGGGCGGGTGAGCTGATGCTGCAACGCCTCGACGAGTTCGCCCGACTCGTGACGCTGGAGATGGGCAAACGCATCACGGAGAGCCGGGACGAGGTGCGGCTCGCCGCCGAGATCATGCGGTACTACGGCGAGCGGGGCCCCGGCTTCCTGGCCGACCGGCCGCTGCCCGCGGACGAGGGGCGGGCGGTGGTGGCCAGTCGGCCGCTCGGCGCGCTCCTCGGGATCATGCCGTGGAACTACCCGTGCTATCAGGTGGCCCGCTTCGCCGCGCCGAACCTGGCGGCCGGCAACACCATCCTGCTCAAACACGCCAGCAACTGCCCCCAGTCGGCGCTCGCGCTGGAACGGCTGTTCCGCGACGCGGGCGTGCCGCCCGACGGATACATCAACATGTACGTCTCAGGCGGGAACGTCCGGCGGATCATCGAAAACCCGTTGGTGCGCGGCGTCTCGCTCACAGGCAGCGACCGCGCCGGCGCCAGCGTGGCCGAGCGGGCCGGGCGCAACATCGTCAAGACCGTGCTCGAACTGGGCGGGAGCGATCCGTTCATCGTGCTCGACGCCGAAGACCTCGACCGCACCATTGACGCCGCGGTCACCGCCCGGCTGTCGAACATGGGCCAAAGCTGCGTGAGCCCGAAGCGGTTCATCGTCCTGACCGGGTTCTTCGACCGGTTCGTCGAAGGGGTTCGGCAGCGATTCGCCGCGCTCATCCCCGGAGACCCGATGGACCCGGCCACGACGCTCTCGCCGCTCTCCTCGGAGCAAGCTGTCGAGACCCTCGTCAGCCAGGTTCGGGACACCGTGGCGCAGGGCGCCCGGCTCGTCTCGGGCGGCGGCCGCCTCGACCGACCGGGCGCGTTCGTCCAGGCCACCGTGCTCACCGACGTACGGCCCGGCATGCGCGCCTACTACGAGGAACTGTTCGGCCCGGTGGCCGTGGTGTATCGGGTGGCCAACGAGGACGAGGCGGTCGAATTGGCCAACGACAACCCGTACGGCCTGGGCGCGGCGATCTTTTGCCGGGACCTCGACCGGGCCGGCCGGCTCGCCGAACGGCTCGACGTCGGCATGGTGTGGATCAACCATCCCACTTCCAGCCGTCCCGAACTTCCCTTCGGCGGCATCAAACGCTCCGGATACGGCCGTGAACTGTCCGACCTCGGAATCCGGGAACTCGTCAACCGGAAGCTGATCCGGACCTACCCGACAACCGCAGCGGTCGGCTTCGCCGGCGGCTGAACAGGGAGGTCGACCGGCATGGCCGAGACCGCGCTGCTGGCGGTGCGGCTCGCCGCGATCGATTGTCCAGGCCCGGACCGGGCGGGACGTCGCTGTCCGAGCGGGATAGCACAATGCCGCCGGAATGCCTTTGGGCCGGGCCTCGGCCGGCCGCGTCGGGTTCGGATGCGCGCCGACTTCTGCTGCGGCGCCGGGTGGGTGTGGCGGGTGGGGCGGGCAGCAGCTTGGCCGCCAGTTCAAGGCGACCAGGTGGTGCCTGGGACCGTTGGACCATCCCGGTCATCGCCGCTGACGTGTTCCTCGCCGCCGCGACAGCCGTCAGCATCACCACCTCGGACGACCTGATCGCGATCACCGTTAACGAAGTCCGCCGACTGTTCGGCGAGATCCACGTCATTCCCGAAGCCGTTCTTCATGCGCGGTCAGGGATGAGTGCCCGCGGCGTGTACAGCCCTCGGCGGAGTGCCCGCAGCGTGGCCACGATCCGGGTGGGGGCATTGAGCTTCGCCAGGATGCGCTCGACGCTCTCGGCGACGGTGCGGGTCGGCAGGTCCAGGGCTGCGGCGATGCGCTGGTCGGACCAGTCGTCGATGAGAAGGCCGAGGATCTCCAGTTCGCGTTGGTCGAGCCCTTGCGTGTCGCCGGGCGGGGACACCACGACGATCCCGCGCAGGTGGCCCGGCGGGTGTCCGCCGCAGCCCAGCACGGTGATCCGCCGCACGCTGTGGGGACCGTCGGCGGCGAACGGGCAGAGGAAGGTGACGGCCGACCGCATCGGGTCGAGGGCCTGCGCGATCAGCGGGGCCAGCCTGCCGATCCAATCGCGTGCCGCCGCTGTGGGATGGCGCTCGGTGTCAGTGTTCAGGCCCAGCAACCCCAGATGCCGGCCGTCGGGGGGTTAACAGGCCGACGCCAAGGCCTTCCCGGAACCCGGCCGGCGACAGGTACTCCGCCCAGCCTCGTACCCGTTCGCGGGCGATCGGAAGGTCCTGCACCCGCAGCGGCACGCTTGCCCGGTTGAAACCCAGCATTTCGATCTCATCGCTGTTGGCTCGGCTGGTGATGAACGCGCGCACCGCGTCGTCGTAGCCCTGATCGGCGACCGGCGTGAGCCGACCCTGTTCCCCACCGAGCAGGAAGATTCCGGCAGCGCGGAACGGAACCAGCCGGCGAAGCGTTTCCAGCAGCGACTCCGCCCGCTGTTCGATCCGGCCCGCCCCAGCGGCAATCTGCCCGATCTCAACGGCGACCTCCATACCACCCGGCGGTAGCTCGCCCACTCATGCAGCCTAGCCCGGTCCTGGTCTCGATGCCCGGGCGCTTGAGCAGCCAAGCCCCCCTCTCCGAACCATCGGTCACCGGGTGAGTGGCGGCCGAGCCGGGCAGCATCGGCCAGCAGCGGGGTGAACCGCTGCACCCATCGGTAGACCGTGACATGGTCGACCTCGATCCCGCGTTCGGCGAGCAGCTCTTCGACATCGCGGCACGAGAGCCCGTAACGCAGGTGCCAGGTCAGAGCCGTAGTCGACGTTCGGCACCCAGAGGGTGCCGCAGGGCGGCCAGCCAGGCCCGGCCGGCAGAGGCGAAACGGACCCGATCGCCGTGCAGCTGACGTTGCAGGACCGTGACGTGGTGGCGTAAGGCGAGGATCTCGGCGGCCTTGTCGCGGTCGCTCATCGGCAACAGCCGCAGCAGAGCGAGCGCATTGGTCACGCCGAAGTAGGCCAGCCGAAGCAACAGCAAAGTCATCCTCGCGCAGCACCCGGCGCTGATCACCATCGACGGCTGGCCACCGGATTCCGCTCCGGGCCGCGGCACCCCGAGTCGGCGGCCCAGTATGACGTGACCAGAGCGGATGAGGATTTCGGCACCCACAGGATCACCGCGAAGTCAGCTTTCGGCGAGCCATCGATCACAGCGTCACAATGATTGGTCGGGCAACGCGTAACGCCCATGGATGCTCTGCGTCGGTGCTGCCCGGGTCAAACGGTGCGGTGGCAACGCTGCCGGTCAGCCCACAGTGAACTCTTGGGTGCCCAGCACACGCAGCAGGTCGAGGCGCTCGCGGGACTCGGCGTCCGCCGGCGTCAAGACCAGCAGTTCCTGGCCCAGGTCCGGTGTCACCAGCGTCTCGCAGTCCAGCAGGATCGGTCCGACGCGGGGGTGCACGAGCGTCTTGCGATCCGCCCGCCGGATGCCGACCTCGTGCTCGGCCCATAGCCGCCGGAACTCGGGGCTCGCCGCATCCAACCGGGCGATCAACCCGGTAACTGTCGGGTCGCCGGAACGGCGGCCCGCGACGGCACGCAGATCCGCCACCAGCTGGCGGGAATGTCGGTCCTGCTCCGCGGGTGGGTGGAGGGGGCGGGAGTCGGGTTCGGTGAACCAGCGGTAGGCGAGATACCGCCGGTCGCCGGTGAAGTTGGTGTGATCGCCGGTCAGCAGCGTGGAGGTCAGGGTCTGAGCCAGCACCTCTCCCAGGTCGGACACGACCAGGGCGGCCGTGTCGCCCAGCAGATCCAGCATGCGGACCAGGCCGGCGCGGGCGAGCCGGGCCATGCCGTCCGTGGGTGGGGGCTGGTGGCCGGCCAGGTGGAACAGGTGGTCGCGCTCGTCGTCGGACAGGCGCAGGGCGCGGGCCAGGGCGCCGAGCAACTGAGTGGAGGGCTGACTGCTGCGGCCTTGCTCGAGGCGTACGACATAGTCCACCGACATGCCGGCCAGCATCGCGACCTCCTCGCGCCGCAGGCCTGCGATGCGGCGGCGGGGGCCGTCGGTGATGCCCACCTCGGCGGGGCGGATGGCCGCGCGGCGGCGGCGCAGGAAGTCGGCGAGCTGTTCACGCTGCATGTTGTCCATGCTCCCCTGTGCGCGAGGGGTAAAACAGGGAGCCGCGCTCCCACGATATGCGGTCCGCTCCCGGCCGCCCGCACCCCGAGGCAGGGTGGGGACATGCGGAAACGAACCTTGGGACAGACCGGTCCGGCCGTCGGCGCGCTGGGTCTGGGCGCGATGGGGATGACGAGCGGTGTGTATGGCATCTCCGACCGCGCCGAGAGCATCGCGACCGTGCATGCGGCGCTAGATGCGGGGCTCACGCTGATCGACACCGGCGACCACTACGGGGCGGGGCACAACGAGATGCTGTTGGCCGAGGCGCTACGCGGTCGGCCGCGGGAAAGCTACCTGCTAAGCGTCAAGTTCGGGGCGCTCCTCGCGCCGGGCGGCGGCTTCCTCGGGCAGGACAGCCGGCCCGCGGCGGTGAAGAACTTCCTGATCCATTCGATGACCAGGCTGGGCGTCGACTACGTCGACATCTTCCGGCCGGCGCGGCTCGACCCGGACGTGCCAATCGAGGACACGGTGGGTGCGATCAAAGAGATGATCGAAGCCGGATACGTGCGGCACGTGGGCCTTTCCGAGGTGGGCGCCAAGACGATCCGCCGGGCGTGCGCCGTGCACCCGGTTGCCGACCTGCAGATCGAGTACTCGCTGATCTCGCGCGGGGTGGAGGCCGACGTGCTGCCGACGCTGCGGGAGTTGGGTGTCGGGATGACCGCGTACGGCGTCCTGAGCCGAGGCCTGATCTCCGGGCACTGGAAAAACGCCGCAGCGCAGCCTGGCGACAACCGCAGCCGGATGCCGCGGTTCTCGGGCGACAACGTCGAGCACAACCTGGCCCTGGTGGAGGCGCTGCGGCGGGTGGCCGAGGCGAAGGGCTGCACCGTGGCCCAGCTGGCGATCGCGTGGGTGGCAGCCCAGGGCGACGACATCATCCCGCTCGTCGGCGCCCGTACCCGCAATCGCTTGAAAGAGGCTCTGCCCGCCGCCCACCTGACGCTCTCGGCGGACGACCTGGCCGAGATCGAGAAGGCGGTGCCGGCCGGCTCGGCACACGGCGACCGCTACCCGGCCGCGATGATGGCCAACCTCGGCGCCGGCAATTGACGCCGCCGGGGCGAGCACGGATGCTAGCCGCGCGCTGCAACCGCTCTGGGCCGAGAAGCAGTGTGGTGATGAACAGACACAGGTAGGCCGACAACGCCGCACGCAGCACAAGAGGATCGACGTGCGCCACGCCAGCGTCCAAGGCAGGAAGGGCGCTCCATATCCAAGGTGACACCTTCGCGGCAATGCGGACGCAGCTCGAAAGGGCTGCCCGCTTGCTGCGCAGCGAGCCGGCCGATCACACACACTCGATGAAGTGGACGGCGTGGTCGAGGAGATGAACGCCATGCTTGCGTACTACGAGCAGGTACTCGCTGAGCACGGGAACAAACGCGCTTACGCGGTGATACGCGCATCCAGCTCCAGAACCGCGGGGCGCATGGCCGACGGCGTCGCCGCACAGCACGAGAAGCCCGGCCAGACCAGCCCACACCGCGACCACCACGATTGCCACGACCGTCCGATGACGCGCGGCCGCGTGAGGCTCAGGCACCCTCGTACGACGCCACGGTCCACCGGAGTGACCCTGGCCGGCACCGCGGCAGGGATCAGGCACCCCGCCTCCACATCTCGTCTCGGGTCTGTATGAAGTCGCCGGCCGCATAGCGCCTCCACTGCGTTCACCTCAACGGCGCCCCGGCAATCACGCACCCTTTACCGATATACCAGACATATAGCGTAGAAGCGTCTGGCCCAGGGGAGTGCGACAACAGCGCGACCGCGCGTCGTCGCTGGACGAGTATTCCGGTGCCCGAAAGCCGACCCCCAAGATCGTCCGCAAGTTGCCGGCGCCGAAGTCCGAGCTCCCGGCTATGCCGCAGCTAGCCAAACAGTCCACGATGTACCGGTTCCCGCCCACCGGCGGCGCAAGCCACTCGGCCCGCCCGCACCAAGCCCGAACTCGTGGCTGACGAGGCGAACCAGGTGTGGTCGTGGGACATCGAGCGCCTTAAGGCTCCGCGAACCGAGAGTGGGGATGAGAGGCCGCCACCGCCGTTCTGTCGCAGCAGGGCGTTAACGTGTCCGGCACGATCGGATCGACGGATTCCGGGTGACGGTTCCAACCGGCCTGCAACCGTGGCGGATCGGTGCTGCATCTGTCGTTCTTCACACTCTCGGGCGAGAAACACCGACCCGAGTGTGCGCGAGGAGCCGAAGCCAGGTGGCGAACCGACCCGAGCAGTCGACCCGTACCCGTACCCGTACTCGCCGGCTGGTCGCCGCGGCGATCGTCGCCGCGCTCGGCGTCGCCGGCACGCCGGCCGTCGCAGGGGCGGCTACCCCAGGCCCGGCGCCCGCCGGCCCGGCCGCCGCCTCTTGGTCGCAGCTCATGTACCGCAGCCTCACTGCGACGGCGACCGCCGCCCAGCTGCACACGGTCCTCGCCACCCAGACGACCGCCGTCGCTACCCAGTCCGCCGCCGTCGTCGTCGCCCAGTCGGCGCTCACCGCAGCGCAGGCCCAGGTGGCCGCTGCGACCTCCGCCGACACGGCCGCGCGCACCAGGTTCACGACTGCCAACAAGGCACTCGCGGCGGCGAAGGGTACGTCGATCCGCGCGTCGAAGCAGAAGCCGCGCCGCGCCGCCGCGGTCACGAGGGCGACCACTGCGGTCAAGGGAGCCGTGCAGGCCCTGGACGCCGCCCGGGCACGCGTCGCGCAGGCCGACGCCGTACTCCAGCAAGCCCGCACCGGCGTGCAGACCGCGACTACCGGGCTGAGCACCGCGGTCGCCGCCCGCGACACGGCGTCGGCTGCGGCCGCGCAGACCCAGCTGAAACTCGCCGCCGTCGGCACCCCCGCCGACCTGGCCCGGCAGGCCGCCGCGGTCAGCCAGGACGTCGTCAGCCAGACCCGCGCCGGCTTTACTGTCGCCGACACGACCACCGTGTACGGCATCACCGTCAACAACGCCGTCGCGTACGCGTTCAAGCGCATGATCGACGACGCGAAGGCGCAGGGCGTCGTCATGTCCGGTGGCGGGTTCCGCACCCAGCAGCGGCAGATCGAGCTGCGAACTATCAACGGGTGCCCCGACGTGTGGACCGCGCCGTCGTCGTCGTGCCGGGTTCCGACCGCGATCCCGGGCCGCTCGCTGCACGAGATCGGCCTGGCGGTCGACATCTCCGCGGGCGGCAAGACGATCACGCGGTCGACTCCGGCGTTCGCCTGGCTGACGGCGCACGCGGCCGCGTACGGGTTCAAGAACCTGCCGTCCGAGGCCTGGCATTGGTCGATCACCGGTTCCTGACCGGGCCCGTCGGTCCGCGGCTGGATGGGAGCTGAGCCGGTCACTTCCGGGCGTGACGCGTCGCGTCAGTCGTTCACCGGGCGTTCGAGGCCGAAGGTCGGCCGAGCACACCCGCTGCAACCGTTGGCGTTGCGGTTCGGTAGTGCCGAAAGGATTGCTGTCTTGGGTCCGCTGCGCCGACCGAAACATCCGGTACGGAGTTCAACCTGGTGAGGGAAAGCGCATGAGCCGGCGTCGCGTCCTGAGTTTAGCCGCGGGGGTGTTCTCGGTAGGTTCATTGGCGGCTTGTGGGGCGGTGCCGCCGGGCACGCAGGTCGCGCCGGCGCCCGTCGGGAAGCCTGCCGCGGCCGCGCCTTCCTGGGTGCTCATCAGCGGTGATGACCAGCGGGGGACGACCGTCGGAGTTGCTGACCGGGCTTCCTCCGGGCAGAACACCGCTACGCCCCCGGCGTGTACCGGCCGCACGATGTCGGTCGTGGCGCACGAGGACGACGACCTGCTGTTCCTCAACCCCTCCGTCAGCGACGACGTCGCGGCGGGCCGGTGCGTGGTGACGGTCTTTGTCACGGCCGGTGACTCGGGCCGTCCCTATAGCTACTGGGAGGGACGCGAGTCGGGGTCGATGGCGGCGTATGCGACGGCAGCCGGACTGCCCGGCGACTGGACCCACGACACCGCCGTGGCGGCCGGCCACGCGATCACCCGGTACTGGCTGCACAACAGCAAGATCCAGCTGCTGTTCATGCGGCTGCCCGACGCGCACGGCAACCCGTACGGCCGCCCGGTGTACGGCCTGGAGCGGTTGTGGAACGGACAACTGCCTGCGCTGCGGACCGTCGACCTGCGTGACACGTACACCAAGAAGACGCTTGTCGCGACGCTCACCGCGCTTATGAACTACTACCGGCCCGACGAGATTCGTACCCTCGACTTCGTCGGCCACTACGGCGACGGTGACCACAACGACCACCACACGGTCGGTTACCTGACCTACGCCGCGCAGCGTGCCTACGCCTTGCCTCACCGCATCACCGGGTACATGGGTTATCCGGTCGAGAATCAGCCGGCCAATCTCGCCGACGCCGTACGTGACACCAAGCTCGGCATCTTCCTCGCCTACGCCCCCTACGACAACAAGGTTTGCCAGACGTACGACGAGTGCATGACCAACTTCTACGCGCCCCGCTTCGACCACAGCATCGTCACCGGGGAACAGACGTACTCGGCGCGACCGCGGCGCACGACTTCCACCGGCAACCGGCCATGAAAAGGCCGGCGGGACCGCAGGAACGTGGATGCCCCGATGCCCTGCACGCGCCCGCTACCTCGGTACCGGCGTCGAGCAACGCGGGGAGCGCGCCGGGCACAGCGCGTACCAGGCTCCGCGCGGATGAGGCGGAGCACGGGGGCGGTGCGGCTCATCGGATGGCTGCCTTCGCGTGGGTGAGGTCGAGGAAGACGTCTTCGAGGTCGGGGCTCTCGGTGCTCAGGTGATGCACGGGTACGCCGGCTGCCAGGGCGGCATCCCCGACGGCGGCGGCGGTGGTGCCGTTGACCCGCAGGCCGGTCGGCCCGTCGGCGGTGACGGTGGCGCCGGCTGCGGCGAGGGCGGCGGTGAGCTTGTCGGGCTCGGGGGTGCTGACCTTGACCTGGTCGCCGCCCACCGAGGCGAGCACCGTCGCGACGGGGCCGTGGCGGACGAGCCGGCCGGCCGCCACGATGACCACGTCCTCGGCCAGCGCCTGCATCTCGGCGAGCAGGTGGCTCGAGACCAGTACGGTCCGGCCGTCGGCCGCCAGGCCCTGCAGAAAATGCCGCATCCAGCGGATGCCTTCGGGATCGGGGCCGTTGGCGGGCTCGTCGAGGATGAGCACCTGCGGATCGCCGAGCATCGCGGCGGCGATGCCGAGGCGCTGCTTCATGCCCAGCGAGTACCCCTTGAACCGGCGGTCCGCCGCCGGGCCGAGGCCGACCAGGTCGAGCACCTCGTCAGCCCGCGCCAGCGGCAGCCCGGTGGTCAGGCAGCAGGCGCGCAGATGGTGGCGGCCGGTGCGGCCCTTGTGCGCGGACGACGCCTCGAGCACGGCGCCGACCACCCGGTCCGGCTCCGGCAGATCGAGGTACCGGCGGCCCCCGATGGTCTAGCGGTGCCGGCCAACGACGACCACCTGGCGGAGGAGAAGCGGATCGACCGGGTGTAGCGGCTGCTTCCGCACCAGACGATCCAGGTGTGGGCGGCTGTGCCGAGGGCTAGCTCATTCATCGCGCAGGTCAGGAAGCCGGCGACCGGGTCGGCCCGTGGGCGGACACCACTTGACGGGTAAAACTACATGAGTCGAGTCAGCGTCGGTGCCGCGTAACCGCCCCCTTCGCCGCAGACGGTCGATGTTCTGCTGGCGCTGTCCGCCGAGCCGCCCCGGTGGCGTTACGGCTATGACCTGGCCACCGACTTGTCCTGGCGATCAGGAGGTCCCGGCGACTCGATAGAGATGGTTGGGGCGGCCGGTGGCGCCGTACTCCAGATGGAGCTCGATCATTCCCTGCCGCTCCAGTTTGGCCAGATACCGCTGCACCGTGGGCCGGCTGGCCCCCAGCTGCTCGGCGATCTGCGACGCACCCACCGGCTGCGGCGCCGACCGCACCACGTCGAGGACCTTCTGCGCGGTGGGGGAGAGGTACCGCCGGGCCGCGCCCGAGGACGAGGACGCTCGCAGCAGGCCGTACAGGTTGTCGACGGTGGCCTGGTCGGCGATACCTTCGGTGGTGGCCCGGTTGCGCCATCGGCGGTAGGCCTCCAGCTGGTCGCGCAGCTGGTGGAAGCCGAACGGTTTGACCAGGTAGTACACCGCGCCGACCTGCATTGCCGAGCGCACCATCTGCAGGTCCCGGGCAGCGCTGATGATGATGCAGTCGGGTGCTGTGGGTGCGGTGTGCAGCGAGCGCAGCAGGGACAGGCCGTCCTCGTCGGGTAGGTAGATGTCGAGGAGGAGCAGGTCGGGTGGCTCCGCCTTGATGGCGGCGCGGGCCTCGGCCGCGGAGTGGGCCTGCCCGGTGCAGGTGAACCCCGGCACCCGCTCGACGCTCGCGGCGTGCACGCGGGCCACCCGGTAGTCGTCGTCGACCACGAGCGTACGGATCATCGGGCGGCCTCCATGGCCTGCGCGGGGAGCCGTACCTCGAAGCAGGTGCCGCCCTCGCTGGTGACCGTGATGGTGCCGCCGGCCCGGTGCACGATCCGATGCACCAGGGCCAGGCCGAGTCCTCGGCGGCCGCTGCTAGCGGTGGCCTTGGTGGAATAGCCGTCCTGGAAAATGTCCTCGACCTGCGCTGCCTGGATACCGGGGCCGTTGTCGGCGACCACGAGACGCAGGCCGTCGGAATCGGCGAGCTTCAGCGTGATCTCCCGGGGCCCGGGTCGGCGGCCGAGCGCCTCGATGGCGTTGTCGACCAGGTTGCCGATGACGGTGAGCAGCGCGTGCACGTCCACGCCTGTCTGACGTTCGTGCGTGGGCTGGGGCCTGACGAGGTGGTCTCGCGGCTGGGCGGGGCGGACCCGGTGTCAATCGTGTCCGCCGAGGCTGCTGTCGGGGCGTCCGAGGCGGTGCAGGAAAGGGTTGACGAGGGCGGGGCCACCCATCCGAGCGGGCTGGATTACGTCGCGGTTACGCAGGCCGGCGACTGGGTGATGATCATTGAACCGAACGGGTTCCTCTGCACCGACGACGCGGTGGTACAGGGGTTGTCCTCGGCGGGCGAGATGGTCTCGTTCTACTACAACGAGAACACCACACCGAGGTTCTTCTGGGCCGTCGATGGCCGCGAATTGGTCGGCTTCGACCCGGGATTCCCATCGGAGCGGTCCGGCAGTGACCGAACGCGGCTCGACCGAGTGCTGGCCGAACTCGGCTTCGTGTTGGAGCCCGACGCCGAAGCTTACGATGACGTGTTTCGGGAGCGGACGTTGGCGTTGATGGCACGGGTCACCGGTGTGCATTGGGATGCGGAGTTCCTGGAGCACGCGATGTTTCGCTGTGCCGGGGTAGGGGGCCTGGCAGCACTGTCGCGGTGGAGCCCTGGTATGCCGAGGTGCGCGAAGAACTGGCGGCATTTGCGGAGGATCCACAGGGGTGGGTCGACGACGACTTCGACCGGTGGGGTGAGCGTGGGGTCACTGACCGGCGTGTCAAAGCGCTGGGTTCCGCCGGGACAGGGCTCTTCGACGAGGATCCCGAGGTGGCCATGGCGATCGCCCACGCCCCTGCCGAGCTGATCGAGCGGATGACCAGGTGGGCATGGGAAAGGCCGTTCCGGTTCGCCGGGATTCTGGACGAGCCGTGGTTCACACCGATCGGGGACCTCGTGCGCCGCGGCGAGGCGGTGCCGCCGGCAGACGTCCGGTTGGTTGAGGAGCGGATGGACCCGTACCTGCGAACGGTATTGCCGGTGTGGATGCGCGACGACCGCAGCCAGCGGAAAAACGTCGCGCGAGCGCTGGTAGTGCAGTGGGATTCGCAGGGACCGGTGGCCGACCTGTGCTGGATGTTGGCCAGGGCGGGGAATGCTGAGGCCGGGAGTCGTTCCCAGATGCTCGCGGATCTCCAGCGCGACTTCCCCGAGCTGCAGAATGTCGTGGTCCTACCGCCCCCGCCGCCCGCGGCCGAGCGTGCCGCCGTCGGTCGCAAGCGCGAGGCGCGGGAGCGGCAGGAAGCACAGTGGGAAAGGCAGGACCTGGAGCGGACGTGGGGCGGCCGGATCCCCACCGACGAGCGGTTGCTGGAACCCGAGGTGCAGATGAGGACCCTCGGGCTGGTGCCCTACGATCGCGACCTCATCGACCGAATCGCTGAGGCCGGGCCGGACGTGCAGCGGCGGACGGCCGTGTGGGCGGCACGGTACTGCTGCACTCGCTCGGGCATGATCGCCACCGACTGGGTCGAGGCTGGGGTGACCGCACTGGAACGCGGTGATCCGCCGCCACCCTGGTTTACCGATTTCGACGCGGCGTTCGCGCACTGGCGCAACGTCCCGCGGGAGAGCCTCACCTACTCCGCGATCGTCTCGCTGGGCAGTGCCGAACCTCCCAGGATCGAGCCGGCGATCCTCGCGATGCACACGGTGGTGAAGGCACGCCACGCCGATCCGCTGATCGCAGCCATGGACACCATTCGCAACGCCGTCGTACTCGACGACGATCCAAGCATCGCCCTCACCGCCCTCCGGGCCGCCTTCGATCTTG
>NZ_JAOSZE010000035.1 GCF_025630775.1 Actinoplanes sp. KI2
CTCGAGCCTGCTGGCCAAGCTGGGCCTGGAGCGCCGCACCCAGGCGGCGGTGCTGGCCACCCGCCTGCTCGGCGAGCATCCGCACGGCTGACATCCTTCGTGCCGCACGGCCGGGCATGGGCCAGAATCGGTGCGGGCAGCACTGAGGCGAGGAGCCGCCGTGAGCACGCATCCCGGTGAACCGCACGACGACGCCCTGTCCGGGCGGCTGAACTGGCTGCGGGCCGGGGTGCTGGGCGCCAACGACGGCATCGTGTCGACCGCCGGCCTGGTCGTCGGCGTGGCCGGCGCGACCACCTCGACCGGGCCGATCCTCACCGCCGGTGTCGCGGGGCTGGTCGCCGGCGCGGTGTCGATGGCGCTGGGCGAGTACGTCTCGGTCAGCAGCCAGCGCGACACCGAGCGGGCACTGCTGGAGAAGGAGCGCGGCGAGCTGGCCGACTTCCCCGAGCAGGAGCTGGCGGAGCTCACCGAGCTGTACCGGGCGAAGGGGCTCAGCGAGGCGACCGCCCGGCAGGTGGCCCGGGAGCTGACCGACTCCGATGCCTTCGCGGCGCACGCCGACGTGGAGCTGCACCTCGACCCGGACGAGCTGACCAACCCGTGGCACGCCGCGCTGGCCTCGGCCGTCGCGTTCACCACCGGATCGGTGCTGCCGCTGGTCGCGATCCTGCTGCCGCCGCCGGGCGCCCGGGTCCCGGTCACGTTCGTCGTGGTCGTCGCCGCGCTCGCCGCGACCGGGTATCTAAGCGCCCGGCTCGGCGGTGCCCGGCCCGGCCGCGCGGTGCTGCGGCTGGTGCTGGGCGGCGCCGTCGCCATGGCGGTGACCTACGGCATCGGCGGGCTGGTCGGCACCGCGGTCGGCTGACCTCGCCGCCTCGCCGAGCTGCCGAGCCGCCTCAGCGGCGCACGACCAGGCGGTGGGCGCCGAGCAGGCGCGCCCACCACGGCCGGGGCGAGCCGTCGCGCAGCGGCGGGCAGGCCGAGCGCTTGACGCTCACCCACCCGCCGGGCCCCATCGTGACGGCGCCGATCGCCGGCCGGCGGCGGGCCGTGGCGACCACCGCGGAGGCCGCGATCGCGACCGCGGCCGCCGTGGCCAGGGCGGCGCCGGCCAGCCGGGTGACGTCGACGACCGGGCGGTAGGTCGCCGAGTCCGGCCCGACCAGCCAGGCACCGACCTGGCGGTCACCGTCCATCACCGGCATCACGGTGATTCCGGGGCTCATCGCGTCGCTCCGAGCCGGTATGACGGTGACTTGCGGGTTCATCGCTGCGCTCCTAGCGGCTGTCCGAGCCGGTGGCCCCGGTCAGGGCCGCGCGGCCGGCCTCGAGCCGGGCGATCGGCACCCGGAACGGGGAGCAGGACACGTAGTCCAGCCCGGCGTCGTGGAAGAAGTGCACCGAGGCGGGGTCCCCGCCGTGCTCGCCGCAGACCCCGACGGTCAGGTCCGCTCGGGTGGCGCGGCCGCGCTCGACGGCGATCCGGACCAGTTCGCCGACACCGTCGTTGTCGATCGACTCGAACGGCGATATCGAGAAGATGCCCAGCCCGAGGTAGCGGCCGAAGAACGCACCCTCGACGTCGTCGCGGGAGAAGCCCCAGGTCATCTGGGTCAGGTCGTTGGTGCCGAAGGAGAAGAACTCGGCCGCGCCGGCGATCTGCCCGGCGGTCAGCGCCGCGCGCGGCACCTCGATCATGGTGCCGATCCGGATGGGCGGCGCGCCGGGCACCGATGCCAGGACCGCCTCGGCTTCCGACCGTACGATCTCCAGCTCCTGAACGGCGCCGACCAGCGGCACCATGATCTCCGGCCGTGGGTCGCCGCCCGCGGCGACCCGGGCCGCCGCGGCCTCCGCGACCGCACGCACCTGCATCGCGAACAAACCGGGAACGACCAGGCCCAGCCGCACGCCGCGCAGCCCGAGCATCGGGTTCTGCTCGTGCATCCGGCGCACCGCGGCCAGCAGCACCCCGTCGCGGCCGGGGTCCTCGCCCAGCGCCGTGGCCCGGGCCACCCGCGCGGTCAGCTCCTCCAGCGACGGCAGGAACTCGTGCAGCGGCGGGTCGATCAGCCGCACCGTGACCGGCATCCCGTCCATCGCCGCGAACAGTTCCTCGAAGTCGGCGCGCTGCAACGGCAGCAGCTTGTCCAGCGCGTCCTGGCGCTCGGCGTCGCTGTCGGCGAGGATCAGTCGCTCGACCAGCACCCGCCGGCCGCCGAGAAACATGTGCTCGGTGCGGCACAGCCCGACCCCGGTGGCACCGAACCGCCGGGCGCGGGCCGCGTCGGCGGCGGTGTCCGCGTTGGTGTGCACGCCGAGACGGGCGGCGTGATCGGCGTGGATCATCAGGCGCTCGATCGCGGAGAGCAGCGGGTCGCCGTGCGCGGTCAGCTCGCCCTCGAAGTAGCGGACCACCTTTGACGGGTGCACCGGGACCGTCCCGGGGTAGACGCGCCCGTTGGTGCCGTCGATCGAGATGACGTCGCCGGCGTACAGCGTCCGGCCGCCGACGGTCAGCGTCTCGCCGTCGATCCGCAGCTCCTCGGCGCCGCAGACACAGGTCTTGCCCATGCCGCGGGCCACCACGGCCGCGTGCGAGGTCTTGCCGCCGCGCGCGGTGAGGATGCCCTGAGCGGCGATCATGCCGGGCAGGTCGTCCGGGTTGGTTTCGTTACGGACCAGGATGACCGGGCCCTTCGCGGCGGCCGCCGCGGCGGAGTCGAAGACGATCGCGCCGACCGCGGCGCCCGGCGAGGCGGGCACGCCGGTGGTCAGCGGCGGGGGCGCGGTGGCGTCGTCGAAGCTGGGGAACATCAGTTGGGCGAGCTGCTCGCCGGTGACCCGGTGCAGGGCCTCGTCGAGGGTGATGGTGCCCTCGTCGACCAGCTGCGCGGCGATCACGAAGGCGGCGGCCGGGGTGCGCTTGCCGACCCGGGTCTGCAGCATCCACAGCTTGCCGTTCTCGATGGTGAACTCGATGTCGCACAGGTCGCGGTAGCGCTGCTCGAGCCGCTGCATGATGGACAGCAGCTGCGTGTAGCTGCCCCGGTCGAAGGTGGCCAGCTCGGCCAGGCTCACCGTGTTGCGGATGCCGGCCACGACGTCCTCGCCCTGCGCGTTGCGCAGGTAGTCGCCGTAGCTGCCGCGCCTGCCGGTGGCCGGGTCGCGGGTGAACGCGACCCCGGTGCCGGAGTCCTCGCCCCGGTTGCCGAAGACCATGGCCATCACGTTCACCGCGGTGCCCAGGTCCTGCGGGATGCGCTCCTGCCGGCGGTACAGCACCGCCCGCTCGGAGTTCCACGACCGGAACACCGCGCTGATCGCGAGGAACAGCTGCTCGTGCACGGCCTGCGGGAACTCCCGCCCGGTGTGCGCCTGGAAGACTTTCTTGTACGCGTCGACCAGCTCCCGCGGGTCGTCGCCGCCCTCGAACTCGCCGGCCGGGATGTCGAACACCGTCCGGCCGAACATCTGGATCAGCCGCCGGTAGGAGTCCCAGGCGAACCGCTCGTTGCCGCTCTGCCGCGCCAGGCCGTCCACCGTGGCATCGTTGAGCCCGATGTCGAGGATCGTCTCCATCATCCCGGGCATGGAGAACTTCGCGCCCGAGCGCACCGACAGCAGCAACGGGTCGTGCGGGTCGCCGAACGTGCGGCCGATCCGGGCCTGCATCTGCCGCAGGTGGTGCTCCACCTCGGCGAACAGCCCCGCCGGCATCGACTTCGTGCGCAGGTACTCCCGGCACGCCTCGGTCGTGATCGTGAACCCCGGCGGGACCGGCAGGCCCATCCGGGTCATCTCGGCGAGGTTCGCGCCCTTGCCGCCGAGCAGGTCCTTGAGATCCTTGTTCCCCTCGATGAAGTCGTACACGTACGTGGCCATCACTGCCTCCTCCCTTTGTTAGTAGGCCCGCATGGGTCCCGCCCAGTAGGGCCGCAGGTCCCTAGTGGGCGGGCCACGCGGGGACGACGGTGGAGGAAAGGAGGCCACCATGAAGGCTCTTGTCTACGGTGGGCCCGGCGCTCGTGCCTGGACCGAGATCCCCGACCCCACCATCCGCGACCCGCGGGACGCGATCATCCGGGTCGACGCCGTCACCATCTGCGGCACCGACCTGCACATCCTCGGCGGCGACGTGCCCGAGGTCGAGGCCGGCCGGGTGCTCGGCCACGAGGCGGTCGGCACGGTCGTCGAGGTCGGCAGCGGCGTCGGTGGGCTCGCCCCGGGCGACCGGGTGCTGGCGTCGTGCATCTCGGCGTGCGGCATCTGCCGCTTCTGCCGGGAGGGCGCGTACGGGCAGTGCCTCGGCGGCGGGGGCTGGATCCTCGGCCACCTGGTCGACGGGGTGCAGTCCGAGCTCGCCCGGATCCCGTTCGCCGACCTGTCCACCTACCACCTGCCCGAGCGGATCAGCGACGAGTCCGCCGTGCTGCTCGCCGACATCCTGCCCACCTCGTACGAGGTCGGCGTGCTCAACGGCCGGGTGCGGCCGGGCGACACGGTGGCCGTCGTCGGCGCCGGCCCGATCGGGCTCGCGGCCGTGGCGACCGCGCGGCTCTACTCCCCGGCGCACATCGTGGTCATCGACAAGGCGGAGAGCCGCCTGCAGGCCGCCAAGCTGTTCGGCGCCGACACCACCGTCGTGGCCGGCGTGGAGGACCCGCTCGGGACCGTCCGCGCGCTGACCGGCGGCCTCGGCGCCGACGTGGTGATCGAGGCGGTCGGCACCCCGCAGACGTTCGAGCTGTGCGCCACGCTGGTACGGGCCGGCGGCCATCTGGCCAACGTCGGCGTGCACGGCAAGCCGGCCACGCTGCACCTGGAAGACCTGTGGATCCGCAACGTCACCATCACCACGGGGCTGGTCGACACGTACTCGACGCCGAAGCTGCTCGACATGCTCGTCGCCGGCCAGCTCGACCTCGGCCACATGGTCACGCACCGGTTCGGCCTCGACGACTTCATGCAGGCGTACGACGTCTTCGCCGACCCCACCCACACCGGCGCCCTCAAGGTCGTGCTGTCCCGGGCATGACACCCTGAAGACATGAGCAAGCTTTACGAATCGATCGACGACCGGCTGCGCGCGTTCCTCCTCGAGCAGCCGGTCTTCTTCGTGGCCACCGCGCCGAGCGGCCCCGGCGGGCACGTCAACGTGTCGCCCAAGGGCGGCAGCGGCTGCCTGGCCGTCCTCGACGAGCACCGGGTCGCCTACCTGGACTACACCGGCAGCGGCGCCGAGACCATCGCGCACCTGCGGGAGAACGGCCGGATCACGCTGATGGCCTGCGCCTTCCACGGGCCGCCGAAGATCGTCCGGCTGCACGGGCACGGCCGGGCCGTGCTGCCCGGCGAGGACGGGTTCGCCGAGCTGGTGGCGGCCTTTCCCGGCGAGCCGGCCAGAGGGCTGCGCTCGGTCATCGAGGTGGCCGTCGAGCGGGTCAGCGACTCCTGCGGCTACCAGGTGCCGCTGATGACCTACGACGGCGACCGGGACCTGCTGGTCCGCTGGGCCGACCGGAAGAGCGACGAGGACCTGGCGGAATACCGGAGCACCCGCAACGGGCACAGCATCGACGGGCTGCCGGCCTTCGGCGCCGGTCAGCGGTAGGCCGCGGCCTGCAGCCGGCGTCCACCCGGTGGCTGCCGCGCGATGCGGGCCAGGCCGGTAAATGGATTGCAACCCGGAACCGGTTCCGTAGGGTGATGCTTCTCAATGCCGGCATCCATACGGGGGTTGCTTTCGCATGCCGATCGTCGAGGCTCGTGGCCTCACCAAGGTGTTCCGCCGCCCGGACAAGGGCTCGGGCCTGAAGGGCTCGGTCAAGCACCTGTTCGCCCGCCGGTACACCGACAAGGTCGCGGTGGACCACGTCGACCTGTCCATCGAGGCGGGTGAGGCGGTGGCGTACGTCGGGCCCAACGGCGCCGGCAAATCGACCACCGTCAAGCTGCTCAGCGGCATCCTGGTGCCGACCGCGGGCGAGGTGCGCATCGACGGGTTGCACCCGCAGCACGACCGGACCACCGTGGCGTACCGGATCGGTGTGCTTTTCGGTCAGCGCACCCAGCTCTGGTGGGACCTGCCGGTGTCCGAGTCCCTCGCGGTGCTGCGCGACATCTACGGGATCGACCACGCCACCTACCGCAAGCGGCTGGCCCGTTTCGATGAGGTCCTCGAGCTCGGCGAGATCCTGCCGATCATGGGCCGGAAGCTGTCGCTGGGCCAGCGGATGCGCGCCGACCTGGCCGCGGCGCTGGTGCACGGCCCGCGGGTGGTCTACCTCGACGAGCCGACCATCGGCCTCGACCTGGCCGTCAAGGACCGGGTCCGCGAGTTCTTCCGCGGCATCCGCGACGAGGGCACCACGGTCATGCTGACCAGCCACGACCTCGCCGACATCGAGGGCTTCTGCCGCCGGCTGGTGATCATCGACAAGGGACGGATCATCTTCGACGGCGACCTCGAGGCGGTCAAGGACCGGTTCGCCCGCGAGCGCATCCTGCACGTCGAGACGGCGCAGCCGGTGCCGCTGGAAACCCTGCGGGACTCGCTGCCGGGCGCGGAGGTCACGGCCGAGGAAACCCCGTTGCGGTACGCCGTGCGCTTCGACCGGTTCGCGATGACGGCCGGCCAGGCGGTGACCGCGCTCGCGGCCCTGACCGAGCTGGTCGACTTCCGGGTCGACGAGCCCAGCATCGAGGACGTGATCCGCCGGGTGTACTCGGGCGACCTGGTGCTCGACGAGACGGGCGCGCACCGGTGAACGGTTACCGGGCGCTGGCCCGGGCCACCGCGCGGGCGGCCCTCACGTACCGGTTCAGCCTGCTGCTCGGCATGGGCGCGGTCCTCGTCCAGCTCGTCGCGCTCCTGGCGGTGTGGCACGTGATCCTCGCCGAGGCGCCGGTCAACGGCTTCACCTGGCCGCAGATGCGCGCCTACCTGCTCGTGGCGTTCGCGGCCGGCACCCTGGTGTCGATCCTCGGCGACTTCCGGATGGCCTTCCGCATCCTCGACGGCGACGTCGCGCTCGACCTGGTCAAGCCGATCGACTACCAGAAGGCGCGGCTCGCCGAGTCGATCGGCGGGCTCTGGATCGAGCTGCTGCTGATCGGCGCCGTGGTCGGTGTCGCGCTGGCGCTCACCGGCGGCGGCGTGGACACCCCGGCCGGGCCGGCGCTGGCCCTGTTCGCGGTCAGCATGCTGCTGCTCGTACCGCTGAAGTTCCTGATCGTGTACGTGAGCACCCTGGCCTGCTTCTGGACCCAGAACTACATGGGCGTGCAGTGGGCGCGGCTGGCCGTGGTGAACCTGCTCTCCGGCGCGCTCATCCCGCTGGTGTACCTGCCGCACTGGCTCGCCACCCTCGCGCAGTGGTCGCCGTTCGCCGGGCTCACCTCGACCCCCGCGCTGATCTTCCTGGGTCGCGTCGGCGTACGGGATGGGTTGGTTCTGGTCGGAGTCCAGCTCGCGTGGGTGCTCGTGCTGTGGTTCGGCGCCCGCCTGGTGTGGCGGAAAGCGCTGCGCCGGCTCACCGTGAACGGAGGCTGAGATGCGTACGGTACGTCTCTACCGGCGGCTGCTCGGCGCCCACTTCCGGTCGCTTCTGGAGTACGAGGCCGATTTCCTGATCCTGGCCGCGGCCACGGTGCTGATCCAGGTGGTCAACATCGTCTTCCTGTCGGCGCTGTTCGCGAAGGTCCCGGTGATCAACGGCTGGACGTTCTGGTCGGTGCTGACCATGTTCGGCGCGGTGGCGCTGGCCGAGGGCGTCGGCTCGCTGTTCTTCGACGGCATGTGGAGCCTGGCCTGGCAGATCAACCGCGGCGAGCTGGACTACTGCCTGGTCCGGCCCTACCCCGTGGTGTTGCAGTCGAGCAGTGCCCAGATCGGCATCAACGGGCTCAGCAACATCGTCACCGGCGGCCTGATGATCGGCGCGGGTCTCGCCCACTCGGACATCGAGTGGACGCCCTGGCTCGCGGTGCTCGGCGTGCTGCTGCTGATCAGCTCGGTGGTCATCAAGGTCGCGATCAACCTGGCCACCAACTCGGCGTGCTTCTGGCTGTCCAGCCCCAGCCCGATGTTCGCCTTCGCCCTGCACCAGGTGGGCGACCTGGCCCGGTTCCCGCTGTCGATCTACCCGTTCGCGCTCAAGGCGGTGCTCGGCCTGGTGCTGCCGTTCGCCTTCGTCAGCTTCTTCCCGATCGCGTACCTGCTGGACACCGGGTCGTCGCCGTGGGTCGGCCTGCTGACGCCGCTGGCGGCCGCGTGGTGCGCCGTGGTCGCGGCGTTCATCTTCAAGCGCGGCCTGCGCCGCTACGAGAGCGCCGGGAATTAGGGTCTGTCCTGCCGCTCCCTCGTGAGCGGCAAGACAGACTCTGGGGCACGATGACGGCATGCGGCACTACATGGCTGACCTCGAGTCGCCGGCCGGGGCCTGGGGCAAACTGGCCGCCTACGGGCACTACGGCCGGCCGGTGCTGGTGTTCCCCTCCGAGGGCGGGTACGCGGGCGAGTTCGCCGACCGCGGCATGGTGTCGGCGGTCGAGGACCTGATCGACGCGGGCCGGGTCAAGCTCTACTGCGCCGGCTCGTTCGACGGCGGCACCTGGTCGGCCGCCGACCTCCCGCTCGAGGAGCGCGCCCGGCGGCACGGCGCGTACGAGTCATGGGTCCTCGACGCCGTGGTGCCGCACATCCGGGCCGACACCGGCGACGCCGCCGAGATCGTCACGGCCGGGTGCTCGCTGGGCGCGTTCCACGCCCTCAACTTCGCCTTCAAGCGGGCCGACCTGTTCCCGCTGGCGCTCTGCTTCTCCGGCAACTACGACCCGACCACCTGGCGCGGCTGGGGCGAGCCCGGCGACGCGGTCTACTTCAACAACCCGATGGCGTACGTGGCCAACCTGCACGGCGACCACCTGGACTGGCTGCGCTCCCGGCTCTCGATCCTGCTCGTCTGCGGCCAGGGCCAGTGGGAGGACACCACCGGCTCGCTGGACTCGACCCGGCGGATGGCAGGACTGCTGGCCGCCAAGGGCGTACGGCACGAACTGGATCTCTGGGGTTACGACGTGCCGCACGACTGGCCGTCCTGGCGCGCCCAGCTGGCCCACCACCTGCCCCGCTTCTGCTGAGACGGCTCCTGGGCCGGCGTCGCGCGCCGACGTTCTCGGCGACGCCGGCCCGGTGCCGGTCCTCCGGGCGATCGCTGCGGACCAGCCGTTCCACCTCGGTGGGGTCGAGCACGTCCGGCTCCTCCTGGTGCGGCTCTTGCCTATCCGGACAATGGACCGGCCAGCTCGGCGATCGCGTCGATGAGCTGGGCGCCGTTGAGCAGGGACGCGTCGTTGTGGTCGGCGCCGTGGACCGCTACGACCCGCACCGGTCCCGCGGCCCGGCCGGCGACCTCCAGGCTCTGCTGCGGGGGCACGATCGAGTCGGCCGTGCCGTAAACGATGAGCGTCGGCGCCGCGACCCGCGCGATCTCCTCGGCCACCGGGAAGCGGTCGCGTGCCAGGAGGCGCACCGGCAGGAACGGATAGTGCCGGCGGCCCGCCGCGGGCAGGTCGGTGAACGGTGAGCGCAGGATCAGGCCGGCCGGCGGGTGTTTCGCGGCCAGCGCGGTCACCACCGCCGCGCCGAGGCTCTCGCCGTAGTACAGCAGCCGTTCGACCGGTATGCCGGCCTGCTCGACGAGGTACGTCCGCGCCGCTTCGATGTCGCGGGCCAGTCCTTCCTCGCTCGGGCTGCCGGGGTTGCCGCCGTAGCCGCGGTAGTCGACCAGCAGCACGGTGAGGCCGCGCCCGGCCAGGGCGGTGGCGAGCGGAACCCGGGCCAGCCGGTTGCCGGCGTTGCCCGGCGCGAGCAGCACCGCCAACCGGCGTCCGGCGGTCCCCGGTGGCGGCTCGACCAGCCAGGCGGTCAGGCGTAACCCGTCGGTGGTGCGGAGGGTGACGTCGCGCGCCCCGGGAATGACCCGGGCCGCAGCCGGCGGCGTCGACCGGTCCGGGAAGTAGATGAGCCGCCGCTGCAGCAGCCAGGCTGCCGCGACGACCAGCGCCCACAGCAGGACCACGGCGAGCGCGACGCGCAGGAGGGTCGACACCCTGGACATCGTCCCATTGTCGGACCGCCCGGCACCGGCCCGCCAAGTCGGCCGATGCCTACGAAGCTGTGCAGGCGTTCGTGACGGTGCTGGTCCACACCTGCGGGTGGGTGAACCAGAAGTCGTGCGGAACGTCCGGCACGGTCGAGAACCGCCCGCGTGGAAGCAGCGCGGCGACCTGGGCCAGTGGCCACGACGGGCGAATGTCGTCACCGGCGGCCAGGAAATGCATCGGTACGCCGCAGGCGGCCAGCTCGCGCCACAGATTCGGTCGATGAATCCACTCGGTGAACGAGTCGCTGAGAGCCGCATGCACCGCAGGCACCCATTCGATCTCGACAGCGGGCTCTGCGGCCTTACCTTTCTCGTACGCCTCGGACCACGTCCGGTCACGCTGCGGACCTCTGCCGGCGACGCCGACCACCGCTGTCACCGCCTCCGGATGTTCGACCGCATAGCGCACACCCAGGTCACACCCCCACGAATGGCCCACCACGATCCACGTACCGACACCGACCGCCGCGCGAATGCCTTCGAGGTCGGCGATCGCCTCTGCCATGGTGTGCGGGCCGCCGCCGGACCGGCCGACGCCACGCGGCTCCGGATACCAGGCGCGATGGTTGCGCGGCGCAATGGCGTCCCGCTCCAGATACTGCACACAGCCGGGACCACCGCTCAGGACGACTACGTCAGGACCATGGCCCGTCACTCCAACGTGCAACGCCGTAGCGCCTACCTGGATCGTCCGCGACTCCATGCCCCCGATTATTCGCAGGGTTCGAAGGCGTCGGTGATGTAGGTGATTCGGCCCGTGCCGTCCTGGCGGTCGCCGGCCCACATCATTCGAGCCGCGCGCGGGGTCGTGATCCAGTACATCTGGAAGACGTCGTCCCAGTGTGCGGTGGCGCCGGGGATGGTGCGCATCGCGTCGCGTACGGTCGTCGAGGTTGTTATCCGATATGGCAGGCGCAGGCCTGGTGGAACGTTTCCGCTGCTGACGGTCCAGCCGACGAGGCGGCCGGCGCCCCCGGTGGGTGCCAAGGTCACCGTCAACGCTCCCCAGACAAGGAAGCGGCGCGGTTCCGCTGACGGGCCGGCGAGCTCGCACCCCTTGCTGTTCTGGGCCTTGTCCGGTGGGCCCAGGACCTGGCGCAGCATCTTCTCCGCGGCGGTGGCCGAGCCGCCGACCCGGACGCGGCCGACCGCTGTCGGGGTCAGGTCCAGGCCCTGGATCACCGAGCTGCTCGCCGCTTTCGCTTCGGCGCCGGCCGGGACGAAGGCCGCCATCAGCGCGCCGGTCAAGATCCAGTGGGTGGTCCGTCTCACCGGCTCATGGTAGGAGACGGTCACCCTGCGCTTAGCCTTGTTCGAGAAAGGCGATCAGGTCTACCGTCCGTTTTCCCGGGTCCTCAGCTCCAACCGGGCCGCGCTCGCAGGTAGGCGGGTGGCAGGTGCGGCCAGCTCAGCGGGCGGCCGTCGAGTTGACCCGGTGGGCTGATCCCGCTCCACCCGTTCCCCAGCGCTGTCCGGTAGGCGTCGGCCTGGCGCGCCGCGTCCTCGCCCGTGCTCCGCCCGGCCGGCTTGCTGCCTTGGTCGAGCAGCCACCGTGCCGTCCTGGCGAGGGATAGCGAGACGTGCGCGGCCTCGCCGGTGCGCGCCCGCCGAGCCAGCCCGGCCAAGGCGCCGGCGGCGATGAGGTAGCCGGTGGCGTGGTCGAGCAACTGACAGGGAAGGGTGCCGGGCTGGATGCCGTCGGTGCTGGTGGCCCAGCCGATGCCGGTGGCGACCTGCACCAGGCTGTCGAACCCCCGTCGTGTCCCCCAGATCCCGGCCGTTCCCCAGGCCGAGAGGGTCACGACGACGGTGCCGGGGTGCCGGTCCGCTACCTGGTCGGGATCCAGGCCGAGACGACGCAGCGCTCCGGGCCGGTAGCCGGTGACGAGAACGTCGGCTTGATCCAGGAGGCGATGCAGGGCTTCCCGGCCGTGCGCCGTGCCGGCATCCAGGCCGCAGCTTGCCTTGCCGATTACTCCGTCGACGGCATGCAGCGGCAACTCCGGACGACGCGGAGCATCGACCCGGAGCACGTCGGCGCCGAGCGCGCCCAACATGCGGGTGCCGACGGGGCCGGCGATGACCCGGGTCAGATCAAGTACCTTCAACCCGGACGCGGGAAGCCGGCCCGGTTCGGCCAGTGGCAGCGAGCCACGACTGAGCGGCGCCACGCTCACCAGCGGCGGCTTCCCGCCGGCTGCCTGCCACTCGGCCTGCGTACGGGCCGCCACGGCCAGCCCGCCCCCGGCGTACACGACCCGCTCGACCTCCAACGCCGGCCGCGCGGCAATGACGTTTGCCAGCGCCGCCCGAACCGTGGTGTCGCTGCCGTCGGGTACACCGAGGGACGCCAGCAGAGCCTTCCGATGCCACGGATAGTTCGCATGGGTACGCACCCAGCCATCCGCAGCCCGCCACAGCCGGGACAGCGGTGCGAAGCCGTCGATGCCCCGCCCGTCCGCGTCGCGAAGCCAGACCTCGCTGCGCATCGCCGCCGCCACGTGTGCCGTGTCGAGCGCGATGTCGGGCCGCCGACCGGCGCGCGCCGAAGCCAGATCGGCGGCGGCAGCGAGGCAGGCGGCCACGGACACGATCGCACAGTCAGCGACGGCGAGCGGCGACGCCAGCACGGCCGGCTGCGGGTCTCCGGCCAGCCGGGGTCCCGCGACGTCCGTCAACCCCAGGTCTGCCAGCACGCTGTCCAACAGAGGCACCATGTAGGCATCTTGCCCCGTGCGGGTCAGCGCGCGACGTCGATGTAGATGCGGTTGCTCAGCTCGCCGATGTGGTAGTTGTGGACGCCGTTCACGCCCAGCGCGATCGAGACGTAACCCTCGTAGTCGCCGGCGACGGCGTAGGCCTCGACGCCGGCCAGGCCGGTGCGGTGCGTCCCGCTGACCGTCGCGGTGCCGTCGTCCCGATGCGCCTGCGCCGGGTTCAGCACGATCAGCAGAAAGGCCTTGCCCGGCAACGACACCGGCTCGCCGGAGCCGTCGCTGCGGACCTCCGGCACGTACTTGGCCGAGTAGCCGGGAAGGGGACCGGGGATGTCCAGCACGACCCGGTCGAAGCCCGGGTGCGCGGCGTACCGGATCCCGCTGAGCACCGGAACCGGCGGAACCGGTGGCTCGTGCCGCACCGTGACGGGGGTCGTCGCCCACCCGGTCGGCGCGGTGGTCGTGGCGGTGATCTGCCGGGCTTCGGTCACGGGCGGCGTGGCGGCGGCGGAGGCCGGTGGCGTGCCGGTCGGAGCCGGGGTGGCGGTCCGAGCCGGGCCGCCGGCGCAACCGCCGGCGACGGTGAGTGTGGCGAGGACGATGAGTGCGCTGATTCCCTTCATGGCCGTTGCCTCCGTCGAATCCGCAAGGTGAGAACAGGTTAGGAACTCCTGGTCGGGTTGTGCTCCCGGATTCGTGCCGCGGTTCAGTGCGGGACGGCGAAGGGGGCCGGGATCACCAGTTCCACGTTGCGGTCGGTGAGGGCACCGCGGCGGCCGTCGACGCCCGGGACCGGGCGGGATCGGGACTGCCAGTCGTTACCGGCCAGCTCGCGGGAGAACGAGGCGAGCCCGAGCGGCTCGGTGGTCGGCCAGGCGTACGCCGGGGGAGCGGCGGTGTCGACGACCGTGCCGAAGACCGACAGGGTGCCGTCGCCGTTGTCCGCCACCTCGACCAGCCGGGCCTGCTGGGGCCAGTCGATCAGCGAGGCCGTGGTGATCTCGAAGAATCCGCCCGGCACCGCGGAGCCGGGCGGCCGGGTGTGCGCGGTGATGCCGTTGACGTGGGTGTGCCCGTTCACCCAGAGGATCGCGTTGGGAAAGCGCAACAGCAGATCCCGTACGGTGTGACCGAGCACCCGGCCGGCGTCGGGCGGGGCGAGCCAGTTGTCCATGGTGGCCGCCGTGTGATGGCTGAACAGCACGAAGAGCCGGTCGGCGCCGGTCTGCCGGACGACCTTGCCGGCGGTGTCGAGGTATTGCCGGCTACCCGCGGTCAGCTCCGTCTCGAGCCAGGCGAACTGCTTGCGGTCGAGCGAGCCGTTGGGGCCGCCGTAGCCGTTGACGGTGTCCAGCACCAGGCAGCGCACCACGCCGGCGTCGAAGGCGTAGTAGGCGGTCCCGGCCGAGAGGTTCGCCTCGGTGAAGCCGTGCCCGGCCGGGGCGCCGTGCGTGGTGAAGTGCTCCCGCACGACGTCGGTGCGGGAGACGAAGCGGCGCGCCGGATCGGGGGTGACGTCGCGGACCACCGCGCCCTCGACGTGCCGGAGGGCCGTCGCGTTGCCGCGCAGGAAGTCGTCCGCGAGCCGGGCGATGTCGACCCCGCCGGGCAGCTCGACGATCTTGTCGTCGCCGGTGGCCAGCGCGCTCGCGTCCGGCACCCGGGGGATGTTGCCCTGGATCAGCGCGTCGTGGTTTCCGTAGCAGGCGTACCACGGCATGGTGAGCCCGGCCGCGGTCAGCTCCGCGCGGGCGGCGTCGAGCAGGCCGGGCGCCGTGGGAAAGCCCCAGCGGGCCCGGGGCTGGTCGTCGGTCTGGCCGGCGGGCGTGCCGTCCGGGTGCCAGTAGTGCGTGTCGTAGTGCACCAGGTCGGCGACGCCCTCCCACCTGGTCACGTCGCCCGAGTCGGGCCGGACCGGGCCGCCGTCCAGGACGTCGATGTACCAGCGCAGCTCGTTGTGCTGGCAGTTGTCGCAGCTGTCGCCGGTCACCACCGCGAACGCCGGTCGCCCGCCGAGGGCCGGCCCGGCCAGCTCGTTGACCGCCCGCACGGCCGCGTCGGCGACCTGCACGCTCAGCATCTCCTGCGGCCGGTAGGCGCCGCTGATCCGGTTGAACCCGCCGAAGAGCGAGCCCGGATCGGCGTACCGGTCGAGATACTCCACTCGCGCGGGTGACTGCGCGTCGACGATGTGAATGTCGGTGAGGTGCACGAACGCCACGATCGGCGTCCGCGGCCCGGCCGGCTGCGCGGCGCCGGGCGCGAGGTCGAGCCGCCGGAGGTAGGGCTCGCCGGCACCGGGCTCGATCGGGCGGTACCCGCCGCGGCCGGCCGCGCCCAGCAGCAGGGTCTGTGCCAGCGTCGTGCCGGCCGGGGCGGCGGGCCGCAGCGCGCTCTGCCCGGGTAACGGCACGGGGCTGGGTGCGGCGTGGTGAAACAGGCCGACAATCCACCGCCAGAGCTTCATCCCCGCAGGTTATCGACCGTCCAACATGGTGACCATCACGCGGTCGGCTGGACTCGACCGGTCGGCGGGGGTGCGCCGGCAAACCAACTCGGACCGTGTTTGCGCGTGCACTTTCGGTCTCGCGGATCTCGGCGGTATGGTGTGGTCAATTTTGCCCGCCTGGTCTCGCGGCCGCGTACGGAGGAGAGAACGTGCCGGTCACCGGTCAGCGTGTGGTGCGCCGGGCCCTGGGGCGCAGGCTCACTCGGCTGCGGACGGCGGCGGGCATGAGCAGACGCGAGGTCGCGGAGGCCAAGCTCGGCGTCTCCGAACCGACCCTGCACCGGATCGAGACCGGCAAGGTCCCGGTCACGGTCGCGAACGTCCGCGCCCTCTGCTGGCTGTACGGGGTGGACGAGAGTGTCGCCAACGCCCTGTCCGACCTCGCACTGGGCACGTCCCAGGAGGAGTGGTGGGACGTGAACCCGGCGATCCCGGACTGGTTCAAGCTCTACGTCGGGCTCGAGGCGAGCGCGTGCGCGATCAGCACGTACGAGGGTGAGGTCGTCCCCGGCGAACTGCAGACCGAGCAGTACACCCGGGCCATCTACAGTGCCGAGCAGTCCCTGGAGGCGGAGACCGAGCGGCACGTGAACCTGCGGATGCAACGCCAGGCCGCGATGGCGGCCCGGCAGCCCAAGCCGCGTCTGGTCACCGTGCTCGGCGAGGGCGTGCTGACCCGGCAGGTCGGCGGTCCCGAGGTGCTCGCCGCGCAGATCGAGCACCTGCGCCGGGCCGCGCGGCTCAAGAACGTCGAGATCCGGGTGCTGCCGTGGTCGGCCGGCGCGCACGCCGCGATGGCCGGCGCATTCCGGATCATGGACTTCGAGGACGCCGAGGATCCCGACGTGGTCTATCTGGAGTCGCACGTCGGTGCGCTGTACCTGGAGGAACCGGCGGAGGTGCGGGAGTACCGGCGCATCTTCGACCTGATCTGCGCGGCCTCCGTGCCGATCGCGGATTTTCACTGAACGGGGGCATGGACCGGCATGACGGAATTCGCGGCCCGATCGACTCGTAAGGCGGCCACTGCCGCGCGGATGTACGACTACTACCTCGGCGGCATGCACAACTTCCCGGCCGACCGGGAGGCCGCGGACGCGGTCATCGAGCGCTTCCCGTTCGTTCCCGGGGCCGCCCGGGCCAACCGCGCGTTCGTCGTGAACGCGGTGCGCCGCCTGTCCGAGTCCGGGATCCGGCAGTTCCTCGACATCGGCTCGGGACTTCCCACCGTGGACAACGTGCACTCGGTCGCCCGCCGGATCCACCCGGACACCCGGGTCGCCTACGTCGACCTCGACCCGGTGGCGGTCGCCGAGAGCCTCGACATCCTGGACGGCGACGGACTGGCCGTGGCGGTGCTCGGCGACGTGCAGCGGCCACAGTCCATCGTCGACCACCCCGAGGTCCGCCGGCTGCTCGATTTCGACCGGCCGATCGGCGTGATCCTGGCGGCCGTGCTGCACTTCGTCCCGGAGCATCGGGTCGCGGACGAGGCGGTGGCCACGCTGATCGCATCCGTGGTCGCGGGCAGCTACTTCGTCATGTCGCACACCGCCACCGAGAGCTTCGAGCTGTTCACCGCCACCGAGGACGTCTACCAGCGACGGACCTCGACGCCGGGCACGATACGGACCCACGCGGAGGTCGAGCGGCTGTTCACCGGGCTCGAGGTGCTCGATCCCGGGGTGGTATGGGCGCAGGAGTGGCGGTCCGGCGCCGTCGGCGAACGGGTCGAGAGCCCGGGGGCCGGCGGTGTGTGGGCCGGCGTGGGCCGCAAGCCCTGACGTCGTCAGCCGGACAGCAGCCGGTCGAATTCGCCCTTCTTTGCACCGTCCAGGAACGAGTCCCACTCCTCGACGGTGAAGTGCACCGTGCTCGCCTCGGGCCGCTTGCTGTTGCGCACCTCGATCACACCGGCGTGCCGCCGTACCTCCACGCAACTACCGCCGTTGCCGGTGGACCGGCTCGACATGATCCATTCGCTGTCCCCGTGCATGGCACTGCTCCTTCTTCAAATGATGTGTACCGATGGCCCCTGCGGGCTGAGCAGCAGCTATCGCCGGTGATCACTCTTGGTAATGGGGCGGCGCCACTTAGTCCCCCGACATTGGGACATACCGCGCAAATACCGGCTTAAAATCCCCGTTCTTCTTTCGTCATGAAATCTTGTGTACCGAGCGTAGGCGATGGCACGGCGTCGCAGCGAGAGGTCAGACCGAACTTCTGCACGATGAAATCTTGCACCGTGGAAGTTTGACAGGGGATGATGACCACCGTGTCGGCCGGTGACCGTCCGCTGTGGTCAGAGGGGGCATCCATGGACATCCTCCGTCGCGCCGACCGCCTGGCGGCGGCGGCGCCCGACGGCGAGGATTCTGCCGGTGCCGAGCTGGAGCGGCTGCGGGCGCAGGTTGCGGTGCTGGAGTCGGAGCGCGCCGCCCTCTGGTGGGCCATCCATCACGACGAGCTCACCGGCCTGGCCAACCGCCGGCTGCTCAACACGGTCGGACCGGCTCTGCTCCGGGAGGCCACCCGGTACGCCGTGGTGGTGCTCGACCTCAACGGATTCAAGCCGGTCAACGACCACTTCGGGCACGCCGTCGGCGACGAGGTGCTGTGCACGGTCGGCCGCCGGCTGTCCGGCTGCCTGGTCGGCGACCTCGCGGTCCGTCTCAGCGGCGACGAGTTCGCGGCGGTGCTCACCGAGTCGTCGCTCGGCGGCGCCCACCACGACTTCTCGGCCCTGGTCGGCGCGATCTGGCAGGCGGTGGCCCAGCCCATGAACATCGGCGGCAACCGGCTCGCCGTCACCGCGTCGATCGGCGTCACCACGGGCACCCGCGAGCCGGCGACGATGACCGAGCTGATCCGCCGCGCCGACCTGGCGATGTACCACGCCAAGAGCAACCGCCACTGCTCGTACATCGCCTGGGACCAGCTGTAGTCGCGAGCCCGGCGGAGTTGTCCAGAACCACTCCACCGCCGGGCCGGTGGCTGGTAGACGTGGGACGGGCCAGAACCCGGCCACGTCACCACCACCTTGACCATGCAGGCGGCGAGAGGAGAAGCCGGGATGCTGGGGTCGCCTCGGCGCCGGACGCTGATCGTCACCCGGGGCCTGCCCGGGGCCGGGAAGACCACCCGGGCCCTCCGCTGGGTCGCCGAGGACCCGGAGCACCGCGCCCGGGTGGGCACCGACCAGATCGCCGCCATGCTGCACCCGCACGTGCTGACCGGCGGCGCCGCGTACCCGTTGCCCTATGCCAAGCGGGAGCAGTTGGTGGTGAACGCCGCGATCGAGGCGCTGTTGCGGTCCGGGATCGACGTGGTGTGCGACGACCTCTTCCTGCAGGCCCGCTACCTCGACGAGATACGCGAGCTGGCCGAGCGGTGCGGCGCCGACCTGGTGATCTGGGACATGACCGACGTCGACGTCGAGGAGTGCATCGCCCGCGACGAGCAGCGGGGGAGGGCCGGCGGCCGGCGGATCGGCGAGCAGATCATCCGATCACAGCATCAGCTGTACCGCCGCCACCACGCGGCCCCCGCGTGCGAGGACAGATGACCAAGCCCACCGACGACCGTCTCCCGCTGCCGGTCTGGGTGATCGCTGCGGTGTTCGTCGTCGTCGAAGTCGCGCTCAGTGCCGGCTCCGGCTTCCGACAGGACGAGCTCTCCTTCGTTCAGGCCGGCCGCCACCTGGCGTTCGGCTAAGTCGACCAACCGCCGATCGCCCCGCTCCCGGCCCGCCTGTCCACCGCGGTCGGCAGCGGTGCGGGCGCTGCCCGCCCAGGAAGGCGGCGCAATCATCGTGCTGGCCGCCCGGCAGGCCGTGATCCTCGGCGCCGGCCGCATCGGCCGCATCCTGGCCCGCCGCCCTTAAGCGCACCGTAGAGCGCCGCCACGCCAGCCGCGATCCGCAGTAATTGGAACGCGGCTTCACCCGCAGCCTGCCAACTCAGCCGTTTTCCGGCCGACCGGCAGTCCTTCGGTTCGCCGTCCACCACATCTGGCCCTTCCTCCCAGAGCATGGTCGTCTCCGGGCGCCCAGGAGACGGGTGCCCCAAGCGGATCGGGTGGGAGGTGGACGTCATGCCAATTAGGGTACGGATGGCGAGTGGCTCGCTACCGTGAGTGAATACGCGAAACCTTTGGTTGGTGGCCTGGCCGAGGTCGACCCGAAATCCCGCCGCGGGTTGACTGCAGCATCAGCGCCGGCCAAACCCGAGCACGACGCCCGTCATCGGTCATGCCGCGAGCTACGGCGGCTCGATCATGGAAGCCCGGATGATTCGTGCTGGCCTGCCACCATGACGGCATGGCAGATTTCTGGGGCTCGATCATCGGCGCGCTTCTCGGTGGCGCCGTTGCGATCCTGGCAGGACTTTTGGGCGCTCGGTGGAGCGCCCGGTACGCGGCACTTCACCTGCGCGCCGCCCAGATGCACGACACCCTCGTCATGCTCTACGCCGACGTGTACGCCGACATCGCCAAGTCCGAGCAGGAGATTCTCCACCTGACCGAGCCCATGATGAAAATGCACGGTACAGGTCCCGACCGTGCAGCCATCGGCGGTCGAATCCTGATGCTCAGCCCAAAGTCCGTCCAAACCGCCTGGGCGGCTTACCTGGCGGATTTCGACTACCTACGCGCGTACGTCCATGGTGCGACCAACTTTGCGCACGGAGGCCTGCTCGACGCGGACGACAAGCAGATCGTCGGCTGCGAAGAGACGATCGCCGCGCTCAAACAGGCGGTCCAAGAACACCTCGCGGCGCAAACGTCCGCGTCAGCCCACTGACATCAACCTGTCGGCGACCACATGACGTCACGATGGCCCGATGCCGATCTTGAGGTTCAAGGACAAGCTCTCAGCCGTAGCCCAGGTAACGGGTGCCTCGCGCGACCGGCATCGCCGAACCCAGCGGCTCGCCGCAACGGAGGAGCAGCGCCCTGCTTGATCCGGGGCCTGCCCTCTTCGCAATGACTCACCGTGATGGGATTCGTCGGGCAAACCGAGCACTCGCACCAGATGAATACGCGAGCCTGCCAGTCATCAGATGATTACGCACTGGTTGGCACGCGCTTCGACCAGGTGTCTTCTGAGCTGGTAATGGTCGCCTGGTCGCCTGGTTGCGCAGGACCCTCGCCGAAGAAGAGCATCTCGCGATCTTGGGTTGATGGCCGGTGAGCTGGGCCTTCCTGGCGTTTGTCGCATCTGGTGCGGGATTCCCGCATCGGATGCGGCACCACGGGGAATCTCTGAAACTAACCGCGGCTGGATACGACGGGATCTCGGCGCCGACCTGGTGGCCGGCACCGAGATCGTGGGGCACCTGAAGTCCTGGCTGAAAATCAACGAGTCGCCAACGCCGGCGGGCCGCTGGAGCCAATACGCGCCCGGCCGCACGGCGCCCTTGGCTCCGTGCGAGTCGGGTCCCCTAGATGCGTAGCCGCTTTGCACCAGCATCTATAATTGCGCGTTCAGAAGACGTAGCACCACACTGGCCCGAGACCTTGATCTGGGGCATCGAAGTACACGTGTGTACCCGCGCCGGTCCCGCTCGCATAGAGGTAGAACTCGTGCGTGAACATGACGATTGCGGTCTGGCCCGCCCATAGGTACTCGGCTACATGCAGCTGGTCGTTCGGGTTCCCGCCCGGTGTGCCGAAGTCATCGAACTCGTTGTGGTTATCGTTGTTGAACCTTTGGGCTGAGACGCTCGATCCCGGTGTTCCGCCCGGGGACACGTTGGCCCGGACGGTGATCCTCAGGCGCGCCTCGGCGTCCGGGTTGATCCCGGTGTCCGACCACACCCAGATGGTGCCGAACTCCGCCGTCGTCGGATAGAAGTGGTAGGTGCGGCTCTCCTGGGCGGTGAACTTCATGAGCCAGTTGACGGCGATCGTCTCGGCCCGGGCGTCGTCGTCGCCGACGCCGGTTACCCCCAACTGGTGTTGCCAGGCCGCAACCCCCTGCAGGTTGAAGTCGTCCTCCAGCACGGTGCCCGGACCGATCCAGACCGAGTCGCGATAGTAGGCGTTCAGCTTCGCGACGCGGCTCGCGTCCAGTTGTGGGACAGGAGGCGGTGCGGCAGGTACGCCGCCGGGCGCGGCGACCTTGATGAGCTTGTCCTCGACCTCTTTGACCATTGCGGCGTAGTCCTGCTGGTAGTGGTCCGAGATCTGCTTGACCGCCGCGCGCCTGTCGCCCAAGGACGTGGTCGCATCGGCAAGCTGGTCGTGCCATCTTTGGCTGTATGGCCCGGTGATCTCTTTTAGCAGAAGGCCACGCTGTCCGCGCCGTCGCAGAGCGGCATGACGCCTCTCGAGCACTGCCCTACCTTGCTGATCGAGATTGTCGATGTGCATTTGACCGGATGAGAGGTGGAGGGTCGTCGTGGTCATGGTCGCTCCTTCCTTCGGAGGGGCTCAGGCGCGGGTCCCCCTTGCTGTACGCCGAGCATTCAAGGCTTCGGCCTGTCTGGAAGTGTCTTCAACGCACGCCGGGCGGGACCATAAGCTCAATTGCGTACGAGACCTCCGACGTCGAGCCGCCCGGCCGGGTTTGGGGTCAGCCGGAGGGCACGATGTCTCGCTCCGCCTCGATGTCCGCGTTAGAACTCAGCTGGCTTCTCACCGGGTGCCGCCGCCAACGTCAGGCAGAGGCAATAGTGGGGCCATGGCTACTCGCGAAGATCGGCGGCGATTACAGCGGGTACAACGCGGTGCACGTCGCCGGCCGACCAACCGCCGTGATTCGGCTCTACCCGGCCCCCACCGACACCCTTGCCTCCTCGCTCGGGCCTGCGCTGACCAGGCACTTGAACGAACGCGACGGCGGTGACCATCCGCTCGTGAGGCATTACCTCAGGCGGCGTGCTGTCACGCCGATCCGGCTGGGCGACCTCGTCTCAGATCGGCAACTAGCCGGTACGCGCGCATTCACCGACATTCTCGGACTTATCGGCGCCCGGCGCCAGCTTGCCTTCCCAACCTTGCTGAGCAACTCAGAACTCGATGGCTACGCCGTCACTCGCTCCGGCACCGAGTTCCCTGATTCCGCGATCGATCTTGCATATGCCGTGCAGCCCTTGCTGACCGCGCTCCACCAGTTGCTGCCCGCCGAGGACCTAGTCGCGCCGGACGCGGCTGTGCGAGCCGGCCTGACCACCGCGGAGACCGAGATCCTCACCCAGCTCGCGACCGGTCTGACGGCCCAGGCGATCGCCAGACTCCGGCGAGTGAGCCCGAAGACGGTCCGCAAACAGCTCGACAACATCTACCGCAAACTCGGTGTGCATGACCGCCTCCAGGTGGTCACCTACGCCCGCCACATCGGCCTGCTCAAACCGGTCCAGGAAGCCGGATTCTTTGAGCCGCACTGACGACCCGGCGGCGACCGCAGTTCACCGCCTCATGGGTGCAGAGGACCGCTGTCATCGTCGGCTACGAGCGCTGTTCGATCGCGTCGCCGACTGGCAATAGGGGCCCGACACCCGCCAGAGCGAGGACACAGAGTGACCGGCTCGGCCGGACAGACGAGCACTCGCACAAAATGAATACGCACTCCTGCCAGTCGAGCTCGGTGGGCAAGGCCGGCACGCTGGCGGAACAGCTTGCTGCCGCGTCCGCGCGAACCTCGCGAGTGTCCCGGCAACCCTGCGAGTGATCTTGCGAGCCGTCCGGAATACCCTGCGAGTTCACCCACACGTCGCTCTCGGTCGAGGTGGTGGGATCCCAGCGGTCCGCTTGTTGTCGGTGCTGGGAGGTAGTGTCCGCTGCGTGGACGGCACAACTCAGACCCGGCAGATCGCGATTGCGTACGTCGAGAGCCTTGAACAACGTGCCTGGTCCCGGCTCGATGCCCTGCTCGCCGAGGACGTCGTCTACGAGATGCCGCAGACCCGCGAGCGCATCAGTGGCAGGTCCGCGTTCCTCCAGTTCAACATGGAGTATCCGGGTGACTGGCATCTGCGGGTCCGGCACGTAGTGGCCGATGGCAGCCTTGCCGCGTTGTGGCTTGACGTTCGCGTTGGCGCCGACGGGCAAGACGCTTGCGTCTGGGTTGAGATAGATGAGCACGGCCTGATAAACCGGATCACCGACTACTGGCCTGAGCCGTACGACCCACCTCCGGGGCGAGAACATCTCGTGGAGCGGTGGTAGCAACCACGGCAACCTCCTCGGTGCCGGGAAAGCGCAAGGTAGGTCCCGACACTTCAGCCTGACATCGTCCGGGCCTACCGTGCGAGCCGCTGATCATCGCCTTGATCATCCGCAACCCTCCGCCGGACGCGACACCTGCCACCCGCAGACCGAAGTCGGCCGTCCCGGGTGGGGGGGCCGGCTTCGGTGTCGATACCCGTTCGCTTCGAGTCAGCCGAGATGATCGCACCTGATCACGTTGGGGGTAACGGCGGACAGGCTCGACGCATCGGCGGGGATCCGCTCGGCTTGAAGTACGGACCTCAACTACCCGAAGTAGACGGACAGGAGTCCGAAGTCCGCGTCAATTCCGTACGCCTGATTGCCACTCATCCACTGACGAGAAAGCGTATGGCTGGAGGACGAACCCTAGCGGTGGAGGGGTTTCATGAACAGCAATCTCGAAAGGCTAGCTGAAGCGCACGGCGTAGCTACCTGGTACGAGGACTGGCGCCGCGACCGGGTAGAGGTGTCCGCCGAGTCCGTGATCGGCGTGCTGGGTCTGCTCGGCGTGGATGCGACAACTCCGGAGGCGGTTGACCGGGAGCTCGCGGTCATCGAGAGGACTCGGGCCGAGCGGCGCCTTCCGGGGACGCTGATCGTCCGGCAGGGAACGGGCCGGGAATTGGCCGCGCCGGGGACGATCACCCTTGAGCAGGGTTCGAGGCTCGAGGTTGATTCAGTCCCGGACGATCTGCCGTTGGGCTGGCATCGGCTGAACACCGCCGGACAGGAGGTCACCCTCGTCGTGGTGCCGACCGAGCTGCCCGAGCCGCCGAAGATCTGGGGGTGGATGCTTCAGCTCTACTCTCTGCATTCGGCAGGCTCCTGGGGCATGGGCGACCTCGGCGACCTGCGGACGTTCGTCGAGCACAGCCAGGGGGCGGGGATGATCCTGCTCAACCCGCTGCACGCGGTCACCCCGACGCCGCCGATCCCTTCCTCGCCGTATTCGCCGTCCAGCCGGCGCTTCGTCAACCCGTTGTACCTGCGGGTGTCCGACACCGCGGCCTACCGACGGGCCGACCCGGCCCTACGCGAGCAGGTGGACGCGTTGAGGCCGGCGCCGACCGCCGACGGGCTGATCGACTACGGTGCGGTGTGGCGGGCCAAGCGAGCCGCGTTGGAGCTGCTCTGGCCGCTCGCCGATGAGGTCGATCTGGCCGCCGATCCAGGGCTGACCGATTTCGCGGTCTTCTGCGCGTTGGCCGAGGAGCACGGGGCGAACTGGCACGAGTGGCCCGCAGAGCTGCGGCGGCCTGATTCGCCGGCGGTGCGCGCGTACGAAAGTGATCGGATCGCCTTTCACGTCTGGCTCCAGCACTTGCTCGAGGAACAGTTGGCGACCGCCAACACCGTGGCCCGTGAGCGAGGCATGCCGGTCGGAGTGGTGCACGACCTCGCCGTCGGCATCGACCCGAGCGGGGCGGACAGCTGGCTCCTGCAGGACGTTCTCGCCGAGGGTGTGCACACCGGGGCACCACCGGACGCGTTCAACCAGCTCGGTCAGGATTGGGGGCTCGCCGCGTGGCGGCCCGACCGGCTGATCGAGACGGGCTACGCGGCGTACCGGGACATGCTGGTCCGAATCTTCCGGCGCGCCGGAGGCCTCCGGGTCGACCACGCGCCCGGGCTGTGGCGACTCTGGTGGGTGCCACCGGGCATGGGCGCCGCCGGCGGCACGTACGTGCACTACGACCCGGAGGCAATGGTCGGCATCCTGGCGCTGGAGGCGCAGCGGGCCGGCGCGGTGGTGGTCGGCGAGGACCTGGGTACGGTGGAGCCGGTGGTCACCGAGCGGATGGAACAGATGAACATGCTCGGCTCGGCGGTGCTCTGGTTCACCCGCGACGACGCCGATCCCGACAAGGGTTACCGGCGGGCCGCCGATTATCCCCGCAACGCGATGGCCAGCATCTCCACGCATGACCTGCCGACGGCCGCCGGCTTCCTGGTCGGCGAGCAGGTCAGGGTGCGCGCCGAGCTGGGCCAACTGGCCGACAGCCTCGAGGACGAGCAGAAGGACGCGGACAAGGACCGCGCCCAGCTGCTCGCCCGGTTGACCGCCGAGGGTCTGATCGATGCGAGCAGCACGAACCAGGACATCGTGGTCGCGATGCACCAGTTCCTCGCCCAGACGCCGTGCCGCTTCGTCCTCGCGTCCGTTTATGACGTTCTAGGGGAACTGAGCCAACCGAATCTTCCGGGCACCAGCGACCAGTACCCGAACTGGCGGATGCCGCTGACGGCGAGCGTTGCCGAAATCATCTCGGATCCGCAGTTCGGGCGGATCGCCGAGGCGCTTGGCAAGAAGCACGGAACGCCGGACCAATAGAGCCGACGACTGACCGAGCCCGGCCGCCGGTCAGGACGGGCGGTTGGTGAGCGGGATCTCGATGCTGATCGGCCGGGCTTCGGACAGGAAGAGCAGCGCCGCCTGCCGCAGGAACTCGTCGAAGGTCCAATAGGCGGCCGGCGCCAGCGGGAACGGCAACAGCCCTTCCCGTACGGCGATGAAGGGTCCCCACGCCACCCTCAGCAGCGTGTCCCAGACCGGTTCGGCGGGGATGTTCAGCCACTGGGCGATCTGGTCGCCGAGCAGGACGTGAAGGCGCCGAGGACGGGTCGGCTCAGGACGCCGGCCATGCTGGACGGCGGCGTTGCATCCCCTGACGGGGGACCGTCGATTGTCAGGCCCGGCGTGGATCCGCAACCCGGCGTCGCGGCGACCTTCGGCTCAGCCCCGGCAGGTGCCCGGGTACCGGCGGATCCAGTCGCCCTGGTTTATCCAGCCGTCCGCGGTCCGCATCCGGCGGCCGGACGCCTGGACCGGCTCGGGCGCGTAGAAGATCTGGCTCGGCTGGTACTGCCCGGTCCGGTGCCCGTCCGGGCCGGGCTGGTCGTAGACGATGACCGGGGCGGGGTCGCCGTCGGTCACGATGTATTGCCATGGGCAGGCGCGGTTGGCGGAGGCGGCCGCCCACGGATGCCAGAGGACCAGTCCCGCGGTCGTCGCCAGGACCACGGCCGCCGCGATCGCGAGTGGGATGCGCCGGGCGACCCCGCGCCGCCGTGGCGCCGGAGCGGTCGCGGCCGGCTCGGCCGGGGCCGGGACGCGTGCCGCGGACCGCTGGCGGTTCGCGTGCTCCCATGCCTCCCGCAGGGTCGCCGGATCCCGCCCGGCCGCGGCGCAGAGCATCTCGACGACCGACCATGGGGGACAGGTCGACCCGGAGAGGTAGCGGGAGAGCGACGAGTCACTCGTCGCGGTCAGCCGCTCCAGCTCCTTGAGGCTCTTGCCGGTGGCCGCCCGTACCTCGCGCAGCTGCGCGCTGAACGCCTCGTCCGTATCCGCCGCTCCCGCCACAGCCGACCTTCCCCTCGCCGGTCTTCCGATGACATCGACATTCTGCTATCGCTTCGATGCGCTCGGAAGGCGATGCCGAAGCGTCAATCCGACAGCCGATCGGACGCCAGGCCGCCAATTACGCAAACGCCGCCAAACCGACCACTGTGCATCCCGGAATGCCGGTGGGACGTTTCTGGGACGGCTCTATTGTGCCTTTCGCGAATTTTGCCGTACTGCCGCATGGGAGTTTCGCAGTAGGCGGGGGCTGGCCGGACCAGGATCACGGGGGTGTTCTGGTCCGTCAGTCGTCCGCCGCGCGCCGTTGTCGTCACCCCGGGTGAGGCCGCCACTGCGTTCCGATCAAATGCCGCATACCGTGCGGCACCTACGCGCATCACGCTCTGTGTCACCGCTCCAGAACGTGCCAAAACTCGCGAGTAACCCGAAGAGTTTCCAAAATAGTGGCCGTCACATGGTCGTACGCGCGGCTCTCGGCCGTAAGATCGAGGACCGTCCTGATCGGAACCCTGTCACTTTGAGTGACCTTCCTTCGCGTACGAGATGGGTATGCTCCGACACTTTGCGAGCGCGATCCGCCGCCGACCGTGGCCCGGGAGCAGCTCCCATGGCAACTAGGCCGTTACGGCCCGGCGACCCGCGACGACTCGGCGACTACCGGCTGCTCTCGCTGCTCGGCGAGGGCGGGATGGGTACGGTCTTCCTCGGCCGCGACCCGGCGGGCCGCCCCGTCGCGGTGAAGGCGATCCGGCCGGAGTACGCCGCCGACCGGGAGTTCCGCGCGCGCTTCCGCAGCGAGGTGCATCGAGCCCAGCAGGTCCCGTCGTTCTGCACCGCCGCGGTCCTGGACGCCGACCCCGACGGCGACACCCCGTACCTGGTCGTGGAGTACGTGGAAGGTCCCAGTTTGCAGGATGTGGTCGAGGAGCGCGGTCCGATGGCCCCGGGCGACCTGCACAGCGTCGCCGTCGGCGTGGCGGCGGCGCTGACCGCGATCCACGGCGCCGGCGTCATCCACCGCGACCTGAAGCCGAGCAACGTCCTGCTCGCGCTCGGCCTGCCCAAGGTGATCGACTTCGGTATCGCCCGGGCGCTCGAGGCGACGACCAAGCACACCCGGACCGGCCGGTGGGTCGGGACCGTCGACTTCATGGCGCCCGAGCGGCTCGACCCCGACTTCGGCCCGGTCACCCCCGCCGCGGACATCTTCGCCTGGGGTGGCGTGATCGTCTATGCCGGCACCGGGCGAAACCCGTTCCTCGGCGACACTCCGGTGGCGACCGCCGCCCAGATCCTCACCAAGGCGCCGGAGCTGCGCGGCGTGCCCGACGCACTGGTCGATCTGGTTCGCCGGGCGTTCGCCAAGGACCCCGGCGACCGGCCGTCCGCCAACGAGGTGCTGCAACAACTGCTCGCGACGAACGTCGCGCACGGCGGCCTGCCGGGCGGCTCGCTGGCCGGCTGGTCGGCCGAGGGCAAGGCGCGGCGGTCCGGCGGGCGATTCGACGCGCGGGATCTGCTCGGGCAGGTCATCGCCGAAGGCCCGAAGCCCCCTCCGGCGGCCCGTGCGGCCGCCACGCCGGCTCGCGGTGCGGCCGCCAAACCGGCTCGCGGTGCGGCCGCCAAACCGGCTCGCGGTGCGGCCGCCAAACCGGCTCGCGGTGCGGCCGCCAAGCCCGCTCGCGGTGCGGCCGCCAAGCCGGCTCACGGCCAGGCCGCCTCGGCCGCCGCCGCGGCGCAGGGCAACAGCCGGGCGGGTCGGCGGCGGGCGGCGGCCAAGGCCCGGGGTACGACGCGGCGCCTGACGTACGCGATCGGCGCCGTGCTGGTGGCCTCGGTGGCCGCGGCGACCGTGGCCTACGCCCGGACGACCGGTGACCCGCCGTCGCAGAAGACCGAACCGCAGACCAAGGCCGCCTCGGCGGCGCTGACCCCGGCCCAGCGCGGGCCGTCCTTCTTCGACCCGCTGAGCGCGCCGGGCCGGTTCCGGGCGAGCGTCGCGGCGTCGGGCAGCTGCACGTTCCGGGACGGCGAGCTGAAGGCTCAGGTCAAGGGCAGGTCGACGTTCCAGTGCCCGGGTCCCGACGACACGTTCGCCGGAAACCAGTCGATCTCCGTACGCGTCGAGCTGACCGATCCGGCTGCCTGCGCGATGGTCTGGTTCCGCTATCGGGGCGACCGGGGTTACCAGCTGACCGCCTGCGCCGGCCAGGTGGAGCTGGAGGAGCTGGACGGGGTTCTGCTGACCTCGCTCGGCAAGACGTCGTCGACCACCCTGCAGCCGGGCGGCCCACACCAGCTCGCCATCGTGATCGCCGACCAGCACGCTGACGTCACGATCGACGGGAAGGACGCCCTGCAGGGCGCGGTCACGAACCCCAGCCTGGCCGGCGGCCGGATTCAGCTCGGCGTCACCAACACCAGCGCGGCCGCCACGGCCGAGGTGTCCTTCGCGAACCTCGACGCCCGCGCCGGCTGATCTTCCCGGCGTGTGCCGGCCGCCGCGGCGCCGGGCCCCCGTGCCCGGGCGGTCGCGAGACTCAGCATTGCTTCCACTGGAACTGGACGAGGGTGTAGACGTCCCCGTCGGACGTGCGCATCGAGATGTAGCTCTTCGCGGCGGAGGCGCCGGCGTTCACCCGTAGCTCTGTGTTGATGTTGAGGCTCCGGGTCACGCCGCACGGCGCGTACACCAGGTCGGTGGTGGCGGTGATGTCGGTCGCCCGCCAGCTGCCGTCCAGCGGCCCGGCGAACGTGTGGTCCGCGTAGCTGTTGTCCGAGGAGCCCTGGAAGTAGTAGTTGGACCGCTCGAGCGCGGTGGCGCCGGCCTCGAGGTGGGCACGGCCGGTGTAGTCCGCGCGGGCGATCGCGAAGGTGAAGCCCTGCGGGATGTGCACGAGCAGGTTCACCTGGCAGTTCTTGCGAATGGCGGTGGGGTCGGCGTTGCCGCCGTCCTCGGCCCGGAAGTCGGTGTATCGGATACGAAAGCCGGTATTGTCGGGTTGCATCGCGACGCTCGCCGTGCCGGCCGGGCAGCCGGAGCCGTTGACCGTCTGCACGTCGAGGGTGACCTGGCCGGCCGCCGGGGGTGCGGACGTCTCGTCGGCGTGCGAGATGCCGGGCACGGCGAGAGCGGAGAGCGCGACGACGGACGCGGCGGCCCATCGGAGCCTGAAGCTCATCGGAGTTCCTTCCTGATCGAGGGAGTGCGGGCATATTGATCGACGTCAATGTCCGTCAAGAATGCTAGCGACGTCCTCCGCGTAACGGCAAGAAGATATTCCTACGTATTGACGTGCATCGATGATGTTGCAACGCTGAGGTGTTGCCGCCGAATTTGATCAATCGATTGTCAACCCGTCCAACTGACAGCTATGTGCGAATACATTGACGTCCATCAATGGAATAAATAGCCTGTCGGCATCGTAGGGCCTACCGCGGGCCTTTTTGGAAGGAGTCCAAATGCGCAAAGCCTGGATCATTTGCTGCGCCCTGATGGGGGTGCTGGCGTCGACGTTGCTGGCTGCGCCGGCATCCGCGACCGGCTTCATGGACCTCCCCGTTCCGCCGCCGACCGACCGGATCGTGATCGACGTCGTGACGGTCAACGGCACCGGCTGCCCGGCCGGCACCGCCGCCGTCGCCGTCTCGCCCGACAACACGGCGTTCACCGTCACGTACTCCGCCTACACCGCCCTGGTCGGGGTCGGCGCGACGTCCACCGACTGGCGGAAGAACTGTCAGCTCAACATCGTCGTCCACGTGCCGCAGGGCTTCACGTACGCGATCAGCAAGGTCGACTACCGTGGCTTCGCCTCGATCCAGGGCGGCGCGAGCGCGATCGAGCGGGCCAACTACTACTTCCAGGGCCAGTCTCAGACGGCGTACGTCTCCCACACGCTCGCCGGCCCGTTCGGCGACGACTGGCAGAACTCCGACGAGATTCCTGTTGCCGCGCTGATCTGGGCGCCGTGCGGCGCCCTGCGTAACCTCAACATCAACACGGAGCTGCGGGCGATGGCCGGCACCTCCGACACCGCGCACACGACGAGCTTCATCTCGATGGACTCGACCGACGGCGCGATCAACACCATCTACCACTTCCAGTGGGCAACCTGCCCGGCCTGATCCCGGCGATTCCCAACAGAGCTTCATCTACCGCTGAGACGCGATCGCCGAAGTGTCGCGCCGGCCCTGTCTCCGGCCGGCGCGGCACCGGGGCCCTCGTCGTTGCGGGCCGCGCCTTTGCCAGTGGATCACCGTTCACTAGGGTGCTGCCGTGCGTAAGGTGCTGCTGCTGTCGGTCTGCGGTCTGGTGTTCAACGTTGTCGTGCTGGCGGCACTGTACGTTCCGGGCGCGTCCTACCCCGGCGCCGTCTTCTGGCTGCCGTTCCTCCCCGCGTTCCTGACGTTCGGCTCCGCGCTCCTGGTCATCAACGGCGGCCGGCTCGGGCGGCTGAGGTGGGACCGGCTCGGGGGCGCGCTGGTCATGCTGCCGCGTTGGGCGCAGGCCGGGCTCGGGCTGCTGCTGCCGGCCACCATGGCGCTGACCTGGTGGGCCGGCACGCGGACCGACGCCGGCTCCGAACGCGCCTTCGCCGCCGGCGCGGTGTGGATCGCCGCGGTGGGTACGGCGCTGCACTACGGCGTTCAGCGGGGCCGTACGCCCGGGGTGTCCCCGCGCCCGATCACCGGCGTCGACAAGGTGATCCGCCTCGTCCGCGGCAGCAAGGCGGCCGGCTGGTGGTACCGGATCCCCTCGGCGGTGCTCGCCGTGGCCGCCGCCGGCCTGGCCATAGCGTGGTTCCTGGTCGCCGGCGAGCCCATCGACGAGAACCCGGGGACGCACGAAAAGCTGGCCGCGCAGTTCGACGGCGCCTCGTGGTATCAGCACCTGGTCGCCGCGAACACCGGCCACGCGGCGCTCGGCGTGTACCTCGACACCGGCGACGCCGCGGTCCAGGCCGAGGTCTGCCGGGACCTCGGGCCGATGGCGTCCGGGCTCGGCCTGGACCGCGGCGTCGCCCTGTACCGCGCCACGGGCGGCCACGCCCGGTTCGTGCGGACCTGCTGAGCCGCCCCCGCCATCGATCTCCGTCACACGGACCGCGACCGGCAGCCTACGCTGAGACCATGGAGCCCGGCGAACCAGCCACCGTCACCCTGGTAACCGTCGAGAACCTGCAAGGGTATGTGCCGGACCGGTATCTCGGTCAGGTGCAGGCCCTGGCGGCCTCCGCCGCCGAGGCGACCAAGGACCTCGAGGCGCGTGCGCTCGCTCGCGCGCGCCGGGCGTACGCGGAGGCCGTGCGCCGCCGCGCCAATGCCGCCGGCATCTACGTGGTGCTGGGCATGCGCCTCGCGGCCGGCATCAACGCCAGCGGCCAGCCGGTCTGGGTGGCGTACGGCACGCTCGTCCGCGGCCACCGCGCCCCGTGAGGTGGGATCGCCCTAGGACGCCGGCCGACATGTCATTCCTGCCGGATGAGGAAGGCGGCGCCCGTTCCACGCGAGGCTGTACCGACGAGACCGGATGAACGGTCTGCTGTCCGGCCGGAAGGGAACCCTCCATGGCAACCGGTGAAGCACCCGTCCTGGAAGCGCTGACCGAGATCAACGCGGTCTCGCTGTCCCGGGTCGAGCTCGAACCCGCGACGCTTCTGCTCGTCCGGCTCGCCGCGCTGGCCGCGGTCAACGCGCCGGCCGCCTCGTACCTGCTGCACGTCGGTCCCGCGGCCGAGTCCGGCCTACGGCTCGACGACATTCAGGACGTTCTCGTCGCCATTGCTCCGATCATCGGCACGCCGCACGTCCTCAGGGCGGCCGGCGCGATCACCGAGGCGCTGGGAATTGCCCTCGCCATCACCGAGCCCGGCGACTGACGCCGTACCGGAATATCGAAATCAGGAGGTCGCCGCCAATGGGCTGGCTGATGTGGGGATTGCTGCTTCCGATTCTGCTCATCGTCGCCGGGATCCTGACCATCCGGCGCAGAAGGAGCGGCCGGTGACGGTGTAGACGAGCCGGCGCCCAGGCGACCTCGGCGCGCAGCCTTGCGCGCCGAGGCCGCCTCGGCGTGTCTTTCAGACCCCTTCGCCGGTTGCCGGGTCGACGTACGGATGCCGCGGGCGGCGTTGACGCGGACCGATGTCCTGGGCGAATGCGGTCCATCATGGTCGATTGGCGGAAATCGGAAACCTGTGGCGCTCCGGGCAACTGCATCGGGGTGCTGAGGTTCCAGGCGGAAAACGGCGTAGCGCATTTGTGGTGATCAAAGTGACGGCTTTTCCGTCCGGCCTTCCCAAGCGCTCGCAACGCGCCGAGACTGGCCATCGACCCATCACCCTGCGTGGTCATCCACGCACGACGGTGGATCCTTCATCGATGAAGGAGACCCCCCATGTTCAGGACAAGATCCTTGGTCGCCGGTGCCGCGCTCGCCACCGTTCTGGCTTCGCTCGGCGTCCCCGCAAGCGCGTCGGCGTCCCCCGGGGCGAGCCAGCGCCTGGTCCACAAGGTCGGCACCGGCTCGTACCGGGTGACCGGCACCGGCAGCGGCCTGCCCGCATCGCTCGCCACCGAGATTCGCCGGGACGCCGGACCCGACGAGGGCTTCGCCGCCTCCACCGCGGCGCCGGCCGGCGCGCACCGCAGCCTGGCCCCGGAGCGCCGCGCGCCCGGCGCACGCAAGGGCGCGGCGAGCACGGCCGGCACGGTGCACACCAACCCCCGGCTGCTGCGCAGCTTCGACGGTCTCAACCACCGCGATCAACGTACCGCCAACAACGGCAACCAGTTCAGCCTGGAGCCACCGGACCAGGGGCTGTGCGTCGGCAACGGCCACGTCGTCGAGGCCGTCAACGACGCCTTCCGGGTGTTCAACCCGGACGGCACCGCGCAGACCGGCGTCGTCGACCTCAACACGTTCTTCGGCTACCCGCCGACGATCAACCGCACGACCGGCGTCTTCGGTCCCGAGCTCACCGACCCGAGTTGCCTGTACGACCCCACGACGCGGCACTTCTTCCTGGTCGTACTCACCCTCGAGTCGACCGAGGACGGCGAGCTGACCGGCGACAACCACCTGGACATCGCGGTGGCCCCCGACCCGACCGGCACCTGGGACATCTACCGGCTCGACGTGACCGACGACGGCAGCAACGGCACCCCGGTCCACCCGCACTGCCCGTGCATCGGCGACTACCCGCACATCGGCGTGGACGCGAACGGGTTCTACCTGACCACCAACGAGTACTCGTTCTTCGGCACCGAGTACAACAGTGCACAGGTGTACGCGTTCAGCAAGCGGGCGCTCGCCCGTGGCGACGCCGACGTGCTGGTCACCCAGCTCGACACGACCGCGGCCGACCAGGGCCTGAACGGCTTCACCATCTGGCCGGCACAGTCCCCGTCGACCAGGGACTACGAGACGGGCCAGAACGGCACGGCGTACTTCCTGTCGTCCAACGCGGCCGAGGAGGCCACCGGCACCCAGGACTACGTCTCCACCAGCATCGTGACCTGGTCGCTGACCAACACGAGATCGCTGGACCGGGCCCGGCCGGACGTCCGGCTGCAGGACACCCGGGTCGGCGTGCGCCGGTACTCGCTGCCGCCGCTGTCCAACCAGAAGCCCGGGTCCGTCCCGCTGGCCGCGTGCCTCAACGACGACCCGTGCGCCACGTTCCTGCTCGGCGCGCCCGACCCGTTCAAGCCCGAGGTCGAGTCGCCGCTGGACAGCAACGACACCCGGATGCAGCAGGTGACCTACACCGACGGCAAGCTGTACGGCGCGCTGGACACCGCGGTCACCGTCGGCGGCGCGACCAAGGCGGGCATCGGCTGGTACATCGTCCGGCCGCAGACCCAGCACGGCGTCCTCCGGGCCGGCCTGGTCACGCAGGGGCAGCTCGGCCTCGCCGGGAACAACCTGACCTATCCCGCGATCGGCGTCAACGCGGCCGGCCACGGCGTCATGTCGTTCACCCTGGCCGGCGACGGGTACTTCCCGTCCGCGGCGTACTCGGCGTTCGACGGGCGCACCGGGGCCGGGGCGATCTACCTGGCCAAGGCGGGCGTCGGGCCGCAGGACGGCTTCACCGGCTACAAGGCGTTCAACAACCCGCCGCGGCCGCGCTGGGGCGACTACGGCGCCACCGCGGTGGACGGTACGAACATCTGGGTCGCCGCCGAGTACATCGCGCAGACCTGCACCCTGGCCGAGTACGAGGCCACCCCGTTCGGCAGCTGCGGCGGCACCCGCACCGCCCTCGGCAACTGGGCCACCCGGATCAGCCTGATCCAACCGTGAACCGCTGAGTGCCCGGGCCGCCCCGCGAACATCGGGGCGGCCCGGACCCGGGCCGGAACCCGCCGTCCGGCCGCAGCGTCCAACCCGGATGCCACGCGCACCGCTTCGCACCTCGACCGCGGTCCTCGCCGTGCTCCTCGCCCTGACGCCGGCCGCCTGCGGTTCCCGCCCGCCGACGATGAGTCCCCCGATCCGCACCGACTCCCTGGGCCCGCAACCGGCCGCCTCCACCACCCCGACGGGCCTCCCGGAACCGATCAGCTCCGCGCCGGTCGGCACGTCGCCGCCGCCGACCGCCCGGCCGCCCGCCGGCGCCGGACTGCGCGGCCGGACCGTCGTCGTCAACTGCCCGGTGGACCGCGCCGACCCGCCCTGCCCCGGCACTCCGGTGCGGGCCCGCGTCGTCGTCCTGGATCAGACCGGCCGGACCACGCTCGCCACCGTCGACACCGGCGCCGACGGCTGGTTCACGGTCGCTCTGCCGGCGGGTAGTTACGTGATCCGGGCAGCCGAGATCGGCGGCACCATCGCCCGGCGCCCGACGATCCGGCCGGTCACCGTTGCCGCCGGGCGCTGGACGACGATCACCGTCAGGCTCATCACCGGCCTCCGATGAGCGCCCGGTGATGAGATGAGCGCCCGAGGAGACGACGGCCCGGCGATGACATGAGCGCCGGGTGATGAGTTCTCGTGCCCGCACCCGTCACATCTACGACGGAACACGATGAGCCGGAAGGATGACGTGATGAGTGCGGACACATGGCTGGGGGAAGCGGGTGTGAACGGTCTGGGCGACGTCGACGAGCCGGCGTTCGCGGGGCTGGCCGAGCGGCACCGCCGGGAGCTGCACGTGCACTGCTACCGGATGCTCGGGTCGTTCGAGGACGCCGAGGACACCGTGCAGGAGACCCTGCTGCGTGCCTGGCGGCGGCGGGAGACCTTCGCCGGGCGGTCGACGTTCCGGGCCTGGCTGTACCGGATCGCCACCAACGCCTGCCTGGATCTGCTCGCCAAGCGCCGCCCGGAGCCCGCGACCGGCGGCGAGGTGGCGTGGTTGCAGCCCTACCCGGACCGGCTGCTCGACGAGCTGCCCGCGGGGGACGCGGACGAGCCGGAGGCGGTCGCCGTCGCGCGGGAGACGATCGAGCTGGCGTACCTGGTCGCGGTGCAGCACCTCGCGCCGCGGCCGCGGGCCGTGCTGATCCTGCGGGACGTGCTCGGCTGGCCGGCGCGGGACGTCGCGGAGCTCCTCGGCGACTCGGTCAACTCGGTGAACAGCGCGCTGCAACGGGCCCGCGCCGGGATGCGGGAGCACCTGCCCGCCGAGCGGCAGGACTGGACCGGCGGCGAGGACGCCCGGACGCGCGAGCTGGTGCGCCGCTACACCGAAGCCAGCGTCGCCACGGACGTCGACCGCCTGGCCGCGCTGCTGCGGGCGGACGTCCGCTTCTCGATGCCGCCGACGCCGGGCCTGTCGGTCGGCCGTGACGCGGTGGTGAGCTGCTGGGTCGAGGGCGGCTTCGAGGACGTGAAGCACCTGCGCGCCGTCCGCACCGCGGTGAACCGGCAGCCCGCGGTCGCCTTCTACCACTGGCAGAAGCCGGAGGGCGCGTACCTGCCGCTGGCGATCGACGTCCTGCGGGTCTCCGGCGGGGCGATCACCGAGATCGTCACGTTCCACCCCGACCGGTTCCCGCGGCTGGGGCTGCCGGAGCGCCTGCCCGCGGCCGGCACGGAGTAGTCCGGTGCCGACGCTTCCGACCCGCCGGCTCGCCGGCACCGGCCTGCTCGCCACGCTCGCGGCGATGGCGGCCACCACCCTCGTCGCCGCGCTCGCCCGGGCGGCCGGCGTCGACTTCGAGGTGCCCGACGGCGGCGAGGCGATCCCGTTGGCCGGGTTCGCCGTGATGACCGGCTTCTTCTCGGTCATCGGCATCGTCAGCGCCGCCGCTCTTCTCCGGTGGAGCGCGCACCCCGCCGAGCGATTTGTCCAGACGGCGGTGGCGCTGACCGCGATCTCGTTGGTCGCACCGTTCCTGTCCGCGGGGAACACCGCCACCGTCACCGCCCTCCTCGGGCTCCACCTCGTCGCCGCCGCGGTGATGATCCCCGTCCTGGCGGGTAGCCTCCGCGCCGTCCCCACCCGGGCCGCATCGGGCTGACGTCAGACGACGAAGATGGCCGACAGTTTCCGGAGCCGGTCGATCTCGTCGGCGCTCAGTTGGTGTCGCCCGGTCAGCAGTGCGGTCACCAGCGGTTGGTGTTTTCCGCCGAGGCGGCCGCGCGCGTGCAGGGCGACCAGGGCGTCGAAGGTCACCCGGCCGGGCAGGCGCGGCGCGTCCCGGACCAACGCGCGGAGGAACAGGGTGATCATCTGGGCGGCGCTCTCGGGCACGTCCGGGCCGCCGTACCCGGTCAGGGCGACGGCGGCGCGCTCGTACGCCATGTGCAGCTCGTCGCCGTCGCGCAGCTCGGACGCCAGCCACAGCCGGATGAGGCTGTGGGCGATGGATTCGAGCTCGCCCGGCCGTTGGACGACGAACGCCGACAGCGTGTGCGGGAAGGCGTCGATCAGTGGTTGAAGCGCATGCCGGAAGCCGTCCTCGCCGATGTTTCCGCTCAGGTGTATCGAGCGTTGTTCCGACTCGACAGCGAAGAAGTTCGAGATCACCCCGGTGGCCTCCCACGAGCGTTCCGGGGCGTCGGGTGCGATGCCGTGGGACCAGAACGGCTCGACCCGTTCGATCGGATCTGCCGGGGCAGCGTGACCGAGCTCGATGTCGCGGCGGCCGTCGGACCAGGTACGCCGGACGTCGAACGTCCGGGCGACGGCGAACCAGGGTTCGCTCGGCACCGCGGCACGCCACAGATGCGCGGTGTGGCGGAGCGTCGACGCCGGGTCGTCGTCCTCGGGCAGGAGCTCGCCGGCGCGGACCGGGCCGAGGCGCAGGGTCAGCAACACCAGGTTGAGGGAGTAGACCGCGGTGGCGTAGTCGGGGCCCCCTTCGGCCGGGTCGGTCCGCCGGAGGGCGCCGAACAGCAGGCGCAGCCGGGCGATCAGCCAGTCCCGTACGGCCGGCCGATCGACCTCGCGAAGCAGGGTGTCCGCGAACGGCAACACCGTCGTCCTGGTGGACATCGGCAGCGACCTGAGCAGCGACCGAAGGAGATCGTCGGTCGGTCGGCCGGCACCGAGCGCGCGGGCCCAGAACCGGTCCTGGGCGGCGTCCGAGAGCTCGCGCACGATCAGCCGGGCCACGAGGTATTCGCCGAACGTGGCGTGCAGGAACTCGTACGTGATGAGGGTGTTGCCGTCCTGCACCGCCTGCGTCCGCTGAATGAAGAAGAACCGGCCGACCAGCTCCTCGCCCGCGGTGAGGGCGCCGCGGAAGGCGGTGCCGGACGAGCGGACCGGGCCGATGCCGAGGGTGTCGAGGTCGGTGTCGAGCTCGGCCCGGGTCACCCACTGCCGGGAGCGGTTGAACATCGCGAAGGCCACGATCGACAGCCGGGTCAGTTCCTCCTCGACGGCCGCCGCCAGGTCGGCATCGGGCAGGTCGGGGCGCCGGCGTCGCACCTCCCGGTCGGCGAAGTCGCTGAGCAGCCGTTCGTAGAGCTCCGCGGTGCCGAACGACCGGTCCGCCGCGCGGCGCCGCAGCGCGCCGTCGGTGGCGTCGTACAGCGCGAGCATGAGCAGCAGCAGAGGTTGCTCGGTGAGCTCGGGGAACCGGTGCACGACGGCGGTCGGCAGCTCGGGCCGCCCGCGGGCCGCATTGACCCGGTTCCAGCCGGCCAGCCAGCGGTCCACCTGCGCCTCGTCGAACGGTTCGAGACGGACGGCGAGACCCGGTGCCGGTATCCGCGCGCGGTCGGCGACCGCGACGCGGGTGGTCACCAGGACCGCCACCGGGCGGCCCTGCCGGGCCTCGCGCTGCTGGAAGGCGAACACCCTTGCCAGGTAGTCGGACTGGTGCACCCCGGTCGCCTGGAGCAGCTCGTCGAAGCCGTCCAGGACGATCACCGGGAGCGCGCCGTCCACGCTGCGCGCCAGGTCGGCCCAGGTCACGGTCTCGCCGATCTCGCGCCGCAGGGCGTGTTCGATCTGGTCCTGGATGTCCGCCTCGGCGGGCACCTCGCGCAACGGCACCCGCACGGCCAGGAAGTCGGCCGGTGGCAGGCGGGCGGCCAGCATCTGGGTCAGCGTGGATTTGCCCGCGCCGGGATGACCGAGCACCAGCATCGGCGCGTCGACGGCCTCGGGCGTGGTCAGATAGCCGGCCAGGAAGGCGGCCAGGTCGCCTCGTGGCGGGACGTCCCACCAGTACTCGTCGGCCACCGCGGCGCCGGGCGCGACCGCCTTGACCCGGAATCGAGGGTCCACGTACGCCTCGTCCAGCAGCGGAATGCCGATCTCTGCCGGCGCGCCCTCGACGATCGGCCGCCGCAGCCCCGCCCGATACGACCGGGCCAGCGCGGCTCGATGCCGATGCGGGTCCCGGCCCGAGGTGGTGCGCATCAGGATGTCTTCCACTTCGGCGAGCGCGCCGGCGAGGGCCCGAGCCTCGGTCCGGCCCACCCACATGGCAAACTCGGGCATGTCGATCGCGAGGCGTCGATGAGCATCCTCGTACCGCTCGAGCGCGCGGCCGACCAGAGCGTCCCGATGCTCGATGTGCAGATAGCCCAGCAGAGATTGTTCCGCGGTCGCGTAGAACCGGTGGAGCTCGTTGATCAGGTCGGCGTAGGACCGGTCCGGCGACGGCGCCGGGATCTCACCGGCCATCAGGTCGGCGAGCCAGGTCGATCCGGTCGAGGCGCCCAGCATGATGGCCACCTGCTCGTTGCGCGTCACCTTGAGCTTCGACGGGGCCAGTTCGTCGAAGGCGTCGAAGAAGGCGGTCACCACCAACACCGCATGCGCGGCTTGTAGCCGGCTGCTGCGGTCGTGCCGGGCCAGTCCTCGTACCCGGTCGTGCAATCGATCCGTGAGTTGCCGGCCGAGCCGGATGACCTCGGCCTTGACGTCGAACAGGCTCAGCGCGACCGTGCTCCCGCCGGCCGTCGCCACCGCCAGGCCCGCACCCAGCACATTGTCCAGTGCCGCCACGGTCGGCCCCGACCCGCCGAGCAGCCGTACGGCGTCCAGATAGCGAAGGCGGCGCGGCACCCCTCCAGTCTGGCCGCCGCGCCACTTCGTTGTCGACGTCGGCGGTCAGCCCTTGACCGCTCCGGCGGTCAGGCCGGAGACGAGGTGCCGCTGGGCGAAGAAGAACACCACTCCGGCCGGCAGCGTGATGAGCACCGCCGAAGCGGTCAGGTACTCCCACTGCGGGTTGAACGCCGGGACGAACTGCTGCAGGCCGTAGCCGAGGGTGAACTTGCGCTCGTCCTGAATGAACGCCGTCGCGTAGGCCACCTCGCCCCAGGCGGTGAGGAAGGTGAAGAACGCGGTGACCGCGATGCCGGGCCGGGCCAGCGGCAGGATGACCCGCCAGAAGGTGGCGAACGGCCCGCACCCGTCGAGGTGCGCCGCCTCGTCGAGCTCGGTGGAGATCGTGTCGAAGTACCCCTTGAGCATCCAGGAGCAGAACGGCAGGGCGATGGTGAGGTACGCGATCACCAGGGAGGCGGGGGTGTTGATCAGATGGAGGTTCGCCATGATCACGTAGATCGGCACGATCAGGATGGGGACCGGGAACATCTGGGTCACCAGGAAGACCAGCAGCAGCTTGCGGCGGCCCGGGAAGTTGAACCGGGACAGCGCGTACCCGGCGGTGGCCGCCATCAGCACGCCGATCGCGGTGGTGACGACCGCGACGACCACCGAGTTGAGCGCCCAGCGGGGGAACATCGTCTGGGTGAGCACGTACTTGTAGTTGGCCAGGGTGGGTTCCTTGACCAGGCTGAGGTCGCTGGCCTGGATCCACACCCCGGGCTTGAACGAGGAGAGCACCACCCACGCGATCGGGAAGATCGCGATCAGCGCGGCGACGATCAGGGTGGCGTGCAACGCGATCGACGCGACCGGTGAGCGACGGCTCGTGGGCCGACGCCGGCCCGTGTCTACCTGCGCGGTCATGTCACCACACCTCGCCTTGCTTGCGCAGCGCCCGCCGGTAGTACACCGAGAACACGAGCAGGATGGACAGGATCAGTACGCCGTAGGTCGAGGCGAGCGAGTAGTTGCGGATGCCCTCGAAGGCGGCCCGGTAAGCACCGGTCACCAGGATCTCCGTCTCGCCCGCCGGCTGGCCGCGGGTGACCAGGAAGATCACCGGGAACATGTTGAACGTCCAGATCGTGCCGAGCAGCAGCACGGTCATGCTGACCGGCCGCAGCCCGGGCAGCGTGACGTTCTTGAAGCGCTGCCAGGGTGAGGCGCCGTCGATGGTGGCCGCCTCGTACAGCTCGGTGGGGATGGCGGTCAGACCGCCGAGCAGCGACACGATCATGAACGGGACGCCCAGCCAGACGTTCGTGACGATCGCGGTGAACAACGCGGTCCACTTGTTGTCGAACCAGGCCACCGGCGCCATGCCGACGGCCTTGAGCAAGCCGTTGATCACCCCGAAGTCCTGGTTGAACAGGAACCGCCAGGAGAACGCGCTGACGAAGGCCGGCACCGCCCAGGGCAGGATCAGCAGGACCCGGTAGATGCTGCGCCCGCGCATCGGGCGGTTGAGCAGCACCGCCAACCCCAGACCGATGCCGTAGGTGAAGACGACGCAGGAAACGGTCCAGATCATGGTGGTCCAGAACTGCGGCCAGAAGTGGCCGATCTGCCCGTTGAGCACCTGGATGTAGTTGTCGAGGCCGACGAACTTCCAGGCGCGCGGGTTCGGCTGGCAGCTCAGCTCGCCGGTGATCGACGGAGTGCACAGCTCACGCTGCTGGTTGGCCTCGGTGAGGTCGGTGAAGGACAGATAAATCCCCCGGCCGAGGGGGTAGAAGACCAGGGCGCCGAGCAAGATCACCACAGGCGCGACCATCGCCCAGGCGTACCAATGCTTCTCCCAGCTGCGCCGCAGCCGGCCCGGCGGGGCCGGTTCGCGGACCGGCTCGGGGGTCGACGTAGGGCGTCCGACCGTTGCGGTGCTCATCGCTGCTCCACTTCCGGGGGAAGGTTCCAACGCGGCCGGCCGCCGACCCGAGGGCCGGCGGCCGGACGAAGAGAACGATCAGTTGCTGTAGTCCTTGACGACCTCGGACTTGTAGGTCTTGGCGACCGTGTCCAGCGAGGCCTTCGGGTCCTTGTTCTGCACCAGCACCTCGACGGCCATCTTGTCCATCGGGCCGAAGAACTGGCCGCCCTCGGGGATCCAGGGACGGGCGACCGCGCTGTCCAGCACCGGCTTGAACGCGGCGATGGTGGCGTTGTCCTTCACGCCCGGCAGGTCGTAGGCGGACTTGCGGGTGGGCAGCAGGCCGAGCTTCGAGGCGATGAACGCCTGCGACTCCGCCGAGGACATGAACTTGACGAACGCGACCGCGGCCGCGACCTTGTCCTGCGACATGCCGGACCAGATCGTGTAGTTGTGGCCGCCGACCGGGGCGCCGGACTTGGCGCTGCCGGCGGGCACCGGCGCGATGCCGAGGTTGTCGAGGCCGCCGAAGGTCGGGGCGTCCTTGATGTTGTTGACCTCCCACGGGCCGTTGATGATCATGGCGACCTTCTGCTCCTTGAACAGGGTCATCATGTTGCCGTAGGCGTCGTTCGCCGGGGGCTTGACGGCGGTGCCGTCCTTGACCAGGTCCTGGGCGATCTTGACGCCGGCGACGGACTGCGGGCTGTTCACGGTGATCTTCTTGGCGGACGCGTCGACCATGTCGCCGCCCTCGCCGTAGATGAACGGCAGCAGGAAGTAGCCGCCCGAGTTGATGAACAGGCCCTGCTTGCCGGTCTTCGACTTGATCGCGGCGGCCGCGGTCTTGACCTCGGCCCAGGTCTTCGGGGCGGCGGTGATGCCCGCGGCCTCGAACATCTTCTTGTTGTAGAGCAGCGCGAGCGAGTCGGTGACCTGCGGGACGCCGTAGGTCTTGCCCTCGTACTTGTCCGCCGACATCGGGGTCGGCAGGAAGTCGCTCTCGTCCTTGAGCAGGTCCGAGCCGTCGAGGTTGTACAGGTAGCCCAGGGAGGCGAGCTCGGGCACCCAGGCGACCTCGGCGCGCAGGATGTCCGGGGCGCCCGACTTGGCGGCCGCGGCGGTCTTGAACTTGTTCTGCGCGTCGCCGAACGGCACCGACTGGTAGTCGATCTTGACGTTCGGGTAGGTCGCGTTGAACTTCTTGATCAGCTCCTGGAACGCCGGGCCTTCGTTCTTCGGGTCCGAGGTGTCCCACCAGGTCAGCGTCGCGCTGAGCGACGCGGGGTCGGTCGCGGTCTTCTTGTCGCCGCTGCCGCTGCTGTCGTTGCCGCCGCACGCCGCGGCAGTGAGTGCCACGGCCAGGGCGGTGGCGATCATACCGACGCTACGAATGCGCATCGGATCTCCTGTCGTTCTCGCGTCATGGGCCGCTGCCGGTGCCATGACCTAGGGGTGGGATCGCCGCCGTGCTGCCGGGCGAGGGAGTGCACTCCGGTTCGCCGGAAGGGGTTAGCGGCTGTGGCCGGCGCCACGCTAACACGACAGTAAAACGTGTTAGGTAACCGTTTAGAAACAAGATCTTCCCTGGGGGTCGCCCAAACGGATCGATCGGCCCGTACGTGGCCTAAAGCGGGGCAAATCGAGCTGAGCGTTTACTAAACGCCAGCTGATAACATGACCGCAATTCCGCCAAGAGGACGCGATGACAGCGAATGACGCACCCGCCGCCCGGCGCCGCCCCACCTCGAGGGACGTCGCGGCGGCCGCCGGCGTGTCCCGCTCGGCCGTCTCCTTCGCGTTCAACGACCCGACCCGGGTGTCCGCGGCGACCCGCGAGCGGATCCTCGCCGCCGCCCGGGAACTGGCCTACACCCCGCCGCCGTCCGGCCGGACGCTGCGCGACGGCCGCACCCAGAGCCTCGGCGTCCTGCTCCCGCACGACATTCCCAAGGTGATGGAGAACCCGTACTACGCCCAGTTCCTCATGGGCCTGGGGCAGGTGTGCACCCGCGAGGGGATGTCGTTGCAGCTCACCCCGCCCGTGGGCGACTCGCTGGTCAAGGCCGTCCGGCACGCCGCCGTCGACGGCTTCGTCGTGTGCGGGCTCGACACCGACCGCGGCGAGATCGCCGAGCTGACCCGCCGGGGGATCCCCTACGTGCTGGTCGACAGCGACGCCCCCGCCGGCGCCCCCAGCGTCGACATCGACGACCGGGACGGCGCCCGCGACGTGACGCAGCACCTGCTGGACCTGGGCCACCGCCGGATCGCCGTGCTGAGCGTCGAGCCCCGGTCCGACCGGCCGACGCCGACGTACCGCGACCCGCTGGTGCGCCGGATCGCCGGCGTCGAGGACGCGCTGGCCACCGTCGGCCTGAGCCGGCGCGACATCACGGTCACCGAGGTCCCCTGCACCCGGATGGACGGCTACCGCGCGACCCAGGCCATCATGGCCGCCCAGCCGCGGCCGACCGCACTCGTCGTGCTGGCCGACCTGATGGCCTTCGGCGCGCTCGACGCCCTGCACGACCTCGGCCTGGAGGTGCCCGGCGACGTCTCGGTCACCGGGTTCGACGACCTGCCGGAGGCGCAGTGGACGCGACCCCGGCTGACCACCGTGCGCCAGCCCATCGCGGCCAAGGGCCGCATCGCCGGCGATTTCCTCATCTCCGCGATCCGCGGCGAGGACCAGCACCCGCACCAGGTTCTGCACACCGTCGTGATCACGCGCGAGTCGAGCAAGCCGCCGGCCGGCGCCGATCACGCCGGATGACGATCTCTGCACGGTCGTTGACATGTGTTCCTAAACACACGGCGCTTCGGGCCGATCAGAGGTGGGGAGCATCCCCGGACCGAAGGGCCACAGCGATGGCGGCACGCACCGTTGAAGTGACGATCCACCGCAACAAGCTGGTCGGCTGGTGCACCGACCGATCGGTCACCACGAAGCTGTTCGCCTCGGTGGCCACCATGGGCGTGGTCGCCTTGAGCATCACGGTGCTCGCGGCAATCCGGATGACCCAGCTGAGCGACTCGCTCGACGAGATGCGGGCGACGCACGTGGAGAGCGCCCTCTACCTCGGCAAGATCAGCGACGGAATCGCGCTCAACTGGCGGTCGATGATGCTGAAGGACCTCAAGGACCCCGAGGCGCCGGACGCCAAGAAGACCGCCGACGGCGCCGTGGATGCCGCGATCGCCTCCTACCGGTCGGCCGCCGCGAGCTCTCCCGCCCGCTTGGCCGCCGTGAACGACTTCGAGGCGGCCGCCAAGGACTTCCGGGCCTTGCGCGACGTCGTCACGTTCGGCGAGGACCCACCGGCGGGCTTCACCATGCCGTCGGCCGAGCAGCTCGTGCCGACCTTCCAGAAGTACGAGGGTCAGATGGCCAAGTCCCTCGCCAACCTGCAGGCGATCGAGCGCGCGGAGTCGGCGCAGTTGGCCGCCCAGGCCCGCGACCAGTACCACAGGTCCCTCAGGAATGCGGCCATCGCGCTTGTCGTGGGCGTGCTGGCCGCCCTCGCCGTGGTCCTGCCCCTTTCCCGGAGCATCAGACGCCAATTGCGTACGGCGGGGGACGCGCTCGACGCGGTCGCGGCCGGGGATCTCACCCGCCCGGCGGAGGTCCGCAGCCGGGACGAGATCGGCGTGATGGCCGCGGCGGTGAACCGGGCCCGCGCCGGCCTGCGGGAGACCGTCGAGGACCTGGGCGCCGGGTCCCGCACGCTCGGCGAGAACGCCCACCGCCTCACCGAGGTCACCTCCCGCATCGGCCGCAGCGCCGGGGAGGCGGCGACCCAGGCCGACGCGGTCGCCGCCACGGCGAGCGAGGTTTCCACGAACGTCACCACGGTCGCGGCCGGTTCCGAGCAGATGGGCGCGTCGATCCGGGAGATCTCGCGCAACGCCAACGACGCCGCCCAGGTGGCCGCCGAGGCGGTCGAGGTGGCCGCCACCACCAACCACACCGTCGCCAAGCTCGGCGACAGCTCCGCCGAGATCGGCAACGTGGTCAAGGCGATCACCGCGATCGCCGAGCAGACCAACCTGCTGGCCCTGAACGCCACCATCGAGGCGGCCCGCGCCGGCGAGATGGGCAAGGGCTTCGCGGTGGTGGCCAGCGAGGTCAAGGACCTGGCCCAGGAGACGGCCCGCGCCACCGAGGACATCTCCCGCCGGGTCGAGACGATCCAGGCCGACACGACCAGCGCGGTCGAGGCGATCAGCCGGATCGCCGAGATCATCGCCCGGATCAACGACTACCAGCTCACCATCGCCAGCGCCGTCGAGCAGCAGACCGCGACCACGGTCGAGATGAGCCGCAGCGTCGGCGACGCCTCCACCGGCACCACCCACATCGCCGGGACGATCGGCGCGGTGGCCGGCGCCGCCCGCACCACCACGGCGACCCTCGACGAGGCGGACGCCACCGTCGCCGAGCTGGCTCAACTGGCCGACGACCTCGACCGGGTGGTCCGCCGCTTCGTCATCTGACCCTCGGCGGCAGAACAATCGACCGGGCCGGAGACGGCACGGCCGCAACCCCGGGGTTGGGTTGCGGCCGTGGCTCGTACCCGGATCAGTTGGGGTTGCCGACTCCGGTGAGGATGCGGCTGCGCAGGTAGCGGCCCGCCGGGGTCAGGACGCCCGGGCCGGCGAACGTGGTTCCGGCGCAGGTGCCCTGCTTGAAGACCGAGTTGCTCTCGTGGCCGTCGGAGAAGCTCCACATCCCGTACGAAATCTTGTTGGCCTTGAGAAGGTCCAGCCAGGCGGTGGTGCTGGCGAAGTCGTTGGTGCCGTCGCCGGTGAAGGTCTGGCTGCCGAACTCGGTGACGAAGAGCGGGAGCTCGGTGGCCGCCCGGGCCACCACGGCGCGGCGATCGGCACCGTGCGAGGCGGCGTAGAAGTGGAACGTGTACATGACGTTCTTGAAGTCGATCGGGTCGGCCAGGATCTCCTTCTCGTCGCTGCCGTCGGTGAGGCCCAGCGAGGAGAAACCGCGGGTGCCCACCAGCACGACGCTCTCCGGCGCGCTCTTCCGGATCACCGGGATCACCTGGTCGGCGTACGACTTGATCGCGGTCCAGCGGACGCCGTTCGGCTCGTTGGCGATCTCGTAGAGCACGTTGGTGTTGCCGGCGTGCTTGGCCGTCACGTTCGCGAAGAAGGTCTTGGCCAGACCGAGGTTGAAGTTGGGGTCACCCGGCGTGAGGATGTGGAAGTCGACGACGACGTAGAGGCCGAGCGCCGTCGCGTCGTCGACCAGGCCGTTCACCTTGGCGGTGAAGCCGGTCGGGTCGCTCGCGAGACCGCCCTCCTGCACGTACATCGACAGCCGGACGAAGTCGGCCTTCCAGTCGTTGCGCAGCGCCGCGAGGGAGTTGGCGTTCACGCAGTTCGGGAAGAACTGCAGGCCGTGGCTGCTCATGCCGCGCAGCTGGATCGCGGTGCCGGACTGGTTGCACAGGTGTACGCCGCAGACGCTCAGCCGGCCGTTGACCGCCACCGGCGAGCCGGCGGGGGACTTCGCGCCCGGCTGGGCCGGCGCGGGAGCCTGGGTGGTCGGCGCCGGCGCCGCGGAAGTTGTCGCGGCCGGGCTCTTCGGTGCGGCCGGGGTGGACGCCTTGGCCGTGGCGGCGGTTGTCGCCACCGTGGTCCGCTGCTTCTGCGGGGTGCCGCCGTTCTTGTTCAGCGTGCAGGGCGACCGGGCCTCGGCGTTCAGGTCGGGCTTCGGGGCGTTGCGGCCGATGGCCGTCTCGATCCGGTTGATGGTGGCGAACCGCTTGTCCTTCAGCGGACCGAGGATCGCGTTGTTGACGAAGTCGGGCCCGCCCTGGCCGACGGTGCTGCGCAGCCGCTGGTTGGCCTCGTCGATCTGGGTGTTGAGCAGCTCGAGGTTCTTCTGCACATCGGCCCGCTGCTGGGCGGGGACGGCGACGTTGACCGCAACCTGGGGACAGTTGACCGTGGGCACCGTCTCGCCCGCCGAGGCGATGCCCAATCCGGCGCCGACGACGACAACGGCGACGCCGGCGACCCCGTACGCTTGCCACCGGCGTTCCTTCAACCGGCCGAGACCGAACTTGGATCTGTACATTGGAACCCGCGCCTCTCCCGAGTTTGCCTACGGGAACCCATACGGGAGCGCTCCCACGAGCGGATCGAAACTTAAGGCCGATTTCATCTGCTGAGGTGCGTCACCCTCCTGCCGGACTCCGGCCGGCGTCGAGCAGAGCATCCTCGCGGCGGCGAAGACCGGCCTGACGCCGTACGCCCGAGGACGTGAATCCGGAGGTGAAGATCGGCACGTACGGCGCGCTCGGGTTCAAGCCGTGACCCGCGGTGCGATCCTTCTTGATTGTCACACTTTGCGCGGCGTCGCGGTCTTTATTGTCGCTGTTGTGGACCTTATTGGGGCGGCGGCAAACGGTGGTGGGGCGTATTTCTGTCACATCGATGAACGCTTGACCCCTATAGGGCTCGATGCAAGAATCGCAACTTGGCGGGGGAGCCGGCGCGTGCAACCAGCGGGGAGATCCATGTTGAGTCTTCAACCAAGGGAACACGCCTCCGAAAAACGCAATGGCAACACTGTTGTGCTGGTGGAGCCAGAAGAGGTCGTGCGCCTCGGATTGGTCGCGATGCTGCTGGCAATCGACAGCGTCGACAATGTCGTCTGTTGTGGCGACGCAGAGGAATCCCGTTTCGTCGGCGCGGACGGCTCGGAGATTCTCGCGGTCTCGTCGCGTGTCGGGCTGGCCGAGCTCGACGAGCTGCGGACGCAGGTCGACGAGGCCGGCATGCGGATGCTGATGCTCCTGCACTCGCTCGACGACCTGGCGTACGTGGAGTTCTCGCAGCGGTTCGCGCACGGCGTGGTCATGCTGGAGGACATCACGATCGAGCGGCTACGGCACGCGCTCGACTGGCTCGACCGGCGCGGGGAGGTCATGCTGCCCGGCGACGTGGCCGGGCGGATCCTCCAGGAGAGCGCCGAGCGCAGGCGGGAACCGGTCCGGCGGCAGCCGGTGCTGACGCCGCGCGAGAGCAGCATCCTGGCCCTGCTCGCGGAGGGGTACAGCAACAAGCAGATCGCCCCCCGCGTCGGCATCACGCATCACGGGGTGAAGCGCAACGTGGCGAACATCCTGGCCAAGCTCAACTGCGCCAACCGCACCCAGGCCGTTTCCCTCGCCTTGCACGAAGGCTTGCTCGGCTGACGGTCCGCGGCGCCGCTGCCTGGCGACATCCATGCGGCACGGCTCGCGGGCCGACGTGCGACGACCTGACGGCTCGCGGCGTGCCGCGGGCGGTTGACGACCGGCGAAGCCGGGCCCCCAGCCTCGGCCGGTCGTCAACCCTGGGGTTGATGCGGTCCGCCGGACGCCATGATCGAATATCAAAAAGAATACCGGTCGCGCCGGCTTCCCTCGTATCGGCCGCGGCTCACCGGCCCCCATTGTCGACGGAGCGGATCCTGTTTCTACGAGTTTCGAACCGAGTACCGATCAAGGGCATTCATCACGGTCAGTCCATCCCTCTTGCTTGGATGATCGCCGCCGGGTATTTTCAGGCGCAATCATGCGACCGACCGGGGGATGAATGCCGCGTGCCGAGGTGCCTCATTCAAGTCCATTGAGAATTGCGCTGCTGACCTACCGCGGGAATCCTTTCTGCGGCGGTCAGGGCGTGTACGTCCGGCACCTGAGCCGCGAGCTGGCCGCACTCGGGCACCGGGTCGAGGTGCTGTCCGGCCCGCCGTATCCGCAGCTCGACGACGGCGTGACCGGGACCGAGGTGCCCAGCCTCGACCTCTACCGGGAGCCCGATCCGTTCCGCCTGCCGGCCCTGCGCGAGTACCGGGACTGGATCGACGTGCTGGAGGTCGGCGGGATGCTCACCGCCGGGTTCCCCGAGCCGTTCACCTTCTCGCTGCGCGTCCGGCGGCTGCTGCGCGGGCGGCGGGACCGCTACGACGTCGTGCACGACAACCAGACCCTCGGTTACGGGCTGCTCGGCCTGGACCGGCTTGGCCTGCCCCTGGTCACCACCGTGCACCACCCGATCCAGATCGATCGGCGGCTGGAGCTGGACGCGGCGACCGGCTGGCGGCGGCTGTCGCTGCGCCGCTGGTACGGCTTCGTCGGCATGCAGCGACGCGTCGCCCGGCGGTTGCCGCGCATCCTCACCGTCTCCGACTCGTCGGCTGCGGAGATCGTCGCGCACCTCGGGGTGGCGCCGCACCGGATCGAGACCGTCCCGATCGGCACCGACGCCCAGCGTTTCTCGCCCGGTCCGCGCGATGCACGCCGACCGGGCCGCCTCATCACCACCGCGAGCGCCGATGTTCCGCTCAAAGGGCTGCACCGGCTCCTGGAAGCGGTCGCCGTCCTGCGGGGACGGCGGCCGGGCCGGCCGCTGGAGCTCGTGGTGGTCGGTGAGATCCGTCCCGCCTCGCTGGCGGCGGCACTCATCGCCCGGCACGGGCTGGGCGGTCCCGGCGGCGTCGTCCGCAGCACCGGCCGGATCAGCGACGCCGACCTGGTCGACGAACTGCGCGCGGCGGAGGTCGCCGTCGTACCGTCGTTGTTCGAGGGTTTCTCGCTGCCGGCGCTGGAGGCGATGGCGTGCGGCCTCCCGGTGGTGGCGACCACGGCCGGGGGCCTGCCCGAGACGGTCGGGCCGCACGGCGAGGCCGCGTTGCTGGTCCCGCCGGACGACGCCGAGGCGCTGGCGACCGCGATCGAGACGCTGCTGGACAACCCGGGCCTGCGCGATCGGCTCGGCACGGCCGGCCGGCGCCGGGTTCTCGACGACTTCACCTGGGCGGTGGCGGCGCGCCGCACCGAGGCGGCGTACCGGAAGGCGATCGACCTCGGGTCCTCGCCGCGGCCGGCCGAGCCCGCGGTCGCGCCGTGCTGACCGTCGACTTCGGCCGGCTGGGCATCCGCCCGGGCGACCGGGTGCTCGACCTCGGCGCCGGGCCCGGCCGGCATGCCGCCGAGTGCTACCGGCGTGGCGCCCGGGTCGTCGCCCTGGATCTCGGCCTCGCCGATCTGACACAGGCGTCGGCGACGTTCGCGGCGATGCGAGCGGCCGGCGAGGCCGCCGAGGGCGGCGCGGCCGCGGCGGTGCTCGCCGACGCCCTCGCCGTCCCGTTCCCCGACGAAACCTTCGACGTGGTCATCGCCGCCGAGGTGCTCGAGCACATCGTCGCCGACGCCGCGGTGGTGCGCGAGCTGGTCCGGGTGCTGCGGCCCGACGGCACGCTGGTGGTGACGGTGCCCCGGTGGTGGCCGGAGCGCATCTGCTGGGCGCTCTCCGAGCGCTACCACACCGTCGAGGGCGGTCACGTGCGGATCTACCGTCGCGGTGCGCTGGCCGGGATGATCCGTACCGCTGGGTTGCGTCCGTCGGCCCGGCACCACGCGCACGCCCTGCACTCGCCGTACTGGTGGCTCAAATGCCTTTTCGGCGTCGACAACGAGCGGGCCGCGATTCCCCGGCACTACCACCGGTTCCTGGTCTACGACATCATGCGCCGCCCCCGGTGGACCAGGACGGTGGAGCGGATGCTCGATCCCGTGCTGGGCAAGAGCCTGGTGCTGTACTTCACCAAGTCCGCCGCGCCCCGAAACTTCACCAAGCCCGCCGCGTCCCGAAACTTCACCAAGCCCGCCGCGAGTGGCGGGTGAGCGCCCCGCGGCCGGGCCGGGCCGGGCTCGCCCGCACCGCGGACTGGATCGCCGGCGTGCAGCGAGCCGACGGCGCGATTCCCTGGTTCCCCGGTGGACAGCTCGACCCGTGGGACCACGTGGAGGCCGCGCTGGGCCTGGACACCCAGGGACGGCACGCCGAGGCGGCCGCGGCCTACGACTGGCTGCGGCGTACCCAGAATGCCGACGGCTCCTGGTTCCGGGAATACCAGGGCGCGGCGGTCACCGATGACACCCGGGAGGCCAACTTCACCGCGTACGTCGCCGTGGGTCTGTGGTATCACTACCGCCGCACCGGCGACGAGACCTTCCTGCGCGGCATGTGGCCGGCGCTGTGCCGGGCCCTCGGCTTCGTGCTCGGCCTGCAGGCGCCCGGCGGCGAGGTCCGGTGGGCCCGGGGCCGCGACGGAAAGGCGGCGGGCGAGGCGCTGCTCACCGGGTGCGCCAGCATCTACCACAGCCTCGGCTGCGCACAACGCATCGCCGAAGCGCTCGGCGAGGAGCAGCCGGACTGGGATCTGGCCGCCACCACCCTCGGCCACGCGCTGCTGCGCCACCCCGACCGCTTCGATCCTCGCGACCGCTTCGCGATGGACTGGTACTACCCGGTCCTCGGCGGCGCGGTGCGCGGGCCGGCGGCGGCCGCCCTGATGGACGGCGGCTGGGACACGTTCGTCGTGCCCGGGCTCGGCGTGCGCTGCGTGAGCGACCGTCCCTGGGTCACCGTCGCCGAGACCTGCGAGGCGGTGCTGTCGCTGTGCGCGATCGGTGACCGGGAACGCGGCGCCGGCCTCTTCGACGCGATCGGGCACCTGCGCGCGGCCGACGGGTCGTACTGGACCGGATACGTCTATCCGGACGACGCCCGCTGGCCGGTGGAGAGGACCACGTGGACCGCCGGGGCGGTGCTACTGGCCGCCGCCATGCTCGACGGCGACCCGGTCGTCGAGGAGCTCTTCGGCGGCGCGGGCGCCGCCGACCCAGGCTGCGTCGGGCCGCTCTGCGGGGTGCAGCACCCGTAGCGACTCGACGTCTCCGGCCGCGGCTGCGTCGGGGCGCAGCGGCCGTCACAAGCGCTGCGGGCGCCGCTCTGCGGGGTGCAGCACCCGGAGCGACTCGACGTCTCCGGGCACGGCTGCGTCGGGGCGCAGCGGCCGTCACAGGCGCTGCGGGCGCCGCTCTGCGCGGTGCAGCACCCGGAGCGACCCGGTCGCCGAGATCTCGGTGAAGCCGCCGTGGTCGATGGCCTCGCGGTAGATGTGGTACGGCGCCTGGCCACCGTCCGCCGGGTCCGGGAAGACGTCGTGGATGACCAGCAGCCCGCCGGGCGCGACGTGCGGCGCCCAGCCGCGGTAGTCCCGCTGCGCCGCCTCCTCGGTGTGCCCGCCGTCGATGAACAGCAGCGCCAGCGGGGTCGTCCACAGCGCCGCCGCCGCGGCCGAGGTGGCGACCACGGCGACGACGATGTCCTCGACGCCGGCCTCGGCCAGCGTGCGCCGGAACCGCGGCAGCGTGTCGAGCCGGCCGGTCGCCGGGTCCACCAGGCCCGGGTCGTGGTACTCCCATCCCGGCTGGTGCTCCTCCGACCCACGGTGGTGGTCGACGGCGACGACGGTCCCGCCCGTCTCACGGGCCGCCGCGGCAAGGTACAGCGTGGACTTGCCGCAGTAGCTGCCGATCTCCAGCAGGACCGGCGACGACCCGGCCGCGGATCGTGCGGCCCGGTACAGGGCCAGTCCCTCGTCCGGCGGCATGAAGCCCGGCGCGGCTTCGGCGCGGGCACGCATCAGCGGATCCATGATCATGATGTGCTGCAGCCTACCCCGGCAGCATCGCCATGGCCTCGCGGCAGATCTCGGTGAGCTTCTGCTGCTCCTGCTCCGGCAGCGAGCGCCAGCCCGAGGGCCGGTGCGCCACCAGACCGGCGGCCTCGCTCAGCCACCGCGGCGACGGGTCGACCGGGCCGAGGAACCGGGCCAGCTCGGTGAGCACGCCCGCGGTGTCGCCGACCAGCCGGTCGTAGCCGAACTGCAGCACCCGGTCGGCGGGCACGGCGGCCAGCGCCGTCAAGCCCGTGGTGATCTGCTCCGACCAGGCGGCGCCGAAGTCCGCCACCGGCAGCTGGATCTCCTCGAACGCGGCCCGGGAGAAGGTGTCCGGCATCAGCGGCACCAGATCCGCCGGGACCGTCACGGATTCGGGCACGTCCTCCACGTACGGGTTGACACCCAGTGCCTGCTGCAGGCGCATCGACACCATGCCCAGGCGGAACGCGCCGCTGCGGCTCATCGAGTACGCGCAGTCGCGCCCGTCCCGGTACAGGTGCACGAACCGCGCCTGCGGGAACAGCCGGACCAGCTCGGGTACGTGGCGCAGCGAGAACCCGGAGCGCTCCACCCACATCCGGGCGCCGAACCGGACCGCCAGCCACTCGAACAGCCGGCGATGCTGGGTGGCGACGTCCGCGGTGGGCAGCGTGGACACGAACTTCTCCACGTCGTCGTAGAGCTCCTCCGGTTCGTCGGTCAGGTGCGGAAGCGCGGTCACCATGATCGGCGGAATGCCGGTGCCGGCGTTGAACCGGCGGCGCGGATCGGCCGGGTACCGGAACTCCTCGATCGGGGCGCCGATCCGGTACGCCTGCGTGACGAACGAGTGCGGGGTGCTCAGCAGGCTCCAGTACTGCTCGGCGGTCAGCTCACCGGCCGGGAACGGGCCGGAGAACAGCAGGCCGAAGAACTCCGACAGGCTCAGCACGTCCGGATTCCGATTGATCATGTCGGACAGCAGGGTGGAGCCGCAGCGTCCGGTGGACACGATGAAGGCGTGGGGCATGGGGTCGCTCACGGATGCTCCTCGTTCGCAGGTACCAGCACTGGGGTGGGCGCGCCGTCGCCCGGATCGAACTCGTGCCGCAGCCGCAGCCGGCGCTGCGCGACCCAGGTGACCAGCAGCGCCGCGGTGGTTGCGGCGAGCCCGAGCCGGCCGCCCCCGCCGAGCGCCACCAGCGAACCGGCGGCGACGATCCGCTCGAGGCAGAGCCACTCGTGCGCGCCCAGCGCCGCGCGCCGGGTCAGGCCGTCGCCCGAGATCAGCAGCCGGGCACAGACGACCGCCACGGTCAGCACGGCGACGGAGCCGAGCAGCGCCGCCGCGGCGGGCACCGCGACCCCGAGGATCGCCGGCACGGCGGCGAGCAGCGCGGCCCAGCCCAGGAACAGCGCCGCGACCACGCGCTCGCTGTGCACCAGGCCGCGCCGTACCGGAAGGGTCCGGTAACCGCCGGCGGCGTCGCCCTCGACGTCCCGCAACGCCCCGACCAGGTTCGAGGCGGCGTCGTGCAGGCAGAACACCGCAGCGGCGGCCACCAGCGGCAGGGAGATCCGGCCGGCGCCGAGCACCGCTCCGAACAGGAACGCACAGGAGGTGAGCGTGCCGCGCACCAGGTTGCCCAGCACGCCCCGGCTCTTGAAGAAGGTGTTGTACGACAGACCGACCACGGTGGCGACGCCGACGATCGCGACGGCCTGCCAGCGCACCGCGAGCGTCCACCCGGCACCCGCCGCGACGAGGAGCACCATCATGGTCAGCGCGGTGGCCGGTCGCATCCGCCCGGAGGGAATCGGCCGCTGCGGCTTGGCCACGGCATCCAGCTCGCGGTCGAAGTAGTCGCCGCCGTAGAGGCCGGCGAGCCAGCCGAGGGTCGGGATGGCCCAGGCCGCCAGCAGCCGCCCGGCGTCGTGCCGGCCGCCGGCCAGCCCGGCGCCGGCCAGTCCGACCAGGCCCACGTAGCAGCTGGTGTACGGCCGCCACGTCTCCAGATGGCTGCCGGCGACGACGAGCAGGCGATCCGGTCGTACGTTCATCAGTCACCTCCCCGCTTTTCCCCCGAATGCTCGCGCCGCGGTCCGGACGCCGGGAATCCCCGCCGGGCAGCGTGAACGACCACCCCGGACGGGCACCCCCGACGGCGATCGACGGTCGGGCTGCCTGATCGGTCACTCCCAACGGAATTGATTTGGCCCGATGCCCCGGCGAAGCATCGTTCGCGAGCTGGACCAATCGTGTTCGAACCGTTGGGGGGACCGTGCGGATGGAAATGTCGACAGGCGCGCAGGTGATGACCGCGGTCGGAGCGCCGGAAGAGGGTACGAGCGCCACGGCGGTGACCCGGATCCTCCCGGAACGGCTGGGCGCGCGGTGGCTCGCGGAGCAGAACCTGCTCGGCGCGATGTGCCGGCACGCGACCGCGGCCGGTGGCAAACTCTTCCGGCCGGTTCTCCTGCTGGAGTCGGCGATGGCCGTCGGCGGGCGGATCGAGCAGGTCCTCCCGGCCGCGCTGGGCACCGAGAGCGGCCACGTGGCCAGCCTCGTGCACGACGACATCATCGACAACGACATGCTGCGCCGGGGCCGGCCGACCGTGCACGCGCAGTTCGGTGCCGACAACGCGATCGTGGCCGGCGACGCCCTGCTGTTCGACCTGTTCCTCTGCCTCGCCGAGTGCCGGCAGACGGGCGCGCGGGACGACCGGATCGTCGCCGCGCTGGAGGTGGCCGCCCGGGCCGGCCTGGACCTGTGCCGCGGCCAGAGCCTGGAGTACGAGATCACCGAGAGCGGCGCCCGGGACCTCGACGCGTACCTGCAGATGATCGCGCTGAAGACCGGTGCGCTGTTCCGCGGCGCCTGCCAGAGCGGCGCGCTCCTCGGCGGCGGCACCGACGCGGAGGTCGAGGCGGTCGGCCGGTACGGCGACGAGCTCGGCATCGCCTTCCAGATGTGCGACGACCTGTTCACCTACACCGGGCAGAACGACGAGGCGATCGGCAAGTCGGTGCTCAGCGACATCCGCAACAAGCGGATGACCCTGCCGGCGCTGCTGGCGTTCCGCGACGCCGACGAGGAGTCCCGGGTGCTGCTCGAACGGGCCTTCGACAGCGACCTCGACCCGAGCGAGGCGCTGTCGCTGCTCAGCCAGGTCATGGTCCGCACCGGTGCGGTGGCGTCGGCCCGGACCGTCGCGGTGCACCACGCCGAGGCGGCGAAGGAGGCGCTGACGGTGCTGGCGCCCAGCGCCCACCGGGATCGGCTGGCCCAGTACGCCGACCTCGCCGTCGAGCGCGTGCGCTGACCCGACCGGCGGCGACGAGCGGAGACTGACCGTGGACTACGACGTGGTGATCTGCGGCGCGGGCGTGGGCGGGCTGACCCTCGCCACCGCGCTCGGCCAGCGCGGCCACCGTGTCCTGGTGCTGGAGAAGCAGCGCCGGTTCCGCATGATGCACAAGGGCGAGCTGATCCAGCCGCGGTCGCTGCACGTGCTGGACTCCCTCGGGCTGCTGGGACCATTGAGCGCGGGCGGCGCGCTGCCGGTGGCGGCGCTGGCGGTGCTCGGGCACGACGGCGCACCCCTGGTGTCGCTCGACTACGGGATGATTCCCGGCCCGTACCGGCACGGGATGGTGCAGAGCTACCGCGAGATGCTGACCACCATCGCCGACTCCCTCGGCGGCGCCGTCACGCTCTGGACCGGCGCCCGGGCGGACGGCCTGCTGCGCGACGACGCCGGCCGGATCTGCGGGGTCCGGGTCCAGCGTGGCGGCGAGCAGGACACGGTGACCGCGGCGCTGACCGTGGCGGCCGACGGGCACGCGTCCCGGCTCCGCGACGCGGCCGGCCTCGCCGTGCCGGCCCACCGCTACGGTCACCAGCTCGTCGGCTTCGAGCTCGCGGACGCGCCGGCCCTCGGCAACCGGATGAACGCGTACCTGACGCGGGACGGGCTCCGGGCCCTGTTCGCGTTGCCCGGCGGTCGCGCCCGTCTCTACGTGCAGGTGCCGGCCGGCGCCTTCCGCGACGTGGGCCGGGCCGGTGCGCCGCGCTGGGCCGACGACCTGCTGCGCGGGATGCCGGCGCTGGAGCCGGTGGCGGAGCCGCTGCGGCAGGGGCTCGACACGGTTCAGGTGCTCTCGGCGTACCGGTTCGTCGCCCCGCGCTGGGCCCTGCCGGGACTGGCCCTGCTCGGCGACGCCGCGCACTGCGTGCACCCGATGGTCGGCCAGGGCATGAACGCCGCGATCCGGGACGCGTGGACGCTGGGCGCGTGGCTGCCCGGCGCCCGTGAGTTCGAGCCGGCCCGGGTCGACGCGGCGCTGGCCGGATACGAGCGGCAACGGCGCCCGGACCTGCAGTTCACCGCGCGGCTGAGCCACAACCTGGCCACGCTGCTGACCGGCACGTCGCGCGTCGGCAGCGCGCTGCGCCCGTCCCTGCTGCGCCGCAACCAGACCAACGACCGGCTGCGGCGGCAGATCACCGAGAACGTGGCGGGGCTGACCGCCCGCCGCTTCACGGTCCGCGACTGGCTCTCGGCCTCCGGGCTGATCCACGGTTCCAAAACTTCGGCGAACAACGCACGGACGGAGGAGGTCAACCGGTGAATGTTCTTTTCACCCCCACCCGCGAGGCGGCGGCAACAGCCGAGCCGGCGGGGATGAACCTGGCGGCGCTGCGGGCGATGAGCCCGCCCCAACTGAGCGAGCTGGCGGTGCGGCTGCGTCAGCGGATCCTGGAGGTGACCGCGGGCCGCGGGGGGCACGTCGGTTCCAATCTCGGCATCGTCGAGGTGACGCTGGCCCTGCACCGCTCGTTCGACTCACCGCACGACCGGCTGCTGTTCGACACCGGCCACCAGACGTACCCGCACAAGCTGCTGACCGGACGCTGGGACGCCTTCGACACGCTGCGCACCCGCGACGGGCTCTCCGGGTACGCCAGCCAGGCCGAGAGCCGGCACGACGTGATCGAGAACTCGCACGCGTCGACCGCGCTGTCCTACGCCGACGGCCTGGCTCGGGCCTACCGGCTGCGCGGTGAGCGGGACCGGTGGGTCGTCCCGATCATCGGCGACGGTGCCCTGACCGGCGGCATGGCGTGGGAGGCGCTCAACAACCTCGGCGCGTCCGGCCGGTCCAACGTCGTCGTGGTGCTCAACGACAACGGCCGCTCGTACGCCCCGACGATCGGTGCTCTCGCGCGGCACCTCGCGATCTCGCGGGGCGGCCTGCCGATCGGTGACCTGCCCGGCGACGCGGCGCCGGCCGGGGCGGCCGCTCCGGAGACGCCGGGTGCGCTGTTCACCGCGATGGGCCTGACTTACATCGGCCCGGTCGACGGCCACGACATCGCCGCCCTGGAGGCCGCTCTGGCCCGGGCGAAGAGCGCCGGCCCGGCGCTGGTCCACGTGGTGACCCGCAAGGGTCTCGGCTTTCCGTCGGCGGAGGCCGACGACGAGGAGAAGTACCACGCACCGGGCGTCTTCGACCTGGTCACCGGCGCGCGGAGCGCTCCGGCGGCGGGCGCCCCGGCCACCTGGACGGGTGTTTTCGGCGACGAGCTGGTGCGGGTCGGCGCCGAGCGCGACGACGTCGTGGCGATCACCGCGGCGATGCCCGGCCCCACCGGTCTGCTGCGTTTCGGCGAGCGCTTCCCGGAGCGCCTGATCGACGTCGGAATAGCCGAGCAGCACGCCATGACCTCGGCGGCCGGCCTGGCGATGGGCGGCCTGCGCCCGGTCGTCGCGCTGTACGCCACGTTCCTCAACCGCGCCTTCGACCAGCTGCTGATGGATGCGGCGCTGCACCGGCTGCCGGTCACCGTGGCGCTCGACCGGGCGGGAGTCACCGGCGACGACGGCGCGAGCCACAACGGCATGTGGGACCTGGCGCTGCTTCAGGTCGTGCCGGGACTGCGCATCGCCGCGCCCCGGGACGGCACCCGGCTGCGCGCCCTGCTGCGGGAGTCGCTGGACGTCACCGACGGGCCGACCGTGATCCGCTTCCCGAAGGGTTCCACGCCGGCCGACGTGCCGGCCGTCGCCCGCCTGGGAAGTCTCGACGTGCTGCGCGAGAGCGGCGTCGGCGACGTGCTCTTCGTGTCGGTCGGCGCGATGGCCGGGGCCGCGATGGCCGCCGCCGCGCTGCTGCACGCGCAGGGGCTCGGCGCGACCGTCGTCGACCCGCGCTGGGTCCGGCCCCTCGACCCGGCCCTGGTCGCGCTCGCCCGCCGGCACCGGCTGGTCACCGTCGTCGAGGACGGCTGCCGCTGCGGCGGTGTCGGGGACGCGGTGGCACGGCTGCTGCGCGACGCGGGCGTCGACACCCCGGTGCGCACCCTCGGGCTGCCGGCGGAGTTCCTCGCCCACGCCAAGCGCGACGAGATCCTCGAGGAGCGCCACCTCACCGGCCCCCATCTGGCCCGGGTGACCACCGAGTTCCTGGCTCGGCGGTTCCCGGTGCGCTGGCCACTGCCCGAGACCCTGGTGGGCCGTTTCCTGCTGAACGGCACGAGCGCAAGGGACCAGACCTGATGACCCAGCTCTTCATGCCGACCTTCCCGCCCCCGACGCTCGCGCCCCGCCGCCGGACCCGGCAGCTGCAGGTCGGCACGGTCGGCGTGGGCAGCGAACATCCGGTCTCCGTGCAGTCGATGACCACCACCCTCACCTCCGACGTCAACGCGACCCTGCAGCAGATCGCCGAGCTGACCGCGGCGGGGTGCGACATCGTCCGGGTGGCGTGCCCGAGCCAGGACGACGCGGACGCGCTGCCCGACATCGCGCGCAAAGCACAGATCCCGGTGATCGCCGACATTCATTTCCAGCCCCGGTACGTGTTCGCCGCGATCGAGGCCGGGTGTGCCGCGGTGCGGGTGAATCCCGGCAACATCCGCCGCTTCGACGACCAGGTCCGGGAGATCGCCCAGGCCGCGAAGGAGCACGGCACGCCGATCCGGATCGGGGTCAACGCCGGCTCGCTCGACGCGCGGCTGCTGAAGAAGTACGGCCGGGCGACGCCGGAGGCGCTGGCCGAGTCGGCGATGTGGGAGGCCGGGCTCTTCGCCGAGCACGACTTCCACGACGTCAAGATCTCGGTGAAGCACAACGACCCGGTGGTGATGATCCGGGCGTACGAGATCCTCGCCGAGCAGTGCGACTACCCGCTGCACCTCGGCGTGACCGAGGCCGGGCCGGCCTTCCAGGGCACGATCAAGTCGTCGGTCGCCTTCGGCGCGCTGCTGCGCCAGGGCATCGGCGACACGATCCGGGTGTCGCTGTCCGCGCCGCCGGTCGAGGAGGTCAAGGTCGGCGCGCAGATCCTGCAGTCGCTCAACCTGCGCCCGCGCAAGCTGGAGATCGTGTCCTGCCCCGCCTGCGGTCGCGCCCAGGTCGACGTCTACAAGCTCGCCGAGGAGGTGACCGCCGGGCTGGACGGCATGCCCGTACCGCTGCGGGTCGCGGTCATGGGCTGCGTGGTGAACGGGCCCGGCGAGGCCCGCGAGGCCGACCTGGGGGTGGCCTCGGGCAACGGCAAGGGCCAGATCTTCGTGAAGGGCAAGGTCATCAAGACCGTGCCCGAGTCGCAGATCGTGGAAACCCTGATCGAGGAGGCCATGCGGCTGGCCGAGGAGGAAGGTGACGCTTCGTGAGCGACCAGACGCGGCGGGTCCTGCTCGCCAAGCCCCGGGGTTACTGTGCCGGCGTCGAGCGGGCGGTGCGGACCGTGGAGCTCGCGCTGCAGCGGTACGGGCCGCCGATCTACGTACGCAAGCAGATCGTCCACAACAGCCACGTCGTTCGTACCCTGGAGCAGCAGGGCGTGATATTCATCGACGAGACGAACGAGGCGCCGCGCGGTGCGGTCGTGGTGTTCTCCGCCCACGGTGTCGCTCCGGTCGTCCACCAGGAAGCCGCGGCGCTCGACCTGCGGACCATCGACGCGACCTGCCCGCTGGTGACCAAGGTGCACAACGAGGCACGGCGTTTCGCGGCCGAGGACTACGACATCCTCCTGATCGGCCACGAGGGCCACGAGGAGGTGATCGGAACCGCCGGTGAGGCACCCGAGCACGTCCAGCTCGTCGACGGCCCGGCCGAGGCGGCCGCGGTGCGGGTGCGCGACGGGCGCAGGGTGGCGTGGTTGTCGCAGACCACCCTGTCGGTGACCGAGACCCGCGAGACCGTCGAGGCGCTGCGGGACCGCTTTCCGGACCTGGCCGGGCCCGCATCCGACGACATCTGCTATGCCACGCAGAATCGGCAGACCGCCGTGCGCACCATCGCCGCGGACTCCGACCTGGTGCTGGTGGTCGGCTCCGGCAACTCCTCCAACTCGCGCCGGCTGGTCGAGGTCGCGCTGGAGGCCGGCGCGGGCGCCGCATACCTGATCGACGACGCCGGCGAGTTCCGTCCCGAGTGGCTGCAGGACGTCCGCACGGTCGGCCTCACCAGCGGCGCCTCCGTGCCCGCGGTGCTCGTGGACGACCTGCTGCGGGTGCTGGCGGGGCACGGGTTCGGCACCGTCGAGGACGTGGAGTCGGTGCCCGAGGACGTGCACTTCGGGCTGCCCCGGGAGGTCCGCGACCTGGACCGGGGCTGACCGGCCCGGACGGCGCGGCGTCAACCTGTGGTTCGACGACAGCGGCCGGAGCTGCTCGTAGCGTCCAAGGTGTCACATCGGCCGCAAATTGGAGCAAAATCGTGAGTCTGGTGATCCTGGGCGTCAACCTCTTCGTCTTCCTCGTGGCCATGGAGAGCGACATCGGGCGCCGGAAGATCAGCCGGTTCCGGGTTTTCCGGCCGGTGGCCGCGGCGGTCATCATCGTCCCGTTCTTCTTCAAGGGCCTGGACCTGTCCGGCAAGGGGCTGCTGCTGGAGCTGGCGGGCATCGCGCTGGGCATCGTCATGGGCCTGGTGGCGCTGTCCTTCATGCGATTCGAGTACGACGGCGGCCAGAAGCGGGTCTTCACCCGCGCCGGCCTGCTGTACGTGCTGGCCTGGATCGCCATCACCGCCGCCAAGATCTTCTTCTCGTACGGCTCCAGCAACCTGTGGAGCCACGAGATCGGCAAGTTCATGTACGAGAACCAGATCTCCGTCGACGCGTTCCGCGACACGATCATCTTCCTCAACGTGGCGACGATCGGCACGCGGGCCGCGGTCATCTACGTCCGCGGCCGGGGCACCGCGACCGCCAACGGGCAACAGCGGCTGTTCGTCCGAGGGTCCAAGACCCGTTCGCCGAAGTCCAAGCAGCTCGTCTAGCCAACCAAACGGGGGAAGGCACGTGCGCGAAGAACTCCTCGCCGACGCCGGGCCGGCGATCAAGCAGGCCGCGGAGGCACTGCTGGCGGCCCGGCGGCCGGACGGGTCGTGGCAGGACCACCTGCCGTCGGCGGCCATCTCGACGGCCACCTCCGCCGTGGCCCTGTACTACGCCGATCCCGCCGGGTCGGCCGACCTGATCCGAGCCGCGGTGACCTGGCTGCGCGACCACCAACTGCCGACCGGCGGGTGGGGCGACGGTCCGGGTCTGCCGGCGACGCTGCCGGCGACCGCCTTCGCGACCGCCGCCCTCCGGCTGCTGGCGCCGGAGGCCACCGGCGACGACGTCCGGCGTGCCCTGGCGTGGATCGACCTGCGGGGCGGCATGGCGGCCGTCGCCAACCCGGAGCGGTGCGCGCTGCACGTGTTGTGCCTGCAGTTCCTGGCCCTGGCCGGCCTGTACGACGAGACCCGGATCCGCCGCATGCCGGCGGCCGTCGCGCTGCTGCCCCGCCGGCTGCGGCAGAAGGTGTCCTTCGTGGTGCCGGTCACCTTCTCCTGGACGGTGATGCAGCGGCACACCTGGTCGTTCGGGCCGGTGCTGCGCGCGGTGTTCCGCCTCGCCGAGCCGCGCGCCCTCGCCTACTTCGACGAACTGCTCCGCCAGCAGGGCGACGAGGGCGGCATGCAGGAGTCACCGCTGCTGGTCTCGATGGTCTGCTTCGCGCTGGCCCGGGCCGGCGTACGGCCCGACCTGGTCGACCGGATGGTGCATTACCTGCACGTCACGGTGCGCCCGGACGGCTCCTGGGCGGTCAACCGGGACCTGGAGTTCTCGGCGACCACCTTCGTCGCCATCGGACTGCAGGAAACCGGGTACGCCGCCGATCCCCGGCTCGCCGGCACCGCCGCCTGGATCGAGGAACGCCAGTGGGACGCGCCGTTCCCGGCGACCGGCTGCCCGCCCGGCGGCTGGGCCTGGTCGGTCGCCTCCGGCTGGCCGAACACCGACGACACCGCGGACGGGCTGATGGCGCTGGCCGGCTTCGGCGACCGGGCCGGCCGTCCCGCCCTGCGCCGCGGGGTGGACTGGCTGCTCGCGATGCAGAACCGGAACGGCTCGTGGAGCTGCTTCTGCCGGGACAACCACGTCGCGCTCGACGCGCCGTGCGCCGTCATCACCGCGCACGCCGTCGACGCGCTGCACCGGGCCGGTGGCCTCGGCCCGCGGGACCGCCCGATCGCGCGGGCGGTCCGCTGGTTCGCCCGCACCCAGCGGCCGGACGGGTCGCTGCCGTGCCTGTGGTACCGCGGCAGCACCGCCGGAACGGCGCAGGTGCTCGAGGTGCTCGGCGCCCTCGGCCTCGGCGACGGCGAGACCGCCCGCGGCTGCCGGCGGTGGCTGCTGGACAACCAGTCGCCCGACGGCGGCTGGGGCGACGGCGAGGGCGCCGCCTCGTCCGCGGAGGAGACCGCCTGGGCGCTGCTCGGCCTGCTGCGCTCCGGCGCGGCGCCGGGCACACCGGCCGTGCAGCGCGGCGTCGACTGGCTGATCCGGCACCGCACCGCCGACGGGCTGTGGGCACCCACGCTGCTCGGCGTCTACTTCCTCGACCTGTGGTACCACGACGACCTTCTCGCCGCCGGCTACGTCCTGCAGGCACTGGGCCGCTACGCGCAGGCCGTCCATCGCCAGGAGGAGGCGGGCCGGTCCACCCGTCCCGCCGTCCCCATGCCAAGGAGCTCATCATGACCGTCGAAGACCTGCCCGCGTACCCCTTCCGCAGCGGCATCCCGATGCAGCCGCCGAAGGAGTGGGCGGAACTGCGGGAGCGATGCCCCGTCGCCGCCGTCCAGCTGCCCAGCGGCGACGCCGCGAGCCTGATCACGCGCTACGAGGAGGCCCGCACGCTGCTGTCGGATCCGCGCTTCACCCGGCAGATCCCGGCGGACGCGACCGCCAAGGTGGGCGCCAGCGCCGACGGCGGGGTCTTCAGCCGGCAGGCCGCCACCAACATGCGCATCTTCGAGGGCGAGGGCCACGTGCAGTGGCGCCGGCTGATGGCGAAGGCATTCACCATCCGTCGCGTGGACAGCATGCGTCCCCGGGTCGAGGCCATCGCGGACGAGCTGATCGACGACCTGGTCGCCGGCGGGCCGCCCGGCGACCTGGCCGCGAGCATCGGCGCGGTGCTGCCCGTACGCGTGATCGGAGATTTGCTCGGTGTCCCCAAGGACGACCTGCACCGCTTCTCGGCATGGTCCGATCGCATCCTCACCCTGACCCGGTACACCAAGGAGGAGGTCGACGCCGCCCGGTACGAGTTCGGCGCCTATCTCGCCGGACTGATCGAGCGCAAGCGGGAGCGGCCGGGCGACGACCTGCTCAGCGAGCTGATCAGCGTCAGCGACAGCGACGACGGGCGGCTGGAGCTCCGCGAACTGATCATCAGCGCCATGGCGATCCTGGTCGCGGGCTACGAGACCACGGCGAACATGATCGGGAAGATGATGGCGATGCTGCTGACCGACCGGCGGCAGTTCGAGGCGGTGCTGGCCGACCCGTCGGTCGTGCCCAGCGCCGTGGACGAGGTCCTGCGCTTCGACACCAACCCCAGCATCGGCGTGCCCCGCTACGTCACCGAGGACATCGAGGTCGGCGGCACGATGATCGCGCAGGGGTCGACGGTGATCGTCAGCCCGGCGGTGGCGAACCGGGATCCGCGGCGGTTCCCCGATCCGGAGCGGATGGATCTGCGCCGCCCGAACAACCAGCACCTGTCGTTCGGGGCCGGGCCGCACTTCTGCCTGGGCGCGCCGCTGGCCCGGGTGGAGCTGCAGGTGGTGCTGGCGACGCTGGCGCGGCGGCTGCCGGGGTTGCGGCTCGCCGTCGACCCGGCCGAGCTGCGGGTCAAGCAGGGCCTGATCGTGGTGGGTTTCGAACAGGTGCCGGTCGCATGGTGACGGCGGTTCCGGCGGGAGCACACAGGACGGACGGTACGGGGATGCACATCGAGATCGACGACCGGCTCTGCTGCAGCAGCGGCAACTGCGTACTCAAGGCGCCGGTGGTCTTCGACCAGCAGGAGGCCGACGGCGTGGTGCGGGTACGGCACCCGCTGCCGCCGGCGAGCGAGTATCAGCGGGTCCGCTCCGCGGTGGCGTCCTGCCCGACGTCGGCGATCAGGCTGATCGAATGAGGGGCCCGCTCCGCCGCAACATTCTCGTCACCGGCGCCAGCGGCGGCCTCGGCCTCGGCATGGCCCGCGAGTTCGCGGCCCGCGGCCGCAACCTCGCGCTCTGCGCGCGCCGGGCGGATCGGCTCGCCGCGGTACGCGCCGAGTTGCTGGAGCGGCACCCGGACATCGACGTGCGGGCGCGCCGCCTCGACGTCACCGATCCGACCGCGGTGGCGACGGTCTTCCGCGGGTTCCACGACCTGCTCGGCGGGCTGGACCGGGTGGTGGTCAACGCCGGCACCGGCGCCGGGGTGCCGGTCGGCACCGGCGGCGTCGCGGTCAACCGGGCCACCGCGGAGACGAACTTCCTCGGCGCGCTGGCCCAGTGCGAGGCGGCGATGGAGATCTTCCGGGAGCAGGGGTACGGGCACCTGGTCGTGATCGCCTCGGTGAGCGCGCTGAAGGGGTTCCCCGGAGGCCTCACCGTGTACGCCGCGAGCAAGGCCGCCGCCCTGCACCTGGCCGACGGCATCCGGGCCGATGTGCTGCACACGGACATCCGGGTCAGCGCGATCCTGCCCGGCTACATCCGGTCGGAGTCCAACCCGCACACCGGGCAGCGGCTGGCCCGGGACACGGCCGACGGGTGTCGCCTGCTGGTCCGGGCGATCGAGCGGGAGCCGGCCCGCGCCTGCGTGCCGGCCTGGCCCTGGTCGGTGCTCGGTCTCGGGCTGCGGATCGTGCCGCTGCGGCTGACCAGCCGGGTCGGCGCGGTGAGCCGCCGCGCGAGCCGGCCGCCCACCTCGACGGTCGTGCACTGACGCCGGGCCGGCCGCCTACCTCAACCGTCGTGCACTGACGCCGGGCGAGCGGCCGCCCATCTCAGCCGTCGTGCACTGACGCCAGGCCGTGCTGGTAGGCGTAGCGGACGGCCTGTGCCCGATCGCGGACGCCGGTCTTCGCGAAGATCCGGTTGATGTGCGTCTTGATCGTCGCCTCGCCGATCCGGAGCTGCTTCATGATCTCGCGGTTGGATCGGCCGGCCGCGATCAGCCGCAGGACCTCCTGCTCCCGCGGGGTCAGCACCTCGGCGGCCGCCACCGGGCCGGTGCCGGGCGGTGGCCGTTTCGCCGCCCTGGCCAGCGAGCGCTGCGCCTCCTGGGAGAGCACGCCGGTGCCGGCCGCGGCGGCCAGGACCGCGTCATGGATCTCCGGCCGGCTGGCGTCCTTGGTCAGATAGCCGAGGGCGCCGGCCCGGAACGCCTCGCCGATCTCGTCGTCGTCGACGTAGGTGGTCAGCACGACGAACCGGATCGAGGGGTCCTGGTCGAGAATGCGGCGCATCGCCTCGATCCCCGACAGCACGGGCATGCGCAGGTCCATGAGCACCACGTCGGGGTGCGACTTCAGCGCCATCTCGACGGCCTCCGCGCCGTCCGTGGCGAGCCCGACCACCTGCACGTCGGCCTCGAGGTCGAGGAGCATCCCGAGCCCGTCCCGGACGACCGGGTGGTCGTCGGCGATCAGCAGCCGGATGGGTTGCGGGCCGCTCATCTGCCCGCTCTCGACAGCGGGATGCTGAGCGACGCCCGCCAGCGGCCGTCGCTCGGCCCGACGGTGAGCTGCCCGCTCACCATCTCGGCCCGCTCCCGGAGGCCGGCCAGGCCGTAGCCACCGCGTGCGGCCACGGCGCCGGCCGGCGTCCTGGCCAGCTCGTTGACCACGGTGAGGCGGACGTCCTGCTCGGAGTAGGCCAGCGTCATCCACACCGGACTGCCCTCGGCGTGCCGGCGCACGTTGGTGAACGCCTCCTGACCGGCGCGATAGGTGGTCAGGGCCACGTCGGCGGCCAGGTTCGCGGGCTCACCGGTGACCTCGAAGTGGGCGGGCGCGCCGTCCCGGTCGCGGTAGGTGTCGGCCAGCCGGCTCAGCAGACAGGCGAGCGGCAGCTCCTCCTCGCGCAGGGCCAGGATCGCCCGGCGCGTCTCGACCAGCCCCTCGCGGGCCAGGTCGTGGGCCTGGGCGAGGTACGGCCGGATGCGCTCGGGCTCGCGCCGCTCGTCGACCAGCGCCTCGATCACCTTCAGCTGCACGGCCAGCGCGGACAACGCGTGCGCCTGCAGGTCGTGCAGTTCCCGGGCGACGCGGGCCCGCTCGGCCAGCGTCGCGGCGCGGGCCTGTTCCTGTGCCGCGATCTGAACGTTGGACTGCACCAGTTCTTCCTGGTCGGCCCGGTACTGGTAGGCCCCGCGCAGCGCGCCGAGCACGGCACAGGCGAACACCAGCAGCGCCTGCAGGGCGAAGTGGTGCCAGCCGGTGACCACCCGGCCCGCGGCCATCGCGCCCACCGTCGCGGCGCCGATGGCCACGGTGCGCCGGTACGGGCCGGTGAAGCCGGCGTCGAGCATCGCCAGGCACGGGAAGACCAGTGCGGTGCCCACCGGGTTCAGCCCGGCCAGCAGTCCGCCGGGAACGCCGACCAGGACCACGCCGACCAGCCGCCAGCGCTCGCCGCGCCAGTCGGCGGCGAGCCACAGCAGCCACCCGATCGACGTCAGGACCAGCAGGACGGTGATGAGCAGGGAGCGGCCGGACCAGCCGGGCGCCTCGTTCGCCTGCGTCGCCGAGATCAGCAGCAGGACCAGCCCGATCAGCCGGACGATCCGCAGCGGCCAGGTCAATCGCCCGCGGTACGGATACGGCATGAGCACCATGCTCATCATAGTGCCGCGCCGCCGGGCGCTCGAGGACGGCCGCGGTTCACCTTTCCCGGGCGGCAACGGGTTCCGCCGCCGTGGTGAGCTGATCCAGCGTGGACATCAGGGTCTCCTCGACGGCCGCGGCCTCGGCGTCGCTCATGAACGCCCGGCGGTACTCGAGGTAGCCGTGCATGGACGCCGGCGAGGTGAGCAACACCAGGTTGGCGTCCTGCAGCTGCCGCGGCGCCCACAGGTCGAGCTCCCGGCAGGCCTGCCCGTCCAGCCGCAGCAGCTGCTGCTGGTCGACGCTGAGCACCACCTGCGGCGCCTTGCGGTCGCGCCGGCGCAGTTCCTGGGCCAGCAGGGCGATCGGCACCTCCAGCTGTTCGGTGTGCGCCCGGTTCAGCTCCGCCTCGACGGCGCGCACCACGTCGAGGGTCGGCCGTTCGTCGGCGGGGATGTTGACCAGCAGCTCCGTGTTGACGTACCAGCCGGCGATCCGGCGCATCTGCGCCCGCTCCCGCCCGGCCACCACGCTGCCGAGCAGGAACCGGCGCAGACCCAGCTCCCGGCACAGCGCGTGCTGGTAGGCGGTGCACAGGAACGAGTACGGCAGCAGGCCGGCCCGCCGGGCGGCGACCAGGAGCCGCTCGTGCCGGTCGCCGTCGATGCGCAGCCGGCGCAGCGCCGAGCCGGACGACGTGTCGGCGTGGCGCAGCGGCAGGTCCGGCGTCGCGGCGAGGCGATCGGCCAGGTGGGCGATGGCCGCGGACGACTCCGGGCGCTGCGCCCGCTCGTCCAGCCACGCGTTCACGTCGCACGCGGTGACCGGCTGCGCGGGCGGCTCGTACGACGGGTCGTCGTAGGCCCGGCCGAGATCGTCCAGGAACACCCGCACCGACCAGCCGTCCACCACGAGGTGGTGCCAGACGAACAACACCAGGTCGCGGTGGTGCCGGCGACGCAGCAGCACGGCCCGGGTCAGCTCGCCGCCGGCCAGGGTGAACGGGCGCTCGATCTGCTCCGCGATCGATGCCTCGTCCGCGTCGTCGACGGTCCGCAGCGTGATGACGTGCTGATCCAGCAGCAGGCGTACCTCGCCGTCGGACTGTGCGGTCGTCGCGCCGAAGGCGGGGTGTCCCGCCATCACCCGGCGCACCGCGGCGGCCAGCCGGGCGGCGTCGTACCCGTCGGGCAGCTCGAAGCAGTGCGCCAGCGTGAACGGCGACCTCTCGTCCGCGAACGCGTCGCGCAGCCACATGCCGATCTGGTTCGGGCTCAGCGGAGCCGCGCGCAGCCCGTCGGGCGGCGGGCCGTCGCCGGCGGCCGTCGGCGCGGCCGCGTCGATACGCCCGGCCAGGTCGGCGGCGGAACTGGAACTGATCACGTCCGCGGCGCACACGTCCTTCCCGGTCGCGTCGCGCAGCAGGTGGGCCACCCGCAGGGCGGGCAACGACGTACCGCCCAGGTCGAGGAAGCCGAGCGCCGGGTCGAGGTCGGGGCCGAACTCCGCGCGCCAGGCGTGCAGCACCCGGTCCCGGGTGCTGCCGCCGTCCGCCGCGTGGGGGAGGGGCGCGGCGGACGGCGCGCGCACCGGGTCGGGCAGCGGCACCGCCGCCAGCGCCCGCCGGTCCACCTTGCCGTTCTTGGCCGTGATCGGGATGTCGTCGAGGAGCAGGAACGCCGACGGCAACGCGTAGTGGGGCAGCGTCGCACGCAGCGCGGCGCGGCTGCGGTCCGGGTCGAACGCGCCGGGCTCCGACGGCACCACGTACGCCACGACGGCGTTGCCGATGCCGGGTATCTCGCGCTGACCCACGACCACCTCGCGGACGGTGTCGAGGCCGCGGATCGCGGTCTCCACCTCGCCCGGCTCGATGCGGTAGCCGCGCACCTTCATCTGGAAGTCGATCCGGCCCAGGAAGAGGACGTCGCCGTCCGGCAGGCGGCGAACGCGGTCACCGGTCCGGTACGACCGCCGGCCGTCGTACGTGCCGAAGCGCGCCCGCTGCTCGGGGGTGGCGCCGATGTAACCGCGACCGACCTGGCAGCCGACCAGGAGCAGCTCGCCCTCGTCCGCCTCGGTGGGCCGGCCCTCCTCGTCGAGAAGCACCAGCTCGTTGCCGGGGATGGCGGTGCCGATCGGCGTACGGTCGGCCGGGTCGCCGCCGGTGCGCGGCACGAGGTACAGCGTGATCAGCACGGTGGCCTCGGCCGGCCCGTACGCGTTGACCACGGTCACCTCGGGCCGGGCGCGCATGATGTCCTGCAGCAGGCCGAGCGCGATCGGCTCGATACCGACCACGAGGCGGCGCAGCTCGCGAAGGGCGCCGGGGTCCTCGCGCATCAGCTCCAGAAGACCGGGCAGGAAGCCGTGCGGCACGTACGCGCTGACCGTGCCGTGGTGGTCGAGGAAGGCCGCGAACCGGGCCGCCTCCGCCCGCTCGGCCGTCGACGGGATCACCAGCGTGCCGCCGCGGCACAGCACCGACCAGCTCTCCCACACCGACACGTCGAAGTCGGGGCTGCACCACCACGAGCCGATGAACCCGGGCGGCACCGGGATCAGCGCGTCGATCTCGTCGATCAGGTTGACCACGCCGGCGTGCTCGATCTCGATGCCCTTGGACAGGCCGGTCGAGCCGGAGGTGTGGATGACGTACGCGACGTCGTCGCCGGCACCGGCGCTCAGCGCGGGCAGCTCGGCGCCCGGTACGTCGGCGGGCCAGTCGCCGGCCAGCGCGGACGGATCGCGCAGCTCGGCGTCCTCCCAGCCGGGCATCGGCGTGCCGACGCAGAGCCGGGGAGCGCAGCGGCTCAGGATGCCGACCGCGCGGGCGGCCGGCTGCGTGGGGTCGACGGGCACGTACGCCGCGCCGCGCACCCAGGCCGCCAGCGCGGCGCTGACCGCGTCGCGGCCCGGGGCCAGGACGACGCCCACCCGGTCGCCGGGCCCGACGCCGAGCTGCCCGTACGCCTCGGCCAGCGCGGCGGCACGGGCGAGCAGCTGACGGTAGGTGACCGGGCCGCCGGGGTCGACGATCGCGATCGCCCCGGGGTCGGCGGCCGCCGCGTCGAGGAGGAGCTGAGCCAGGTTCATGCCGTTGGTTCCTTCCATGGTGGGGGCCCGGGCGCGGTCACCAGGCCACGGGCAGAGCGGCGAGGCCGCCGGTGAGCACCTCGCGGCGGGCTTCCAGGCGGTCCATCGGCACGGTGAGGTGCAGTCCGGGGAAGCGGGTGAAGATGCGCGAGAGAACCGCCTCCAGCTCCATGCGCACCAGCGGCGCGCCGAGGCAGTAATGCGCGCCGAAGCCCAGCGTGACGTGCGGGCGTGGGGGACGGCTGACGTCGAACTCGCAGGGATTGCCGAAGACCTGCGCATCCCGGTTGGCCGCCGCGCTGTAGAGCACAACGAGGTCACCGTCGCCGATGGTGACGTCGCCGAGCGGCACGTCCTCCCGGGCCCACCGCAGCGTCTCGCGGACGCCGCCGTGCACCACCACCCGCAGGATCTCCTCGACCGCCGGCGCCAGGCGGCCCGGCTCGGCGAACGCGGCCGTGCGCTGGTCGGGGTGGGCCAGCATGAGCAGGATCGCGTGATCCAGCCGGACGACGGTGGTCTCGTGCCCGGCGAACAGCAGCATCGCGGCGAGGAAGGCGATGTATCCGTCCGGGATGGTGCCGTCCTCGTCGCGGCACAACGCCGAGATCACGTCGTTGCCGGGTTCCGCTCGCTTGCGGGCCACCAGATCCTGGGTGAAGGACATCAGCTCGGTCAGCGCCGTCAACGACCGCTCCCGGTCGCTGACGTCGGCCACGCCCTGCGTCCATTCCCGGAAGCGGTACCGGTCGCGCTCGTCGACGCCGAGCAGCTCGCAGATCACCGTCACCGGCAGCCGTACCGACAGGTCGGCGTGCAGGTCGGCGGGCGGCCCGGCGGCCTCGATCGCGGCCAGCATGGACTCGGTGAGCGCCTCGACCCGCGGCCGGAACGCCCGCATGCGCTTGGGCGAGAAGTACGGCGCCAGCCGCGCCCGCGCCTTGAGCCGCTCGGCCGGTTGCGTGTCGAAGTCGCCGTTCGGGCCGCCGAGCAGGAGCGACGCGCCCAGCCGGGGTGCGGTCTGCGGGCTGCGGTGCGACATGCCGAAGCGGTCGTCGGCGTAGACCCGCCGCACCTCGTCGTAGCCGGTGACGAGCCAGGCCGTGTCGCCGGTGGGCGTGCGCACCCGGCTGACCGGGCAGCGCGCCTGCAGATCGAGCGCCTCCGGCGGCACCTCGAGCAGGTCCGGCTGGCGGAACGGCAGGCGGGGCAGCCCGTCCGGATCCGTGGCCGGCGGGGAGGTCACCATGACAGGAGCATTTCCCGCGGGCCGTGCACCAGCGTGCCCTCCCGCCACGGCACCTCCTGCGCGGTGCCGGCGAAGCGCAGCGTCGGGAAGTGCCGCAGCAGCGCGCCGAGAGCGACCTGCAGCTCCATCCGGGCCAGCTGCGCGCCGAGGCAGTGGTGCGGGCCGTGGCCGAACCGTACGTGCGGATTCTGTTCGCGCTCCAGGTCCAGCTGGTCGGCGTGGTCGAACACGGCCTCGTCCCGGTTGCACGAGTTGATCGCGACGATGACGCCCTCGCCCTCGCGGATGAGCTGGTCGCCGACCCGTACGTCCTCGGTCGCCACCCGGGTCATGCTGCCGCTGTTGCCGAGCTGGATGAACCGCAGCAGCTCCTCGACCGCGACGTTGACCTGCTCGGGGTGCGCCGCGAGATGCGCCCAGCGGCCGGTCTCCAGCAGGAGGTACACGAAGTTGGAGATCGAGTTTGCGGTCGTCTCGTGCCCGGCGATGAGCAGACCCACGCCCATCATGATCAGTTCGCCCTCGTTGAGGCGATCGTCGTTGTCGCGGGCGTTGACCAGCTCGGTGAGCAGGTCCCGGGAGCGCTCCTGTTCGGGCTGGTCGCGACGCACCTTGATGTTCCGCGAGAGGTACCCGGTGAGCTCGTCCCGGGCCGCCAGCATCTCCTGCAGCGTCGCCGCGGTGGTGCTCAGCGCGACCCGCGAGAAATGCTGGAAGAAGTGCCGGTCCTCCTTCGACACGCCGAGCAGCTCGCAGATCACGGTCACCGGCAGCGGCAGCGAGAAGTTCTCCACGAGATCCACCGGCGAACCGTGCGCCCGGAGATCGGCGATCAGCTCCTCGACCACCTGCTCGGTGCGGGGACGCCAGCGGTGGGCCGCCTGCACCGTGAAGGCGCCGGCCACCAGCCGCCGCAGACGCGAGTGCTCGGGCGGGTCCATCGCCATCAGGTGGTCCGGCGGGGTCACCTTGGGGCTGGCCCGGGGCACGTCGGCATTCACCGTGGCCCGGCGGGAGAACCGCCGGTCGGACCAGACGAACTTGGCGTCGTCGTACCGCGTGACCAGCCAGCCGTCACCGCCGTACGGCATGGTCACCCGCTGCACGGGCCGTTCCGCCCGCAGCATCGCGAACTCGGGCGGTACGCCCAGCGGGTCCTGCTGTTCGAAGGGAAACCTCATCGCCTCGGTGGCGGCGGTCGTGTCGTTCACTGGGCCTCCTCGCGCGGATTCACCGCGGGCATTCCATCCCGCTGATCGTCGCGGCGCGTGGCGGCGAAGCGTGAGGCACGGCGGCCCGTTCGAACGGAGTGCCCGCTCGGGCACTGTCTCTCTCCGGTTGCGACCAACGGCGGGCTTGGGCAGGGTGGGAACCAGATAGATCAACGGTGATCAATTCTGGAGTCCGCCATGAAGCGTGTCGCGGTGGCAGCGGTCCTGGGTACGGCGATCGGGCTGTGCGGTGTCGCCCCGGCGGCCGCCGCGGCGCCGGCAGGGGCGCTGTCCGAGACCTCCCAGCTGGGGAATCGCCGGTTCGTCGTGACCGGCGACCGCGCCTACGAGGTGGGCGCCGAGGACGCGACCTACCCGGCCACCGGCTGGCACATCCGCGGGGAGATGGGCGGATTCTGGTCGCAGCCGATCAAGCTGCTGGACGGTGTGTGGTTCGCGGCCGACGGCACCTGGCTGACCGCGAGCCGGTTCACCGAGCATCCCGGCTATACGACCATGACGCTGGCCGGGCCGGGCGGAATGGACATCGAACGTACCGACGTCGTGCCCGACGGGGCCCGCGCGGCGCTGATCGGCCTGCGGTTCCCGGCCGGCGCGGGCACCGTCCGGCTGACCGTGCAGGCCCACTCCGAGCTGCTGTCGGCGTACCCCTGGACCTTCACGACGCCGAGTCAGGCGACCGCCAACCAGCCCGACACCGGTTCCTTCGACGGCCGCAACCTGGTCTTCCGCGACCAGGGCGGGCACGACTGGGCGGCGCTGGTCGGCAGCGGGCTGACCCCGTCCGGGCACGCGCTCGGCCCCGGCATGCGCGGGCCGCAGGGCGACGTGGTCTGCGGCGACCCGGCACCGGCGGTCTGCGACGACGGGCCCGAGGGCAGGGGTACGGGCGGGCAGCTCACCTACGACGTCAGGGGCGGGCAGACGGTGTGGTTCGCCGTCGCGGGATCCGACCAGGGGCCGGCTTCCGCCCGTACGGAAATGTCCAAGGTCTTGCACGATCCGCAGCGAGCCTTGTCCGGCAAGATGGCCGCGCGGCAGGCCGTGGCCGCGCACACCCGGGTCGACCTGCCCGGCGACCGGCTGCTGCAGCAGAGCGTCGACTGGTCCAAGCAGAACCTGGCCGACTCGGTCCAGCAGTCGCGCGACCTGCGGCTGTTCGCCAGCAACCAGGGCACCGCGTCGCCGCCGGTCAAGGGGACCCTCGCCGAGGCGGACTGGCTGGCAGCGGGCTGGCCCGACTATCCGTGGATCTTCGCGACCGACGGTGAATATTCGGCCTTCGCCGCCGTAGCCGCCGGGCAGTTCGGGCCGATCGAGAATCACCTGCGCACGCTGCGGGCGATCAGCGACGTGATCAACGACCGGTCCGGCAAGGTGGTGCACGAGGTCACCCCGGACGGCCAGGTCTACTTCGGTACGAACGCGGACCCGGGCAACACCGACGAGACCGTGAAGTTCCCGAGCACCGTCGCGCTGATCTGGCGCTGGACCGGCGACGACCGTTTCCGCGACGAGATGTACGACTTCTCGGTGCGAGCAATCCGATACGCGGTCGCGCTGGACGCCGACGGCGACGGCTGGCCCGAGGGCAGCGGCAACGTCGAACGCGCGGGCATGGGCCAGGAGAAGCTCGACGTGGCCGTCTACACCATCCGTGGCCTGCTCGACCTGGCCGCCATGGCCCGGAGCAAGGGCGATCGGGCCACCGCGGCGTGGGCGACGGCCCAGGCGACCACTCGAGAGCGGAAATTCGAAACCGCTTGGTGGTACGGGGGAGACGCGAACTCGTACGCGGACTCCTTGCAGGACCCGGGCAACGTCAAGCTGTTCCAGCGGTACTGGATCGGCGCCGTCCCGATGGAGGCGGAACTGCCCGGCGGCGCATCGGTGGCCGACCGCGGGCACGCCGTGACCGCGCTCGCCCAGCGGGAACGCGACTGCTTCACCGGGGACTTCGGCTTCTTCCACACCGGCACGCCCGGCTGCGACAGCGTCGTGTCGAGCGCGCCACCCGAGCGCGACATCTTCTCGCTCGGCAACGCCGTGATGGCGGCGGCCGAGGGCAACTTCGGCCGGCTCACCCGGCAGGGCCGGTACACCACGGCCAACGCCCGCAGCCAGCTCGACCCGTCGGTGTGGGAGATGCCCGGCGCGATGCCGGAGATCCTGCCGTCGCCCGACTTCGGCACCAACATGAGCAAGGACTTCCTGAGCCGGTCGAGCGTGCTGCAGACCTGGGGAGCGTACGGAGTCCTCTGGCCGGTCGTTCACCAGCAGCTCGGCGTCGACCCCGACCTGGGCCGCGGCGCGCTGTCGGTGGTACCGCAGATCCCGCCGGGCCAGACCCGCGTCGCCGGTTCGGACATCGCGGTCGGGCCGGGCCACGTCGACGTTCAGGCGGCCGTCCGGGCGGCGACGCTGACGGTCACGGTCGACGCGGCGGTCCGGGCCCGCCTCACCCTGGGCGCGGTGCTTCCGGCCGGCAAGACCGTTTCCGCCGTACGCCTGGACGGCCGGCCCGTCCCGTCCCGGCTGGCCACCACTACCCGCGGCGTCGAGGTGCTGGTCGGGGCCGGCTCCGGCGGACGCCACACGCTGCAGGTGGACCTGCGCTGAGCGCCTACGGTCCGAATCCTCCGGTACCGGGCGGAATGGAGGTGCTTTCGAAGCGGCTCGGCCATCGGCGTGCGCCCTTGACGCCGGTGATGTGCTTCAGGCACGTCGCGCCGGGCATCTCATGGCAGACGTCCCGGCCGCCGCCGCAGTCGGCGAGGTAGTGCCCGCCGCCCGGCACTCTCAGCTCCCGGTCGATGCGGAACAGCAGCGGCAGCGCCCCGTTCTCGTCCTCCCGCGCCAGGCGGAACGTGGTGGCGAGCCGGGCCGGACGATCGGAGCCGGGTTCCGGTGGGCGGGGCAACAGCCGCCCGAACGCGGCGTCGCAGAACTCGGCGTAGTCGCGGGCGTCGCGGACCATCTCGCGCCACAGATCGTCGACGACGACCGAGGGCATCGCCGGATGGGCGGCGGGGTGGCGGGCGGCCAGCCGGAACCACTGGCGGGCCGCGCTCTGCACCAGGGCGACGGCGGCGGTGTCGAGATCGCCGTGCTCCAGGGTGAACCGGTGCCGGACGCCGGCCGTGAACCGATAGCCGTCGACGACGGCGAGCCGTCGAGCGGTTCGCCGACCACGGGATCGGATCCAACTCATCGGTCCAGCCTGCGAGCATTCGCGGCAACGGTCAATTTACCGGGCCGGCGCGTGACCGGGTGTTGTACCAAGTGAGATGTGGATTTGAATCTGTGGGTCTGCGGCCGACGCGGCCACCTGACGTACGCGCCGGTCGAGGACGACCTGCGCGCCCGGCTGCACGCGGAGACGGCGCTGGGCGCGGCGTGGCGGTGCCTTCGCTGCGGCGACTTCGTGCTGGGCGAGCCCCGGATGGCCGGTCCGGCCGCCGACGCGCCGCTCGTGCCGCGTGGCCGGGCGCTACGCGACGCGATCATCCTGCGGCTGCTGGCCCTCGAGCGCTTCACGAAGGGCCTGCTCGTTCTCGCCGCCGGCTACGGCGTGATCCAGTTCCGGGACAGCCGGGACGCCATCCAGCGCGCGTTCCACGAGGACATCCCGCTGCTCAAGCCGTTCACCGACAAGATCGGCTGGAACCTGGAGAACTCGACGATCGTGGAGACGATCCGGCGCGTCGTCGAGGCCCGGTCGGACACGCTGCTCTGGGTCGCGATCGCCCTGATCGTGTACGGGGTGCTGCAGCTCGTCGAGGGCACCGGCCTGTGGCTGCTCAAACGCTGGGGCGAGTACTTCGCGCTGATCGCCACGTCGCTCGGCCTGCCGATCGAGATCTACGAGCTGACCGAGCGGATCACCTGGTTCCGGATCGCGGCGCTGGTCATCAACGTGGCCGCGGTGGTCTACCTGCTGGTGGCCAAGCGGCTGTTCGGGGTGCGCGGCGGGCACGCGGCATACGAGGCCGAGCGGCACGAGATGAGCCTGCTGGAGGTGGAGCACGCCGCCGCCCGACAAACGGCGGACGAGCGGACGTCAGTGGCCGCCGGCTAGCCGGAGCAGGTTCCACGACAGGGGCGGCAGCAGCACGGTCGCGCGCCCGCCGGACACCTCGACGTCGTCGAGCGGGCGCGGTGTGACCCGGTCGGGCTGTGCGGCGGTGTTCACCGCTTCCGGGTCGCTGTCGTGGACGGCGACGTGCCTGCCCGCCACCAGGCCGGGGCAGGCCCGCAGATCCAGGTCGAGGGTCAGCGCCTGCCGCTGGTCCCGGTTGACGGCGAACAGGGTGACCTCGCCGGACGAGTCGTCCCGCAGCGCCACCGCGGCGAGGACGGGGACCTCTCCCTGCGCCGCGGTCTCGTGGGTGGGCGCCACCGCGTCGGTCCGCAGCACCGTGCCCCGGCCGTGCCGCGAGGTCAGCGCGAACGGGTGGAAGGTGGCCTGCCGCCAGGCCGGGCCGCCCGGCTCCGAGCGGATCGGCGCGATGACGTTGACCAGCTGGGCGAGACAGCCGATCTTCACCCGGTCGGCGTGCCGGAGCAGCGTGATGAGCAGGTCGCCGACCACGACCGCGTCGGTGACCGAGTAGGTGTCCTCGATCAGGCGCGGCGTCTCCGCCCAATCCAGGTTCTCCTCCCCGGCGAACCGGCTCTGGTACCAGACGTTCCACTCGTCGACGGCCAGGTTGATGCGCTTGCGGTGACCGTTCTTCGCGCGTACGTGATCGCAGGTTGCCACCGCCGCGTCGATGAAGTGGCCGAAGTCGACCGCGCGGGCGAGGAAGCTGTCCCGGTCGTCGCCGAACTGTTCGTAGTAGGTGTGCAGGGACAGGTAGTCGACGAGGTCGTAGGCCTCCTCGAGGACGGTCGCCTCCCACTCGCCGAACGTCGGCATCCGCTGGTGGGAGCTTCCGCACGCGGACAACTCGATGCCCGGGTCGACGCGGCGCATCGCCTTGGCGGTCTCGGCGGCGAGCCGGGCGTACTCGTACGCGGTCTTGTGGCCGATCTGCCACGGGCCGTCCATCTCGTTGCCCAGGCACCAGAGCCGTACGTCGTGTGGTTGTGGTGATCCGTTGGCCCGCCGCAGGTCGGACCAGTAGGTGCCGGCCGGGTGGTTGCAGTACTCGACGAGGTGGCGGGCGGCGTCCAGCCCTCGCGTGCCGAGGTTGACCGCCATCATCGGTGCGCTGCCCACCGCACGGCACCAGTGCAGGAAGTCGTCCACGCCGACCTGGTTGGTCTCGATCGACCGCCAGGCCAGGTCGAGCCGGCGCGGCCGTTGCTCGCGCGGGCCGATGCCGTCCTCCCAGTCGTACGCGGAGACGAAGTTCCCGCCGGGGTAGCGCACCAGCGGCACGCCGAGCTCACGGACCAGGCCGGCCACGTCCTGCCGGAACCCGGTCGCGTCCGCCCGAGGATGGCCGGGCTCGTAGATTCCGGTGTAGACGCACCGGCCAAGGTGTTCCACGAACGATCCGTAGAGCCGTGGGTCCACCTCGGACACCGGGACGGCCGGGTCGACGGCCAGCGACGCGTGCCGCACGCGATCACCCCTTGAGGCCGGTGCCGGCGATGCCCTCGACGATGCGGCGCTGGAAGAACAGGAAGATGAGCACGAGCGGAAGTGCGCCGAGGATGGCGGACGCCATGGTGTCCGCGTACCGGATGCCGTAGCTGCCCTGCACGGTCGCCAGCCCGACCGGGATGGTCATGAGCTTGGGATTCGACAGCACCAGCAGCGGCCAGAGCAGGTTGTTCCAGCTCCAGACGAACGTGAAGATGGCCACGGCGGCGACGACCGGCCGGCTCAGCGGCAGGACGATGCGCCAGTACGTGCGGAAGAACCCGGCGCCGTCGACGCGGGCCGCCTCGTCGAGGTCGCGCGGCAGGCCGTCGAAGAACTGCTTGAAGATGAACACCGCGATGGCGGCCGGGATCTGCGGCAGGATCACCGCCCAGTACGTGTTCAGCAGGTGCATCGCGCTGAACTCCCGGAACTGCGGCACGATCAGCGCCTGCTGCGGGATCATGATGCCGATCAGGATGAACCAGAACACCACCCACCGGTATCGGAATCGCATCCGGGACAGCGCGTACGCGGCCATGCTGCCGACCAGGACGGTGCCGGCCGCGGTCGCCAGCGAGGTGACGAAGCTGGAGGCGTACCAGTTCCAGATGTCGCCCTGCGCGAAGATCGTGCGGTACGAGTCCAGGGTGGGGTTGTCGATCCACCAGGTGGTCCGGGTGGTCTCCGCGTTGGGCTTGAGCGAGGTGTCGACGGCCCACGCGATGGGGACCAGCCAGATCAGGGCGAACGCGATGAGCACTCCGACGCAGGTCGCGTTGAACAGCCGCACCCGGCGGTCGATGGCGGCCTGGGTCACCTCGGGACGTGTGCCGGTCCGCGCCCCGGTGTCGGTGGCGAGCGTGGTCATGTCACAACCCCTGTTCCTGGCGGCGGGTGAGGAAGACCCACACGGCGGACACGGCGAGTACGAGGATGAAGAACAGCGTCGACACCGCGGCGGCGTAACCGGTGCGGAAGTCGGTGAAGCCCATGTCGTACACGTATTCGAGGGTGGGGCGGGTGGCGTAGTTGGGGCCGCCGCTGGTCATGATGTACGGCTGATCGAAGATCTTCAGGGACGCGATGATCTGCAGGACGATCACCAGTGACGTGGTGCGGCTGAGCATCGGGATGGTGATCCGGCGGATCTGCTGCCACGGGCTCGCCCCGTCCATCGAGGAGGCCTCGTACAGGTCCCGCGGGATGTCCTGCAGGCCGGCCAGATAGAGCACGAAGTTGAAGCCGAGCGTCCACCACACCGTCGCGAAGGCCAGCGACCACATCGCCAGGCTCGGGCTGCCCAGCCAGTTCGGTTCGGCGAAGCCCAGGCTGGTGACGACCTTGCCGAGCAGGCCGAGCTCCGGGGTGTAGAGCCAGATCCAGATCAGCGCCATCACGGCGGACGGCAGGATGTACGGCAGGAAGAACGCGAGCCGGAAGAACCAGCGTCCGCGGCTGGCCCGGTCGGCGAGCAGCGCGAAGACGAAGGCCAGGATCACCAGCGGCGGCGTGGTGAGGATGGTGAACCAGATGGTGTGCCACATCGAGGCCCAGAAGTCCGGGCTGCTCAGTGCCTCGCCGAAGTTGCCGAACCCGGCGAAGCCGCCCAGCCCCGGCCTGGTCAGGCTGGTGTCGAAGAAGCTCATCACGACCATGTAGATCGACGGGCCGATGATGAACAGCAGGTACAGCACGAGGAACGGCGCCATCATGAGCCAGGCGGGCCGGGCGTGACCATGTTCGGTCACCCGGCTGGTGTCCGTGCCGGCCGGTCGGACCAGCCGGTCCTCGAAGGTGTCGTAGTCGGCGGTGATGGTCACGGCACGTACCTCCTCAGACCGGTGACGCGGCGCTCGCGAGCGCGGAGAGCTTGGACCGGATCTGGGTGATCGCGGCGTCCGGCGACATCTGACCGGCCTCGACGGCACCGATGGCCGAGCCCATGATGATTTCGAAGTCCGAGCCGGAGCCGGAGTACCAGCCGGGCGGGTCGTACACCGCGGAGTCGGCGGCCGCCGCGTAGTTCGACTGGGGGGTGAGCTTCTTGAACGCGTCGCTCTGCGCGACCGGCAGCCAGGCCGGGATGTGGCCGCCCTGCGCCCACGTCATGCTCTGGTCGAGCATCGACTTGATGAAGCCCAGCGACCGGTCCAGCTGTCCCTCGACGGCGGCGCCACCGCTCGGTACGACCAGCGTGTGCGAGTCGGCCTGGACCGCGTACGTGCCGCCGAAGACGTTGGGCACCAGCGTCATGCCGAACGGCATCTTCGCGGTCTGGAAGGTGCTGATCTCCCATTCGCCGTTGAGGTGGAAGCCGGCCGCGCCGTTCGCGAACAACGCGATCGCGCCCTGGTAGTCGATGCTGCCGGGCATCAGCTTCTTCTCGACGGTGAGCGTGTGCAGGAAGGTGAGCACCTGCGTGGCCTTCGCGTCGTCGAGCACCACCTTGGTGCCCGCGTCGCTGAGCACCTGGCCGCCGAGCTGCGAGTAGAGGGTCTGGAAAAACCGCCACGGGGTCGCCGTGTCGGCGTTGATCCCGTGCGTCGCACCGTACTGGCCGGTGACCTTCTGCACCTTGGTGAGAGCGTCCGTGAAGGCGTCCGGTCCCGCGATGGGCGCCAGGTTGCCGGCCGCGTCCAGCAGGCCGGCCTCCCCGCAGATCTTGGTGTTGTAGAACAGCACGAACGGGTGCGTGTCGATCGGGATCGCGTAGATCCGGCCGTCGACCAGGCCGGCGTTCCAGGCGCGCTGGTTGAACATCTCGGCCGACATGCCGTACCGGGCGAGATCCGCCGGCTTGAGCTCCTCCAGCAGGCCGGCGGCCTGCAGCGTCTTCATCCGGGTCAGGTGGGCGACCGCCACGTTCGGCGGTTTCTTGCCCACCGTGGCGAGGGTGAGCTTGGTGTAGTACGGATTGCCCCAGGCCAGCGTGACGGCCTGCAGGGGAGTGCCGGGGTTGGCCTGGCGGTAGGCGTCCTCCATCTGCTGCATGCGGACGCCGTCGCCGCCGCCGAAGAGATTCCAGTAGTCGACGGTGCCGGGGTCGAGCGGGGTCCCGGCGATCGCGGCGCCCACCGGGGAGGAGCAGGCGGCGAGGGAGGCGGCGCCGAGGCCGGCCACAGCGCCCTTCAATACCGTACGGCGTGACACCGGTCCGTTCATGACGTCCCGTCCTCGGGTTGATTCAACGTTGAATCGGGGAGTTAAGGTCAGGCTTGTATTTCACGAGCTTCGATGCAAGAGGCATTCGTATGATGAGAAAGCTGATGCGCGTGACGCTGAAGGACGTGGCGCTGCGGGCCGGGGTCTCCGCGAAGACGGTCTCGAACGTGGTGAACGGCACCGGGCGCTTCAGCCCCGAGGTGCGCGCCCGCGTCGAGTCGGCCGTGGCCGCTCTCAACTACGTTCCGAACTTCTCCGCCCGCGGCCTGCGCAACGGCCGCAGCGGCCTGATCTGCCTGGCGCTGCCCAACCTGAGCACGCCCTACTCGGCCGAGTTGATCCGCGAGTTCGCGCGCGCCGCCGCCCGGCGCGATCTCGGCGTACAGATCGAGGAGACCGGTTTTGACAACTACCAGCGGGAGCGACACCTGCTGTCACAGGCCCGGCGGCACCTGATCGACGGACTGATCATGAGCCCGGTGCTCCTCACCAGCGCCGCCCTCCAGCCGAGCCCGGTCACGCCGCCCATGGTGTTCCTCGGCGAGGTGCAGCAGGACACCACCGACCACGTGTGGGTCGACAACGTCGCGGCCAGCAGGGAGGTGGTCGAGCACCTGATCGGCCTCGGCCATCGCCGGATCGCGATGCTGGGGCTCTTCGAGTCGGAGAGCGCACGCCTTCGCCGGAAGGGGTATCGGCAGGCGCTGACCGCCGCGGGCCTCGCACCCGCGGCCGACCTCGAGATCCCCAACCCCACCTGGACGACCGCCGCAGCCGCCGCGGCGCTCGACGACTACCTCGACCGGCGGCCCCTGCCCGACGCGATCTTCTGCCTGACCGACTCGCAGGCCCTCGGCGCGCTCAACGCCCTGTGGCGTCGCGGGATCCGGGTCCCCGACGACATCTCGATCGCCGGCTACGACGACATCACCGACGGGCGGTACGCCGTGCCGCCGCTGACCACCGTCGGCATCGACAAGACACGGGTGGCCGAGGCGGCGATCGATCTGCTGATCGAGCGGATCGCGGAGCCCCGGCGGCCGCCGCGACGGGTCACCATCCCGTACACGATCCTGCCCAGGGAAAGCAGCAAGCCGGCGCCGCGATGAGTCGAGGCCGTCCGACCGGTCTGTCCTGGTGACATCCGGCAGAGGAGGAACCATGGGCAAGGTCATCGCATCCATCACGACGTCGGTCGACGGTTATGTCACCGGTCCCGATGACGGTCCGAAGTACGGCCTGGGCGTGGGCGGTGAGCGCCTGCACTACTGGGTGATGGGCGGTCCGTGGACCTACGAGGGCGGTCACGATTTCGTGATGCACGGCCCCGACAAGGAGTTCTTCGACGAGCTGGTCGCCACGACGGGCGCCGGGGTGGTCGGCCGCGGAATGTACGACGCGGCCGGCGGGTGGGGCGGAACCAATCCCTTCCCGGGGACGCTGTTCGTGCTCACCCACCGGACCGCCGACCAGCCCCCGGCGGAGGCCGGCTTCCGGTTCGTCGCGGATCTGGACGCGGCGCTCGCCCAGGCGGCCTCGGTGGCCGGGGACGGTGACGTGTCGATCGGGGGCGGCGCCGATGTCATCCGGCAGGTGCTGGCGGCGGGGAGGGCCGACGAGCTGGTGATCTCGACGGCGCCGGTGATCCTCGGCTCGGGCAAGCGGCTGTTCGAGGGGTTCGACCGGGACATCGACCTCGAGGTGGTCAAGGTCTACAGCTCGCCGTACGCGACCCACGTGCGTTACCTGGTCAGGAGGTAGCAGGCTCAGTAGACCCAGCGCAGCGCGGCCGCGACGGCGGCGGGCTCGTGGTCGCGCAGCCGGTCCGCCTCGGCGCGGCGGACCGCGACCACGGCGTCGAAGAGCGTGTCGCCCATCGCGTCGCGCAGCATCGGGTCGGCGGCGAAGGCGTCCGTCGCCTCGTCCAGCGTGGTCGGCAGCCGGGGTACGCCGGGAAGGTTTGCCGGGTCGCCGGTGATCGGCTCGGGGAGTGGCCGGCCCGCCGCGAGGCCGTCGCGCGCCGCGGCGACCAGGGCGCCGAGCAGCAGGTACGGGTTCGCCGCCAGATCGAAGCACTTCACCTCGAGGTTGGCCGCGCCCGGCTGCCCGGCCGTGCCCGGCACGAGCCGCAGCGCGGCCTCCCGGGCCTCCACACCCCAGCAGGCGAACGCGCCGGCCCAATGCGACGGCACCAGTCGCAGGTAGCTCGCCGGCGTGGGCGCGCCGACCGCGAGCAGGGCCGGCAGGTGCGCGAGGATGCCCGCCGCGATCCGCCCGCCGTCGGACTCGGGGAAGCCGTCGAAGAGGTTGCGGCCGTCCCGCCACGCCGAGAGGTGGACGTGGCCGCCGTTGCCGACCGTGCCGGCGACCACCGAGGGCGCGAACGAGACCCGCAGGCCGTGCCGCTGCGAGACGGCCCGGATCGTCTGGCGCACCAGGACGCTCTCGTCGGCGGCGCGCACCGGGTCGGCCGCCGCGACCGAGACCTCGAACTGGCTGGCCGCGTACTCGGGATGGAGCTGATCGACGACGACGCCCTGGTCCTCCAGGGCGATCAGCACGTCCCGGCAGTAGTCGCTCAGCTCGACCAGCCGGGTCATCCCGTATGCCGGGCCGCGGCAGGCCGGGAGGAAGTCGTCGTCGTCGCGCCCGGCCGCCCACTCGATCTCGATCGCCATCCGGAACGTGATGCCGTCGGCGGCCGCCAGCTCGGCCGTGCGCCGGGCGAAGCCGCGCTGGTCGGCGATCCACGGCTCGCCGTCCTGGGTGAACCGGTCGGCCGGCGCCCAGGCCCAGCCCGGCTGCCCGGCCAGCGCGACGAGCCGGTCGAGGTCGGGCCGCAGCCGCAGGTCGCCGTCGGGGCCGCCGAGGCGGTCGGTGCTGGTGATGGAGTCGTCGGCGAGGAACGTGTCGAAGACCGGGGACATCCCGACACCCCAGCGCACCGCGTCGTCCAGCCGGGACAGCGGGACGGTCTTGACGCGGTTGATGCCGGCCGTGTCGACGTACGAGAGGATGACGCCACGCACCCCGAGGTCGTGCAGCCGGCTCGTGTCAGGCATGGTTCTCCCTCGAAGTCCCGCGGTCTCTCGTCGCGCCGAAACCGTACCAATCGGGACGGTGAGGCTCAGTCCAATCCGTACACGCGTCGCGCATTTCCCGAACCGATCAGCTCGCCGGCCCGGGCGGCGTCCCCCGCCGACCAGTGCCCGTCGCGCACCCACGCCCCGGTGACCTCCGCGAACGCCCGCCGAAACAGCACCGCGCCGAGCTGGTGCAGCTCGGCGAGACCATACGCGTCGGAGGAGTAGAGCACCTTGTGGAACGGCGCCAGCTCGAGCGACTCGGCGAGCACCGCCGCCGCCCGCGCGCCCACGTGGTTGAGCGCCAGCCCGGCGTCGACGTACACGTGGGGGAACGCCTGCGCGAGATAGCCGGCCTGCCGGTGGAACGGATAGCAGTGCAACAGCATGATCGGGACACCGCTGTCCCGGGTCGCCCGGAGGAACCCGGTCAGCAACGCCGGGTCGCAGCGGGCGAGATCGAGGTCGGGGTCGCCGAACCCGGTGTGCAGCTGCACCGGCAGCCCCCGGTCGACCCCCGCCCAGAGCAGGTGCCGCAGCAGCACCGGGTCGGCGATCCGCGGCCGCCCGTCGCGCAGCCAGCGTCCGGCCGCCTCGACCACCTCCCGGCGGGTCGGCCGCCGCGGATCGAAGTCCAGCCCGTGGCGATAGGCCACGATCGACTTCACCCCGACGGCCCGCGCGGTCGCCCGCGCAAGGCTTTCCGCGTACGCCTCGGCGAACCCCTCCGCGGTCACCTCGCCCTGCTCCTCGGCCACCGTCTCCAGGCGTACGACCTCGTGCGCGGCCGTCCCCGCGGCCGACGCCATCTCCGCCGGGCCGAGCAGCCGCGCGCCGTTGAATCCGGTGTCCACGAGATAGGCGTCGACCTCGGCGGCCCGCAGCAGCAGCCGGTTCGCCTCGGCGGCACCCAGCTCGCGACGGCGCGCGAGATAGGCGTCGCCGTCGACGTGCGGTGGCAGGCCCAGCACCGGCGCGCACCACCGGCGCAGCGCGAAGCCGAGCTGCGAGTCGAGCGTGGAACACCCGGCCGGCGGTGGCCGATCCGACTCGGTGGCCAACGCCTCGAACCCGGTGCGGTCGAGGTCCCCGGTCGTGGCGCCGTGGCAGTGATGGTCGATCAGGCGCAGCGGTTCGGCAGTCACGTCCCTCAGCTTGACGGTGCGCCCTCGTCGACGCACATGATGTTGCCCTCGCTGTCCTTGAACCAGGCCGCCTTTCCCATCCCCGGGATGGTGGCCACCGAGCCGTTCCACTCGACGCCGGGCATGCCCTCGTAGACCTCGAAGACGACGCCCTTGGCCTGCAGATCGCGCACTTCCTGACCGACGTCGTCGACGTGCCATTGGGCGATCGTGTGGGCGGCCTGCCCGGCGTACTGGGTCCGGTAGACGTTGAAGAAGGTCCCACTGGCGGTCCGGTACCGCAGCGCCTCGCCGCCCAACTCGGCGACGGGAGTCAGCCCCAGCTTCTCCGAGTAGTACTGCCGGGCTCGGTCGAGGTCGGCGGCGGGAATGTTGGCCTCCACAGCGCTGTGATTCAGCATGTGTCCTCCCGATGCGGGCGAAGAGCCGGTGCGGCGACGCACCGGAGCCTACGCCGAGTAGGCCCGGCGTGGACCGTTCGACCTGCGGATTCGTTGGTCCGGGTGACCGCCGGGGCCGAGCCGGACATCCGCCGACTGTCGGTCCGGTGACGGGTGCTGGTCCATTCCGGCCTGGGGGTCGAGACTGAGTCGGTGGTGGCTACCGTTCTCGGGGACGTCATCGAGCGGGCGCGGCGCCGGAACTTCGTCGGCCGTCGCGCCGAGCTGCGCGCGTTCGGCGACGCGCTGGCCGGGCGGTCGCCTGCGCGAGTGCTTTTCGTGCACGGCCCGGGCGGCATCGGCAAGACCACGCTGCTGCTGGAGATGTTCGCCCGAGCCCGAGCCGCCGGCCGGGTTCCGGCGCTGCTGGACGGACGCGAGATCGACCCGTCGCCGGAGGGATTCCGCCAGGCGGTCGCGCAGGCTGCCGCCGCACCCGGAACGCTGCTGCTGGTCGACTCGTACGAGCACCTGGGTGCCATCGACGGCTGGCTGCGCCGAGATTTCATTCCGGGCCTGCCGGCCGACGGCCTCGTGGTCCTCGCCGGACGCGAACCCCCGTCGGCCGCCTGGCGGGTGGACCCGGGCTGGCGGCAGGTGGTAGCCATCCATCGTGTCGACCACCTCGACGAGACCGACAGCGTGGACCTGCTCGCCCGAGCGGGCGTCATCGAGCCGGTTCGGCGGCGGCTGCTGGCGCTGGGCCGCGGTCACCCGCTGACACTGGCGCTGCTGGCCGACGTGGCCTGCGGCGGCACCGTCCCGGAAAGCCTCGCCGAGGTGCCCGATCTCATCTCGGTGCTGCTGGAGTCGCTGCTGCGCGACGCGCCCTCGGAGGCGCACATGACCGGCCTGGCGACCTGCGCGCGGGCCTGGCTGACGACGGAGGACCTGCTTCGCAAGACGGTCGGCGCCGAGGCGCCGGAGGTGTGGGGATGGTTGCGGCGCCGCCCGTTCGTGCAGTGCCGGCCCGGCGGGCTGACCCCGCACGATCTCACCCGGGAGGTTCTCGAGGCGGAGTTCGAGCGCCGCGCACCGGACCGGTACCGGTCGCTGCACCGGATCATCCATGACCACGTGGTGGCCGGCATCCGGGCCACGACCGGTCCGGATCGGCAACTGCTCGCCCAGCAACTGGCGTACCTGCACCGGCGCAGCCCGCTCACCGACGCCTACTTCACCCTGCGCAGCCAGGGCACGGCCGCGGTCGTGCCGGCCCGGCCCGACGAGTACGCCTCGATCCTGGCGCTGATCGAACGTATCGACGGCGAGGCGAGCGCGGCGCTGGCCGAGGGGTGGTTCGCCGACGAGCCGGACCACCTCAACGTGGTGCGTACTGAGGAGGGCGTCGTCGGGTTCGCGTACGGCGTCTTCTGCCCCTGCGGTTCGCCGATGGAGGAACGCGATCCCGTCGTCCGGGCGATCCTCGACCACATCGCCCGGACCGCGCCGACGCGCCCCGGCGAGCGCGTCGACATCGGCCGATTCTGGTCCGGTGTCCGCGATGCCCAGCGGGACAAGTACGCGGTGCTGGCCGGCTCGGTCACCTCGATCATGACCTGGTGCACCGAACCGGTCGCATGGTCGTTCGTGGTGTCGGTCGACCCCGAGTACTGGGGGCCGTTCTTCGACTATCTCGGCTTCCGGCCGCTCGTCGAGATCACCGTCGCGGGCCGGCTGCACGTCGCGTACGGGATGGATTGGCGCCGTTTCCCCGTCGAGGCGTGGCTCGAGCTGATGAACGAACGCGAGCACCAGGGCGGCACCGGGCCGCCACCGGAGTCGGCGCTGCGTCCGCCGCCGTTGTGCCGGGCGGAGTTCGACGACGCCGTACGGTCGGCTCTGCAGAACCTCCACCGCCCCGACCGGCTCGCCGGTTGCCCGCTGGTCGGCAGCCGCCTGGGCGCCGACGCAGGCGAGGTGCGCGCGAGCGTCCTGGCGGCGGTCGGCCGGCTCGCCGGCACGCCGAAGGGTGACCAGCTCCGGGCCGTTCTGAATCGCACGTTCGTCCGGGCAGCCCCCAGCCAGGAGGCCGCGGCCGAGGTCCTCGGCCTGCCGTTCAGCACCTACCGGCGGAACCTGGCGCGCGCGATCGAGCGGGTGACCGAGCTGCTGTGGGCCATGGAGATCGGCACGGCGGGACCGACCGGCGTAAGTGAGCAGGAAATGAGCACCGACTGACCTGGAGAGTGGACAGGCGCCCGGGAAACGATGCCGCCATCGGCTCATCGATGGAGGTGCGACATGGCGCGGATATTGGTTCTCGGTGCGGGCCTGGCCGGCCTGGGTGCGGCGATCCTGCTGGCCGGCGACCGGCACGAGGTGATCGTCGTCGAGCGTGACCCGGCCGGTCCGCCGCCGGCGGCGGACACCGAGGCCGCCTGGAGCGGGTGGCAGCGGCGCGGGGTCAATCAGTTCCGGCTGCCGCACTTCATGCTGCCGCGCTGGTGGCAGCAGGTACGGGAGCAGCTCCCGGAGGTCGGTGACGCGCTGCGGGCGGTCGGCGCCCGCCAGGTGAACCTGATCGACATGCTGCCGGTGGACCGGCGCGGTCCGATCCGCCCCGGCGATGAACGGTTCGACACCGTCACGGCCCGCCGGCCGGTGCTCGAAGCGGTGCTGTCGGCCGCCGCCGAGGCCGCCGGAGTGACGATCCGGCGGGGCATCACGGTCACCGGCCTCACCACGGACGGGCGCACCCGGGTCCCGCGGGTGACCGGCGTCCTGACCGCGGACGGCACGGCGATGGCCGCCGACCTGGTGGTGGACTGCGGCGGCCGGCGCTCGGCCCTGGCCTCCTGGCTGCAGGCGGCCGGTGCCCGCGCGCCGGTCGAGGAGCGGTCGGACTCCGGCTTCGTCTACTACTGCCGGCACTTCCGCTCCCGTACCGGCGAACAGCCGGCGGCGCTTTCCAACCTGCTGCAGAACTACGACTCGCTGTCGGCCATCACCCTGCCCGGTGACAACGGTACGTGGAGCGTGGTGCTGACCACCGCGAGCCGGGACAGGGCGCTGCGGGGCCTGCGCGAACCGGCCCGCTGGCACGCGGCTGTCGCCCGCTACCCGCTGATCGCGCACTGGGCGGACGGCGAACCGATCTCCGGCGTGGACGTCCTGGCCGGCCTCGAGGACCGGCAGCGGCGCCTGGTCGCCGAGGGCGAGCCGGTCGCCACCGGCGTGGTCGCGGTCGGCGACGCCTGGGCGTGCACCAATCCGTCGGTCGGCCGGGGCGCCTCGATGGCGATGATCCACGCCGGGCTGCTGCGGGATCTGCTGCGCGAGACCGATCCGGCCGACCACGACAAGCTCGCCCGCCGGTTCGACGAGGCGAGCATGCAGGTCGTCGAGCCGCTGTACCGGGCCACCGTCTGGAACGACCGCCACCGGCTCGCGGAAATGGCCGCGGACGCCGCCGGTACGGCGTATCGCACCGATGATCCGCGGTGGCCGATGAGCAAGGCGCTGTTCGCGGCGAGCCTGGTCGACCCGGATCTGGCCCGCGGCTACACGTCGATCGCGGCATTCATCGCCACGCCGGACGAGGTCTTCGGCGGCGCCGGGGTCGCCGAGCGGGTCATTGCGCTCGGCATGGGCGCACCGCAGTATCCGCTACCCGGTGCGACCCGCGGCGAACTGCTCGCCGCGCTCGCCTGACCCGCGACTCTCGAGCGCACGCTGACACCCCCGGCCGTACGTCAGCCGACCGGGTCGTCCTGCAGCATGGCGCGATCGGCCGGCCCGAACTCCGGCGAGGGAACCACGGTCTCCCGCACGAACCGGATGACCGCGTGGCCGGCCAGGTCGCTGACCGTCTGATCGGGATGCCGTCCACCCAGTCGCTCGCTCAACTCGCGCAGTTCGGCGGCGAAGGTGGTGAACTCGGATTCGGTGACGTAGAAGACGACCCCCTTGCCGGGCAGCCGTTCGTGCCGGCCGTTTCGGGAGTCGTTGGGCGTGACGGAGTAGGGCGAGAACAGAATGCTCGCCAGCCGCGCCTGGGCCACGGTGGTGATCTCGTCCACGTCGCGCGGCAGCAACTCGTCGCGGAACGGCGGGGCGACATCCGTGAGCGACGGGCAGAAGACGATGTCCACCACGTTGTTGAGGGTGACCTCGTAGATGCCTTCGTACAGACCGGCGACGCCGGCCGGCACCTCGACGGACATTGGTCGGACGCCCACGGGATAGTCACTGCGCGGGCTGATCTTCATGTGCCGATCCTATCCTCCGGTGAATTGTGCGCGGATTTCCCGCACCCGATCCTCCAGCTGCTGGATGTCGGGGAAATGTTCCTCGGCCCAGGCGCGCTGGCTTCCGCTGCGACCGCCCTTCAGTCCCTTGTCGCGGTACCTTTCCCGCCACTCGGCCACACCGCCGAGGTGCTCGCGGATGAGCTCGGGCGACGCACCGCGATCCGCGAGGGCGATGACCTCCTGCAGCCGGTTGTGATACTCGGTGATGGGGTCCTGCCATCGGGTCAGCACGCCGGTCTGGTTCGGCGCGTCGCGGAACTGCCCGGGGGTCGCCTCGGTGACGATGTCGGTCGGCGGCGGGCCGTCGGGAAAGCGCTTCGGGTCGGTCAGCTGGTTCACGTGGCCGATCTCGTGTTCCAGGTCGAGGAAGCGCATCCCCTTGCGGACGTGCAGCTCGAGATCGGTCCGGATGACGGTGCCGTCCTTGCCGACCACCCGCCGCACCACAACGCGAGGGTCGCCGGTGGTCTGCACGATCGTGAATCCGCGGGCCTCGAGGTCCTGGATGGCGGCGGCAAAGTCGGGGTGCTCCTCCATCCGGACCGAGCCCTCGTTGATCGACTCGGGAGTGGGATCGTTGCCGGTCTTCGCCCCGGTCCGGAGCTTCGCCGCGGGTGCGGTGCCGGCAGTCATCTCCTCCGCGGCGGTCGTGCCGGCCGCCGGCGACCGCGTGCCTCCCGCCGGGTTCGGTCCGACCGGGAACTCGGCGATCTGGCTCGGCGACGGCCCGCCCCCGGTACCCCGCGGGAAGATGTGCTTCGGCAGCTGGGTCTGCGGCCCGCCGCCGGCGAGTTCCTGTGGCTTGCCGGGCGTGACCGGCTGCGGGGCGACCACGGATCGGATCGTCGGGGTGCCGGCCGGGACCTCCAGGACGCGGACCACGTCGACCGGGTTGCCGGGGGATCCGACGGCGCCGCCGCTCGGCCAGTCGGTCGGCAGGGCGGAGGTCTCCCGGATCGCGGCCGAGCCGCGCGCGGCGAGCTGCTGCGCGTACGCCATGGCTTCGGCCTGGGTGGCGAAGAGGTGGTCGACCCAGGAGCCCGGCGGGCCGACCCGCACCGCGTACATCGGCTGCGTGGTCACCTCGAAGACGCCTTCCGGCGCGTACTCCCCGCCCTTGACCTGTCCCAGCTCGCCACGGTACGGGCCACCGTTCGGATTCGCCGGGTCGAAGGCGCCCTGCTGCGGATCGACCTCGAGCTGGCCCGGCTTGTCGAGCTTCGCGCCGGTCGGCACGAGCCGGCCGGTGGCCGGGTCGACCTCGAGCCCGAGCGCCCGCTGGACGTTCGGGTCGTCCCAGTCCACATCGGTCTTCCTGGGCGTGGGCGTCACCTCGCCGGCGACGTTCGGCATCGCGCCGGCGCCGCCGGTGACCGCGCCGCCGAAGGATTCGCCCAGGTCCATCGAGCGGGCCTGGATGCCCTGGACCCCCCTCAGCCCGCCGACGCCGCGCATGCCCAGCCCGACCGCCAGCGAGGAGACCACGGCGATGCCCAGCGCCGCCCAGCTGAACTGGCCCGTGGAGACCACGTTGATGATCGTCTCGGTCATCACGTTGAGCGCCGTGTCCGCGACGAACTGCCGGAACGCCGTGTTCACGATGGTGGTGCCCGCCTGGGCCGCGGCCGTGAAGTAGGCGCCGAAGCCGCCACCCACCGCGCCGCCGATCCCGCCCACGAGTGCCGCGCGGGCGACGCCCTCGGTGAGCGGCCGGCTCTGCTCCCAGTTGTTGATGACCTGGATGGTCGCGCCGGTCGCCGCGCCGACGATCGCGCCCGCGATGACACCCGTGGCGATCGCGCCGGTGCCCAGCGCCGCGCCCACCGCGCCGATCACGAACGGCCCGGCGACCAGGGCGACCGCGACCACCACCGCGATGATCAGCGCCCACTTGACGATCTTCTTCCACCGCGGTGGCACCCGGGCCGCGTTCTCCTCGGCCTGGGTGCGGATCTCGCCCGGCATCTTCGCCAGGGCGCCGCGCAGGCCCTGCTCCAACCCCGCGGCGCTCTGCGCGAACCCCAGGTCCAGCGAGCGGGCGATGTCCCCGAACGCCTTGTCCACCCCGGCCGCCACGTCGGTGTAGCCGCTGTCGGCCGCCGCCGTGATCGTCGCGAGGCTGCTGGTGTGCTGCTGCTCGATCGACCCGAAAGCGTCCTCACCGGCGCCGGCCACGTTCTGCACCGTGCTGCCGAGGTCGGTGCCGCCGGCCGTGGCCGCGTCCAAGCCCTGCTGTGTCGACGTGCCGAGGCCGGTGACGGCCGTCTGGCCCGCCTGCGCCAGCGTCTCGGCGCCGGTCGCCCTGGCCTGGGCGACCTGTGCCTCGAAGACGGCCAGCCCGGCGTCCATCTGCGTGGTGGACTCCGCCAGGCCCGCGCTCAGCGCGCCCACCTGAGGGGCCGGCGCACCCTGGAGAGCAGCGGACACCTGGGCGCCGATCGCGAGCAGCCCCTGCACCGCCTCGGTGAACTTCTGCGCGGTGGCCGACGCCAGCAGGGCCGCCTGGTGCTCGACCTCCGCCGCCTGCGCCTCCGCCGCGGAGGTGATGTTCGCCGCGAGAGTGGTTTCGAGCCCGCCGAGCATCGACTGCCCGCCGGTCCGGCCCTGGGCGATCGTGGCGGTCAGCGCCGCGTACGCGTCGTCGGCCCGCCGCAGCGCCTCCGTGTTCGCCTGCTCCACCGTGGCCAGGCTGCTCGCGTGCTGCTGGGCCAGCGCGGTGCGTGCCTGCGCGGCGGTGGCCTGGGCGGCGGCGATGTCGTGGGCACGTCCCGCCTGCGCCTGGCCGGCCTGCTTGTCGGCCTCTCCGGACAGACCCTTCTGGTACGCGGCGGACACCTCCTGCGCGGTGTCCCGGCGCGCCTTGGCCCGGTTGTACGTCAGCGGCCCGTCCCAGAAGCCGTCGCTCTCGTTCTTGACGCCGTCCATGTACGCCGCGGCCATCCGCGTGCCGGTGGCCACGGCCTCGTCGCCGACCGTCTTGCCGCTCGCCCGGAACTTGGCGTCGCCGGCGGCATACTTCGCGTCGATCTCGGCGAGATGAGTGGCCAGCCGCGCGTCGATCGCGGCGAGCGAGGTCCGGTATCCGGCCTCCAGCCGCTCGCGGGCGCCCGCGGTCGCCGCGGCCACGGCGGCCTTCGCGGCATCCCGGCGGGCCAGTACGGCCACGGACGCCGACTCCGCATCGGCCCGTGCCGCGGTGGCGAGCTGGGCCACGTGCCCGGTGACCGCCGCCGTCCGCTCCTGCGCGGCAGCCCGGATCCGGCCGGCGGTCGCCCCGGCGGTGGCCCGGTATTCCTCGGCGATCGCGGTCCCGGTAGCGGACAGCGCGGCGGCCCGGGCGCTGATCGACGCCAGGAACTCCGAGACGAGCGCACCCGCCTCGGCGGCCGTCCCGCCGGCGGCGAAGGTCACCGCGCCGGGCGCCGTCGTCGCGAGCGCCGTCAGCCCGGCGGTGGCCTGCTGGGCCGTGGCCATTGCGGCGTCCCGCAAGGCGAGGGCGGGGTCGGCCGGCACCTGCTCCATGGGGGCCGGCGGCTGCTCCACCGGGGCCGGTGTCTGCTCCGGAGGGGACGATGCCCCGGCCGGTGCGGGCGCCGGCTGCGCGGCGGCCGCGTCGAGCGACCGCATCGCCGCGCTGGCCTGCTGCTCGACGGCAGCCGCCGGCGCCGTGGCCGTGACCTGTTCCGCGGTGGGCGCCTGCACGGGCGTCTCGGTGCGCTGCACCTCGGCCTCGCCCGGCGGCGCGGACATCAGCGCGGCCACCTCACGGTTGCCCGCCCCACCCTGCAAGGCGGCCAGCACCTCGGCGGGCAGGGGACCCGCGCCCGGATCGTCCGAACCGAGCGAGCGAGCCAGCGCGGCGTTGCCGATCGCCGGAAGATCCGGGCTGCGCGACTCGCCGACGGCCGGTTCCAACGTAGACGCCGGGGTCCGCGTCTGCTCGGGTGCCGACGTCGGCGCAGCGGTGACCTCGGGGGTGCCACGCTCCCGCTCAACCACGGGACAAGTATGGTTCCTGCCCGCAAGTCGCCGCCTCGGGGGTCACCGGCCGGCGGTGCGATCGAGCTGTCCATCATGGACTTCGGTGCGAAGCGTTCGTTACGGTGTTCGAAGGGGAGCGGCTCGTGGTCGCCCACAGGATCTCGTCACAGCAGCGCGGCGAGCTTGTACAGCACCAGCGACCCGGCGACGGCGACGTTGAGGCTCGACCCGGTGCCGACCATCGGGATCTCCACGGCGCCGTCGAGCAGGTCGAGAGCGTCCGGCGGGATGCCGGTGGCCTCGTGCCCGAGCACCACGACGGTCCGGTGCCGGGCCGGGCGCAGATCCGCGAGGCGGACGGCTTCGTCGGCCAGTTCCACGCCGAGGATGCTCGTCCCCGCCCGCCGTTCGTCCGCGAGCCACCGCAACGGACTGCCGACGCGGTGCACGCAAGCCGGGTGGCGCAACGTGTTGCCGCGGGCGAGAGCCTCGTCCACCCAGCCGAACGGCGGCACCGCCAGGCAGGCACCGACGGCGTCGCAGGTGCGCAGCAGGGTGCCGAGGTTGGCGCCGTGCAGCGGCCACAGGGGCGCCGCGACGAGGTGGCCCCAGCATCGGTGCCGGCGTGGGCGCCGGGCCGACCGGATCTCCCGCGGGGTCCGGACCCGGATCGCGGGCTTCACCGTACGGGAGCAGAGCCGCTCCGGCATTCGAAGGTCATGTATGGCGTGCTTCTCGGCGCACGCGAGCCATCGACAGGCGACGTGATTGCGACGGCCAGCCTACCGCGTCGCCCACGCTCGGTCACCTTCTTATCGGTGGGTTGGTCGGCCACGTGCGCAGCATGCGGGTGGTTCCGGGCCGAGGCTCGGGCCGCGTGGTCGTCAGAGAATGCCGAGGTCGCGGGCGTTGGCGACGGCTTCGCTGCGCCGTTCGGCGCCGAGCTTGCGGTAGATCGATCTCAGGTGTGCCTTGACGGTGTTGACCGACACGCTCAGTTCGGCGGCGATCTCCGCGGCGGTCAGCATGGTGGGCAGGTAACGCAGGACCTGTGCTTCGCGTTCGGTGAGGCCGCCGGAGGTATCGGGCGCCGGGCCGTTCGCCGTACGTACCTCGTTGATGATGTCCGCGGCGAGGCTCGCGTGGTCGGGGTCGAGCAGCCGCAGCCGGTCGAATAGGTCGACCAGCCGGCTGCCGGACATGGTGATGAACGGTCTGCGGATGCCCTCGCGCGTGGCCAGGCCGACGGCGTCGGCGAGGAGGTCCACCGCCCGGGTGGTGTGTCCCCGCTCGTCGGCCACGAGGGCCCCGACGATACCGGCCTCGACGGTGGCGACCGTCTCCGGCAGCGTGGTGGTCGGGTCGGCGATGAGCAGTTCCTCGGCGCGGCGCAGGTCGCGTCGGGCGAGGGCCGCACGGGCCAGGCCGGCGCGGTGGGCCAGCCCGACGGCTTCGGTGGGCAGGAACTCGGCGTACCGCTGTTCCGCTCGTGCGGGTCGGCCGACGGCGAGGTCGATCTCGGCGTCGAGCAGCATCAACCACTGGTCGAGGAGCGGGACGCAGACTCGCGCGCCCCGGTCGCGGCGTGCTTCGGCCAGCAGGGACCGGGCCCTCGCCGGCTGGCCGTGTGCGAGCGCCAACCGCGCCCGGACACCGAGCATGACCAGCCGCTGGGCGGGTTCCGGATCGCCTTCGTGAGCCCGCCGGCCCCGCCGCAGCGCCTCCTCGGCCGCGGCGAGGTCGTTGCCCTCGATGTGCACGAGCGCCTGCGCGAAATGCGCGGCCACGGCCTGCAACGTGTACCCCCAGGCCCGCCGTTCGGCCAGGTCCCGGGCGCTGCCGGCGAGCTCGGCGGCGGCCCGGACCGATCCGTGCATCACCTCGAGCAGGGCGAGGTGACCGACGGCGCTGATCCCGGGCAGCTCCACGCCGGCAGCCATCGCCGCGCCGGAGGCCTCCCGCAGGTCACGGGCGGCGGCGTCCAGCCGGCCCGTCCACATCAGGGCCATACCCCTGGCGTTGCGGGCGATCGCCCGGTACTGGGCGAACGCCGCACCGTCGTGGAACGGGGATCCGGCGAGAAGGGTGAGCATTTCGTTCGCCACCGCGACGAGCGCGGGCATGTCACCGACGATCCGGTCCGCTGCCGCCTGGAGAGTCAACAGCAGAACCTCGGCCGGGTCCCGGGTAACGTCCGGTCGATCCCGCAGCAGTTCCCGGATCCGAGCGACCCGTGCCGGGATCGCGTCGTATTCACCGGCCTCGAAGATCTGCAGGACGTCGCACATCATCAGTTCCGGCGTCGAGGTGAGCTGCTCCCGGGGCACCTGCTGGAGGATCCTGACCAAGGCCGCTCGCTGGGTGGAGAGGATGAGCGGCGCGACCCGGGTCATGACCAGGCGGCCGGTGTACGCCCAGTCCCGGGCCTGGACCGCGTGCGTCAGCGCCTCGACAAGCAGGTTGTTGTCGACGTACCACCGGGCCGCACGCCGGTGCAGTTCGGGCACGTCGGCCGGCATCTCCAGGTTCAGGCGGTGCCCCAGCATGTCGCGCAGCAGGTGGTGATAGCGGAACCAGTGCGGTGTCGGGCCCAGGCGGACGACGAAGCCGCTGTCGCGTTCCAACTCCTCGAGCATCCGTTGACCGTCGCTCGCGCTGGTGATCGCGTTGGCCAGGTCGGCGCACAGATGTTCACAGATGCTGGTCTCGAGCAGGAACCGGCGCTGCCGTGGCGGGCGACCCGCGAGGACCTCGTCGTGGAGGTAGCCCTCGACGGCGCGGATGTTGCCGACGAAGTCGGCGACCGAGCGGGCTCCCTGGTCGCCGGCGAGGAACCCGGCCCCCAGTTGCAGACCCGCCGCCCAGCCGTCGGTCAGCTTGACCAGCAGGGTCACCTCGTCCGGGCCGAGGGTCAGCCCGTGGCCGCCGACCAGTGCCGCGGCCTCGTCGCCGGTGAAGGCCAGATCGTCGGCCCGGATCTCCGCGACCTGGTCGGCCGCGCGCAGCCGGTGCAGCGCCAGCGGCGGCTCGGTCCGGCTGATCAGGACGAGCCGGACCGCCGACGGATGCCGGAGCAGGTCGTCCACCTCGTCGAGGACCTGCCGATCGTCGATCTCGTGGAAGTCGTCGATCACCAGCACCGTCCGGACCGGTAGCCGGCTGAGCCCGGCGGCGATCCGCAGACCGCGCTCCCGCTCGTCCCGCGGGACCGAGCCCATCTCGGCGAGCGGGTTCTCGGAGGTCACGGCTCCGGCGCTGCGCAGCGCGGCCACGACGTACGCCCAGAAGATCTGCGGGTCGTTGTCGTGCCGGTCGAGGCTGAGCCAGGCGACCGGGCCGGGCCTGGTCTGCGCCCACGCCGAAACCAGGACGGTCTTGCCCCAGCCGGCGCCCGCGCGGACGACCGTCACCGGATTGAGGACTGCCTTGTCGAGCAGGTCGAACAGGCGCTGTCGATCCACGCCGCCGCGTATCAGCAACGGTCGCGCCGTCTTGGCGAGCAACGACGCCAGTGGGCCGGGATAGCCGCGTGGCACGGCAACCGCGCCCGGTACCGTCTCGACGGCGGCGCCCTGGCCGCTCGTCGCGACACCGCCGTCCACGGCCACCACCCAAACCCACCGCGTGGCCGCGACCGGGCGGACGCCGCCTCCGGACCCGCCCGACTCGCGACTCCTCGGCCGCATTCATTGGCGCGGATCACTCAAACGTCAGCGAAACACGAAAACACTCGTGAAGCAACCATTTGCGCCAGTGCTCAGCGCAATGGGGTCAGCAGGGAGTTCAGCAGGTGTCCCAGCCGTCCTCGTCCTGCGACAGCGATCGGTCGCGGGACCAAGGCCATCCCCGAGGTCTACCAGTGGATCGGCTACTGAACCGCTGCCTTTCCTCATGATGGGGGAACGGCGTCGCGGTTGACGGTGTAGTGCAGGTGTAGCACGCGGGCACCCTGGACCACCATGTCCGGGTCGTCGAGCAGGACGGTGCCGGCGTGGCTGCCGAAGAACCGTACCCCTTCGCCCATGACCACCGGGACGACGTCCATCGCCACCTCGTCGACGAGGCCGGCCGAGAACGCCTGCCCGCCGACGTCGCCGGCCGTCACGCAGACCAGACCGTCACCGGCGATGTCCTTGGCGAGAGCGATGCCGGCCTCGACCGAGGCGGCGGTGTGGAACGGCGCGCCGGGGAACCTCGCCAGCCATTCCTCGGGCAGCGGCCGGTGGGTGACGACGACGAGCTCGTCCCCGGCGGCGGGCACCCCCGCCCAGCCGTCGGTGGTGTCGAACAGGTGGCGGCCGATCACGGTGACCTTGACGGCGTCCCAGAAGGGCTGCACGTACGCGGCGGAGGCGCGACTGACCTGGAACGTCCACTTCTCGTTGGCTTGGACCGTGCGGTCGCCGTTGCCGTACCAGTCGAACAGCGGCCCGACCGTGTCATCGGGACGGGCGATGTAGCCGTCCACCGAAACCACGGCCTGCATGACAACTCTGGCCATCCTCACTCGCTCCCTGACTCCTCGAACTACTGCGGGGGCAGTAAACCCGTCAGATGAATCACTATCGCCGTCGCCGCGCCGCCGGGCGCACCGAACCGGCCGTGACTGCGACCCTCGGGCGCCGCCTGAGCAGCACCGACCGGCCGCCGCCGGCCAAGCTCCGATGTGCCGATACATCGGACAGACCCGCTCTTGGCAGGATTTGTCAAGGGGTTGTCATTGCGGCCAAACGGGCGTTCGCGAAATGGTCTATCCGTGACGAAACGTGTGGTGGTGGTGACGTACTCCGGGAGCCAGGCGCTGGACATCACGGGCCCGATCGAGGTGTTCGACACCGCCGCCCGGCTGCTCGACCGGCCGGACGCCGGTTACCGGGTCGAGTGCGTCTCCCGGGAGGCGCCGCTGGTGCGGACGTGCTCGGGCATAGCGATCGAGGCGACGCCGCTGGCGGCGGGGGACGGCCCGATCGACACGCTTCTCGTGCCGGGCGGCTGGGGACTGAACGACGTGCTCGCCGACGAGGCGCTGATCGCCTGGATTGCCGCGGCCGCCGCGCGGTCCCGGCGGGTGGCGTCGGTCTGCGGCGGGGCGTTTCTGCTTGCGGAGGCGGGGCTGCTCGATGGGCGTCGCGCCACGACCCACTGGGCGTTCAGCGCGGACATGGCCCGCCGCTACCCGGATGTCGTCGTCGACCCTAAGCCGATCTTCATCCGCGACGGCCGGTTCGTGACGTCGGCCGGGGTGTCGACCGGGATCGACATGGCCCTGTCCCTGGTGGAGGAGGACCACGGCGCCGAGCTCGCCCTGGAGGTGGCGCGGTACCTGGTGTTGTTCTTCAAGCGACACGGCGAGCAGTCGCAGTTCAGCGCCGTCATGGATGCGCAGTTCGCCACCGACGCGCCGATCCGGGCCGCCCAGGAGTGGGCACTGGAGAATCTCGGTCGGCCCGTGCTCGTGGCGGACATGGCCGAGCGGGCGAACATGAGCCCCCGCAACTTCGCCCGGGTGTTCCGCCGCGAGGCCGGCATCACCCCGGGGCAGTACGTCGAGCGCGCGCGGATCACCCGCGGCCGCCGGCTGCTGGAGGTCACCGAACTGCCGATCACCAGCGTGGCCCGCCGGTGTGGGTTCACCACCGCGGAGACGTTCCTCCGGGCGTTCAGCCGGACCCTCGGCGTCACACCGACCGAGTACCGCTTCCGGTTCCAGACGACGTCCATCGCCGGTGTCATCGCCGACCGCGACCGGCTGGGATCGGTGCACTGATGGGAACCGCGCAGGGTCGTCTCGTCGACCGGTTGGTCGACCACCTGGCGACGTTCGGCGTCGACCACGTCTTCGGCGTCGGTGGCGCCAACATCGAGGATCTGTACGACGCGATCCATCGCGGCCACAGCGCCGTCCGGGGAGTCGTCGCCAAGCACGAGTTCTCCGCCGTCACGATGGCCGACGGATACGCGCGGGCCACCGGCCGGCTCGGCGTCGTGGCGGCAACCTCCGGCGGAGGCGCCATGAACCTGGTGCCCGGCCTGGCCGAGGCGCACGCTTCGCGGATTCCGCTGCTGGCGCTGGTCGGACAGCCACCGGCGGCCCTCGACGGGCAGGGCGCGTTCCAGGAATCCAGCGGCCGGAGCGGCTCATTCGACGCCCGGCGCGTGTTCGCACCGATCTCCCGGTTCTGCGCCCGGGTCGAGCGACCGGACACCATCGGCGAGCTCCTCGCGCGGGCGGTCGCCGCGGCGCTGCGCGAGCCCCGGGGGCCGGCGGTACTGCTGCTGCCGAAGGACGTCCAGCAGGCGCGTGTCGACGCGTACGCTCCGATCCCGCCCACGCCCGCGCCGACCTCGGTGGACCTCGCGGCCGTCGACCGCGCAGTGACCGCCCTGCGTACCGCCACCGGGGTGCTCGTCATCGCCGGCGCGGGAGTGGCCGCCACGGATTCCCGGGCCGAGGTGGCCGAACTCGCCCGGCGAACCGGGGCGTGGGTGGCGGTGACACCAGACGCCAAGGACGTGTTCGACAACCACGATCCGCGGTTCGTGGGCGTGTCGGGGGTGATGGGGCACCCCACCGTCGCGGACTGCCTGCGCCGCGCCGACCTCTGCCTGCTGGTGGGCACGCGGCTGCCGATGATGGCCCGCGCCGGGCTCGACGAGCTTCTCCGCCGTACGACGGTGATCTGCCTCGACCCGGAGACACCGTTCGTCGCCGGCCAGTCCGTGCGCGGTGACGTGCGGAGCACGCTGCGCGCCCTCGTCGGCCGGTTCCCGGCGCAGCCCAGGCCATGTCCGGAACACGCCGGCCCACGACCCCTGCCGGCCCACCCGTTTCACGGCAGCGGAACGCCGTACGCCGAAGCCATCGCCGCCATCGACGCGGCGCTGCCCGACGACGCGCACGTCTTCGTCGACGCCGGGAACGCGGCCGCCGCGGCAATTCACCTGCTGCCGGCCCGGCGCCGGGGCCGGTTCGTGGTCGCCGTCGGCATGGGCGGCATGGGGTACGCCTTCGGCGCCGGTATCGGCGCGGCGCTCGCCTCCGGGCAGCGCACCTTCGTGCTCGCCGGCGACGGGGCGTTCTTCATGCACGGCATGGAGGTGCACACCGCGGTGGAGTACGACGTGCCGATCACCTTCGTGATCTTCAACAACAACGCGCACGGCATGTGCGTCACCCGCGAACAGCTCTTCTACGGCGACGACTACAGCTACAACCTGTTCCGCCCGACCGACATCGCCGGCGCGATGACGGCGGCGTTCCGCACGCTTTCGGTCAGCGGAGCCGGCAGCGCCGAACAACTGCGCCGGGCCCTGCGGCACAGCGCCGCCGGTCCTGGCCCGGCGCTCGTCGAGGTGGACGTCGACCCCCGCGAGGTCCCACCGTTCCTGCCGTTCCTGACCGCGCTCGGTCAGCACCCAGACAGCGAGGAGACGTCCCGTGAGCACCGACCCGTCCAGGTTGGCTGACCTTCCCGGCCTGATGCGCGTGGAGAGCATCGGCCGGGACGAACTGGTGGCCCGTTGCCAGGAACTGACCCTCCCGGCCTATCCACATCAGCAGATCTACGGCACGTACTGCACCATCCAGCAGCATGTCGAGTGCCCGCCGGAGCAGGTCTACGAGTATCTGCGGCAAGGTCATCACCTGGAGGAGTGGACCTACAGCCTGCGGGACTTCGAGCCGTCCGGCGTGCCCGGACTGTGGGCCGGCCATGACCGGTTGGCGGACGACACCCGCATCTACTGCCGGACCGTCGCCAACCCCGGCGCCCTGACCGTGGACTACCACTGCTCCTGGGACCAGGGCGAGGAGCTCTGGATGATCTATCTGATGCGGGTCATCCCGGCCGCGCTGGTGCTGGGCCGGTCCGGCTCCGTCGTGACCTGGACCAACTGCCGTCACCCCCACTACGACCGCAATCCCCACCCGGAGCTGGCGCCCCGGCCGGACCGGCCGTGGGTGGGCGACTACTGGGATCTGTTCTATGCCGGGCACACCGTCGAGATGAACAACCTCAAGACCATTCTGGAGCATCGGTACGCCGCCGGGCTGCCGGTGAGCGTGCCGCCGGTGCGGGCGGTGGCGAGATGACCGGCGCACCGGCCGTCAGCCTCACCGATGTCGCCGCCTATCTGCCCGGTGAGCCGGTCGGGCTCGACTTCTTCACCCGCGACCCGCAGGCGGACGACAAGCTTCGGGACAGTGCGATGTTCAAGGCGCCGCGATGGCGCCACCACGTCGCGGCCGGCGAGACCAACGTCGACCTCGCGGAGCGGGCCGTGCAGCAGCTGATCGACCGGCACGGCGCCGACGAGATCCGCTCGGCGGACGTGCTGCTCGTCCACACGCAGCTGCCGGACCTGCCGATCGTCGGCGCGGGCACCGAGATCGCCCGCCGGTTGGGGCTGCGTCCGGAATGGCTGGTCGACGTGGCGAACGCCGGCTGCGCCTCGTTCGTCCACATGCTCCAGCTGGCTCGCCAGATCCTCACCACCACGGACGCGACGCGAGCACTGATCTGCAACGTGCAGACCGCGGCCGGTCAGTTGTTCACCCAGTCCGAGGTACGCCGGCTCGCCCAGTCCGCGATCCCCGGTGACGCCTGCGGAGTCGGGTACGTCACCGCCGACGGCCCGTCACCGGTGTTGGAAGTGAGCACGCGCCACATCGGTGAGTATGCCGGGGACATGCGGCTGGTCGCCGACGACGGCCGCCGGTACTGGGAGACCCGTACCTCCCAGCTGAAGATCGGATTCACCGAGGAGGCCGTGACCGCCGTCCTGGCGCGGGGCAACCGGCTGGTCCCCGAGGTGGTCGGCGACCTGTGCCGGCGCCTCGCGCTGAGCACCAGCGACATCGACGTGCTCATCACCAACCAGCCCAACCGGACGTTCCTGCGGAACTGGCGGCAGGCGCTGGGACTGCCGCCCGAACGGCACCCGGACACGTTCGACGAGTGCGGCAACACGTTCGGCGCCGCCATCCCGCTCACCCTCGACCGCGCCGTCCGCTCCGGACAGGTGCACCCCGGCGACCTGGTGGTCCTCGGCGGCTTCGCACACGCCGGCGATTTCGCCGGCGCGGCGGCCGTGCGCTGGCAGGGGAGGCACTGACGCGATGCAATTCGCTTTCACCGCCTGAGCCTCGATTGGAAATGACCGCGTCGTCGCGCGCAACATTTCTGAAATTAGATGTCCGAGTCCTGCCGGACAGCGCTTTTCGAGATCGGCTGAATCGTCAGGCCCGATCGTCCGTTCGGCCCATGGCCGCGGCTCGCCGGGCGGATTCCGTTTCGCCGCAAGGTTTTTCGACCGCTGGTCGCTCGCAGGTTTGGTCGGCAAATTCCGGCATGTCCGAGTTGATATTGCGGCCGCGTTTCGGCTTCAAGAATGTTCACGTTCGTATTGCAAAATCGCCGACAACGGTCTTGAAGCGCCCCGACCTGCGGCGGTTAGTGTCTCAGCGATCGGCGGGAGTGGGCCGGCCGATCTCCGAGAAGAGGTATAAGACATTGGCTGCCGCCGTCATGATTTTCGTCTCGGTGGTTCTCTCGGCATTCGCCGCGGTCACGCTGTGGTGGACGATGCACGCTTGGCGCACGCCGGAGACCCTGGCCGCCACGCGGTTCGCACCGCCGGACGGGGAACAACACTTGACCTTCTCGCTTCTGCTTCCGGCCCGGCACGAGCAGGCCGTCCTGGAGCGCACGGTGGAGCGGCTGCTCCGGTCCACGCACGAGGCCTTCGAGATCATCGTCATCGTCGGGCACGACGATCCGGAGACGGCCGAGGTGGCCGACCGGGTGGCGCGCACGGCGCCGGGCCGGATCCTGGTCGTCACCGACCACAACGAGGTGAAGAACAAGCCCCGGGCGCTCAACACCGCGCTTCCGTACGCGCGCGGCGAGGTCGTCGGCGTGTTCGACGCCGAGGACCAGGTGCATCCCGAGTTGCTGGAGCACGTGGACCACGCGTTCCGCTCGACCAGCGCCGATGTCGTCCAGGGCGGCGTCCAACTGATCAACTTTCATTCGAGCTGGTACAGCCTGCACAACTGCCTCGAGTACTTCTTCTGGTTCCGCAGCCGGCTGCACCTGCATGCCAAGAAGGGCTTCATCCCGCTCGGCGGCAACACGGTCTTCGTCCGTACCGACGTGCTGCGCCGGGCGAACGGCTGGGACGGCACCTGCCTGGCCGAGGATTGTGACCTGGGCGTGCGCCTGTCGAGCCGCGGGTCCAAGGTGGTCGTGGCGTACGACTCGACGATCGTCACCCGGGAGGAGACGCCGAGCTCGTTGCGCGGGCTGGTCAAGCAGCGCACCCGGTGGAACCAGGGCTTCCTTCAAGTCCTGCGCAAGGGGGAGTGGCGGCGGCTGCCCCTGCTACGCCAGCGGCTGCTGGCCCGCTACACGCTGACCGGCCCGCTGGTGCAGGCGTTCTCCGGCGTGGTCATCCCGATCGGGGTGGCGATCGCCGTCTGGGCGCAGCTGCCCGTGTTCGTCGCCCTGCTCACCTTCCTGCCGGTGATCTTCCTGGCGGCCACGCTCATGTTCCAGGTGGTGGGCCTGCGCGACTTCGGCAACGAGTACGACCTGAAGATCAAGTGGCATCACTACGCCCGCCTGATCCTCGGAGCCTTCCCGTACGCGGTGGTCCTCGCGCTGGCGGCGCTGCGAGCCGTCTGGCGCGAGTACACCGGCCGCCGCAACTGGGAGTTGACCTCGCACGTGGGCGCACACCTCACGGCGGCCGAGGGGAGTGCCGCGTGACCGCGGTCGAGCTCGCCAAGCCGATCTCGGTCGTTCCGGCCGCGACCGACGGCGTACGCAAAAGGAAGCTGAAGGGAAACGCCGACCTGGCGATCGCGCTGGGTCTCACCGCGCTGATGGTCACGCTGCTGGCCTGGAACATCGCCGGCTTCCCGTCGGCCAGCGACGACGAGGGCACCTATCTGGCGCAGGCCTGGGCCGTGCAGCACGGCCGGGGACTGGCGCATTACACCTACTGGTACGACCATCCGCCGCTGGGCTGGATTCAGCTGGCCGGACTCTCCTGGCTCCCGGCGATGCTCGCCCCCGGACTCCTCGCCGTGGCGGCCGGCCGGATCGCGATGCTGCCGGTCCAGGCGATCGGCCTGCTGCTGGTGTACCTGGTGAGCCGGCGCATCGGCATGCCGCGCTGGGCGGCGTCGCTCGCGCTGATCACGTACGGCCTGTCGCCGCTCTGTCTGACCATGGGCCGGCAGATCTATCTCGACTCGTTCGCGGTCGTGTGGATCCTCGGGGCTTTCGCGCTGGCCCTGTCGCCCCGCAAGCACTTGTGGCACTTCGCGGCGGCCGGTGCGGCGGCCGCGGTGGCGATCCTCTCGAAGGAGACGATCGCCGTCGTTCTTCCGGCCGTGCTCGTTGCCATGTGGCAGAACACGGCCCGCAGCTCGACCCGGCCGTGGGCGTTCGGCGCCTTCGCGAGCGGCCTGGTGCTGGCCGGCTGCTTCTACCCGCTCTACGCGGTGCTGCGCGGCGAACTGTTCCCCGGCCCGGGGCACGTGTCCCTGATCGGCGCCTGGGGGTTCCAGCTCGGCTCGCGCTCGGGCTCGGGCAGCGTCTTCTCGTCCGGCTCGGGTGCGTCGTCGCTGCTGCACTCGTGGCTCTACTACGACCCGGTGATCCTGCTCGCCGGGGCCGTGGCGTGCTCGGCCGGTCTCGCGCTGCGCCGGGTGCGGCCGATCGCCCTGGCGGGCGCCATCCTCGTCGTGGTCGCGCTGCGACCGGGCGGCTATCTCCCGGCCATGTACGTCGTGCAGGTCCTCCCGTTCTTCGCGATCGCGATCGCCGGCGTGGTCGCCTGGGGCGTGACCACCCTGCGGCCGGGACGGGTGTGGTGGCGGTGGGCCGCGCTCGGCGCGATGATCTCGCTGTCCGTCCTGGTGGTGGCCCCGCGCTGGTACGTCGGTGACCGCCGGGCGCTGAGCGTGGACGACAACGCGCCGTACGTGCAGGCCGCCGACTACCTCCGCGCGGAGCTGCCGGGCCGGGCGGGCGCCACCGTCGTGGTGGACGACGTGCTCTGGCTCGACTGCGTGAACGCCGGCTACCCACCCGACAAGGTCATCTGGTTCTACAAGATCGACCTCGACTCGGCGGTCGCGAAGCGGCTGCCGGACGGCTGGCGGGACGTCGACTATGTCGTGTCCACCCCGGCCATGCGCCAGGACCCGAACAGCCTCCCCACCGTGCGGACGCTGCTCACGAGGTCGACCGTGATCGCCTCGTTCGGCCCGCCCGGCGGCCAGATCGAGATCCGCCGTGTGGACAAGGAGACACCATGACCATCACCGTCGACCCGGTCTCGCTCGAGACCCGGCCCGCGAAGGTACGCGCGAGGATGCGCGGGACCATCGGCGAGCTGCCCGTGCGGACCGTGCTGCGGCAGACCGTCGTGGTGCCGACCTTCAACGAGCGGGACAACATCGCGACCCTGCTCGAACGGCTCGCCTCGGCGCTGCCCGCCGGGGAGACCGAGATCGTCTTCGTGGACGACAGCACCGATGACACCCCCGAGGTGATCAGGGAGGCGGCGCGGGGCTGCCCGATCCCGGTGACCGTGCACCATCGCGAGGACGGCGCCGGCGGCCTGGGCGGTGCGGTCGTCGAGGGCATGCGGCTGGCCCGTGGCGAGTGGATCGTCGTCATGGACGCGGACCTCCAGCATCCGCCGGAGATCGTGCCCGACCTGATCGGCGCCGGTGCCCGCGACGGTGCCGACCTGGTCATCGGCAGCCGGTACGCGGGCGGCGGCAACCGTGACGGTCTGTCCGGCCGATACCGGCGAATCGTCTCCGGCGGCTCGACCTTCGCCACCAAGATGCTTTTTCGGAGCTCGCTGGTGCAGGTGAGCGACCCGATGAGCGGTCTGTTCGCGATTCGTACGAGCTCGCTCGAGGTCGAGGAGCTGCGCCCGCTCGGCTACAAGATCCTGCTCGAGCTGGTCGTCCGCAACCGGCCCGGCCGCATCGTCGAGGTGCCGTACTCGTTCCAGCCGCGGCACGCCGGCGAGTCCAAGTCGTCGATGGCCGAGGGCGTCCGCTTCGTGAAGCACCTCGGGCTGCTGCGCTTCGGCGCCCAGCGGTCCCGGATGCTGCTGTTCGGGCTCATCGGTCTCTCCGGACTGCTGCCCAACCAGGTCGCGCTCTGGGCGCTGAACGACCTGGCCGGCGTGCACTACCTGCCGGCGGCCGTGCTCGCGAACCAGGTGGCGATCGGGTGGAACTTCGCCCTCACCGACACACTGCTCTACCGGTCGCGCCGGTCGAGCCGCAGCTTCTGGGGCCGGATCAACCGGTTCTTCCTTCTCGGCAACGCCGACCTGGTGCTGCGGATCCCGCTGCTGGCGCTGCTGGTCAGCGGTGCGCACCTCGGGGTTCTCGGTGCGAACCTGGTTACCCTCGTGATCTCGTTCGTGGCGCGGTTCCTCATCTCCGACAAGGTCATCTACCGCACCCGGTCCCGGCAGCCGGTGACCGCGTGACCGCCGGCGGCGCGGCGCTCACGCCGTACGAAAGACCCTGGCTGAGCCGCACGGACCGCAAGCGTGTCGCCCAGGCCCTCATCCTCGCGGTGATCGCGGTGATCGCCGCGGCCGTCCCGACGGGGGCGGCGCTGGCGAGCGCCAACCTGGTGGCCAACCCGGGCCTCGAAGGCCTCGACTCGACCGGGTTCCCGGTGTGCTGGGAGAAGTCCGGCTGGGGTGACCAGAGCTTCACCTTCGGCCTGACGAGTCCCGGCCACACCGGCGCCAACGCCATGCAGATCACGCTCGCGACCTCGCCGAACGGCGACCGCAAGGCGATGATGCTGGAGAACCCCTCGTGCGCGCCGAACGTTACGCCGGGCCACCAGTACGACCTGTCGGCCTGGTACACGACGACCAGCGCGAACACCGTCATGACCGTGTTCCGGCACGACGTGGCGCAGGGCTGGGTGTACTGGACCGACCTGGCCACGCTGCCGGTCACCTCGGCCTGGGCGCAGAAGACCGTCCGTACGCCGCAGGTGCCGGCCAACACCGACCAGATCGTCTGGGGCATCACCATCTACGGTGTCGGCACCCTGCGGACCGACGACTACGCCATGAACGACGTCACGGCGCCGGCCGCCGGCACCTCGTGCAGCGCCGGCGACGCCTGCACCAAGGGCGTCTGGCAGGTGTTGCCGTTCAACTCGCCGGTCCGGGGCATCCACACGGTCGTGCTCAAGAACGGCAACGTGCTCATCGTGGCCGGGTCCGGCAACGACCCGGACGCGTTCGCGGCCGGGACCTTCACCACCGCCGTGTACCAGCCGGCCACCGGGACGTTCGTCAACGTGCCGACGCCGGCCGACCTGTTCTGCGCCGGCCATGTGCAACTGCCCGACGGCCGGGTGCTGATCATGGGTGGCAACAAGGCCTACCCGGCGGCCGACGGCAGCCACGGGTACGAAGGGCTGAAGAACTCGTACCTTTTCGACCCGGCCACCAACTCGTACTCCCGGGTCAACGACATGACCGCCGGGTCCTGGTACCCGTCGGCCACGATCATGGGCAACGGCGACGTGATCTCGCTGGGCGGGCTCGGCGAGGACTCGTCCGGCACGGTCGCCACCCAGTACTTCAAGACCAGCGAGTCGCGGTGGCTCGGCCTCAACGAGGCGAACCAGACGTGGAGCTTCTGGGGCCTGTACCCGTCGATGATCCTCATGCAGGACGGGCGATTGTTCTACACCGGCAGCCATGTCTTCGGCAACGGACTGCCCGGCACCGGCTCGTCGATCTACGACTACACCGCCGGTACGATCACGCCGGTCGGCGGCCTGCAGAACAAGGACCAGCGGGACCAGTCGATGAGCGTGCTGCTCCCGCCGGCCCAGGACCAGAAGGTCATCACGCTGGGCGGCGGCAACATCAACAGCAACCCCGACGCCAACCGGCTCACCGACCTGATCGACCTGAAGCAGGCCAACCCCGCCTACACGGCCGGCCCGCTGCTGCCGACCGGAACGCTGACCGGCGGCGTCGCGGAAACCTCCACCCAGGGCAAGATGTACGTCTCGGCGGTCCTGCTGCCCGACGGCAAGGTCTTCGAGACCGGCGGCGGACTGCACAACCGCGCAGATCCGGTGTACGAGGCGTCCATGTACGACCCGGCCACCACCACGTTCACGGCCGGCATGGCCACCGACCCGGTACCGCGCACGTACCACTCGTCCGCGTTCCTGCTGCCCGACGGCCGTGTCATGGCGGTCGGCGACAACCCGGGCAACGGATCGTTCGACATGCGCCTGTCGATCTATTCTCCGCCGTACCTTTTCCGGGGCGCCCGGCCGCAGATCCTGAGCCTGCCTTCGCAGCAGTGGGCGTACGGATCCACCAAAACCGTCACGGTCGACGGCCCGGTCCTCAAGGCCGAGCTGATCCGGCCGGAGGCCGTGACCCACTCCAGCGACCCGAACCAGCGGTACGTCGACCTGCCGATGTCGGTGAGCGGCAGCACGATCGGCCTCAACCTGACGAGCAACCCGAACATCGCGCCGCCCGGCTGGTACATGCTCTTCGTGGTCGGCACGAACGGGGTCCCGTCGGTCGCGCAGTGGGTCCACGTCGGATGACGGTCCGGCGCGGATCCACCGTGGTCGCGGTGGTCGCCCTGGTGGCGGCCGTCGCGGCGGTCCTGGTGACGTTCGGGCGGGCGGGGCTCGGGTCGGGCGCGACGCCGTCCCCGGCCGCGGTGGCGCCGCCGGTCGTCGTCGATTCGACGTGGCCGTCTCCTTCCGTGGCCGCGGTCCATTCCACAACTCCCACGCCACCGGCCGTCCCGTCGGCGGGTGCGAGTCCGAAGGCTGCTCCGTTCGTTCAGCATTTCGGCGACGGGACCACCGCCAGCCCGTTGCCGAAGCAGAAGTCCCCGACGGCCCCCCTGAAGGTCCCGGCCTTCGTGGACGGCTGCGATCACCACTACGGCACCCCTACCCAATGTGTCCCGCTGGTCTTCCCGGCCGGCGTCGCCGGCACCGAGGGCAAATGCGCCTGGCTGGCAGCGCACGGCTTCACGGATCTGATCGTGGCCGGTAAGGACTCCCAAGGTCTCGACGCCGACGGCGATGGCGTGGCCTGCGACTGACCGCGCGGGTATCGGCAGGTGGTGGTCAGGTGGTGGCGAGCAACAGGTCCTCTCCGCTCGACGGGCGGAGGCCGTCGGTTCGATCGGTGAAGTAGCGGTCGGCAAGCGACGATCCCGACACGTGCCGGGCGTCGGTGAAGCCGGCTGCGCGCGCCAGGCCGAGCATCTCCGACGGCGTATAGAAGCTGATGAACGGGGTTCCGGACGCCCGCGCGCCGGCCGCGCTCGCCCGCAGGCCGGGACGGTCGGCCTCGTCGAGAAGGTCCAGCGGCAGCAGGAAAGTCATGGCGAGCGTCGAGCCCGGCGCAAACCCGGCGATCTTGCGCAGGGTGGCCGCGGTGGCGTCCTTGGTGAGGTACATGGTGACGCCGGTGGAAACGACGACCGCCGGCCGGCCGAGGTCCAGCCCGGCAGCGGACAGGTGGGTCAGCCAGTCCGCGCCGTCCTCGAAATCGACGGGTACCAGCTGCAACCAGTGCGGAACGCCGTAGCCGAGCTCGACCAGACGATGCCGCTTCCAAGCCTGCGGGCCGGGCCGATCGACCTCGAAGATCCGCAGGCGGGCGGCGATCTCCGGCCGGCGCTGGGCGAAGGTGTCCAGACCGGCTCCGAGGATGACGTACTGGGCGACACCGCGGTCGGCCTGCTCGGCGATCAAATCCTCGACGAAACGGGCGCGGGCGACCATGGCGGCCCGGAAGGAGCTGGTGGCTCGCGGGTCCATGTCGGGGCGACGGCGCCAGTCGTCGCCGGGCGCGGCCAGGTGCAGGCCGATCTCGTCCTCGAGGACGTGCGGCGGCGGGTCGACCTGGACGTGCATCGCCCGCCAGAGGGCGGTCCGCACCGCGGTGTCGTCCGGGGCCCCGGTTCGCTCGTCTGCCACGACGTCTCCTCCGCGCTCAGCCCTTGGCGGGAGCCTGGAGGGTCCACAGACGCCCGTCGGGGTCGCGGACGGTCATCGCCCTGGTCCCGTAGTGGGTCTCCGCGAACGGCGTGACCACGTCGACGGCGGCGTCGGGGCGGAACGCGTCCGCGTCGGGCACCGTCAGCACGATCTGGGTCTGCGGCTCGCGGTCCGGGGGAATCTCGGCGATGAAGAGGTACGGCCCGTCGCCGTTGCGGAGCCGGCCGGAGTTGTGGTCGGTCGAGAACTCCAACTCGTAGCCCAATGCCTGGAAGAACCTCGCCGCCTTGCCCCAGTTGTGAGTCTCCAGGAACACAGCTTCGATTCCTTCGGTCGCCATCTCAGATCTCCTCCTCGGTTTGCTGTTCCGGCTCGTGCGGGTTGTCGAGGTAGGCGGTCAGCGCGGCAGCGACCAGCGCCGACAACGACATGCCCGACTCGATGGCGCGGTACTTGACCTGCCTGATCAGTCCGATCGGCAGGTACACGTTGAACTGCTTGACTTCCTCGTCACCCACAAGCCGATGCTAGCATGCTAGCAAGCTAGCGCATCTGCCGTGGGCCCCGATCCCGGCCGCCTTGAGGGCTGCCTGCCTGCCGGGTGCGGATCGGCCGTGTCGCCGCGGGGAGACCGCGGCGGCACGGCCGGGAGACGCAGGGTCAGAAATCGCCGTTGGTGTTGCACTTCGCCTTCTGGACCAGGCAGTTCTTCACGCGCTCGGACTGGGCGCGGTTGTCCCAGGCGAAGAACGCGTCGCCGTGCATCGACGAGGCCATGCCGGAGGCGAGGCGGAAGCCCGCCGCCGAGCCGCTCGTCGGGTAGGCGATCAGGAACGACAGGTTCGGGATCGCGACCGGATAGTCGCCCTTGCAGGTGCCGTCATAGCTGTACGAGACGTGCTGCTTGTGGGTCGGGCTGTCGAGGTGCTTGCCGTCCCAGCAGTCCTGGAAGACGAGGTGGAACATCAGGACGGCGGTCGAGGCGCAGATCGGCCAGTTGCCGTCGGCGCTGCGGCCGATCTCGCCGCCGGGGCCGGCGCAGTAGAAGGCGTTCACCGAGCCGGCGGGAGTGGGCGTCTGGAGCTTGGCGTCGCCGGCGATCATGCGGAAACCCTGGGGGAAGGGCTTGGTCGCCGAGGGGTCGGTCAGCCGGGAGCCGTAGTAGACGACGACGTCCTTGGGCTCGACGGCGCGGTCGTTCTCGTAGAGGGTCGGAATCCAGTACGCGGAAAGGTCCGGCGCGGGGCGGCAGCTGGTGCCCGCGTTGGCGAGCAGCGTGGCCGTCGTGGTGTACGCGTCGGTGTTCGCGTTGCCGAGGAAACTGTGCATGTGCGAGGCGCCGGGCATGCTCGGGAAGACGATCGGGTCGTCGGTGTGCGAGTGGCTGTACGCACAGGTCGCGTTGAACTCCGGTACGCGCACGGTGGTCGCCGGGACCGCCCGTGGCACGATCGAGTTGAACTCGGCGAGCTGCGCGTTCCAGGCCGCCTGGTCGATCGGGATCCAGCCCGGGCCGCTGTCCGCGGGTGAGCCGTCGCCGAACGAGAACCAGTTGATGTTGACGAAGTCGCCCCCGGTGGTGTTGCGCAGGACCGCGTAGACGGTCTGCGCGCCGGTCGGGTGGCTTGCGGTGGTGGTGGTCAGCGTGGTCCAGGACTGCCAGCCACCGGTAGCCGCGATCGCGAACTGGGCGAGCAGCGTCCCGGTCGTCGAGCCGGTACGCAGCTCGATGCGCCCGGTGCCGACCGCCGACGCCACCCGGGCCTGGACGGTCAGCGTGCCGGCGCCGCCCAGGTCGACGCCGTCGTACCGCATCCAGTCGCCCTCGGCGAGGTAGGCGGCGTTCTGCCCACCACCGGAGTCGGCGGTGGCCTCGAGCTGGACGCCGGACTGTGCGGCGTACGACTCGGCCTGGACGGTGAGGGTTGCGGCCTGCGCCGGGCCGGGCGGCACGACCAGGGTGGCGGCGATGGCGAGCAGGGCCGCGGAGAGGATTCGCATCCGTGGGGATGAATGCATGACGCTCCCTTCGGGGAGAGGGGACGTGGGTGCTCAGGAGTATCGGACCTGGGAAGCGCTCTCTCAACATCGGTCCTAATTGATCCCCACCATGTGCCGAAAGATGCGGGAACTCTCGGGAAGCGCTTCCCGACGACCTCCATCGACAGGCCCGATCTGCGGACTCCTCCCGCATGATCGCGGACATCGATGGGTAGAACGGCCGGATGAGCGATCAATCTCGTTTCCGGGACGCGTGTTGACGGGCCGTCGCTGCGAAGGGTGTCCGATGGCACGCTCATGACTTCCTCCGTACGCGAGCAGACCCGAACTCGCGCAGCATGGGCCCTGCTGGTGCTCTGCCTGGTGCAGTTCGTCGACGTCATGGGCGTGACCAGTGCAGTGGTCGCGATCCCCTCGATCATCCGCGGCGTCCACGCCTCCGGTGCCCTGGCCGCCCCGCTGGCCACGGCCTATGCGATGTTCTTCGGCGGCCTGCTCGTCCTGGGGGCGCGGCTGGCCCACAAATACGGCCACCGGCGGCTGCTGGTGGCCGGGCTGGTGGTGTTCGCGGTCGCCGGAGGCATCGGTTGGGCCGCCAGGTACGGATGGCAGCTCGTGCTGGCTCGATCGGTGCAGGGCACGGCGTCGGCGCTGACCGTGCCGGCCGCGCTCAGCCTGCTGCTGGCCACCGCTTCCCGAGCCGACCAGAGAGCACGTGCGCTCGGCTGGTGGAGCGCCGCCGGAGCCGCCGCCGGCGCGAGCGGTCTCTTCCTCGGCGGATACCTGACCGACACGGTTGGCTGGCGAGCGGTGTTCTGGGTGAACATTCCCGTTGCGCTCCTGCTCGGTGCCGGAGTCATCGTGTCGGTGCACGCCCGGCCGCAGGCGGACCGGTCCAGGTACATCGACGTGGTCGGCGCTCTGCTGCTGACCGCGTCCGTGATGGCGATGGTGTTCGGCGCCGCGCTTCTGCAGGAGCCGGCACACCGCGCCGCCGGTGCGTCGGCCGTTGCTGCCGGCGTCCTGCTCGCCGGGCTGCTCGTCCTCCGCCTTGCGCGGAGCAAAGACCCGATCCTGCCTCTGGGAGCACTGCGGCAGCCACGGCTCGCCGCGGGGTCGCTGGGCTCCTTCGTCAACACCGCGGCAACCAGTTCGACCGCGGTGCTGCTGACCATCCATGCGCAGGAGACCGCCGGGCTGTCGGCGTTGCAGGCGGGACTGATGCTGCTCCCGCTCAGCCTGTCCGTGGTGCCCGGATCCGTCCTCGCGGGACCGATCATGCGTCGCTGGGGCGCCCGCCGGACCATCGTGCTCGGCCTTGCCCTGCTGGCCCTCGGCAACGCCGTCGTCGCGCTCACCCTCGATGTGGTGGCCGGCACCGTGACCGGCCTGGCGCTGCTCGGCTACGGCCTGGGCACATCCTCCGTGGCCTGCAACGACCTCGGTACCAAGGTGCCCCAGGAGCATGTCTCCACGGCCACCGGCGTCCTCAATACGGCTGCACAGCTCGGCACCGCGCTGGGTGTCGCGGCCCTGATCCTGGTCGCCTCCGCCGAACCCGCCGCCGGCGGACGCGGATCGGTGATCGCGATGCTGATCGCCGCCGCCGGGGCCGTGGCGGCCCTCGCCGCGATCAGCCGCCGGCGTTCAAACGTATAGGTTGAGCCGATGCGTACGGAGGCGCGCTTTCCGTCGGTCGGTTCCGGGGCCGGCCACTACGAGAGTTTCTACGTCAAGGCGACCCGTCCGGGCGGTGGGCGGGCGGTATGGCTCCGCTACACGATCCACAAGCGGCCCGGTGCGGCCCTGACCGGCTCCCTGTGGTTCACGATGTTCGACGGCGACGCGCCCGCCCCGATCGCGGCGAAGGCGACGTTCCCACATGAGGCCGTGGAGGCTCCGCCCGGTGGTTATATCCGCGTCGGAGAGGCCTCCCTGGCGCCGGGCGCCGCGCGGGGCGCCATCGTGGTCCCGGACGTCGTGGTCCGGTGGGAGCTCACCTACGCCGGCCGCGCAGAGGTGTTTCGCCATCTCCCGTACGACTTCCTGTACCGCGCTCCGCTGCCCAGGACCAAGCTGCTCTCGCCGTACCCGGATGCCCGCCTCTCGGGCTCCGTGACCGTGAACGACGACACGTTCGTGCTCGACGAATGGCCGGGGATGATCGGGCACAACTGGGGCACCGAGCATGCCGAGCGGTGGATCTGGCTGCACGCCAACGATTTCCGCGGGGCCGACGGCTACTTCGACGCCGGCCTCGGCCGCATCAAGCTGGGACCGCTGACCACGCCGTGGATCGGCAACGCGATGGTGCGTCTCGATGGTGTCTCGCACCGGCTGGGCGGCCTCGAGCGAATCCGGTCGACGGTGGTGAAGGAGAGCTCCACCGCGTGCAAGTTCGAACTCAGGGGCGTTGACGTGCGGGTTCGCGGTCGCGTGTCGGCGGAGGCTCGGAACTTCGTGGGCTGGGTCTATGCCGACCCGGTGGGCCCGGAGCACAACACGGTCAACTGCTCGATCGCCGACCTCGAGCTCACGGTCGAACGCAAGGGTGAACCGCCGAGGACGCTCGCCTGCCGGGGAGCCGCAGCGTACGAGCTCGGCATGCGCGAGACCGACCACGGAATCGCGCTTCAGCCGTTTCCCGACGGGTGACGAGCGCCGGCGGGGCTAGGAACCGCCGGGCGACCCGGTCGTCCTGCATACCCTGGGCCGGTGCCGGCGTCGACGACGGTGCCGGATGGCGGTGACAGCGCTGCCGATGATGACGCTGCGCCAGGAGAGGGGATCAGCTGCGGCGCCGGTGCGCCGCAGCTGATCAACGCCGGCGTCGTCTTATGCCGGGCACCGCCAGGTTCGCCGGCTCAACGGGTCAGCTGTTCAGCGCGGAGAGTTGCTTGTCGGAGATCTCCTTGATGGTGCCTTCCGGCTTGGTCTGGGTCTTCTGCTCGCCGTACCCGGAGATGGTGTAGCTCCACTTCCCGGCGGGGGTGTCGCCGGCCTTGGGGGCGTCGATCACGAGGGTGGTCAGGCGACCCTGGCCGTCGAGGGCCGCGGTGAACGGCAGGGTGGCTGCGGCCGTACCCATCGCCTTGATGTCGTCGGAGTCGAGGAGGCTGTCCTCGGCCTCGATCTTGGTGGCGTCGATGGTGCCGGTGATGTTCTTGGCGTCGCCCTGCACCGTGGTCGCGCCCTTGATGAGGGCGTCCAGGCCGAGCAGGTCGGCGTTGGTCACGTCGATGTCGAGCCCGCCACCCTTCTTGACCTTGCTGGTGTCGACGTGGCTCCAGGACTTGCCGTCGCCGCCCAGGAAGGACTGGACCTGCGCGTCGCTCGAGCTGATCCGGACCCAGCGGTCCGGCGTGACGCCGATGAGCTCCATCGTGAAGGTGCTGCCCTCGGAGGTGAAGTCCATCTTCAAGGCACCGCTCTTGCTGGGCGCGTGCACACTGCCGGTCACCGTCATGTCCGGCGTCTTGACGGCGAGGGCGTAGTTGCCGGTCTTCAGCGCCGTCGTGGAGGCGGCCAGCGCGGTCTTCGCGTCGACCGGCGCCGTCGTCGCGCTGCCGGCGTCGGCCGAGCTGTCGGTGGAACTGCCGCAGGCGGTGAGGGAGAGGCTCAGCAGGCCGGCCAGGACGACGGAGGTCGCGGTTCCCCGTAGATTGATCATGGCCGCGAAGCTTAGACCATCATCTAATCAATGGTATCGACGGGTCGGCGCTCGACCCTCATCCGGAAACGGCCGCCGTACGGGCTTGTACGGACAACCCCGCCACGCCTTCCCGGCCGAGCTCGGTGGACCGATCGTCGATGGCACACGTCCGGCACCGACGGCCGGCCACGAAAGGATCTCCACCATGACGATGCGACCCGCACGGGCGCTGACGGGCGCGATCACCGGCGCCGCCCTGCTCGCCGCAGTGGGACTCACCGCCACAGCCGCATCCGCCCAAGCGATCCCCGTCGGCTCCGCAGCCGCCGCGCTTGCATCCGGGATTCCGGCGCACGCCGACGGGACCGCGGGGACCACGACCGCTGTCGCAGTCACCCCGGACGGTAAGCCCGACATGGACAGCAGCGACTCGTCCTCGGTGTCGGCCGATGGGCGGTACGTGGCGTTCCGGTCGGCGTCGAAGCGACTGGTCCCCGGCGACACCAAGCGCTCGTTTGACATCTTCGTACGGGACCGGCAGGCCGGTACCGTCGAGCGGGTCAGCGTCGATTCGGCCGGCCACCAAGGCAGCGGGGACAGCGATGCGCCGTCGATTTCCGCCGATGGCCGGTTCGTCGCGTTCAACTCCAAGTCGGCGAACCTGGTACCGGGCGACACCAACGGCTGGTCCGACGTCTTCGTCCACGATCGGCAGACCGGCACCACGGAGCGGGTCAGCCAGGGCACGGGCGGCGAGGAAGCGAACTGGGACAGCTTCAACCCGAGTCTCTCCGCCGACGGTCGCTTCGTCGTGTTCGAGTCGGCCGCCACCAACCTGGTGGCCGGTGACACCAACGACGTACCCGATGCGTTCGTCGTCGACCGGCAGACCGGCCGTACCGAGCGGGTCAGCGTCGATTCGTACGGGCGGCAGGCGACTGACATCGTCACCCAGAGCTCGATCTCGGCCGACGGCCGCTACGTGGCGTTCGTCTCCGCGGCCCCCAATCTGGACCTGCGCCCGGACACGAACCACGCCGCCGACGTCTTCGTGCACGACCGCTCCACCGCCGAGACCGAGCGGGTAAGCCTGACCGCGGCCGGTACCCAGGCCTCGGGGCCCAGCCTGGTCGCGCGGATCTCGGGCGACGGCCGCCACGTGGCTTTCGAGGCCGACGGCAACCTGGTCCCCGACGACACCAACAACCAGGCCGACATTTACGTCCGCGACCTGAACACCGGTGCACTGACCTGGGCCAGCCGCGAGGAGTTCCGGCGACCTACCGAGACCCCGGGTCGCACCCCGACGGTGCGGCCCGCGATCTCCGCCGACGGCCGGTTCGTCGCGTTCACGTCCGGCCAGCACGGGCTTGTTCCGAACGACGGGAACGGCCGGTGGGACGTCTTCGTCCGAGACGTGCAGACCGGCGGCATCGAACTGGCCAGTTCGGCCGACGACGGCACGCAGGCGACGGGTGAGAGCCGCGATCCGTCGATCTCCGCCGACGGCCGGTTCGTGGCGTTCACGTCGTATGCCCAGAATCTGGTGCCCGGCGCGGACGATGAATCCGACTACCTCGTGCCGCACGTCTTCCTGCACGACCGAGGCAACTGACGCGACACCGCCGAACCGTTTGCGTAACCGTTATAGTACTGCTGATCAATTGACGCCGGTCTATCATTGGCCGGCCAGCTCAGCGGTTCCACCATCGTTGTGGACCGGTTCAGCTACAACCCCCTGGCGATCGAAGGAGGTGACGGGCGACAGGCGGCGGCTCACCGGGCCGTGTGGCAGCGGGACAGCAGTTCGGATCCATCGAGAGATCGGAGTTCGCCACCTTGGACAGGGGAGACCTTCACATGGTGAAGACCAGTTCTGCGTCCTCGCGAGGGAGGAGGCACGGCCGAGGGGCCAGAAGTCCAGGGCGCGGGGTCTTGGCGCTCGGACTGGCGTGGGCTGTGGCGGTGGGCACGCTGGGCGCGTTGGCGCGGCCGTCCTCGGCATCCGCCGAGGGCACGTCGGCGGACAAGAACACATCGGCGTCCGCGGAGGGCACGCCGGCGTACAAGAACACCTCGCTGCCATTCAGTGTCCGTGCGGCGGACCTGGTCTCGCGCATGACGCTGGAGGAGAAGTACAACCAGCTCATAGCGATGCAGCCGCATGCGACCTGGCGTCCGAAGCCGCATGCGATCGACCGGCTCGGCGTGAAGTCGTACGGGTACTGGGGGGAGGCGAATCACGGGATCTACTTCCCGACCATCCCCGGCAACAACAACTACACGCAGTACCCGCAGAGCACCTCGATCGCCTCGACGTGGGACCCGGCCATCACGCAGAAGATCGCCGGCGGTATCGCGGACGAGGCCCGCGTCACCTACAACACGTCCTGCCCGCCGGGGGTGGCGAATCCCAGCCCCGTCGGTGGCGCCTGTCACGGCCTGACCTACTGGTCGCCGAACCAGAACCTCAACCGCGATCCCCGGTGGGGGCGGGCGGACGAGTCGTACACCGAGGATCCTTTCCTGGCCGGTCAGGTGGCCGGCGCCTTCGTGACCGGTATGCAGGGCAACACCGTGTCGCGTCCCGACACGATTCCCGCCCGGCCGCGCGACTACGTTCAGGCGGTCGCCACGCCGAAGCACTACCTGGCGAACAATTCCGAGGCGAACCGCGACTTCGGTACGTCGAACTTCACCGAACGTACGATGCACGAGTATTTCCTGCCGCCCTTCGCGGCCTCGGCCGGCAAGGCGGGCGCGCGGTCGCTGATGGTCGCCTACAACGCCCTCAACGAGGTGGAGGACTACACGACGGACTACCCGTCCGCCTCGAGCTACCCGACCGTGTGGAGCCCCCGCGACAACGTCACCCCGGGCGGCACTCCCGGGACGCCGGCCGCGGCGAGCCGGTACTCCCTCGAGACCATGCTGCGCCGGTCGTTCGGCTTCGACGGGTACGTCGTCTCCGACTGCGATGCGATCACCCGCGTGTACGGAACGGGAACGCAGGGACACTCGTGGCATCCGGTCCAGCTCGGCGGTCAGACGCAGATCGACAAGACCCTCGGCAACGCGTGGGCGCTCAAGGCCGGCACCGACCTCGACTGCTCGGGCGGTGACTACCCGACCGCGACCGGACTCCCGGCGGCTCAAAGTCTAGGCTTCGTCAGCGAGTCCGACGTCGACATCGCGCTCGTCCGCGCCTTCACCGCGCGGTTCCAGTTGGGCGAGTTCGATCCCGTCGGCTCGGTCCCGTGGAACAGCGAGTCCTACTCGCTGTCGGCGGGCGGCGATCCCGATGTCAAGCTGGCTTCGCCGGCGCACCGTGCGGTCGCGCACGAGTCCGCCCTCGAGGCGCCTGTGCTGCTGAAGAACGCCGGCCGGACGCTCCCGTTCGCGGGCGCGACGACCGGCAAGACGGTCGCCCTGGGGCACGTGGACTCGCTCAACGCGTTCCAGTCCGGCTCCTACTCCGGGCCCACGGCGGTCAACACCACCTTCGCCCAGGCGCTGGCCGAGCGTACGGGGTCGCCCGCCTCGTCCGTGACCGCCGGCTCCAGCACGCCGTTCCGGTCCGACCACCTCGCGGTGTTCCCCGATGTCCTCGACGCCAACGGCACCAAGATCACCACCTCGCTGTGCGCCAGCAGCCCCTGCGATCCCGTGACCGACGCGGCGCCCGCCGAATACCAGATCTCCCAGGCCGACAACGTCGTGGTCTCCGTCGGCCAGCGGAACAACGACGGCGGCGAGGGCACGGACCGCGCCACGGTCGCCCTGCCGCGCATGCAGGCCGAGCTGATCCGGGACTCGATCGCCCCGCTCGCCCAGAAATACGGCAAGAAGATCGTGGTGTGGATCCAGGCCAAGACCATGGTCGACGTCAGCGCGTTCAAGGACCTGCCGAGCGTAGGGGCGATCGTCTGGTCGTCCTTCAACGGCATGTACCAGGGCAAGGCCATGCCCGAGCTGCTGTTCAACGACGAGGTGAAGCTCGAGGACGGGCGTACCGCGGTGGCCAACTTCTCGGGCAAGCTGCCGCTGACCTGGTACTCCGACGTTGACGCACAACTCGGGCCGGCGGCCGCTCCGGACCTCGCGATCGAGGACTACCGGATGACCAAGGCGGAAGGCGCCAAGTGCGGCCGGACGTACCTCTACTACCAGGTCGGTCCCGCTTGCGCGGCTCCCCACTATGTGTTCGGTCAAGGTTTGTCGTACTCGCCGTTCGTCTACGGCACCCCGAGACTGTCTTCCTCGAAGATCACTCCCGACGATGCGGTGACGGTCTCGGTGCCCGTGTCGAACCGGGCCACCGGCAACCCGGGCAAGGCTGTCGTGGAGGTCTACGCCAGGGCTCCGAAGGGAGCCGATGGGAACCAGCGCCCGCTCAAGCAGCTGAAG
>NZ_JAOSZE010000036.1 GCF_025630775.1 Actinoplanes sp. KI2
ATATGTGCGGCTCCTCGGCTTTCTGTGGGCAACTTCGGGCGGAGTTGGGGTCTGCCCGCGTGGCGGGCGGAACGTTCCGGGGTCGCGACCGAGGCGGATGGTCCAGCACCATGAAGGCATGCGTAGCGGCTGGTGGCTTCTCGACACAGGGATGTTCGACGGGGCCCTGGCAGGGTTCATCGGCCTGCGCATGCACCGCACGATGGCATCCAGCGCGTTCTGGTCCGCACTCGCCATCCAGGCGCCGGCCGCCGTCTGCTGTATTGCCGGCATGCTCATCAAGGGGTACGACATCCTGCAGATGCTCGTACTGTTCGGGCTCGCCGCAACCGCCGTCGTGCTGTCCACCCTCGGTCGCGTCGAGATCTACTTCAACGCCATCGCCGATACCGACAACTGGCACAGCCGGCACACGACGATGGTCGGCCTCCGGTTCATCGCCGTCGCATTGACCCTGTTCGTCGTAGCGTTACCGCTGCTCTTCAAGATTCACCTAATGCACTCCTGAGATCCAAGCAGCCGGCGATGCCGATGGGCCCAACACGTGAGCTGATCGCTTGGAAGCACAAGGTAACGAGTCCCGGCCGACGGAAGGCCCACGGAAACCCGAGTAGTAGCGACTACGCGACTACTCGGGTTTGCGTGGGCGCTGAATCGCTCTGTTCCCGAGCCCCTGTCGCCGCGGAGTCCCGCTCGACCGGCTTATCAACACCAACCACCAAGTCTGCATCAACGGACCCAGCTACCGACCACAACGACCCGGCTCCGACAGGGTCGACAACCACCCAGACAACCACGTAGAACTACACCCCCAATGTCCACTGGGGATTATGTGAGCCAAACCCCGGGGACTTACCCAAAGCGGGAGGAAACCACGTGCAACGGCGAAAAACACTGATCCGTGCGGTGATGGCAGTGCTGCTGACAGGGGCGCTGGTGGGCCTCGCATCGCCGTCGCCGGCCTCGGCCGCCGCGTCGAGCTTTAACGACGACTGCTTCGGCTACGTCGGCACCTTCAAGGGCGGCACGCAGGTCGTGTGGGCCGACTGGAATAGCGACGACATCACGGACGAGTGCTTCGGCATCGCTCCGAGCCGGACGATCTGGCACGCCTGGCCACAGTCGGGCGGATGGCAGGAAATGCCGAACCACGGCCTGGCCGACAAAGTCGATGGTGCGGGCGTAGACCTGAACGGAACGCACAAGGTCAGGGTCTATGTCAGCGGCAGCCGCCACTACTACGAATCGGAGCTGTGGCCGGGCGTAGGCTGGCAGGGCTGGTACCTCACTGAAGCTGGCTAGCACGATCCGATCGGTACGCCGCAGTCCGTTCCGTGCCGCGGCGTACCGGTCCGCGGGCGCGGCCGAGGAGAGCTCCCTATTCCTTCGAAGATCTCCAGCCTCGTCATGCGCCAGAAGTCGAGCCACCGCGCCGCGGCGGCTGCGGCAATGCCGGCCATCGCCACGGAGCCATTGGGGCATACGGACCACCGCTGCTGGCTCGAAGGTCCATCCACCTACCTCCTGCTCGGTACGCACCCGCGCGGTGAGGGGCCCGCTCGGGATAGTCGGAAGCCCGGGCGGGTGCGACCTGTGCTCCGTAGGGTCATTCCGTGTCCCGGGAATGGCGCGAGGGAATCATCGGGGGTTCGGCCCTCCTGACCCTTCTGAGCGGCTTCTTGCCGTGGTGGGCGATGCGGGTCGGCACCGAGACGTTCGTCGGGTCGGCATGGCGAATGTCCTCTCGATGGACGGTGGCGATCTTGCTTACGGTGGGAGCCGCGGTCGGATGGCTGGCGTGGCGGATGACCCGCGGTCGAGTGCCGGTGGCGATATGGCTCGCGGCCTTGGCTGCGGTTGCGGTCTCGGTGTTGCTGACACTTCAGCAGCGCAGCGATGTTGAGACCTGGCCCCCCGCCGAGGTCAATGCGGCCGGAGTGTCGGAAGTTCACTTGTCGTCAGTAAAGGAGGTGTCCGCTACCGAGTTCGCAGAGTCGCTGATGCCACGTGATCGCCTACGGCGGTACTCCGACCCTGGCATCGAGGCCGGCACGAGTTACGGCTTCTGGGTCGGGCTCGTCGGCATGACCCTGACCGGGCTGTCGTTGGTCGTTGCGGGAAGGGGCGGTCGGAACCCAAGGTGACGCGGACAGCGCCAGATCCGGCGGCCCGGCGAGCGCGAGCATCGACGCAGACACGGACGCAGCCGGCGAGCTACCCATCCTGTGCGAGCTGCTCACCGCCAGCTTCACGACTCGGCCGAGGCCTACACCCACCATCAACCAGGAATAGCGTTTCCAGCCGGGTGGCTGGCGCAGGGCATCGACGAGGGGCCGCGTTCATCGCCACTGATGGTCTGAGATGGACGCCGTCGCCTACCGTGCGACGCATGCTGTGCCGCGACATTTTCCAGGACGGCTGCGATCGGCCCGTAGGAGAACGGCGCTGGGGTTTCGGTCCGTGCGAGTGGATCCACGACAACGAGTGGTATGCCGAAGGCCGGCCGTCGCTGCCGACGTTACGCCCTGACCTGGCCGGCGACCTGTTGCGACAGTTGGCCGAGCAGGGCAACGCCACGGTGCGGCGGATGGTCGCGGAGCATCCGGGAACGCCCCCCGAGGTCGTCGACGCCCTGACCGACGACCCCGAGTCCGAGGTTCGGATGTGGGCGCTTTGGCACACGAGGACGGTGGCGCTGCTACGCGCCGGGTTGCGGGGCGAGGATCGCAAGGGTGCGGCGCACAACCCGCTGTGCCCGCCGCACCTGCTGGCGGAGTGGCGCACCGATCCAGACCCGTCCACTCGATACGCCGTGCTGACCAACCCGGCCACCCCGGCATGGGTGGTGGACGCTGCTGTCAACGACCCGGACGACAGCAATCGAGCCTATGCGGCCGCGAGCGCCCGCAGCCGTGACTCGATCCTCCAGGCGGCGACCAGTCCGGAAACAGTGCTGCGCCGGCGGGCTGCCGTCAACCCGGCCTGTCCACCGGACGTGCTGGAACGGTTGGCGACCGATCCCGACAGCCACGTGCGGTCGGCGCTGGGCCTGAATCAGGTGTGTCCGCCCGACCTGATCCGCCGGCTGGCGACGGACGACGACGCGGACGTTCGACGCACGGTGGCCGGTCGGCCCGACCCGCCGGATGACATCCGCGCCATGCTCAGTCGTGACCCACATCCACAGGTACGGGAGTGGTCGCGCGACCCTTACCGCCGGTAGGCGGGCGACCCAGCGCTACTCCGCCGAGCGGATCACCGTGCCCACCGATCCATTGCCCGAGCCGTCCCGACCAGGCACTCCACCTCGGCCGGGAACCCAGCCAGCGCGAGTGCGGTCAACCGCAGATGGCCCTCCAGGCACACAAGCGTTTCCGGCCGCGTCCCGGCCAGAATGAGCGGGGCGAAGCGCTCTCCCCGCCGAACGGCGCGGGCGGCGGCGATGAACCTGCCGTTCGAGACGCCGAACACTCGTACCCCGGCCCGGATGCGCTCGGCCGCGTCGGCTGGCAACCGGCTGCCGCCGGACAGTTCGTTCCAGTACGAGTACGAGATGTACCGCACCCGGGCCAGTTCGCCCGCTGTCAGCCCCGCCCGGATCCAACGGACCTGGTCGGGAAAGTCCTCGAATACATCACGGTTCTCGCCGTAGCCGCGGGTGGCCGCCAGCAGGGCGCGTCGTGCCCGGTTGTCAGCGGGGTCGGCCAGGTCCGCATCGGTCAGCAGGCGCTCGGACCTCCCCGCCGCGGCCAGCGCACGCCGGAGCCCCGCACCGAACCTTGCACTCGTCAGCTCACCGAGGAGAAAGCACGCGACCATCTCGTCCTCGCTGCAGTCACCGATGATCCGCACGCCGACCATTATCACGGCGGCCTGGAACGGGCTGTCTTCGGCAAACTCTCCACGTAGGACAGCAGTCGTGGTGTAGCCGCGGTCAGGCAAGCAGTGCCGTCACCCGCGCGTCGAGCCGTGTGGTTGCCGCATCGAGCCCCGGGAAGCCGCCGAACGCCACGTCACGTACGTCCCGAGGGAAGATTCGGCGGATGTCCGCCGGATAGACGCCCTCACCGTCCCGGGGCACCTCGAAGCGATCGGGCTGCCCGAGTCGTACCGCGATCGGGACTACTTCCGCCGGCAACTCCTGCGCGGTCCGTCCGGCCCGGTGCTCGGCCGGAGGCAGCCACTTGCAGAAGACCCACGCGTAGACGCTGCGGACCTGACCGACATCGCGGGCGTCGACCGGGTCGAGGCCGAAGACGTCTCCCTCGCAGACCGGCTGATAGCCCGGCTCCATGGTGCTCTCGGTGGCCCATGCCGGGTCAGCTTCCAGGTGTCGGACAACCCGGGCGGTCAGGGCGTCGTGCAGGGCCGCCGGGACCGGCGCGTGCCGCGGGGTCGCGGACCAGACGGCAGCACCGCCGCCCACCGCGACGAGCGCAACGACCGCCGTGGCGGCCCACCATCGCGTACGCATCCTCGCGCCCCCCATCCCACTCGGCCTTGCGCGTCGTCGCCGTCGGCCCGGATGGCGCGAGGCGAGCCTACGGCCTCGAAGCCTCGGCGCCATCGGACATCCGGGCCGCCGGTGGTGGCTCGAAGTTCCCTCGACCTACTGGTTCAGGCCAGACCATCGAGGGCCATCGAACAGATGTCCGATCGATGCCCTCTACCTGCGAAGATATCCATCTAGACAACTACATGAGATCGAGAAAGTTACCTTCGAAGCATTGACCGGCGAACATGTTGGGCGGTTATGTGGGGGCGACCATCCACTTCACTGGCCACTCAATGTGGAGGCAAAGTGATCAAAACGACCATGAGGTCGCGGCTCGCGCTGGTTGTCGCACTCGGCACGGCAGCGGCCTCGGTCCTCGGGGCCGGCCCGGCCACCGCCGCGGCCCGTCCCGGACGGCACGCCCTACCCGGCAGCCAGCCTCGCTGGCTCGGTAAGGCGCGGGCCACCGGCAGCGCTCCCGCCGCCGCCGATCAGATTCAGTTCGGCGTTCTGCTCAAGATGCGCGACTCCGCGGCGGCCGAGGCGAAGCTTGCCTCGATCTCCGACCCGGCCGGCGCCAACTACGGCCGGTGGCTCAGCACCAGCCAGTTCAAGGCGCAGTACGCGCCGGCCTCGGCCGACGTCGACGCGGTCCGCTCCTGGCTCCAGGGCTCGGGCTTCGCGCTGCGCAACACGCTCGGCGGCATGTACGTCGAGGCGTCCGGCACCACCGCCCAGATCGACAAGGTCTTCGGCACCACGCTGAAGAACTACTCATACCAGGGCACCACGGTGCACGCGAACAGCACCGCGCTCTCACTGCCGGAGAACACCCCGGCCTCGGTGATCGGCGTCGTCTCCGGCGTCCTCGGTCTCGATCAGGGACAGGCGCTCAAGAAGCCCGCCGACACCCTCCCCGGCCCGGACACCGGCTTCCGCCCCGGCACGCCGTCCTCGGCGTACTACGGCGAGAAGATCGCGGTGGACCAGCCGGCCGCGAACGGCAAGAAGCAGCCGTACGTGGTCCGCGGTTACGAGCCGAAGCAGTATCAGGCGGCGTACGGGGTCAGCGACCAGCTCCGGCACGGCATCGACGGCCGTGGCGTGACCGTGGCGGTGACCGACGCGTTCGCCTCGCCGACGATCGTGCAGGACACCCGGACCTACAACCGCAAGCACGGCCTGCCGGCTTTCCGGCACAACCAGTTCTCGCAGATCACTCCGGGCCCGGACGGCTACCAGTTCGTCGACGAGTGCGGCGGCGCCGGCTGGTACGGCGAGGAGACGCTGGACATCGAGGCCGTGCACACGATGGCCCCGGGCGCGCGGGTCGTCTACGTGGGCGCCTCGGACTGCGTCACCGGTCTCGACGAGGCCTGGGCGGCGACGATCGACAACCACGTCGCCGACATCGTGACCAACTCCTGGGGCAACGCCACCGACAAGGTGGAGGACCTCGGCCAGGAGGTCATCGACTTCTACCAGCAGTTCTCGCTGGAGGCCGCGCTGACCGGGATCACCGTCGACTTCTCGAGCGGTGACTCGGGCGACGAGACCTCGGGCGGCACCCACCCGGAGAACAAGACGGTCGACTTCCCGGCCGACCTCCCGTACGTGACCGGCGTCGGCGGCACCAGCGTCGGCATCGACAAGCACAACCACCGCGTGTGGGAGCACGGCTGGCAGAACGCCTACTCGGCGCTCTCGGCCGACGGCAAGTCGTGGGGCGCCCCGGCGTACTCGTCCGGTGGCGGCGGCGGCACGAGCATCCTGTTCGCGCAGCCGTTCTACCAGCGCGGCGTCGTTCCGGACTCGATCTCGAAGTACTTCGGGTCGACCCGGATGCGCACCGTGCCGGACATCTCGATGCCGGGCGACCCGAACACGGGCTTCCGGGTCGGGCAGACCCAGGTGTTCCCGGACGGGACGTACTACGACGAGTACCGCATCGGCGGCACGAGCCTGTCGTCCCCGCTGCTGGCCGGCATGCAGGCCGTGCAGAGCCAGAAGCGGCACCACCCGGTCGGCTTCGTCAACCCGTCGTACTACCGCAAGGCGGGCACCGCGGCGATCACCGACATCGTGGCCCCGAAGTCGCCGGTCCTCCAGGTCCGCACCAACTTCGTGAACACGGTGGATGCCTCGGGCGGCCGGTCGTACCAGCTGCAGACGATCGACGTGCAGACGTCGACGATCCACAGCACGCGGGGCTATGACGCCGAGACCGGCGTCGGCGTCCCGGGTCCGGCGTTCTTCAAGTAACACGAGTCCGGCGTTCTTCAAGTAACACCAGTCCGGCATTCGTCAAGTAACACCGGCCCGGCATTCGTCAAGTAACACCAGGTAGTCGCATCGTCTGTGGGGCGGGCCACGATGGCCCGCCCCACGGTCATGTCCAGGGAATTCCCCAGCGAGAATCTCGGTTGTGGACAGAGGTTGAGTCACCCACGCTCAACTCTGATAGCTGGAGGAACCACCCCATGTTGCTACGCAGCGCGCTCGAGGCCCGCGTGTTCGATTCCGCGACCCGCACCTCGGGGGCGCGCCTCGACGCCTACCGGATCGACGAGACCTTCCACATCGATATCGACCTGCCCGGCGTCGACCCGGCCGGCGTCGACATCACCATGGGCGACAAGGCGCTGACCGTACGCGCCGAGCGCAAGCCGGTCACGGGGGAGAAATGCCCGGTCAGCCGCCAGGTGTTCCTCGCCGACCCGCTGGACACCGACCGCTTGGCCGCCAGCTACGAGAACGGCGTACTCACGCTGAGCATCCCGGTCCAGGCAACGGGCGGGCTCAGTGAGCGAACTGCAGCCAGTTGAGGTTGACGAACTCGTCGTCGTCATCGCGGGCGAAGGTCAGGAACACCGTGTGTACGCCGGTGACCGGCCGGAGCGTGACCTCGTCCGTACGCCAGTTCTGCCATCCGCCGGTACGGGTCACCCGCAGCGCACCGATCGGGTCCGCGTCTGGTGAGTCCAGGCGGATGTCCATCCGGCCGCCGTCGGAGTCGGACGCCACCCGCACGTCCAGCTTGGTCGCCGGCACCGGGCCGAAGTCGACGGCGTCGAAGCGCAGCGAGTCGCCGTTGGCGATCCAGCCGACGTTCTGCCCCCCGCCCTCGTCCTCGGTGTCCTGGGTCTGGATGCCGTTCAGCGCGTCGGCCGTCTCGGCCTGCAGCTTGCGGTAGACCGTCGGGGACGGCGGCGGCGTGGTGGTCGGCGGCGCTGACGAGGGCACGGCCGACGCTCCCGCCGTCGCGGCGACCGGCAGCGGGGCGGCCGGGGTGTCCTGCCATCTCCCGATCAGGTAGCCGACCAGCACCAGGCCGACCGCCGCCAGCGCGTACAGGACGCGCCGGCGGGCGGTGTAGGCCCGGGTGCGGTAGACGGACGGACTCGGCGGCGGGGGGACTGCCAAGTCAGACCGCTTCGGCGACGATCGACTCGACCGGCGGCTCGGCGAAGTGGCAGGCCACCGTCTGGTCGGGGGCCTTCTCCAGCAGCTGCGGGTCCTGGGTGGCGCAGATGTCCTGGGCCTTCCAGCAGCGGGTGCGGAACCGGCAGCCGGACGGCGGGTCGACCGGGCTGGGCACGTCGCCGACCAGCCGGATGCGGTTCTTCGGCGGGACGCCGCGGACCACACCGATGTCCGGCACCGCGGAGAGCAGGGCCTGGGTGTACGGGTGCTGCGGCTTCTCGTACAGCGCGTTCCGCGGCGCCTCCTCGACCACCCGTCCCAGGTACATGACCGCGACCCGGTCGCAGAAGTGCCGGACCACGCCGAGGTCGTGCGCGATGAAGACGAACGCGATGCCCAGCTCCTTGCGGAGGTTCTCCAGCAGGTTCATCACCTGGGCCTGGATGGACACGTCGAGCGCGGAGACCGGCTCGTCGGCCACGATGATCTTCGGCCGGGCGGCGAGGGCGCGGGCGATGCCGATGCGCTGACGCTGACCGCCGGAGAACTCGTGCGGGTAGCGGTTGTAGTGCTCCGGGTTGAGGCCGACGAGCTCCAGCAGCTCCTGGACGCGCTTGAGCTCACCGCCCTTGGGCACCATGTCGTGGGTGCGCAGCGCCGTGCCGACGATCGTGCCGACGGTGTGCCGCGGGTTCAGCGACGAGTACGGGTCCTGGAAGATCAGCTGGATCTCCCGGCGGTACGGCCGCAGCTGCCGCTCGGACATGTGGGCGATGTCCACGCCCTGGTACTTGATCGTTCCGGCGGTCGGCTCGAGCAGGCGGGTGATCAGCCGGGCCGTGGTGGACTTGCCACAGCCGGACTCGCCGACCAGGCCGAGGGTCTCGCCCGGGCTGAGGGTGAGGCTCACGCCGTCGACGGCCTGGACCATCACGTTACGGCGGGCCAGCATGCCCTCGCCCTTGATCCGGAAGTGCATCTGCACGTCCTCGAGCTGGAGCAGGGGTGCCCCCTCCACCTTCCGGACGCCCGACTTGGCGGTTGCGCTAGCAGCGGTCATCGTCTTCGTTCCTCTTACAGCCGGGGCAGGACGTCGGTCTCGAACACCTGGTCGGGATTCCGCAGGTGGCACCGGGAGGAGCGGCCCAGGTCGGCCGTCCGCGACACCAGCTCCGGCTTGAGCGTGCGACAGAGGTCGTCGGGCACCCGCTCGCGGAACTCGCAGCGCGGGTGGAAGACGCAGCCGGACGGCACGGCCAGCAGGCTCGGCGGGGTGCCGGGGATCGGGTGCAGCGGGCCCTGCGTGCCGGAGACCGCGGGAATGCTCTCCAGCAGGCCCCAGGTGTACGGATGCAGCGGCGTGCCGAGGATCTTCTCGACCGGGCCGTGCTCGACGGCGTTGCCGGCGTACATGACCATGATGTCGTCGGCGATCTCGGCGACCACGCCCAGGTCGTGCGTGATGAAGACGACCGCCGAGCCGAAGTCGCGCTGCAGGTCGGCGATCAGGTCGAGGATCTGCGCCTGCACGGTGACATCGAGGGCCGTGGTGGGCTCGTCCGCGATCAGCAGCTTCGGGTCGTTCACCAGCGCCATGGCGATCATGGCACGCTGGCGCATGCCGCCGGAGAACTCGTGCGGGTACTGCTCGACCCGGCGCTTGGGGTTGGGGATGCCGACCCGGTTCAGCATGTCGATGGCGCGCTCCTTGGCGGCCCGCTTCGACACCTTGTGATGCGCCCGGTAGCTCTCCATGATCTGGTCGCCGACCGTGAAGAACGGGTGCAGCGAGGACTGCGGATCCTGGAAGATCATGGCGGCCTCGGAACCGCGGACGGCGCGCAGGCCCTCGTCCGACATGCCGATGAGCTCGCGGCCCCCGATCTTGATCGAGCCGGACATCCGGGTGCTCTTGCGGTCGTGCAGACCCATCACGGCCATGCTGGAGACGCTCTTGCCGGAGCCGGACTCGCCGACGATCGCGAGCGTGCGCCCCAGCGGCAGCGAGTAGCTCAGGCCCTGAACCGCCTTGACCAGTCCGTCCGCGGTCGGGAAGTGCACGTGGAGATCGTTGACCTCCAGGTACGCCTCCTCGTTGTCGCCTCGCGGACGGCGGGAGCGCACGACGGTCTGCGGCGCTCGGGTGGTCTGCTCGGTCATATCGCCGCCTTGCTGGTGAAGAGTGCCCGTCTCGATGGTGCTGCCAGTCTCGGTGATGTCGGCCGTCTCGCTCATCCGAGCCGGACTCGCGGATCGAGGAACGTGTAGATGATGTCGACGATCAGGTTCATGCAAACCAGCACGGTCGCACCGACGATCACGCTGCCCAGCAGGACCGGCAGGTCGTACTGGAAGAAGGCGCGCAGCGTCATCACGCCGAGCCCCGGCAACCCGAAGATACTCTCCGTGAACAGCGTGTTCACGAACTGGTACGCGACGTCCAGGCCGAGGATCGTGACGACGGGCGTGAGCGCGGCCCGCACGCCGTGCCGGTAGATGACGCGCCGCTCGCTGATGCCCTTCGAGCGCGCGGTCCGCACGTAGTCCTGGCCCAGCGAATCGATCATGGAGCCCCGCGAGTATCGGGTGTACTGCGCCGCGTTGGTCAGGCCGAGGGTCAGCCAAGCGGCGGTCATGCCCGCCGCCCACATCAACGGATTCTGCAGGAACGGTGTCCATTGCGGGCGCGGCAGGAAGCCGCGGGTGAGATAGAGCGCGACGAGCAGCGCGATCACGAAGTACGGGACCGAGTTGATCAAAAGGCTCGCGCCGACCGTGAAGCGGTCGAGATTCGATGATCTATATCGGGCCGCGACGGTGCCGGCGAAGAGGCCGACGGTGCTGTAGATGATCGCGCCGCCCAGCACGATGGAGAGGGTGACCGGAAGGGCTCGCGCCAGGATGTCGGTGACCGGCTGGCCGGTCGGGAAGGAGTAGCCGAGGCACGGGGCCGCGCAGTGCCGCACCGTGCCGCCGATCTCCATGTCCCGCCCGACGAAGATGCCCTTGAGGTACGCGCCGATCTGCTCGAGCGGCGGGTCGTCGAGGTTGAGGCTCTTGGTGATTTCTTCGATGCGGTCGGGGGTGCACTTGGGTCCGCAGATGGTGGCGGCCGGGTCGGTCGGCGCGAGGAGGAAGAGCGCGTAGCTGGCGACGAGAGTGACGAAGACGACCGAGATCCCACTCGCCAGGCGTCGCAGGATGTAGAACACCACGGCTGTTACTCCTCATGCTTCACGGACCCGGGGCCGGTTGTCCCCGCTTGGAAGGAATGCCCGTGGCGGCGCGATCGCGGCCGGCCCCGGGTGCTGCTGGATGGACGTACCGGGTGGCCCGGCCCGCCGAAACGGACCGGACCACCCGAACGGGAGGTGCGGCGAAAATCAGCTCTTCAGGAACATCGACTGGAAGAGCGGCATGCCCACGGTGGCGTCACCCTGCACGGCGCCGACGTTGGTGCCCTTCACGAGCGCCATCTTCTCGTAGTCCATCGGGATGGCGACGTACATGCCCATGATCTTCTGGTCCAGCGCGCCCCACTTGGCGGACGCCTGGTCGCTCGGCAGTGCGGCGATCGAGTCGATCTCCGCGTCGAGCGCCTTGTCGCTCAGCATGCCCCAGCTCTGGCCGTCGGAGATGCTGTGCGTCTGGAACAGAACCGGGAACCAGCTGTTGCCGGTCGGCCAGTCCGAGCACCAGCCGCGCGGCGACTGGGCGAAGTTCACCGGCGCGTCGTAGTCGCCGGTCTTCTTCCGCAGGTCGGCGGTCGAGACGCCGATCGCCTTGACCTTGAAGCCGGACGCGGTGAGCGAGTTCGAGATCGCCTGGCTGACCTGCTGCGGGATCGGCTTGGTGTTGTCGTAGTAGTAGCTGATCTCGAAGCCCAGCTTGCCGGCGGCCTGCAGCTGCTGCTTGGCGGCAGCCGGGTCGCCCTTGCCGGCACCGGACAGGCCCGGGAGCGCCGGGTACTTGGTGTAGCCCGGGATGCTCGGCGGGATGACCGTGCTCGCGCGCTCGGCGGTGTACGGGTTGAAGCCGTACGCCGTCCACACCGAGTCGTAGTCCCAGCCCGTCGCGAGGGCCTTACGGACCTCCAGCGGGATCTTGCGGGTGTCCATCTGCCAGACCCGGGTGCAGGGGCTCTGGCCCTGGACGAGCTGGTCCTGCTTCGCGGTGATCTGCTGCACCAGCGAGGCGTCGATGTTCATGTAGTTGATCGCGCTGGCGTCCGGGCCCGACGAGTTCAGCACCTGCGTCTGGGTCTTGACGTCGTCCTGGCCCCACTTGAAGTCCCAGGCGTCCACGTACTGGTGCCGAGCCGGGTCGGTGTTCGGGTCCCAGTTCGGGTTCTTCTTGAGCTTGAGCTCGGTACCCGGGGTGAACACGTCGTACATGTACGGACCCGTGATCATCGGGTTGTTCTGGTAGTTCTGCTTGGTGTCCTTCGCCTTGGGAATAGGCGTGAACGCCGGGAAGGTCAGGTAGTACGGCAGGTCCGGGAACGGCTTCGCCAGGTGGATGATCAGGGTGTCGGTGCCCTGGGTCTCCACGCCCGCGTAGGTGTCGCCGCTCTTGTAGGGGCCCTTGTACTTGTCGCCGTCCTTGAAGTAGATCAGCTGGTAGGTCGGGCCGGCGTCGTAGACGTCGTGCGCGAACGACCGCTTCACCGCGTACGCCAGGTCATCGACCGCGACCGGGGTGCCGTCGGCGTACTTGATGTTCGGCTGGAGCTTGAACGTCCAGGTCAGGTTGTCCGAGGACACCGTGCCGAGGTCGGTCAGGTCCGGCACCAGCACCGGCTTGCCCTGGCGCACGTCGTACTGCGTCGGCGTACGGAAGAGCAGCTTGCCGATCTCGTTCGAGTCGACGTAGTAGATGTTGGTGGGGTCGAGGGTGTTCGGCGTCGACTGCGAGTAGACCGTGAGGGTCCCGCCCTTGTGAGCGCCGGCGATCTCGGGAGCCGGTCCCTTGGCGTTTCGGTCGATGCCCTGGACCGCCGTGTTGATGGTCCCGGTGTCGCCCTTGCCTGACTCCTTGTTGTTGGACGACGGGCTGCCACAGCCTGTCAGGCCCAGGGCCACGGCAGCGGTGGCTGCCACAGCCAGTTGAACGCGTCTTGCCATTTCTCCTCTTCTCAATCCGAGATGTACTGCCGTTACCGCCGGGTGCGCGGATCGAATGCGTCGCGGATGGAGTCGCCCAGCAGGGCCAGGGCGAGCACCAGGATGGTGATGCCTGCGACGGGCAGCCACAGATAGAGCGGGTCCGCCCGGTAGTAGTTGGTCGCGGCCGAGATCGTCACACCCCAGGAGGGGGTGGGCTCGGTCAGGCCGACGCCGAGAACGGTGAGCGCGGCCTCGTTGACGATGAAGGCCGGCAGCGCCACCGAGGTCGAGACGACGATCGGCGCGACGAGGTTCGGCAGGAGCTCCTTGAAGAGCACCTTCCTCGTCGGCACGCCGATCACGCGAGCCGCCTGGATGAACTCCCGCTCGCGCAGGGACAGCACCTCGCCGCGGATGAGCCGGGCCAGGTTGGCCCAGCCCAGGAACGACAACACGAAGATCAGCGAGTACAGCCGGACCGTCGCCGTCGTCTGGGCGTCGACGCCCTCGTTGTTGCCGACGAAGATGGTCAGGATCACGGCCGGGACGGCGATCGCGAAGAGGAGGTAGGGCAGGCTCAGGACGAGGTCGATGATCCAGGAGAGGACCCGGTCGATCCATCCGCCGGCGAAGCCCGACACCAGACCGATGACCAGACCGATGAACGTCGAGATGATCGTCGCGATGGTCGCGACGACCAGCGACGGCCGCGCACCGTAGACCCAGCGGGCGAACAGGTCGCGGCCGAGCCGCGGCTCGACGCCGAACCAGTGCTGCGAGTTGGGCCCGATGGTCGGGTAGCCGAAGTCGTCGATCAGATCCTGGTGGAAGGTCGAGACGTCCTGCCCTTCGATCTTGGCCAGCAGGGGCGCGAAGAGCGCGATCAGCACGAAGAAGATCAGGATGCCGAGGCAGATCATCGCCATGCGGTCTTTACGCAGGCGGGCCAGGGCGATACGGGTCGGGGACTTGCCCCGCGTCTCCGCCCTGCGCTTGGGCGAGTCGGCATCGATCTCAGGCTCATCTGAGAGCAGGCCGACTTGAGCCACTTCAGCCTCTTGGGCCAGTGGTTCCACGTGTAGTCACCTCCATCGGACGACACACCTCACATGCGTCGTGCCTGAGAGGTATTTCGGGTGCTGCGTTGGGAAGGTAGTCCGGAACTCGCTCGTAGGAAATGAGTTGACGCATCGAATGAATAACGGCCCGCTGAAAGTCTTGCGTAGGTCAGGTCACCTCCCGTGCACACTCCGTACGTTCTAAACTTGGACTTACGGTGAAAAATCACCCATCTTCGCGAGCCGTGCCGAGCGATATGCCCGAAATCACAACCCAAAGGGCAATCGTACTGTTGCGCAAAGTCATCGAAGTCCTCTTCCCGCGAACCGGATCCGCTGTTTCGCCGACGTTTCGTCGGCGTGTCGATCTTGAACCGCCCCGACCGTCGGATTCTCCGGTGTTGGGCGCTTCCACCGGGAAGATCTACGGCCGAACACCGGCACGGGGGCTGGATCGACGGCGAAGAGGCCCGCGAGGGCATGGTTCTGTGTTGATCTCCGTTACTCTTTGAAGTGGGGGCCCGCGCCATTTCGATTACGAATCGGATGCCATTCCCACGACTTTAGCGACTTCGACGGGCGTCATCCTCGCTGTCAGAAGTCGGCCGGTGCCAGCGCAGTGATGATCTCGTCGGCCCGCTCGGCCGCCGCGGCCGGGTCCGCCTCGGGGTTGCCGATCGCCGGATCCCAGTTCAGGTCGTAGAACAGCTCGGTCACCCCGGCCTCGGCGTAGCGCTGGGCGCCCCCGCGAATCTGCTCCCAGTCCCCCGACAGGGGCACCGCGTCATCCCGCTCGCCGGCCTGCACGTTCCCGCGCACCACGATCCGCGTCAGGTCGGGGTCGCCGCCCGCCTCCTCGGCCGCCCGGCGGACGATCTGCACGCCCCGGGCCACCTCGGCGAGCGAGGTCCGGCTGCTGGTCACCCAGCCCGCGGCGATCCGGCCGGCCCGGCGCAACGCCACGTCCGCGGTGCCGCCCAGCAGCACCGGCGGGCCGCCGGCCTGCACCGGCCGCGGAAGCATCGTGCTGGGCGGCACCCGGTACAGCTCGCCCTCGAACGCCGCCACCTCGTCCGTCCAGAGCGTGCGCAGCACGGCGAGGTACTCCTGCACCCGGCGGCCGCGCGGCTCCGGTGCCGAGCCGGTCGCCTCGAACTCGGGCTCCGACCAGCCGGTGCCCAGGCCGAGGTCGTGCCGGCCGCCGCTGAGCACGTCGAGGGTGGCGGCCTGCTTGGCGAGCAGGGCCGGCGACAGGTACGGCAGGTTGATCACCGAGACGCCGAGCCGGATGCGGGACGTGAGCGCCGCCGCGTAACTCAGCGCGATCATCGGGTCGAGCACGCTGTGGTACACCGGCGCCATCGGCTGTCCCTGGCCGACCAGCAGCCGCTGGAACGACCACAGACCGTGATAGCCGAGCTCCTCGGCGCGGGATGCGAAACGGGCGATCGAGGCGGGGCTCGCCCAGGCGCCGGAGACCGGCAGGCCGCAGCTGATCAGCATAGGGCTCACCCTAGGCGGCCGTACTCGTCGCTCAACTCCTTCCCCAGCTCCGCGAGTCGGCTGTCCGGCGCGGCGGCCTGGATCGCGGCGACAAAGGCCTGGTACGCCGCGCGCAGGCCCGGCCGGGCACCCTCCGGCGTCCTGGCCAGTGCCCGGTGGCTCGCGTCGGCGACCGGCCGGAAGTCGGCCGGCGTCTCGGCGGGCACGCCGGGCAGCAGGTCCGGCGGGCCGCCGTCGGCCGCGGGCGCGGCCGGGCTGGGATCGGCCATCTCGGCGCGCAGCCGCAGATTGGCCCCGAGCAGGCCGGGCCGGGCTCCCTCGAAGATCATCGCCGGCTCGAACTCGCGGGCGATCAGGCCGGCCCCGCGCGCGTTCAGCTCGCCCGGGTCGAGGTCGGCGCGGAGGTCGTCGGGCCCGAGCCCGAAGTACCCGGCCAGCCGGGCCCGCACAGCCGGGATCCGGGTGGCGGCGCCGGCCAGCATCACCCGGTCGACCCCCCGGCGGCCGACACCGTGCTCGGCGCGGGCGGCCGCCAGCGCCGCGGCCAGGTGGCCGAGCGAGGTGGTCACGTCCGGCTCGATCATCGCCTCGAACGCCCGGCGGGACAGCGGCACGCTCGCGCTCACCGTCGCGGTCAGCAGCGGCAGGTCGAGCACGGTGGTCTCGGCGGTGGACAGCTCGCGCTTGCGGCGCTCGGCCTCGCGCCGGATCCGGGTTCGCACGTGCTCGTCCCGGCTGAGGTCGACGTGGTGCCGCTCGCGGATCTGGCGCAGCGCGTACCCCACGATGTGCTCGTCGAAGTCATCGCCGCCCAGCTGGGGATCGCCGGCCGCGCCGAGCACCGCCACCCCCTCCGGCCCGACCCGCACGATCGCCGTGTCGAAGGTGCCGCCGCCGAGGTCGTAGATCGCGTAGGTGCTCTCCTGGTCGTCCGTGCCGAGCGCCACGGCGGCCGCCACCGGGTCGTCGAGCAGCCGGCGCACGTTGAGCTGGGCCAGGCCCGCCGCCTCCCGGATGGCCCGCCGCTGCGGCTCGCCGGCCGAGCCGGAGACGGTGATCACCGCGTCGTGCACCGGCCCGCCGAGGAACGCCTCGGCCCGGCGCTTCAGCTCGATCAGCAGGAAGGCGCAGATCTCCGGCGGCCGGTACTGCCGGCCACGCAGCCGCAGCCGCTCCTCGGAGCCGAGCTCGCGCTTGATGCCGGTGATCACCGGCTGGGCGTCGTCGTCGGGCGGACGGCCGACGACGATCTGACCGGCCGGGTTCTGGGTGACCACCGAGGGCAGCGGGCCGGGGAGGACGACCGGCTCACGGCCGTCCCAGACCGACATCGTGCAGGTGGTCGTGCCGAGGTCGATCCCGATCACGGGGTGATGGGCGGGGGACGCGTCATCATGCTCGGTCAAGGCCACTCCCTGTGACCAGCGGTCTGCGGCCAAAGTACACCGTCCGAACTGACAGGAATCGATCCGTCGGACATCCGACGAACGGTGGACAGTCGAGTCGCCGACCGGCCCGGGACGTGAAAGAGTTCACGACCGTGGGAGTAGTGCTGATCTCCTTGAGCGAGGCCGAGCTCGAGGCCCGGCTGCCCGGCATGGCCGCCGATTTCGCCCACGCCGTCACCCTGGACTTCGGGGTCGAGCCCGAGCTGGCACTGGCGCAGTCCACCGAACAGTTGAACGCGGGACTCCCCGACGGGGTGACGACCCCGGGGCAGTTGTTCTTCAAGGCGATGGACGGCGCCGACGAGGTGGGCTTCCTCTGGCTGTCCCTGCCCGGGACGGTCTTCCCGGACGTGGCCTGGCTGTCCCAGATCACCGTGGTCGCCGACCGGCGTGGCCGCGGCTACGGTCATCAGATCATGGCGGCCGCCGAGGCCGAGCTGACCCGCCGCGGCGTGGGCCGGATCGGGTTGCACGTCTTCGGCCACAACGTCGGCGCCCGGCGTCTCTACCTGCGGCTCGGCTACCGCATCGGCGCCCAGGCGCGGACCCGGCCGATCGACCCCGAGCCGGCGCCGGACGCCACCGGGGACCTCACGCTGGCGCCGATGACCCCGACGAGGTACGCCGAACGCCTCGCCGACCTGATCGAGAACGACCCGTTCGCCGTGGTCCGCCGGCCGGAGGCGACCGCGGCCGGCGCCCGGCGCACGGTGGCCCGGCTGCTACCGGAGGGGCCGGCCACCGCGGGCACCCTGCTGCGGACGGCGCACGCCGGCGGCCGGGAGGTCGGCTGGCTCTGGCTCTCGCTGCCCACCGCCGAGCGCCCCACCACCGGGTTGATCGCGTACGTCGGGGTCGACCCGGCCGAGCGGCGCAAGGGCCACGGCCGCCGGATCTTCGCCGCCGTCGAGGCCGAGCTGGCCCGGTTCGGCGTGCCCCGGATCGGTCTGATGGTTCCCGGCCGCGCCGAGGCGCTGGCCTTCGCCGACACCCTGGATCTCGCGGTCGCGTCGGAGCAGTTGTACAAGGGCCTGTAGGCGCGGACTAACCTGCACAATCGTGCGAAAGATCTACGTGATCGGGATCGGCGCGGGCGACCCGGACCACCTCACCCTGCAAGCCGCGAAGGCGATCGGCCGGACCGACGTGTTCTTCCTGCTCGACAAGGGCGAGGCGAAGGAGAGCATGATCGAGCTGCGGCGGCGCCTGATGAAGGCGTACGGCCGGCCCAGCCGGCGCGTCGCCGAGGGGCGCGACCCCGAGCGCGACCGCACGCCGGCCGATTACCAGGGCACCGTCGCCGACTGGCGCAGCCGCCGCTCGGCGGTCACCGAGGCGCTGATCAGCGAGCACCTGCTCGACGGCGAGACCGGATCGTTCCTGGTCTGGGGCGACCCCTCGCTCTACGACTCGACCATCGCCATCCTCGAGGAGATTCTGGCGCGAGGTCAAACCCTTTTCGAGTACGAGGTGATCCCCGGCATCAGCAGCGTGTCGACGCTGGCCGCCAAGCACCGGATCGGGCTGAACCGGGTCGGGCAGCCGTTCCAGGTGACCACCGGCCGGCGGCTGGCCGAGGGCTGGCCGGCCGGCGTGGACGACGTGGTGGTCATGCTCGACGCCCAGCAGGCGTTCATCGCCCATCCCGACGCGTACGTCTACTGGGGTGCCTACCTCGGCACGGCGGACGAGATCCTGCGCGAGGGCCGCGTCTCCGAGGTCGCGGACGAGATCCTGAAGACCCGGGCCGAGGCGCGCGAGCGGCACGGCTGGATCATGGATACCTACCTGCTGCGCCGCGACTCCTAGCCCTCTTCGAGGTCGCCCTCGGTGGCCAGGTAGATCTGCTGCAGGGCGGTCAGCGTCTCCGGCGCCGGGGACTCCCACAGCTTGCGCTCGGCCGCCTCCAGCAGCCGCTCGGCGATGCCGTGCAGCGCCCACGGGTTGGACTGCTGGAAGAACTTCTGGTTCTCCGGGTCGAGCACGTACGCCCCGGCCAGTTGCTCGTACATCCAGTCGGTGACCACGCCGGCCGTCGCGTCGTACCCGAACAGGTAGTCGACGGTGGCGGCCAGCTCGAACGCGCCCTTGTAGCCGTGCCGGCGCATGGCGGCGATCCAGCGCGGGTTCACCACCCGGGCCCGGAAGATCCGCGCGGTCTCCTCGGTCAGGCTGCGGGTCCGGGCCGCGTCCGGGTTGGTGGAGTCGCCGACGTACGCCGCGGGCGCCTTGCCGGTCAGCGCGCGGACGGTGGCGATCATCCCGCCGTGGTACTGGAAGTAGTCGTCCGAGTCGGCGATGTCGTGCTCGCGGGTGTCGATGTTCTTGGCGGCCACGTCGATCCGGCGGTACGCGTCCTCCATGTCCGGCCGGGCCGGCACGCCGTCCAGCCCCCGGCCGTAGGCGAAGCCGCCCCAGACCGCGTACACCTCGGCCAGGTCGGCGTCGCCGCGCCAGTTCCGGCTGTCGATCAGCGGGAGGATGCCGGCGCCGTACGCACCCGGCCGCGACCCGAAGATCCGCATGGTCGCCCGGCGCCAGTCGCCGTGCCGGTCCCGGTCGGCAAGCGCGTGCTCGCGGACGTAGTTGTCCGGCTCGTCCAGCTCGGCGATCATCCCGAAGGCGTCGTCGAGCAGCGCCACCACGTGCGGGAACGCGTCCCGGAAGAAGCCCGAAATGCGGACCGTGACGTCGATCCGGGGACGGCCCAGCTCGTCCCGCGGGATCGGCTCGAGCCCGGTGACCCGGCGGGAGGCGGGGTCCCAGAGCGGACGCACGCCGATCAGCGCGAGGATCTCGGCGATGTCGTCGCCGGCCGTGCGCATCGCGCTGGTACCCCACGCGGAGAGGCCGACCGAGCGGGGCCAGCCGCCGTGGTCGGCCCGGTAGCGCGCGAGCAGCGAGTCGGCCATCGCCTGGCCGGTCTCCCAGGCCAGCGCGCTGGGGATCGCCTTGGGGTCGACCGAGTAGAAGTTGCGGCCGGTGGGCAGCACGTTGATCAGACCGCGAAGCGGGGAGCCGCTCGGCCCGGCCGGGACGTAGCCGCCGTTCAGCGCGTGCAGCACGTTGCCGATCTCATCGGTGGTCCGCTCCAGCCGCGGCACGATCTCAGTGGCGGCAAAGGCCAACACCTCGCTCACCTTTTCGGGCACTTCAGGAATGTCGGTCGGGGTGGTCGGCCAGCCTGCGGCCTCCATCGCGGTGACCAAGGCGCGAGCTTGCTCTTCGATCCGGTCGGTCTCGGCGGTCGACGCCCCCTCGGACAAACCGAGCGCTTCCCGCAGACCGGGCAGCGCGGCGACCTTCCCCGCCCACATCTGCCGGGCCCGCAACATGGACAGCACCAGGTTGATCCGGGTCTCCCCGACCGGTGCCGCGCCCAGCACGTGCAGCCCGTCCCGGATCTGCGCGTCCTTCACCTCGCACAGCCACCCGTCGATGTGCAGGATGAACTCGTCGAACTCCTCGTCGCCCGGCCGCGCGGCCTGCCCGAGATCATGGTCCATCTTGGCGGCCTGGATCAGCGTCCAGATCTGCGCCCGGATCGCCGGCAGCTTCGCCGGGTCCAGCGTCGCGATCGACGCGTGCTCGTCGAGCAGCTGCTCCAGCCGGGCGATGTCCCCGTACGACTCGGCCCGCGCCATCGGCGGGATCAGGTGGTCGACCAGCGTCGCGTGCGCCCGCCGCTTGGCCTGGGTGCCCTCGCCCGGGTCGTTCACCAGGAACGGGTAGATCAACGGCAGGTCGCCCAGCGCCGCGTCCACGCCGTCCGAGGCGGACATGCCCACGTTCTTGCCCGGCAGCCACTCCAGGTTGCCGTGCTTGCCGACGTGCACCACCGCGTCGGCCCGGAACGAGTCGGCCACCCAGCGGTATGCGGCCAGGTAGTGATGCGAGGGCGGCAGGTCGGGGTCGTGGTAGATGGCGACCGGGTTGGCCCCGAACCCGCGCGGCGGCTGCACCATCACCACCACGTTCTCGTCGCGCAGCGCGGCCAGCACGATGTCGCCGTCGTCCACGTAGAGCTCGCCGGGCGGCGGTCCCCAGTGCTCGGTCACGCTCTCCCGCAGATCGGCGGGCAACCCCGAGAACCACGCGGTGTAGTCAGCGCCCGGGATCCGCACCGGGTTGCCGCTCAACTGCTCCTCGGTCAGCCAGTCCGGATCCTGGCCGCCGGCCGCGATCAGCGCGTGGATCAGCCCGTCCCCGTCGTACTCGCCGAACGACCCGATCCGGTAGCCGGCGTCGGCGAGCGCCGCGAGCAGCGCCACCGTGGACGCCGGTGTGTCCAGCCCGACCGCGTTGCCGATCCGCGAATGCTTGGTGGGATAGGCCGACAGCATCAGCACCACGCGGCGCGAAGCCGGCGGGATGTGCCGCAGCCGGGCGTGCGCCACCGCGATGCCGGCCACCCGGGCCGCCCGCTCGTCGTCGGCGACGTAGACCGACAGCCCGTCCTCGTCGAGCTCCTTGAACGAGAACGGCACCGTGATGAGCCGCCCGTCGAACTCGGGGATCGCCACCTGGGTCGCCGCGTCCAGCGGGGAGAGCCCGTCGTCGCTCGCCTCCCACTGGGCCCGCCCGCTGGTCAGGCACAGCCCCTGCAGGATCGGCACGTCCAGGTCGGCGAGCACGCCCACGTCCCACGCCTCGTCGTCGCCGCCCGCGCCGACCGTGGCCGGCTTGGTGCCGCCGGCCGCGAGCACGGTCACGATCAGCGCGTCCGCCTTGCGCAGCTCGGCGAACAGCTCCGCCGACGCCGTACGCAGGGAGGCCGTGAACAACGGCAGCGGCCGGGCGCCCTTCGCCTCGATCTGCCGGCACAATGCCTCGACGAAGGCCGTGTTGCCGGCCATGTGGTGCGCCCGGTAGTAGAGCACCCCGACCACCGGCCCGTCGGCGTTCGCGGCCGTGCGCGGCAACGGCCCCCAGTCCGGCGAGACCACCGGCGCCGCGAAGCCGTGCCCGGTGAGCAGCACCGTGTCGGAGAGGAAGTCGTGCAGCGCGGCGAGGTTCGCCGAGCCGCCGTGCGCCAGGTATTGATGCGCGTCGGCGGCCACACCGGACGGCACGGTGGAGAGCTTCATCAGGTCGGCGTCGGGCGCCTGCTCGCCGCCGAGCACCACGACCGGCACGCCGGCGGCCAGCAGCACGTCGATCCCCTCGGCCCATGCCCGCCGCCCGCCGAGGATGCGCACCACCACCAGGTCGGCGCCGTCGAGCAGGGCGGGCAGGTCGCCGACGGCCGTGCGGGCCGGGTTGGCCAGGCGCCAGGCGCGGCCACCGGCGCGGGCGCTGAGCAGGTCGGTGTCGGACGTCGACAGCAGCAGGAACACGCGCACTCCCCACCGGGGTCCGCGCCCCGGATAGTGTCGGAAAACGGCGACCGGAGTTCCTGGCTCCCCGGGCGAACCCTGGTGACAGTGGCGGGACCGCGCCGGACTCGCACCGGCTTCCTCCGCGGCGTCGCCGCACATGGCCTTTCGACCTTCCGGCACAGGATAGCGGGCGCCGAGCCGGGGCCGGCGGTGTGACGCTGCCGACCCGAGGCTGCGCGGTCGCCACCCCGCCTCCGTAATATCCGGGCCGTGCCCCGTCCCATTCGGCAGTCCGCGACCGACGCGTGCCCCGGCGCGTTGCGCCTGCACGCCGCGGCCGACGGCCCGCTCGCCCGAGTCCGCCTGCCCGGCGGCCTGCTCACCGGCTCCCAACTGGCCGAACTGTCCGCCATCGCGGCGGAGTGGGGCGACGGCGGCCTGGAGCTGACCTCCCGGGCGAACCTCCAGCTTAGAGCGCTGACCAGGGCGAACCCCGCGACCCTTGCGGCCCGCCTGCACGCCGCCGGCCTGCTGCCGTCCTCAACCCACGAGGTGGTACGCAACATCGCCGCGCCGCCGCTGGCCGACGAGCCACAGCGAGCCCTGGTCCGCTCCCTGGACGAGTCGCTGTGCGCCGACCCCGCCCTGGCGGCGTTGCCGGGTCGCTTCCTGTTCGCGATCGGCCGGGTCCCGCTCGCCGCCGACCTGGCGGCGACGCCGGCCCCCGACGGGTTCGCGATCCTGTTCGCCGGCCGGGACGAGGGCCTGCGGGTCGAGGCCGGCCGGGTCGTCGAGGCCCTGCTGGCCGGCGCGCACGCGTTCCTCGCCGAGCGCGGCACCGGCGGCGCCGACGCCGAAGCCGGCGAGGGCAAGGCCTGGCGTCTCGCGGAGATCACCGACGGCCCGCGCCGGATCGCCGCGCGGGTCGGCACGGCGCTGGGCGTGCCGGTCCGGCCCGGCAGATCCGAAATGTCCGATGAACCGTCGCCGTCGCCGGTCGGGGTGATCGAGCAGGCGGACGGGCGGGTCGCGGTGGGTGCGATCGTTCCGCTGGGGCGGCTCACCGGCGTACCGGCGAAGGTCTTGGTCGAAGCACCCCGGCTGGTGCTGACGACGGCGCGTGGGGTCGTGCTTCCCGATCTGGCGCCGGAGGCGGCGGACGGTTGGCTCGCCGCGCTGGCGGCGGCCGGGCTCGCGGTCGAGGCGGAGTCGCGCTGGACGGGCGTGACCGCGTGCGCCGGGCGGCCCGGGTGCGCCAAGTCCCTCGCCGACGTGCGTGCGGACGCTCTCGCCGCCACCCGGCGCGGCGACGGCCTGCCGGTGCACTGGGTCGGCTGCGGGCGCGGGTGCGGCTCGCCCGCCGGGCCGCACGTCCGGGTCGAGGCGACCGCCGGCGGCTACGTCGTGCACGGCAAGCTCGTCGCCGGCGATCTCGGCGATGCCATCTCAGCAGCGAGGAGACCCTGATGGAGTACGAGCGGGACGGCGCGGAGATCTACCGGCGGTCGTTCGCCACCATCCGGGCCGAGGCGGACCTGTCCGGCCTGCCGAGCGACCTCTCGCGGGTGGTGGTCCGGATGATCCACGCGTGCGGGATGGTCGACCTGGCGGGCGACGTCGGGTTCAGCCCCGCGGTCGCCACGGTGGCGCGCAAGGCGCTGCTGGACGGCGCGCCGATCCTCTGCGACGCCGAGATGGTCGCCTCCGGGATCACCCGCAAGCGGCTCCCGGCGGACAACGAGGTGATCTGCACGCTGCGCGACCCGGCCGTGCCCGCGCTGGCCGCGAAGCTGTCGACCACGCGCAGCGCGGCCGCCCTCGACCTGTGGCTCGACCGGCTGGACGGTGCCGTCGTGGCGATCGGGAACGCGCCGACCGCGCTGTTCCGGCTGCTCGAGATGGTCGCGGCGGGCGCTCCCCGGCCGGCCGCGGTGCTCGGCATCCCGGTCGGCTTCATCGGGGCGGCCGAGTCCAAGGAGGCGCTCGCCGCCTCCGACCTGGAACACCTGATCGTGCGGGGGCGGCGGGGCGGCAGCGCCATCACGGCCGCCGCGGTCAACGCCCTGGCCTCGGAAGCGGAGTGACACGCGTGGCGGGAAGACTCTTCGGTGTTGGCGTAGGCCCCGGCGACCCCGAGTTGGTGACGGTCAAGGCCGCCCGGCTCATCGGGGACGCCGACGTCGTGGCCTATCACGCGGCGCGGCACGGGCGGAGCAACGCGCGGGCGATCGCCGAGGCCTACCTGCGGCCCGGCCAGCTCGAAGAGGCACTGATCTACCCGGTCACCACCGAGACGACCGACCACCCGGGCGGATACCAGGGGGCGATCGACGAGTTCTACGCCGAGTCGGCGGCCCGGCTCGCCGCGCACCTCGACGCCGGCCGGGACGTGGTGGTGCTGGCCGAGGGCGATCCTTTCTTCTACGGGTCGTACATGCACATGCACAAGCGCCTCGCCGACCGCTACGAGACCACCGTCGTCCCGGGCGTCACATCGGTGAGCGCCGCCTCGGCCGCGCTCGGCCGGCCGCTGATGGAGCGCGACGAGGTGCTGACCGTCCTGCCCGGCACCCTGCCCGCGGCCGACCTGACCGCGCGGCTGACCGGCACCGAGTCCGCCGCGATCATGAAGCTGGGCCGCACGTTCCCGCACGTACGCGAGGCGCTGGAGCGGTCAGGCCGGCTCGGCGACGCCTGGTATGTGGAGCGGGCCACCACCGCCGGGGAGCGCACCGCCCCGCTGGCCGAGGTCGACCCGGAGACGGTTCCGTACTTCTCGCTCGCCCTGCTCCCGAGCCCGGCCGCCGCCGCGTTCGGGGAGCAGCCCAGGCCCGCCGACGGCGGCGTCGCCGTGGTCGGGCTCGGCCCGGGCGACCCGCGCTGGCTCACCCCGGAGGCGCGCGCCGCGATCGCCGAGGCCGACGACCTGGTCGGCTACGGCCCGTACCTCGACCGGGTGGCGGCGCGTGCCGGGCAGCGCCGGCACCCCTCGGACAACCGGGTGGAGGCCGAGCGGGCCGCGTTCGCGCTGGACCTGGCCAAGCGCGGCCGGCGGGTCGCGGTGATCTCGGCCGGCGACCCGGGCGTCTTCGCGATGGCCGCCGCCGTGCTGGAGGTGGCCGAGGACCCGGCGTGGAAGGACGTCCCGGTGCGGATCGTCCCGGGGCTCACCGCGGCGCAGGCGGTCGCCGCCCGGGCCGGCGCGCCGCTCGGCCACGACTTCTGCGTGCTGTCGCTCTCCGACCGGCTCAAGCCCTGGTCGGTGATCGAGGGCCGGCTCGCCGCGGCCGCCGCGGCCGACCTGGTCATCGCGATCTACAACCCGGCGTCGAAGTCGCGTACCGAGCAGTTGGTCCGGGCCCGGGCGCTCCTGCTCGAACACCGCGACCCGGGGACGGTGGTGGTCATCGGCCGGGATGTCGGCGGGCCCACCGAGTCGATGCGGGTCACCACCCTCGAGGGGCTGGACCCGGCGGCCGTCGACATGCGCTGCCTGCTGCTGATCGGCTCGACCCAGACCCGCGCGGTGGTCGCCGGCGACGGCAGCACCCGGGTCTTCACGCCCCGAACTTATCCGCACAGCTGAGGCATTTCCCCAGCTCAGAGCCTATTTTTCATCGACCGCCCCGCGCGCTGCGCGGGGCGGCAACCGTCGTGCGACCCAAGGGCACCGCCGATGCAATCGGGATTGTTGAATTCCCGAATGTCGAGCGCCGATAAGTGAGAGCCGGACCGCCCTGTTCAACGACGAAAGGCCACGCCAGGTGAAGTTTTCCCGCCGCCGCGCCGCACTCATCGCTTCGACGATCATGGTTGGTCTAGCACTCCCGACCACCCCCGCGTTCGCCACGACGAAGGCCGGCACGGCAAAGACCGCGGCCGCGAGGAAGACCACCACCGCCAAGAAGACCACGGCCGCGACCGCGACGGTCCCGACCAAGTCGAGCCGACTGGCCGCGGTCAAGGCCGCCAAGGCGATCAACTACTACCCGTCCACGGCCGGCTGGTCGAAGATGTGGAGCAGCTTCGACGCCACCAAGGTCGACGCCGATTTCGCGAAGGCGCAGGCGCTCGGCGCCACCAGCGTCCGGGCGATCGTCTTCCCGACGACCTTCGGCTACCCGACGCCGAACCCGAGCTACACCGCCAAGCTCGACACCTTCGTCAAGCTGGCCAACACGCACGGCATGACCGTGAAGCTCTCCCTCTTCGACTGGTGGGACGGCTACTCGGACGTGGCCGGCAGCAAGGTCTGGGCCACCTCGCTCCTCAAGCCGTACAAGGACGACCCGCGGATCATCTCGGTCGAGCTGCAGAACGAGATCGACCCGACCAACACCACCGCCGTCACCTGGGCGAAGCAGATGATCCCGGCGCTGCGGACCGCGTTCCCGACGATGCCGCTGACCCTCTCGAACGACGGCGAGTCCGGCCCGGCCGGGCTGGCGCGGATCAAGGCGGCGCTGGGCTCGATCCCGCTCGACTACTACGACTACCACTTCTACGGCAACGCCGAGCGGGCGCTGCCGACGATCCGCCAGGCCCAGGCCGCGGTCGCGCCGGCCCCGATCGTGATCGGCGAGACCGGCATGAACACGCTGGAGAACACCGAGGGCGAGCAGGCCGCGTTCCTGGCCCGGGTCTTCGAGGCGGCCAAGGCGGCCGGCGTGAACTCGGTCTCCCCGTGGACGCTGAACGACTTCGCCTCCGGCGCCATCCCGAACTCGATCGTGTCCAAGCGCCCGCCGCAGTACAGCTACGGCATGTACCGCACCAACGGCGTCGCGAAGCCGGCCGCGGCCGTGGTCAAGGCCGAGTTCACCGGTACGGCCCTGCCCGCCTCGCTGACCGACAACGGCTTCGAGAACGCGGCCGGGCAGACCCCGTGGCGCCCGTTCATGCCGGAGCTCGGCATGGCCACCAAGACCACGACGGCGGCGCACACCGGTAAGTGGTCGGTCAGCCTCTCCAACACCGGCAAGACCTCGGCCGGCACGCCGTCCTACCGGGTCGCCCCGATCCAGCCCGTCCAGCCCGGCCAGAAGTGGCACGGCGAGGTGTGGGCCAAGGGCAACGCCACCACCGGCACCACGCAGATCGCGGTCAGCTGGTTCGACGTCAAGGACAAGTGGCTCGGCGGCATCAACTCGGCGTCGCTCCCGACCGGCACGGTCAACTGGACCAAGCTCACGGTCGACGGTGTCGCCCCGGCCGGCACGGCCAGCATGCAGGTCCACCTGAAGTCCGGCGCCAACACCGGCACCGTCTGGTTCGACGACGTGGTGATCCGCCAGGCCTGATCACCGCGGGAACGACGCCGCCGCCTCCGAGTCCGGGGGCGGCGGCGTCGCGTTTCTCCGGCTATTTCGCCGCACCGTCGCGCGCGGGTGCGGCGCCGGGCCACACGGCCTGCGCGGGCACCGCCGGCGAGTGCACGCCGATCTGGGTGAGCAGATCCTCGTACGCCCGGACGGTCTGCTCCCAGGAGGACGGGTCGGCATGCCGGCAACCGATCAGCGGCGCCGCGTCCCGGATCGCGCCGGCCAGCGCGGACGGGTCGGCCGGCGGGGCGAACCGCACCCCCGGGTAGTCGCCGGCCGCCTCGACCAGCCCGCCCACCGCGGTCACCACCACCGGCAGGCCATGGCTCATCGCGATGTGCAGCGGACCGCTCGCCGAGCTGCGCCGATAGGGCAGCACGACCAGGTCGGCGCCGGCGAAGTACTCGTTCACCTCGGCGTCGGTGACGTACCGGTTGACGAACTCGATCCGCTCCCGGGCCGGCGAGGCGGCGATCAGCTCGGCCGGCCGCGTCCAACCCTCCCAGGTCTCCCCCACCACGGTCAGCCGCCAGTCCCCGGGCAGCCGGCCGAACGCCTCGACCAGATCCTCGAGCCCCTTGTACGGCCGGATCGTCCCGAAGAACAGGATCGTGCGGGACTCGCCCGGCACGGCCGGCTGCCGGTCCGCGTCCTGGTGATGGTCGTACGGGCCGTGGCGCGCGACGACCTGGGGAACGGTGCTCAACGCGTACGCCCGCCGCAGCGCCTCCTGATCGAAGCGCGAGTGAACGACGATGCCGGCGGCGGCACCCAGCAGTGGTTTGATGCCGGCGCGCACGTAGCGCGTGGCCCAGCGCAGCCGAGCCTCGCCGGTGTCCTGCACCTCGTGGAACTCGATCACCACCCGCACCCCGGCCATCCGCGCGGCGAGAACGAGGATCAGGTACGAGTGCAGCACCGCGCCGGTCCACCACTGCAACACCAGCACGTCCGGCCGGAAGCGGCGCAGGAAGCGCACGGCCCGGGTCAGGCTGGGCAGCCCCCACCAGTCGATCCCGTCGAACACCTCGACCCCGTCGTGGTAGCGAAGGTCGTTGACCGGCCGGCCGACCCGCTCGCGCCCGGGGTAGAGCCGGGTCGGCAGCAACTGCCGCATGAGGATCGCCCCGACCGCATAATCGCTGTTCAGCGCGTTGGCGAGCCGGCAGGTGTAGTAGCTGATCCCGGAGGTGAACCGCCATCCCGAGCCGACCACCAGAACCCGCTTGCGGTCAGGCGAGACAGTCACGGTAGACCTCCTCGATCTGCGGAACGACCCGGGCCGCCGTGTAGTCGAGCCCCCGCCGATACCCCTGGGTGCGCAGCCGCTCGGCGAGGGCCCGGTCGGCGAGCAGGCGGTCGAGGGCCGCGTGCAGGGCCGGGACGTCGCCCGGCGGCACCAGCAGCCCGTTCTCGCCGTCGGTGATCATGTCGGCCAGGCCGCCGGTGCGCGAGACGATCAGCGGCGTACGGGCCAGCAGCGCCTCGACCGCCACCTGCCCCATCGCCTCCATGATGGACGGCACCACCCCGGCCACCGCGCCGTGCCAGGCGGCCATCACCTCCGGATGCGGCACGTCGTGCCGCACGTGCACGCCCGGCGGGATCGGCGGGGTGTCCGGCCGCGGCGTGCCCACGCAGACCAGATCCGGCGGCGGCTGGCTGCCCCGCCAGCCGTCCACCAGCCTGCGATACGCATCGAACAGCACATCCACCCCCTTGTGCGGCCCGAGCGCCCCGACGAACAGCAGGTACGGCCGGTCGGGCAGCCACTCCGGCCGGGGCGTGTCCCGGGCCAGCGCGTCCAGCCCGTCCGGGACCAGGCTGGACACCACCCGGACCGGAAGCCCGGCCGGCAGCCGCGCGGTGTCGAGCGCCCGGGCGACCGCCGGCGAGATCACGGTGAGCGCGTCGATCCCGCGGTGCCGGTGTGTGCGCAGCGCCGTGGTCAGTGCCAGCGAGCGCGCCCGGCCGTACTGCCGGCTCGCGCAGGGCAGGCAGCGGTTCAGCCGGGGCCCGGTCGGGCAGTGCCGCCCGTCCGCGGAGAAGGTCTTCTTCACACAGGTCAGGCCGTAGTCGTGGGCGGTGTGCACGTGCGGCACACCGTCCCGGCCGTGCCGCAGCGGCAGGTACGAGTACATCAGCCAGTCGTGGCTGTGCACCACGTCGTACCGGCCGGCCCGCAGTTCGGCCCGGATGTCCACGGTGGTCAGCGGGTCGGGCGCGGTCGGGTGGAACGGCTTGGCCGGGTTCTGGTTCATCCGGGGCAGCAGGGTGTTGGCGACGCTGCGGACCCGGCGCACGCGCACCCCGTTGCGGGTCTCCGACCGCGGCGCCTGCGGTGTGGCGAGCGTCAGCACGGTGACCTCGTGCCCGCGGCGTACCAACTCCTCGCTGCTGGTGGCGATGCTGCGCTCCAGCCCGCCGATGACGGGCGCGTAGAGGTTGGCCAACTGCAGAATCCTCACGGTGCTCTCCAGGATCGCGTACGGGGGCGGGAGTGCGGGGAGGGGCGGGTCCGGGCGCGGAACCGCATGGCGGGCCGGGCGCGGACGATCGAGTGCGGCGGCTGCGCGGCCGTCGGCTGCCGGGGATGCGGCGCCGGCCGCGGCGAGGCCGGGCCGGCCGCGGACCGGCTGTGGTACATCGCGTGGACGGCCACGGTCAGCGCCCCCAGTGCCTGCCCGACCAGCCAGGCGTACCCGGTGGCCTCGATGCCGTAGGCGGGCAGCCACAGCCAGGTCAGGGAGAGGCAGCAGGCGGCCATCAGCAGGTTCAGGCGCAGGCAGCGGTGCAGCGCGCCGACCGACCGCCAGTGCGCGACCGCCAGGTTGGTGATCGCGTCCGGGATCGCGGCCAGCACGAGGATCTTCAACAGGGCCGCGCCGGCGACCGCGTAGGCCGGGCTGAACAGGGTGAGGATCCACCCGCCGGCCAGGAACAGCCCGGTCGCCGGGGCGCCGATCACGGCCAGCACCACCAGCGCGGCCCGAGGCAGCGACGCCGAGCGACCGGCCTCGTTGGTGCGCTCGGCGTACAGCGCGGAGGCGACCGCCGGCGAGACCATGAACAGCACCGAGGCGGTCATCCAGGCCATGTAGAAATGGGCGTTCGCGTCGGCCCCGAGGCGCGCGGTGACCAGCACCGGGAGCAGCGCGCTCGGGCCGGCCTGGGCCAGGTTGATCAGGTGGTGCCCGGTCAGCGAGCCGCGCACGTACGGCAGCTCGGCCCCCAGCCCGGCCCCGGCCAGCCGGCAGCCCGGCCGCAGCCGGGGCAGGCTGCGGCGCAGCGTGTACCCGGTGACCGCGATCGACGGCAGCGTCCAGGCCAGCACCACCGTCCACGCCGAGCCGAAGCCGGTCGCGGTCAGCCCGGCCAGCGTCAGCACCTTGCCGCCGGCCAGCGTCAGGCTCCGCCACAGCATGCCCTGGCTCGCCCGGTGCGCGACGAAGACGTAGTCGAGCAACATCGAAGCGGTCTGCGCGACCGCGGTGGCGACCAGCGCGACCACACCGGCCGGCGCGTCGAGGAAGTCGAAGTTGCCGGCCATCCGGGGCAGCACCAGCGCCGCGGCCAGCGCCGCCGCCGCGGTGGCCGCACAGCCGAGCAGCAGGCCGGCGCTGACGATCCGGGACCAGACGCGGGCCGGCGCCCCGGGCAGCCGCTGGATGAACATGTGGCCGAGGCCGAGGTTGGCGACCATGCTGACCACGGTGGCCGCGGAGATCAGCGCGGTCGCCGTGCCGATCGCCGGGCGGGGCAGCTCGCGGGCCGCGACCATCCAGTAGAGATAGCCGAGCCCGCTGGCGCCGACCGTACTCGCCATGATCAGGACGCTGTTGCGGGCCAGCGAGTCGCGGCCGACCCTGGCTAGCACCGGGCCGGCCCACGGCCGTAGAAGACCGTGCTCTTGGTGCCCAGGCTGATCTCGATGCGGTGCAGGCAACCGTTCGGCAGCGCGGGCACGTGCACGTAGACCGAGCTCGTGCTGTCCGCCGCGATCGATACCGGGAGCGGCGGCGCGGCGCGGAAGGAGTCGACGATCACCGACAGCGTCGCGACGGCGGCCGACGTCCCGGAGCTGCTCACCCGGATCGGCACGTTCAGGCCGTCGGCGGGGACCGCGACCGGACCGTTGATGCCCGCGGCCCAGCCGCCGAGGGCCACGCTGGTGTATCCCTGCTGCGGTGGGTGCGGCAGCCGGACGTACGCGAGAACCGCCGTTCCCCCGACGACCAGCGCGACCGTCGCGGGAACGACGATCGCCGCGACCGTGCGCAGCACCCGCCGGTCGGCCTCGGCCGGTCCGACGCGCTCCCACCGCAGCTCGCGGTCGACCTCGTCGGCAGCCTCCGCCTCGGCTTCAGCTTGGCCGGAGCGCTCGTACCGAAGCTCGGAGCGCTCTTTCCGAAGCTGCCGGCCGGAGCGCTCCCGCCGCAGCACCGCTCCGCCGAGCACGAGGGCCAGCAAAAACAGCCCGCCGGCGAGCGAACGCGCCCGAATCAGCACGCCGATCACGTGCAGCACGAGCGCGATCAGCGGCAGGCTGACCAGCCCGCAGACCACGCCCAGCCCGATCCGGCCGGTCGCCGGTTCGAGGTCCAGCCGCAGCGCCCGCAGCCACAACTCGCCCACGGCGAGCAGCGCGACCAGCGCGGCGAGCGGCAGCACCCCGGGCAGGCCGAGGGCGAGCACGGCGATCGCGAGCAGCGCCGCGGCGAGCACCCGGATCGTGGTCATTGCGGACCACCCAGGAAGGTGAAGTCGAAGCGATAGATCGCGATGTCCTCACTGTCGTAGATCTTGATGGTCCCGGGCGTGTGGTCGAACTTGGTCAGCTGGCCGAGCGTGAACGCCGGCCGGCCCTCGTGCGGGATCGGCTCGTCGACCTGGAAGTAGATGCCGATCTCCGGCACCTGCTCGGCCATCCGCCGGTCCACGATCAGGTAGCCGAAGTTCCAGTCGCTGAGCTGCCGGATGAGCGCCGGCCGCGGCGGCCGGCCGGGCTGGGTCAGGTACAGGTCGTAGGTGGGGAAGGCGCCCGACCCGGTGACCGGGAACTGGCCGCCCAGCGAGCCGAAGACCAGCCCGGAGTAGCGGTCGGCGACGATGCGCAGATTGCGGCCCTGGGTGGCGCGCAGCCAGTCCGCGGCGGCGAGCACCTCGGGGGTGACCGAGCGGGTGTCCGAGCCGTACACGGCCGGGCCGGGGAACCGGTACGACGGGTTCATCCCGGCCGCCGTGTTGCCGACCAGCGCCACCGTGAACACGGCGGCCAGCGCCGGGCCGGCCAGCCGGGCCCGCCGATCGAGCATGGCCACCACCAGCGGCGCCACCACCAGGGCGAGGCCCAGATAGGTGAATGCCCAGGTCCGGCGCGCGCCCTCGGCCCCGGACGGTGCGAAGATCAGCAGCGTGGCCGGGAAGTAGCAGCCGCCGATCAGCAGCGCGGCGACGGCGCTGCCGCGGTCGACCGGGTCGGCGCCGCGAGCCGAGCGCATCCGCCAGGCCGCCGCCAGGGTCGCGACGACCGCGAGCGCCGGCGCGACGAACGCGGCCTTCTGCTCGTACCAGGGCGCGATCGACCCGTGGAACAGCGAGCGCGAGCCCTCGCCGTTTTCGTTGACCATCCCGGCCATCTGCGTCAGTGCACTGCCGAGATACGGGTCGAGATAGCCGGCCGTCTTGGGGGCCACCCACCACAACCAAGCGGCGACCAGGGCTGCCGCCGCCAGGGTGAGCAGCCAGGCGGTCGTCGCGGCCGCCCGGCAGCCGCGGCGGCAGGTCAGCGCGGCCGCGAAGACCAGCATGATGGCGAGCATGCCGAGCGCGGTCAGGTGGTGGGTGACGACGGTCGCGCCGGCCAGCAGCACGGTGGCGGCCGACCAGCCGGCCCGTCCCGGTCCGCGGATGGCCCGGTGCATCGCGATGAGCGTCCAGATCATCAGGGCGATGGCCAGCGACTCGTACCCGAACTGCGTGTCGAAGTACAGGAACGAGCTGTTCAGACCGTAGATGAGAGCCGCCACCGCGGCCGTGCGCCCGTCCCGCCAGATCTGCTCGGCGAGCACCGCCACGCCCAGCACGACCAGCAGATGCGCGACGATCAGCACGACCAGCCCGGCGTGCCAGATCGAGACGTCGGTCAGCGCCGAGATCGCGGCGACCGCCGAGTGCAGGCCGGGGAAGTCGCCGATCACCCGGACGATCGGGTTGGCCTCGAAGAGCCGGCCGTCGAGGAGGATCTCGTGGCTCTGCCGCCAGTGCGCGAACTCGTCGTGGTAGAGCGGGCCGGTGGGGTTGCGCAGGAGCTTCGGCAGGTAGGTGAAGCAGCCGTACGCGACCAGCACGGCGACGCGCAGCGTCGGGCCGGTCTCGGCACGGCAAGCCCAATAGGCGGCCGGGAGGGTGAAGACCAGCATGCCCAGCCAGAAAAGGGCGAAGGCGCCCGGGCGCTGCCACTCGGCGGCGCGGTCGGCGGCGACCAGGGCGGTCGCGCCGGCCGCGCCGGCGAGCGTCAGCGTGACGGCCACCTGGACGACTGGTACGGATTGTTTCGGTTTTTCGATATTTCTCAGTGCGACCGGGGTTGTCAGGGTCATCGGTCGGCGGCTCCACTCTGCTGGGTGAGTCGCGCCTGGGGCGCGACGCTCGCATACACCTCCCGGGTGGACAGCACGACGTCGCTCCAGGTGGGCAACGCGTTGCTGCCGTGGGTGACCCGCCGGGTCTCGGCGGCCACCCGGAGCGCCTCGGCCAGCGCCACCTCGTCGTCCGGGTTGACCAGCCACAGCGGAACTCCGTCGCCGGCCATCACGGCCAGCTCGCGGTGCGCCGGGATGAACGACGCGACGGCCGGGATGCCCGCGGTCAGCGCGTCGGCCACCGCCATCCCGAACGCCTCCTGCGTGGACACCGAGACGGCCGCCGAGGCCGCCGCCATCCGGGCCGCGAACGCGTCGTCGGAGAGCCGGCCGTGGAACACCACCCGCCGCCCGGCCAGGCCGAGCCGCCCGGCCAGCTGCTCCAGCTCCTCCCGGGCCGGTCCGGCGCCGATCACGTCGAGCCGGTGGTCGGCGGGCAGGTGGACCATGGCCCGGATGACCCGGTCGACCCGCTTGTACCGCTCGAGCCGGCCCACGCAGAGGATGCTGCGGCCCGGCTCCTCCCCGGTCGCCTCGACGACCCGGATCGGGTCGGTCCCGTTTGGGATGACCACGGTGCGCTCGGCGGCCGCCGGGAAATGCCGGACGACGAGCTCCCGCTCGGCGTGGGTGACACAGATGATCCGATCGGCGCGCGCGACGATTCGCCGGCCCAACGGCCGGTAGATCGGGTGCAGTGCCGAACGCAGCAGGCTGTGTCCCGTGCCGTGGTAGTGCGGCGTGAACACCAGCGGGGTGTCGTTGCTGAGCGCGGCCGCCAACGCCGCGAGCGCGTGATAGCTGTGCGCGTGCAGCAGGTCGTACTGGCCGGCGTGGGTGCGCAGCCAGCGCCAGAGGGCGGCGGAGAAGCGGTAGTTGGCGGCCGGCACGGTGAGCGGGAAGCGCCGGACCAGCACCCCGTCCATCGTCTCCTCGGCCGCGACGGTGTGCTGGGTGAGCACCTCGACCTGGTCGCCGGCCGCGGCCAGCGCCGCGCACAGCCGACGGCAGTGGGTCTCCACCCCGCCGACGTCGGGGTGATAGGCGCTGGTGACGAATCCGACCCTCACCGGGCGTGCTCCGCCACACGCCGGCGCGCCCGGTAGCGGCCCGGCCATTCCCGGGCGATGGTCCGCAGCACGCGTACCCCGTCGGTCATCGCGTTCAGGTTGCTCTCGCCGTGGATGCGGGCCTGCTCGAAGCTCGCCACCTCGACGATCCGCAGCCCGGCCCGGGCCGCGCGCAGGTTGAGCAGGGTCTCGATCTCGAAGCCGTCACCCCACAGCCGCCCGTCGCCACGGGTCGGCGCCGGCGTGGTGCTGTCCAGCCCGAACACGTCGAGGTGCCGGGCCCAGAAGGCGTTGTAGCCGTAGCAGAGGTCGCTGTACCGGGTGCGGAACAGTGTGTTGACCAGCACGCTGAGGCACTTGTTGCCGGCCCGGCGCAGGCGGGTGATGTCCGCGCTGCCGCCGGACCCGCGGAACCGGGAGCCTTTGGCGAAGTCGGCGCCACCCCGCAGCGCCGAGATGAAGCTGGGGATCTCCTTCGGGTCGGTCGACCCGTCGGCGTCGATCATCACCAGGATGTCGCCGGTCGCGGCCGCGAAGCCACAGGCCAGCGCGTTGCCCTTGCCCCGGCGATTCTGGGTGACGACGCGGATGCCGGGCATCAGGCGGCGAGCGACGCCGACCGTGTCGTCGGTGGACCCGCCGTCGACCAGGATCACCTCGTCGACCGCCGGGAGCCGGGCCAGCACGTACGGGAGGTTCCGCGCCTCGTTGAGGGCGGGGACGATGACGCTCACCAGGGGCTGCCCCGACGGGGCAGCCCCTGGTGGCAGTGCGGTCTCCGGGCCGGCCGGCCGGGTCTCCGTTCCGGCGGATCGGCGAACGTAGGGGACCGTGGACATATGAATGTTCTCCAAGGATCGGTTGTGCTGCGGGCGGATGCGGCCGGCCGCCACGAGTACGGCGCCGGCCGCGAACGGGCGATCAGGCGCCGGGCGCCTCGACCATCCAGGAGTAGATGTCCTGCTTCGTGAAGGCGCCGCCGGTCGCGGCGGTGAAGCCGACCCAGGCCGAGCTCGCGCCGACCTCGGCGGCCAGATCGACCGTGGCCTCCAGGGCCAGTTCCTCCTCGGCGCCGGCCTGCAGCGACCGCACGTAGATCCGCACGTCGTGGTTGGCCGCGTCGTAGTTCACCCGAGCCCAGAACGGTTGACCGAAGAGCGGGATCGACGGCTCGCCGATGGCCGCGTGGAAGTCCGGGTTGCCACGCAGCACGACGGCCACGTGGTTGTTGCTCGGGTCGGTGGCGTTGCGGAACGTGTCGAACTCGACCGCGACGCTGTTGCGGATGCCGCGGAAGCCGAGGCCGCCGCCCCAGCCGCCGAGGGCCCGCGGGCCGTCGCTCTGCACGAGGAACGCGATGCCGTCGGCGGTGGGCTCACCGTGGTGCAGGTAGACCTTGAACCGCGACTCGAACGACCGGGTCAGGTCGAGCTTGGGCTTGGCCCAGGCCGAGCCGGCCTGGCGGAACCCGCCCGGGGTCAGCCGCAGGATGCGCTGGCCGTCGGGTGCGGTGATGATGTCGGCGGATCCGTTGCGGTCGAGCATCGTCGAGGCCCCGGCGAACGTCGGGAAGTCGATCAGATTCTCGCCGCCGTCGGCGGAAGCTCGGGTGGGCGTCGCGCCCATGGTTATCGAGAAGGCGAAGGCGGCAACCAGGCCACCGCGCGCCAGACGCGATGAACGTGAGAAGAACACGGTTCTGCGCTCCATTCGGGATAATTCGCCCTACTTGGACGTGCCTCAACGTAGGACAGCGCACAGAGCCGCGTTGGCGAGTCCGGGTTATTTACCCCAAATTGGACTTCGGCGACGATCCAGCATCGTCGCAGCGGTCGTGTTCTCGCCGTACGATCCCCGCGTGTTTCCCTATCTCGACGCGCCCAAGCCGCTGGCCTTCGCCCACCGCGGCGGCGCCGCCACCGGCGACGAGAACACCGCCGAGGCCTTCGAGCGGGCGGTCAAGCTGGGTTTCCGCTACGTGGAGACGGATGTGCACGCCACCTCCGACGGCGTGCCGGTGGTCTTCCACGACGACACCCTGACGCGGCTGACCGGGCAGGCCGGCCGGGTCGCCGACCTGCGCTGGGCCGACCTCGCCACCCTCCGGATCAACGGCGCCGCGGCGATTCCCCGGCTCGACGAGACCCTCGACGCGTGGCCCGAGATCCGGTTCAACATCGACGTCAAGGCGGACAACGGCGCGGCCCCGGCGGTCGAGGCGATCCGGCGGGCCGGCGCGGCCGACCGGGTGCTGCTCGCCTCGTTCAGCGACGCGCGGCTGGCCCGGCTGCGGACGCTGGCCGGCCCCGCCGTCGCCACCTCGCTCGGCATGCGCTCGGTGACGCTGCTGCGCCTGTCCTCGCTGGCCCGGCTGCCGCTACGGCTGCCGCCGACGGCGGTGGCCGCCCAGGTCCCGGTGCGACACGCCGGGCTCACCGTGGTCGACCGCCGGTTCGTCGCGCACTGCCACCGGCTCGGCCTCCAGGTGCACGTGTGGACGGTCGACGACCCGGCCGAGATGGAGCGCCTGCTGGAGCTGGGCGTGGACGGCATCATGACCGACGACCTGCCCGCGCTGCGCGCCGTTTACGAATCGCGCGGCCACTGGCCGGGAAATGGCGCGTAAATAGCATTCCCAGGTGTTTCATAGCTTCCTGCGCCCGATCATGGTTTACCGTTGGTGCGGCGACGATGCGTGCCCGACCCCGCGACAGGCTGTAGATAGGCAGGCATGCATGTCTGCTGGTCAGCGAAATTTTCCGTGATCTTGTTGAACTCCAGACATCGTCCGTTCGGAGGATGCTCGGGGTTCGGGCCTACCGGCATATCTTTTCTTTAAGTTTGGGCCAAGAATTCATCAATTTCGCAGTCTCAATTGCTATTTCGCGGCGCGACTCTTACCGTTCGGGGGCCGGTTGTGGGGCCGGAACGAATTCTTCGAAGGCAGGTATCGCGCATGCGTAGGTCGGCTTACCGCCGTGCGGCCGCACCATCCGGCGGCAACCGGCGGCTTCTCGCGGTCGGTGCGGTCATCGCCGCCCTGGGCGCGGTCGTCGCATTCACCACGATCTCCAACGCCGCCACCAACGACACGCCCGCGGGCAGCGGTGCCGGCAAGGTGGTCAACGGGCAGGTGATCCTCACCGACACCTGCGTGGACAGCAAGCTTCCGCTCCACGACGGCTTCCAGAACGGCAACCGCTGCGTCGCGACCGAGTTCGGCGAGGTCGCCTCCGAGAACAACAACACCACGCTGCTGATCACCTCGGCGCCCCGGCAGGTCACGGTCAACACGCCGTTCACCCTCAAGGTCAGCACCCGCAACCTGATCCGCGACCGCTTCCTCGCGGCCGGCAAGGGCGGGTACTACGTGGAGAGCTCGGTGCTGCAGGACGGCATCGAGCGCGGCCACTTCCACACCGCGTGCCGCATGCTGACCAGCACCAAGGAGGCGCCCGACCCCGCTCCGGTCCCGGCCTTCTTCGTGGCGACCGAGGACCAGAAGGGTGGCAAGACGCCCGACGTCGTGACCATCCAGGTGCCGGGCATGCCGACCATCGGCACCGCGCAGTGCGCCTCGTGGGCCGGTGACGGCTCGCACCGGGTGCCGATGATGCAGCGCGCCAACCAGACCCCGGCCATCGACGCCGTGCGGATCCAGGTGCGGGCGGCCGGCGGCAACAACGGTGGCGGCGGCAACACCGGTGGCGGCAACAACGGTGGCGGCGGCAACACCGGTGGCGGCAACAACGGTGGCGGCGGCAACACCGGTGGCGGCAACACCGGCGGTGGCAACACCGGCGGTGGCAACAACAACGGCGGCGGGGCGACCACGCCGCCCACCACCGCCCCGACCACTGCGGCGACGACCGCACCCGCCAACCCCGCGACGACCAAGCCCACCCAGCCGACGGTGAAGGACGTCATCACGCCGAAGGCGACCCCGACCACCCAGAAGCCGGCCACGACCACCACCAAGAAGGCCGAGACCGCGCCGAAGACCACCGCGCCGAAGGAGACCGAGAAGCCGGCCTCGACGAACACCGAGGACAGCGACTCGACCACGACCGACTCGTCCTCGAGCGACGACGCGACCGACAACACTCAGAGTGACGACACCCCGGCCGCTAAGCCGAAGGCAAGCAAGAGCACGGAGGCCGCCGCCGCGGGCGACTACACCTACACCAACGACGACGGCGTGGTGAACTCCGGCGAAAAGCCGCCGACCAAGGACCAGGTGGCCGCGCAGACCACCAACGAGAAGAGCAGCGGAGTGCTGGCGCTGACCGGCAACAACACGGTCGCCTTCCTCGGCGGCGCGGTGGTGCTGATGCTGGCCGGCCTCGTGGTGATGGCGTTCACCCGCCGACGCCGCCCGGGCACCCCCTGGGAGTAACACGCAGTAGGCACACGAGGGCCGGTCCGCTTGCCAGCGGGCTGGCCCTTCGCATGCGCCATGAATGAACTGGATGAGTGAGGGTAGCCTTACCCGCGGCGAAGCGGATTGTCGAAGCGGAAGAGGATCAGCATGCCGAACAGACCGGCGCGGCCGGCCCACCGGGCGACCGTCACCCGAGTCGAGCAACTCACCCCACACATGGTGCGCGTGGTCGTCGGCGGCGAGGGACTCCGCGCGATCACCGCGGGCGAGTTCACCGACCACTACATCAAGGTGCAGTTCCCGAGGCCGGGCGTGGTCTACCCCGAGCCGTTCGACCTCGGCGTGATCCGCGAGACCATGCCTCCGGAGACCTGGCCGGTCACGCGCACGTACACGGTGCGCAAGTGGCTGCCGGAGATCCCCGAGATGTGGCTCGACTTCGTGGTGCACGGCGATGAGGGCATCGCGGGCCCGTGGGCGGCCACCGCCCAGCCCGGCGACCAGATCCTGTTCATGGGTCCCGGCGGCGCGTACCGGCCGAGCCCCGACGCCGCGTGGCACCTGCTGGCCGGCGACGAGAGCGCGCTGCCGGCGATCGGCGCGGCGCTGGCGGAGATGCCCGCGGGCGCGGTCGTGCGCGCGTACCTGGAGGTCGCCGGCCCCGACGAGGAGCAGAAGCTGGAGGCCCCCGCGGACGCCGAGATCGTCTGGCTGCATCGGGGCGACCGCCGGGTGGGTGAGCTGCTGGCCGAGACCGTACGAGCGAGCCAGTTCCCGCCCGGCAAGGTGCACGCCTTCGTGCACGGCGAGGCGGGCCTCGTGAAGGACCTGCGCGGCTTCCTCCGCAAGGACTGCTCGATCCCGCTCGACCAGCTCTCGATCTCCGGCTACTGGCGGCTCGGGATGAACGAGGACGGCTGGCAGTCCTCGAAGCGCGAGTGGAACCAGCAGGTGGAACGCGAGCAGGAAGCGAGCGTCCAGGCAGCGCCGGCCGGACTGTGAAGGCGGGCACTCCGCCGCACGTTTCGGTCCGGTAACGCCGATGATGTGTAAGTGGTGACTGCCGAAGAGGAGCTGACCAAGACCCGCCCGTCCCGAACCAGGGCGGCGGCTGTCGCCGTGGCCGCGCTGCTTCTCGCCGCGGTCAATCTCCGCCTCGCGGTGACCAGCATCGGCCCGGTGCTCAGCGAGATCCGCTCCGGGCTCGGGATGAGCTCCACGGTCGCCGGCCTGCTCACCTCGATCCCGGCGTTCTGCTTCGCCCTGCTCGGGCTGGCCGCACCCAGGCTGGCCCGCCGCTTCGGCCCCGCCCGGGTCATCATCGTCGGCCTGGCCGTGCTCGCGGGCGGCCTGGCGCTGCGCGCGTACGCCGGCAACACGGTGTTGTTCCTGCTGCTCACCGTGGTGTCCTTGGCCGGCATCGCGGTGGTCAACGTGCTGCTGCCGATGGTCGTCAAGCAGGAGTTCCCCACCCAGGTCGGCACGATGACCGGCCTTTACACGGTGGCGCTGAACCTCGGCGCGACCCTGGCGGCGGCCGCCACCGTCCCGCTGACCAACGCGTTCGGCGGCGACTGGCGGCTCGGCCTGGCCTGCTGGGCGGTGCTCGCGGTGATCGCGCTGCCGGCCTGGATCCCGCTGGCCCGCGAACACCACGACGCCGCCGCCCAGCCGGCCCGCCACACCCTGGTCCGGGTGAGCCGGCACCCGGTGGCGTGGGCGCTGGCCGTGTACTTCGGGCTGCAATCCACCTCGGCGTACGTGATCATCGGCTGGCTCCCGCAGATCTACCGGGACGCGGGCCTCTCCGCCGACGAGGCCGGCCTGCTGTTCGCCTCCACCTCGCTGCTCGGGGTGCCGCTCGGCTTCGCGCTCTCCGCGGTCGCCGGCCGGCTGCGAAGCCAGAGCATGATCGCGGCCGTGCTCGCCGTCTTCGGCGTGGCGGGCTACCTGGGCCTGTGGTGGGATCCGGCCGCCGCGCCGTGGCTGTGGGCCATCCTGCTGGGCGTCGTCAACACGGCGTTCCCGCTGGTCCTGACCATGATCGGCCTGCGCGGCAGCACGCCCGCGACGGTGGTGCGGCTGTCGGCGTTCGCCCAGGGTGTCGGCTATCTGATCGCCATCCCGGGCCCGATCCTGGTCGGCGTCCTGCACGACCACACCGACGGCTGGCGGGCCCCGCTGGCCCTGATGATCGCCCTGATGATCCCCCAGGGCATCGCCGGCGTGGCGGCCGGCCGCAACCGCCAGGTCTGACCCCGCCGTCGACCGGGCCGGCGACCGGGACGCCCGAGACGCCGGCGCGCGGTGACTGAGCCGGGCCGGGTGGCCGGGACGTTCAGCGTCCCGGCCACCGGCCCGGCGGCTACCTCACAGTCGGAAGGACCACTGGCCGCGCCCGTGCGTGGCCACGTACACCTTGCCGTCCGGTCCGACCTTGACCTGGAGGGTGACCGTGGTCGGCAGGCCATGGCCGAGAATCGACCAGCCGGAGCAGCGCGGCGCCCGGTAGAAGACGCCGGTGTCGGTGCCGAGCACCAGCCCGCCGCCGGGCACCATCCGCACCGAGTTGGCCGGCACGTCCGGCAGGTTCGCCGAGATGTCGGTCCAGCTGTTGCCCGCGTTCCAGGACTCGAAGACGTGGCCGACGCCCGCGCCGGGGCCCTCGGTCCACTTCCGGGAGAACCCGTTGACCGCGATGATCACGTGCTGCGGGTTCTTCCGGTCGACGTCCATGCCGCTGATGTAGCGGTTCGGCACCGTGCCGTCGACCGGCAGGTTCAGCTGGTGCCAGCCGGTCCCGTCGGTGCGGCCGACCGCGATGCCGCGCGCGTACCCCTGGTTGTTGCACGGCCCGCACCACGCGGCGTAGACCATGCCGCCCGCGGTGGTCACGGCCGTCGCGACGTGCCCGGCGCCGAGATCGTAGAGGCTGGTCCACTGCTCGCCGCTGCGGATCGCGTAGCCGACCGTGTTGAGCCAGACGTGCCGGCCGCCGGCGATCCAGGTCTTGCTGTCGCGCGGGTCCTGGGTGATCGGCGCGATGAACCGGGCGAGCCCGTTGTCGGAGTCCTCGGGCGCGACCTCGTAGCTGGTGGCCTTGGCCGGGTCGGTGGTCCACGCGCCGTCGTTGACCGCGCAGTTGTTGGTCACCCAGACGTCCAGGTACACGTACTCCTCGGCGATGTTGCAGCCGTTCGCCGGGTCGACGATCGTGTCGCCGCCGTCGCCGCCGAAGTTGGAGCCCATGACCCGGTCGCCCGGCCGCAGCACCGACTGGCCGTTGTCCTGCAGGCCGCCGGAGATGGCCAGCCCGCCGCGGTCCCGGCCGGCATCGACCGAGTAGTACTGCAGCACGTCCATGCTGCCGTCGTTGAGCGAGGACCAGTCGAGGGCGTGCCCGTACTGGTCGAGGTTGCCGCGGACCGGCCGGCGGTACATGCCGCCGTCGTCGCCGACCACCACGTACGACTTGCCGTGGCGGCTGCCGACCGCGATCGAGTGCTGGTCGGCGTGCACGGTCTGGTGACAGTCACCGGTCTGCTTGGACGGGTCGATGCTCCAGCAGGGGAACCCGAAGTTCCAGTACGGTCCGGGCGTGGTCCAGGTGTCGCCGCTGTCGGTCGACTCGAAGACCTCCTCGAGACCGGCCCACACGTGCGTACCGTCGGTCGGGTCGACCTGCAGGAACTGGTTGTACCAGGCCTGGATGCCCGGCATGTAGCCCGGATCGGTCAGCGCCGAGCCGGAGGCGGCCAGCTTGTGGTAGTCGGCCGCGAGCGTCCACGGCCCGAACGGCGAGCCGCTCTTCGAGACGAAGAAGCCGCCGAGCGCGCTGTCCGGGTTGGTGGCGAGCTGGGTCGGCGACTGCTCGATCGCGTAGTAGCGGGAGCCGTCGGCCGCCGCCGCGAAGGTGACCAGTCCGACGTCTCCCGACGTCGAGGGAAGCCCGGCCAGCGTCGTTTGCTGCCAGCTGCCGGTGGCCGTACGCGTGTAGAAGCCGTTGTACGTGTCGCCGCTGCGCCACCCGGCCGCGATGATCACGTTGCCCGGGTTCTTCGGGTCGACCGCGAAGTCGTTGACGATGTTCTTGTACGGCGCGCTCGGGTCGGCGGCGCTCGCCCCGCCGGCCAGGTAGGCGGGGTTCGGCGCGAACACCCGGGTCCACGGCCCTTGCAGGTTGGTCAGCGAGTGGGTCCAGGCGCCGCTGCTGGTCGCGGCCCACACGGTGGTGCCGATGAACCGGAGCTTGCGGATGATCGTGCTCTCCAGCTCGGTCCCGCCGACCCGGTCGGCCGGGGTGAAGGATCCGCTGCGGGGGTTGCCGAGCACGTAGACGCCGGTGCCGACGAACGACGTGGCGCCGGTGTTGGCCTCGCCGGTCGCCAGCCAGAGCCGGCCCCGCGAGTCGAGCCGCAGGTCGCCGGTGGACGGCGTGGGCAGCTTCTCGGAGATCGGCGTCCAGTGGCCGCCGCCGCTGGTCGAGCGCCAGACGCCACCGTTGGCCGCGCCGGCGTACACGTCGCCGTAGTTGTCGGCGGCGAGGCCGGTGACGCGACCGGTGACCAGACCGGCGCCGCCGGAGGAGTTGCTCTCGATGTCGCGGTAGCGCGGGTCGTCCGAGTTGTACGGCCGGTTGGTGACGTGGGTCCAGCTGCCGCCGGTGTGTGGCAGGCTCTGCTGTTGCTGCCAGGCCGCGGAGTATGCGCCCGGCGCGACGATGCCGGGCGCCGACCGCGCCTCGGCCCACTGCTCGGCCTGTTCGGCTATCTCCTCCGGGTCCTCGCCGCCCTCGTCGCTGTCGGCCGCCTGGGCCTTGAACGTCTTGGCGTGTGCCGCCCGTTCGGCGGCCAGCTGTTTGAGGTGGCGGTACTGCATCGGCCGGGCGGATCCGTCGGTTCCGGCGGCGGCCGCGGCGACCGGCGAGATGACCAGGGTCAATGCCGTGGCGGCCACGGCGACGAGACGAAGCTGCATTGCTTCTCCTTGGCTACGCTGCGCTTTGGGCTGTTCACCTCGCGCACGCGCGCATGCTGGTCGATCTCGCCCACGTGATCAATAGCTCCTACGAGATGTAGGGAAAACCCTGCACTCAAATCGCCACGAAGCCTCCGTTACCCGCCTCCACATAGGAGCTCGACGGGCGTGGCGGGTGCTCACGATGTGTAGGCTGACCCAACTCTTACGTCGCCCGAACGCTCGGTCGGATACGCGCGCCCTAGCGTCCGGCACATGATCCGTCGAACCCTGACCGCACTCCTGTCGCTCGCGATGGTCGGCGCGTGCGGCTCGACCGGCGCTCGCTCCACCGTGGACCGGCCGTCGGCCGCCGACCGGCCGAACGTCGTGCTGGTGCTCACCGACGACCTGTCCATGAACCTGCTGCCCTACCTGCCGCAGGTGCAGGCGCTCGCCCGCGAGGGCACCACGTTCGCGAACTACACCGTCACCGACTCGCTCTGCTGCCCGTCCCGCTCGTCGCTGTTCACCGGCGAACTCCCGCACGACACGGGCATCTTCACCAACGGCGGTTCGGACGGCGGGTTCGCCACATTCCACCGGCGCGGCGAGGAGAGCTCCACGTTCGCCACCGACCTGCACGCGGCCGGGTACCGCACCGCGATGCTGGGCAAATATCTCAACGGGTACCTGCCGAAGGACGGGTTCGTGCCGCCGGGCTGGGACGAGTGGGACGTCGCCGGCAACGGATACCCGGAGTACGACTACAACCTGCTGGAGAACGGCAAGGTCGTGCACTACGGCCACCAGTACCTGACCGACGTGCTCAGCGCGAAGGCGACCGGCTTCATCACCGCGTCGGCCAAGGCCGGCAAGCCGTTCCTGGTCGAGGTGGCCACCTTCGCGCCACACGCCCCGTACACCCCCGACGACCAGGACCGGAACGCCTTTCCCGGGCGGCGCGCGCCGCGTACCGCCGGTTACGACACCCTGCCGTCCGCCGCGCCGCCGTGGCTGGCCGCCCGTGCGCCGCTGACCGCCGCCGAGAAGCAGCAGATCGATGTGGACTTCCGCAAGCGGGCGCAGGCCGTGCAGGCGGTGGACCGGATGATCGGCTCGGTGCGCAGGACGGTCGAGGCGGCCGGCGTCGCGAACCGCACAATGATCGTCTTCACCTCGGACAACGGTTACCACATGGGTGAGCACCGGCTGAACCCCGGCAAGATGACCGCCTACGACACCGACGTCCGGGTGCCGCTGGTCGTGGCCGGTCCGGGCGTGCGGGCCGGCGCGACGGTGACCGCGCCGGCCGAGAACATCGACCTGCGTCCCACCGTCGGCGAGCTGGCCGGGGCGGCGACGCCGCCCACCGACGGCCGCAGCCTCGTGCCGCTGCTACGCGGGCAGGCGCCGGCCGGCTGGCGAACCGCCGCGCTGGTCGAGCACCACGGGCCGGACAACGACCCGGCCGACCCGGACCACCCGGCGAAGAACAGCGGCAACCCGCCGACCTACGCGGCAATCCGGACCACGCAGTACACGTACGTCGAATACTCGGACGGCAGCAAGGAATACTACGACCACGGGCACGACCCCGATCAGCTGCACAACACGGTCGCCTCGCTGACGCCGGCCGCCGCGGCGGCGCTGCACGACGCGCTCAGCGCCCTGGTGAACTGCCACCGGTCATGCTGATCTGAGCAGCGCGAGCACCGGGGCGAACTGCTCCATGAACAGGCCGCTCACCCCGATGTAGGAGATGCCGAGCTCGGCCCGGCGCCGGCGGAGCCGCTCGGCGATCTCCGCCGGCGAGCCGATCAGGAAGGCGATGCCGCCGGCCGCCGCCATCGCCCGCGGGTCACCGCCGACCATCCGGGACAACCAGGGCGGCAGATCGTCCGGGGTGGACACCACGGCGGCCGTGTTCAGATGCACCTCGAGCCCGTCGAAGCGATCGCCCGCGGCGGACCGCAGTTGCGACACCGCAGCGGCCAGCTCGGCCTCGGTGGACTGCGGCGGGAGCCCGAGGGCCACGATGTCGGCCTGCTCGGCGGCGAGCCGCAGCATCCGCGGGCGACTGGCGGCGACCAGCACGGGCGGCGCCGGGGTGAGCTTGCGGACCGCGGCGATCGTCTCGGCCACCCGCGCCAGCCGCTGGGCCGGGGTGCCGAAGTCGCCGCCCAGCGCCTCGGCGTCGCGCTCGGCGCCCGGCCGGCCGCCGCCGAGGCCCAGTTCGAAGCGGCCGTCGCTGAGCTGCTGAAGGGTCTCGGCCTCCCACGCGACCAGACCGGGCGGGCGGTTCGGCGCGCTCAGCACGTACGTACCGAGGCGGAGGTCGCGGGTCACCGCGGCGGCCGCGGCCAGCCCCGCGAACGGCGCGTAGGTGTGCACCGTGTCGGGGATCAGCAGGATGTCGTAACCCAGCTCCTCGGCCCGCCGCGCGGTGGCGGCCCACTCCGCGCCCGAAGGCGCCCTACCGGCGACGACACCGAAGCGGAAAGCACGCTGACTCATGACGGACATCCTGCTCGGGCCCCGCGGCGAGCACATCCGACCACGGTGTTACGTCGCTCGTACGACCTAAGTCGTATGCCCGGAAAACGTTCTCTGGGCGGGAGCAAGGGTTTTCCCTATTTCGAAAGACTCTCATCAATGCCTAGCGTCACAGTTCAAGTCGTCCAGGCGTGGCCCATCGTCACACCGGACCTTGAGCCTGCCCAAACCCCCGGGCAGGAAAGGAGCACCCGCGTGAAACGTCGAACCCCCCTGATCATCGCGATGGCGGCCGGCACCGCGGCCGCGTCTGCGCTGGTCGCGATGGCCCAGCCGGCCACCGCCCAACCGGCCGACCCGGCCGCCGCCGCCAAGCTGGCGGCCGCCAAGGCGGACGCGCTCGTCGCGAGCAACCCGGCGCTGCTGAAGGCCAGCAAGTACGACACCTTCCGGCAGCACCCGGTGATCTCGTCGCACGGCCTCAACTACGTCCCCTACACCCGCACCTACAAGGGCCTTCCGGTCCTGGGCGGCGACCTCGTCGTGATGAGCGACGCCAGCGGGGCGACCAAGTACACCTCGGTCGCGCAGTCCAGCCCGATCGGCGAGCTGTCCGTCACCCCGAAGGTGACCGACACCGCGGCCGCGGCCACCGCCAAGAAGCAGCTGAAGTCGGTGTCCCGGGTGGAAGGCACCTCGCTCGTCGTGGTCGCCGCCGAGGGCGCGCCGGCGAGGCTGGCCTGGCAGACGACGGTCGACGGCCGAGGCGCCGAGGGCGCGAGCCGGCTCACCGTGAACGTCGACGCCATCACCGGCAAGGTGCTCAGCACCAAGGAGCACGTGACCGAGGTGACCGGCTCGGGCACCGGCTGGATCAACGGCTCGGTCTCGATCGACACGACCCTCTCCGGTTCGACGTACTCGATGAAGTCCTCGACCCAGCCGACGATGCAGTGCCAGGACGCGTCGAACAACACGACGTTCTCCGGCACCGACAACGTCTGGGGCAACGGCACCGGCACCAACCGGGAGACCGGCTGCGTCGACGCCCTCTACGTGGGTGAGAAGCAGACCGCGATGCTCTCCGCGTGGCTGGGCCGTAGCGGCCAGAACGGCTCCAACGGCGCGTGGCCGCTGCGGGTCGGCCTGAACGACCAGAACGCGTACTACGACGGCACCCAGGTGCAGATCGGCAAGAACACCGCCGGTCAGTGGATCGCCTCGGCGGACGTGGTGGGCCACGAGCTCGGCCACGGCATCGACGACAACACCCCGGGCGGCATCTCCGGCGGCAACACCCAGGAGTTCGTGGCCGACACCTTCGGCGCGGCGACCGAGTGGTACATCAACAACCCGAACGACCCGCCGGACTTCCTGGTCGGCGAGGAGGTCAACCTGGTCGGCAGCGGCCCGATCCGCAACATGTACAACCCGTCGGCGCTGGGTGACGACAACTGCTACTCCTCGAGCATCCCGTCCGAGGAGGTGCACGCCGCGGCCGGCCCCGGCAACCACTGGTTCTACCTGCTGTCCCAGGGCACCAGCGGCAACGGCCAGCCGTCCAGCGCGACCTGCAACAGCAGCACGGTGACCGGCCTGGGCATCCAGAAGGCCATCACGATCATGTACAACGCGATGCTGCTGAAGACGTCGAGCTCGTCGTACCTGAAGTACCGGACCTGGACGCTCACCGCGGCCAAGAGCCTGTACCCGGGCAGCTGCACCGAGTTCAACACGGTCAAGGCGGCCTGGGACGCGGTCAGCGTGCCGGCCCAGTCCGGCGACCCGACGTGCTCCGGCAGCACCACGCCGCCGACCACGCCGCCGACCACCGGTCCGACCACCACCCCGCCGACCGGCTCCAACCTGCTCGGCAACCCGGGCTTCGAGAGCGGCGCCACCACCTGGTCGCAGACCTCGGGCGTCATCTCCACGGCGTCGGGCACCAACACTCCGCGGACCGGCACGTACTTCGCCTGGCTGGACGGCTACGGCTCCTCCCACACCGACACGCTGTCCCAGTCGGTGACGATCCCGTCCTCCGCTTCGAGCGCGACGCTGAGCTTCTACCTGAAGATCACGACCGCGGAGACCACCACGTCGACCGCGTACGACAAGCTGACCGTCAAGGCCGGCTCGACGACCCTGGCGACGTACTCCAACCTCAACAAGGCCGGCTACACGCTGCGGACGTTCGACCTGTCCAGCCTCAAGGGACAGACCGTGTCCATCTCCTTCAGCGGCGTGGAGGACTCCTCCCTCCAGACGTCCTTCCAGATCGACGACACCTCGCTCACCGTGAGCTGAGCTGGTAGCACCAAACGGAGGGCCGGCGCCCGTCGCCGGCCCTCCGCCTGTGAGTCGCCGGCCCTCCGTCTATGAGCCGAGCGGGCTCTTGCCGCCGGTCTTCAGGAACTTGCGTCCCTCGGCCAGCTCGAAGTGCATCGGGTCGGAGCCGCCACGCCAGGCCATCCCGGCCTCGAAGCCGTGGCTCACCATGCTCTTGATGAAGGCCAGCCCGTAGCCGTGCTCGCCGCTGAACTGGCCGGCGTTGGCCTCGGCCGCACCGCCCGCCACGTCCGGCGTGAAGAAGCCGCCGCGGTTCTCCGGCATCAGCCCGAGCAGCTGGTCGATCGCCGGGTCGTCGGTGGCCAGCTTGGTCCGGAAGACGAAGCCGTTCGCGTTGGTGATCAGGCCCTCCTTCAGCCCGCGCAGCGTGATCAGCTTGAACTTCTCGTCGATCAGCGCCTGGACCTTCTTGGCGCCGAGGGCGGTGGTGGTGTCCGCCTTGTACTTGCGGCGCTTCGCGATGTCCTCGTCCATCTCCAGCGCCCGCTGGTGCAGCTGCGCCACCTTCGCCTCGTCCTTGATCTTCGCTTTGGCCAGCGTCGCCTCGTCCTTGCGCACCTGCCGGGCCTTCGACTCCCGGTCCTTGAGGCCGTAGTCGCTGGTGAGCAGCTCCTCGTCGACGTGGGCGTCGGCGAACTCCTGGTCGATGACGGCGATCCGCTCGTCGATCTTCTTGGTCCACGGCTCGAAGAGCTTCGGCAGATCCGGCACGACCGCGGCGACCAGCTTGTCGTAGTGCTCCTGGGCGTCGGCGACCGCCTTCTCCGCGGCCGCGATCTCGTCCGCGGTGGCCGCCTTCGGCTTCTTCCGGGCCTTCAGCCGGGCCAGCGCCTTCCGGGCGGTACCCACCGCGAACCGGGCCTGCTCCACCTCGCCGAGCCGGTCCAGGGTCTCCTTGGGCAGATCGGTCTTGAACGTCTCGGAGGCCTGGGTCAGCCGGGTGTACTCGGCGTCGACGGAGTCCAGCAGCTTCTTGGCCTGCACCGGGTCGGCCTTGCCCTGGCCCATCTTGATCTCGAGGTCGATCCGGGTGTCGCCCTCGACGCTGGTCTTCATGTCCGGCCGGCCACCGGTCACGACGTCGAACAGCGTGATCAGCTTGTCGTCGGTGATCCGCGGCGTCTGGTAGGCCCGCCAGTCCACCGCGAAGCCGACCGCGTGCGTGAACCAGGTGCGCCCCTTGGTGCCCCGGCTCAGGTGGTCGCCGCGCATGCCCAGGCCGACCGTGGTCTGCGGCATCGGGATGCCCTGCGCCTCCAGTTCCGCCTTCACCGCCGCCAGCCGCTCCCGGGTCGACGAGTGCGCCCACAGCTCCTCTCCGCCGCCCACGTCGATCGGCGCGATGGCCTGGAAGTGCTGCTGGATCACCGAGTCGTCGTCGCCCATCGCCCACCGCATGGTGTCCATGAACGTGTGCCGGTTGCGGGTGCGCGCGTCCGCGAGCTTCTCGTTCCCGGTGTCGGCCGCCTTCTCCTGCGCCGCGCTGAAGTTGTCGATCTGCTGCTTGATGTGCGCGGGCAGGCTCTCGATCCAGTCGATCGCCGGGTCACCCGGCCCGGGGCTCAGCAGCTGGGTCACCGCGCGGTTCCCGGCCGGGCCGGCCAGGACCGCGACGTCGCCACGGCGGGCGCCCTCCGGGCCCGGGCCGCCCAGCAGCTCCGCCGACTCCCGGTTGCTCGGCGCCGGGGCCGGCCGGACGATCACCGGCGCGGCCTTCTCCTCGGTGCTCTTCCGCTCCGCACGGACCCGATCTCCCACCAGACGACCCTAGATCGGGGCGTTCCGCCATGGTGTCGGGTACCCGTCCGCCCGGGGCGGCCGGGGCTCGCCAGGCAGGTGCACAATGCAGGCGTGGTGAGTCGGAAGCTGATCGGCAAGGTGGGCACGGTGATCACCGCGATCCGCGGCGGCGAGCGCGCGGGGGAGGTGCGCCTGCTGGTGGAGGGCATAGCGCACTACTACCTGGCGTACGCGATCGAGCCCGTTCCGGCCGGTCGGGAGGTACTCGTCATCAACAACCGTGGCGCGCGCCAGATCGACGTCGAGCCATGGCCCAGTGTGCCGTCCGGCGAGATCGCCGGCGGCGTCGAAGAAGGGCAGTAAAAGTGTTCGGTTATCGGGTGCCCGCCCCCAACGAGGCTCTGTTGATCAGCGGCCGGAAGCAGCGGGGTGCGGACGCGTTACCGTTCAAGATCGTCACCGGGCACGGCGTCTTCGTCGTGCCCGTCTTCTCCCGGGCCACCCGTCTCACGCTGGCGATGCAGGAGGCCGAGGTGATCGAGGACTGCTACACCAAGCAGGGCCTCACCCTCTCGGTCCAGGCGATCATCGCCTTCAAGGTCGGCGACGACCACGAGTCGATCGCCGCGGCGGCCCGCCGCTTCCAGGGCGACCAGGGCCAGATGCCCACCCTGGTCGGCCGGATCTTCTCGGGTCACCTGCGCAGCATCATCGGCAGCATGACCGTCGAGTCGATCATCCGGGAGCAGCAGACCCTCGCCGACGCGATCGTCGATGCCAGCAAGACCGAGATGGCCCGGATCGGTCTCGCCGTCGACTCCCTGCAGATCAGCAGCATCGACGACAAGGGCGTCGGCTACATCCGCGCGCTGGCCGCACCGCACCAGGCCAAGGTCAACCAGGACGCGAAGGTCGCGCAGGCCGCCGCCGACCGGGAGAGCGCGATGGCCCAGCAGGAGAGCATGCGCCACCAGGCCGAGTACGCCCGGCAGACGGCGATCGCCCAGGCGCAGTACCAGGCGGAGATCGACCAGGCCCAGCAGACCGCCGCCCAGGCCGGCCCGCTCGCCGCCGCCCGCGCCGCGCAGGACGTCCTCGCCGAGCAGGCGCTGGTCGCCGCGAAGAACGCGCAGCTGCGCGAGGCCCAGCTGATCGCCGAGGTGATCCGCCCCGCCGAGGCCGAGGCCGAGCGGATCCGGGCCCTGGCCAAGGCCGAGGCGGACGCCACCAAGCTCTCCGCCGAGGCCGCCGCGGCGCAGAACCGGATCGCCCTCGACCAGGCCATCATCGAGAAGCTGCCGGACATGCTGCGGGCCGCCGCCGAGGGCCTGCAGGGCGCGAACGTGACGGTGCTCGACGGCGCCGAGGGCCTCAACAGCGTGGTCGCGTCGCTGGCCGCACAGGGCATGACCATGCTCGACACGCTGCGTAAGGGCCTGCACCCCGAGCCCGTCGGCCAGCCGGGCAACTCGGTCGCGCCGATCGTTCCGAAATCCGTGGCCTGACGATCAGTGGCACACGGCCGGGCCGCAAGATCGCGGCCCGGCCGTTATATTGGCCGTCTGTCCCCCGGCCCCGAACAGGAAAGATCGAGCTTTTGCTGACCTCCATCCGGAAAGTCGTCCTTGTCGGCCTGAGCGTCGCCGCGATCGCGGCCTGCTCCTCCCAGCCGAAGGCCGATCCGGTCTGGGCCGGTTCGACGCAGGGCCTGGACAGCAGCGCGACCCCCACCCCCGAGGCGACCGGCGACGCCGCGGCCGCCGCGCCCCTCGTCACGCCCTCGGCCTCGGCCTCGGCCTCGCCGTCCGCCAAGCGCAGCACGCCGGCCACCGCCCCCACCACCAAGACCGTCACGAACGCGAAGTACACGTTCCCGGTCACCGGCGGCAAGAGCTCGTACGCGCACACCCACCACGACTACCCGGCCACCGATGTGATCACCGCCTGCGGCCACACCTTCGTCGCGGTGACCAACGGCGTGGTTCTGTACACGAAGACCAGCGACACCTGGACCGCCAAGGCCAACCTGGGCGCCACCCGGGGTGGTCTGTCGGTCGCGATCCTCGGCGACGACGGCGTCCGGTACTACGGCTCGCACCTCGCCTCGATCGCCTCCGGCATCAAGCCCGGCGTCCGGGTCAAGGTGGGCCAGACCCTGGCCAAGACCGGCGACACCGGCGACGCGAGCGCCTGCCACCTGCACTTCGGCATCTCGCCGCCGTGCGCCAAGGGCAGCGACTGGTGGAACCAGCGCGGCACCGTCTACCCGTGGCCCTACCTCGACTCGTGGAAGGCCGGCGGCAACAAGTCCCCTGTCGCCGCGGTCAAGGCGTGGAAGGCGGCGCACGGCTGCCCCACCGCCCCGACCGTCGACAAGTAGCCGGCAAACCCGCCAAAGGCCTCGCGAGGTCGGAAACCGGCTTTCGCTACGTCCGCGACGCGCTGTCGGTGACCATATTCAGCCGTACGCCGGTGGCCGGGCTCACCGCTCGGTCACTTGGCGGCCGAGCCGAGCCGTTCGATGGCGTCCGCCGCGACGCGCAGCCCGTCGGCCGCCCGGATCTCCGCGGCGTCCTTGGCCAGCCGGTCGCGCAGCCCCGCATCACCGAGGAGCCGCTCGATCGCCGCGTGCAGCTGCTCGTCGGTGAACCCGTACGCGTCCAGCCGCACCCCGTAACCCCGCTCGTGCACCCGCTGCGCGTTGTCGTACTGGTCCCAGAACAGCGGCAGCACGATCATCGGCTTGCCGAAGTGCATGGCCTCGGTGGTGGTGTTGTTCCCGCCGTGCGTGATCACCAGATCGACCAGCGGCATGATCGTGGTCTGCGGCAGGAACTCCGCCCCGATCATGTTGTCGGGCAGCGTGATCTCCTCGTGCAGCGGCCCCTTCGAGACGATGTACCGGTGGTCGGTCCTGGCCAGGGCCGCGATCACCCGGCGCATCAGCTCGACGTCGGCCGAGCCGAGCGAGCCGAGGCTGAAATAGATGAGGCGGCGGCCGTCGGCGAACCCCGACGGCGGCTCCCACTTGGCGTCGGTCTCGCGCACCGACGACTCCAGCCGCTTCCAGGCCGGCGCGAGGCGGCGCCGATCGGTGTAGTCGAGCACCCGCGGGTAGACGTACAGGTTGAGCGCGCCCTCGTGGATGAACTCCAGGTCGGGCAGCGCGGCCGCGCCCTGCGCCACCACCCAGTCGTTGAACTGCTCCCACATCGGCCGGTGTGTCCGGTCGTACTCGGCCAGGAAGTCCGCCCAGCCCTCCCGCGAGGCGGCCGGGTAGCCGGAGAAGACCGGCGGGATGTCCGGGCCCTTCATCTCGAGCGGGTTGCACGAGGCGATCCGCACGAACGGCACGCCGGCCGTGGTCAGCGCCGGGAAGGCGACCACATTGTCCTCGACGATCACGTCCGGCCGGACCCGCTCGATGATCTCCAGCAGCTGAGGCTGGCAGAACTTGGCGCCGTCGATCAGCTCCTGCCAGACCGGCTTCACCCAGGTCTCGAGCTGCTCGACGGTCGGCTTGCGGAACTCCGGCGCGGTGTCCCGAATGAAGTCCTTCCAGAACTGCCCGGCAGTTTGCGGCTCGTCCGGTGCCGGGGCGAGGGTGACCAGGTCTTCCTCGAAGCCGAGCGCGGTCAGCTTGCCGGCCCAGGACGCCTCGGCCGCGAACGCCACCCGATGCCCGCGCCGGCGCAGCACGTCACCGATGCCGATGCAGTTGTTGGTCGGCCCGTAGGCGCTCTCCGGCATGAACAGAACCGTCAGCGACATCGACTCTCCCGCGGGGAAGGCTTGTTACTGAGCCAGCTTGTTGAAGGCAAATTCAACAAGCGCCCTTGCGGACAGTCAATATGCAGAGCCTATGGTTAGGCCGCCGATGTTGACGGGGAGGTGAACGATGGCAACCCGGAAGTCGCGGACCGAGCGACGAGCCGACCTGATCGAGGCGGCCCGGCGCGCGATGCTCCGGCACGGCCCCGACGGCGTGCTGCTCAACCAGGTCGCCGAGCAGGCCGGGCTCACCTCGGGCGCGGTCCTCTACCACTACCCCGACCTCTCCGACCTGCTGCTGGAGGCGAACCAGGCCGGGATGGAGCGCTTCTACGCGGCGCGGATGCGCCGGGTCGCCGGGCTCGCCGACCCGGTGGAGAAGCTGGTGGTCACGATTCGCTCGGGCCTGCCGGTCGACGCCGACGACGCGGACGTGCGCCTGCTCTGCGAGCTGGGCGGCTCGGCCGGCCGCAACCGGGTCTACGCCGCCCTGCTGACCTCGCTCTACGACCGCCAGGTGTCGATGTACCAAATCATCCTGGAGACCGGCGCGGCGCACGGCGCCTTCACCCTGGCCGGCGATTCCCTCACCATCGCGCGGAACCTGGTGGCGCTTGAGGACGCATACGGCTACCGCATAGTCGCCCGCCATCCCTCCCTGACCACCGACACCGCGGCGGAACTGATCCTCGCGTATGCCCGCCAGGCGACCGCCAACCCGCTGCGAGTGCCCGCGTGAGGGTTGACCCCGGGTCGTCCGCCGCCCTGGTGGACGCGATCGTCGCCGGCCGCTCGCCGGACGACCTCGACCTGCGGGTCTTCGTCCCGCTCGCGGCCGGCGACCGCACCGAGCGGCCGATCACCGTCGACCAGACCAACGTGTCGGTGGTCGTCGGCGAGCGCGCGGTCGTCAAGTGGATGCGCACGCCCGGCGACGCCCGTGCCCCGCGCCTGCTCGCCCACCTGGCCGCCGCCGGCTTCGCCCGGACGCCCACCCCGCACGCCGCCGCTTTCCGCGACGGCCGGCTGGTCGCGCTGGTCACCGCGTTCCTCCCGGAGGCGCAGGACGGCTGGGACTGGTGCACCGACGACCTCCTGTCCTGGCTGGACGGCGGCCCGCCGGCCGACTTCGCCCCCGCCCTCGGCACGCTCGCCGCCGACCTGCACGCGGCCCTCGCCGACTACGAACCCACGGCGTCGGTGCCGCCATCGACCGCCGCCGACACCCTCGCGGAGGCGCTGGCCTGCGACGACGATGCCTGGGTCCGCTCGATAGCCCCGCTCATCGAAGCCGATGTCGCCGTCCTGTCGGCCTACCGCTCGCCGTCGCCGTCCCTTCATCTGCACGGCGACCTGCACGTCGGCCAGATCCTGCGCTACCGCGGTGGCCGGCTGGCCGTGACCGACTTCGACGGCAATCCGACCGCCACCGCCCGCCCCGAACCGGCCGCCCGCGACCTGGCCCAGCTCCGCACGAGCGTGCTGCACGTGGCCGAGATCGCCAATCGCCGCACCGAGGGCCGCCATCGGCCGGCCCTGCTCGAGTGGGGTCGCCGGGCCGCCGACGACCTCCTCGCCGCCTACCGCGCCGGCCTGGCCGGGCACGGCGTCCCCCAGCTGCTCGACGAGAAACTCCTGCGCCCCTTCGAGGTCGAGCAGGAGTGCCGCGAACTGATCTACGCGGCCCGTTTCCTTCCCCGCTGGCGATACGCGCCGTTGGGCGTCCTCCGCTCCTGGTACGGGTGATCGCTGTGCGACGATCTTCGCGTGCGCCTGCTGACCGAAACGCTGCTCGCCGAACTGGTGGCCGCCGAGTGGTGGAGCCGGGGCACCGGGTGAGCCCTAGAATCCGTCCGTGAACCGACGCGGATGGCTGCCGGCCCTCGTCCTGCCCCTGGCCCTGCTCGCCGGCTGCGGCGGCGACGAGCCGGCCCCGCCCGCGCCGGCCGCGTCCGAGCCGATGACCGTCACCAGCACGGCGTTCCCGGAGGGCGGCACGATCCCGGCCGAGTTCACCTGTTCCGGGGCGGGGCACCGGCCGCCGCTGGCCTGGACCGGCGGGGAGGGCGCCCGGGCGTACGCCATCGTGGTGGTTGATCCGGACGCCCCGAGCGGCAACTTCTACCACTGGGTCGTCCTCGACCTGCCGGCCGGCACGAAGTCGGTCGCCGGGCAGCTGCCCGAGGGCGCCCACGAGCTGAAGAACAGCAAGGGCGAGAGGGGCTGGACGCCGCCCTGCCCGCCGTCCGGCACCCATCACTACCACTTCACCGTGTACGCCCTGAGCAAGGTGGTGAACGCCGGCTCCGTCGAGGGCGCCTTCGCCGCGATCGAGAAGTCCACGATCGCCCAGGGCAGCCTGACCGGCCTGGTCAGCCACTAGGACGGGCTCTCCAGGAAGGTCCGCATCCGCCGCCGGGCATGCTCGTTGTCCAGCAGGACGATCTCCTCCTCGGCGCGCTCGCGAAGCTCGACCTCCGACCCGCCGGCGATTCGCTCCTCGGTCGCCCAGTACACATAGGTCTTGATCTGATGGATTCGGGCGGTGTCGTCGGCCGACCCGATCGCCTTGAGCCCCATCCGCATCTGCTCGCGGGCCTCCTCCGGCCGGCCGGCGCCGAAGAGGAAGTGCGCGTAGCCGCGGTGGGCGAACAGCTGCTGGGTCGGCCCCTCCTCCTCGGCCGCGAGCAGCGCCTCCCGCCAGCTCTGGTCGGCCTCGGCCGGATAGCCGGACCGACTGAGCGCAAACGCCAGCGTCCGATACTCCGGGCTGGTGATGTCGTGCAGCCGGTTCCGCAGCAGGTAGGCCTGCACGGCGAGCAGTTCGGCCCGCGCGTTGACGAAGGCCGCCTCGTCACCGAACTCGAGGGCGGTGGTCGGATGGCGGTAGGCGAGCCGCAGATTGTTGAGATCGTCGATCAGGCCGGCGAAACGTAGCCGCTCCGCCCGGCGCGCTGCCCCGCGCCGCTCGACGACCCCGTAGAGCGAGACCGCCAGCGCGGCAAGGCTGATCAGCACCACTCCGGCTTGCATGCGCTCCAGTCTATGGAAACTTTCCATAGCAGTACATCTATGGATGTTTTGGCATTAGCCGGTGATCGCCCACCGATCCGAGACTGCTGGCAACAGCCGCAACTCGCGACTCGGGAGGCCCCCCTTGAGGAATCGCCTGCTCTCCGCCGCGCTGGTCGCCGCCCTGCTGGCCACCCTGGTCCAGTTCGGGATCGGCGGACCGGCCTACGCCACCCCGCCCGGCATCCCCTCCGCCTCGACCGCCAAGACCGAACTGGCCACGCTGACCGTGGCCGCCTGGACCCACACCACCACGTACGACCGCGACCTGTTCCCGACCTGGGACACGATCTCCGGCACCTGCAACACCCGGGAGACCGTGCTCAAGCGGGACGGCACGAACGTCGTGGTCAACTCGGCCTGCACCGCCACCTCGGGCAGCTGGTACAGCCCGTACGACGGCGCGACCTGGACCGCCGCCTCCGACCTGGACATCGACCACGTGGTGCCGCTCAAGAACGCCTGGATCTCGGGCGCCTGGGCGTGGACCACCAGCAAGCGCGAGTCGTACGCGAACGACCTGACCGATCCCCAGCTCATCGCGGTCACCGACAACGTCAACCAGTCCAAGAGCGACAAGTCGCCGGACTCCTGGAAGCCGCCGCTGAGCAGCTACTACTGCACCTACGCCCGGATGTGGGTGCGGGTGAAGTACGTCTGGGCGCTGACCGTCACGAGCGCCGAGAAGTCCGCCCTGACCAGCATGCTCGGCACCTGCTGAGCACCTCACGCGATCATCGGGTCGTCCCGGCCGCGCGATCCGGGACGGCCCGGACCGTGCAGCAGTGTCACGGACCTCTGCACGCCGAGCGAGAGCTGACCGTCGAGCCAGCGGGAGTAGCGCGGTCGCAGCCCCACGATCTCCAGGTACGACTCCACCGCGAACCCGAAAACCTCCGCCGCCTGCTCGGCCGCCGGGCCCTCCGGATCCCAGCCGAGCAGATGTCGCCAGCGCAGCGGCACACCGCTCAGCGGTACCGCGACGACGCCGGGCGCGGACCGCACGAGACCCTGGCACAACGCGATCGCGCCGCCCGCCGCCACCAGATCGAACGCGCTGCTGGCGGCGATCTCGGTCGGCGTGCGCGGCGAGAACCCCTCCCGGGCGCAGGCCGCCGCGAAGCACTCGAGGAAGCACCCGTCGCCGGGCGCGGTGATCCATCGTTCGCCGGCCAGCTCGCCCAGCCCGACCTCGTCCCGGCCGGCCAGCGGATGCCGCTCGTCGAGCAGCACCCAGACCGCGTCGATCGAGATGACCTGCCAGGTCAGCCCGGAGGGCAGCCCGGACGGCGGGGTGGCGCACGCGCCGAGCACGGCGTAGTCGAGACGCCCGTCGAGAGTCATCCGGGCGATCTCGTTCTCCGACCCGCTCGAGTGGATCGAGACGGGCCCGCCGGGATGCGCGTCGGTGAGCCGGCGCACCAGGCCGGCCACGATCGGCCCGTTGGTGGCGCCAACCCGATAGCGGGCCGTCCCGCCCGCGGTGATCAGCTCGCTGGCCTCGTCGTGCAGCCCGGTGAGCGCCGGAATAAGCACCCGGGCGCGGGCCAGCACCAGATCGCCGAGTGGCGTCGGAAGAACGCCTCGGCGGTCCCGGATGAACAGCGCACCGCCGAGAATGCGTTCGATGCGCTGCAGTTGTGTGGTAAGCGCAGGCTGGGCAAGGCCGAGCGCGGCGGCAGCCTTGGTGACGCTGCCGGCTTCGGCGATGGCGAGCACGATTCGTAAGTGGCGCAGCTCCAGCTCCACACACGGAACCTAGAGTCGCCGGCGGACACCCCGAAAGTCTTTACAGGTAAATTTCGGCCATCTGATTTCATCAATGCAAAAACAAACGGTCGGCTACCGGGCTGCAACGCCCCGTGAGGGGGCGTTGCAGCTTCCGCTAGACACTGGTGAGAAGTTGACTTTGCGTAAGCACTTCCCATCAGTGCGTGCCTATCGGTAGGCTCTCCGGTCAGGAAAGGTCAAACTCACCGTCCTTAGCGGAGCCCACGAAGGCGGTCCACTCCGCCTGCGTGAACATGAGAGCAGGACCCTGCCGGTCCTTGCTGTCACGGACGGCGACGGCGTCGTCGAGGAACGCGACCTCGACACAGTTGTTGCCGCCACTACCGTTGCTACGGCTGCCCTTCTTCCAGACAGCGCCGTTGAGATGGTGCGCGAGCATGCTCAAGCACCCCCCTTCAATATTCGCTTTGCTTCGGAGCCCTAAGCGATCAGAAGGCTCTCGATCATCTTGATTGTCTGGCGATGGTCGAGCGCCTTCGCGCTCAATCGCTCGAACTCACTCCGGTAACGAGCAACCTCGGCCGGTTGCTCCTCGTATGAGTCTCCCGCAAGACCTTCAAGATATACAACATCCAGATGGGTGGTTTCAGGCCTGGAAATCCCATGGTTCATCTGCGCGTCCACGCCATGGAACTCCAATAATGCCACCGAGCCACCGAGGAACCCGTGTTCGCCGGATCCGAAGGGGAGGATCCGCAGGTTCACATTCGGTAATTGAGCCATTTCAATTAGATGCCGAAGCTGTTCCGCCATCACTTCCGGGCCGCCGACAATACGGCGTACGACCGATTCGTCGATCACCGCGGTGAAATCCAGCGGGCGGCGTTCGGTGAGCCGGCCCTGGCGAGTCAGGCGCAGCCGCACCCGGCGGTCGATCTCGTGCGGCGGATCGTACGAGCGGCCGGTGCGCATCAGCGCCCGGATGTAGCGCTCGGTCTGCAGGAGACCGGGCACGATCACCGGTTCCCAGGTCAGCATCGACGACGCGCCGGCCTCCAGGCCCACGAAGTTGCCAGGGCGGATGACGTCGCGGTAGTCACTCCACCACGTGCGCTCGCGGGACATGCGCGCGAGCTCGACGAGCGCGTCGCGGTAGGCGTCGTCCCGGACGTGGTAGAGGTCGAGAAGATCGCGTACGTCCCGGGCGGTCACCGCGACCCGGGCCGTCTCGATCCTCGTGACCTTGGCAGCATGCCACTCGAAATGGCGGGAGACATTCTCCTGCGTCAATCCTGCGGCTTCTCGGCACCGCTTCAGTTCCGCGCCGAGTCGGCGCCGTCGCAGCGTCGGGCCTTCATCTACGGACACCTGGACTCCCCTTGGCCCTGCAGGTTTCCTCAGGTCACCGATCCTACGACCAGTGCGCCCATGATCCAACATGGACTGATGCCCAGGAAGCGCAGAACAAGAAGTCTAGTACTTCTTGTATTGACCTTGCGGTTGGGTACATGATGCGCCGGACATCGAGTTATCGCGTGATGCACAGACAGTGATCAATCACAACTTGGGTCTACTTGGGTTCTAAGGGGCGTGGCTAGCGTGTTGGCTGACCAGTACTTCCTGATCGCACACCAGGACCGCACCGGCCGTTCTCGGCTCCACCCACGGGCGACCGGTCTCGGGCTGGCCGCGGCGCTGCTGGGGGAGCTGATCCTCGAAGGACGGATCGGGATCGCCGACGGCGACCTCATCATCCTCGACCGGCACCCACCGGCGGACGCTTTGGCGCACGACATCCTAGACCTGCTGATAGCCCAGCAACGGCACCGTGAGGTCCGCACCTGGCTCGCGTTCCTCTCGCAGGACGCCGAGATCCGGGTCGGCGAGCGCCTCGTGCGCCTCGGTGCGGTCGACCTGATCACCCGCCGGCGGATGCTCTCCACCGAGGTGGTCTACATGCCGAACAGCCCCGAGCAGCGGAACGCCGCGGCCTGGGCGCCGGCCCGGTTGGCCAACCTTCTCGTCCGGGGCATCGAGCTCAGCCTCACCGACCGGGTGCTGGTCGGCCTCGTGGCCGCCACCGGTCTGACCAGGCACGTGCTCTACGACTTCGAGATGCACCGGCAAGCATTCCAGTCCCTGCCGAGCGCCGTCGACGCGTTGCCCGGTGATCTCAGGGACCTCATCGAGTACACCGAGGCCAGCGTGGGCTCGGTGCTGACCGTCGGTAGAAGGTGAGTGCCAACGGGCGTCACCACCTCCGGCGAAACAACTTCGACCAATGGGCCGGGAGGATGTTGATGACGCAGAAGGACCCCTTCGAGCCGGATATCGTGGAACGGGCGCTGGCCAAGAACAGGCTCGGCGTCCCGTCCGTGGTGTTCTTCGGTGTGGCGGGCGCCGCGCCGCTGACCGTGATCATCGGAGCGATCTCGGCCACGTACGCGATCATCGGGAGCACCGCGGTCCCGGTCGCCTATGTGGCAGTGGCCGCGATTCTCTCCCTGTTCACGGTCGGCTTCGTGGCGATGAGCCGGCACATCGTGAACTCGGGAGCCTTCTACTCCTATATCAGTCATGGGCTGGGCCGGATGGTCGGCGTCGGCGCCGCGTTCGTGGCCCTCCCGGCCTACTCGGTGATGCAGATCGGCCTGTACGGCCTGTTCGGCGCGGCCGCGGCCAACATCCTCGCCGCGTTCGGCGTGGTCACCCCGTGGTGGGTGTGCGCCATCGCGGCCTGGCTGATCGTCACCGTGCTCGGCCTGCTCTGGGTCGACCTGTCCGGCAAGGTGCTGGCCGTACTGCTGGTCCTGGAGATCAGCATCGTGCTCATCTACGACCTGACCATGCTGAGCCACCCGCACGGCGGGCACATCACCTTCTCCTCGTTCAACCCGGCGCCGCTGCTCACTCCGGTCGCCGGCTCGCTGCTGGTGATCGCGATCGCCGGCTTCGTCGGCTTCGAGGCCACCGTGGTGCTCTCCGAGGAGGCGAAGGACCCGAAGCGCACGATCGCCCGGGCCACCCACTGGGCCGTGATCATCGCCGCCTTCATGTGCAGCATCTCCGCCTGGGCGATGGCCGTGACCACCGGCCCGGAGAACATCGCGTCGACCGCCGCCGAGCACCAGACCGACCTGGTCTTCTTCCTGGTCGGCAAACACCTGCCGACGCCCCTGATCGACCTGGGCTACCTGCTGTTCCTGACCAGCGTGTTCGCCGCGCTGCTCGCCTTCCACGCGGCGGTCGCCCGTTACCAGTTCGCGCTCGGCCGCGAGGGCGTGCTGCCGTCCGGGTTCGGGCGCACCCACCCCCGCACCGGGGCGCCGGTGGCCGGCTCGATCACCCAGAGCATCATCGCGATCATCGCGCTCGGCCTGTACGCGGTTTCCGGCCTCGACCCGCTGGTCTACCTGTTCGCCTGGATGAGCACGATCGGCGGCCTGGGAGTGCTGATCCTGATGTGGGCGACCTCGGCCGCCGTGATCGGGTTCTTCGCGAGAGGCCGCCGCCGGGAGAACGTGTGGCGGGCGTTCATCGCGCCGTTCCTGTCCTTCCTTCTGCTCTCCGTCGTACTGACCGCCACGGTGATCGGCTTCGGCGAACTGCTCCAGGTCGACGGAAGCTCGCCGTTCCAGTGGCTGATCCCGGTGCTCTACTGCGGCGTCGCGCTGATCGGCTTCTGCTGGGCGGCGATCATGCGGGCCGGCCGGCCCGAGGTCTACGCGCAGATCGGCCGCGGTACGGACGGCCGGGTCATGCTGCTGAACGACAACGACTTCCCGAGGCCGATGCACGCCGACCCGGTCGGCGCCCGGAGCTACCCCTACTGACCTATTAATAAGAGGACACCGCGATGTCGTACGCCGTGAAAGATCTGGTGATCCGGGACCTCGCGCCGGTGGACGCACCCGACATCGCCCGCCTGCTCGCCGTGGCCATGCACGACGGCGCGGTGGGGCGATGGATGCAGCCGGACACGGCGGCCCGTCACCGCGGCAGCTACGACTACTTCGCGATCCACGTGGAGCACGCCCTGCGCTTCGGCGATGTGTACACCACGGCAGAGGGCGACACCGGCCGGCTGACCGGTGCCGCCCTCTGGTTCCCAAGGACGAGCGCGGTGCCGTCGCCGCTCGACTACGACCGCCGGCTGAAGGAAGTGGCCGGCGACGCGTACGACCGGGCGTGCCAGCTGGACGCGGCGCTCGACGCTGAGCACCCGACCGGCGACCATCATTACCTGGCGTTCCTGGCCGTGCGTCCCGATCGGCAGGGATGCGGGCTGGGCAGCACGCTCCTGCGCCGGCACCACCGCCGCCTCGATGCGGCGGGTCTGCCGGCCTACCTGGAGGCGAACGACCCCCGTGGCCGAGACCTCTACCTCCGGCACGGATACCAGGTCCGGTCCGTGATCGACCTACCCGACGGGCCACCCCTCTGGTGCATGTGGAGGTCGCCGATGGACTAAAGGCCTATCACTACGCGGCGGACGGGAACTCGTACAGCCAGTACGACTGCTGGTCGATCCGGTTGAACCGCATGCTTTCCGAGTTCCGGGCGATCATCATCCGGAAGACTCGGGACATGTGGCGGACATCGTCGTTGTAGGAACAGATGTCCAGCCCGACCAGCCCGTTCTGGATCGATACGACCAGGTACATCTGCTCCACCATCTGCGCGAACGCCTCGCGCCCTTGGTGTTCCGGGCTCACGGCAATGAACCCGATGTACCAGATCTTGTGAGCCGCGTAGTGCTCGGGCCAATGCCGCTCGAAGTACTGCGGTGAGATCAGCGGCACCGCGTCCAGGTCGTTGGTGTACGTGGTGATTCCGGCAAGCGTGCCGTCGTCGGTGAGCGCAAGGTACTTGTCGACGCGTGGATCACGCATCACCTCGTCGAACTCCGACTTGTACATCATGTGGCGCTGGACCGCGAGCGTGTTCAGCTCTTCGAAGCAGTCCTGGTAGAGCTGCCATGCAGCGCTGTGCAGATCCTCGTCGATGATCTGGTCGACAACCTTGATAAGCATGCTCTGCTCCCCCGCGGGACGCGATCGGCCCGCTTGTCCGCACTCACACAGATCAATGATCTACTGACTGACAGAGTACGAACAGTGACGGCGCAAACACAATGCGTGTTCGCTAATTGAATGTGCCAATGTCGTCGAGCGGCCTTCCAATACGCGGCATCCGTGCAACTTGCGCACTCAGGCGGAATTGCCACCTTCCCCCGCCGGGAAATCCACCCCACCCAGAAGAGTGATCAATTGTTCATGATCAATCGGCGAGCAGATCTCGATGCGGAGATCATTTCACGACCGCCGGCCGCTCTGGTGGCCGGCGGTGCCGCGCCCTCCGCGAATCTACCGGGAACACTCCGCTCCTGCTAGACCAGGCTGCGTTGAGTCGATCGGGCACGGTCCGAATCGGACACGATCATGATTTGTCCCGAGTTTGCGCTGCCCGGAAAACGCATTTTCGGCCGCCCTTCTTGAACTGCACTTCGAGTCCAGTACTCGAAGGACTACGCATCTGCGTACTTCATTCGGTCGCGGTTATCCCCATACGCTGTGCCGCGTTGACCGAACGAACGGAGTACGCATGAAAACTAGCCCACGTTTACCGGTGGCCGCCCTGGTGGCCCTCCTCCTCGCCATCGGCGCGGCCCTCGTCGCGCCGGCCGGCCCGGCTTCCGCCGCGTCGATACCCGGCATGGTGCTCAGCTCGACCCCGGCGACCCTGCCGCCCGAGCTCGCCCCGCTGGCCACCGGCAAACGCATCACCTACGTGACCACCGACGTCAACGGAAACCTGATCACCGCCACCGGCCTGATCATGACCCCGGTCAGCTACAAGAAGAACCGGGTGGCCGCCTGGGCGCACGGCACGACCGGCCTGGCCGACCAGTGCACGCCGTCCACCAACCAGAACGTCTTCTGGCCGGAGGCGCGCACCGCGATCGCCGCCCTGCTCGGCCAGGGCTTCACGGTCGCCGCCCCCGACTATCCGGGGCTGGGCACGTCGCAGCAACATCCGTACCTGATCGGCCTCAGCGAGGCGCGCTCGATCATCGATGCCGTCAAGGCCGCCCGCAACCTGGACAGCTCCCTCATCCCCGCGTACGTGATCGACGGCCACTCGCAGGGCGGGCAGGGCTCGCTGTTCGCCAACCAGATCGCCTCGTCCTACGACGGCAACATGGTCCTCAAGGGCTCCGCGAGCATCGCCCCGGTCTCCAACGCCGCCACCCTCGCCCCGTTGATCCCCGGCACGCCGAACCAGGGCTACCTCGTCATGGGCCTCTACGGTCTGCAGACGGTGGACTCGACCTTCAGCGCGGCCTCGGTGCTCGCACCCCCGGCGAAGTCCAAGACCTCGGTCCTCAGCAGCGGCTGCCTGATGGAGATCCTCGCCAGCTACCAGAACCTCAGCGCGTCGCAGCTCCTCGTCGGCGGTGCGCTCCCCGACTCGGTGATCGCCAAGCTCGACCACTGGGTCAGCCCCGCCCAGACCACCCCCACCGCACCCATCCTGCTGATCCAGGGCACCGCCGACGAATCGGTCCCGGCGTTCCTCACCGAGATGCTGGTGGACCAGTTGCACGCCTACTCCCAGCCGGTCACCTACCAGGAGATCGACGGCGCCACCCACGACTCGGCCGTGGTCCAGTCGGCCGACACGGTGGCCACCTGGCTGGCCGGCCGCTACTGAGACCGTCCCGCGCTCCCGCTCCACAAGCGACGTCCGGTCCGCCACCGGGCGTCGCTGCACCATCAAAACCATGCGCACGTACGCGTGGCGGGTCCCACGCGGGACTGCGGCGGTCCCCGATCTTCCCCGCGACCGGGTGCGGGGCAAGGCCGCAGCGCGCGTCTCGCGTGCCTGCAGATCCGGCTCGCGGCAGCCCACGGGGCGGCCTGCTCCCGTCGCTCAGACCTCACGCGAGAGTCGCGTCCACGGCCTTGCGTGGCAGGTGGTCGCGGGGAGAAGGCGGGGCGGCCGCTGTTCGGCGGGGAGCCGCCTCGCGTACGTGCGAAAGGTTTTCAGGCGGCGGGAATGTGGCTCGGCTTGGTCAGGCGGCGGGCGGGTGCGGCCGCGGTGGAGCCGCGGACCACCAGCTCGGCCGGGAAGATGTACTCCGAGCGGGGGGCGGCGTGGCCGTTGATCTCGTCGACCAGGGCTCGGACCGCGGCATTGCCCATGGCGGCGACCGGCTGGCGCAACGTGGTGAGCGGCGGATCGGTGAAGGCGATCAGCGGGGAGTCGTCGAAGCCGACCACCGAGAGGTCGCGCGGTACCGTCAGGCCGCGGCGGTGGGCTGCCCTGATCGCGCCCAGGGCCATCAGGTCGGAGCCGCAGACCAGCGCGGTCACCTCGCGGTCGAGCAGCTGGCCGGCCGCCACCTCGCCACCCTCGACGCCGAACAGGGTCAGGGCCACCAGCTCGTCGGGGGAACGGTGGTCGTAGCCGGGGACGTGCCGGCGCATCGCGTTGTGGTAGCCCTCGAGCTTGCGCTGGACGGCGCGGAAGCGCTCGGGGCCCGAGACGAAACCGATGCGCTCGTGGCCCAGGGCCGCCAGGTGCCCGACCGCGGACTCGGCGGACTGCTTGTCGTCGCAGGAGATGAACGGGGCGACGATGCCCTCGGCGAAGCCGTTGACGAAGACGATCGGCATCGGGCGGTCGATCAGCCGCTGGTAGCGGTCGTGGTCGGCGGTGGTGTCGGCGTGCAGGCCGGCCACGAAGACGATGCCGCTCACCTGGCGGTCGAGGAGCATCTCGAGGTACTCGTCCTCGGTGACGCCGCCGGGAGTCTGGGTGCACAGCACGGGCGTGTAGCCGGTCTGGGCGAGAGCACTCTCGATGATCTGCGCGAAGGCCGGGAAGATCGGATTTTCCAGCTCGGGGACGATCAGGCCGACCAGGCCGGCGCTGCGCTTGTGCAGGCGCTCGGGCCGCTCGTAGCCGAGGACGTCGAGGGCGGTGAGGACGGCCTGGCGGGTGTCGGCCGAGACACCCGGGCGGTCGTTGAGGACGCGCGAAACCGTCGCCTCGCTGACGCCCGCCTGCCGGGCGATATCCGAGAGACGTGCACGCATGCGGTCACTTTAACCCTTCGCTTATTCCGATGCGCCCAGCGGAGCCGCAGGCCACGCCGGTCGTGGCCAGAGATGTCACGACCGGCGTGTCGCGCGCCTACTTCCAGGTGTCGCTGACGGTGTACGCCGACGCCGTACCGGTGGAATATGTCCGGTTACTCCCGGACTCCCAGGTGACGGTGCCGGACGCGTCCTTCTTTATGTACTTGTACTCGAAGCTGGTGCTCTGCGGAACGATCACCAGCCGGCTCCAGGTGGGGTACGCCGCCGAGGAGAGCGGAATCGCCGCGGAGGTGTCCCAGCTGCCGAGGGCGGCGATCGAGCCGACCACGTACACGTTGGTGCCGGTCGTGGTGGTGGCGGTCTCGTTGAAGGTGACCGAGGTGGCCGACGCGTTGGCGACGTTCCAGCTGTTGTTGTACGTCACCGCCGAGGTGCCGGTCGTGGTGGTGCGGTTGGCGTTGCTCTCCCAGGTGACGGTGCCGGACGAATCCTTCTTTATGTACTTGTACTCGATCGCGGTGCCGGCGGGCAGGCTCACCGAGCCCGACCAGATCGGGTAGCCGGCCGAGGAGAGGGCCACCGCTTTCCCGGTGTCCCAGCCGCCGAGGGCGGAGACGTTGCCGACGACGTAAACGTTGGTGCCGGTGGTGGTCGTCGCGTATTCGTTGAAGGTGGCGGTCACCGTCGCGGGGTTGGTAGTGGGAGCGGTGGTCGGGGCGGTCGTCGGCGACGACGTCGAGCTTCCGCCGCCCGACTTGGCGTTGACGTCGATGCCGACCGCGCTGTTCGCCGGGATGGTCACCGAGGCCGTGCCGCCGGAGACCGTCACCGAGGTGCCGGCGCAACCGGTGCTGGTCGCCCCGCCGGTGATCACGTCGCAGTAGGTGCCGTCGGCCAGGCCGGTGGTGTAAGTGGCGGTCGACGCGCTGCTCGAGGCGTTGATCCCGATCCAGCCGAGCGAGCCGCGGTGGAACCCGATGATGTTCGCGGCGGTCGCGGTGAAGTCGGAGACCGTGGTGACCGACTGGGTCGCGTTGTGCCAGCCGACCATGCCCTTGATGCCGGTCGACTGGGTCTGGCACTGCCACGCGCCGTTGGTGCAGCTGGTGTCGGTGACGAACCCGCTCGAATCGGCCGGCGGTGACTGCCCGGTGCTCGAGGTGGAGAAGGTGAAGCCGTCGTAGACGAACGGCTTGCCGTACGGATAGGCCAGCAGGAAGTAGTTCGCCAGCGTGTACTTCGTGCCGTCCTGGTAGCGCAGGGTGGTGCCGTCCCGCTCGAGGTCGTGGTTGGTGACCATGGCCGCGGTCTGGGTGCTGGTCGCGTCCAGGCTCCACGACGGGATGCCGGCGAGGTTGTTCAGCGTCCCGTTGGTGAACTGCGTCTTGAGACCGTATGCGTACGAGAAGCCGAGCACGTCGCCGTTCGAGGTGAAGGCGGCCGGCTGGAGCTGGCTGTTGGTCGACCCCGTGAAGATCTCCTGGGCGACGTACGGTGTCTTGCCCTCGGCCGTGGTGGTGTTGAGCAGCGCCTTGATCGCGGCGAAGTCGGTCTGCGCGATGTGCTTGGCGGCGTCCACCCGGAAGCCGTCGACGCCGAGCCCGATCAGGTCGTTCAGGTACGCGGCGATCTTGGCGCGAACCGTGGTGCTCTGCGTCTTCAGGTCGGACAGCGAGAGCAGCATGCAGTTCTGCACTTCGGACACGTTGTTGTAGTCGTCGATCACGCCGTCTTCGTCGCTGCAGTACCCGTCGCCCGGGTGGTGGAAGTCGTCGTAGGTGTACGGGACCGCCGGATAGGTGTAGCCGGTCGGGCTGAACGTCGAGCCGCCGTACGTCGTGGTCAGCGCGTTGTTGGCGCCGGCCATGTGGTTGACCACGGCGTCCACATAGACCCGGACACCCGCGTTGTGGCAGGCGGTGACCATCGCCGAGAACTGCGCCCGGGTGCCGAAGCGGCTGGTCAGGTTGTACGAGACCGGCTGGTAGACCTCCCACCAGGGGTGGGCGCCGCTGTCACTGGTGGCCAGGCTGACCGACTCGGCCGGCGGGGCGACCTGGACGGCGCCGTACCCGGCCGGGCCGAGCTGGGTGGTGCAGGCGGTGGCGACCGAGTTCCAGTTCCACTCCCACAGGTTGGCGGTCACATCGGAGTTGTTGAGGGTCGACGCGGCGCTCGCGGTCATCGTCTGCACGGTGAACGCGAACAGAGCGCTCGCCGCGAGCACGACCGCGGCGCCGGCCGCGCGCAGGCTTCGTTTCATGGCTCTCCCTTGGGGGATGGTGCAGGGGAGGACGGTTACGACGAGAATGCTCGCCTGTTTCAAATGCGTCAATAAGTTTCTGAAATGTCTTGCAAACCTGTGCGTCCCCTATGGAAACAAACCTTGCCGTTTCCCAGCTCATCCCCTATGGAAGATCCTTGCAAAGATCATTTCATGGGCGGTGCCGCATCGGTGTAATCGGCCGACAAAATCACCTGGTAGCTCAGCAATGTGTCGCCGTGCCAGGACTCCCGGGCCAGCGCCCGGCCGCCGTTCGCGTCCACGATCAGCCGGGCCTCGCTGCCGTCGCGGAGGTAGCCGACCGCCACGCCGGCGCGGCCACGCTGATCCCGGACGTCGCCGAGCAGCCGGACGCCGGGCAGGTCGGCGAGCATCCGGTAGCCGGCCGCCCGTACCGCCGGGCTCACCGGCAGGTCGGTCACCAGCGTCTCGCCGGCCACGAACAGCAGGTAGTCGGTCGGGCCCTCGAGGTCGTCGGCCCGGGCCTGCAGAAACTTCCGCAGCGCCCCCGGGGTGGTCAGGGTCGCCAGTTGCCGACTGGTCACCGGCCGGCCGCCGAGCAGCAGATGGCCCTCGGTGGCCGTCTTGATCCCCCGCTCACCGTCATCCATGGTGATCACGACGTCGCCGTCGCGCCACCGCCGCGGCGAGCCGTCCGCCTTCCAGGCCGCCTGGTCCGCCGGGCCGGCCGGCTGCGCGCCGAGCATCCGGACGGCGATGACCTCCGGGCGGCCCGGGCCGGTGGGCAACCAGTGCTCCATCGAGGTCTTCCGCACGATGGCGTACGGGTGGGCGGCGGGGCCGACCTCGCGGCGTACGCCGGTTTCGAGCTCGGTGCGCCAGTATCGCCCCGTGGTGGCGTCGTGGGTGGTCTGTTCCGCCGCGGCCAGAAGCAGCCCGCGCGCGGTGATCGGCGCGGTCGTGCCGGTGGTACCGGTCGTGCCGGTCGTGCCGGTCGCGTTCGGGGCCGGGCGCGGCGCCTTCGTCCGCACCGCGGCGCCGCCGACGATCACCGCGCCGGCGACCACCGCCGCGGCCGCCACCACGAGCCGGCGGCGCGATGCCGGCCGGGCGGCGGGCCGCCGCGGGTGGGCCATGATCGACGCGGGGTCGGTGCGGCTGTCCTCGTTCTCGTCGAGGCGGGCCGGGCGGCTGGACGCCACCAGACGCATCAGGTCGTTCATCTTGTGCGCTCCTGCTCGGGAAGGGTGATTTCGACAAGACGGGCGTCCAGGGCGTGCCGCAATCGCTTGCGGGCCCGATGCAGCCGGACGAAGTAGGTGGCCACCGAGCACCCGATCACCTGAGCGGCCTGCCGGGGCGTCAGCCCCTGCCAGGCCACCAGCGTGATCAGCTCGCGATCGCCGTCTGGCAGGGCGCCGAGCGCGGCGAGCACCGCCACTCGCTCGGCCACCCCGTCGGCCGGGTCGTCACCGGCCTCGATCACCCAGGCGCGCAGCTCGGCGGCGAGGCTCACCTGGCGGGCCTCGTCGCGATAGCGCTCGCGGATGACGTTGCGGGTCACGCCGAGCAGCCACGGCAGCGGTCGCGGCGGCACCACGTCGAGCCGGCGCCACGCCACGAGGAACGTGTCGCCGACGATGTCGTCCGCGAGCTGGCGGCCGGCCCGGCTCACCGCGTACGCGTACACCCGGGGTCGGTGTTCGTCGTAGATCGCGGTGAACCGGCGTTCCGCGTCGGGGTCGGTCACGAGCTCCTGCTCCTTCGTCCGGGAAGGTACGCCGTCACGAGGTAGTGCGCGCAGACCCGGCCTTCTTACGCGGCGATCTCTCAGGCCCGGTGCCCGACGGTCGATACGGACACTCGTGGACTCACCCGGCCGCATGCGACAGTGGCCTTCGCCGGCCCGCGACCCGCTGCTGATCGGGGCCGTGCTGTGGACCGCGCTGGCCGCGGCCCTTTTCTTCGGCTTGGCCGGCCCGTCCGCGACGAACGCGCTCTGGCAGGTCCGCACCCTCTGGCTCGTCCAGGTGCCGCTCGACGGGCTGCTGGTGTACTCGTCCTGGCGGGTCTTCCGGATCGCGACCGGCGCGACCCGCCGGTTCTGGCGGATCCTCGGCTCGGTCACGACGCTGTTCCTGTTCGGCGACTCGTTCCAGGCCCTGCAGGCCGTCCTCGCCGAGCCGGGCGATTCGTCGACGACGAGCGGCGGCGTCCTGCAGTCCGCCTGCTTCGTGACCGGGCTCGCGGCGGTCGTGCTGGCGATGCTGGCGCATCCGCAGCCGGGCCGCTCCGCGCGGGAGCGGCTGGCGTTCTGGCTGGACTCGGCGACCGTGCTGGTCGGCGGGGCGGTGATCGCCTGGAGCTTCGCGGTGAAGCCGGGCGAGTACCACCGGACCGACATCCTGGGCACGCTTGCGCTCAGCGCGGTGTCGCTGACCTCGGCCTTCGCCGCCGTCAAAATGATCATGGGCGGGAACGCGCCGATGCGGAGAGCCGCGGCGATCCCCATGATCACCGCCGCCGGGTTCGTCATGATCGGCCAGTTCGTGGCGCGGTCCGCGGCCGACCACCCACCGGCCTACGTCTATCTGGTGCGGCTCCTGCCGTCACTGCTGATCGCCGTCGGGCCGCGGATCCAGGAGTTGATCGCCCGGTTCGATCCGGAGCCGTTCGGCGAGCGCCGCCGCAGGCACTACAGCGTCCTGCCGTACGGGGCGATGGCGGTCGCCTTCCTCACACTGGTCGTGATCATGCCGAACGGTGCGGGCATCCGGATGTGGGGCGTCGTGGCCGGGCTCGGCGCGATCTGCCTGCTGGTGGTGCTCCGGCAGGTGGCATCGTTCCGGGACAACACCGACCTGATCAACCGGCTCGACGCGACCCTGGCCGAGCTGTCCCACCAGGCGCACACCGACGGGCTGACCGGGCTGGCCAACCGCACCCACTTCTACGCGCAGCTGGAGACCGCGCTCGGGCGTACGTCCGAGATCGCCGTGCTGCTCGTCGACCTGGACGGCTTCAAGGCGGTGAACGACACGCTCGGCCACGCGGCCGGCGACACGCTGCTGGTCTCGGTGGCCGACAAGATGCGGGCCGCGCTGCGCTCCGGCGACGTGGCGGCCCGGCTGGGCGGCGACGAGTTCGCGGTGCTGCTGCACGACTGCACCGGCCCGGACGCCGAGGACACCGCGCGCCGTATCCTCGAGGCTCTCGCCGTGCCGGTGGAGATCGACGGGACCTCGGTGCGGGCGAACGCCAGCATCGGCGCGGCCGCGGCCGAGCCGGGCGAGGGATCGGGTGCCCTCGTGCGGCGAGCGGACATCGCGATGTACGCGGCCAAGTCGGCCGGCAAGGGCAGGTGGAAGCGGTACGAAGCGGGCATGGAGACGGCCGCGTCTTCTCCTTGATGCACGGCGTCAGCTACCTCTACTTCAAGGGCAACAGCACGCTGAACGCGGCCCGCTCCTCGTCGCTGAATCCGGGCAGCTTCGGGGTCTACCTCACCGGGATCGAGCACCGATCAGCAGGACGCCACGTTCCGCGTCGGGTACTGAAACGGCGAGTACCCTTCCCGGATGCCGCAGCGAAGGATGGCGTGGCTCGACGCGCTGCGGGCCGTCGCGGCCCTGCTCGTCGTGTACGCCCATCTGAGCCACTACCTGCTGCGCGGCGCCCGGAACGTCTCGGCCGAGTGGCTGCACGCCGGACCGGCCGGGGTGATGCTGTTCTTCCTGGTCAGCGGCTATATCATCCCGGCCTCGCTGGAGCGGCACGGTGACCTGCGCCGGTTCTGGCTCGGCCGGCTGGCCCGGCTCTACCCGCTCTACCTGGTGGTCTGCGTGCTGGTGGCGCTGACCGTGCCGCTGACCGTCTCCGGTGCGGTGGCCCACCTGACGATGCTGCCCCAACTGCTCGGCGCGCCGCTGCTCACGCCGGTGGTCTGGACGCTCAGCTTCGAGATGGCGTTCTACCTGATCGTGGCCGCCCTCTTCGCGCTGCGCCTGCACCGGGCGAGCGCGTGGGCGGCGATCGCCTTCGCGGTGACCGGGGTGGCGACGGCTCCCCTGTCGCCGAGCCGGCTGGCCGGCCCGGCGCTGCCCTTCCTGGTGGCGGCGGTGCTCGTGCTCGGCCTGGCCGCGCTGACCGCCCGCCGCCGGGCCGCGCTGACCGCCCGCCGCCGGGCCGCGCTGACCGCCCGCCGCCGGGCCGCGCTGACCGCCGGCCGCCGCCGGGCCGTGCCGGCCGCCGGCGCCGTCCTGCTGCTGGCGCTGGCGATCACCCTGCTGCTGGCCGACCAGGACGTATCGCACGTCTGGGACGGCTTGCTCATCCCGGCCGTGATGTTCACCGGCACCACGATCTACCGCGCCCAGCAGGGCCAGATCCCGCGCCGGCACGCCGTCGCGACGATGGCCGTGGTGGCCGCCGCGCTGCTCACCAACTGGTTCGCCGAGCTCGCCTCGCTGCACGCGCTGACCCCCCGCTACGCGGCTCGCTCGGTGATCACGCTGGCCGTGATCGGCGGCGCCTTCGCCATCGGGCTGGCCTGCCGGAACCGCCGGGTGCCGAGCTTCCTCGCCTGGCTCGGCGTGGTCAGCTACTCGATCTACCTGATCCATGTCCCGCTCATCTCGCTACTGGCGCCGCTGCTGAGCAGCCTCGGCGAGCGCCTGCACGGGCCGATCGAGCTGCTCGCGGTGGCCGGTTTCCTGGCCGTGCTCTTCGGGCTGTCGTGGTTCGCCCACCGCTTCGTCGAGCTGCCGGGGCAGCGCCTCGGCCGCCTGCTGACCGACCGGTTCGCCGCCCCGCCCGGCCAGCGCCTCGGCCGCCTGCTGACCGACCGGTTCGCCGCGCCGCCCGGCCAGCGCCTTCGCCGCCTGATGGCCGAGCAGCGCGGTGAGGGCCGCGACGGCGCCGAGGAACAGGCGGTCGGCCCGGCTGTCGGCATTGCTGACGAGGCCGAAGACGGTGTGCGCGATGAGGGCGCCGCAGCACAGGGCCACGAGGTGGCGCGGGGTCAGCTGCCGGCCGCGCAGTAGCAGCACCGCTCCCCCGACGATCAGTGCGGCGCCGGCCATCAACAGCAGTGGCCACCAGCCGTGCCGGGTCTTGTCGCCCAACGGCCAGAGCAGGACGAGGAAGGCGAAGGTGGCCACGGTCGCGCCGACCGCCAGCACCGCCGGCTGGAGCGTCACCGGCCTGGGCGCCGGGCGCAGTCGGAGGCGCAGGCCGAGCAGCAGGAACGCGATGACCAGCACCGTAACGATCACGGTGGCGGCCGGCGGCATGGTGTAGCCCGGGTCTTGCGAGGGCACGACCGCGACCCGGATCAGGGCCGCGCCGAGCACCGCGACGATCCCGCTCGCGATCAGGCCGCCGCGGCGCAGGTAGGGCTGTGCGCCGTGCCGCCGGAAGAGAAGCTCCACCATCACGACCGGGATCGTCACGCTGAAGACCGCGTGGTAGACGAGGTTGAGCTCGGTGTAGTCGCTGTTGACCCCGAGCAGCCGGGGCGCCCAGCCGGCCGCGCCGTACAGATGCGGGCTGGTCAGGCTCTGCAGGGCCAGCCCCTCCTCGACCAGGCCGTAGGCGACGCCGAGCAGCAGCAGGTTGAGATATCCGCCGCCGGTGCGCCGCCACGCCTCGCGCAGGAAGAGCACGCCGCCGGCGTAGATCGGCGCGAAGACCAGCAACGCCCAGATCAGCCGCAGCGGCACGGTGCCCAGCGTCGCCTCGGCCACCACCGGCGCCAGCACGGCCAGCGCCAGCGCCGCCCGCCGGTTGCACGGCCGCGGGTCGGGGACGCGCGGGAAAGCGGCCCGCATGACCGGGCGGTTGACCGCCGCGACCAGCACGGCGAGCAGCGCCACCTGGCCGGCCTCGATCGGGCGGAGCCACCCCGGATAGGCCCCGGCGGCCAACTGCCAGGCCACCGCGATGAAGCCGGCGGCCGACAGGAACCGGACCCGCCGATAGGCCGACGACGAGCCGGCGCGGAGTTTGCGGATCACCCGGACGTACAGGACGGCGACCAGGAAGATCAGGATCTGCTGAGGCCCCAGGGTGGCGGCGTGCGTGACGAGGGTGAGGACGGCGAACGAGACGCCGGTGGCGAGGCTCGCGACGAGCAGGCCGACGACCAGGCGAACCGCTCGCTGCTGCCGAATCGAGGTCATGCACCGACGGTAGGGATCCAACAAGATCATTACGTCGGACCACGGTCCGAGATTCGGCCTCCTCCCTCAGGAGGAGGGTCGGGGCCGCACCAGCCCGAGGTCGTACGCGAGCACGACGGCCTGCACCCGGTCGCGCACCTCGAGCTTGCGCAGGATCGCCGACACGTGGGTCTTCACGGTCGTCTCGGAGACCACCAGCCGGTCGGCGATCTCGGCGTTCGACGCACCCCGGGCAATCAGCGTCAGCACCTCGCGCTCCCGCTCGGTGAGCCGGTCGAGGCTGCCCGCCGGAGCGGCCGGCGTCACGTCGGTGACCAGAAACCGGTCGAGCAGCCGGCGGGTCGCGGTCGGGGCGAGCAGCGCGTCGCCGCCGGCCACCACCCGGATCGCCTCGACCAGGTCGGCCGGGCGCACGTCCTTGAGCAGGAACCCGCTCGCCCCGGCCCGCAGCGCCGCATAGAGCGGCTGCTCCAGGTCGTACGTGGTCAGGATGATGACTCTGGGGGCATCCGGCGCGGCGGTGAGCCGGGCGGTCGCGGCCACCCCGTCGAGGCCGGGCATCCGCACGTCCATCAGCACCACGTCCGGCCGGGTCTGCGCGGCCAGCCGGATCGCCTGCTCGCCGTCGGCCGCCTCGCCCACCACGGTCAGATCGTCCCGGGACTCGAGGATCATCCGGAAGCCGGACCGGACGAGTGCCTGATCATCGGCGATCAGCACCTTGATGGTCACGGCCGGTCCCGTACCGGAAGAATGGCCGCCACCTCGAAGCCGCCGCCCTCGCGCGGCCCCGCCGTCAGGGTGCCGCCGAGCAGTCCGGCCCGTTCCCGCATGCCGATCAGCCCGTGGCCGCCCCGCGGCAGCGAGCCGCCGCCGGTCCCGTTGTCCCGCACCTGCACGCGCACCTCCGCGTCGTCGATCGACACCAGCACCTCGGCCTCCGATGCCCGGGCGTGCCGCAGCGTGTTGGTCAGCGCCTCCTGGACGATCCGGTACGCGCCGACCTACACACCCGGCGGCACCTCGCCCTCGCCCTCGCGGCGCAGCGTCACCCGCAGTCCGGAGTCACCCATCGTCGCGGCCAGCCGCTCGACATCGTCCAATGTGGGCTGCGGCGCGGCGTCGTCGTCGCTCTCCTCCCGGACCGTACGCAGGAAGCCGCGCAGCTCGGCGAGCGCCTGCCGACCGGCCTCCTCGGTGCGCCGCACCGCCTCGCGCGCCCGATCCGGGTCCGACTCCCACACGTCGTCGGCGGCGGCCGCCTGCACCACCATCACCGAGACCGTGTGCGCGAGGAGGTCGTGCAGGTCGCGGGCGATCCGGGCCCGCTCCTCGAGCACCGCCTGCCGCCGCTCGGCCACCCGTCGCGCGCCTCGCGCCCGGGCCAGCGCGCCCCAGCTCCAGGCCAGCAGGACCGCGCCGAACCACCAGCCGACGAGGTCCCAGCGTCCCCGCGCGGCGGCCGGCCCGCACGCGGTGAGCAGGGCGAGCGCCAGGATCCCGAGCGTCTCGCCGGCCGGTCGCAACCAGGCGTAAGTGCACAGCACCACGAAGGCGATCCCCGGCCCGAAACCCGGGTAGATCGCCTGCAGCCCGGCACTGATCACCAGAACCGTCGCGGTGACCGGGGCCGGCCGGTCGCCGAGCCACAACAGCACCACGGCCTGCACCAGGATCAGCCCGGCCGCCAGGACCGGCGCCGAGCCGTAGACGACGACCGGCGCCGAGGCCGCCACCGAGCCGAGGACGAACACCGCCCGCCAGCGGCGCGGCAGGCTCGCCGTGTAGCCGTCCCCCATGCCGGCTCACGCTACTCGGCCCGGACCCCCGCCACGATCACCTCGGTGCCGGTCCGGCGGATCGCCTCGACCCCGGCCGGGTCCGCGCTCGCATCGGTGACCAGTGCGGACACGTCGGTGACCGGGCAGATCCCGGCCAGGCACACCTTGCCCACCTTGGAGCCGTCGGCCACCACGATCACCCGGTCGGCCCGGCGGATCATCGTGGCGTTGGTGTTCGCCTCGATCTCGTCGTGCGTGGTGAGGCCGCCGCGCGCGCTGATCCCGTCGACGCCGACCACGGCGACCGCCATGTTGAGGCCCTGCAACGCCTGGTCGGCGATCGGGCCGACCAGCTCGTACGACTGGGTACGGGACACGCCGCCCGTCATGATCAGTTTGAGGCGGGGGCGCAGGGCCAGCTCGGCCGCGATGTTCAGCGCGTTGGTGACCACGGTGAGATCGACCCGCTCGGCCAGCAGCCGGGCCAGCAGGTGGGTGGTGGTGCCGCCGGTCAGGCCGAGCGTGAGCGGGCCTCTCGGCAGAAGGTCGAAGACGGTCTTGGCGACCAGCGCCTTCTCCTCGCGGTGCTGGCCGACCCGGTAGCGGACCGGCAGTTCGTAGGCGACGTCGACGGCGACCGCACCGCCGTGCGTCCGCGACAGCAGCCGCTGGTCCTCGAGCACCTGCAGGTCGCGGCGGATCGTGGCGGGCGAGACGGCGAACTCGTCGGCGAGGTGTCCGGCGTCGACCGAGCCGTGGCTGGCGACCCGTTCGAGGATGGCCGACACCCGGTCGGCTCGGCGTAGGGAGCTCATGGGTCCTTCTCTGCCATTGATCAAACGATCAGTCAATGTAGTTCGTTTTCAAGCGATACACCAGTTGGTATTGCGCGTTCATGGCGACACGCCAAGAATCCGGCCATGACAGTGATCGCTTTCCTGGGCGCCGGCAGCGTCGTCTTCACCCGCGAGCTGCTGGCCGACATCCTCTCCTTCGCCGAGCTGCGCGACGTGACCCTGTCCCTGCACGACATCGATCCCGAGCGGCTGGAGACGGCCGAGGCGATCGCCCGCCGCACCGCCGACCAGCTCGGCTGCGCGCCGACGATCCGGGTGAGCCTCGACCGGCGGGCATCGCTCGAGGGTGCCGACTTCGTGATCAACTCGATTCAGGTCGGGATGTACCCGGCGACCGTGCGCGACTTCGAGATCCCGGCGAAGTACGGCCTGCGCCAGACGATCGCCGACACGCTCGGGATCGGCGGCATCTTCCGTGCGCTGCGGACCTTTCCGGTCCTGGACGGCATCGCGCGGGACATGCAGGAGATCTGCCCGGAGGCTTGGCTCCTCAACTACACGAATCCCATGGCCATGAACATCGCGTATCTAGCGAAAGCCGCGCCAAGCCTCAAAGCGGTAGGCCTCTGCCACTCCGTCTTCTGGACCGTGCACGACCTGGCGGCCCTCCTGGACGTGCCGCTGGACGAGATCGACTACCTCGGCGCCGGGGTCAACCACCAGGCCTGGCTGCTGCGCTTCGAGCACCGCGGCGAGTCGCTCTACCCGAAGCTGGACGCGCTGCTGGCGAAGGAGCCGGAGCTGAGCAGGCGGGTCCGGATGGACATGTACCGGCGGCTCGGCTACTTCCCCACCGAGACCAGCGAGCACTCCGCCGAGTACCTGCCGTGGTACCTGCGCCACGACGAGGAGATCGCGAGGCTGCGCATCCCGGTCGGCGACTACCTGCGGATCAGCGCCGACAACGTCGCGGAATATGAGGCAACGCGCGCTGCTCTGCACCGGGGCGAACCTCTCGACCTCACCCGCGAGGCCACCGAGTACGCCCCGCAGGTCATCCACAGCATGGTCACCGGGACGATGCGCCGGATCCACGCCAACGTGCCCAACTACGGGCTGATCAGCAACCTTCCGGAGGGCTACGCCGTCGAGGTGCCGGCCGTGGTCGACCGGCTCGGCGTACGGCCGGAGCGGGTTGGTGATCTGCCCACCCAGTGCGCGGCGCTCAATCGCAGCTTCGTCAGCGTGGGCCAGTTGACCGTGCAGGCGGCGCTCACCGGGGACAAGCGCATGGTCCCGCAGGCCGCGATGGCCGACCCGAACACCGCCGCGACGCTGACCGTGCAGCAGATCTGGGAGTTGTGTGACGAACTCACGGCCGCACATGGCGACCTGATGCCGGAGAGCCTCAGGTAACCGAAGGTAGAACGCACACTCTGGACTGTTCGTTTGATGCGCACATCTTGTGGATCGATCACAAACGAGCATAATCCTCGAACATGAATGACACCGCTGCCGAGATCGCCAGCCAGCCGGACGTCTGGCTGCAGAGCCTGGCCCTGACCGACCAGGCCCAGCACGAGCTGATCGCCCCCGGCGAGCGGATGCTCGTGCTCGGCTGCGGCACCAGCTGGTTCGTCGCGCAGTCCCTCGCCGAGCTGCGGGAACGGGCCGGCTTCGGCGAGACCGACGCGGTCTGCGCGTCGGAGTTCCTGCCCCGCCGGCACTACGACCGGATCGTCGCGGTCACCCGCTCCGGCACCTCCACCGAGGTGCTCGAGGCCCTGCGGATGGTCCCGGACTCGACCCGCACGGTCGCGATCACCGGGGTCCGCGGCGAGCCGGTCGACGACCTGACCGGCGCGCAGCTGGTGCTCGACTTCGCCGACGAGCGCAGCGTGGTGCAGACCCGGTTCCCGACGACGGTGCTGGCGCTGGCCCGGCACGCCTTCGGCCACGACGTCGCGCCATTGATCGAGGACGGCCGGCGGGCGCTGGCGGAACGGCTGCCGGCCGATCCGGCCGACATCGACCACCTGGTCTTCCTCGGCACCGGCTGGACCTTCGGCCTCGCCAACGAGGCCGCGCTCAAGGTGCGCGAGGCGGCCCAGGCCTACTCGGAGTCCTACCCCGCCAAGGACTTCCGGCACGGCCCGGTCGCGGTCTGCGGGCCGCGGTCGCTGGTCTGGTCGCTCGGCGACACCGACCCCGAGCTGGACGACGTGGCCCGGTCGGCCGGCGCCCTCGCCTACCGCGACGGCCTGGACCCGCTCGCCCAGCTCGTGCTCGCCCAGCGCTTCGCCCTGGCCCTGGCCGCACACCGCGGCCTCGACCCGGACGCCCCCCGACTACTCACCCGATCCGTCGTCCGCACTCCCTGAACCGCGATCAGACATCGAGGTGCCCCTGATGACCACCCGTCCAACCGCCCCGCCGTCACCCTTAACCGGACTGAAGACTGGCACCGTTCGGCGCGGCCGGGTGTTCCGGCTGCTGGCGAGCGGCGCCGGCGCCGCTCTGTTGCTGTCCGCCTGCATGGGCGGGACGACCGACAGCGGCAAGGACGCCGCCGCGGGCTACGACCCGAAGGCGAACGTCGAGATCACCTGGTGGACCGGCCAGCCGGACGAGCAGGAGAAGGTCGCCGAACAGTTGGCGGCCGAGTACCACACCGCGCACCCGAACGTCACCATCAAGGTCTCGTCCGGCGCGCCGACCACCGACGACCTGATCACCAAGCTGTCGGCGGGCTTCACCGGCGGCAGCTACCCCGACATCTCGTACGCGTACGGGAACTGGGCCGGCGATCTCGGCGCCAGCGGCAAGACGCAGGACCTCACCTCGTACGTCAATGATCCGTCCTTCAAATGGAACGAGATCCCGGCCGCCGCTCGCGAGGTGGCGACCGCCAACGGCAAGGTGATCGGGATCCCGGCGCTGGTCGACAACCTCGCGCTGATCTACAACAAGAAGCTGTTCGACCAGGCCGGCGTGGCCTACCCCACCGACGACTGGTCCTGGGACGACTTCCGGGCCGCGGCCAAGAAGCTGACCAACACCGCAACCAAGACGTACGGGACGGCCTACTCCGTCTCCGGCAGCGAGGACACCACCTGGCACCTGTGGCCGATGCTCTGGCAGCACGGCGGCAAGATCCTCGACGGCACCAAGCCGGCCTTCAACTCCGACGCCGGGGTGGCCGCGCTGGAGACGCTGCGGCAGATGGCGGTCGACGACAAGTCGATGTACCTCGACCAGACCGACGAGAAGTACGGTCCGCTGTTCAACAGCGGGCACGTGGCCATGATGCTGTCCGGTCCGTGGTCGCTGCTGGACATCAAGACCGCCAAGCTCGAGTACGGCGTGGTCGACCTCCCCGGGTTCAACGGCGACCACCAGACCGTCTCCGGGCCGGACCTGTGGGTGCTGTTCAACCACGACGACGTGAACCGGGCCGGCGCCGCCCGCGACTTCGTGAAGTGGCTGACCAGCTCCGAGATCGACCCGAAGTGGAACCTCGCGGTCGGCAACCTGCCGCTGCGCACCAGCGAGAAGGACACGCCCCAGTTCGCCGCGTACGTGAAGGCATACCCGGGCGGTCAGAAGTTCTTCGACAACCTGGCCAACGCCAAGCAGGCCCGCCCGACGCTGCCCGGCTACGACGAGCTGTCCCACAACGTCGGCGACGCGATCGCCAAGGTGCTGCAGGGGCAGGTCCAGCCCAAGGCGGCGCTGGACGAGGCGGCCAAGAAGTCGGCAAACGCCGTGAGCAACTGATGGCGGTCACGTTCGCGGTCACCCCGCGTTCCCAAAGTCAGCCGATCCCCGCGCAGCGCGGCCCTCGTGGCCGCGCTCTGCGGCGCAGCCTCACCGGCTGGGGTTTCGTCGGGCCGGCCACCGTGATCGTGGTCGGGCTGTCGATCTTCCCGGCGATCTGGGCCTTCTTCATCTCCCGGGCCAAGTGGAACGGCATCTCCCCCGGCGTTTCCGTGGGCTGGCGCAACTACCGGCAGCTCGTCCAGGACCCGGACATGATCGCGGCGACCCGCCATACGCTGATCCTCACCGCGATCTTCGTGCCCGGCTCGATCGCCCTGGGCATCCTCATCGCGGTCGCGCTCAACCAGCGGATCCGGCTGATCGGGTTCTACCGCACCTGCATCTTCGTGCCGTACGTCGCGTCGGCCGCGGCCACCGGCATCCTGGCCGGCTTCGTGTTCAACCCGCAGTTCGGGGCGGCCAACGACATCCTGCGCGCGCTGCACCTGCCGCAGCAACAGTTCCTGGAGAGCCAGCACCAGGCGCTCTACATCATCTGCCTGATCCTGCTCTGGGGCGAGGTCGGCTTCACCACGGTCATCTACCTGGCCGCGTTGCAGGACATCCCGCGCGAGCTGATCGAGGCCGCGGTCGTGGACGGCGCCTCCAAGTGGAAGGTGTTCCGCCACGTCACGCTGCCCGAGCTGCGGCCGGTCACGGTCTTCGTGGCGGTCTGGCAGACGATCACCGCGATGCAGCTGTTCGACCTGGTCTACACGACCACCCGCGGCGGGCCGCTGAACAGCACGCAGACGATCGTCTACTACATCTACGAGCTGGCCTTCCAAACCCAGAGGCTTGGGTACGGGGCGGCGGCCGCCTACTTCCTGTTCATCGCCACGATGATCCTCAGCCTCGGCGTGATCCTGTATGGGCGTCGGCGCGGCTCGGAGGTGTTCTGATGCGTTGGAAGCTCCCGTTCAGCCCCTGGCACCTGCTGCTGATGCCGCTGGCCCTGATCTTTGTGCTGCCGCTCGTGCAGATGGTGCTCACCTCGTTCATGAGCAGCGCCGAGATCAACCAGTTCCCGCCCCGGCTGATCCCGACCAGCCTGCACCTCGAGGGCTACCGGCACCTGTTCTCGGAGACCAAGGCGCTGCGCTGGTTCCTCAACACGGTGATCGTCTCGGGCATCGCGGTGGTCGCGCACCTCGTGCTCTGCTCGATGGCCGGGTACGGGTTCGCCCGGCTCAAGTTCGCCGGGCGCGGGCTCGCGTTCGTACTGATCCTGGCGACCGTGATGATACCGATCCAGCTGCTGATGATCCCGACCTACCTGATGTTCGCCCGGATCGGGATCGTGGACACGCTCGCGGCGGCGTTCGTGCCGTGGCTGGCGTCGGCGTTCGGCATCTTCCTGATGCGGCAGTTCTTCCTCGGGCTGCCGGTCGAGCTCGAGGAGGCGGCGCTGATCGACGGGTGCGGCCGGTGGCGGATCTTCCGCAGCATCGTGCTGCCGCTGGCCAAGCCGGCGCTGACCACGCTCGCCATCATCACGCTGTTGTGGAGCTGGAACGACCTGCTGTGGCCGCTGGTGGCGATCTCGGACGACACGAGGTTCACGCTGCAGGTGGGGCTGGCCAACTTCCAGGGGATGCGGCGAACCGAGTGGTCGCAGCTGATGGCCGGCAACGTGCTGGCGACCATGCCGCTGATCCTGGCCTTCCTGTTCGCCCAGAAGAAGTTCATCGCGACGATGACCTTCACCGGCATCAAAGGCTGATCTCGTCCGGCGTCGCCTGGGCCGTGGTGCCGCCGGCGGCGCGGGTGCTCAGCGAGCCGGCGATCGCCGCCCAGCGGACCGCCTCCTCGATGGGGCGGCCGCCGAGCCGGGCGGCCAGGAAGCCGGCGTTGAAGCTGTCGCCGGCACCGGTGGTGTCCACGACGTCCACCCTCCGGCCGGGTGCGGCGCAGCTGCCGCCGGGCCACCAGGCCCGTGCGCCCTTGGCGCCGTCCTTCATCACCACCGTCGTGCCACGCCTGGTGATTTTTGCCGCCGCCTCGTCTGTTTTGTCCAGACCGGTGATCGCCCGTAGCTCGTTCGCGTTAGGGAGGAAGACGTCGGTGTGCGCGAGAATCTCGTCGATCGACTCCCATTTCTCGGCCGGGTCCCAGTTGGTGTCCAGCGAGGTGCTCCGCCCGATTTTTCCGGCCCGGGCGAAAATTTCGGCGAGCCCGATGGCCAGCGCGGGCTGGAGGTACAGCGACGCCACGTGCACGTGCCGGGCCCGGGTCACCAGCTCATCGGTGACATCCGACGGCCGCAGCGCCGGGATCGTACCGGGCAGGGTGAGGATGCCTCGGTCGTCCTTTTCGGACAAAACGACCGAGATCCCGGTGGGCGCGCCCCGGCCGTCGGCGGCCAGCAGCGTCACCTCGCGCTTTTCCAGTTCCTCCCGGACCAGTCGGCCGAACACGTCGTCCGCCACCGCCGCGAACAGCGCCGTCTTGAGCCCGAGCCGCGCGCACCCGGCCGCCGTGATCGCCGCCGAACCGCCCAGCACCAGATCGGCCGCGGTCAGCAACTGCTCGGCCTGCCCGAACCGCGGCCGCACATCCCCACGCAGCAGCAGATCGGGGTTGGCGTCCCCGACCACCAGAACGTCGAACTCGGCCACGGCCGCCTCCACTGTCCATATGAACAATCTGAGAGCACCATACGCGCATGATCGGCTATTGACACCTGCGCGTTCGATCAGTTCCAATCGACCTCGACGCGATCGAGCCCAGCCGGTATCCAGTCCGGCAGTCCGGTTCGCCAGGGCCTTCTTCTCCAGCAGGCCCGAGGCGGGGCAGATCCTTTTCGGAGCCTCGGCATGATCGTCACCGTCACCCTGAACCCGGCCCTCGACCTCACCTACGCGGTCGACGCCCTGGTGCCGCACGGCACCCACCGGGTCGCCACGGTCGCCGAACGCCCCGGCGGCAAGGGCCTCAACGTCGCCCGGGTCCTGCACGCACTGGGCGAACCGGTCCTCGCAACCGGCCTGCTCGGCGGCACCACCGGCGGCCGGGTCGCGCATCTGCTGGCCGCCGAGGGCGTGCGGTCCAGCTTCACCCCCATCGCCGGCGAGACCCGTCGCACGGTCGCGGTGGTCGATCGCGCCGACGCCACCGGCTTCTGGGAGCCCGGACCCACGGTCACCCCGGCCGAGTGGTCGGCCTTCGTCGCCGAGTTCCGCGAACTTCTGGGCCCGGCAACGGTGGTCACCCTGAGCGGGTCCCTTCCGCAGGGCGTTCCGATTGACGCGTACGCGTCCTTGATAGCCCTCGCCACCGCGGCAGGGGTTCCGACCGTGCTGGACACGAGCGGGCCGGCCTTACGCGCAGGCCTGCTGGCCGGCCCGTCCGTGGCCAAACCCAACGCGGACGAACTGGCCGCCCTCCTCCACGCCGCTCCCACCCCGAACGCTGCGATCCCGAACGCTGCGATCCCGAACGCTGCGATCCCGAACGTTCCTATCCCGAACGTTCCTATCCCGAACGTTACGAGCCCGAACGTTCCCGCTTCAAACGTTCCTGATCCGAACGTTCCTGATCCGAACGTTCCTGCTTCGAACGTTCCCGGTTTGAACGTTGCCACTTCGAACGTTCCGCCATTGGGTGGTCGCCGGCCTGGGCCGCTGGAGCTTGCCGAGGCGGTGCGCGCCCTGGCGACCGGGCCGGTCGTCGTGTCGCGCGGCTCGGCCGGGCTCTTCGCCGTCGCGGGCGACGAGGTGTGGGAGTGCGCTCCGCCCGTACCGGTGGACGGCAACCCCACCGGAGCCGGCGACGCCTGTGTCGCCGCGCTCGCCCGCGGCCTGCGCGACCGCACGCCCTGGCCCGTGTTGCTCTCGGACGCCGTCGCGCTCTCCTCGGCGGCCGTCGCCGCGCCGGTCGCCGGCGCTTTCGACGCGGACGTCTATCGCCGCACCCTCGCCACCGCCGTCCCGGCCACGGCCGCTACGCCCACAGGAGGAAACCGTGCTCGCACCCACCGGTGAACTGGTTGCCGCCGCCCGTGCGGCGGGAGGCGCGGTCGGCGCCTTCAACGTGATCACGATTGAGCATGCCGAGGCGATCGTGGCGGGCGCCGAGGACGCGGGGCTGCCGGTGATTCTGCAGATCAGCGAGAACGCGGTGCGGTTCCATCACGGCCGGCTCGCGCCGATCGCGGCGGCCGCGCGCAGCATCGCCGACGGCGCGGGTGTGCCGGTCGGGCTGCACCTCGACCACGTGGAGTCGGACGAGCTGCTGGGCCAGGCCGCCGCGAACGGGTTCGGCTCGGTCATGTACGACGCGTCCCGCCTGCCGTATGCGGAGAACGTCGCCGCTACCGCCGCCGCGGTGCGCCGATGCCGTGCGGCCGGGTTGTGGGTGGAGAGCGAGCTCGGCGAGATCGGCGGCAAGGGTGGCGCGCATGCGAAGGGCGCGCGCACCGATCCGGACGAGGCCGCCGCCTACGTGGCCGCCACCGGGGTGGACGCGCTCGCCGTCGCGGTCGGCTCGTCGCACGCGATGACCACCCGCAGCGCCCGGCTCGACCATGACCTGATCGCCCGGCTTGCCGCCGCGGTGCCGGTCCCGCTGGTGCTGCACGGCTCGTCGGGTGTGCCGGACGAGGAGTTGTGCGAGGCGGTCCGCGGCGGGATGGCGAAAATCAACATCGGCACGGCGCTGAACACCGCGTTCACCGGGACGGTACGTTCGGCGCTGGGCGATCAGCCGGATCTGGTCGACCCGCGACGCTACCTGGCGTCCGCCCGGGACGCGATGGCGGAAACCGTGACAGCCATGTTGCGAGTCCTCAAATCAGACGTAATCCGTGCCTAATAGACGAAAGATCTACAGCTGGGACACAGGTTCCTCCTAGAGTCCGCGTAGCTCGTCTGCCGATAGTTTCGGCATGACGTTGACGCTCGACCCCGCCTCCGCGCTCGAGACACCCCGCCCCGCTGGGCCCCGCCGGCGCTGGCTCGGCGACCCGATATGGGCCCGTCCCGCGCTGTGGGCGCTGCTCGCCGCCACCGCCGTCCTCTACCTGTGGGACCTGGGCGCCTCCGGCTGGGCCAACGAGTTCTACGCCGCCTCGGCGCAGGCCGGCTCCCAGTCGTGGAAGGCGTGGCTGTTCGCCTCGCTCGATGCCGGCAACGCCATCACGGTCGACAAGCCGCCCGCGGCGATGTGGGTGATGGGCCTGTCGATGCGGATCTTCGGGGTGAACAGCTGGTCGCTGCTGGTCCCCGAGGCGCTGATGGGCGTCGCCAGCGTCGCGCTGCTCTATGCGGCCGTGCGCCGGTGGTTCGGCCCGGTGGCCGGGCTGCTCGCCGGCGCCGCGCTCGCGGTCACGCCGGTGGCGGTGCTGATGTTCCGGTTCGACAACCCGGACGCGCTGCTGGTGCTGTTGATGACCGCCGCGGCGTACGCGACCGTTCGGGCGGTCGAGAAGGGTTCGTGGAAGTGGCTGGCGCTCACCGGCGTGCTGATCGGCTTCGGCTTCCTCACCAAGATGATGCAGGCGTTCCTGGTGCTGCCCGGGTTTGCGCTGGTCTACCTGCTCGCGGCGCCGATCGGGCTCTGGCGGCGGGTGCGTGACCTGCTGATCGCGGGAGCCGCGCTGGTCGTCTCGGGCGGCTGGTTCGTGCTGCTGGTGTCGTTGTGGCCGGCGTCGTCGCGGCCGTACATCGCCGGTTCGACGAACAACACGCTCTGGCAGCTGGCGATCGGCTACAACGGCCTCGGGCGGATCTTCGGCGGCGAGGGCAACCCCGGCGGCAGCAGCGGCGGTCCCGGGGGCGGGGGCCGCGGCTTCGGCGGCGGCATGTTCGGCGGGCAGACGGGCATCACCCGCATGTTCGGCGACTCCTTCGGGCTGGAGATCTCCTGGCTCCTGCCGGCCGCGCTGGTCGCCTTGGTCGCCCTGCTCGTCGGTACGGTACGGGCGCCGCGCACCGACCGCACCCGGGCCGCGGCCATCCTGTGGGGCGCGTGGACGGTCGTCACCGCGCTGACCTTCAGCTACATGAGCGGCATCGCGCACGAGTACTACTCGGTCGCGCTGGCGCCGGGAATCGCCGCCCTGGTGGGGATCGGGGCGACGGTGCTGTGGGGATGGCGGTCGCACATCCTGGCCCGGGCCGGGCTGGCGGCGATGGTCGCGGTCACCGCGGCGTGGGACTTCGAGCTGCTCGGCCGGGTGTCGTGGGCGCCGGTGCTGCGGTGGTTCGTGCTGGTCGGTGGGCTGATCGCGGCGGCTGCGCTGCTGGTGCCGGGGTCGCTGCTGCGCCGGGCCGGCGTGGTGGCGGTGGCGGCGCTGGCGGTGGTGACCACCGGGGCGGCCGGCGCGGCATGGGGCGTGGGGACGGCGGGGACCGCGCATACCGGGTCCACGCCCAGTTCGGGGCCGGCCGGGGTGTCGACCGGCGGGCGTGGGGGCTTCCCCGGTGGCGGCTTCCCGGGGCGCGGTAGCAGCCAGCGCGGAGCTTTCCCGGGCGGAGCTTTCCCGGGCGGAGCTTTCCCGGGCGGAGCCTTCCCGGACGGCGCTTTCCCGGGCGGCAGCGAATTGCCGAGCTTCCCGGGTGGCGGCACCGGCCAAAATGGGCGGACGGGCGCACCGCAGGGCTCGCCCCGCGGTGGCGGGCAGACGGTCAGCTCCGAGCTGGTGGGGCTGCTGAAGGCGACCGGCACCCGGTGGGCGGCCGCCACGAACGGGTCGATGGAGGCCGCCCCGCTCCAACTGGCGAGCGGTCGCCCGGTCATGGCGATCGGCGGCTTCACCGGCAGCGACCCGTCCCCCACGCTCGCCGAGTTCCAGGCCTATGTGAAGGCCGGAGAGGTCCGCTACTACCTCGGCGGCGGCATGGGCGGCGGATTCGGTCGCGGGGGCGGCGGTGGATCGATCAGCGAGTGGGTCGAGCAGAACTTCACCTCGACCACGGTCGGCGGCAGCACCGTCTACGACCTCAGCAAGCCGAAGACCGCGGCCTGACGCACCGCTTCGAACGGCCGCCGATCAACCTGATCGGCGGCCGTTCGACATGACGTGGTGGATCAGGCGACGACCGCCAGGCCGTGGTCGGTGTTGTTGAAGCGGCGGCCGCCACTGTCCGTAACGGTGACGATGTCTTCGATGCGGACCCCGAACTTGCCGGGCAGGTAGATGCCGGGCTCGATCGAGAAGCACATCCCGGGCACGAGCTTCTGATGCTCGCCGGCGACCATGTACGGCGGCTCGTGGGTGGTCACGCCGATGCCGTGGCCGGTGCGGTGGATGAAGAACTCGCCGTAGCCGGCGTCGCGGATCACCTGGCGGGCCACCCAGTCGATCTCCTGGCACTGGATGCCGGGGCGGACCGCCTCGAACGCGGCCTGCTGGGCGCGCCGGACGATGTCGTGGATCTCGCGGACCTCGTCGGAGGGCTCACCGACCGTGACCGTGCGGGTGGTGTCGGAGCCGTAGCCGTCGAGCAGGCCGCCGAAGTCGAGGACCACCGCGTCGCCCCGCTCGATCACGCGGCTGCCGGCCTCGTGGTGCGGGTTGGCGCCGTTCGGGCCGGACCCGACGACGGTGAAGTCGACCTGTTCGTGGCCGAACTTGCGGAGCAGCGCAGCCAGGTCGGCGGCGACCTCGGTCTCGCGGCGACCGGCGAAGCGCACGCCGAGGATCTCGCCGTAGGCGGCGTCGGCCGCGGCGCCGGCCGCGGCCAGCCTGGCCAACTCGTGCTCGTCCTTGATCGCGCGGAGCATCGGCTGGCAGACCGAGAGCGCCTCGTACGCCGAGCCGGGCAGCGTCTTCTGCAGGCCGAGCAGGTGCATCGCCCAGGTGGAGTCGGAGATGCCGTACCGGCCGTCGGGGCGCAGCAGGGGCGCGACCGCCTGGTACGGGTCGGTGCCGTCGGCCCAGTCGAGCAGGGTGAGCGCCGGCGCGCCCACCGCGCCCGCGGCGTCGGGCCGCTCGAGGGCCGGCACCACCAGGGTCGGCGGCTGGTCGGGGGTGAGCACCAGCAGGGTGAGACGCTCGGTCACCGCGGTCGGCTTGTACGCGGTGAGCCAGGTCAGGTCGGGCCCGATCCCGACGAGGATGCCGGAGAGCCCGGCGGCCGTGGCAGCCTCGACTGCCCGACGCATCCGGGCCGCGTAGTCGTCGGCGGTGAACGGTACGGACATGCGGCCAGTATTCCGGCCGGAAAGGACGCTGCGCCTCATCCGCCGAGGGGGAGGAGGCGCAGCGTGCCGGAGGGGTCAGAGGAACGAGCGGAGCAGGACGATCGCGAAGAACACCACGATGAAGGCCAGGTCGAACGAGACCCCACCCACCCGCAGCGGCGGGAGGACCCGCCGGACCGGCGCGAGGATCGGCTCGGTGATCGCGGTGACGCCGCGGGTCAGTCGGTATCGCACGGAACCGGCCACCGACGGGCCGGCGAGCACGACGGACCAGTCCAGCACCGCGCGAGCGATCAGCAGCACCTGCAGAGCGAAGAGCACCAGGCTGACGAGGGCGAGCATCTTTCCTCCAGTTACCGAACAGGGTAGCTGCTACTACTGTGCGTCGGATTGCTGTGGAATCGCTGAGCGCTCGCCGTGGGCTCGGACACGTGCTATTGGCAGTGCCAGACGACGGCGCGAATGGTGTCCGAGGCGTCGTCGGACTGCCCGCCGATCACCTTGCCGTTGTCACTCAACGTGTTGGCGATGGTGGAGAGCGTGCCGGCATCGTGCTTGGCCACCTCGGGCAGCACGATCTTGTGGTCACCGGCGACGTACGTGGCCCGCCCCTTGATCATGCCGACCGCCCAGCCCTGCGCGTTCGTCGCGTCGACCATGTCGTCCCAGCCGCGGTCGTCGAGCCGCACCTCGCCGGTCCGGACGTTCCACCGGACCGCCACGCCGTCCCCGGGGTTGGCGCCGGCCAGGTCCTGCGACGTGGCATCGGCTACCCCGGTCGCCCAGCCGTTGCGAATGCTGAAGACCCGCGCGCTCACCGCCTTCTTTCCGTTGATCGTGGGCAGCGGCAGGGCCCGGTACGTGCCGTCGGCGAACCAGACGTACGGCACCTTGAGGTCGAGGCTGCCGACGACGGTCCCGTCCTCGTCGATGTCGCTGGCTGTCGACTCCGCGGTGCCCTTCGGCACCGGCAGCACGATCGGCGCGGCCGTCGCCGACGGCCAGACCACCGCCTGGTCGCGGCCCGTGCCGGGGTTCGCACCGCCCTCGCCGGCGATCGCGCCGGCCTCGTTGATCGCGTTCGCCGCGCCGGTGGCCACGCCCTTCAGCTGGACGATCTTGCGGCCGACGTACGCGTACGGCCGTTTGACGCCGTCGGCCCCGCTCTGGACGTAGCTCCAGCCGACCGCGTCGCCGTTCGCGGTGACGTCCACCAGGTTCTCTTCCAGATCGCCGGGCAGCATCACCTTCGTCGCCGTGCCGGCGTGCCAGATGACCGCCTGGTAGCCGCCGCCCTTCGGGTAGGAGCGGCCGACGAACCAGCTGCCGCCCGGGTCGCCACCCGAGACCAGCGCCATCCTCACGCCGTCCGGCACCGGAAGTTTCTCGATCGTGCAGCTGGTCGGCGGGATCGCCTCCACCGTCCCCCAGTTCGGCGTACTCGGGATGGTGTAGTTGCCCTTGGGCACCTTGGACGCCGACGGTTTCGGTGACGCCGCCACGGTCGTGGGCTGCTTCGTGGTCTTCCCGTGCTGGCCCACGGCCACGGCTGCCCCCGCGATGGCGAGCGTGGTCACCGCCGCCACGCCCGCATAACCCACCCCCCGGCGCAGCCGCCGCTTCCGCCCGGCGGCGATGGCTCGCGTTATGTCGACGGTCGACGGAGTCGGTGGCTCGGGATCGAGCGACCGAAGCAGGTCGATCTCGGATGACATGGTCGTCTCCCTCATCTTTCACGGCCCTGTCGCACGGCCCGGTCTCACCGCCGGGCCGCGGACTCGATATCTCTGCTACGACGCCTTGCGGCCGGGCACGGCATTCGCGGCGAAACCCGCTAAGTCGTGCTCGCCGAGCAGGCGGCGCAGCGCGGCAAGCCCGCGAGAGGTCTGGCTCTTGACCGTGCCGGTGGTGCAGCCGAGCGTGGCCGCAACCTCCTCCACCGACAGGTCGTAGTAGAACCGCAGCACCAGAACGGCCTGCTGACGGCGGGGCACGCGGCGCAGGGCCGCGCGAACCACCTGACGGTCCTCGCTGCCGCCGTCCTCGACCGGCGGCGGCTCGGGCATCTCGCGAAACAGCCTGACCCGGGCCCAGGCCAGGCGTTTCTCGTCCAGGAACGTTCGGACCAGCATCGTGCGCACGTACGCGTCGAGGTTGTCGGCGGCTCTCGCCCGCCGCCACTTCACGTACAGCGTGGTGATGGTCTGCTGCACCAGATCGTCGGCGCGATGCGCGTCGCTGGTGAGGAGATACGCCAGGCGCCGCAGCGCGGGAATCCGCGCCGAGACGTAGTCGACGTAGTCCTCTTCCGAACCGTCCGGCATCGCCCCGTCCCTCCGTTGGGTCTGTCCACCCCTCAGACGGGGTCGGCCGCCGGTCCGGTTGTCGGCTACGGCAGAAGATCTTCTACCAGGGCGGCGGTAGGCCCGGGACGAGCCGAGGCGAAGCCCGTGCCCGCCCACAGGTGTAGCGCGCTCTGGTCGCCGCGTGCGGCCGCCGCGGCCCGGATCGGCGCGGTCAGGTGATGGATCGCCGGATACCCGACGGGGGCGGCCGCAGAGTACTCGTCGATGAACCGGTTGCGCAGCCCGCGCGCCGGCTGCCCGGTGAACGCCCTGGTCACGACCGTCTCCCGGTAGTCGCCGGAGAGCAGCGCCGCCCGATGCGGCGGCCGGGTGCCGGCCTCGTCGGCAAGCAGGAAGGAGGTGCCGCACTGCACCGCCGCCGCCCCCGCGTCGAGCAGGTCGCGCACGTCGGCGGCCGAGGCGACGCCGCCGGCCGCGATCACCGGCAGGTCGGTGATCGCGCGCACCGCCGCCAGCACCTCGGCCGCGGTGGCCGTGCCGCGATAGGCGAGCGGATCGACGGTGGACGCATGGCCGCCGGCCGTGCCGCCCTGGGCGATCAGCGCGTCGGGGCCGGCGGTCAGCGCAAGGCGGGCCTCGTCCGGGGACGTCACGGTGATCAGCACCGCGCTGCCGGCCGCGTGCAGGGCCGCCACCACGTCCGGGCCGGGCACCCCGAACGTGAAGCTGACCAGCGGGATCCCGTACGCGACGGCCAGGTCGACCTTCGCCGGGAAATGATCGTCGTCCGCGAGTCGCAACGGCGGCAGCTCGACCCCGTAGCGATCGGCCTCGACCTGCAGCAGCTGCCGGTAGCGCTCGAGCGGCTCGACGTCCGCGGGAGCCGGCCGGGGCACGAAGATGTTGAGACCGTACGGCGCTCCGCCGACCGCGCGCAGCTCGTCCTCGACCGCCGCCGGCGTCTGGTAACCGGCCGCGAGGAAGCCCAGCCCGCCGGCCTCCGCGGCCGCGATCACCAGCGGCGGCGTCGAGGGACCGCCGGCCATCGGCGCGACGATCAGCGGTCGGATCAGCTCACGCATCCACCGACCCTACGGTGTGGGGCCGGCCCGCCACAGCAGGTGGGCCGCATAACCGCGCCAGCAGCCGGCGGCGCACGTCGATCCGGTCGGCGCCCTCGTCCAGGACGATCTCGGCGGCGGCGAGCCTCCGCGCCAGCTCGCCGGCCGGCGCAGCGAGATTTGGTCGTTTAACCGGCGCCGGCCGGAGAATGATGAGGGTCAACTCGGCGTGAGGAGCTGACTGATGGAGTACCGCACTCTGGGCGGCACCGGCACGATCGTGTCGACGCTGTGCCTGGGCACGATGACGTTCGGCAACGAGAGCAGTCAGGAGGTGTCCCACGCCCAGCTCGATCGCTTCGTCGAGGTCGGTGGCAACTTCATCGACACCGCCAACGTCTACTCGCGCGGCGTCTCCGAGGAGGTCATCGGCCGCTGGCTCGGGGCCAGGCCCGGGGTACGAGACCGGCTCGTCATCGCCACCAAGGGTCGCTTCCCCATGGGCGACGACCCAAACTCGGCCGGGCTGACCCGGGTGAGCCTGTCCCGCGCGCTCGACGCGAGCCTGCGCCGCCTCGGCGTCGAGACGATCGACCTCTACCAGGCGCACGCCTGGGACCCGCTGACCCCGATCGAGGAGACGCTCGCGTTCTTCGACGACGCCGTTCGCGCCGGCAAGATCCGGTACGCGGGCGTCAGCAACTTCCTCGGCTGGCAGCTGCAGAAGGCGGCGATGATCACCCAGTTCCGCGGGCTCGCCCCGATCGTCAGCCTGCAGCCGCAGTACAACCTGCTCGTCCGCGAAATCGAGTTCGAGCTCGTCGACGTGTGCCGCAACGAGAACATCGGCATCCTGCCCTGGTCACCGCTCGGCGGCGGCTGGCTCACCGGCAAATACGCGCGCGATGACACGCCCACCGGAGCCACCCGCCTCGGCGAGGACCCGGGCCGCGGCATGGAGGCGTACGGTCCCCGCAACTCCGACACCCGCACCTGGCACATCCTCGATGCCGTCCGCAGCATCGCGGAGGAACGCGGCGCGTCGATGTCCCAGGTGTCGCTCGCCTGGCTCGCCGACCGGCCCGCCGTCACCTCGGTGATCCTCGGTGCTCGCACCCTCGAGCAGCTCGAGGACAACCTCGGCGCCGCGGACCTGCACCTGTCGGAGAAGGAGACCACGCTGCTCACCGACGCCAGCACCCCGGTGGTCGGCGAATACCCGTACGGCCCGCAAGGCATCGCCCAACGCGGCCGCAAGATCTGAGGAGGCACCGGGGTCGTACCGCCGCGGATTGGGCAGAATGGGCCGGTGTCCGCGGGTGTGTCGTCCCGGCCGGCGCCGCATGTGCTGGAGGCGGTGCTGGAGCGGTTGACGTTCGTGAACGAGGAGACCGGTTACACGGTGGCTCGCGTGGCGACCGATCGTGGGTCGGATCTGCTGACCGTGGTCGGGTCGCTGCTGGGGGCGCAGCCCGGCGAAAGCCTGCGGATGCGCGGCTGGTGGTCGTCGCATCCGCAGTACGGGCGGCAGTTCGAGGTGATCTCGTACAGCACCGTGCTGCCCGCGACGATCCAGGGCATCCGCCGCTACCTGGGCTCCGGGCTGATCAAGGGGATCGGGCCGGTGTTCGCCGAGCGCATCGTCGAGCACTTCGGCCTGACGACGCTGGAGGTGATCGAGGACGAGCCGGGCCGGCTGGTCGAGGTGCCGGGGCTCGGCCCGAAGCGTACCGCGAAGATCACCGCGGCCTGGCAGGAGCAGAAGGCGATCAAGGAGGTCATGGTCTTCCTGCAGGGCGTGGGAGTGTCCACGTCGATCGCGGTGCGGATCTACAAGAAGTACGCCGAGAAGTCGATCGACGTGGTGAAGACCGAGCCGTACCGGCTGGCCGCGGAGGTGTGGGGTATCGGGTTCAAGACGGCCGACACGATCGCGCAGGCGGTCGGGATCCCGCACGACAGTCCCGAACGGGTGAAGGCGGGCTTGCAGTACACGCTGTCGCAGGCCACCGACGGCGGCCACTGCTACCTGCCCAGCGATCGGCTGATCGCCGAGGCGACGAAGATTCTGGACGTGCCGGGCGGGTTGGCCGGCCGCTGCCTGGACGATCTGGTCACCGAGGAGGGCGTGGTCCGGGAGACGCTGCCCGGTCCGGACGGACCGGTCGCGGCGATCTACCTGGTGCCGTTCCACCGGGCGGAGATCTCGCTGGCCGGCTCGCTGCTGACCCTCCTGCGGGAACGGGCCGACCGGATGCCCGCCTTCGCCGGTGTCGACTGGGACCGGGCATTGAGCTGGTTGCGGGCGCGCACCGGCGCCGAGCTGGCGCCGGAACAGGAGCAGGCGGTACGGCTGGCGCTCACCTCGAAGGTAGCGGTGCTGACCGGCGGTCCGGGCTGTGGCAAGAGCTTCACCGTCCGGTCGATCGTCGAGCTCGCGGCCGCGAAGAACGCGAAGATCCTGCTGGTCGCCCCGACCGGGCGGGCCGCGAAACGCCTCGCCGAGCTGACCGGGCAGCCCGCCGCGACCGTCCATCGCCTGCTCAAGCTGCAGCCCGGCGGGGAGGCCGGCTACGACCGGGACAATCCGCTCGACGTGGACCTGCTGGTGGTCGACGAGGCGTCGATGCTGGACCTGATCCTGGCCAACAAGCTGGTCAAGGCGGTCCCGTCCGGCGCCCATCTGCTGCTGGTCGGCGATGTCGACCAGCTTCCCTCGGTCGGCGCCGGCGAGGTGCTGCGGGACCTGCTCGCCGCGGACAGCGTGCCGCGGGTCCGGTTGACTCAGGTGTTCCGGCAGGCCGCCGACTCCGGCGTGGTCACCAACGCGCACCGGATCAACGCGGGCCGGCCGCCGCTGCTGGCCGGCATGACGGACTTCTTCCTGTTCGCGTGCGAGGACACCGACGCCACCGCGGCACTGACCGTCGAGGTCGCCTGCACCCGGATCGCCCGGAAGTTCGGCCTCGACCCGCGCCGCGACGTACAGGTCCTGACCCCGATGCACCGCGGCCCGGCCGGCGCGGGTGCCCTGAACACGCTGTTGCAGCAGCAGCTCACCCCGGGTCGGGAGGGTCTGCCGGAGCGGCGGGCCGGCGGCCGGGTGTTCCGGGTCGGCGACAAGGTCACCCAGATCCGCAACAACTACGACAAGGGGCAGGCCGGGGTGTTCAACGGCACCATCGGCGTGGTCACCGCCCTGGACCCCGACGAGCAGACCTTGACCGTACGCACCGACGAGGACGAGTCCATCGAGTACGACTTCGACGAGCTGGACGAGCTGGCCCACGCGTACGCGATGACCATCCACCGCTCGCAGGGCTCCGAGTATCCCGCCGTGGTCATCCCGGTCACCACCAGCGCCTGGATGATGTTGCAGCGCAACCTGCTCTACACGGCCGTCACCCGGGCCAAGAAGCTCGTCGTCCTGGTCGGTTCCCGCCGTGCCCTGGCCGCCGCGATCCGCACCGTCGGCGCCGGCCGCCGCCACACCGCGCTGACCCACCGCCTCGGCGCCTGACCCGCGCGGCCGATCCCGAAAAGTGTCGTACTCGTCGGGCATCATCTGGCGCAGACACGACGGGGAGGGTTCATGACCGAGGTGGTCGTGCGCGACGAGACGATGGCCGGCCGGGCCCTCGACGAGTGGGTGCTGCCGGGCCTGCCCGAGCGGATGAGCGCCCGGGAGCTGGTGCGCCTGCGGGTGCGCGAGGAGGTGGCCCGGTTCAACGCCGCCCCGGCGCGGCACGACTCGTTCCGCGGGCTGGTGCGGCCGGCCGATCCCGCCAGCCCGCGGCTGGACTGGGAGGCACAGGCCGACGCCGCGTGCGCGGGGTTCGCAAGCAACGCGTTCGTGATGATTGCCGGTGACCGGCAGATCGAGGATCTCGACGAGATCATCGACCTGGAACGCGCGCACGCCGTGGCGTTCATCAGGTTGACGCCGCTGGTCGGTGGCTGATGACCGATCAGCAGGTCGACGCGGCACGGGCGCTCGCCGATCAGATCATCCGCGGCCCGGCGGTCCACGCGCTGGCCGGTCAGAACGGCGAAGTGCGCCGCCAGGCCCTCCGGCTCGTCCACGAGTTCGTGGTGCGCAAGAACTCCTCCTCACTCCAGCACTACAGCCGTGCCCTGGCCGTCGCGGAGGGGCTCGACACTCCCTGGACCAGGGACGATTTGATCTGGGCGCTGAGCCTGCTGCTGCGCAAGGACCCCCGCAGGGCAAACTCGGACGCCCCGTTCTGGGTGCCCGGGTTGATCGCCGTCGCGGTCGATCCGGCCGACCTGGACGGTCTGGAGGACCAGCTGTCGGCCGTGTTCGCCGCGCTGCACGGCACCTTCTGGGTCGGTAAGGACGGGCTGCGCCGACTGGCGCGGCTCTACGGCACCGCACTCGGCCGTTTCCAGCAAGGAGTGCCCGCCGACCTGTCGATCGCGATGCGCAGTGCCCGCGGGGACACCTCCGGCCTCCGGCCGCTGCTCACCGACGCTGGAGTCCAGGAGGTCTTCCGGTTCGCCGCCGACCTGGCCAAACCGGCACCGGCGAAGGCCTGGCTGCGCGAGGCCGACGAGCGGCTGGCCGCCGTGCCCGAGGCACGGCAGGCCGTGGGGCTTCTGCTCGGCGCCTATCGCGGCGGGGCCGATCGCGTGTACGACTACGTCGACGTGCTGCTGCGCGGGCTGGTCTGGCTGCAGTCGCGTGTCGTCGGCGACGAGAGCACCGCCTTGCTCTGCGACGTCGCTGCCGCGTTCGCCACGCCGATCCGGCGGGGCGGCGGGGACCTCGTCGCGCCCAAGGCCGCGGCCGCCGCGGTCGACGTTCTGGCCCCGCGCCCGGGCGACGCTCCGGTGCAGATGCTGGCCCGGCTCAGCCTGACCGTACGCAACAGGTCCCTGCTGTCACGGGTCCGCACCGCCCTGGAACGGATGGGCCGGGAGCGCGGCTGGACGCCCGGCGAGGCACTCGAGCTGACGGTGGACGACCACGGTCTCGACCACACCGGCCGGCGCGCCTGGAGCATGGGCGAGGGCGACGAAGCCGTGGTGGCCACCGATTCCGGCCGGGCGCGGCTGCAGGCGTACCGGAATGGTGCTCTGCTGCGCGCCGTGCCGCCCGAGTGGAAGGACGCGGTGGCACCGGCACGCCGCTTGGCCACCGAGATCAACAAGACGCTGGGCGTGGAGCGGCTCCGGGTGGAGGGACTCTTCTCCCAGGATCGGGTCTGGAACTGGGCCACGTGGGCGCGGCGATACCTCGACCACCCGATCACCGGCGTCACCGCCCGGCACCTGATCTGGCAGGTCTCGCCGGACGGCACGACCTGGATCTCGGGGCTACCCGAGCGGGCCGACACCGGCTGGACCCTGTCCGATCTGGACTCCGTGCCCGGCGAGGACTGGCGGGTGCGGCTCTGGCACCCGGCGCTCGCCGGCGCGCCCGAGGTGGCCCGGTGGCGCGGCCACCTCCTCGCGGCCGAGCTGCGGCAGCCGGTCAAACAGGCGTTTCGCGAGGTCTACCGGCTGACGCCGGCGGAGGAGCAGACGCACACCTATTCCAACCGGTTCGCCGCGCACATCCTGCACTACCGCCAGGCGAACGCGCTGATGCGCGAGCGCGGCTGGGCGACCAACTATCTGGGCGGCTGGAACGACGGCTACCACGGCGAGGCGAAGAAGGAGTTCGGCGGCGGCGAATGGCAGGCCGTCTTCTTCCACGACTGGGTCGAGTCGAGCACCTCGGAGCAGCCCTATTGCACGACCGACCAGGTCCGCTTCGGCCGGCGGGACGGCCGGGCCTGGGCGATCACCCCGCTCGCCGAGGTGCCGCATCTGGTCTTCAGCGAGGCCATGCGCGACGTCGACCTGTTCGTCGGCGTCACGTCGATCGCCGCCGACGACGACTGGCAGGACCGCGGCGAGGAGCGCTTCCACGACTACCGCCTGCGCGCCGCGTTCGCCGAGCTGACCCCGAGCGCCGAGATGCGCCGCGACGCGCTGGCCCGCCTGCTGCCTCGCCTGACCGTGGGTCCGCGGTGTGAGTTGCAGGAGCGCTTCCTGCGGGTGCGGGGCAGGCTCGGGTCATACCGCATCCACCTCGGCTCGGCCAACATCCTGATGGAGCCCGACGACGCGTACCTGTGCATCGTCCCCGACCGCGCCAAGGCGAAAAAGGTCGTCCTGCCCTTCGACGATGACCCGGTGCTCTCGGTGATCCTGTCCAAGGCCATCATGCTGGCCGCCGACGACAAGATCACCGACCCCACGATCGCCGTCCAGCTGCGCCGGAGCCGCCTCTGAAGATCATTTGAGGTAGGTCACCTCGACCTCGTAGTCGCCCGCGGCGGTGGCTTTGGTGAACCGCAGGACGAAGCGCCGGGGGTTGAGCGTGTCGCCCGAGGTACCGCAGAACGGTCCCTCGCCGATCAGTTTCCTGACCGCGTTCTGCGCCACGACGGTGCAGGTGCTGTCGTGACCCTGCGGCGCGAACCGCGCGTTGCCATGTCTGGTGATGGTGCCCGGCTCGATCTGGAAATCGTCGTCCGCGGTGCCCGTGTCGTTGAAGGGGATCGCGTCCGAGTCCACGTCGAGGTAGACCGCGGAGGTGACGACGAGCCTCTCGGTGACCGTCGGGCCGCCGGCGGTGCGCGCCGGCTCCCGGGGCTCCGCGGGTGTCGTTGCCCCGGCGCGGGCCGGCGGGCTTGCGGTGCGGCCCGGCGCCGCTCCCGGGTCGGCGCCGTCGATCCGGTTGGTCGCCGTCGTCGGGGCGTCGCCCGGCGGCGGGTTGTCACCCATCGGCGGGGCGTCACCCAGCGGCGGGGCGTCACTCAGCGACGGGGCGTCACCCAGCGACGGGGCGTCACCCAGCGGCGAGGTGGCTGTCGGCTGTGCCGGTGTGGCGCTGGGCGATGGGGGCACGGCTGCTTTGGCGTCGCACCACCTCTTCATCCCGCAAAACGCCGGGAAGGTGACCGCCACGGCACCCACCAGGGCCACTATGACCGAGGCCACCGCGGTGATCGTGGTGGTACTGACAGTCGAGCTCGTCGGGGCGGCCGGCTTCGGGGCGGCGGTCTTCCGGCCGGCTGCCGGTGGCCTCGGCTTCTTCGGTGTGCGCCTGCCCAACGTGGTCATCAGCTCCGAGAGAGACGTACTGCGGCGGACGACCTCAGAAACGACACACCCCCACGGGCCGCAACTGTCGCCTTGCGGACCTACTCCACGCCTAGGTCGCCCTGCCGCACCTATCCCGCGCGGAAGGTGCGTCGGTAGGTGTCCGGCGCGACTCCGACCGTACGGTGGAAATGTCTGCGCAGTGTCGTCGCCGTGCCCAGGCCGGCGGCCTCGGCGATGACGTCGATGCTCTGGTCGCTGCTCTCGAGCAGCTCCTGGGCGCGCCGGACCCGCTGGGTGGACAACCATTGCAGCGGTGTCGTGCCGGTGGCCGAGCGGAACAGCCGGGCCAGGTTGCGGGAGCTCATGTTGGCCTGCCGGGCCAGGTCCTCGACGGTCAGCGGATGGTCGAGGCGTTCCATCACCCAGGGCAACAGGCCGCCGAGCGGGTGGTCGTCGCGGGCCGGGACCGGGGTGGTGACGAACTGGGCCTGGCCGCCGGCGCGGTGGGGCGGGACGACGAGGCGGCGGGCGACGGCGTTGGCGACGGTCGAGCCGTGGTCGCGGCGGATCAGGTGCAGGCACAGGTCGATGGCGGCGGCCTTGCCGGCCGAGGCCAGCACCTTGCCGTTGTCGACGTAGAGGACGTCCGGGTCGACGTGCACCCGGGGGTAGCGGGCGGCCAGCTCGCCGGTGTGTGCCCAGTGGGTGGTGGCGCGCAGGCCGTCGAGCACACCGGCGGCGGCGAGCACGAACGCGCCGGTGCACAGCGACACCATCCGGGCGCCGGCCTGATGGGCGGCGCGCACGGCGTCGACGAGATCGGCGGGCAGCTCGGCGTCGACGTCGACGGCCGGGACGATCACGGTATCGGCGCCGGCGAGCCGGTCCGGCCCGGCGTCGGGCTGCACGGTGAACCGGCCGGCGCGGACCGGGCCGGCGCCGCAGACGACCATGTCGTACCACGGGTCGGCGAGGCCGGTGGTATCCCGGGCGAAGATCTCGCAGGCGGCGGCGAACTCGAAGTGCAGCATGCCGTCGGTGGCGGCGAGCGCGATCGTGGCCATGTCCGAAACTGTACGGGCATTGGCGTTCCAGACACTCGCCGTGGGCCGGGGACTGCCGGAGGATCCGGGTAGACGATCTTTTGGGCGGCGCGGAGGAGTGGCGATGAAGACCGTGGCGGTGTTCGGGGCGTACGGGCACACCGGCCGTTTCGTGGTGGCGGAGCTGCGCGCTCGCGGGTTCGCTCCGCTGCTTCTGGGGCGGAACGCGGATCGGCTGGAGGCGCTGGCGGCCGAGCATCCGGGGCTGGAGCACCGGGTCGCGTCGGCCGGCGACCCGGCCTCCCTGGACGCGGCGGTGAAGGGCGCCGCCGCGGTGATCAACTGCGCGGGCCCGTTCGCGTCGACCGCCGGGCCGGTGATCGAGGCGGCGTTGCGGGCCCGGATCCCGTATGTGGACGTGGCGGCCGAGATCGAGGCCAATGTGGACACCTTCGACCGCTACGCCGAACCGGCGCGGGAGGCGGGTGTCGTGGTGGTGCCGGCCATGGCCTTCTACGGCGGGCTCGGCGACCTGCTGGTGACGGCGGCAATCGGCGACACCGACGCGGCCACCGGCGACACCAGCGCGGGGGCAATCGGCGACATCGGCGCGGCGGACGAGGTGCATGTCGCGTACGGGCTGAGCAGCTGGCAGCCGACGGCCGGAACGCTGGCCGCCGGGGTGGTCTCGCGGGACCGGCGCGGCGGCCGGCGGGTCCGCTACACCGGCGGCCGGCTGGAGTACTACCCGGCCGAGGGCGATCTGCCCACGGTGGAATGGGAGTTCCCGGCGCCGCTGGGGCGCCGCGCGGTTCTCGGCGGGTTCACCATGCCCGACGTGGTGACCGTGCCGAGCCACCTGCGCGTGAGCGAGGTGCACACGTACATGACGATCGAGGCGGCCACCGGCCTGGCCGCGGCGGTCCCGGTCGAGGAGTCCGGACGGACGGCGGAGACCTTCACCGTCGACGTGGTCGTGCGCACCGGCGGCACGCAGCGGCGCAGCACGGCGAGCGGGCGGGACATCTACGCGGTCAGCGCGCCGCTGGCGGTGGAGGCGGTGGACCGGATCCTGACCGGCCGGACTCATCGGGCGGGCGGTGTCACCTCGGCCGGGGAGATCTTCGACGCGGCGGACTTCCTGCGAGCGCTGTCGGCGCACCTCACGGTTACCTCAATCGCCTGATCCGGCCGACGCCATCCGCGCCCGCGAGGTCCGGGCCCGCGCGCTGGACATCCGCACCACGCTCGAACATGAGTCGGCCGGGGAACCTGCGGGACAAGCTCGGCATCCGCATGCGGCCTGCGAAACCGATGCGCGTCGAAGTATCGTGTCCAAAAGCTCTCGGTCGGGGCCCGAGACCTCCATCGAGATCCTTTGCGGTTCCAGCGCCACCGGAGGTGCTCCGGACGGCGCGAGTGCGGACACCGGCGGCAAAGCCGGCTGGCACGACCGTGACTCACCAAAGCCGCGGACGCGGAAGGCTGGTGGATGAACGCTACGACTGGCGGCCCGGAAGGCCTCTCCACGGAGGACGAGGCCGTTCCCGACGTCACCAAGATTCCTCTGCTCCAGCTCGTCACCCACGGAGACCGGGTATGGGACGCGGCGATTCGGCGGCTGGTCAAGGATGTCGTCGAGGCCGACGAGATCACGGCTGGCTTCGGCAACATCCCATGACCCGGCCGCACGAATGGCCGGCCGATCTGGATGTCACGGCCGCGCTGGCGGGGGGCTTTCGGCCGTACGCTTTCCGGGAGTTCGTCCTCAAGATCAACCAGCGGTGCAACCTCGCCTGCGATTACTGCTACGTCTATGCGATGGGCGACCACAGCTGGCGCGATCGACCGAGCGTGATGTCCGGCGAGGTCCTGCGGACCGCGGCGGCCCGCATCGCGGAGCATGCCCGCGAGCACGAACTGGACACGGTACGGGTGATCCTCCACGGCGGCGAACCGCTCCTGAGCGGCCGCGATCGCCTCGCCGCCCTGATCGGCCGGCTGAAGACCGACATCGGTGACCGCCGTCTGCAGATCGCGGTGCAGACCAACGGCTTGCTGCTCGACGAGCCGATGCTCGACCTGTTCCGGGCCGAAGGCGTCCAGGTGGGGGTCAGCATGGACGGGGCCGGCGCCGACAACGACCGGCACCGCCGGCACGCGGACGGCCGGGGCAGCGCCGCCGCCGTGGAGCGTGCTCTGGGCCTGCTCACCGACGCCCGCTACCGGCCGATATTCGCGGGCATCCTCTGCACGATCGACGTCACGACCGACCCGGCCCAGGTCTATGAGGCGCTGCTGCGGCATCGACCGCCGCAGATCGATTTCCTGCTGCCGCACGCGAACTGGAGCCGCCCGCCGACGCGGCCGGACCAGCGCGACGACGCGTACGGCGACTGGCTGGTCGCCGTGTTCGACCGTTGGTACGACGCGCCCCGGCAGGAGACCCGCGTCCGGGTTCTCGAAGAGATCCTCAGCCTCGTTCTCGGCGGGGCGAGCCGGTCGGAACAGGTCGGCCTCAGCCCGGTCACCGTCGCGGTCGTCGAGTCCGACGGCGACATCGAGCAGGTCGACTCCCTGAAATCGGCCTTCCCGGGCGCGTCCGCCACCGGGCTGAACATCGCGACCAACTCCTTCGACCAGGCGCTTCGCCATCCGGGCATCGTGGCGCGTCAGCTCGGGGCGGCCGCGCTGTGCGCCGAGTGCGTCGCCTGCTCGATCCATGAGTTGTGCGGCGCCGGTCACTACGCGCACCGGTACGCGACCGGCCGCGGTTTTCTCAACCGGTCCGTCTACTGCGCCGATCTGAGCCGGATCATCACGCACGTACGACGGCGGGTCACCGCCGACATCGCCGACCGCGAACGGGGTGAGAGCGCGGGTGTTCGATCGCCATAGGGTCACGCGTGCGCAGCTGACCGGGTTGGCATCCGGCACGTTCAGCCCCGCGCCGATGCGACTGCTGCGGTCCGCCGAGCTCAGCCGGCGACTCCTGCTCCTCCGGTAGGTCGCCGATGTCGAACCGTTGCCCTCGGACGACACCGATAGCGTTGGCCGCATGGATCTATTGCCGCTCATCGCCACGACGGTCGGTGCCGCCATCGCGCTCTCCGGCACCCTGCTCACGGATGTCCGGCGGGACCGCCGGCAGCGGGACCGGGACAATCAGCAGCTGCGCCGCGAGGTGTACGTCGGGTTCGCGCTCGCCCTGAACACGGCGCACGACACGCTTCGGCAGATCGGCAACGGGACGGCGACCGGGGACGAGCGGCGGGCCGCGGCTGGGCGGGCGCTGGGTGAGGCGTACGGCGCGCGGGAGCGGCTGCTCATGATTGCCACGGAGCCGGTCGCGGTCGCCGGCGAGGCGGCCTTTCTGCGGCTCGGCGAGATCCGCAGCGCCATCCGCGACGGGGCGACGACGAAATCCGAGAGCTACCGGACGACGTACGAGAAGTGGGCCGAGGCGATCTGGCATTTCCGCATGACCGTACGGAGTGAGCTCGGTCAACAGGCACTGCCGCAGCTCGTGGAGGGCTTTTCTTGAGTCACACCTAACGGGGGCCGCGTTTGTCGTATCCGGGCGGCGTTGTTCGTAGCAAGGGTGAAAAGCCGCCGTGACGATCAGGGAGAACCGACCGATGCCGCATCCACCCGCCAAGGTCCACCGCATGTTCGAGCTCGTCGAGCCGATCGCCACCGTCACCTTCTCCGAGGTGCCGAACGACGCGTTCCTGGCCATCGGCATGCGCAACTACTGGGACGGATACTTCGCGGGCCGGGCGGCGCCGCTGGGGATGGCACCGGCCGAGGTGGTGCACGCGGTCTTCTACAACTTCGCCGAGGGCGAGGTGGCGCGCCACATCCCGTGGGTCTGGGGGAAGACCACCCCGCGGGAGGCGATCGCCGTACGCGAACGGGGCAGCGCCGCCGCACTGCGGCAGATGATCGGGGAGCTCGCCGACTCCCCGGCCCTGGTGCGGGTCGCCGACCTCGCCACCCGTGCAGCGGTCAGCGCGCCGACCGAGGGCCGAGTGCTGTACGCCGGGCTCCGGGCGCTCGACGTGCCCGGGGAGCCGGTGGCCAGGCTCTGGCACGCGGCGACGCTGCTGCGGGAGCACCGCGGGGACGGTCACAACGCCGCCCTCCTCGCCCACGGCATCGGCGGCACCGAGGCGCACGTCCTCCTGGCTCTGTCCCTCGGAATGCGGGCCGAGGAGTTCGGCCGGGTCCACCACCTGCCGAAGGCACAGTTGGCCGCCGTCGTCGACGGGTTGCGCGGCCGCGGCCTGGTAGACGCCGCCGGCGGGTTCACCCCGGCCGGCCGGGAGACCAGGGAGCGGATCGAGGCCCTCACCGACGAGTTGGCGGCGCCGGCGTACGAGATTCTCAGCCCGGACGAGCTCGACGAGCTGATCGCGGGCCTCGAGCCGATCGCCGCCGCGGTACAAGCGGCCGACGACTGAGCCGGCCGTTCAAGGCTGTTGGGTGCCGGCGTCGTGGCTGGAAGCACCCGCCACAATGGAGTCGTGCCGGATCATTCGTGGCTGCCGCGTGTTCGCCGCGCCGAGGTCGTGCTGGGACTCCTGCTCGCCGCGGTGAGCTTCGCGCCGTGGTGGACCAGGGTGGACGGCAGCACGGCATCGGCCTGGACCGGTCCGCATTTCTGCTGGCTGGCGGTGTTGCTGTGCCTGACGGTGATAGGTGTCCGGGCGTTTCCCGTGCGGGCGCTCGGGGACCGATGGGCAGTGGCGGGCGTGGTCGTGGCCTTGGCCGTCGCAGGGTGGGGATGGCTCTCCGGGTTCGCCCACGGCGGCGCTTCCCCGGGCGACGGGTCGCACCAGCTCGCTTGGGTGCTGCAGGATCAGGGCGCTGAAGCCGGGCCGGTCGGCAGCCCGTACGACATCGCCTGGGGTCTTCCCGCCGGCCTGTGCCTGATGGCTCTGCTGCTCGTCACCCTCACCGCCGCGGCGAGGCTGCAGCCCTGAGGCGGGTCGAGGCTCGCGTGCCATTCGGTCGCGGACTCCGAACAGCGACCGGTAGCCGCCGGTGTTGGCCATGTTGAGCATGCCCAGGTTCTTGGTGGCGCTGGCCGCGTTCGGCAGGACTTGATCACGAGAGCCTGGCCCACGGCGAAGTCCACGCCGGCGGCGAGCCGCCCATGCCGGCGAAGGCTCGGATCTGCGATGAACGCCACGCCCAGGCCGCCGCGGCCGCCTGGCCTCGTCAAAACTGCTCGATCGTGTCCTTGCCGTTTCAGGTGGCTCTCACAGGATTTTCCCGAGATGTACCGTAAAGGTGGCTTGTCCATGCTCGAAGCAGATGTGCCTACGGGGACGGAGGCGAATTGCGGTGCGGACGACACGGAGAACACGGCGGCTCGGCGCCCTCGCGACCGGTCTGGCGGTCGCGATGATCGTGGCCGGATGCGGCGGCGGGGGCGCCAGTTCGGGGGCGGCCGGGCATGCGGGACACGAGCACGGTTCGGAGCCGATCCCGGCGGCCGCACCGCTACGCGCGGGTGAACGGTTCGTCACGCTGCAGATCCCACGACCGTACGAGCCGGTGGCACCCCACGGCGGGACCGACGAATACCGGTGCTTCCTGGTCGACCCGAAGGTGACCGCCAACGCGTACCTGACCGGAAGCCAGTTCCTGCCGCAGAACACGGCGATCGTGCACCACGCGACCTTCTTCCGGGTCGAGCCGGGCCAGGCCGCCAAGGCGCGCGCCGTCGACGCCGCCGACCCCGGCGAGGGATGGACCTGCTTCGGCGGCGCCGGCATCGGCGGCGACGCCGGGTGGGTGGCGCACTGGGCGCCCGGCGCCAACGAGACACTGCTGACCCCCGGCGTCGGCTACCCGATGCCGCCGGGCAGCCTGCTGGTCATGCAGGTGCACTACAACCTGCTGGCCACCGGCGGCAAGCCGGGCGGCACCGACCAGTCCAGCATCCGGCTGCGCCTCGCCGACGGCGCCAAGAAGCTCGCGCCGCTGGAAACCGTGAAACTGCGGGCCCCGGTGGAACTGCCCTGCGCGGCCGGCGAGTCCGGGCCGCTGTGCGACCGGAACGCGGCCGTCGCCGACGTGACCCGCCGCTTCGGCGACGAAATCGGCTCCATCGAGGACGCGCTGGCGCAGATGTGCGATCACGGCACCCCGACGCCCGGCGCCAGCCAGCAGTGCGACCACCCGGTCCCGCAAGCCGGCACCATCTACGCCATCGCCGGGCACATGCACCTGCTGGGCCGT
>NZ_JAOSZE010000037.1 GCF_025630775.1 Actinoplanes sp. KI2
GTGGCCAGCCTTGGAGAGCTCGCCGCCCGCGTGGCCAGCCTTGGAGAGCTCGCCGCCCGCGTGACCGGCCTCGGAAAGCTTGCCGCCCGCCTGACCAGCCTCGGAAAGGGGGTCGGCCGCCGGGGCGGTCACGTCCACGATGCGGTCGGCGGCGGCGAGCAGTGCCGGGCGGTGAGCCACCACGAGGACGGCCGAGCCTGCGGCCGCGGCCGCGCGCAGGCGGGCGATGACCAGGCCCTCGGTTTCGGGGTCGAGGTGGGCGGTGGGCTCGTCGAGCAGGAGGGTGGCGGGGGAGGCGGCTTTCTGCAGGATGGCGGCCAGCGCCAGGCGGTGGCGTTGGCCGGCCGAGACGCCGGAGCCGTGTTCGCCCAACGGGGTGTCGGGGGAGAGGGCGAGACCCACGGCGGCCAGGGCGGCCTCGGCGCCGCCGGTCGGGAACAGGTCGGCCACGGTGCGGGCGTGCGGCAGGGTGGGGCGCTGCGGGAGGTAGAGCGGGTCGATCACGGCGAACTCTCCGGCCGTGGCGGGGTGCAGGCCGGCCAGCACGCGCAGTGCGGTGGTCTTGCCGGCGCCGGACGGGCCGCGCAGAGCGACGATCTCGCCGGGTGCGACGGTCAGCGCGGGCAAGGCGAGGGCGTCGACGGTCGCGCCGAGATAGCGGGCACGCAACCGCGACGCGGCCACCCCGACGCGACCGCCCGCCGTGGCACCCGCGCGGCCGGGCCAGAAGTCGTCCACCGCGGATCCGGTGCGGTCGGGGCAGGTGCGGTCGGGGCAGGTGCGGTCGGGGCAGGTGCTGTCGGTCGTGGATTCGGTGTGGCCGGGGTGGGCGCCGTCGGCCGTGGATTTGGTGTGGCCGGGGTAGGTGCTGTCGGTCGTGGATTTGGTGTGGCCGGGGTAGGTGCCGTCGGATGTGGATTCGGCGCGGCCGAGGTTGGGGTGGCGCGGTGCAGTGGACTGGTGCGGCGTCGACGGAACGGGTGGCAGGGTGAGGGCCTCGTCGATGTCGTCGATGGCGGCCGTGGCGTCGGTGGCGGCGTGGTAGCGGGCGGCCATCTCGCGAAGCGGCCGGTATGCCTCGGGCGCCAGCAGGATCACCAGCAGCGCCGTCGCCAGCGGCAGGTGACCGGCCGCCACCCGCAGGCCGGCCTCGACGGCGATCAGGCCGACCGAGAGGGTGCCGACCAGGTCGAGGGCGGTCGACGAGAGGAAGGCGACCCGGAGCACCCGCAAGGTGGCCGAGCGGTGCTGGTCGGTCAGGTCGGCGATGACCCTCGTCTGGCGGGTGGCCCGGCCGAAGACCCGCAGGGTGGGCAGGCCCCGCACCACGTCGAGGAAGTGGCCGGCCAGGCGGGCGTCGGCCTGCCGGCGTTCGCGGGCCCGGGCCGCGGTCGCCCAGCCGATCAGCGCGCCCAGCAGCGGGATCAGCGGGAGCGTCGCGAGAGCGATCAGGGCCGAGGACGGGTCGGCGACGGCCATCACGAGGATGACCAGCGGCGGCAGCGCCACGCCCAGGATCAGGGCGGGCAGGTAACCCGAGAACCACGGGCGCAGGGCGGCCAGACCCGAGGTCAGCACGGCGGTGAGGCGGCCGGACCCGAACGAGGCGACCCAGCCGGGACCGCGCCGGGGGAGGACGGCCAGGAGGCGGCGGCGGAGTTCGTCGGTCACCCGGGCCGCCGTGCGCACGGCCACGACCTGCTCGGCCCAGGAAAGCAGCGCCCGGACGGCATAGGCGGCGGCCAGCACGACGAGGGCGCCGCGATGCGACAGGGCGAGGGGGCCGGGGACTGCGGCTCGGGGCCCCGCCAGCAGGGCGGTCAGGGCAATCGCCAGCAAGACGGTGGCGGCGGCCTGCCCGGCGCCGACCAGGGTGAGCAGCGCTAGTCCGGAGCGGCTGGACCGGGCGTGCCGGAGCAGCCGAGGGTCGAGCGGCGCCCGGGTCATGAGGGCACCCGCTCGCTGGCGACTCGGCGGCGGAAGACGAAGTATGAATACGCCTGGTAGGCCAGCACGCCCGGCAGGATCACCGCGCCGAACGCGGTGAGCAGGGAAAGGGCCGATGGGGTGGCGGCGGCCGCGGTGCGGGTGAGGGACCAGGACGCGTCGAGGGTGCTGGGCAGGACGACCGAGCCGTGGGCCAGCAGCACCGCGACGACCGAGCCGGCCACGCCCAGGCAGGTCAGCGCGAAGGCCGGCGCCTCGCGACCCTGCCGGGCCAGCATGCCGGCGGCCAGCGACACGGCCGCGGCGGCCAGCACCAGGCGGGAGCCCGTCGCGAAGCCCGCGACGACCAGCGCCACGGCACCGCCCGTGCCCAGCCGGCGGGCCAGGGTGCGGGCCCGGCGGCGGACCGGGCCGCTGGTGCGCAACGCCAGGAACGTCGTGCCCAGCAGCAGGGCGGCGAGCAGGGCGGCACCCGCGCCGAGCAGGGACTGCCAGGTGAGGATCGGGGACAGGCTGCGGCCGAGGCCGGAGCCGCGGACCGAGCCGTCGGGGCCGAGCGCCAGGCCCCGGACGAAGGCGGCCAGCAGCGCCCCCCACAGCGCGACGATTGCGGCCGAGCTCACGGCCAAGAACGCGTCGCAGCGGCGCCGCCAGCGCGGGCCGTCGCCCTTGCCGCGGAACTCCAGGGCCACGCCGCGGACGGCCAGCAACAGCAGCAGCGCGGCGACCGGGAGGTAGAGACCGGAGAGCAGGGCGGCATACCAGGCCGGGAAGGCGGCGAAGGTGACGCCGATCGCGGCGACCAGCCACACCTCGTTCCCGTCCCAGAACGGGCCGATGGTGCGCACCGCGGCGCCGCGCTCGTGGTCGTCGCGGCCGAGCAGCGGGCCGAGCAGGCCGACGCCGAAGTCGAAGCCCTCGAGGACGAAGAACAGCACCCAGGCGAGCACGACGATCGAGAACCAGAAGGTGATCACGACGAGGCTCCTCAGTAGACGGGTGCTGGTTCGGGCGATTTATCCGGCACTTCGGCGGGTGGTGAGAGCGGCTGCCGGGCCAGATGCCGGATCAGCCGGAACCAGACGACCGCCACCGCCCCGTAGACCAGGGCGAATCCGGCCAGCGAGGCGATCACCTCGGCGCTGGTCAGGCCGGGGGAGATGCCGTCCGCGACCTTGGTGAGTCCGAAGGCGATCCAGGGCTGCCGGGCCGTTTCGGTGAAGATCCAGCCGAGCGTGTTCGCCGCCGCCGGCAACACCGGGATCAGCGGCAGCCAGCGAGTGAGCCGGCGGGGAGCGTCGGCACCCTTGCGCGTACGCCACAGGTAGAACGCCGCGATCGCGGCCGCCAGCATGCCCGCCCCGATCATGAGGCGGAAGGTCCAGAACGCGACGGGAATCATCGGCACGTAGCTGCCCGGCCCGTACTGGGCGGAGTATTGCGCCTGGAGGTCGTCGATGCCCTGCACGGTGGCCGTCGGCGAGCCCTTGGCCAGGATCGACAGCAACCACGGGACGTCGAGGGAGAATGACGGCAGCGGCTTGCCGATCGTGAAGACGGAGAACGGCGCGCCCCGGGTGGTCGAGTAGAGCGCTTCCGCGGCGGCCATCTTCATCGGCTGCACCGAGGTGATCACCTTGCCCAGGTGGTCGCCGGTCAGCGCGGTCGCCGCCCCGCCGGCCAGCATCATCCACGCCCCGAGCCGGGCGAGCGTGCGGTGCGCCGGCTCGGCCGCCATCCGCCGGACCGCGATCGCCAGCAGCAGCGCGCCACCGATCATCGCCGCGCCCGACAGGGTGTGCGGGAAGGCGGCCAGGTTCACCTTGTTCAGCAGCAGGTCGGTGAAGGAGGTGAGGCGCGCTCGGCCGGTGACCGGGTCCATCTCGTACGCAATCGGGTTTTGCATGAAGCTGTTGGCGGCCAGGATGATGAACGCCGACAGGATCGTGCCCAGCGAGACGATCACGATGGTCGCCGCGTGCGCGACCCGCGGCAGCCTGTCCCACCCGAAATACCACAGCGCGAGGAACGTCGCCTCGAGGAAGAACGCGAGCATCCCCTCGATGGCGAGGGTCGGGCCGAAGACGTCGCCGTAGAACTTGGCGAACGCGCTCCACCCCATGCCGAACTGGAACTCCTGGACCAGGCCGGTGACCACGCCGACGGCGAACGTGACGATCAGCAGCTTGCCGACGAACCTGGTCAGGTCGCGCCACTTGTCGTCGCGGGTGCGCAGCCAGGTGATCTCCAGGCCGGCCGCGACCGCCGCCAGGCTGATCGACAGCGGCACGAAGAAGTAGTGGTAGATCGTCACGACCGCGAACTGCAGCCTGGTCAGGTCAAGCACGTCCATCTGACAAGTCCCCCCATCTACGACGGCTCGTAGTAGATACTACGCCGTGTAGTACGACGCCGTGCAGTAGGATGGCGAGGTGGCGCTGGGAGACCTGGAACGCGAGATCATGACCGTTCTCTGGGAGGCATACCTCCCGATGACGGTGCGCGAGGTGCACCAGGAACTGGCCCGCGAGCGTCACCGTGATCTCGCCTATACGACCGTGATGACCGTGCTCGACCGGCTCGCCAAGAAAAGCGTCGTCCGGCAGATCAAGGACGGCCGGGCCTACCGGTACGCGCCGGTGCAGTCCCGGGCCGAGATGACCGCCGCCCTGATGATGGACGCGCTCAGCGGCACCCCCGACCGGGACGCCGCGCTCGCCCACTTCGTCGGCCAGCTCCCGCCCGAGGCCTTGCAGTCCGCCCTCGAAGCGATCCAGTCCCCGCCCGAGGCGCGGCAATCCGCGCTCGAGGCGATCCCGTCCCCGCCCGAGGCGCGGCAATCCGGGCTCGAGGCGATCCAGTCCCCGCCCGAGGCGCGGCAATCCGCGCTCGAAGCGATGCAGCCGGACCGGTGACCGCCCTCCTGCTCGGCGCGCTCGGGCTGACCCTGTCGCTGATCGTGCCCGGCCCGCTCGCCCGGGCCGCCTGGCCCCAGCGGGCGCCCGCCGCCGCCGTGCTGCTCTGGCAGTCGATCACCCTGGCCGCCGTGCTCTCCGCGCTCGGCGTGGTGCTCGCCGCGCCCGAGGAGCTGACCCGCGCGGCCGGCTCGGGCAAGCCGGTCGCCGCCGCCGCGCTGATCGGCGCGCTCGCCGTGGCCGCCGTCATCGTGCTGCGCCTGCTCGTCTCCCTCTGGGGCGTGTCCCGGCGGTCCCGGGCCCGCCGCGAGCGGCACCGGCTGCTGGTCGATCTGCTCGACCGCGCCGAGCAGCGGCAAGAACTGGGCGCCGGCAACGTCCGGGTGCTGGCGGGCAACCTCCCGCTGGCCTACTGCGTGCCCGGCCGGCAGGCCCGGGTCGTGCTCAGCGACGGCGCGCTGCGCCTGCTCGACCGGGAGCAGGTCGACGCGGTCCTCGCGCACGAGCAGACCCACCTGCGCCATCGGCACGAGGTGGTGATGGAGTCGTTCACGGCCTTCTATCGCGCGGTCCCGGCGCCACTGCGCAGCCGGGTGCCGCTGGACGCCGTACACCTGCTGCTGGAGATGGTGGCCGACGATGCCGCCAGCAAACGCACCGGCCCGGCGCCGCTGCGCGGCGCCCTCGAACGCCTGACCGACGCCGTGCCCCTGGCGGAGGAAATTGCGCCGGAACGGGATTCACGTCGCCGCCGGACGGACCGGCTGGCGGCGCCGCGGCGGCCGTCCCGGGCCCTCGAAGCGGCCGTCGTGGCGGTGGCCCTGGCCCTGCTGGTGCTACCCACGGTGATTCTCGTGGTGCCCTGGCTCGACCAAGCCCTGGCAGTTTGGCCACTTTGACTACTTTGGGTAGCGGTCGCAGTGCAGGAAGTTTCCTGGCCGTGGCAGCTTCAGTTCTCCCGTAGATCCGGACTATGGTGGTCCCCGGTCCGGCAGCCCCCCATCGTCCATCCGGATGATCTGCCGGAGCACCGCCTAATCGCCGTCCGCGGCGAACCGGGGACCCGAGTAGTCGGGGTGAAGCCGCAGTTGCCTGCGGCCGGGCGCGCTTCCCGCTCGAACCCGTCAGCTAACCCGGTCGGCGGCTTGACGGAAGAAGGGAAAACGCACCTAACGTGAAACGGATTGGGGCGCGCCGCGCCGCAGTTCTGCGCAGCATCGTCTGCGCCGTCGCCGCGGCCGGGCTCGTTCTCACCGGGCCGTCCGTAGCGCATGCAACGCCCTCGCAGAGCTCCATCGAGGCACAGATCGACAAGCAGTGGAACCAGCTCGAGCCGGTCATCGAGGAATACAACGACGTACACGGCAAGCTGCTGAAGAACCAGGCTCAGCTGAAGAAGCTCACGTCGCAGATCGGCCCGCTCCAGCTCCAGGTGGATGTCGCTCTTTCGCAGGTTCGTAGCATGGCCGTCGACGCGTACATGCAGGGCGCGCCGAACGCGTTCAGTGCCATGCTGATGAGTGGCTCACCCACCGGGCTGACCGACAAACTCATGTACCTCGACCAGCTCTCGCGTCATCAGCAGGACCAGATCGCGGGTGTCGCCAAGCTGCGCGACAAGTACGCCGGGATGAAGTCCGACCTGGACACGCTGACCCAGTCCATCGCCGCTCGCGATGCGCAACTGTCGCAGCAGAAGAACGCGATCCAGAAGAAGATCGACGCCCTGCAGAAGCTCCGGATCCAGGCGTACGGGGCGAACGGCGGCGACGACGGGAACTACCGGCTCGGGGCCTGCCCCGCGACGTACACCCCGGACAAGGGCAACCGTGCGGCCCAGAAGGCCTGCTCGCTCATCGGCAAGCCGTACGTCTTCGGTGACGACGGGCCGGGCGCGTACGACTGCTCGGGTCTGACCAAGGCGGCGTGGGCGACCGTAGGCGTGACGCTCGACCACTACACCAAGGATCAGTACGCCGAGACGAAGTCGATCTCGCGGGCCGAGTTGCAACCGGGTGACCTGGTCTTCTTCTTCCCGCCCACCCTGCATCACGTCGGCATCTACGTCGGCAACGGTTTCGTGGTGCACGCGCCGCACACGGGCGACCACGTGCGGATGGCGATCATGGACAAGGTCGGCACGATCGCCGGGTTCCGGCGACCAGGCTGATCCTGCACGCCATGGCAAAGGGCCGCCGGCGGCAACCGGCGGCCCTTTCCGTACCCGTGGCGGATCAGCCCTCGACGCGGTGCGACGTCCAGAACGAGGTGAGGCTGGTCGAGCCGGCCGCGGCCTGCGCGGCGGCCTTGAAGTCGGCGACCGTGGAGATCCCGTACCAGTGGCTCGCCGCGTACGACTTCATCAGGTTGGCCATCGCGGTCGTGCCGATCAGCCGGCGCAGATCGTGCAGCGTGCACTTGCCGTACCCGTAGACGACGGTGCTGTAGCGCGAGGAGTGCGCGTCCCAGTAGGCCATCGAGTCGGTCAGCTTCTCGGCCGAGGACTGCCAGGTGATCCCGCACCCGGAGCCGGTCTTGCCGAAGTACAGGTCGGTCATGTAGTCGGTGAAGCCCTCGTCGAGCCACGGCGTGGTGTACTCGTCGTCGCCCACGATCCCGTAGAACCACTGGTGGGCGAGCTCGTGCGCGAGCGCCGTCGAGCTGACCACGTCGAGCACGAAGCCGGGGTACTCCATCCCGCCGAACCAGTAGCCGTTGTCCAGCACCACGTCGGCCTCGCCGTACGGGTAGGCGCCGAGCCGGCCGGCGTGCGCGTCCAGCGCGGCCTTGGCGGTGCTCAGCATCGAGGTGGCGCTCGAGGTGCTGATCGAGCTGACCGAGTAGACGTTCACCGCGACACCACCTGCGGTGGTGCCGGAAATCTTGCGGAAGGGTCCGGCGGCCCAGGCGAACTCACGCACCTGCTTTCCCGACGCCGTGGTGACCGTACGCCCGCTCGTGCCGGCCCGATCGACAGAGGTCCCGGTCGCGGGCACCGAGATGCCGCTCGGGTGGTCCAGGCTGACCGTGTAGTCCGAGGCGAGGGCGTAGAACGACTCGCCGTTGTTGGTGTACGGGTCGAGGTGCCAGCCGGCCGCGTCCCGCACCGCCAGCACGGGGATCGCGTTGCCGATGAAGTAGTAGCTGCCGTCGTGCCCGAACCGGTCGATGCCGGCGGTCACCGTGATCGACACGTCGAAGCCGACGCTGCCGCTCGCGCCCTGGGCCAGCGGCGCGGGCAGGGTGATCTTCAGGGCCGTGCAGGCCACCTCGAGCGCGCCGGCGGTACCGCCGGTGACGTTGCTGACCTTGATCGGCAGGGTGCTGCAGGTGCCGTGCCAGTTGTCCCAGAGCCGCAGGTAGACCTCGGTGAGCGGGACCGCCGAGGCGTTGCTGAACGAGATGGACTCGTGCCCGGTCCAGACTCCGCCGGTGGCGTCGCCGGTCAGGCTGATCGTGTACGCCGGGGTCGCCGGGGTACGGGTGGCGTCGGTGGCCGCGAGCGCCGGGGTGGCCGGCACGGCGATACTCGCGGTGATCGCGAGCAGTACCGCCAGTGTTCGTCGAATCATTCGACGAGCATGAATGCCTCGCTACATCTTGGACAACGGGGGAAACCCTTGCCCTAGGTGATGGTCGTAGAGCTTGCGCAGCAGGTCGGTCAACTGGTCGCGTTCCTGCTGGTTCAGCGGTTCGAGGAGTTCCTCCTGGATGACCTGCACCTGCCGGCTCAGTTGCGCGTAGCGCTCGCGGCCCGGGTCGGTGATCGAGATGATGTTGCGGCGCCGATCGTCGGGGTTCGGCCTGCGCCGGATGTATCCGGACTTTTGCATCTCGTTCAGGGCGGCGACCAGATCGCTGAGGTGAATGCTGGTCCGCCGGCCGAGCTCGGCCTGACTCATCGGACCCCAGCGGAGCAGCGCCTTCAGCAGCCGGTAGTGATAGCCGCGGGCGCCGACCTGGATGAACCGCTCACCGACCATCCGCGAGGCGTGGGCGGCGGTCTGGGTCAGCAGCCAGCTCGGCAGATCTTCCTCCATGTGGCAACCGTAACATTAGTCGTCCGAACGTTTGCGAATCTAACGTTCGGGAACCTAACGTTCGGGATATGAACGAATTCCGTATGCATGTCCCACAAGCCGACCTCGACGACTTGCACGACCGGCTCGCCCGCACCCGCTGGCCCGACGAGCTGCCCGACGCCGGCTGGGACTACGGCATCCCGCTCGACCGGGTGCGGCAGCTCACCGCCGCCTGGCAGCAGCTGGACTGGCGCGCCCACGAGGCGCGGCTCAACGCGTACCCGCAGTTCACGACGACGATCGACGGGGAGAACGTCTACTTCTTGCACGTCCGCTCGGCCGATCCGGCGGCCCTCCCGTTGATCCTGACCCACGGCTGGCCCGGCTCGGTGGTCGAGTTCCTCGACCTGATCCCGCTGCTCAGCGAGCACTTCCACCTCGTGATTCCGGCGATCCCCGGCTTCGGCTTCTCCGGGCCCACCCGGTCCCGCGGCTGGGGCCAGCAGCGGGTCGCGCAGGCGTGGGCGACCCTGATGGCAACGCTGGGCTACGACCGGTACGGCGCGCAGGGCGGCGACTGGGGCTCCGGCATCTCCCGGCTGCTCGCCGCCGCCGCGCCGGAGCACGTCGTCGGCGTACACATCAACTTCATGCCCACCGGCGGAACCTACGACGGCCCGCTCAGCCCCCAGGACCGGGAGCGGCTGGCCAGGACCATGAAGCTGGCCGCCAACCGGCACCCGCACCAGATCCTCTTCGCGGCCGCACCGCAGACCATCGCGTACGCCTTCACCGACTCCCCGGTCGGGCAGATGGCGTTCCTGGCCGAGAAGTTCAAGCTCTGGGCCGACCCGGCCACGCCGGTGCCGGACGAGGTGATCCTGACCGACGTCATGCACTACTGGATCACCGGCACCGGCGGCTCGTCGTCGCGCCTGGTCCGGGAGAGCGGCCTGACGAGCGGCCCGATCCCGTGCCCGGTCCCGCTCGGGGTCGCGGTGCTGCCGCACGACATCGTCCAGCCGGTCCGGCCCCTGGTCGACCTGCGGCACGACGTCCGGCGGTGGACCGAGTTCCCGGCCGGTGGGCACTTCGCCGCCCTCGAGGTCCCGCAGCTGCTGGCGGCGGACATCACCGCCTTCTTCGGCGGGCTGGGGGCACGGGCATAATTCGGTGTCATGAGCGACTCGCCCCTCATCGACAGCCTGACCGCGGCCGTCGAGGCCCGGCCCGACGACCTGACGCTGCGGCTGCACCTCGCCGAGCTGCTGGTCGGGGCCGGGCGCGGTGCCGAGGCGATCGGGCACGCGGCCCAGGTCCTGGCCCGGGAGCCGGGCAACGAGACCGCCCAGCGGCTGATGAGCACGGCCCTCGGCGGCCCGGCCCCGGCGGCGGCAGGACCGGCGACAGCCGCGCCATCCGAAGAGCCATCCACCGTTGACTGGGCCGCCATGGAGCAGGAGCTCGGCGACATCGTGCCGCCGCGGTTCGCCAAGGCCGACGACGAGCCCGACCCGGTCCAGGGCCACGCCGACCGCACCTTCGACGTCGAACGCTCCACGATCACCCTCGCCGACGTGGGCGGCATGCAGGAGGTCAAGAAGCGCCTCGAGGTCTCCTTCCTGGGGCCACTGCGAAACCCCAAATTGCGTACGTTGTTCGGCAAGTCCCTCCGCGGCGGCCTGCTGCTCTACGGCCCGCCCGGCTGCGGCAAGACCTTCCTCGCCCGCGCGGTGGCCGGCGAGATGGGCGCCGCGTTCATCTCGCTCTCGATCACCGATGTGCTGAACATGTGGGTCGGCAGCTCCGAGCGCAACCTGCACGACCTGTTCCAGTCGGCCCGCGGCCACGCGCCCTGCGTGCTGTTCCTCGACGAGATCGACGCGCTCGGCCACAAGCGCAGCCAGCTCAACTCGTCCTCGATGCGGACCGTGGTCAACCAGCTGCTGACCGAGCTGGACGGCGTGGACGGCAACAACGACGGCGTCTTCGTGCTGGCCGCGACCAACGCCCCGTGGGACATCGACGCCGCGCTGCGCCGCCCCGGCCGCCTCGACCGGACCCTGCTGGTGCTCCCGCCCGACCGGGCCGCCCGGGCCGCGATCCTGGAATACCACCTGCGCGACCGCCCGGTCGCCGGGATCGACCTGGGTCAGGTAGCCGACGCCACCGAGCACTACTCCGGCGCCGACCTCGCGCACGTCTGCGAGACCGCGGCCGAGTTCGCGATGCGCGACTCGATCGCCACCGGCGAGATCCGGATGATCTCCCAGGCCGACATGCTCGGCGCCACCCGCGAGGTGCGGCCGTCGACCGACGGGTGGTTCGGCACCGCCCGCAACGTGGCGATGTTCGCCAACGAGTCGGGAGAGTACGACGAGCTGGCCGCGTACCTCAAGAAGCGCAAGATCCGATGAGATGACGGCCGACGACGCCTACCGGCGGGCCCAGCGGCTGGCCGAGGCCGGCCGGTACGAGGAGGCGGAACGGGCCACCCGCGAGGGGCTGGCCGGCGCGCCGGGGGACGCCCGGCTGCTCACCCTGCTCGCCTGGGTGCTGCGGCTGCGCCGGGACTACGCCGCCGCCCTCGCCGCGGGCGACCACGCGGTCGCGGCCGCACCGCACCTGGCCGACGCGCACGCCGAACGGGCCGAGAGCCTGATCGTGCTGCTCCGCTCGGCCGAGGCGGTCGCCGCCGCCGAGGAGGCCGTCCGGCTCGCCCCGGTCGACGCCTCCGCCCACCTGGTGCTGGCCCGCGCGCTGACCGCCGCCCGCGCGCACGACCGCGCACGGGCCGCCGCCGCGCACGGCCTCGCCCTCGACCCGCGCTCGGTCGACGGCCTGCTCACCGTCGCCGACGTGGAACGGCAGGCCGGCCGGCGGGACGCCGCGCTGGCCGCCACGCACGCCGCGCTCGCGATCGACCCGGCGAACTCGTACGGCCGGTGGCTGATCGCCGTGCTGGACGCCGAGCGGCTGCGGGTCCGCCGCTCGATGCGCGGCCTGCGCGACGTCGCCCGGGACAATCCGGCCGCCCCCGACCTGATCGCGATGACCTGGCCGATCCGCGGTGTGCTCAGCGGGCTGCGCCGGGGACTGGCCGTGGGCGCCACGCTGGTCTGCGTGCTGCTGATTGCCGGCCACTGGTGGCCGCAGGCCGGCGGGTTCGCCCGGATCGTCTCCGCCGTGCTTGCCGCGGTGCTGACCGGTTTCGCCGCCCGGGTGCTGCTGCCCGCGGGCCGGCTGCCGTGGCGGTGCCTGCCGCTGCTGCCCGCCCTGATGCGCCGGGCCGCGGTGGCCGGGCTGGTCACGGTCGCCGTCGCGGTGGCGCTGCTGGTCGTGCACGTGGCCACCGGCTGGGCGGTCGCGGCCGTCCTGGCGCTGGCCCTGGCGCCGGTGCTGTGGGCGTACAGCATGATCGAAGCTCTCGGCGCCGGCCTGGACGACCCGGGTGCCCGGCAGGCCCTGCTCGGCGTCTTCGACGAGTTCCGGGACTGGTGGACGACCACGAAGCGCGACCTGCGGGACGCCTGGAAATGACCGCCCTCGACTGGCCGGGCTGCCGGAACGCGCGTGACGTCGGCGGATTGCCCACGGTGGACGGCCTGGTGGTGCGGGCGGCGGCGCTCTACCGCAGCGACGGGCTCTTCCGGCTGAGCGAGGCGGGGGTGGCGGCGGTGCGGGCGGCCGCGCTCGCCCGGATCGTCGACCTGCGGTGGCAGTACGAGGTCGAGAGCGACCCGGGCCCGTTCGCCGGCGACGCCAACTACCGGCACGTGCCGATGCTCGAGGACGTGCTCGGCTACGAGGTGCGGCACGACACGTACGGCCCGATGCTCGACCACAACCGCAGCCGCATCGCCGACGCCTTCCGAGCCCTGGCCTCCGCGCCCGAGCAGGGTGCGGTCGTGGTGCACTGCCACGGCGGCCGGGACCGGACCGGGGTGCTGGTGGCGCTGGCGCTCTCGGTCACCGGGGTGCCCGCCGCCGAGATCGTGGACGACTACGGTCGCTCGCCGGACGGGCTGCCGATCACGATGACCAACACGCTCGCCCATCTGGACGAGCGGTACGGCGGCGCCGAGCCCTACCTGCGCCGCATCGGTATCGCCGCGAGCGAGATCGCGGCGGTCCGGCGGCGCCTGGTCGGCCGCCCGAAACAATTCGGGTAAAAGGCTCAGTTCGCCGCCGCGGATGCCGATCTGACCTTCGGGAGCCGAATGCGCTCCTTCGGTCGGCTGACGCGCGAAAGGGCAGACACGTGCGGCGGTTCTCCATCGGCGCCCGGCTCTTCGGAGCCTTCGCCGTGGTCCTGGCGCTGCTGCTCGGCGTCGCGGCCGTGGCCTTCGCCACCATCGTCGACCAGCGCGAGTCCGCCGAGCAGGTGCGCCGGCTCGAGGTCGCCACCCGGCAGGCGGAAGAGATCAAGACGCACGCCGCCACCCTCAACGGCTGGCAGACCGGCTTCATCAACGACATCTACCGGCTCGGCGCCGCCCGCGCGCTCGGTGGGGACTCGGTCGCGTACAAGGCGTGGCAGCAGGAGCGGGACAAGTTCCAGCAGTTCCTCACCGGACTGCCCGCCGACGTGTTCACCGGCGCCGAGCAGGAGACGCTGCAGCGCATCAACAGCGAGCTGGCCAACTATGTCCAGGTCAACGACAAGCTGGTCGGGATGTACCAGCCCGGCACCACGCAGGCGCTGTGGAACGCCGACCAGGTCGCCATGTACGACAGCTGGAACAGCTACTACCGCATCATGGTGGCGGCCCAGCAGCTCGCCGCCTCGGTCGACAAGCACAGCGTCACCGCGGTCAACGACTCGGCCGCCTCCGCCACCCGGGCGCAGTGGGTGATCGGCATCGCCACCGGGCTGGCCCTGCTGCTCGGCGCGATCTCCGCGTACGTGGTGACCCGCAGCATCGTCCGGCCGGTCGGCGTCGCGCGGGACGCCCTGCGCCGGGTCGCCGAGCGCGACCTCACCGTCGAGCCGGCCGACCACGGCCGGGACGAGATCGCCCAGATGTCCGCCGCGCTGGGCCAGGCGGTCTCCGCCGTCCGGGCGGTCGTCTCCGACGTCGGCGCGCAGGCCGACGCGCTGGCCCGGACCGCCGCGGAGCTGGATTCCGTCTCCGGCGCCCTGGGCAGGGCCGTCGACGACACCTCGCATCAGGCCGACCTGGTGGCCGGGGCCGCGGAGGACGTGAACGGCAACGTCGACTCGATGGCGGCCGGCTCCGCGGAGATGGGCGCCTCGATCGAGGAGATCGCCCGCAACGCGAACGACGCCGCCGCGGTGGCCGCCCAGGCGGTGGCCGCCGCCGAAACCGCGAACCAGACCGTCGCCAGCCTGGGCTCCTCGTCCGCGGCCATCGGCGACGCGGTCCGCCTGATCACCACCATCGCCAGCCAGACCAACCTGCTCGCGCTGAACGCCACCATCGAGGCGGCCCGCGCCGGCGAGCTGGGCAAGGGCTTCGCGGTCGTCGCCGGAGAGGTCAAGGACCTGGCCCAGGAGAGCGCCCGCGCCGCCGAGGAGATCGAGGAGCTGGTCAAGGCGATCCGGGTGGACACCGACGCCGCGGCCACCGCGATCGGGGACATCGGCGGGGTCATCGGCCGGATCAGCGACTACCAGAACAGCATCGCCGGCGCGGTGGAGGAGCAGACCGCCACCACCGGCGAGATGGGCCGCGGCGCGGTCGCCGCCTCCAGCGGTACCGCCGCCATCGCCGAGAACATCCGGGCCGTCGCCGCCGCGACGGCGGCCACCTCGAACGAGCTCACCCGGTCCCGGCAGGCCGCGGCCGAGCTCAACCGCATGTCCACCACCTTGCGCGATGCCGTCGGGCAGTTCCACTACTGAGGATGCTGATGATGCGCCGGAGGATCGTCGCGGTCGTGCTCACGGTCGCTCTCGCCGCCCTCTCCGGGTGTGCCAACCCGGTCACCGTCACCACCACCGCGCTGACCGGGCTGGGCAGCGAGCGGGTCCATGTCGGGATCGCGTACGACAGCGCCGGTCGCGGCGACAAGAGCTTCAACGACGCGGCGGGCGCCGGTCTGGACCGGGCCAAGAAGGAGCTGCTGATCGAGGCCACCGAGGTCACGGCGCAGGCGGAGACCGACGAGGGCCGCGCGGCGAGCCTGCGGCAGCTGGTGGCGGCCGGCAGCAACCCGGTCATCGCGGTCGGCTTCCTCTACGCGGGCGCGATCGGCACCGTGTCCAAGGAGTTCCCGAACGTCCTCTTCGCGATCATCGACGACGCGTCGGTGACCGCCGGCAACGTCGTGTCGCTGCTGTTCGCCGAGGAGGAGGGCTCGTACCTGGTCGGGGTGGCCGCCGCGCTGGCCTCCAAGGCCGACCACATCGGCTTCATCGGCGGCGTCGAGGTGCCGCTGATCAAGAAGTTCGAGGCGGGCTACCGGGCCGGTGCCGAAAGCGTCGACAGCAGCATCAAGGTCGACGTCACCTACCTGACCAAGCCGCCGGACTTCAGCGGCTTCAGCTCCCCGGACAAGGGCCGGGCGGCGGCGAAGAAGCTGCTCGCCGGGGGCGCCGACGTGGTCTATTCCGCCGCGGGCGGGTCCGGCTCGGGCTCCTTCGAGGCGGTCGGCGCACAGCCGGGAGCGTGGGCCATCGGCGTCGACTCCGACCAGTACCTGACCGCACCGCCCGCGGTGCAGCCGCGGATCCTGACGTCCATGCTCAAGCGGGTTGACAACGCGGTCTTCCAGGAGATCCAGGCCTTCATCAAGGGCGACCGCTCGGGCGGCGTGAAGCGGTACGACCTCAAGGTCGACGGCGTGGGTTACGCGACCTCGAACTCGGCGATCGCGAAGTACCGGCCGCAGATCGAGAAGGCCCGGTACGCCATCCTGAGCGGCACGGTGCACGTGCCGTCGAGCTGAGCCTCCTCCTGCGGCCAGTCGGGCGCGCCCGCGAGCCGTCCCCCGTTCTGTTTCGACGGGAATGAAGACAAAGTGCCTGGTCAAGACCATCTTTTCGGGTTTGAACCATAGCCCGGCGCTGCCCGTATCCGAGTCTGCGTGGCCGGTTTCGGGTCACGCCCGCCCGGGCGCTCTCCCGGTGCCGGAGGCAGGCAAGGTAGGGGAGTGTTCCTATGCGGACACGCAGGTACGGGCGGCGGACTTGGAGCAACCGGCGGATCGCCGGGGTCGTCTCCGCGGTCGTCGTGGTCGGGGCGGTCGCCGTCGGCACCGGGATGTCGTACGCGGGCCAGAACGCCGGCCAGGCGCAGGCCGACCCGAACCCGGACTGTTCGCTGATCGTGCCGCCGAACCCGCTCAGCGCGAAGGGCCTGGCCACACCGTACGAGCTGGTGGCCACCAACCGCCGGAAGGGCGCGTGCCACGAGGCGAACGGCAGCCAGGCGGCGTTCGTGCAGGCCGGCGTGGTCGACCCGGCCACCGGCAAGGTCTCCGTCTACAACCCGCTGGTGATCGACCGGGGCGCCCGGCCGGCGATCGCGCCGGTGCTGCCGGTGCTGCCGAAGAACGCGGTGGTCGGCATCTGGTTCGGCTTCAACGGCGAGAATCTGACCCTTCGCGACTCGCGTGGCAGCCTGCGGACCGGCGCCTGCGTCAACGGCTCCGACGACTCGATCTTCGGTCAGTTCGCGTACTGCAACGCCCCGGCGTTCTTCAGCACGGCCAACGCGGCGATCAAGGCGGGCAGGCTGAAGGTGCCGCCGCTCGGCAAGGGCAAGGACGGCCACCCCTGCCCGACCACCCGGGACTTCACGATCGTCGACCAGGACCAGAGCGACAACGTGACCAGCGCGTACCTGATCCGGGGGAGGAGGGTCGCGCAGGACACCGCCGCCAACCGGGCGAAGCTGCCGAACGCCACCGTCCAGGTCAACGGCAGCGACAACCTGCTGCTGGTGCACTTCGTCGACCAGGCCCTGGGCTGCACCCCGTTCGAGGCGCCCGACCTGGCCGACAACGGCACCCCGACCACCTCGCTGGCCCTCGACGAGCTGCAGGCCGCCGCCGACCAGGGCAGCCCGGTCGCGCTGGTCCCGCCGAACGACCCGATGGCCGAGGTGGACGGTCACTTCGATGCGGCGAAGCTCAACCTGTACCGGCAGGGCGTCGACATGCCGGTGGTCAAGCACGCCGGCGGGCTGGCCGCGCCGTACTGCCGCAGCATGGTCGACCTGGCCCCGAAGCGGCTCGCCCAGGACCGCCGGTTCACCGAGCGGGTCGAGTCGCCCGACCCGGGTGCGGCCGACAGCCTGTTCACGTTCCTGGCCCAGCGACTGAGCGCGTCGTTCGCCAATCTCGGCTGCGACCGGCTGATCGGGGGCGGTGACCCGGTCCGGCTCCGGACCCGCAACGGCGTGGTGGTCAACGCCTGGTTCGCCGGCTCGGGCCGGAACAGGGCCGACGGCGGCAAGCCCGCCGCCACAGCACCGACGGCCACGCTGACACCGACGGCCACGCTGACACCGACGGCCACGGCCACGGCCACACCGACGGCCACGGCCACACCGACGGCGACGGCCACACCGACGGCAACGGAGACTTCTGAAAGCTCCGCTCCCGACCCGACGGTGTCAGCCGCCAAGTACTGACCGGCGCTACTCGGTGGTGGACCACTTCTCCTCGATGCGGCCGTACCGCCACACCGCCAGGGCCACCGCCCAGGTCAGCACGAACAGCCCGACGATCACGAAGCCCACGTAGTTCAGGTCGAGCCCGCCGATCGCCGCCAGCGGGCCGGTCCGGATGCCGAGCTTGTCGGTGGCGATCGAGACCAGCTCGATGGTGCCGATGATCAGGGCGACCGCCACCGACAGCCCGGTGATCGTGAGGTTGTAGTAGACCTTCCGGACCGGCTTCGCGAACGCCCACCCGTACGCGAAGTTCATGAACGCCCCGTCGATCGTGTCGAGCAGGCTCATCCCGGCCGCGAACAGGACCGGCAGGGTCAGGATCGCGTACCAGGGCAGGGCGAACGCGGCCGCCCCGCCGGCCAGCACCAGCAGCGAGATCTCCGTCGCGGTGTCGAAGCCGAGGCCGAAGAGCAGGCCGATCGGGTACATCTGCCACGGCTTGGTGACCGCGCCGGTGGTGCGGGACAGAATGCGGTTGAGCAGGCCCCGGTTGTTCAGGTGCGCCTCGAGCTGCTGCTCGTCGAAGGTGCCCTGGCGCATCCGGCGGAACACCTTCCAGATGCCGACCAGCAGCACCAGGTTGATGATCCCGATGAGGTAGAGGAAGACGCCGGAGACGCTCACGCCGATCACGCCGGTGATGCGCTGCAGCGTCGAGGAGTCGCTTTCCACCTGGCCGGCCAGCGAGCGTACGCCGAGGCCGAGCAGCAGGCAGAGGACGAACACCACGCTGGAGTGCCCGAGCGAGAACCAGAACCCGACCGAGAGCGGCCGTTTCCGGGCGTCCATGAGCTTGCGGGTGGTGTTGTCGATCGCGGCGATGTGGTCGGCGTCGAAGGCGTGCCGCATGCCCAGCGTGTACGCGGTGACGCCCAGGCCCACGCCGTACACGCCGGCCGTGCCGACCTGGTAGTGCGCCGGGATGATCACGAAGAACAGCAGGCCCCAGCCCACGACGTGCAGCAGCAGGATGAACGCGCTCATCCCGCCGAGGCGGGCCCACCCCTTCGGCCCGACGGCATCGCGTACGCGGTCGCGGGTCATCATCGACGTCGCCACGATCAACCTCCTTACGCGCCAGTCTTGCTGTTGCCAAGTATTTGCAACAGCAGGCCGCGAGGGAAAGTGGCGCGCCTCACGTCCGTGGATCATTCGGTGCGGGCGGCGCTCAGGATTGGCGGCTCCACTGCATCGACAGGCCGGAGACGGCCCGCTCGGTGCGGATCTCGAGAAGATTCCCCAGGATGGTGGCCCGGTCGACGACCAGCGGCGCGTCGTCGAGCCCGTAGGTGATCCGGTCGGAGACGAACGCCGGCGTCCCCGCCGGGTGCCCGAGCAGGTCGGCGGTGATCGCGTCGAGCACCCCCGGCCGGATCACCTCGCTCGCGCGGTGCACCACGACGCCGCGCTCGGCCAGCGCCGCGTAGAGCGAGATCCCGCTGAGGTCCACGTCCTTAAGATCAAGACCGCAGATCCACGACAATTGGTGTACGGCGGGCCGCCCCGCCAGCAACCGCAGTCGTTCCAGCCGTACGACGTTCTGGCCGCTGCCGAGCTGGGCGGTGACCCAGGCCGGCGGTTTCCGGACGGCCTGCCCCAGGATCCGGGTGCTCACGGTCTGCCCCTGCGCCCGCAGATCCTCGGCGAAGCCGCGCAGCGAGTCGAGCCGGTACGCGGCCCGCGGCTCGGCGACGAACGTCCCGCGGCCGGCCTGCTGGGAGACCAGCCCCTCGTCCTCGAGCCGCTGGAGGGCCTGGCGCAGCGTCGCCAGGGTGACGCCGTAGGTGCCGCTCAGCTCCTTCTGCGGCGGCAGCGCCGACCCGGGCGCCAACTCGCCATCCCGGATCTTCGCGGCAAGGTCGGCGGCGATGGCCTGATACTTCGGCGTGCGCGGGGCGGTCAGCGAGTCCTCCCGGGATGGTCCGGCACGCGGACCGCATGGGCGACCCGCGTGCCAGACCATAACCGAGTCAGCCCAGCGCGGCCCGCAACGCCGCGACGTCGTGGCCCACCTCGTCGGGAGTGGCGCCGTCGAGCACCCGGCGCATCAGGGCGGACGCCACCACGACGCCGTCGGCCGTCGCCGCGGCCGCGGTCGCCTGGGCCGGGGTGGAGACGCCGAAGCCGATCAGCACCGGCAGGCCGGTCGCCGCCTTGGCCCGGGTCGCCAGGCGGGTGGCGGCGCCGTCCAGGGTGTCCCGCTCGCCGGTGGTGCCCATCAGGCTGACCGCGTAGACGAAGCCCCGGCTGCGAGCCCCGATCTCGGCGAGCCGCTCGTCGGGGGTCACCGGCGCGGCCAGCAGGATCAGTGCGACACCGGCCCCGTCCGCGGCGTCCTGAACGCCGGAGGCCTCGTCGACCGGCAGGTCCGGCACGATCAGCCCGGTGATCCCGGCCGTGGCCAGCCGGCGGCAGAACTCCGCCGGCCCCGCGCGAAACACCAGGTTGGCGTACGTCATCGCGATAAGAGGAACGTCAACCTTTATTTCCGATAAATCGGTCAGGATGCCGTCCACCGTCGCGCCCCGGGCCAGCGCTCGGTCCGAGGCCTGCTGGATGGTCACCCCGTCGAGCATCGGGTCGGAGAACGGCAGGCCGATCTCGATCGCATCCGCCCCCGCCGCCGCGTAGGCGAGCAGGTAGTCCGTCCAGTCCGGGGTGATCCCGCCGGTGACGTAGGGGACCAGCGCCTTACCGCCGTCGGCCACCCGCGGCCCGAGCACGTCCACGCCGTACGAAATCATGCCTCTGCTCCCTCGCTCAGGGTGACCATGTCCTTGTCGCCGCGCCCGGAGAGCGTGAGCAGCACGCGCGATCCGCGCGGAAGCTCGGCGGTGCCGGCCGCCCGCAGCACCCACGCCACCGCGTGCGCCGACTCGAGCGCGCAGATGATCCCCTCGCTGCGGGCCAGCCGATGGATCGCCGCCACCACCTCGGCGTCGGTCACGGACCGGTACTCGGCCCGCCCGATCGCACCCAGGTGCGCGTGCTCCGGCCCGACGCCCGGGTAGTCGAGACCCGCCGCGATCGACTCCGCCTCGGCCACCTGCCCCTCGGCGTCCTGCAGCACCATCGAGCGGGCCCCGTGCACGACCCCGGGCGCGCCGCCGGTCATCGCCGCCCCGCCGCCCGCCTCCACGCCGATCAGCCGCGCGGTCGTGTCGACGAACCCGGCGAACGTCCCCGCCGCGTTCGAGCCGCCGCCGACGCAGGCCACCACCGCGTCGGGCAGCGACGGCGCCTGCGACCGGGCCTCGTTGCCGATCACCCGCTGGAATTCCCGGACCATCCATGGGTACGGGTGCGGGCCGCCCACCGAGCCGAGCAGGAAGTGTGCGTCGTCGACGTCGGCCACCCAGGCGCGCATCGCCTCGTTGGTGGCGTCCTTGAGGGTGCGGCTGCCGCTGGTCACCGGCACCACCTCGGCGCCCAGCATCTGGATCCGGAAGACGTTGAGCCGTTGCCGCTCGATGTCCCGGGCGCCCATGAAGATCGTCGCGGTCAGGCCGAGCAGCGCGGCCGCCGTCGCCGTGGCCACCCCGTGCTGGCCGGCGCCGGTCTCCGCGATCAGCCGGGTGCGGCCGAGCCGCCGGGCCAGCAGGGCCTGCCCGAGCACGTTGTTGATTTTGTGGCTGCCGGTGTGCGCGAGGTCCTCCCGCTTGAGCCACAGCGTGATGCCCAGCTCGCCGGAGAGGTTCCGGGCCGGGGTGAGGGGAGTGGGCCGGCCGGCATAGACCGCGAGCAAGTCGTCGAGCTCGTCGCGGAACGTCTTGTCGGCCCAGGCGTCGCGGAACGCCGCGGCCAGCTCCGCGCACGCCGGTACCAGGGACTCCGGGACGTAGCGGCCGCCGAAGTCGCCGAACCGGCCCGCGGCCGGCTCCGCCATGAGGGTCATCGCTGCCTCCAACAGTTATAGAACTCTCCGCCGCAGTGTTGCACATCGCGGCGGAGAGTTCTAGAACTTTGATGGAGGGTGGTGCGGGTTACCGGGCAGCCGCCGCGTACAGCGCCTGCGGGGTGACCGCGCCGGCGAAGACCCGGCCGTCATCGGTCACCAGCACCGTGAACAGGGTGCCGGCGAGCTCGTGCCCGCTGCCCCACGAGCCGCTCACCTTGGGCAGCATGCTCAGCACCGAGTCGAACTGCTTGGCGTCGGAGCCGGAGTCCTTGGGCAGCTTGGCCGACACGATCGTCGTCCAGCCCTTGCCGATCACCTGCGGCCCCTGCCCCTTGGCCTCGGCCTTGGCCTTCTCCGCCTCGGCCTTGGCCTTCTGCGCCGCGGCCTTGTGCTCCTTGGCCAGGCCCTCGGCCGTGCCCTGGTTCACCGTCGTGCCCGGCGGCGGGTTGAAGGTGAACTGCTGCGCGTCCGGCACCGCGAAGCTGATCTCCTGGAACGCCACCCGGACGGCCGGCGTCGGCTTGTTCTTGGCGTAGACGTCCACCCGCAGCGGGATGTGGTGCTCGGCGTCGATCGCCAGGCGCACCTGGGCGATCAGCGAGGACGTGTCCTTCGGGCTGAGCACCAGCTCGTACGCGTCCCGGCCGGCCACCCGGGCCGCGCCCGTGGTGGTCACCGTGGTGGTCGGGTCGATCGCGGCGAGCGCCGCGTCGGCCGCCTCCTGCGGGGTCTTGGGCACCTGACCGGCGATCGGGCCGGGGTGATCCGCCTTGTCGGCCGGCAGGGTCAGGTGGTTCGCCGACTTCTCCTTGCTGCTCCACAACCAGACGTCCCGGCCGTTGTGGATCACATCGGTCTCGCCCTGGGTGCCGATCAGCGCGAGCCGCATCTTGCTCTCGCCGGCGTACCACACCTTCGCGGTGTTGGTGCCGGTCAGCAGGGTGGCCAGGTCGGCCAGCCCGGCGCCGCCGGCGCTGGTGCTCGCGCCGCCGGGCGTCCCGGCGCCGCCGAGCGACGCCCCGCCGGCCAGGCCCGCGATGGCGGGCAGGCCGAGATCGGCGCTTTCCACGATGGTGCCGGACAGGCCGTCGACCTTCGCGTTCTGGATGTCGACGAGCAACTGAGCCGCGCTGCGATCCGGCAGCGACGGGTCCGCGCTCGCGACGATCGTGCCGGCCGCGGCGCCACCCCCGATGACGACCACCGCGGCGGCGGACGGTACGAGCCAACGTAGCGCCGGCCTGGACCTGAACACGGACACGATGTCCACCTCCCGTTCTCTCTGCCACAAAGCGTGCGCCGAAGCCGCTGTGACAGGGCTGAGAGCTTCCCCTAGGGGAGGCATCCCACGTGTAAAGGTAGTCCCGTGCGGTTGCTGGTGGTGGAGGACGAGGCGCGCCTGGCGGCGGCCCTGCAGCGTGGCCTGCAGGCCGAGGGCTTCGCGGTGGATGTGGCGGGCGACGGGCAGGACGGTCTCGAGATGGCCCGGCACGGGGGCTACGACGCGATGATCCTCGACGTCATGCTGCCCCGGCTCAGCGGCTATCGGGTGGTGCGTCAGCTGCGCGCCGAGCGCAACTGGGTGCCGGTGCTGATGCTGTCGGCCAAGGACGGGGAGTACGACCAGGCCGACGGCCTCGACTGCGGCGCCGACGACTACCTGACCAAGCCGTTCTCGTACATCGTGCTGCTCGCCCGGCTGCGCGCGCTGCTGCGCCGCGGCGCGCACGAGCGCCCGCCGGTGCTCTGCCACGGCGACATCGAGCTCGACCCGGCCGAGCGCCGGGTGCTGGTCGCGGGCGACCAGGTGGTGCTCACCACCCGCGAGTTCGCCCTGCTGGAATACCTGATGCGCCGCCCCGGCGAGGTGGTCAGCAAGATCGAGCTGCTCGACCACGTGTGGGACGCCGCCGTCGAGACCGCGCCGAACGCGGTCGAGGTCTACGTGGGCTACCTCCGTCGCAAGATCGGCCGGGAGCGGCTGGAGACGGTGCGCGGCGCCGGTTACCGGCTGTCGGGCGGCTGAGGTGCGCCGGCCCCGCGAGTTCAGCCTGCGGTCGCGGCTGCTGTGGCTGAGCGTCATCGTGGTCAGCGCGGGCCTGGTGACCGGCGGCGTGCTGCTGATCGGGGTGCTCAACCTCGCCCTGCTGCGCGCGGTCAACGCCGAGGCCGGCGACACCGCGGCCGGCGTGGTCAAGCTGATCGACCAGCACTCGCTGGCCGAGGTCATCCAGGTCAACCCGTCGATGCAGGTCCAGGTGATCGACAGCCAGGACCGGGTGCTGGCCATCTCGGCCGGCGCCGACCGGCTGATCCCGATGCTGCACGACGACGAGCTGCGCGGCCTCAAGGACGGCGAGATCACCGAGATCCCCGGCGACCGGATCGGGCTGCCGGGCGGCGCGGCCCGGGTGGTGATGCGCACGGCCGGTCCGCCCGGCAACCCGGTCCGGGTGCTGGTCGCCCGCTCCACCGACGACCTGGACCAGGGCGTGCACATCCTGCGGGTCACCCTGCTGATCGCGTTCCCGCTGCTGGTCGGCATGCTCGCGGCGATCATGTGGCGGATCCTCGGCGCCGCGCTGCGCCCGGTCGACGCGCTGCGGGCCGGGGCCGAGGAGATCACCGGCGGCACCCGGCACGGCCGGCTGCCGCTGCCCGAGTCGCGGGACGAGATCTACCGGCTGGCCGTCACGCTCAACGGCATGCTGTACCGGCTCGAGGCGGCCCGCGCCCGGCAGCGCGCGTTCGTCGCCGACGCCGCGCACGAGCTGCGCAGCCCGCTCACCAACATGCGCACCGAGCTCGAGGTGGCCCAGCGCCTGCCGGACACCGACTGGCCGGCTCTCTCCACCGACCTGCTCACCGACGTCGACCGGCTCAGCCGCCTGGTCGACGACCTGCTGCTGCTGGCCCGCTCGGACGACGGCGCCCCGCCCGGCCGGCTCGCCGCGGCCCGGCTGGCCGAGGTCGACCTCGGCGGCGTCATCGGCGACGTGGTCTCCCGCTACCCGGCGATCGCCTACACCCGTCCGCCGGAGGCGGTGCTCGCCACGGTCGAGCCCGACGCGATCGGCCGGGTGGCCGCCAACCTGCTCGACAACGCCGAGCGGCACGCCCGGTCGCGGGTCGCCGTCGAGGTGGTCGACGAGGGCGGCTACGCGCGCATCACGGTCTGCGACGACGGCCCCGGCATCCCGCCCGCCGACCGGGAACGCGTCTTCGACCGGTTCACCCGCCTCGACGATGCCCGCGCCCGGGACGCCGGCGGCACCGGGCTGGGCCTCGCGATCGTCCGCGAGCTGGTCCGCCGGCACGGTGGCACGGTCACCCTGGGCGACGCGTCACCCGGCCTCCGCGTGGACATCCGGCTGCCGATCCCCTGAACGATTCGCGGGAACTATCCGTCCGATCATGCCGACCAACGGGGCGTATCGACACTCCCGCGGAAGGTATCGACTCCGATGTCCCTGTTCAAGCGCTCGGCCCTGGTGGCCGCCGTGGTCGGCGGCCTGACCCTCGCGCTGGCCGCCCCGGCCTCGGCGCACGTCACCGTCAACCCGAACACCGCCACGCCCGGCGGCTACACCAAGGTGACCTTCCGGGTGCCCAACGAGAAGGACAGCGCGAACACCACCAAGCTCGAGGTGAACCTGCCCGCCGGCCAGCCGGTCGCGTCGGTCTCGATCAAGCCGCTCCCGGGCTGGACCGCGGTCGCCGACAAGACCAAGCTGGCCACCCCGATCAAGTCCGACGACGGCGACATCACCGAGGCGGTCACGAAGATCACCTGGACCGCCGACGCGAGCTCGGCCATCAAGCCCGGCCAGTTCCAGGAGTTCGACGTCTCGCTCGGCCCGCTCCCGGAGTCCGGCCAGATGGTCTTCAAGGCCCTGCAGACGTACTCCGACGGCGACATCGTCCGCTGGATCGACGACCCCACCACGGACGGCACCGAGCCGGAGCACCCGGCCCCGGTCCTCAAGCTCACCGCCGCGACCGCCCCCGCCGCGGCCGCCCCGGCCGCTACCGGCTCGGCCGACTCCGACGGACCGGACGCGTTCGCCGTCGCCGGCTTCGTGGCCGGCCTGCTCGGGCTGATCCTCGCCCTGCTGGCGTTCCAGCGCTCCGCCCGCAAGCCCGCGGCCGCGTCGGACTCGTCCTCGTCGTCCGCCGCCGACGACAAGAAGGTCCCGACCGGCGCATGACCAACCCGCGGCTGCTTGCGCTTTCGGGGCTTTCCGGGGCTTTCCGGGGCTTTCGGGGCTTTCCGGGGCTTTCCCCGGGGCGCAAGCAGCCTCTATGCGGCGAGTGTGCTGCTGCTGCTGCCGTCGGCGGCGGCCAGGCGGCGGCTGCGCCCCCGGCCGCGGGCCAGCTTCTGCCGGTACAGCTCGGCGTCGGCGTGCGAGTACAACTCGTCGAGGTCGGTTCCGTCGCGGCCGAGGAGGCCGGCGCCGACGCTGACGCCGATGCGTTGCGCCAGCGCGCCCGTGATGTCACCGGCCACGTCGTCGACCTCGTCGGCGCCGCACGAGGCGAGCAGGACGACGAACTCGTCGCCGCCGAAACGGCCCACCACGTCCTGCGGGTGCAACCGCTCCTTCAACGTGGCACCCACCCAGCACAGCAGCTCGTCGCCCGCGGCGTGCCCCGCGGAGTCGTTGACCTCCTTGAACCGGTCGAGGTCGAGGATCAGGAGCGACAGGTCGCGACCGGCGAGCCGGGCGCGGGTCAGCAGGTCGGCCGAGCGCTCCAGGAAGCCGCGCCGGTTGAGGCACTTGGTCAGCACGTCCACCCGGGACAGCTCCCGCATCCGGCGGCGCTGCGCGGCGGCGACGCGGCCCCGGTCGGCGAACGCCATCGACACGACCAGCGCGCCGCCGAGGTGGGTGAGCACGTACCACGGGGTCGCTTCCCCGACGAACACGGCGACGGCCAGGTAGCAGACCGCGATCAGGGGCAGCGACATGCGGCCCACCTTCGGCGTGACCAGGGCGACCAGCGGCATCAAGGTGATCATGCCGAAACCGAGGGTGCCGTTGACGCCGCCGTCGAGGCAGACCACGGCCGAGCAGAGGGCGAACTGCACCACCCCGCTGGCCGGCATGATGAATCGGGCCGCCCGGGTCCGGCTCAGCCGGGCCGAGGCCGCGATGACGGCCACGGCCGCCGAGCAGGCGGCCACCAGCAGCGCGGCCATGAGCCAGCGGTGCAGGTTTCCGGTCGCCATCAACAGGACGTAGACCAGCGCCAGGCCCGCGGTGAAGAGGCTGACATGCCCGGCGTTGGTGATCGCGCGGTGGCGTCGTTCGTGCTGGGAGACCGTGGCCGGCTGGTGCCGCGCGCTGTCGCCGCGGACACCGGCGACCGCGACCTCCGCCGGCACCGTCCGGTCGTGCGCCGCCTTGTCGAGGTAGACGCGCTGGTCGGCAAGTTCCCGCAGCGCCTGCGGGGTGTCGGCCTCGCTCGGGTAACAGGCGTACCCGATGCCGGCGGCGGCCACCCCACGCAGGCCGGCATGCAGGCGTTCGAGCACCGCGGGCACGTCGTCGGGGTCGAGGCCGCCGAGCACCGCGGCGAACTCGTCGCCGCCGACCCGGCCGACGACGTCGCGGACGCGCAACTGCTCGGTGAGGGTGCGGCCGGTCCAGGCCAGCAGATCGTCACCGGCCTGGTGGCCGTACTTGTCGTTGATCGTCTTGAAGCCGTCGAGGTCGACCAGGAACATGACGGCGCCGGTGCCGGTCCGGTCCGCCTCGGCGAGTTCGGCCGCCAGTCGCTCCTCGAAGCCGCGCCGGTTGAGGCAGCCGGTCAGCGGGTCGGTCCGCGACAGGGCACCGAGCCGGCGCTGCAGCGACACCATGGCCGCGGAGTACCGGATCGCCAGCATCGAGACGCCGCCGACATGGATCGTGTAGATCAGTGCGTAGCCGAGCTGGCCGGGGCCGCCGGACAGGGCGGTCGCCCAGTAGCCGGCCGCGCCGAGGGCCGCCAGGGCAAGGAAGGGCCGCAGTGGCATGCCGAGCGCGAGCAGAATGATCAGCAGCGGCAATACGGCGCCGAGGGTGCTGTTCACCCCGCCGTCGAGCCAGCCCAGGACGGTGAACCCGACCACGTTGAGGCTGAGCCCGGTCAGCTGGGCGACCACGCGGTATCGGGACCGCTCGATGGCGTCCGCACGAATGACGGCAAAACCGGCGAACAGCATCATGACCGTGCAGATCGCCACCATCGCGGGGCGGTTCCCGGCCGGCCAGGTGAAGGCGAGGTACGGCAGACAGGCGAGCGGTGCCAGCACGCTCAGCGCTGCCGTGGCCCGGACGGTGTGCAGGCGGCGGCGGGGCATCTCGCTGGGCAATGACGCGTTCGTCGTCCCCACCTCCTCCGCCGGACCGATCCGTTCTGGCCAGCCAATCGACGGAGGAAGCTGCAAAACTGAAGGAACCGGCGGGAGCAGCACGGGAGCAGGACACCGGCGGAAGGGTTTGCCCAGATGACGTTGTCTTTGCGCGCGGCACCGTCGGACCGCAACGCCGGCCTCCGCCAGCGCCTCGCCCGAGGTCAAGATGCCGGCGGCCTCCGCCGCACGGCCGACGAACCGGAGGTGGCCAACGCCGCGGCCCGCGTGCTACGGGTCTGGACTCACGGCGTGTCCAGATCGGACGGCAGGGCCGTGCCGTCCCGGCTCACCAGCCGGGTCGTCTCGATCCGCCACTCGCCGCGCAGGGCCCGCCCGGTCCCGCTCACCACCCGGTAGAACCCGTCGCCGACATGCGTGAACCGCCACTGCTGGCAGCGGGCCGGCCCCGGCGGACGGAACGCGATCGCCGGGCCGCACGCGTTCAGCGCCCGCGTCCCGGCCGGGTCGGCGATCAGCACCGCGCCGACCGGCTGCGGCCGGAACTCCTGGCAGGTCGCGCCGGTCGCGGTGGCCGTCTGGATCGCGTCGCCGGTGCAGCCGGCGGGCTGCAGCACCCGCCCGTTGAGCTTGCTGCTCATCGTGGACCACCCGTCCGAAGCGGGCTCGACCGCGAACTGCTGGCAGTCGTTGTGCAGCCAGCCCCACTGGGCGACCCGGGCGCCCTCCGCGTTCACGCAGGCCGCCACCTCGGCGATCTTGTTGCTGAACCGGTTGTCGATGCTCACGTAGCCGGGGTCGCGCGGGTCGAGCCGCCACTGCGCGCAGGTGCTGCCGGACGGCGCCGCGAGGGTGATGTCGGCCCCCTCGTAGCCGCAGGTGGCGTTGGACATGACCCGCCCGTCCGCCCGGTTCACCAGGGTCAGGTAGGCCGGGCCGTGCCCGATCCGCACGCTGCCGGAGAGCGGGTCGCCCAGCGCCGGCCAGCCGCCCGCCCAGCGCAGCGGCCGCACCGACAGCTTCGGCGCGCCGTTGTCGTACCGGTCGTAGTAGTGGTGCACGTAGAAATCGCGGTAGACGTCGCCGCCGCCCGGCCCGCGGAACTCGTTGTAGCCGCGCAGCAGTTCGGTCCCGCCGCCGGTCAGCATCGGCACGCCGGAACGGTCCAGGTAGGGTCCGGTCACACCGGCCGAGCGCCCGACCACCACCCGGTAGTCGCTCTCCACCCCGCGGCAGCAGTAGTCCAGGCTGGCGAACAGGTAGTAGTACCCGCCGTGCCGGACGATCGACGCGCCCTCGATCGAGGCCCCGCCGCGGGAGGCGAGCGAGTAGAGGGCCGGGTCGCCCGCCAGGCCGCTGGCCGGGTCGAGCTGCCGCAGCTTGATCCCGTCCCAGAACGAGCCGAACGCGAGCCACTGGGCGCCCGCCGAATCGACGACCAGATCGGGGTCGATGGCGTTGAAATTGTCCGAAGTAGTCGATCGCAGCACCATCCCGCGGTCCACCCACCGGTACTCCGGGCTCGATGGGTCCAGCGTCCGGTTTGTCGCCAGCCCGATCACCGAGTTGTTGGTGCCGAACGAGCTGGCGGCGTAGTAGAGCCGGTATTCGCCGCGGTAGTAGGAGATGTCCGGCGCCCAGAAGTCGCCCGGCGTGACGCCCAGCTGCTGCGGGATCCACGCCGGCGCGGTCGTGAAGACCGGCCCGAGCTCCTCCCAGTGCAGCAGGTCGGTCGACCGTTTCATCGGCAGGTAGGTGCGGGTGGCGATGTCGCCGGTGATGAAGGCGTAGTAGTACCGCCCCTGCTTGATCATGGTGGGGTCGTGTGCGATCGGGTCGTCCGCGATCCGTCCGACGGGGGAGTTCGATGCGAGCGCGGGCTGCGACAACACCGCGATCGAACCGACGATCAAGAGCAAGATTGCGTACGCCCGGCAGGCAGCTCTCCGCATCCCAGCATCATCGTGAATGCGTTGCGGAAAGGCCATACCCGAGGGCGCGGCCGCCCCGTGGACCGCCGCGCCCTGTCTTCGGTGAGTGGGTCAGGTGACGCTGCACGAGACCGTCGGCCACGTCCACGTGCCGTTGGTCTGGATGGTGACGCCCCAGTTGTTGCCGCTGCCGTTCGGCTTCGCCGTCAGCACCTGGGCGCTGGGGTAGCTCGCGGTGATGTTCCAGGTGGCGATGATCTTCTCGGGGGAGGGGACGTTCATCGTGACCGTCCACGAGTTCGACCCGCTGACGCTCACGTTGAGGTTGTAGCGGTCGCTCCACGTGCTGCCGGCCGACAGCGTCGCGGTGCAGCTGCCGCCGCCCCCGCCCCCGCCGCCGCCTCCGCCGCCCCCGCCGCCGGTCGGGGCCACGGCCCGGCCGGTCTGCGGCGAGATCATGCCGGCGCACAGGCCCCGGCTCGCCAGGCCCTGCGCGATACGCGGGATGGCGGAGAGGGTGTTCCCCGGCCACTCGTGCATGAGGATGATCTGCCCGTTGGTCAGCCGGGCGTTGGCCGCGACGATCGCGTCGACACTGGCGCCGTTCCAGTCCTGCGAGTCGACATCCCAGATGATCTGAGTGAGGCCGTACTTCGCCTCCACCGATTGGAGGGTGCCGTTCGTCTCGCCGTAGGGCGGCCGGAACAGCTTGGGCGTACCGCCGCCGGCATTGGCGATGGCGGTCTGCGTACGCGACAGCTCGGAGTCGATCTGTGCCTGCGACTGCTGGATCAGATGCGGGTGGGTGTAGCTGTGGTTGCCGACCCACATTCCGGCGCTGACCTCGGCCGCCACCTGGCTCGGGTAGGCGGCCGCGTACTGGCCCTCGTTGAACATGGTGGCCCGCAACCCGTTGGCCTTCAGGGCGTTCAGAATCGCCGGCGTGTGGTCGTTGGAGGGTCCGTCGTCGAACGTGAGCCCGACGTACCCGTTGCAGGTGGCGGCCTGGGCGGGCGTGTCGAGCGCCGTTACGGCGACCCCGGTGGCGGCGACGATCAGCGCGAAGACGGCGGCCAGCGGTCGTACGCGTCTGTTCGGGGGAGCGTTCATGTGCACACCTCTCGTGACGGCCGGCGGAAGGGGACGCCGCCGGCGGGGACGGGCAGCCCGCATCGAGCCGGCCGGTGGAAGCCGACGTGCGCTGCGGCGGGGGAGTTATCGAGCCTCGTCGATTGCGCCAGTATTGGCCCGCGCGTCGCCCGGTGTCAACAACTTCCGGAAAGTTGTCGGAAATTGGAGGGCCGTGTAGTGCCAGGCCAGGGCGCTTTGCCCGTTGTTTTGTGGTGTCCAGCGCTGCGTTGAGCTGCGAGCGTGGCCGAAAGTTTCGGAGCACTTGCGCCCGCGGCGCATCATCGGATCATGACGTACCTGTACGCCCAGCCGAACGTCCGCGTGACCGGCCGGCGAGTGGTTGCCACCCTCCTCGACGGCATCGTCCTCGGCGCCATCGCCTCGCTGCTCGCCCGGTTCTTCGGCACCGGCCGGCCCTCATCCGGCTTCGACATGACCACGCTGACCTTCGGCGGCGGCCTGCGCCTGTTCGTCGTGGTACTTCTCTACTACACGCTGCTGGAGGGCTTGACCGGCCGCACGGTCGGCAAGTTCGTCACCGGCATCCGCGTGGTCGACGCCCAGACCGGCCGCGTACCCGGCCTGCTGTCGGGCTTCGTCCGCACCCTCTGGCGCCTGATCGACGGCATCCTCGCCTACCTGGTCGGTTTCCTGATCGTGATCAACTCGGACCGTCGCCGCCGGCTGGGCGACATGTTCGCCAAGACGTTGGTGGTGCGCGCCTGAGGCGGACGGGCGGCGCCAGGCCTGCTGGACGCTTCCGGGGCGGTTTCAGGGGCGCGAGTGCCGGGCGCTTCCGGGCGTTAGGGGCGCGAGTGCCGGGCGCTTCCGGGCGTTCAGGGGCGCGGTGCCGGGCGCTTCCGGGGGCTGGCGGCCCGGTGCGGGGCGCGCGCCTGCCCGGCGCGGGCGGGCCGGTTCCGGAGCGCGACGGCGGTGGGTGAGCGGCGGGTGGCCGCCGCGGTGCCGGTGGGGTCAGCGGCGGGTGGCCGCCGCGGTGCTGGGTGCCGGGAGTGGGGGCAGGAGGGCGGCGATCGCGGCCTGCCCGGCGGCGTTCGGATGGTCGCCGTCGCTGGCCAGCAGATCGGTCGGGTCGTCGGTGCCGTCGGCGCCGTGGAAGGCCGGCTCGGTGCTGATGTACTCGGCGTCGGCGTTCGTCGACGCGGCGGCCTGCAGGGCGTTGTTGATCATGGAGGTGGCCTGGGCGGCGTCCTTCACCCCGTTCGGCCCGTAGGTCTGCTGGCCCACCTGGCCGTCCAGGACGACGTTCCAGTAGCCGAGGACGATCACCGGGACGGTGTGCGCCTTCTCGATGTCGGCGATCGTGGCCGTGACGTCGCTCTGCACGCCGGCGGCGGCGGCCGGGTAGGTCGTCGGGTCGTCGATCGTGTCGGCCACGTCGTTGGCGCCGATCATGATGACGACTTGGGCGGCCTGGGAGACGGCGCCGAGGTCGCCGGGCAGCTGGTCGCGCATGTCGGAGGCGGTCGCGCCGGACTCGGCCAGATTCACGTCGATCGCGTGCTGGCCCTTGGCGTACAGGGCCGGGAAGGGATCGCAGCCGCACACGGCGCCGGCCGCGACCGAATCGCCCAGGGTGACCACCGACGGCGTTGTGCCCGTCCCGGGCGTGGCGCTCGGCACCGTGTCGGCCGCGGACGCCGTGTCACACGCCATCAGCAGGGCGACCGCCATCAGCAGGGCGGGGAGCAGCAGCGGGCGCCGCACGAAGCCGGCCGGGCCAGGTGGGCGGCGAACCAGTCGAATGATGGTCCCTCCATCCGAAGCCGAACCGCTCTCCGAGCCATCGCCGATCCTGATACCCGCAGAAGAGTACCCGGACGGGCCGGCGGCCGCCGGGTACCGGCGGAAGGTCACACGGCCGCCCGCGCGGTGGCTTCGTCCTCCGGCGCTCGGCGCAGCCGGGACAGCCGCGGCAGCCGGGGCTCGGGCAGGAAGGCCTCGGCGGTCATCGCGGCGACCGCGATCCGCGGCAGGTCGCGGGCGGTCGGGAAGCACAGGTAACGCGGCGCCCACTGCGGCTGGTACTTCGCGTTCGACCGGTACAGCGACTCGATCTGCCACAGCTTGGAGGCGGCCATCAGCAGCCGGTGCCAGAGCCGCAGCACCGGCCCGGCGCCCAGCTCCTCGGCCCGGGCAAAGACCGAGCGCAGCACCGCGAAGTTCAGCGACACCCGGCGTACGCCCATGGCCGGCGACTGCTCGAGGACCTCGGTGACCATCAGCTCGGTGAGGCCGTTGTCGGCGGTGCGGTCGCCGCGCATCAGGTCGAGGGACAGCCCGTCGGCGCCCCACGGCACGAACTGCAGCAGCCCGCGCAGCGCGCCCTGCGCGTCGGTGCAGAGCACGAGCAGGCAGTCGGCGTCCCGCGGGTCGCCGAGCCGGGACAGCGCCATCGAGAAGCCCCGCTCGACCGGCCCGTCGCGGAACAGGTCGGCGGCCCGGACCGCGTCGGCCAGCTCGGCCGGGGTCAGGTCGCGTTGCCGGACGACCCGGCACTGGTAGCCGGCCCGCCGCATCCGGTTGACCGCCTGCCGCACGCCGCGCATCGGCCGGCCGGTCAGCGAGAACGTGCCGGTGTCCACGATCGCCTCGTCGCCCAGTTCGACGACGTCGAGACCCCATTTCCGGTACGCCTTGCCGGCCGCGTTGCCGCAGCCCAGGACCGCCGGGGTCCAGCCGTGCCGGTTCGCGTCGCCGAGCCAGGCGCCGATCGCCTCGGGCCATGCCGACTCCGGGCCGATCGGGTCGCCGGCCGCCAGGCTCACCCCGTTGACCACCCGGTAGGCGACGACCGCGGCCCGGTTCGGCGCCCAGATCAGCGACTTGTCGGTGCGCAGCGCGAAGTAGCTCAGCGAGTCGGCCTTGCCGTACCGCCGCAGGAGCTCGCGCAGGCGCTCCTCGCTCGCCTCGTCGCGCTCGGGCCGCCGCGGCGCCGGTCGCAGCAGGATCACCAGCGCGATCCCGCCGGCGAGCAGGCCGCACGCCCCGGTGGTGTAGGCGACCGCGTCGGCGCCGAGTCGATACTGGAAATGTACCGGCCCGTCGATGCCGACGAGCCCGAGCGCGGCCTCCTCGGCCCAGGCGATGACGCCCGGCGTGCCCAGCAGGTGGTTGGCCCGGATCGCGATCTCGAGGAAGCCGAGCAGGAAGCCGGCCAGGGTGAAGCCGACCAGCGCGGTCAGCGCGCGCCAGCGGCTGGTCGGGTCGGCCACGGCGGTGAACCGGTCCTGGGTGGCCAGCAACATGATCAGCAGCACCCCGGCGACCCCCGCGGCCGCGAAGTCGAGGCCCTTCACCAGGTGCAGCACGATCGAGAGCGCGGTCAGCCCGACCGCGACCTGCCAGGCCCGGCGCTTGCCGCGGCGCAGTCCGGCACCCAGGTAGACCAGCAGCATGCCGACCACGATGGTGGCGGCGTGGGCGGAGAGCACCCCGGCGGCCGGCACGTAGTGCGCGAACTCGGCCATCCGGCTGTGCGGGCGGGGCACCAGCGCGGTGACGACGTCGAAGAGGCCGGCCAGCTGAACGAATCGGGCGATCGTCCGCCGGGAAAGAGGCGGCCGTGCCAACCCGGGCTGCATCATGACGCCATCATCTGTGTGCAAGCTGTGAAGCACTAGACAAGAAGCTGCTTTCTAGCTGAGTGCTACCTCCGTCGGGACGCGGAGAGCGCCGGCGTGCTCACCCGCCGTACGCGATCTGCTCGCTCGGCGGCGTGAAGCCGGCGTAGTCGCCGTCGCCGACCGCGGCGCGCAGCACCCGGCCGACCGCCGTCACCACGTCGGCCTCGACCGCGCTGCCGACGAGGTCCGACGGGTTCGCCGGGTCGGCCGCGATGCCGGCGGCCACCGCGGTGGCGGTGAACCCGACGAACGTCTCGGTGCGGTGGTCCTCGGTGCTGCCGGTCTTGCCGGCCACCGGGCGCCTGCCCATGATCGAGTTGACCTGGGTGGCGGTGCCGCCGTCGCACTCGCCGAACGTGCCCCGCTGGCCGACCGGGCAGCGGGCCGCGTCGGTGGCGGCCCGCGCCACGTCCGGGTCGAGCACCTGCTTGCACGTGCTCGTGACGGCGACGCTCTGACCGTGCGCATCGGTGATCGACTGAACCGGCAGCGGCCGGCAGTAGGTGCCCTCGGCGGCCACCGTCGCGTACGCCGAGGCCAGCTCGAGCGGAGTCGTGTCGACGACGCCGAGGGTGAACGAGCCCCAGCTCCCGGCGCCGGTCTTCGCCATCTCGGCGTCGGCCGGGTTGGCGAAGGCGATGCCCAGCTTCTTCGCCTCGGCCACCGCGGCGGCCGGGCCGACCTGCTCCTCCAGGCGGACGAAGTAGGTGTTCACCGAGCGGCCGAACCCGGTCCACATGGTGCGGTAGCCGTCCATCCAGCCCGGGTTGGCGTTGCCCGGGCAGTACTTGCCGCCGCAGTTGTCCGGACCGTTGTCCGGCCACTCGGTGCGCAGCTTGGCCGGCGCGTCGAAGCCGGTGTCCAGGGGCATGCCCGCCTCCAGGGCGGCCAGCATGGTGAACATCTTGAAGGTCGAGCCGGACGGGTAGCCGTACAGCTTGGGGCCACCGCTGACCAGCGGGTTCACCGTGTTCTGGGTGCCCTTCGCGGTGCTGTAGTGGCGGTTGACGGCCAGCGCCAGCACCTTGCCGGTGCCCGGCTGGACCACCGCGATCGGCAGCACCTTCTTGCTGGTCAGGCCGTAGACGGAGCGGGACTCGGCGGCCGCGGTGTGCTGCAGGTCCGGGTCGAGGGTGGTGACGATGGTGTAGCCGCCGCGGCGCAGCGCCGTGTCACGCTCGGCGACGGTGCTGCCGAACTGCGGCTGCGCGTCGAACCAGGTACGCACGTAGTCGCAGAAGAAGCCCCAGCCGTCGGCCGTGCCGGCGGCGTCCATGCAGCCGTTCGGCGGGGCCGTGCCGGCGAATGTGAGCTTCTCGGCGGCCGCCGTCCGCTGCTGGGCCGCGGTGATCATGCCGGCCTTCTGCATGGCCCCCAGCACGTACAGCTGCCGGGCCTTGGCCTTTGATCTGTCCCCGCTGAGCGGGTTGTCGGCGTCGGGCGACTGCACGATGCCGGCGATCATCGCGGCCTGGGCGAGGTCGAGCCGGGCCGGGGTGACCCCGAAGATCCGCCGGGCGGCCGCCTCGATGCCGTACCCGCCGTCGCCGAAGTACACGATGTTCAGGTAGTTCTGCAGGATCTGCTGCTTGGAGAGGCGCTGCTCGAGCTCGAGCGCGTACTGCACCTCCTTGAGCTTGCGCTCCGGGGTGTCCGCGGTGGCCGCGGCCCGCTCGGCGGGGGTCAGCGTCGGGTCGTCCTTCAGGACGTTGCGCACCACCTGCATGGTCAGTGTCGAGGCGCCCTGCGCGGCCGCGCCGCGGCGTGCGTCGGCGACCAGCGCCCGGACGGCGCCCTTCAGGTCGACGCCGCCGTGCTGGTAGTAGCGCACGTCCTCGGCGGCGACGATCGCCTGCTGCATGACGGGGGCGATCTGGCCGAGCGTGACGTCGTGCCGGTCCTCGTCGTAGAACGTGGTGATCAGCGTCTTGCCGTCGCTGGCGTACACCCGGGTGACCTGGGCGGTCGGCGGGTTGAGCAGCTGGGCGGGCAGGTCGGCGCGCTGCTGCTCGGACCAGTGCGCGGCGGAGATCAGGACGGCCCCGGTCGGTATCGCCGCGACGCCGACGAGCACGCCGATCAGGATCAGCACGCCGCCCAGCCGGCCGAGCGCGCTCCCACGCCCGTGTCCGGTTCCTTCCGGTGTCATCCCCTAGATCCTTTCCAAGATCCGTGAAACGGTCCGACCTCTAGTCCGTAGCACCGGGACCTGAGCACAACCTGGGTTTCGTTATGGATCCGTGACTCTTTCGGCCCGCTTACCGCTGGTGACCAACACAGGAGTTATCGGCACCACTTCTGTCCAGATTAGGCCGGGAAATCCCCGCTTCCAGAAGGTGAATATTACTCTCGGTAGTCGGTCCGAGGTGACCTGGGTTACTGACTGGTAGCTCTGGGACTTGTAACCGCTGAGCTGGGGCGGCAACATTTCCCGCACGTAAAACGACGGCATCGACGAACCTCTCTGCTGGCGGAAGATCGACAGGGTCGCCCGTCGATGCGAGCCCATCGCAATGAGGCCTGCGCGCCGTCTGACTTCCCTAGGAGGATCCGTGAAGGATTCGCAAGACGCCGTGACCGAGGGCCGTACCAACTGGCGCCGCTTCGCGGTCGCGGTGGGCGTCCCCACCGTCGTCGCGGGTGGTCTGGTGGTCGCGCTCGCTCAGGGTGCGCTGGCCGCCAGCTTCTCCATCTCCGGCCAGAGCTTCCACCTCACCGCGTCGTCGCTGGACGGCACCGGCTTCACCCAGTACAGCGGCTCCGACCTCGTCACCAGCACCAACAGTCGCATGCCGGTGGCGAAGTCGGGCATCAAGTCCGCCACGATCCACGACCTGTGCCAGTCGGTCGTCGGCAACATCCCGGGTACGTCGATTCCGATCAGCCTGCGGATCGAGGCCGGCAAGACCGCCGACAACAAGGCGGTCCAGGCGGACAACCTGCTGATCGGCATGTCCGACCTCAGCGGCGACGCGACCTTCACCAACATCAACATCGGTCAGGACGCCAGCACCCTCGACCAGGCCGGTAGCGGTGTGCCGGCGGGCGACGTCGGCGGCTTCGGCCAGGGCGCCGACAAGGTGCACATCGACAACCTGCGGCAGACGGCGACGTCCACCTCGGCGTCGACGTTCGTCCTGCAGGGCATGAACCTGCATCTGTACGTGGGCCAGAACAAGGACTGCTTCAACGGCTGATCCGGCATTCCCGGGGCCCGCGAGACCTCTCGCGGGCCCCACCACTTTGTGACAGGTACACCCGTGTGGAAGGGCAAGTAGTGGCAGCGACTGACGGTTTCTGGGCCAAGTTCCGGCACTGGCGGCGGCGGCGGCCGTTCTGGGGCAGCCTGCTTCTGCTGCTTTCCGGCCTCGAGATGTTCTATACGGCCAACCAGCAGTTGGGCAATCTCGAGATCCACATGGGCCAGCAGGGCTTCCTCTCGTACGTGGTGCCCGCCGTGCTGATCCTGTGCGGCCTGCTCTGCATGTTCACCCCGGCCCAGCGCCTGTTCTACGGCATCATCGGCACGCTGACCGCGCTCTACTCGTTCATCGGCCTGAACCTCGGCGGCTTCATCGTCGGCATGCTGCTCGGCATCCTCGGCGGCGCCCTGGTGATCGCCTGGGGACCGCCGCGCTCGCGGCCGGGCGACCAGATCGCCGAGCCGCCCACCGACGAGCCCACCGACCACCAGCAGGACGGGCCGGTCGACGTCGGCGACGAAATCTTCAACCAGTACGGGCCGCGCGACATCGACGAGACCCAGCGGATCGAGGTCGCCGGCCACGACGACCGGCCGCACGACGAGCGGCCGATCCGGCCGGCCGGCCAGGGCGCCGAACCGCCCACGGCCGAGCCGCCGAAGGCGAGCGCCCTGCAGCGCGTGGCCCGTAACCCGCGGGCCATGGCGGTCGCGCTCATCCCGCTCGCGGTGACCGCCACCATCGTGGTGGCCGGCAGCAACCTGCAGGCCCGCGCCGACGACACCTGCCCGGACGGGCTGCCCTCCGTCGCGACCACCACGACTGCGGCGGCCGCGAAGGCCGCCACGGCGAAGAAGACGACCGCGGCGGCGAAGAAGACGACCCCGGCGCTGACGAAGACGACCGCGGCGGTCAAGAAGACGAGCGCGGCGGCGAAGTCGACCGCGGCCGCCGAGAAGACAACCGCGGCCCCCACGCCCACCAGCGAGGGCAACGCGGTCGTCGACGGCATCAAGGACGTCGTCGACGGCGTCGGCAACCTGCTCGGCATCGGCGACGAGTCGACCGCTCCGAGCACGTCGCCGGCGACGCCGGAGACCACTGCGCCGGAGACCACCCCAGCCACGACCGCCCCGACCACGACCGCCCCGGCGGAGTCGTCCTCCTCCGCCACCACCGAGCCCACCGCTGACCCCACCAAGACCACCGCCTCGCCCACCTCCAGCGACGACGTGATCCCCTGCCTCGGCCCCCGCGTCATCGGCAAGGTGGCAAGCGCGGACGACATCCCGCTGGTGGCGAAGAAGCCGGGCGTCATGGAGGTCGACTCGCTGACCCTGTACAACTCGACGTACGACGGTGTGGTCGACATGCCGACCGCCGGTGGCGGCTCGTTCAAGGCCCTGAAGTTCACCATGGACAAGGCCGTGAACAAGCCGTTCAAGCTGACCATCGACGAGAAGGCCGGCCACCAGACGGTGATCACCAGCAAGGAGCTGACCACCAGCGGGACGGTGAAGTTCTACACCACCGAGCTCAAGGGCAAGCTGTTCGGCGTGATCCCGGTGACCTTCACCCCGGACCAGCCGCCGCCGCTGACCCTGCCGGTCCTCTGGTTCACCGACGTGACCGTCAAGCTGGCGTACGTCCGCTGCGACACGCTGACCGGCGACCCGCTGAAGATCGAGGGGTAACGATCCTGGAGGTGACCCCGGTTGGGCCGAGTGCTTTCCCTCGTCGCGGTGATGGTGACCGGCTGGGCGGCCGCGGGCCTGCTGTTCTTCTTCCACACGGTGCGGGTGGGGCTGCAGAACCTCGTCGGTCTCGGCGCTCCGCGGCGGGTGATCGACAAGGTCGTGGAGTCCGTCTGGCTGGCACTGCTGCCGGCGACGCCCGCGGCGGCGGCCTGGCTGGCGGCCCGTTACTGCTGGACCGTGGCGGCTTGGGTGTTCGGCCTGTTCGCGGCCGCACTAGCGGTGGTCCTGCATTCCCTGATCTCCGCAAACAAGAGGCGTCGGCCGTCTCGACGGCGGTACTAAGGCCGGCGTTCCCGCCACCCGGACACGACCTCGTCGGCGTCGCGGGGCGGAAGAAGCACCGGCGGGCCGTCCATCAGGCCCACCCGCGCCCGGCGGATCCGCTCGTTGACCTCGGCGACGTAGTCGCGGACCTCGCGCTCGGCGGACATTCGGTCGACCCGGGTCTCGAGTTCCTCCACCTCGCGGCGCAGGGCCAGGGTGGGCGGGATGACGCCGGCGGTCGCGCCCTCGCGCTCCAGCCAGTCCTTGACCCACCAGTCCTCGTCGTACTCCCGGCCGTGGTCACGCAGGGGCCGGCCGGCGCCGGCGAGGTTGTCGAACTCGCCGCGCTCGGTCGCCTCCCGCAGCTGCCGGTCGATCGACGACTCGTACCAGTGCGTCATACCCGGTCAGTCTAGTTCCGCCTCGGCCGCCAGTCCGTCCAGCAGCCGTCGCAGCCCCCAGCGGAACTGCTCGGCACCGGTCCAGGTGGCCGTCACCCCGACCGCGGCGGCCGTGCGCGGAAACGCCTGGGCGGGCACGTCGCTCAGCGCGGCGCGGAGGGCCGCGATCCGCTCCGCCTCCGGCGCGAGCAGTCCGGGTGGGGCGTCGGCCACCTCCAGCGAGGTCGCGCCCAGGACATAGACCATCAGCAGGTACGAGCCACGGGCCGCCGACGCCGGATCGAGGCCGCCGGCGGCCAGCAGGTCGAGGAGGTGTTCGCCGAGGCGGAGGGCGTGCGGGCCGGTCATCGGGCCGGCCAGCATCAGCGGGATCACGCCCGGGTGGGCGAGCAGTTGCCGGCGCAGGTCGGCGGTGAGCACCTCCACCCGCTCCCGCCAGTCATCGGGGCGTTTCTGCGCGGTCACCTCGCGCTCGTCGGTGGCCACTTCGCACTCGTCCGTGGCCACTTCGCGCTCGTCCGCGGTCACTTCGCACTCGTCCGCGGCTACTTCGGCGAGGACGTACTCGATCAGGGCATGCTCGACCGCGGCCCGGTCCGGGAAGTAGGTGTAGACGGCGGTCGGCGCGGACCCGACGGCGACGGCTATCCGGCGGATCGACGCGGCCTCCGCTCCGCCGGCGTCGAGCAGAGCCAGCGCGGCGTCCAGGATCTCCTGCTCGGTCAGCGCCCGGCGTGGTCGCGGCGTGCCCCTCGTCTCGGCCATGGTGTCGACGGTACGAAGTTTTGTCGCACCCTCGGCGTAGGTTGGCAGCAGCCCTAGTGGGAGGACCAGACGCGATGTGCCGCAACATCCATCAGCTGCACAACTTCGAGCCGCCGGCGACGTCCGCGGAAATTCATGCCGCCGCCCTGCAGTACGTGCGGAAGGTGGCTGGTTCGACCAGGCCGTCCCAGGCCAACCAGGAGGCGTTCGACCGGGCCGTGGCGGCGGTCGCGGCCGCCACGGCCGACCTGCTGGGCGCGCTGGTGACCACCGCCGCCCCGAAAAACCGCGAGGAGGAGGCGGCGAAGGCTCGGGCGCGCGCGGAGCGGCGGTACGCCTCCTAGCCGCGTCTCGGCCCGGCCGTCGGCGGCCGCGGATCGGGCCGACGGAGAGCGTGGCGGCGGCGGGTGCGGCCCCCCGGGGCGGGGAAGGACGCGGCGACGGGTGCGGGGGAGGGCGCGGCGACGGGTCGCGGCCTGAGCGCGGCGGCGGGTGCGGCCTCGGGGCGGGGGAGAGCGTGGCGACGGGTGCGGCCCGGGGGCCGGGGGAGAGCGTGGCGACGGGTGCGGCCCGGGGGCCGGGGGAGAGCGCGGCGACGGGTGCGGCCCGGGGGCCGGGGGAGAGCGCGGCGACGGGTGCGGCCCGGGGGGAGAGAGCGCGGCGACGGGTCGCGGCCTGAGCGCGGCGGGTGCGGCCCCGGGGCGGGGGAGGACGCGGCGGCGGGTAGGGCCGGGGTTGGGAGAAACCCGGCGGCGCAGGGCGTCAGGGAGCGAGAACGGTAAGTGCGGCCTCTGCGCATTCGTCGTCTTGGCCGGGCGCCGATCCGCCGCTGACCGCCAGGGCGCCGAGGATGGTGGCTCCCCGCCGGATGAGGGCTGCGCCGGCGCCGATCAGGATGGGCTGCCGCACGGCATGATCCAGCTGGGCGAAGAAGTCGGGCGAGGTCTCCTGCATCCGGCGCAGTGCGGCGCCGTCTCGGCGGAAGAGGGCGACGCTGGCCGCCTTGGTCTCGGCGATCTGGGCGGAGAGCGGTGGTGCGCCACTCATCCGGCCGAGGGCCTGCAGGTGGCCGCCCTCGTCGACGACCGCGACCGTGACCTGGGCATCTATCTTGGCGGCGCGCTCGTGCGCGCCGGCGATGACGGTCTGAGCCTCCTGGAGTGTCAGCGGCATGGCGAACCCCTCGCGTTAGGTGGACAGCTGTCCTTGCATGAACGAGCGTATTGTCTGAGGCGGTCGCAGCGCAAGGCCGCCGTGCCCGTACCGGCTCGGCCGACCCCACTGGAATGATCGGGCGATGGACGACACCACCTCGGCCGGCCCTCGCCGCCCCAACGCGCGCGGGCAGGGGGAGCGGCTGCGGGAGGAGATCATCTCCGCCGCCGTGCGGATGCTCGGCGACCTGGCCGACGACGAGGCGCTGTCGCTGCGGGCGGTCGCACGTGCGGTGTCCATCTCCCCAACCTCGGTTTACCTGTACTTTCCGGACCGGGACGCGCTCGTCGCGGCGGCCATGGAACGCTGCCATGCGCAGATGCTCCAGGCGGCGGATGACGCCGAGGCCGCCCAGCAGGACCCCGCCCTCGGCCTGCGCGCCCGGATCCTGGCGCAGGCCGCCTGGGTGCGGGAGCATCCCGGGCTCTACAAGGTGATGCACGAGAGCAGGGTCGGCATGCCCTTCAAAGAGGTGCTGTTCACCCGCACCACGGCGGCGGTGCAGCGCTGCATGGACGCCGGGGTGGCTGCGCCGGGGGACGCCGCCACCGTCGCGCTCGATCTGCGGACGGCCGTCATCGGCATGCTGTCCCTGCGGATCAATGAGCCCGACCTGCCTTGGCCGCCCTTCCCCGAGCAAGCCGACCGATTCCTCGCCAAGCTGGTCGGCCTCGCGCCGCCGGCCGGGGAGGGGCACTAGCTCGCGCCGCGGGCCCGGGGAGAGGAGAGGCACTGGCTCGCGCCGCGGCGGGAGAGCGGCGCTAGGGGGAGCGTCGGGCCCGCTGCAGCCCCTCCCACACCCGGTCGCGGGTGAACGGCAGGGCCGTGAGCCGGACCCCGGTCGCGTCGCGCAGGGCGTTGGCGAGCGCGGGAGCTACCGGGTTGAACGGGCTCTCGCTCATCGACTTGGCGCCCAGCGGGCCGATCGCGTCGGTGGTGGCCGCGAAGTGGACCTCGGTGCACGGGATGTCGGCGAAGGTGGGCAGGTGGTACTGCCGGAAACCGGTGGTGGTGACCCGGCCGGCCGCGTCGATGTCGACGTGCTCGGCGAGCGTGGCGCCCAGCGCCTGCGCCACCCCGCCCTCGACCTGTCCCCGGCACTGCAGCGGGTTCATCACCGTTCCGGCGTCGGCGCTGTGCACGCTGCGCAGGATGCGGATCTCGCCGGTGTCCGGATCGACCGCCACCCGGAACCACTGCGCGTTGAAGGCGACCGAGCGTGGGGTGCCGTCGAACTGCCCGGTCGCGGTCAACCCGACGACCGGCGTGTCGCCGGCGGCGAGGATCTTCTCGTGCAGGGCGGTGGCCGCCTCCAGCACCGCGCGGCCCGCGACCACCACGCCGGTGGAGCCGAACGCGCCGGTGTCGTGCCGCACCACGTCGGTGTCGGATTGGCGTATCACTATGCGGTCGGGCGTGGTGTGCAGCGCGTCGGCGGCGATCTGCGCGTGGACGGTGGTGCTGCCGTTGCCGAACTCGGCGGTCCCGACGGCGATCTCGTAGCGGTCGCCGGGGAGCACGGTGGCGGTCGCGTCGGCGTAGTGGCCGCCGGGCGGTCCCGCGGCGATCATCGCGATCGCCATCCCCTCCCCGACCAGCCAGCCCGGGAGAACGGAGGCGCCCGGGGCCGAGGACGCGTCGCGGATGTGGCCGAGGCACTGGTCCAGGCCGTAGCTGGCGATCGACAGGTCGTCCACGTGGTCACCGGGCGCCAGGAGGGGCTCGCCCGGGCGTACGACATTGATCTCTCGCATCGTCACCGGGTCGATCCCGAGCTGCCGGGCCAGCTCGTCGAGCACCGACTCGACGGCGAACGTCACCTGGCCCAGTCCATAACCGCGGAACGCCCCGGACGGCACGCTGTTGGTGTAGACCGCGTAGGCGTCGGTGGCCTTGTTGGGGCAGCGGTAGACCGCGAGGGACTCGTGGCAGCCGTGATACATCACCGAAGGACCATGATTGCCGTACGCGCCGGTGTCCGTCACCACCCGCAGGCGCATCGCGGTCAGCGTCCCGTCGCGGCGCGCCCCGGCCCGGAGGCTGACCCGGAACGGGTGCCGGACCGTCGCCGAGGTGAACTGCTCGGCCCGGGTGTACTCGAGCTTGACCGGTCGCCGCAGCCGCAGCACGGCCAGCGCCACCAGGTCCTCGACCAGCATCTCCTGCTTGCCACCGAAGCCGCCGCCGACCCGCCCGGTCAGCACCCGCACCCGATCGAGCGGCAGGTCGTAGAGCGCCGCCACCGCCCGCCGGGTCAGGAACGGGGTCTGCGAGCTGGTCCGGATCACCAGGCGGCCGTCCTCGTCGAGCCAGCCGACCGCGCCGTGCGTCTCGAGGCTGGCGTGCTGCACCCGGGCGGTCGTGAAGGTCTCCTCGCAGGTGACCTCCGCCTCGGCGAAGCCGGCGTCGACGTCGCCGAGCGTGGCGTGCAGCTCGCCGACCACATTGTTCGGTGCGGCGTGCAGCCGGGGGGCGCCGGGCGCCATCGCCGCCTCCGGGTCGAGGACCGCCGGCAGCACCTCGTACTCGACGGTGATCGCCCGGCAGCCGGCCTCGGCGGCGGCCTCCGAGGTGGCGACCACGGCGGCGACCCGCTGGCCGGCGAAGCGGACCACGTCGTCCAGGACCCGGGTGTCGGCCGGGTCCTCGGCGGCGTGCTCGTGCTGGGCGGTGGAGAACAGCCGGGCCGGGGCGTCGGCGTGGGTGAGGACGGCCTCGACGCCGGGGACGGCGAGCGCGGCCTCGGCCGCGATCGCGGCGATCCGGGCGTGCGCGTGCGGGGAGCGCAGCACCTTCATGTGCAGGACGCCGGGGACGTCGACGTCGAACGTGTACCGGGCGGCGCCGGTGACCACCTCGGGACCGGCCGGTGCGCCGACGGCCGCCCCGACCGACGCGCCCGGGGCCGGGCCGGCGGTGTTGACCACGCCCGCCACGGCGTCGGCGACGGCGCGGTATCCCGTACACCGGCAGAGGTTGCCTTTGAACGCGCGCGGCAGATCGGCGCGCTGGTCGTCGGTGAGCGCGGCCGTCGTCATGATCAGGCCGGCGGTGCAGAAGCCGCACTGGAAACCCTGTGCGTCGAGGAACGCCTGCTGCGCGGGGTGCAGGCCGTCTGGGCCGGCGAGGCCTTCGACGGTGGTGACGCCGCGGTCCCGCGCGCGGTGGGCGGGGTAGAGGCAGGAGTGCACGGGTACGCCGTCGACGTGCACGGTGCACGCGCCGCAGTCCCCGGTGTCGCAGCCCTTCTTGACCCCGAACCAGCCCTCCTCCCGCAGGTAGGTGCGCAGGCACTGGCCGGGGCGCGGCGCGCGGTCGTGCTCCTGACCGTTGATCCTCATGCGCTCAGCTCCTGGCGGACCTGCTCGGCGTAGAGCCTCGTGAGGTGCCGCCGCCAGGCGGGCAGGCCGTGCACGTCGGTGACGTAGGCGTTGTCCGGGATGCCCTCGGTGAGCGCGATCTGCACCACCTCGGCGGACGGAAAGGCCGGAAACCTCAGCACGTACGGGCGTTGGGTCGACGCCGTGACCGTGATGGTCAGGCCGGGCTCGTCGAGGCGGCCGATCACCAGGACGCCGGAGCGGCCGTGGGGGTGCAGCGAGCCTTGCCGGTACGCCGCCCTGGCCCGCAGCGCGGCCGCGGGGAGGTGGATCGAGCGGAGCAGCTCGCCGGGGGACAACGCGGTCAGACCCTCGCCGACGACGAAATCCTTGACCGGTACGGTGCGCGCGCCGGACGGGCCGAGGAGCAGGCACGTCCCGTCCAGGGCGGCGCCCAGGGCGATCATCGGGCCGGCCGGCAGCGCCGCGCAGAGGTTGCCGCCGACCGTCGCCACGTTCCAGATCTTGAACGAGGCGAGGAACGCGTCGCAGCAGCGCTCGACGAGCTCGTGGCCGGCGGCGGCGATCTCGGCGATCGTGCAGGTCGCGGCGATCTCCAGGCCGTCCTCGCGGCGGGTCAGCGCCGGCCAGCCCGCCGTGCTGAGGTCGAGCAGCCGGGTCAGGTGCGGCCGCGGCTCGGCGAACAGCACCGTCCCGCCGGCCAGCCAGGCGTCGCCGGGCTGCCACTGGCCGACCCCGGCCGGACTGATCACATCGGCGACGGTGTTCAGATCCACGTTCGTACGCTACGCGCCCGTTGTTTCAGACCTTCGCGGGAAGCAGGATCAGGATCGTCGCCGCGAGCGAGGCGAACCAGGCGAGGTAGAGCGTCCACGGCCGGCGGGGGACCTCGATCGTGGGCGGCGGCGGCAGCGGGCTGATCGTGAACGACCGGTTCCGGGCGTCCCGCAGCGCGGCGACCAGTTCGTCCGCGCTGCGCTGGCTGTCGGGCGAGGGCCACGGCGGCGGCACCGGCACGGTCAGGACCGACTCGCCGGCGGTCAGCAGGACCGTGCCCGCGTCGTCGTGCACGACGCCGCTGTCGGTGGCCCACGGCTGCCGGTCCGGCCCGCGGAAGCCGACCGCGGCCACCCCGCCGGCGTGCCAGCGCAGCCGCGGGCGCAGCTGGGTGCGCCAGCCGAACTCGTACCCGACCCCGCAGGCGGCCGCCGCGGCCAGGGCGAGCACGATCGGCGGCACACCCGCGATCATCGCCAGCTCGCCGGCGGCGAGGGCGCTGCCGAGCCCGATCGCGATGGTGGCCAGCCAGGCCCGCTGCGGCGCGATGCGGTGCTCCCGGCACTGGAACGCGTCGGCGCCCCGGTCGCCCGGTCGCAGCGCCGCCGGGTCGACCAGCTGCTCCTCGTCGTCCTCGATCTCCCGGGGCAGGCCCTGCACGACGTCGTAGGCCACCTCGATCACCGGCCCGACCGGCCCGACCGGCACGTGCAGCCGGCCCTCGACCTCGACCGTGCACCAGGCGCCCGGGCGCGGGTCGCCGTACAGCGTCCCGGCCAGCGTGTGCGGCTCGTCGTCGTCGCCCGGCTGGGCGGGCGTTGCCGCGCGTGGCGCCGCAACGGTCAGCCGCCGGGCGAGTATCTCGTTCGGCGTGAGAGTGGTGTCGAAGGCGAACTCCCGCGCGATCAGCCCGCCCGGATGCGGGAGCAGCACGTGCACGTACCCGGTCTGCTCCACGACCCGCACCGCGTGCATCGGCTGCGGGGTGCCGAACAATTGCCGCAGCCGCGCTCGGTGCGTCGCCACCCGGGCCGGCAGCGCGCAGCCGAGCCCGAACGCGCCGATCACCGCGACCAGCCAGGGCGGCCCGAGGTAGCGGGCGAGCACCGCGACGAAGCCGGCCGTCGCGAGGGCGAGCACGGCGATCCCGATGACCTCGGTCGGCACCGCGACCTGCGGCAGGCCGTTCGGCGCCGGCGGCCGGCGCCGCGGGACCGGCGCGGCCACCGGGGACCGGTCACGGCGGGTGAGGGCGATCGCCACCAGCGCGTACGCCCAGGCGACCAGCGCCGCGGCGGCGGTGTGCGCGAGCGACGTCCACACCACCGCGGCGAGCACGCCCGCCCAGGCGGCCGCCCCGCGATGCGCGTACACCATCAGCGCCGGCGCGACCAGCACGCCGAGCCCCACCCAGGGCGCGGCCGGCGACGGGTCGCCCGGGCCGCCGAGCAGGCCGAAGAGCAGCAGGAACGCCACCGCCCCGCTGACCGGCACCAGCCCCTCGACGCGCCACAGCCGACCCATGCACCCATCGTCGGCGAGAACCCGGGGGCCGGGGGCGGAATCATCGAGCCCGACGCCCGTACGCGGTCCTCGACCTCGCCGCCGCGCGGGTCCCCTCGACCTCGCCGCCGCGCGGGTCCCTCGACCTCGCCGTCCCCGCGTCCTCAGCCGAACATCCGCCAGGCTGCCCCGGCCGCGCCGGCCACGGTGAGAGCGGCCAGGTAGGCGAGCACGAGCCGGACGTCGCGCAGCTTGCAGGCCGACTGGCGCAGGCCGGACCGCCAGGCGCCGAGGTAGCCGGCGAAGGCCAGGGCGCCGAAACCCGCCACCGCGACCGGGCCCAGCCACCAGGTGAGCGCGGCGACGGTCGCGTAGACACAGAGCGGCAGCGGGTCGCGCCTCACCGGGCGGCCACCCGGGCGAGGCGCTGGGCGGACAGCTCGGGCCACGCCTGCACGGCGCAGAACGGCGCGCACTGGTCGCGGTCGCCGTTGCGGGTGCTCACGTGGACGCAGCACTGCGCGAGGCGTTCCTCGATCATCGTGGACAGGTCCATGAAGGGCTTGACGGTGATGCGTTTGACCCGTTCGGCGAGCATCCGGCGCAGACGGGCACGACCGCCGGGCAGGGCCGGCGCCGCGAGTGTGGCCAGCGTGCCGATGCCGAGGTCGCACGCCGTGCAGATGTCCTGCCACAGGTCGCCGATGCGCGGGTGGGACAGCGAGGACTGCTCGGACATCAGCCCCAGCAGGGAGTCGCGGACCGCGGCGCGCAGGCTCGCGGGCAGGTCGGTGTCGGCGATCCGGTTGGCCACCAGGTCGGGGGCCAGATCGAGCAGGCCGAGCAGGCGCTCGTGGCCGATCAGCGCGGTCAGCGAGCGCCAGCTGCCGGCGTCGTCGCGCAGCAGGTAGCCGACCGAGCAGCAGTGCGGGTGCGAGCAGGGCAGCGCGGTCAGGTCGCGCCAGGTGACCAGGTCGCCGGTCTGCGGCCCGAGGCGGGCCAGGACGCCGGTGTGGGTCAGCCGGCGGGTCTCGTCGATCGGGCCGGACCGCCCGGAGCCGAACTGCGGCTGGATCGAGACGCCGCCCACGTACGCCGTGTCCAGCGCCCGTTTCACGACGCCGCCGATCTCGTCGTCGTTGACGCCGAGCGCGGCGGTCATCGTGAGCGTGGTGAACACGCCGCGCTCGGAGAGCCGGTCGATCGCCAGGTCCTTGAGCCGGCGCAGGTCGGCGCCGCGGTGGTGCCGGTGGGCCCGTTCGCTCGCGCCGTCGTACTGCAGGTAGACCTCGACCCGTTCGCGGTGCTCGGTGAGCAGGTCGAGCAGCGCGTCGTCGCGGGCGATGCGCAGCCCGTTGGTGTTGATCAGGGTGCGCACGACCGGGCGCGCGGTGACCTCGGCGAGCAGGTCGTCGAGGTGCGGGTGGAGCGTGGGTTCGCCGCCGGAGAGCATCAGCACGTCGAGGCGTCCGTTCTCGCGCTCGAGGCGGGTGTCCAGTGCGGCGAGCACCTCGGCGAGCGGGACGACCGTCTCGACCGCCGGCGAGGAGTCGGCGAAGCAGGTGGGGCAGCGCAGGTTGCACGAGTCGGTCAGGTCGGTCAGCAGGATGCAGGTGTGCTGGGTCTGCATCTCGGGCAGCCCGTCCAGGTAGGCGACCGGGACCGGGGCGAAGTTACCCGGCACGTCCGGCGTGTGCCGCTTGGTGGGGGCGGTCCACCGCTCCAGGTAGCGCAGGATCTCCGGGCTCTCGTCGTACAGGGTGCGGATCAGCCCGTGCCGGGGGCAGCCGCGTTCCAGCCAGACCGCGTCGTCACGGATCATGAGGCGGCCGGAGAGGCGGTCGACGCGGGCGAGGTCGGTGTGGTCGCAGCGCGGGCAGAACGCGTTGACGTAGCGGTGGATCCGGTCGTCGCGCAGCGGCATGCCCGACCCGGCGCTCACGAGGCGGCCGCCGGCACGCTCTGCCACTCGCCGCGCAACCGCCACACCCGCCAGGCCAGCAGCGGCGAGCCGGCCAGCAGGAACAGCTGGGGACGGGTGAGGCCGGCGGCGACGACCTCGTTGCCGCGCACGAACTCCACGAGAAACCGGAAGATCGCGTACCCGGCCAGGTAGCCGGTGAACAGGGCGTCGGGCAGCGTGACCCGGTCGCGCAGGCGCAGCAGCACGGCCAGCGCCGCCAGGTGGAAGACGATCTCGTACGCGAACGAGGGGTGCAGCGGGACGCCGGCCCGCGCCCCGGGAAAGCGGGCCGCCTGGGCGGCGGTCAGCGTGATGCCCCAGCGGCCGCCGGTCGGCGTGCCGGGAAGCTCGGTGAGCAGGCAGCCGACCCGGCCGACCGCCATGCCCGCCGCGATCGCCGGGGCGAACAGGTCACCGGTGTGCGGCCGGTACCGGCACAGGCGCTTGGCGACGAGCACTCCCGCGTACGCGCCGACCAGGGCGGACAGGATGCTGCGGCTGCCGTACAGCCACTGCTGGGCGGGGCCCGCGTTGGCCGCCGGCGACACGTGCCGCAGCCAGGTCCCGAGCCGTTCGAAGACGGCGCCGCCGGTCAGGGCCCCCGCGACCAGGTACCAGAGCCGAGGGTCGGCCCGCCCCCGGCGCCGGGTCTCCGCGATGAACACCAGGCCCGCCGCGATCAGCCCGAGCAGCACGAAAACGCCGTGCGTAACCTCCGGCATACGCCCGATTTGCACGGTTTGACCCTACCCTGAATGGCGTGAATCGGGCCCAAGCGCTCCGCGACGCGCGGCTGCTCGGCGCGTCGCTGCTGGCTCGGGTCGACCCGCCGCTGACCGGCGTGCCGATCCCGTCGCCGAGCCTGCCCTTCTTCGCCCTCCCGGCGGACGAGGCCGGCGAGCGGGTGTGCCAGGCGATGACCCTGCGGGCACCCGACGGCGTCGACGTTTTCGCCCTGCTCGATGACGACTGGCGGCAGATCGGCGTGCTGCCGCACACCTGGTCGTCGCCGGAGGGTCCGATCCTCGTGGGCGTGCATCCGGCGGCGGGCTTCGTGCTGGTGGTGTGCCGGCACGCCGGCGACCACGTGTTGTACGTCGTCTCGCCGATTCTCTCGGCGTCCCGCGCGGGCCTGTACGGCGGCATCGCGGTCGGCGCCGCGATCGGCCTGGTGGGCCCGTGCTTCGCGGTGCTGGCGTTCCGGGCGTTGAACGACCCCGACAGAACGTTGCTGGGTTTTGTCGCGGCGGTCCTGCTGCTGGGCGGCGCCCTGCTGATCTCGCGGGACACCCGGCAGTTCGGCGTGGGCCTGCTGATCGGCGGCGCGATCACCGGCATCGCCACGGCCGGCATGTGCTCGTCGATGCTTTCCTAGTCGTCGACCAGCCAGCGGGTGACGGTGCGCACGCGCGTGACGGTCCGGCCCTTTGCCTTGATCCGGTAGCGCACCTTGGTGGTCACCGGCAGCTGCCACTTGTGGTCGCGCTGGTACCAGACGTGGCAGCCCTCGGCGGCCCGCCCCTGCCAGGACCGCTGCACGCAGTGGTTGCCGGCGGCGGCCCGGTACGGGTCGCCGGCCGTGGGCCAGGCGGGACCGTCCGGGTTCAGCACCGGCTCCAGGGCCCGGTACCAGTTCCAGGCAATCTTCCGGTAGCCGTAGTCGTTCGGGTGCTCGCGGTTCCACATGTCGATGCCGTGTACGTCGCTGTCGTCGACCACGTGGAAGTTCGGTCCCTTCGACGCCACGATCCCGGGGATGGCGTCGTTGAAGAAGTACGTGCGGTAGCCCTGCGCCGCGGTGTCGTCGTAGTCGCCCAGCCCGACGATCTTCGCGACGAAGACCTGGGCGTCCGGCCGGTCGACGGCGATCCGGTCGAGCAGCGTGTCCAGGTCGGTGGCCGCGTCCTGGTTGCCGCGCACCATGTCGTTGGTGCCGATGTGCAGCAGGATCACGTCCGGCTGGTAGATGGCCAGCCAGTCGTCGACCCGCTCGGTCAGCTGCGCGATCGTCCAGCCCTTGTGGCCCTCGTTGTCCGGGTCGGCGGAGAATCCCGAGCGCATCGAGCCGACGTAGTCGACGCTGACGCCGGCCTGTGCGAGCCAGCGGGACAGGACGCCGCGGTACGAGCCCGTGGTGGGCGAGCCGACGCCGAACGTGATCGAGTCGCCGAGCGGCATGATCCGGATCGGGGCGGCGGCGCCCGCGGCGGCCGTCGCGGCCGTCGCGGCCGATCCCAGCAGCACGACGGAGGCGGCCGTCGCGACCGCCGCGACGCGCATTCCGAACGAGAAGATCTTCATGGACCTCGGCCTGGTGTGGTGTGCGGGCGTTGGCAGGACAGATCGGTCACGCTGGTGCGATCACTGACGCTTCACCCCGTTTCGCAACCAAAGACGCACCCGTTGTGCGGTCTGGTACCTCTGGTTGGCATGAACGGCATCGAGATCTCCCGCCGCTACTACCTCGAGTCGGTGGCGCCGGGCCTGGCCGGGGTGCCGCACGCGGCCGCGCTGCTCGGCGCCGGATCCGAGGTGCTCGGGTACGACGACGACGTCTCGCCGGACCACGACTTCGGCGAGCGGGTGCAGGTCTTCTACCCGGACCGGGAGACGGTGGGCGACTTCTTCACGGCCGGGCTCGGCGTCGACCCCCTCGCCGGCATGTCGGTCGCCGACTGGCTGCTGACGCCCACCCAGATCCTGGCCGGCCTGACCCGGGGCGCGGTCTTCCACGACCCCGAGGGCGAGCTGGCCCGCCGGCGTGCGGCGCTGGCCTGGTATCCCGCCGACGTATGGCGGTACGCGCTCGCGGCCGGTTGGCTCAAGGTCGGCCAGGAGGAGGCGTTCGTGGCCCGGGCCGGCTCGACCGGGGACGACCTGGGCTCCCGGATCCTGGCCGGCCGGCTCGTCCGGGAGCTGATGCGGATCGCGTTTCTCGTGGAGCGGCGCTGGGCCCCGTACGGGAAATGGTTCGGGAAGGGTTTCGGCGAGCTGAAGCTCGCCGCCGAGCTCGGCCCACCGCTGCGGGGCGCGCTCGGCGCCGAGACCTGGCGGGAGCGGGAGGACATGATCTGTACGGCCGGGAGCCTGCTCGCCGCCGCCACCAACGAGCTCGGCCTGTGCCCGGCGGTGGACCCGGCGCCGCGCCGGTTCTACACGCGCGACATCCGGGTGCTCGACGGGCACCGGTTCACGGTCGCAATGATCGCGGAGATCAGCGATCCGGTGCTGCTCGGGATCGTCGAGCGGGTGGGCCGCCGGAACGGGATTCCCCGGGCCGCCGGGACCATCGATCAGGCGGTGGACTCCACCGACGTCCTCGGCGACATCCGTCGCTGCCGGGCCGCCGCGCCGATGCTGGGTCTTTAGAGCCCGCCTCCAGCGGACAGCTCGTTGTACTCGGGCGCCACCTCCTGGCCGGACAGCTCGGCGATCGCCGCCATGATGCGGTCGGTCGCCGCGCGCCGGGCCGGGCCCAGCCGCCCGTCGGCCGGGCGTGGGAACACCATCGGCTCGCCGAAGCGCACGACCAGCCTCCCCGGCCTCGGCAGGCGGGCGCCCACCGGCTGAATGCGGTCGGTGCCGAGCAGCGCGACCGGCACCACCGGCGCGCCCGAGGCGATCGCCAGCCAGGCCACGCCGGTGCGCCCGCGGTACAGCCGGCCGTCCCGCGATCGGCTGCCCTCCGGGTGGATGCCGAACGCGCCACCGCCGTCGAGCACCCGCAGCGCCGTCTCGAGCGACTCCTGCGCCGCCCGGTATCCGCCGCGCGGCACCGGGATCGCGTCGGTGCCCTCCATGAACGCCCGGGTGACCCACTGCTTGGGGTTGCCGGCGCGGAAGTACTCCTCCTTGGCCAGGAACGACACCCGACGGGGTGTCACCAGCGGGATGAGGAAGCTGTCCACGAACGACAGATGGTTGGCCGCGAGGATGACCGGGCCGATCCGCGGCACGTTCCCGGCGCCGTGCACCTCCGGGCGGAACGCGACCCGCGACATCGGCCGGAGGAGGGGCCGGAGCATGGGGGACAGGTGCATGTCAGCCCTTCAGATGCGCGTCGACGGCGGCGATCAGCAGCGGCTCCGGGGTGTCCACACCGGTCACCAGCTGCATGGTTCCCCAGGACCAGAGCTGCGCGATCCCGTGCAGGGCCGCCCAGAGTGCCGCGGCCGCGGCGGTGGGTTGCAGCAACCGCTCGAGTACGCCGAACAGCGGCGTGCTCTCGTCCCGGAGGCCGATGCTGTTCCCGCGGAGCAGGTCGTGCCGGAACATCAGGGCGAACATGCCGGGCTCGGTCCGCGCGAAGTCGACGTAGCGCCGGCCGAGGGCGAGCAGCGCCTCCCGCCGGTCGGCTTCGCTGTCGCCGATCGTCTCGGCGACCAGGCGGCCGAGCTTGCGGTAGCCCTCCCGGGCGATCGCGGCGAGCAGGGTCTGATGCGTGGGGAAGTAGCGGCGCGGGGCGCCGTGCGAGACGCCGGCCCGGCGGGCGATCTCCCGCAGCGAGAGGGCGTCGGTGCCCGCCTCGGCCAGCAGCTCGACGCCGGCGGCGATCAGGCGTGCCTCGGTGTCGCCGGTATGCATAGACACTGTCTACCAGGCACGCATAGACATTGTCTACTCGTCCTTGCCGTGACCGACCGGTGGGGCCCAGCCGGGGCGGGGGATCAGGCAGAAGGGGTGGCCGGCCGGGTCGGCGTAGACGTGGTCGCCGCCGCCGAGCGGGGTGGCGCCGAGCGCGATGACCTGGTCGTGGGCCGTCGGCAGGTCATCGACCATGACGTCGAAGTGGATCTGCTGGGGGATCGCCGGGTCGGGCCAGGTGGGCGGGCGATGGCCGGGGGCGAGCTGGAAGGCGATGCCGGACGTGTGGTCGTTGCGGGCGACCACGGCGAAGTCATCGTCGGCGTAGGTGATCGGGTGGCCCAGCAGGTCGCGGTAGAATGCGGCCAGCGCCAGGGGGTCGGGGCAGTCGAGGATGACGTGGTGGAGACGGCCGATGGGCATGGTCACCATCTTTGTCCGGGGCCGCTACCTTGGACGACGTGCGAACCGTTGCCGTCACCACGCCCGAAGGCGCCTCGTGGAATGTCCGGGTGGTGTGGGCGCCGCGGTGGCGGGCGCTCGCGCGCCGGTTCGGCGGGTGGCGGGCCAAGCGTTCCGGCGACGCGGGTGACCTGGCGTCGGACGCCCTGGACCTCGGCGGGAACGTGGCCAACGCCGGTGGCGGCGGGGGTGGCGGTGGCGACGGCGGGCTGAGCCTCGGGGACGAGATTCTGGCGATCGTCGTCATCTTCTTCGCCCTCGTGCTGGCGGCGGTGCTGTTCTGGTGGGTGCTGCTGCCGCTTCTGCTGCTCGTGCTCGACGCGGTGATCGTGCTGGTCCTGCTGGCGGTGACGATCATGGCTCGGGTGCTGTTCCGGCGGCCGTGGACCGTGGAGGCGACCTCGGCCGGTCACGAGCGGGTGGCGTGTCCCGTGGTGGGGTGGCGGGCCGCCCTGCGGCAGCGGGACGAGATGGCGGACTCCCTGCGGCGCGGGCTCCGGCCGGAGGGTGCGCCGGCTGTCTCGGCCGGGGGCTGACGGGCGCGGCGGTCCAGCGAAGGCCGCGGCCACGCTGGCCTATTGAATAGACCTAGCCTCCTAGGATGCCTTACCCGCGGTGACGGTGCCTGACGGGCAGGGCGCCCCTGTCGAAGGAGGCAGGCCCTCGCCGGCTGACGTCGTACGAAATGCGGGTTTTTGTGGGTGGTGGAACCGCTTCCGGGAGCGGTACCGCCTGAGAGCGCTCTCTTGTTCCGGAACCTTTAATAAAGACTTAAGTCAATGGATCGTGGCTTGACCGTGTGGTTGCCGAACGGGAACTGTTAAGCCACTTTCCGGTTTCCCCCATCCCCACCCGGGAGACATCCCCATGCGCAGACGCGCCCTATTAGCGGCTTTCACGGCCTTGGTCGCGGGGATCGGCGCCTTCGGCGTCCGCCTCGTGACCGCCGATGCCGCACCGATCGCCTTCAACCACCCCGGCGTGCTCGTCAGCCGAGCCCAGCTCGACTTCGTCAAGGGCAGGGTCGCGGCCGGCGCCCAGCCCTGGCTGGCCGCCTACAACCAGATGATGGCCAGCTCGTACGCCTCGCTCGCGCGCACCCCCAAGCCGCGGGCGACGGTCGAGTGCGGCTCCTACTCCAACCCGAACTACGGCTGCACCGACGAGCGCGAGGACGCGATCGCCGCCTACACCGACGCGCTGGCCTGGTACCTCACCGGCAACGCCGCGTACGCCCAGAAGTCGATCGCGCTGATGGACGCGTGGTCGGCGACGATCCAGAACCACACCAACAGCAACGCGCCGCTGCAGACCGGCTGGGCCGGATCGGTCTGGCCGCGGGCCGCGGAGATCATCAAGTACACCTACTCGAGTTGGCCGAACCAGGCCCGGTTCGCCACCATGCTGCGCGCCGTCTACCTGCCGGTGGTGATCGTCGGCAGCTCCAGCAACGGCAACTGGGAGCTGTCGATGATGGAGGCCGCGGTCGGGATCTCGGTCTTCCTCGACGACAAGGCCGACTACGACCGGGCGATCACCCGGTTCAAGGCGCGGGCGGCCGCCTACATCTACCTCGCGGCGGACGGCGCCCAGCCGAAGTATCCGCCGGTCGGCAGCGTGGACACGCCGAGCGAGCTGATCAGCTACTGGCAGGGGCAGAGCACGTTCGTCGACGGACTGGCGCAGGAGACGTGCCGGGACTTCACGCACACCGGGTACGGGATCTCGGCGATCGGCCACGTCGCGGAGACCACCCGGATCCAGGGCGAGGACCTGTGGCCGTCGCTGCAGGAGCGGGTGCGGCAGGCGCTCGGCTTCCACACGAAGTTCGAGAACGGGACCGCGGTGCCGTCGAACATCTGCGGCGGCAAGGTCACCAAGGGCCTCGGGCCGGTCACCGAGGTGGCGTTCAACGCGCTGCACAACCGGCTCGGGATCGCGATGACCAACACCCAGCAGTACACCGAGTCGCACCGCCCGCAGGGCACGAACAACCTGTTCGTCGCCTGGGAGACCCTCACCCACGCCGGCAACCCGGCCTGATTCGGAGTCCTTTCATGAGATCTCGCAAGCTTCTGGCCGGCGCGGTGATGGCCGTGGTGATGGGCGCGCTCGGCTTCGTCGGCATCACCGACGCCCTCGCGGCCTCCTCCGGCACGCTCGTGTCGTCGCTGAACGGCAAGTGCCTGGACGTCACCAACGGATCGACCGCCAACGGCAACCAGCCGCAGATGTGGACGTGTACGTCGGGGAACGCGAACCAGCAGTGGACCCTCGCCGACAACGGTTCCGTGCAGGGCCGTGGGAAATGTCTGGATATCGCCAACAACTCGACGGCCAACGGCGCCGTCGTGCATTTGTGGGATTGTTACGACACGGTGGCCACACAGAAGTGGACCCTGGGTGCAGCCGGCGACCTGGTCAACAACGCCGCCGGGAAATGTCTCGATATAAAGGACAATAACGCGGCTGATGGGGCGAAGCTCCAGATCTGGGACTGTGCCGGGACGGCCAATCAGAAGTGGACGTTCTCCGGGGGCACGACCACGCCGCCAACTACCGTACCTACGAATCCGACAAATCCGGATCTGGGGCCTAACGTTACTGTCTTTGACCCGTCGATGGCGGCGAGCACGATCCAGAGCAAGCTGACCAGCGTCTTCAACGCGCAGGTCAGCAACCAGTTCGGCAACGCACGGTACGCCCTGCTGTTCAAGCCGGGAACCTACAACGTGGACGCCAACGTCGGCTTCTTCACCCAGGTCGCCGGCCTCGGCCTCACCCCCGACCAGGTGACCGTCAACGGCCACGTGCACGTCGAGGCCGACTGGTGGCCGGACGGCTCGCAGAACGCCACCCAGAACTTCTGGCGCTCGGCCGAGGGCCTGTCGGTCACGCCGGGCGACGGGCTCGACCGGTGGGCGGTCTCCCAAGCGGCCCCGTACCGCCGGATGCACCTGCGCGGCAACCTGGCGCTCTCGGACGGCGGCTGGTCGTCCGGCGGCTTCATCGCCGACTCCAAGGTCGACGGTCAGATCCAGTCCGGCACGCAGCAGCAGTTCCTCACCCGTAACACGCAGATGGGCAGCTGGAGCGGCTCGAACTGGAACCAGGTCTTCGTCGGCGACCCGGGCGCGCCGGCGCAGAGCTTCCCGTCCCCGCCGTACACCACGGTCGCCTCGGCCCCGGCCATCGCCGAGAAGCCCTACCTGTACGTCGACAGCACCGGTGCATACCAGGTCTTCGTTCCCGCCCTGCGGTCCAACGCGAGCGGCACGACCTGGGCGAGCGGCTCGCCGGCCGGCACTTCGCTGCCGATCGGCACGTTCTACGTGGTGAAGTCCGGCGACACCGCCGCGACGATCAACGCGGCCCTGGCGGCCGGTAAGAACCTGCTCGTCACGCCCGGCGTCTACCACCTCAACCAGACGCTCAACGTGACCCGGGCGGGCACCGTCGTGCTCGGACTGGGCCTGGCGACCTTCGTGCCGGACGGCGGGGTCGACGCGATGCACGTCGCCGACGTCGACGGCGTACGGCTGGCCGGGGTGCTCTTCGACGCCGGCACCACCAACTCGAACATCCTGCTGCAGGTCGGCCCGGCCGGGTCGGGCGCGTCGCACGCGGCCAACCCGACCGTGCTCTCCGACGTCTTCGTCCGGATCGGCGGCGCCATCGCCGGCAAGGCCACCGAGAGCGTCGAGATCAACAGCAACAACGTGATCGGCGACCACGCCTGGATCTGGCGGGCCGACCACGGCAACAGCGGCACTGTGGGCTGGACGATCAACACGGCCCGCAACGGCCTGATCGTGAACGGCCAGAACGTGACCTTCTACGGCCTGTTCGTCGAGCACTACCAGCAGTACCAGACGATCTGGAACGGCAACGGCGGGCGGACCTACTTCTACCAGAACGAGATGCCGTACGACCCGCCGAACCAGGCCGCCTACATGAACGGGTCGACCCAGGGCTGGGCGGCGTACAAGGTGGGCGACTCGGTCACCTCGCACGAGGCGTGGGGCCTGGGCAGCTACTGCTACTTCAACGTCAACTCGTCGGTGGTGAACGCCCGCGCCTTCGAGGTGCCGGTGAACTCCGGGGTCAAGTTCCACGACCTGGTGACGGTCTCGCTCGGCGGCACCGGCACGATCAGCCACGTCATCAACAACACCGGCGCGGCGGTGAACAGCGGCCACCAGGTGACCAGCATCGTCAGCGGCCCGTAACGAGGACCGTGCGCTCACCCGGTGCGTCCCGGTGCGCCCACGCGGTCTCGACCTCGGACAGCGGAGTGGGGCGGGGCACGATCGCGATCGTGCCCCGCCCGATCTCGTCGATCAGGGCCGGCAGCTCGGCGAGGTACGCCTTGGCGGAGACCGCGCCCTGCCCGTTGCCCTGGAGGCGGAAGTTCGCCGAGCGCAGCGCCACCGAGGGCAGCTGGATCGTCGGCCCGGCCACCGAGCCGATCTGCACCCAGTTCAGCTCGCGGCCGCGGTCGGACCGGGCGGTCAGGATCGCCATGATCGCCTGCTCGGCGGGCTCGCCCCACAGGTAGTCGAGGACCAGGTCGACGTGGCCGGCCCGGGCCACCTCATCCAGACCGAGGATGCCCTCGCCGGGACGACGGGCGGCGCCGAGCACCTCGCCCGCGCCCAGCAGCTTGGCGACCCGCATGGCCATCGAACCGGCGTTCCCGGCCGCGCCCAGCACCAGCACGCTCTGGCCGGGCCGGACCGGCACCCGGCGGCGCAGCGCGACCCAGGACGACATGGCCGGGTTCATCGCCGCGGCGATCCGGGCCGCGTCGACGTCGTCGGGCAGCTCGACCGTGCGGCGCGGGTCGACCGCCACCTGCTCGGCCATCGTGCCGAGCACGTCGTCGCCGCCGACGAAGTAGACCAGCCTGCCGTCGGCGCGGCGGCCCACGCCGTCGATGCCCGGGATCATCGGCAGCCGTCCGGTGCTCGTGTAGTGGTTGCCGGCCGCGCCGCTGCGGGTGCGGGGGTGCAGCCCGACGGCGACCACGTCGAGGGTGATCTCGCCGTCGCGCGGCCGGGGTGCCTCGAAGTCCCGGTAGTGCGGCGGCTCGGCGAACGAGGTGACGACGGCGGCTTTCACGGGTACCTCCATTTAGTTGGTGACACGAACTAAACTAGTTTGTGCCACGTACTAAATCAAGTAGGCTTTCCCGCATGCCCAGCCTCAGCCCCGTTGACGGCCTCGCCCAGCTGTCGTTCCTGGTCCTCGGCGCCCTCGAGCGCCGCGCCGCCGAGCACGACGTGTCGATCGTGCAGACCCGGCTGCTCGGCGTCCTCCGCGATCGCCGGCCCACCATGCAGGAGCTGGCCAGGCTGCTGGGGCAGGACAAGTCGAGCGTCTCCGGCCTGGTCGACCGGGCCGAGCGCCGGGGCCTGGTCGCCCGGGTCCCGTCCGCGGCCGACCGGCGCTCGGTACTGGTGAGCCTCACCGACCAGGGCCGGCGGCTGGCGGCGTCGGTCGAGGAGCAGTTCGAGGCCGACGTGACGGCGCTGCTGGCGCATCTGCCCGCGGCCGAGCGGGCGACACTGTCCCGGCTGGTCAGTGGCATGCTGGTCGCGCACGCCGCGGCGAACGGCGTGGACCTTTTCGACACCTTGCTGCCGTCGCCCGAGTGATCGAGACGACGACCAGCGACCATCGCCACCGGGCCGGCGACGAGTGCGGGTTCACCGCCGCCGACCTGCTGACCGCGGCGGACGCGGTCGACGCGGTGGCCGACGACGCCTGGCGCCGATTCGGATATCCTTCCGGGACAACGGCATCGGGGCCGGTCGGCTAGGTTGAGGGCCGGGAGGCCACTGTGGACGTGAACGTCAGCTTCTACGAGCGCATCGGCGGCGAGCCGGCCGTGAGCGAGGCCGTCGACCGCCTGTACCGCGTGATCCTGGCCGACGACCGGTTGTCGCCATACTTCGTCGACGTCGACATCGCCCAGCTCAAGGGCCACATGATCGCGTTGCTGAGCCAGGTGCTCGGCGGTCCCGAGGACTACTCGGGGCGGGAGCTGCGCGCCGCGCACACCGGCCTCGGCATCACCGCCGAGCACTACGACCTGGTCGGCGCCTACCTGGTCGGGGTGCTGGCCGGGCTGGGCGCGGACGACGAGATCCTCGCAGCCGTGCGCGGAGTGCTGGCCGCCGCGGCCGACGACGTCATCGCCTGACCGACCCACACCCGACCGGTCGTCGGCCGGTCGGCCCGTCGTCGCCCACCCGGCACGTCGGCCGCCCGGCCCGTCGTCGCCCACTCGGCCCGTCGGCCGCCCGGCCCGTCGCCGCCAGACTCCCGGCCCCGCAACGTGCGGGCCTGTCCCCAACGCCAGCCCTCCTATTTCTGGCTCAGCCACCGCGAAAGTGGGGAGTTCGTGCGCACTCCGAGCGGCGAACCTCCTCGATCTGGCGTCGGTGTGCCAAAGAGTGGGGAGTTTGTGCGCCCCGGTCAGCGGATGAGCAGGGCGGTCAGCAGCTGGGTCAGCCAGTCGCGGGCCGCCGGTAGGTCGTCGTCGAGCAGGAGTTGGACGGTCACTCCGTCGTAGGCGGCGACCACCGCGTGGGCGGCGGCGGGGACGTCGGCCACCCCGGCGGGCAGGCACAGCCGGCCCTGCACGGCGCGCAGCCGGGCCTCGATCGCGGTGCGCAGGTCGGCGCGGTGCGAGGCCAGGCGGGTCGCGACTTCGGGGCGCCGCGCGGCGTACAGCAAGAAGTCGGTTTTGACCAGGAGCCAGTCGCGGTCGAGCAGCAGCGTCGCGGCGGTCCGCGCGATGACCTCGTGGATCGAGGGCTCGATCGGCGTCGCGTGCTCCGCGGTCAGGGCGTCGGCCACTTGGCTCGCGATGAGGGCGGCGCGCTCGTCGTAGAGGGCGAAGAACAGCTCGTCGAGCGAGCCGAAGTTGGAGTAGAACGCGCCGCGGGTGTAGCCGGCCGCCTCGCAGATGTCGTCGATGCGTGCGGGGCCGAAGCCCTTGGCCGCGAAGACCCGGAACGCGGCGTCCAGCAGTCGCGCCCGCGTCTCCGCCCGCCGCTTGGTGACCCGCATGCGACCAACCCTACCCAATACGATCATGCATCCGATACATTTCTGTATCGTGAATGCGGACGTCATCGTCGTCGGCGCCGGCCTCGCCGGGCTTGCCGCCACCCATGAGCTCACCGCGGCCGGCAAGAAGGTCGCCCTCGTCGATCAGGAGAACGCGGCCAACCTCGGCGGGCAGGCGTTCTGGTCCTTCGGCGGCTTGTTCCTCGTCGACACGCCGGAGCAGCGACGGCTCGGCGTCCGCGACTCGTTCGAGCTCGCCTGGCAGGACTGGCTGGGCAGCGCCCAGTTCGACCGTCTTGCTGATGAAGATCAATGGGCGGCGAAATGGGCTCGCGCGTACGTCGAGTTCGCGGCGGGGGAGAAGCGCTCCTGGCTCTCGTCGCTCGGCATGAGCTGGCTGCCGACCGTGGGGTGGGCCGAGCGCGGCTCGCTGCGCGCCGACTCGCACGGCAACTCGGTGCCCCGCTTCCACGTCACCTGGGGCACCGGCACGGGCGTGGTCGCACCCTTCGTCGCGTCGGTCCAGCGGGCCGCCGAGGCCGGCCTGGTGACCTTCCATCACCGGCACCGGGTGGATGAGCTGGTCGTTTCGGCGGGGGCGGTTTCCGGCGTACGGGGAAAGGTGCTGGCGCCGGATGCCGGGGCGCGCGGGGTGTCCTCGAACCGCGACGAGGTCGCGGACTTCGAGCTCACGGCCCAGGCAGTCGTCGTCACCACGGGCGGTATCGGCGGCAACCATGACCTCGTGCGACGGTACTGGCCTTCCCGGCTCGGGTCACCGCCGCGGACCATGGTCACCGGGGTGCCCTCGTATGTCGACGGGCGGATGCTCGACATCGCCGACGCGGCCGGGGCACGCCTGGTCAACCGGGACCGGATGTGGCACTACACCGAGGGCATCCGCAACTGGGACCCGATCTGGCCCGGGCACGGCATCCGCATCCTGCCGGGCCCCTCGTCGATGTGGTTCGACGCGCTCGGTCGCCGGCTGCCCGACCCGTGCCTGCCCGGTTACGACACCCTGTCGACGCTGCGTCACCTGCGCACGACGCCGGACATCGCTTCCTTCGACCACTCCTGGTTCATCCTCACCCAGAAGATCATCCGCAAGGAGTTCGCGCTCTCCGGGTCGGAGCAGAACCCGGACATCACCGCGAAGGACCGGCGGGCGTTCCTCCGGTCGCGGATCCTCGGCAAGGCGGCGCCGGAGCCGGTCGAGGCGTTCAAGCGCAACGGCGCCGACTTCGTGGTGGCGGGCGACCTCGACGAGCTGGTGGCCGGGATGAACCGGCTGACCGATCAGCCGCTGCTCGACGCGGCCCGGATCCGGCAGCAGATCGAGGCGCGCGACCGGCAGGTCCGCAACCCGTACAGCAAGGACGCGCAGATCCAGGGCATCCACAACTCGCGGCGGTACCTGGGGGACCGGATCGGCCGGACGGTGGCGCCGCACCGCCTGCTGGGCCCGGCGGCGGGGCCGCTGATCGGGGTCAAGCTGCACACGCTGACCCGCAAGTCGCTCGGCGGCATCCAGACGGACCTGGAGTCACGGGCGCTGACGCCGGCCGGGGTCGTGCTGCCGGGCCTGTACGCGGCGGGCGAGGTGGCCGGGTTCGGGGGCGGCGGGGTGCACGGGTACAACGCGCTGGAGGGCACCTTCCTTGGGGGTTGCCTGCTCAGCGGGCGGGCGGCCGGGCGGTCGCTGGCCGCCTCCCTTTAGGGCACAGGGCAGCGGCCGGTGTCGGCTGGCTCCCAGCGGGCGCAGGGTCGGCGGTCGTCAGGTGGGGCACAGCGCAGCGGCCGGCGTCGGCCGCCGCTCGGCGGGCGCAGCGATCAGCGTCGGCCGCCTCTGGGTGAGGCACCGGCCGCGGCCGGCGTCGGCCACGTCCCGGAAGGGGTGTGCCGTCAGGGGAGGGACCAGCGCTGGCCGGCACTGCCGTCGCAGGTGGCGACCTTGACGGCGGTGCCGGACCGGTTGCCGCCGGACGGGTCGGCGAGGCATTCGCTGTCGGCGGCGTTGACCAGGAGTTGGCCGGACACGCGCCACTGGGCGGTGGTGCGCCCGTCGCAGGTGACGATCTGGACGGAGCCGTCACCCACGACCAGCGCGCACATGCCCTCGACGCGCAGCGTGCCGTCGGTGGCGAGGGTCCAGATCTGCGCGGCGGTGCTGTTGCAGTCGGCGACCTGGACGTGGTTGAAGTCGACCGCCACGCCGCCGTTGAGGTCGAGGCACAGGCCGTTCTGACCGCGGATCGTGCCGGTGCGCGCGGCAGGCGGCTTGGGTGCGATCGCGGCGGGCGGTGCGCTCGTCTTGCCGTTGACCGCCTGGGCGGACGCGGTGCCGGCCGGTTTACTGGTGCTCCCCGTGCTCCCCGTGCTCGCCGCGCTCGCCGCGGTCGAAGGGGGCGAGCGGCGGCCCGAGGCCCGGTGCGTCGGCGTCGCCGCGGCACTGGTCGGCGCCGCGGCCGGGGAAGCCGGGAGCGGCCCGGTCAGGGCCGGCACCGGGGCCCCCGGCTGCCCGGCCGCCGTGACCGCCGGCTGGGTGGCGCGCATCGCAGCGAACCCGGCGGCGGCCAAGCCGAGCAGGCCGACGGCACAGACGGCGAGCACCACGAGCAGGCGGCGCGGCACACGACGGCGGACCGCATCGGGTGGCACGATCGGGAAGATCGCGGTGGGGTCGTCGGCACCCTCGAGAGCGCGCTGCGAGCGGACCTCGCGGGTGGTGGCCGACGGCCAGGTCTGAGTGGACCGGTCGGCGGCGGGGGCCTCGGCGTCTTGGTGCAGGTAGGGACGGACGAGCAGAGGATCCTGCACCTCGCCGTGGTCGTCCGTCACGATTCACCCGCCGCCATCGAGCCGCCAAGAGACGATCGACCGTCCAAGCTACCCCGCCCCCGCGCGCGACACGCCGACCCCTGAAGATCCGACTTTCCGCGCGTTCTCAGCGTTTCCAGAACTGCTTGCGGCTGGGCCGTTGGTGCGCCGTCGGGGCGTCCCCGCCGCCGGCAGCCGCGGTATCGCCGCTGCCCGCAGCCGCGGTATCGCCGCCACCTGCAGCCGCGGTATCGCCGCCGCCCGCGGCCGTGGTAGCCCTGCCGGCCGCGGCCGGCCCGCCGGAGGCCGCCGTGTTAGCCCCGCCGGAGGCCGCCGTGGCAGCCCCGCCGGAGGCCGCCGTGGCAGCCCCGCCCGAGGCCGCCGCGGCGCCACCGCCGAACGCGGTCAGCGTGGCCAGGGCGGCCGCCCACTTCTCGTCCAGCGATCCGTCGCCGCCGAGCTTCGCGATCAGCTTGCGCAGCGGGGCGAACTCGTCGCCCGGCAGCGAGCCGAGCAGGACGGTGAGCCGGCTGGTCAGGTCGTCGAGCAGATCGCGCCGCTCGTAGCCGGGCAGGCCGGCCGCATCGCGCAGGCGCATCGCCTCGATCGCGGCGATCTCGCGCACCTGGTCGAGCGTCGGCACCGCGCCGCCCGGGACCATCGCCTTGCCGGCCCGCATCGCACCGGTCACCGCCGCGAACGGCATCGGCGCGGGGCGGGTGACCGCCGCGCCGCCGGCAGGAACGGCGTGCTCCCGGCCGCCGCCGGCGAGCCGGTCGAGCGCGGGGCCGCCGGCGTCGGCCCGCATTGGCGCGAACCCACCCCGGCCCGGCGCGGCCGGTGGGGCCGGTGCCGGTGCGATCGAGGCCAGCCGCACCATCGCAGGTGCGACGGCGACGCTGTCGGGGGAGAGCTCCCAGCCGGACGGCAGCTCGACCGGCTGAGTCACCCGCCGGGTCTCGCCGCCCTCGTTGACCACCCGGCTGTCCACGGCCACGAACGCGGTGAACCGGCACAGCACCCCGAACCGCAGCGAGGTCGCGACGATCCGCTGCTCCAGGCCGCGGTCGCCGGCCGCGTACGCGTCCTCGAGGTCACGCAGCCGGGCCCGGGCCCACTGGGCCGTGATCGCCGGCTCGGCACGCTCGCGCACCTCTACCGTGGTGCGGAACTCGCGGTCGTCCCGGGTGCGGCCGGTCACGGTGAGGCTGCCGCCGGGCTTGCCCACGAACCGGCCGGCCACCACGAGCGGGACGCCCGGGTAGAGGCCGGGCAGCCGGGCCGGGGTGCGCTCGTCGTCGAGCAGGCGCAGGCCGGAAGCGGTCACCGTCAAGTCGGTGACGACCGGCGCGCCGATCCGGCGGTGGATCTGCTCCATCGCGGCGTCCAGCCGGTCCTCGCTCTCGACCAGCTCGGCGCGGCCCGCGCCGAGCGCGGCCAGCCGGCCGAGGAAGCCGGCGTTGACCGCCCGGTCGATGCCGATGGTGTGCACGCGAGTCGACCCGATCATCGGGGTGACGTCGTGGACGATCTGGTCCTCGTTGCCCACCTGGCCGTCGGTGACCAGCACCAGCACCCGGTCGCGACCCTCGCCGGCCCGGCCGGTGCCGAGCAGCGAAAGCCCGGCGGTCAGCGGCGTGAGCAGCTCGGTGCCGCCCCGGGCGTCGGCGCGGGCCAGGTGCTCCACGGCGCGGAACCGGTTGCGGTCGGTGGCCTCGACGAGGCCCTCACCCAGGTCGGCCGGGCGCTCGATGACGTTGTCGAAGGTGAGCACGGCGAACCGGTCGGCCGTGGTGAGCGTGTCGATCACCCGGGCCGCGGCGCGGCGGGCGGCCACCATCTTCCAGCCGCCCATGCTGCCGGAGCGGTCGAGCAGCAGCACCACGTCCTTGGGGCGGGCGGTGGCGGTGTCGTCGTCGGGCGGGAGGACCACCAGCTGGTAGACGCCCTCGGGCTCGTCGGCGGACTCGTCGGGGACGGCGATCGCGGCCTGGCCGCCGCCCGCATACCCGATCCGGAGCACGAAGTCGCGGTCGGCCCGTTCGCCCGGCCGGATGCTGACCGTGCCCTCCTCGTCGGTGACCGTGTGCAGGCTGGAGTGCACCTCACCGAGGGTGAGGCCGGCCGGATCGATGTCGACGCCGATGGACAGCCGCAGCGGGTTGGGGAACCCGGGCAGCAGCACCGGCGGCGTGATGCGCGAGGCGTCCGGCACCGCGTCGGTGTCGGGGGTCTGTCCATCCCCGACATACGGCCCCGGCAGTGGAACGCCCGGAACGTAGCGGGGCGCGACGACGAGCGGGAAGCGGAAGGTGGCCGCCCCGTCCTCGAAGGGCAGCGGGCCGACCAGGCTCAGCTCGATCACCACGCGCTCGCCGGGCAGGATGTTGCCGACCCGCATGGTGAACACGTCGGGCCGCTCCTCCTCGGCGATCGAGGCGCGCCGGCCGGCGGCGACGGCCTCGTCGTACGCCTCCCGGGCCGCGCCGCGCTCCTGCAGCTCGGCCTCGACGGTGCGGCCGTCCGCGGTCATCGTCATCGCGGTGACGGCCGCCCGGTCGGGCAGCGGGAACACGTAGGTGGCCTCGAGGGCGTCGTCGTGCACGTTGAGGAACTCGGTGACCACAACGGTGCGGGCCACCACGCCGCTGATCCGGGCGCGGACGTCCAGCCGGTCGAGCGGCAGGTTGCCCCGGTCGGTGTGCAGGTTGCCGAAGCCGGCGTCGGGCAGGATGCGGACGCGGTCGAGCTCGCCCGGGCTCATCGGCGTGACGGAAAAGGTCATGGCGTTCTCCCATCGATCAGTCCACGGGACTCGAGCAGGCTCATCAGCGGTGCGGCGGCCGCGGCGATCTCGGCGCGGCCGGTGTCGGTAACGGGGCGGGGCAGGAGCAGGATGGCGCCGCCGCCGAGCGTGACGCCGTGCACGGCAGCGGCGGCGGGTGCGGCGGTGTGCCCGGCCGCGGCGGCGGGTGCGGCGGTGTGCCCGGCCGCGGCGGCGGGTGCGGCGGTGTGCCCGGCGGTGGCGGGTGCGGCGGTGTGCCCGGCCGCGGCGGTGGCTGTGACGCCGTGCCCGGCCGCAGCGGCGGGCGTGACGCCGTGCCCGGCCGCGGCGGCGTGCACGGCCGAGTCGCTGGCTGTGACGCCGTGCCCGGCCGCGGCGGCCGGCCCGGCGGCGGCGACCGTGGCGGTTGTTTCAGTCCCGTGCGGCGACGTTTCTCCCTGTGTCGTTGTCTCTCCCTTTGCCGGTGTGTCGGCCCAGAAACGTGGGCGGACAACCTCATCAGGGACCGCGGCGGGCGCGTCGTCCCCCAGCAGGTGCTGGGGGACGCGGGAGGCCTCGGTCAGGTCGCGCGGGGTGAGGAAGACGAAGTCGGCCTGGATCTGCGAGAGGCTGCGGCCCTGCGCCTGCCACCGCTTGATCGCCACCAGTTGCTGCAGGTGGCGTGGCCCGTAGAGCGCGGTGCGCCCGCGCATGCCGAGCGGGCGGTCGACCAGGCCGATCGTCGTATACCACCGGATGGCGCGGCGGTCGGGGACATCGCGGACACGGCCGTTGGGGGCGCCGGGATATTCCGCCGCCAGGGCCTCGCGCACTCGCTCGACCAACTCGTCCAACGTCCACATGCCAACCAGCTTGACACTGTCATCGTGACAGTGTCAAGGTTGAGCCCGGGAAAGTGGAACAAGGAAAATGGCCTGCGACGTGCGAGATCATGGCCGCGGCCGACGGGGGCGATATCGATGACCACGTACGACGGCATGCGGCTCGACCGGCTACGGCTGGTCAGCCTCTCCCACGTCAACGACCCGGCCACGACCAGCGTCTTCCCGGGCGACCCGCCGTTCGAGCTGGAGACCATCGCCACCGTCGAGCGCGACGGCTACCACCTGCAGTTCGTCCGCGAGGGCGAGCACACCGGCACGCATTGGGGCGCGCCCGGCCACTTCAACCAGGGCGAGCCGCTCGCCGATGCCCTCGACGTCGAGGACCTGTTCCGGCCCGCCGTGAAGATCGACGTGCGGCCGCGCTGCGCCGAGGACGCCGACTACCAGGTCACGATCGCCGACCTCCAGGCCTGGGAGCGCCGCCACGGCCGCATCCCGGACGAGTCCGTGGTGATCATCTGGACCGGCTGGGACGCGAGGTGGGGCACTGACGCTTACCTCAACCTCGACGCCACCGGCGCCATGCATCAGCCCGGCTTCGGCCTCGACGCGGTCCGGTGGCTGATCGACAGCGGCCGGCTGGGCCGGCGCGGCGGCACCGGCACCGACACGTTCGGCCCCGATGTCGCCACCGACACCACATACGCCGTCTCACGGCTGATCTACCAGCGGCACCGGATCAGCCTCGAGGCGCTCGCCAACCTGGCCGCCCTGCCGCCCACCGGCGCGCACGTGGTCTGCGGCGGCCACATCAACCGCGCGGGCGCCGGCTCGACGGCCCTGATCTACGGCATCATCCCGCCGGACTGACCTGTGGTGCGGCCGGGATCGGGAGCGACGGCCGGGGAGGTGGCGCCGCGGCGGTCCGGGGCGACGGCTGGGGAGGTGGCGCGGCCGGGGTCATGGGCGCCGGCGGGTGCGGTGGCGCGGTCGGGGTCGGGAGGGGCGGCGACCATGGCGGCGGGTGAGGAGGTGGCATGGCCGGGGTCATGGGCGGCGGCGGCCGCGCCGGCGGGTGCGGTGGCTCAGCCGGGTCTGGGAGCGGCGGCGGCCGTGGCGGTGGGTGAGGAGGTGGCGCGGCCGGGGTCCGGGGTGACGGCTGGGGAGGTGGCGCGGCCGGAGTCATGGGCGACGGCGGCTGGGCTGGCGGGTGCGGTCGGCGCGGCCGGAGTTATGGGCGACGGCGGCTGGGCTGGCGGGTGCGGTCGGCGCGGCCGGAGTTATGGGCGACGGCGGCCGCGCCGGCGGGTTGCGGTGGCTCAGCCGGGAGCGGTGGCGGCCGTGGCGGTGGGTGCGGTGGCGGTGGGTGCTGTGGCGGTGGGTGCTATGGCGGTGCCGCCGCCGGGCTGGAGCACGCCGTTGACCACCAGGCGGTAGCGGGCGTACTGGCGGTACTGCTCGGTCGGCTCGTCGTAGGCGACGATCGCCACCACCTTCGGGTATCCCGCGAGGTCGGCGAACTTGTCCACCGGCACCAGCCGCGCCCGCTTGCCGTCGATACCGACCAGCGACACGTGCCACGCGTGCACCCGGGTCGGCACGATCATCGTGGGCGAGCGCCAGCCCTTGAGGGTGGTGCCGTTGTTCACCACCCGGGTGCCGAGAGTGATCTTGTTGATGTGCCAGCCGCCGCTGCTCACCGAGCCGTCGGTGACGTAGCGCAGACCCAGCAGGACCTTCTTTCCCGCGTACGCCGAGAGGTCGTACTTCGCGGTGATGAGGGCGGCGGTGTCGCTGCCGCTCGTGCCGGTGAGGCCGGGGCCGAGCGGGCCGGTCTTGGTGTGGTCGCCGGCGACCATCTGGTACGACTTGCCGCCGTCGGTGGAGACCATCACGTACCCGAAGTCGTAGCCGTCCTCGATGGCGTAGGAGGTCTCCAGGCTCAGGGTCGCCGCCCCGGCGGCCGGCACGGTGACCCGCCGGACGGCCTGCGCGTCGAGGCTGTCCTCATCGCCGGAGAACAGCGTCCGGCCGGCCACGCTCCAGCCCATCGGCAGCGGCGGCAGCGTCTTCGCCCCGGTGAACTGGACCGAGGTGAGCGGCGTGGGCAGCGGTACGTAGTCGGCGCCGTTGGGCGCCGCGCCCGGCCAGTCGTAGTCGGCGGGGTTCTCCAGGTTGATCGTCGAGCGCAGGCTCGGCGCGGTGACCCGGTCGATCGGCACACCGATCATCTGGCCGCCGCCGTCCCCGACGATCTTGTCGACCAGTGTCATCGTCTGGTAGTCGTGCAGCACGTCGTAGAGGGCCGTCCCGACCGGCAGCGCGGCCTGCACGCCGGCCAGCCCCTGCCGCAGGCTGTCGCGGTGCAGTGTGGAGATCAGGCCGAGGCCGAACCGGTCGCGCAGGTAGATCATGAACTCGTACGCGTTGCCGTAGTCGGCGAGCACGTCGTCCGCCGCGCCCTCGTTCCACAGGTTCAGTGAGTTCTGCGGGCCGCCGCAGCTGCGCGGGTTGGGGTTGTACCTGGTCTTGACGTTGCCGAAGCCCTGAAAGCAGACGAGGTGGCTGTCGTTGCCGCGGTCCTCGACGCCGGCCCGCCCGTTGACGTAGCCGACCAGCGTCTGCGCGAAGTCGGACAGTCCCTCGTTGACCCAGGGCACTTCGTCCGGGTCGGCGTAGTACTCCAGCAGGTGCTGCCACTCGTGCGCGAACGTGGACTCGTACAGCCACGGGTGGGCGGGGCGGCTGGTGCACAGGTTGTCGGTGGGGTCGTCGGCCGGGTCGGCGCCGAGGCGATGCTTCCAGTCGTACCCGTCGATGGTCATGACGTTGCGGTCGAAGAGCTCGTTGAGCTGCGCCGAGAAGAACCCGGCTATGTACGTCTGCGCCGTCGGGAAGGTGTAGTAGTTGTCGTCGCGGACGTTGTCGACCAGGGTGACGGTCTTGTCCCCGTCGCCGGTGTAGTCGCCGGCCATCGTCGCGTCGGTCCCGTCGCGGTTCGGCGGGGTGCTGAAGGACGCCGTCTCCTTCGGGTAGATGTTGTCGTCGAACTGGTGGATCAGCTCGGCGATCTCGGGGTCGGTGACCTCGACGGGGTCCTTGCGGCAGTCGGCCTTGGGGAAGGCCAGATCGTCGGCGACCCACACCTCGATGTGCTTGCCGACGGCCCGCAGCTGGTAGGTCTTCGGGTAGTACCGGCCGGTCCGGTCGTCGAGGCCCAGCCACTTCCGCTGGGTGCCGATCGGCGGGGTGCCGGCCGAGGCCTCGCGCGACTGCGGGCGCCGGTGCGGACGGTAGCGCGGATGGTCGGGCAGGGCCTTGCCGCCGAGGGTGAAGTGCGTGCGATCGAGCTCGCGGACGTCGGAGGCGACACCCGGCCGCGCGGAGTGGGGGGCGGCGGAGGCCGGGACTGATATAAGCGACGTCGCCAAAGCGAATACCGCAAAAGCTGCGAAGCGGACGCGATCCATGAAAAGGGACGCTACCCGTCGGGCGGGCCGGGGGTAGCCAACACGCGCTATTCGAACAGCGAGTGGTGGCCCTGACCGCCCTCGGCGCGTTTACGGGCCCGCCGGCGCATCTGGACGACGACCATGTCGACGACGGCGACGGCAGCCCAGGCGAGCAGCAGCCAACCGGGCACGGTCCAGCCCATGTGGAACAGCCAGATCGCCAGCAGGGTGCAGACCACGAAGCCGAACGCGGCCAGGACCAGCCGCAGGTTCAGCGCGCTGTACGGCTCGCCGACCGTCCCGCGACGACCGGGCGGCTGAGCGCCGATGGGCATGACCGAGCGTACCCCGCGCAACAGGGCGGCAAACAGATCAGCGAGCCGGCGAGCACGGCCAGAGCGGCTCCTGAGCGAGCCGCTCGCACTCGCGCAGCACGCGCAGCACGTTCCGGCCGGCCAGCCGATCCAGATCGCCGTCGGACCAGCCGCGGGCGGAGAGCTCGGCCAGCAGCCGCGGGTATCCGGAGACGTCGGACAGTCCCTCGGGCAGATCGGTCGTGCCGTCGAAGTCGCCGCCGAGCCCGACGTGCTCCACCCCGGCCACGTCCCGGGCGTGGTCGACGTGGTCGGCCACCTGGGCGACGGTCACCGTCGGCCGGGGGTTCGCCGCCAGCCACGGGCGGAAGGCGGGCTCGGCCGCCGGGTCGATGCCCGGGCGCGGCGGGAGGGTGGCCGGGTCCTCGGCGGGGCGCGGGGCACGCGGGAAGGACGGGAACGGGTCGGGCAGGCCGAGGCGGGCCCACTCCGCGTCGGCGGCGGCCTGCCAGGCGCCGAACTCGGCGGAGACGAACGGGGCGACGAAGGTCAGCTGGAGGACGCCGCCGTTGTCCCGGAGGCGGTTCAGGACGTCGTCGGGGACGTTGCGCCGGTGGTCGTGGAGGGCCCGGGCACCGGAGTGGCTGAAGAGCACCGGAGCGAAGGCCGTGTCCAGGGCGGCGTGCATGGTGACCGGAGCCACGTGGGACAGGTCGACGAGCATGCCGATCCGCTGCATCTCGCGGACCACGGCGCGGCCGTCGTCGTTGAGGCCGCCGACCGCGGGCTCGGCGGCCGCCGAGTCGGCCCAGGACGTGTTGTGGTTGTGCGTCAGCGTCATGTACCGGACGCCGAGACGGGCGAAGGCGCGCAGCACCCCCAGCGAGGTGGCGATGCTGTGGCCGCCCTCGATGCCGATCAGCGAGGCGATCCGGCCCTCGCCGATGACCCGCTCGACGTCGTCCGCGCTGTACGCGACGGCGAGGTCGTCCGGGTACGCGGCGGCCATCCGGTACACGGCGTCGATCTGCTCCATCGTCGCCACGACCGCCTCGGGCTCGGGCAGGTCGGACGGCACGTAGACCGACCAGAACTGGCCGCCGACCCGGCCCGCGCGCAGCCGGGGGATGTCGGTCTGCAGCCCGGGGCGGGACTCGTCCAGCCCCTCGACCCGGTAGCCGTAGCGGGCGCGCAGCTGCAGGGGGAGGTCGTTGTGCCCGTCGATGATCAGCATCATGAAGACCTGGCTACCGCGCCCGGCGGGTCCTCGCAACCCGTTCGCCCGATTCCGGGCGGCCTGAGCTGATCACCGTCACCGCCGAATTTCTCAGGTGCCCAGGGCGCGACCCGATTCTCCTACTCGACGGCGCGTCAGGGGCGCGCTGCGCATCGCACCCCGGGGGAGGGAAGCCATGACCGTCAGGCGGCAGCTTCCCGCCGCGCTCGTGCCGGCCGCCGCGCCGGCGGCCGTCCTCGCGTTCGGGGCCACCGCCGTCGCCGTGGCCGTGGTCGCCGTGTGCGCGTCCGCGGCCTGCCTGGTGCGGGCCGGGCGACGCCGTGGCCGGATGCGCGTCGTCTGGGCCGCCTTCGGGCTCGCGGCGCTGGCCGGCGGCGTGCCCGGCGACCATGCCCTCGGCCACCTCGCGATGGCTCCGCTGGCCGCGGCCGGGATGCTCCTGGTGCCGATGCCGCGGCGGACCGGGCTCGAGACGATCCGGTCGATCATGGATACGGTGCTGATCGCGGCCGCGCTGATCCAGCTCGACTATCTGCTGCTGCTCGACCCGGCACTGCGGCACGCGCCGGTGCCGATCGCGCACCCGGTCGGCGACGTGGCCCTCGCCATCGTCGCCCTGGCCGGGATCTCCCGGCTGCGCCGCGGCGTGCTCGACCTGCCGGCCCTGGTGCTCGGCGGCGCCGCGCTGCTGACCGTCGCCGTGTCGAGCGGCTGCGCCGACGCCGGGTATCACCGGGTCGCCGACGCCGGGTCGCTGATCGGATTCGCGTTGCTCGGCCTGGCCGCCGCGCGCGGGCAGGCGGGCGCGGACGTCGAGGCCGAGCGGGACGAGCGCCACGAGGTGACCGTGCTCCTGCCGTACGCCGTCGTGGTTGTCGGTCTGGTCGCCGGTTTCCTGCGCCTGGCCGACGGCGGCACGCCCACCTCGCTCGGCAGCTGGGCTCGGTCGATCTGCGTCGTGCTGATCATCCTCCGGCACGCGCTGCTCATGCTGGAGACCCGGCGGCTGGCCCGCGACCTGGAGGACCGGGTCGCCGAGCGCCGCGCCGACCTGCGGGCCCGCGAGCAGCGGTTCCGCGCGCTGGTCAACCAGAGCACCGACTCGATGGCGATCCTCGAGGCCGACTCGACCGTGCGCTACCAGTCCGAGTCGGTCGAGCGGATCTTCGGCTACCCGGCGTCGGCGCTGCTCGGCCGGCGGTTCATCGAGGTGTCCGGGCGTAAGGTCGGCGAGCGGGTCGCGGCGGCGATCGACGAGGTCAAGAACGTGCCCGGCGCCACCACCACCTTCGAGATGATGATGTATCACGCGAACGGCCGGAGCCGGCTGGGCGAGATGACCATCACGAACCTGCTGGACGACCCGTACGTGCGGGGTCTGGTCTTCAACACCCGGGACATCGGCGACGCCGACGAGTTGCAGGAGAGCCTGCGTCACCGGGCCTATCACGACGCGCTGACCGGGCTGGCCAGCCGGGCCGGGTTCCGGGAGCGGCTGGCCGAGGCGATCGAGCGCGGCGCGCCGGAGCGGGTGGCGATCCTCTTCCTCGACCTGGACGGCTTCAAGGAGATCAACGACAGTCTCGGGCACGACGCCGGCGACCACCTGCTGCTGCAGGTCGCCGATCGGCTGCGCCGGCTGCTGCCCGCCCCGCACGTGGTGGCCCGCCAGGGCGGCGACGAGTTCGCGGTGATCATCGAGGCGGACAACGCCCGGGACCACGCCGAGATGGTCGCCATTCAGATCATCGGCGCGCTGGCCGAGCCGATCGAGGTGGACGACCGCGAGCTGCACGTGAGTGCCTCGATCGGGGTCGCCTCGGCGGCCGACGCCGGGGACATCGAGCAGCTGATGCGCGACGCGGATCTGGCGATGTACCGGGCGAAGGACACCGGCCGTAACGGCTATGCCACGTACGAGAAGAAGATGCACGACGCGGTGGTGCACCGCCTGGAGCTCGCCACCGACCTGCGCCTCGCCCTGGAGCGGGACGAGCTGCTGCTGCACTACCAGCCCAAGGTCGACCTGCGCACCGGCGAGATCATCGGCTTCGAGGCGCTGGTCCGCTGGCAGCATCCGACCCGCGGGATGGTGTCGCCGCTGGACTTCATCGGCGTCGCCGAGGCGACCGGGCTGATCGTGCCGCTCGGCCGCTGGGTGCTCACCGAGGCGTGCCGCCAGTCGGTCGCCTGGGGCCGCCCGCTGAAGATGGCCGTCAACCTCTCGGTCCGCCAGTTCGAGGCCGGCGACGTCGCCCGGATGGTCGCCGAGGTGCTCGCCGAGACCGGGATGCCGCCCGACCGGCTGGTGCTCGAGATGACCGAGAGCGTGCTGCTCACCGACACCGACGACAACCTGGCCCGGATCGTCAGCCTCAAGGCGCTCGGCGTGCAGCTGGCCATGGACGACTTCGGCACCGGCTATTCGTCGCTGGCCTACCTGCGCCGCTTCCCGATGGACGTGCTCAAGATCGATCGCTCCTTCGTGGACCGGCTCGGCGGCGAGTCCGAGGACGAGGCCCTGGTGCGCACGATCGTCCGGCTGGGCCAGCGGTTCGGCATGCAGACGGTCGCCGAGGGCATCGAGAACGAGACCCAGCTGGCGATCCTGCAGGAGATGGGCTGCGACTTCGCCCAGGGCTTCCTGCTGTCCCGCCCGCTGGCCACGCCCGACGCCACGGCGCTGCTGGAACGCGGCGTGCCGTTCTCCGTTCCTGCTTGAACCATTATTTCGTACGGTTGGGCCGAGTCCCCGATGCGGCGCGCCGCCTGAGTGCAACTCACCCTCCGCGCGCGGCCGCCGGGTTGTCCCGGCGGGCCGGCCTCTCCTTCCGGCCGGTATGCGACAGGGAATACCCCCGTTCCCTGTCGCTACGCTGAACCGACGCAGGGATGTCCGCACCACCACGACATCGCTTCGAAAGGCGGCCCCACCATGCGATTCCTGATGATTCAGAAGCCGACCGACGCCCACCCCGACGAGAAGCTGTTCGCCGAGATGGGCGCGTTCATCGAGGAGCTCACCGCGGCCGGCGTGCTGCTCGCCACCGGCGGCCTCGAGCCCGGCGGCGTGCTGCTCGCCTCGCGCGGCGACGAGATCACCGTGACCGACGGCCCGTTCGCCGAGGCGAAGGAGGCCGCGGCCGGCTTCGCCCTGATCGAGGTCGGCAGCAAGGAGGAGGCGATCGAGCTCGGCCGCCGCTTCCGCAAGATCGTCGGCGACGGCGAGAGCACGATCCAGCAGGTCTTCGGCGGCTGACCCGTGCCGCCCGAGCTTGACCTCCACCGCACGATCGACGCCGTCTGGAAGCTGGAGTCGGCGAAGATCGTCGGTGGGCTGGCCCGGCTCGTGCACGACGTCGGGCTGGCCGAGGAGCTCGCCCAGGATGCGCTGGTCGCCGCCCTCGAGCAGTGGCCGACGACGGGCATCCCCGACAACCCCGGCGCCTGGCTGACCACGGTCGCCCGGCGCCGGGCCGTCGACCACATCCGCCGCGAGCGGCGTGCCACCGGGCTCCCGGCCGCCGAGCAGGTCCCGGCCGAGCAGGACCAGGCGCAGGACGACGTCCTCCGGCTGGTCTTCGTCTGCTGCCATCCGGCGCTGCCCCGCGACGCCCGGGTGGCGCTCACCCTCCGGCTGGTCGCCGGGCTGACGGCGGCCGAGATCGCCCGCGCGTTCCTGCAGGACGAGCCGCGGGTGGTGCGCCGGATCGCCGCGGCCAAGCAGACCCTGGCGCGGGAGGGCGCCGGCTTCGCCCGGCCGTCCGATGCGGACCTTCCCGGACGCCTGACCTCGGTGCTCGAGGTCGTGTACCTGGTCTTCAACGAGGGCTACTCGGCGACCGAGGGCCAGGATCTGATCCGCGCCGACCTGTGCCGCGAGGCGCTGCGGCTGGGACGGATGCTGGCCACCCTGGCGCCGGACGAGGCCGAGGTGCACGGCCTGGTCGCCCTGATGGAGTTGCAGGCGTCCCGGGCGACGGCCCGGATCGGCCCGGCCGGTGAGCTGATCCTGCTGCACGAGCAGAACCGGGGACGCTGGGACCAGTTGCTCATCAAGCGGGGCTTCGCGGCGATGCTACGGGCCCGGGCGCTGGGCGCGCCGCCGGGACCGTACGTGTTGCAGGCGGCGATCGCGGTGTGTCACGCCCAGGCGCGGACGGCCGCCGACACGGACTGGGCCCGGATCGCGACGCTGTACGACGCGCTGGTTCGCCTGGTGCCGACCGCGGTGGTGCGGCTGAACCGGGCCGTCGCGATCGGGTTCGCGCAGGGCCGGCGTCCGGTCTGTCCGAGGTGGACGCGCTGCTGGCCGACCCGTCGCTGCGGGACTACCACCTGCTGCCGGCCGTTCGCGGCGACCTGCTGGCCCGGCTGTCCCGGCACGAGCAGGCGCGCCGGGAGTTCGAGCGGGCCGCCGGCCTGACCCGCAACCACGCCGAGCAGCAGTTCCTGCTCCGCCGGGCGGCGGAGGCGGGCGCCGCGGAGAGGGGCGCCGCCGAGAGCGGCGCCGCGGAGAGGGGCGCCGCCGAGACTGACGCCGCCGAGACCGGTGCCGCCGAAACGGGGGCGACCTTAGGGCGAGCGGTTGCCGCGTTCCTCGCCCGGGACGACCTGGACCGGTCCACCCTGCGGTCCTATCGGCAGACGTTCACCCGGCTGCGGCGAGCCCTGGGCGACAGCCTGCCCCTAGCCGAGCTCACCGCCGACCGGATCGCCACCGTGTGCACGACCGCGTGGGGGAGCGCCGCCGCCAAGACATGGAATCGACACCGGGCCACGGTGCGCTCGTTCGCGGCTTGGACCTCGCTGCCGGGTCTGGCCGACGCCCTGGATCGCCGCACCGAGACCCCCTCGCCCTCGTCCGGGCTCGCGCCCGCCGAGCTGGGCCGGATCCTCGACTCGCCCAGCCAGCCGTTGCGGGAGCGCGTCCTCTGGCGCCTGCTCCACGAGTCTGCGGCATCGGTGACCGCCGTCCTGGCCCTCAACGTCGAGGACCTCGACCTCGAGGACCGCCGCGCCCGCTCCGGGGGCCGGTGGGTGACCTGGCGCTCCGGCACCGCGCATCTGCTGCCCGACCTGGTGGCGGGGCGCACGTCGGGCCCGCTGTTCCTCACCGGGCGCCGGCCCGCACCGTCCGCCGGGGGTGACCGCTGTCCACACACCGGTCGGGCCCGCCTGTCGTACGAGCGCGCCGAGTATCTCTTCAAGCGGGCCACCGGCCACACCCTTCGCACCCTGCGCGCCGACGTCGGTAGGGTGCGGGCGTGACTGAGTCGCCGTGGCGGATGGTCCGCGAGTTCCACGAGGTGTTCGGCCTGGACTGTGCCGACCGGCCCACCCCGATCTCCGCCGAGCGGGCGGCCGCCCGGCAGCGCCTGCTCGACGAGGAGGTCGGCGAGGTGGCCGAGGCCTCCGCCGCCGCCCAGCTGGACCCGTCTCCGCGGCGGCTCGCCGAGCTGGCCCGCGAGCTCGCCGACGTGGTCTACGTCGCCTACGGCACGGCGATCACCCACGGCATCGACCTGGACGCGGTGATCGCCGAGGTCCACCGGGCCAACATGAGCAAGCTGGACGAGAACGGCCGCCCGGTGGTCCGCGACGGCAAGGTCCAGAAGGGGCCCAACTTCCGCCCGCCAGATCTGGCCGCGCTCTTCGATTGAGGGGCGCGCGGACCGGCTGAGGGGCGCGCGGACCGGCTGAGGGGCGCGCGGACCGGCTGAGGGGCGCGCGGACCGACTGAGGGGCGCGCGGACCGGCTGAGGGGCGCGCGGACGTCCGCTGTCGTCAGGTCGCGGCCGCCGGCTCCTCCGCGGGCTTGGCCTTCCGGAGCGGGATGGCCCCGGTGGCGACGGCCGTCAACAGCCCCGCGATCAGCCCCCAGAACGCGGACCCGATCCCCAGCAGCTTCAGCCCGGACGCCGTGGCCAGGAAGGTCACCACCGCCGCCTCGCGCCAGCGGTCGGTCAGCAGCGCCGACGTCAGGGAGCTGCTGATCGTGCCCAGCAGGCCGATCCCCGCGATGCCCAGCACCAGGGCCGTCGGCAGCGCGGTCAGCAGCGAGCCCACCGTGGCGCCGAGTAGGCCGATCGCCAGGTAGAAGATGCCGGCCCAGACGCCGGCCAGATATCGACGGCGGGGGTCGGGATGGGCCTGCGGGCCGGTGCAGATGGCCGCGGTGATGGCGGCCAGGTTGAGCCCGAAGGCGCCGAACGGGGCCAGCACCAGGTTGGTGGCGCCGGTCCAGCCGATCAGCGGGGACACCGGCACCCGGTCGTAGCCGTCGTTGCGGAGGACGGCCACGCCGGGGAGGTTCTGCGAGGCCATGGTGACCACGAACAGGGGCAGCGCGACGCCGAACGCGACCGGCACCGAGAACGCGGGGACGGTGAAGACCGGCTTGGCCAGGGCCAGCTGCACGCCGGTGAGGTGCAGGGTATGGGTCAGCGCGGCGACCAGGACACCGGCGGCCAGCGCGGCGAGGACGGCGTAGCGGGCAAGCAGCCGGCGGCACACCAGGTACGTGGCGAACATGGCGACGACCAGGGCGAAGCTGTGCTGCATCTGGGTGAACAGGCCGATGCCGAACTGCACCAGGACGCCGCCGAGCAGGGCCGCCGCCAGCGGAACCGGGACCCGGTTCATCACCCGGGCGAACCAGCCGGTAACGCCGGCCAGCGTGATCAGGGCCGCCGAGATGACGAAGGCGCCGATGGCCTCCCGCATGCTGACGCCGGTGAGGCCGGTGGCCAGCAGGGCGGCGCCGGGGGTGGACCAGGCGGTGACGATCGGGGCCCGGTAGCGCAGCGAGAGGCCGATGCAGGTGACCCCCATGCCGACGAACAGGGCGAGCATCCAGGAGGCCAGCTCGGCGTCGGTGGCGCCGGCCGCGCGGGCGGCGGCGAAGACGAGGGCGGCGGAGCTGGTCACGCCGATGACCAGGGCGAGCAGGCCGGCAGTCACGGCGGAGAGCGGGGTGGCCGAGCGTATCCAGGTCATGCGCCGCGATGCTAACGGACCGAGCCCCGCGCCTGGATGGCACGGGGCTCCGGGTAAGGCGGCCGATCAGCCGGTGGCGGCCTGGGTCAGGTCGTAGACCGTGGTGCTGCCGACCGTTGTGGACTTGTAGTTCGCGGCCACCCAGGCGGCGATCTGCGAGCTGTCGGTGGACGAGCCGCCCATGCCGCCGCCGCCCATGCCACCGCCGGCGATGTAGTAGTGGATCTGACCGGCCCGCACGTAGGCCTGGAACTCGGCGAGGGTGGGGCTCGGGTCGCTGCCGTTCCAGCCGCCGAGGGCGATGACCGAGGTGCCGCTGTCCAGCTCCAGCTCGGCGGCGGAGGTGGCGCCGCTGATCGCCGCGGACCACTTGGTGGTGCTCGCCTTGAGCAGGGCCGTCAGCTCGGCGTTGGCGGGACCGCCCGGAGACGAACCCGGCCCGGTGGACCCGGCCACACCGGCACGGGACGAGGACGAGGAACTGCCGGTCTCCGAGGAGCCGGCCGAGCCGGGTGCGGACCCGGACGGACTCCCGAAGGTGCCCGCGCCGCCCATGCGGTTGGCCGCGCCGCCGCGCGTACCGCCAAATTCGGACGACGGACCGGAAGAGGGAATCGAACCGGTATGGGCCACCGAGGCCGTCGATGCCGCGTAAGCGGCTCCCGAAGCACCGGCCGAGAGGATCGCCGCGACGAGCGCGACCACCGCGAACCTCCGCAGCCTGGTGGTGGGTGCGAGCAGGACCACCGCGGTGAGTACGCCGAGAGCGAGCGACGCCCAGCGGAGCACCGGCAGCCAGTCCGCGCGCCCCATCAGCACCGCGCCCCACACCGCGGTCGCCAGGACCATCGCGGCCAGCAGGGCGCGGGCCCACGGGCGGGAACGGCAGAGCCAGAGCACCCGGCCGCCGACGGCGACGAGCCCGGCGATCGCGGGAGCCAGCGCGACCGTGTAGTAGGGGTGGATCGTGCCGCTCATGTAGGAGAACGTGACGCCGGTGACCAGCAGCCAGCCGCCCCACATGAGGATCGCGGCGCGGGCCCGGTCGGTGCGCGGCGCGGTGAAGGTGATCGCGAGGACGGCGACCATGGCGATCAGCGCGGCCGGCAGCAGCCAGGAGATCTCGGTGCCCATCGATTGCCCGAAGAGGCGCCCGATGCCGGCCGCCCCACCGAAGCCGACATTTCCGGAATTTCCTCCGCCGCCGCCGTTCCCGTCGCCTCCGAAGATCCGGCCCAGGCCGTTGTAGCCCAGCGCGAGCTCCCAGAGGGTGTTGTTGGTCGAGCCGGCGATGTAGGGCCGGGACGAAGCCGGCCAAAGCGAGACCAGCGCGATGTACCAGCCCGCGGAGACGATCAACGCGAGACCCGCGATCAGGAGGTCGCGGATCCGCCTGCCGAGGCCGGTCGGCGCGGCGACCAGATAGACGAGGGCGAACGCCGGAAGGACCAGGAACGCCTGCATCATCTTGGTCAGGAAGCCGAGGCCGAGCAGCACCCCGGTCAGCGCCAGCCACTTCCAGGACGCCTTCTCGACCGCCCGGGTGGTGGCGTACCCGCCGGCCGTCAACAGCAGCGTGAGCAGCGCGTCCGGGTTGTCGTAGCGGAACATCAGCACGGCCACCGGGGTCAGCGCGAGGGCCGCGCCGGCCAGCAGCGCCGCGTTCCGGCCGAACCAGCGCTGCACGGTCAGGTACAGCAGGTAGACGCTCGCCACGCCGATCACCGCCTGCGGGGCGAGAATTGACCAGCTGTTCACCCCGAAGAGCCGGGCGGACAGGCCCATCACCCACATCGCGGCGGGCGGCTTGTCGACGGTGATGGCGTTGCCCGCGTCCAGCGAGCCGAACAGCCACGCCTTCCAGCTCTGCGCGCCGGCCTGCGCGGCCGCGGCATAGAAGCTGTTGCCCCAGCCGGAGGCGCTCAGGTCCCACAGGTAGAGCACCGCGGTCGCGGCGAGCAGAACCAGGACCGGCCACCGCCGCACTTTCTTCGAGGGCGGTGCCTGGTGTCTCGGCGCGGCCACCCGTGGGCGTTCCATCAACGTCGTCATGGCATTCACCTTCGGCGCGGCGACTACGGCCGGGTTGTGGCCGGCCTGTGCCGTCTCTATGAGTGCCGCGGCACGTCACGCTCCGATTCGTGCCAGGATGGCGACGAGAGTCCGGGTTCAAGGGAGAGACTGGGTCAATGAGCGAACACGTTTCCGCCAGCGCCGAGTGGCAGGCCCTGCAGGGGTACGCGGAGAAGTTCTCGGCCGTGCACCTTCGCGACCTGTTCGGCAGCGACCCCGGGCGCGGTTCACGGTTGACCGTGCGCGTGGCCGACCTGACCGTGGACTACAGCAAGAATCTGGTCACGGACGAAGTGCTTTCCGCGCTCCTTGCTCTGGGTGAGCGCGCCGGCCTGCGGTCTCGCATCGCCGCGATGTTCGCGGGCGAGCACATCAACGTGACCGAGGACCGGGCCGTGCTGCACACCGCGCTGCGCCTGCCGCGAAACGCCACGCTGGTCGTCGACGGCCAGGACGTGGTGGCCGAGGTGCACGAGGTGCTCGACCGGATGGGCGTGTTCAGCGACAGGGTGCGCTCCGGCGAGTGGACCGGGCACACCGGCCAGCGGATCAAGACCGTGGTGAACATCGGCATCGGCGGCTCGGACCTGGGCCCCGTGATGGCCTACGAGGCGCTCAAGGGCTACAAGACGCCGGAGATCGAGTGCCGGTTCGTCTCGAACATCGACCCGACCGACCTCTACCAGAAGACCCACGACCTGGACCCGGCGTCGACGCTGTTCATCATCGTCTCCAAGACCTTCGGTACGCAGGAGACGCTCACCAACGCCACCGAGGCCCGCAACTGGCTGCTCGCCGCCTTGAAGGACGACGCGGCGGTCGCCAAGCACTTCGTCGCGGTCTCGACGAACGCGAAGCGAGTCGCGGACTTCGGCATCGACACCGCCAACATGTTCGGCTTCTGGGACTGGGTGGGCGGCCGGTACTCGCTGCCCAGCGCCGTCGGCCTGTCGGTGATGGTGGCGATCGGCAAACAGCAGTTCGCCGACATGCTGGCCGGCTACCACGCGGTCGACGAGCACTTCCGCACCGAGCCGCTGGAGTCCAACGTGCCGGCCCTGCTCGGGCTGATCAACGTCTGGTACGACACGTTCCTCGGCGCCCAGTCGCACGCGATCCTGCCGTACTCCCAGTACCTGCACCGGTTCCCCGCCTACCTGCAGCAGCTGACCATGGAGAGCAACGGCAAGTCGGTGCGCCTGGACGGGTCGCCGGTGAGCTACCAGACCGGCGAGGTGTTCTGGGGCGAGCCCGGCACCAACGGCCAGCACGCCTTCTACCAGCTCCTCCACCAGGGCACCAAGCTGATCCCGGCGGACTTCATCGGGTTCGCCCAGCCCAACCACGACATCGGCGGCATGCACGACCTGTTCATGTCGAACTTCTTCGCGCAGACCGGGGCGCTCGCCTTCGGCCGCACGCTGGAGCAGGTGCTCGCCGAGGGCAGCAGCCCCGACGTGGCGCCGCACCGGGTGATGCAGGGCAACCACCCGACGACCACGATCCTCGCCGACAAGCTGACCCCGTCGGTCCTCGGGCAACTGATCGCGCTCTACGAGCACATCACGTTCACCGAGGGCACCTGCTGGGAGATCAACTCGTTCGACCAGTGGGGTGTGGAGCTGGGCAAGGTGATGGCCAACCAGCTCGCGCCGAAACTCACCGCGTCGTCGGCGCCGGCCGCGGACGACGACTCGTCGACGAACAACCTGATCCGCCTCTATCGCGCCGCGCGAGGCCGCCTCGCCTGAGTTTTGTCGTACCCACGCTCTAGGGTCGTCTCATGGATTCGCGGACGGCCCTGGGGCTCCGGCTTTCGAGCCTTCTCCTGCGTGGCGCACCCTCCTCGGTGGAGGAGATCGTGTCATGGTTCGGCGCGATGCAGGCGCAGGATGCAAACAGCGTCCTGTGGTCGCTGGGCGCGCGCCTGCCCGGCTGGAGTCTCGACGACGTGAATGCCGCGCTGGAGAAACGCGACGTCCTGCGCACCTGGCCGATGCGTGGCACGGTGCATCTGGTGCCCTCCGAGGACGCCCACTGGATGCTCGACCTGATGGGCTCGCGGCAGCTGGCCGGGGCGGAGAAACGGCGGGCCCAGATCGGGCTCGACGCGCAGACCGCCGAGCGCGCGGTCGACCTGCTCGGCTTCGCCCTGGCGGGCGGCCGGCGCCTGACGCGATCCGAGTGCATGGCCACCCTGACCGAGGGCGGCATCGACGTGAGCGGGCAGCGGGGTTACCACCTGCTTTGGTACGCGTCGCAGCGCGGCGTGTCGGCGATCGCCCCGCATGTCGGCAAGGAGCAGACCTTCGTGCTGCTCGACGACTGGGTGTCGGCGCCCCGCCGACCGTCCCGGGAGGAGGCGCTCGGGTTGATCGCGCTGCGCTACTTCCGCAGTCACGGGCCGGCGACACGCAAGGACTTCGCGGGCTGGACGGGCCTGCCGATGAGTGACTGCAAGGTCGGCGTCGCGGTGGCGGGGGATGCTCTGACGGTCGTCGACGTCGACGGCGTCGAGATGATCATGTCGGCGGAGGCTTCGGGTGGTGATGCCTCCGGCTGGCTCGCTCTGCCGGGCTTCGACGAATACCTGCTCGGCTACAAAGAGCGGTCGCTGATGGCGTCCGCCGACGATCTCGCCGCGATCATCCCCGGCGGCAACGGCGTGTTCCAGTCGACCCTGGTGCGAGACGGCCGGGTGGTGGCCACCTGGAAGCGGGTGCTGGGCGCCCGCGGGGTCACCGTGACCGTGCTGCCGCTCGCCAAGCTGCCCGCCGGCGCCGCGGAGAAAGCGCTTGCCCCGTTCGCCGCCTTCCTCGGAGTCCCGCTCACTGTTAAGAACCCTTGATATTTACGAATGTGAACGCCACGATATGGGGATCGTGGGACATGTTCGTCGATGAGAGGGGACTGCCATGGGCGTCCGTCGTCGGGTGTTAGCGCTGGTCGCAGGGGTGGCGGTGGCGGCCGGGGCGTTTGCCGTGGCCGTCGCGGGGGAGGGCACGTCGTTCGCGGCGGTGGCGTGCTCGGGCACCGTCTGGGCCGAGGGTGTTACATATACGGCCGGGCAGCAGGTGACCTACAACGGACACCTGTATCAGGCGCTCGTCACGCACACGGCCTACGTCGGCGCGGGCTGGAACCCGGCGGCGACCCCGTCGCTGTGGAAGGACCTCGGCGCCTGCACCGGCGGGACGACCACGCCCCCGACGACCGCGCCGACCACCGCACCCACCACGCCGCCGACCACCGCTCCCACCACCGCCCCCACCACCCCGCCGACGACGCAGCCGACCGGCTCCACCTGCGCGGTGAAATCCCGGCCGGCCGGGAAGGTCCTGCAGGGTTACTGGGAGAACTGGGACGGCGCGTCCAACGGGGTGCACCCCGGGCTCGGCTGGATCCCGATCAATGACAGCCGGATCCTGCAGCACGGCTACAACGTGATCGCCGCCGCGTTCCCGGTGATCCGCTCGGACGGCACGGTCCTGTGGGAGAACGGCATGGACGCCGGCGTGAAGGTGTCCACCCCGGCCGAGATGTGCGCGGCCAAGGCGTCCGGCGCCACCATCCTGATGTCGATCGGCGGCGCGGCGGCCGGCATCGACCTGTCCTCCAGCGCCGTCGCCGACCGGTTCGTCGCCACCGTCGTGCCGATCCTCAAGGCGTACAACTTCGACGGCATCGACATCGACATCGAGACCGGGCTGACCGGCAGCGGCAGCATCGGCACGCTCTCCACCTCGCAGGCCAACCTGATCCGGATCATCGACGGGGTGCTGGCCGCGATGCCGTCGAACTTCGGGCTCACCATGGCGCCGGAGACCGCGTACGTGACCGGCGGCAGCGTCACCTACGGCTCGATCTGGGGCTCGTACCTGCCGATCATCAAGAAGTACGTGGACAACGGCCGGCTGTGGTGGCTGAACATGCAGTACTACAACGGCTCGATGTACGGCTGCTCGGGCGACTCGTACTCGGCCGGGACCGTGCAGGGCTTCACCGTGCAGACCCAGTGCCTCAACAACGGGCTCACCATCCAGGGCACCACGATCCGGGTCCCGTACGACAAGCAGGTCCCCGGCCTGCCCGCGCAGTCCGGGGCGGGCGGCGGCTACATGACGCCGTCGCTGGTGTCGCAGGCGTACGGCAGCGTCAGCTCGATCAAGGGCCTGATGACCTGGTCGATCAACTGGGACGGCTCGAGGTCCTGGACCTTCGGCGACAACGTGAAGTCGCTCGAGGGCCGCTGACCCGAGCGGCGGCCGGCCGGCGCAACCGGCCGGCCGCCACCTCGGCTCGGTCACCTGAGCTCGCTCAACCGCCGATCCCACCGCACTTCCCGATGTCGTCGACGGCGAGGCGACCGTAGCCGCTCAGGTCGGTTGGGGTATGAGTCCGGTGTGGTGCAGGTGGGCGCGGGCGTAGGCGATGGCTTCGGGGGTGTTGGCGAAGAGCCGGCCGGTGTCGTGGAGCTCGTCCAGGACGCCGAGGGCGTTCATCCGGTGCAGGTGATCCTCGCGGATGCCGGAGACCAGGACGAGGGTGCCGCGGCGGGTGAGCTTGTCGATCGCGTCGCCGAGGACTTTCGCTCCGGAGGCGTCCAGGGCGGAGACGCGGGACAGCCGCAGGATGACCACTCGTACCTGTGCGGCCTCGGTGAGCTCGAGCAGGAAGCGGTGTGCGGCGGCGAACAGCAGTGGGCCGTCGATGCGGTAGGCGACGATGTGCTCGGCAAGGAGGGCTTGTTCTTCCTCGTGGTGGTCGGCGGGTGGCAGGTCCGCGTGCAGCGGCACCTGCTCGAGCCGGGCCGCCAGCGCGACCTGGCGCAGCGCCAGGACCCCGGCCGCGAGCAGGCCCACGGCGACCGCGTTGACCAGGGTGGAGGCCACGGTGACGATCGCGGTCAGGCCCATGATCAGAGCTTCGCCGCGGCCGGATCGGGCCAGCGCGGCCAGGGAGCCGACCTCGACCATGCGGATCGCGGTGGCGATCAGTACTCCGGCGAGCGCGGCGATCGGGATCCCGGCGACGAGGGGCGCGGCGGCGAACACGATCACCGCGAGGACGGCGGCGTGGATCAGGGCGGCCAGGCGGGACGCGGCTCCGGTACGCACATTGACGGCGGTACGGGCGATCGCGCCGGTCGCGGCGACGCCGCCGAACAGCGGGACGGCCAGGTTGGCCAGGCCCTGGCCGAACAGTTCCCGGTTCGAGTCGTGCCGCTCGCTGACGCTCATCGCGTCGGCCGCCGACGCGGACATGAGTGATTCCAGGGCGGCCAGCGCCGCGACCGCGAGGGCGGAGGGCAGCAGCGCGGCCACCTGCCCGGCCTGGAAGAACGACAGCGACGGGGCGGGCAGCCCGGCCGGTAGGGGCCCGATCGTGGCGACCGGGAGGTGCCCGGCGGCGGCCACGATGGTTGCCGCGGCGACGGCGACCAGGGAGAACGGGACACCGGGGCGCAGCCGCGTGCCGGCGAGCATCAGCGTTGCCACACCGGCCGCGACGCCGAGCGCGGCCCAGTGCGGATGGGCGGCGAAGTCGGCGACGGCGTGGGCCGCGACCACTGCCGGGTTGGCGCCGGCAGTGGCCGGCACGCCGAGCGCGGAAGGGATCTGCTGGAGTCCGATCACGGCAGCGATGCCGAGGGTGAAGCCTTCCACCACCGGGACCGGTACGTAGGCCATCCACCGGCCGGCGTGCAGCAGCGCCAGCCCGACGAGCAGCACGCCGGCCAGCAGGCCGACGGTGAGGACACCGTTCACGCCGTACGAGTGCACGATCGGCACGAGGACGACGGTCATCGCCCCGGTGGGACCGGTGACCTGGAGGTTGGAGCCGCCGAACGCGGCGGCGAGCGCGCCGGCGACCACGGCGGTGACCAGTCCGGCCGCGGCACCCGCGCCGGAGGAGATCCCGAAGCCGAGGGCGAGCGGCAGCGCGACGATCGCCACGGTCAGCCCGGCGAGCAGGTCCTTGCGGGGGCTGCGGCCGATCGTGGCGAGGGCGCGCCGGTCAGGCAGCACGGAGGCGGCCCGGGTCGCGAGGGCCCGGGCCAGGACGGCCGCCTTCACCCGGCCCGGCCGGTCTTCGCCGGCTGCGCCGGAAGCTCGTCGTCACGGAGCTCGGTCAGCAGGTCCTGCTGGCCGGCCAGCAGCTCGGTCAGGATCCGCCGCGCGGCGCGCATCAGCTCCGCGACGTCGGGCCCGGCGAGCTCGTACATGACGGTGTCGGCGGTGCGGGTGGCCGTGACGATGCCCGAGCGGCGCAGCACGGCGAGCTGCTGGGACAGGTTGGAGCGTTCCACGTCGATGGCGGCCAGCAGGTCACGCACCGCCATCGGCCCCTCCTGCAACAGCTCCAGAACCCTGATCCGCACCGGGTGGCCGAGCATCCGGAAGAACTCCGCCTTGAGCTGATACAGCGGCACCGGCACCGGCGTTCACCCCTCACGTTCGTAGCGCTCAGCCACCATAACATCAATTGAAAAATTCTTCAATTGACGTTCTGCTCACTCGGGCCACGTCCGCCGTGTCTAGAGCCGGGCGAGCAGGTCGCCCAGGGCGGCGTGCACCTCCTCCGGCTTCTCCAGGTGCAGGAACAGGTGGGTGGCGCCGTCGAGCACCCGGTGCTCGCCGCGGGTGAACGATGCGGCGATCTTTCCGTGCAGCTCGCGGATGCCGTCGAGGGCCTGCCGGACCAGTTCGGGGGAGCCGAAGGAGGACCAGGCCGGGTTTCCGGCGCCGGCCGAGAGCACGATCGTCGGCACGTCGGGGATCGGGCCGCCACCGCGGAGCTCGTCGTAGACCTCGCTCTCCAGGTTCGCCGACTCGGTCAGCCCGGTGCGCCAGTGCTCGACATGATGGGCGACGAGCTCGTCGCGTACGCCCTCGGGAAACGTTTTCAGGATTTCCGCCCAGGCCGCCGTGGCCGCGGCGCGCTGCTCGGCGGTCAGCTCGGGCAGCGCCGCAGGGTCGGGCTTCATCTGATCGTTGAGTGCCCGGGCCTCGGCCGGCAGATGCGCGAAGAGGTCCTCGTGACCGGGGTCGAGCAGCAGCAGCCCGGCCACCGACGACGGGAAGAGCTGCGCGAAGCGGCGCGCGTAGACCGCGCCCATCGAGTGACCGACCAGCACGTGCGGCCCGTCGCCGGCCACCCGGTGCAGCTCCGTCGCCACCTCGGCCGCGCTGCGCGGCAGCGGTACGGGATCGCTCCAGCCGGTGCCGCCCCGGTCGTAGAGCAGATGGGTGGCGCCCGGCGCCTCGGTCACGGTCAGGAAGTCGAGCCCGACCAGGCCCGCCCCCGGCAGATATAGAACACTCGGACCGCCCGTCCCTCGCGGGTAGGTGGCCACCCCGCCGACCATTGTTCTCATGGCTGCGAACATTATCAGGTGTGCGAAAATAGGGGAATGGACCCGGTCGAGCTTCTTCTCCATCCGGTACGGCTGCGGATCGTGCACGCCCTCTCCGGCGGCCGCACGGTCACGACGGCCGAGCTGTGCGCCCGCCTGCCCGACGTCTCGCAGGCCACGGTCTACCGGCACGTCGGCACGCTCGCCGACGCCGGCATCCTCGAGGTGGCGGGGGAGCAGCGGGTGCGCGGCTTCGTCGAGCGCAGTTACCGGCTGCGCCGCGAGCGGGCGGCGATCTCCGCCGAGAAGGCCGCGTCGGCCACCGTCGACGACCACCGGCGGGTGTTCGCCACCGCGATGGCGGTGCTGCTGGCCGAGTTCGGCTCCTATCTGGACGGCCCGGACGCCGACCCCGCCGCCGACCTGGTCGGGTATCGGCAGCACGCGATCTGGCTGACCGAGGACGAGCGGGCGAAGCTGATCGCCGGGCTGCGCGACGCGATCCTCCCGGTGCTGGGCAACGAGCCGGCCGAGGGCCGCACGCCCCACCTGCTCAGCCCGATCCTCTTTCCGACGGCGTCAGCGCCCGAGTAGCCGGCCCACGATCGCCGCGACGTCGTCGGCGCAGCCCCAGGACAGGCTCACCCCGGCCCCGCTGTGCCCGTAGTTGTGCACGATGTGCCGGTCGCCGAGATCCTCGTGCTCGAGCCGGATCATCGCGCGGGCGGGCCGGATGCCGCCCCGGTTCTCCAGGATCTCCGCGTGCCGGATCTCCGGGAAGATGTCGCCGCAGCGCTTGACGATCGCGTCGGCCACCAGCGGGTCGGGCGCGGGATCGTCGATGCCCTCCTCGGCGCTGCCGCCCAGCAGCAGCATGTCGCCCTGGGGCAGCAGGTAGATCATCTCGCCGAGCTCCTCGGTGTGCTCGGCGAAGAACTCCCGGTGCCCCGGGTTGCGGATCGCGACCAGCTGGCCCCGGATCGGCCGGACCGTGGGGTCGGGCACCAGCTCGCGGGCGCCCGGCCCGCTGCAGTTGACCACGATCGGCGCATCCGCGAAGCCCTCGGCCAGCGACGTCAGCCGGCGCCCGAAGTGCAGGTCGGCCCCGTACGCCCGGACCATCGCCTCGAGCGCCGCCAGGTACGGCGGCATGTCGATGATCGGGGCGGTGTAGTGCCAGCCGTGCACGAACCCGGGCGGCAGGTCGCCCGGGTCGCACTCGCGGAAGCCGGGCAGGCCACGTGCCCACTCCGGCGAGGTGATCGGCAGGCGGTCGGCCTCGACGCCGTCGACCAGCCGCACCCCCGGGAAGCCGTCGGCCACCATCCGGGTGAACACCTCGTAGCTGCGCTGGGCCCACTCCGGCACCCGCGGATGCTCGGCGTAGATGGGATCCCAGATGGCGCCGGCCGCGGCCGAGTTGGTGTCGGCGGGGGCATCCTGGGCCCGGATCCGGACGCGTACGCCGTGCTCGGCCAGTCGCAGACTCGTGGTCAGCCCGGAGACACCGGCGCCGACTACGAGCACATCGGGTCGGTTCATCACTCGAAGCTAACGGTGATCGACGCTCCACTGTGGGGGCTAGGCCACCTGAGAAACATGAATGTGCGGACGATGCGCATACGGGATCAGACGCCTTGAATCACCCCCGCGTTGATGGTATGCGCACCCACCGCGCTGGATCGATCACGGACTGTTGCATTCCGCGGGTTCTTGGGGTCCAATCGAACGGCTGGCGTCATGCGGGCGGGGACGCGCCGCTGGGGCGCGCAGACGGTCATCGATGACCAGCATTCCTCATCGCCGCCCCAGGTCCCCGCGCCGCCGAGAATGGGGGGCCATGGTGCTCGTCGTGGGTGAGGTCGACACCGGACTGCTGCGCGGGCGCGATCCGTCGTCGAGCGACGACGACGGGCGGAGCCTGGTCGAGCTGGTCGCCGGCGAGCGGGTGCTGGTCCACACGCGCCCACGGTCCTATGTGCGCTCCCCGGAACGGCCGGTCGGGGTGGACTGCGCGCTCGGCCCGGTCCGCGGGATCGGCACGGCGTTGCAGCGCGCGGCGATCACCGACAACGAGGTGGTGCAGGGCTCCGCGTACGCGACGATCGTCCCGTCCGCGCACACCGCCCGCCGCCCCTGGTCGCACTACCTGGCCCAGCCCGGCCGGATCGAGACGCTCGGCAAACCCCGGTGGGACGCGATCGCCGACGCGCTCGGCAGCCCCGACCGGGCGCCGGCCGCCCTCGACCTCGGCGCGGTCGCCCAGCGCGCCACCAACGAGGTGCAGAGCGCCACCCGAGGCGGCCCCGAGGACTCCTTTCGTGCGGCCCGCTCCCGGCTGCGCTGGGTGGCGCGGCCCGGCCGGTCGCTCTCCGGTGTCCACTTCGAGGTGCACGACCGGCGGCTGCGGCTGCTGCGCTTCACCGCCGGCGAGTGCGACGCCGACCGGCTGGCCGCCGCCTGCGAGGACATCGCCCTGCACGACTGGCTGCTGTCCACGCTCATCGAGAGCGTCCGCAAGTCCGCGGCCGGCCTGCGGCCGCGGGCGGACACCCTGCGCCGGCTCGGCCCGGCCGTCGACCATTTGCTGCACCTGTGGATGCCGGCGGCCCGCGCCGACGAGCTCACCGAGGCGATGTGGACCGTCCTGGAGCGCCGGGCCGGCTTCACCCGGCAGTGGACCACGCTGGCCACCCGCATCCGCGACCAGTTCTCGGTGATGCTGGCCGAGTCCCTGTCCTCGGCGACCCGCTCGTGACCGCCGAGATGCGGGAGCGGATGGCCCGCGACAGCGTCCTCAAAACCGCTCTGCTGACCGTCGCCAGCGGCGGCGTGACCTTCCTGGTGACCAACGGGCTGGACCAGCCGCAGGCGATCTGCATCATCCTGTCGATCCTGATCGGCGGCATCGCGCTGATGGTCCGCTTCCTGGTGGATTTCGAGAACCGGCTGGCCGCCGTCGAGCAGCTGGAGCGGGACGGGATGGCGGACATGAAGCAACTGATCGGCGACGCGTTCTCGGAGATCAGCGAGGCGACCGCGCTGTTCGGGCTGATCGAGGCGTCGGCGCTCCAGACCGACCTGGTCACCCAGCTGGTCCGCAACTCGACGCAGATCTCCCCGGACTCGCCGCCGATCGTCTACCGCTTCGTGCAGGCGAAGATCGCGGAGATGTCCGCCTTCCTCAAACAGCTCGCCGAGGGCGGCACGGTCACCTACTACGGCGAGGACCGGGACTGGCTGCTCGGCCTGACCCGTACCGCCACCACCAGCATCGACGCGATCAGCCTGGCCGCGGTCGACCACGACCTGTGGCAGAGCGAGATCGGCCAGCGCTATCTGGACGCACAGCGGCGGGCGGCCCGCGACGGCAAGCGGGTGCGGCGGATCTTCGTGCTCGACACGCCGTCGATGGCCGACGACCCGGTGCTGCGCCGGGCGTACGAGGAACAGCGCGAGATGATGATCGAGGTGCGGCTGCTGGACCGGCGGGCGGTGCCGACCCCGCTGCAGGTCCAGGTGCGCGACCTCATCCTGTTCGACAACATCCTCGCGTACGAGACGACGCCGACCACCACCGATCCCAGCCAGGCGCAGGTCGCCGAGACCCGCCTGGTGCTCACCGACTCGCGGGTGAAGGAGTGCTCGCAGCTGTTCCGGGAGCTGTGGGAGGTCTCCCGCGAGCTCAGTCGAACACGTAGCTGATCCGCTCGACCGGCTCGGCCGGCAGGTCCAGCCCCTCGGCGGCGGCCCGGTCGAGCACCTGGACGGCCACCCGCGGGTTGACCGCGATCTGGCCGAGGATCGTGCGGACCGCGTGCTCGATCGTCAGGAACCGCCGGTCCAGCACGCTGAACGTGCGGTAGGCGCGGAACGGCTGCGCCTTCGGGTTGAGCCGGACGACGGCCGGCATCGCGTCCCAGTCGGCCGGCAACGCCTCCGGGGCGGCGACCGGCACCGGCTCGGCGACCGGCTCGCCGCGGTGCCGCAGCAGCCCGAGCCGCTGGAGCTGCCAGACCGCGGCCAGGAACGGGCAGGACCAGAGCCGGACGCCGTCCTCCTCGCTCCACAGCTCGACGTCGACGAAGATCGAGTGATTCCGTACGGCGTTCTCCCGCGGCGGCAACCACTCCCGCGGCGCGGACATCGCGGCGGCGGCCGTCGCCGGCGACCGCTCGCCGTTGGTCAGCCAGCCGGACACGCTGGTCGGCGGCCGGCCGCCGGTGGCGCCCGCGGGCGGCTCGTCCACGATGTGCGCCTGCACGACCGCCGCGAGGTCCAGGTCGCCGACCCGCGCGCAACCCGACTCCCGGGCCACGTAGTCGATCGTCAGGCCGTGCTCGGCGGCCGCGTCCACGAGCGCGGGCACCACCTCGCAGGGCGTGGAGAACCGGGTGAAGTAGTCGTCGATCAGGAAGCAGGTGCTGACCCGGGGCCGGGCCGCCGCCAGCCGGCCGAGGGCCGGGGGCAGCCACGGCGCGACCCGCCGGAAGTGCTCCCGCAGCCGCTCCGGCCCCTGGACGAAGTCGTCCATGTAGAGGTGGCCGAGCTCGACGGACAGGTGCGACAGGGCGACGGCCCGGACCGACGGCTGGGCGCTCTCCTCGGTGAACACGTCGTCGGACGTGGTCACAGACTCTCCCACGCGCTCTCGTCCACGATCTTCTTGGCCAGCTCCTCGAGGGCGTTGACCGTGCGCTCGTTGGCGGTGCGGTACATCCACACGTCGTCGTTGGACAGCAGCTGCTCCTGCCATTGCAGCACCGGGTCCAGCGGCACCTCGCCGAGCAGTTTCGCCTGTCCGACCCCGCTGCGGGCGGCCAGCTCCTGCAACCGGCGGTTGCAGACGTCGAGCCAGGCCAGCTGCTCGGGGCGCAGTCCGTTCTGCTCGGGGGCGGAGGGGTCGAGCACGGCCGTACGCACGAAGCGGATGCGCTCGGCCAGCTCGGCCTTGCGGTGGCCCTTCTGCTCGCCGGTCTCGAGGATGCCCTGCGGCCCCTGCACCAGGTTGCTGGCGGCGATGATGTGCTGCCGGGTCCAGCGGTGGAAGACGATCCAGCGGGCGTTGATCTCGGCCGAGGCGGTCGCCTCCAGCACGATCTCGGTGGCGTACGAGCGGCCGGCGCTCAGGTCGACCAGCACCAGGTCGTACTCCTCGTCCAGCCGCAGCAGCAGCTCGGCGCAGCGCTCGACGATGCCCGGCCCGGAACTGAACTCGCCGCGGCCCCGGTCGCCCGGGAGCAGGGTGAGCTCGCCCGCGCCGCCCGGCCGCTTGCGCAGCGCCTCCCGCTGCGACGCGGCCCAGACGTTGATCGTGCGGGGCTCGGTCTCGCCGTCGATCAGATAGCTGTGCAGCCCGCCGCCCGCGACGCCGGACAGCGCCTCCGGCAGGTCGAAGATCGCGCCGGCCGTCGGGGAGCCGAAGTCGAAGTCCAGGTAGCAGGCGTCCTTGCCCTGCAGGGCGTGCCGGTACGCCAGGTTGCAGCTGGTCACCGACCGCCCGGTGCCGCCCTTGTCGGAGGTCGCGAAGATCAGCATCCGCTCACCCGGCCTTCGGAGGTCGCCAACATCAGCATCAGCTCACCCCGCCTCCGCGCGCCGGGCCGCCGACAGCCGATCCAGCCGGCGCAGCACGTCCTCGGTGAGCGCGACCGCCACCCCCGGGCGCCCCGGCCGCACCGTGCGGGCCCGGCGCAGCTCGGTGCCGATCCGCTCCAGCTCGACCTTCAACGCCTCGCCGCGGGTGGTGGTGCCGTTGAGCAGCTCCCGGTCGTAGAGGTACTCCGCCTCGTTGAGCAGGTCCTCGGCGATCTGGCCGAGCAGGTCGCTGGCCGGCGCCGTCTCCTGGATCAGCTCGGCCGCGGCGACCAGGCAGTCGACCACGCGCTTGGTGTAGTACCACGACGCCTCGCCCGGGCCGTCGTCCTCCCGGGCCAGGTAGGAGTACGCGCCGGCCGGGCGGTCCCACAGGTCGCGGTCGTCGCCGTCGACGATCATCCGGGAGTGCAGGTGGTCCCAGATCGAGTTGGACAGCTCGATCAGCCGGCTGCGACCCTCGTTGTCGGTCAGCGTGCGGGCCAGGTCGAGCGTGCGACGGAGCAGGGTCGGCGCGTAGTCGGCGACCGTCCAGGCCAAGGTGGGGCCGCCGACGTCCTCGCTGCCCTCGAGCGGGAAGCGGACGCCCGGGTAGTGCACCGCGATCGCGGTCTCCGGCTTGGTCGAGCGCAACGTGATCCGGCTGCGACTGGCCAGCTTGTCCAGCACCTCGGCGACTCGCCGGCGATCGGTGTCCGAGGTGCGGGTGGAGAGCATGTTCTGCATGACCATGCCGCTGACCAGCAGGCTGAAGTAGTCGGACTCGATGCCGTCGGTGGTACGCCAGGGGAGGTCCTCCAGGGGCCAGCGCCCGGCGCCGAAGGTCGCGATCGTGGCCCAGTACGACCGGGTCAGCTCGAAGCGCAGCTGCAGCGACTGGGCGAGCCGGGCCTGTTCCGGGTCGAGCAGGCCGAGCAGCCGGGTGCGCTCCGAGGAGAGCGCCTGGATCGCGTCCAGCGCGACGGTGGTGAAATACAGGTAGGGCGCGTTCTGTGCCACGCCGGGCTTCTGCTGGAAATCGCCGGTCTCGGGCGCCGTCTGGATCTCCGGCGCCTCGCGCACCACACCCCACGACCAGCCGCACTCGAAGAGCCGGTTCGGGTTGTCCAGCTCGGTGCCCTCGGCGGAGCCGGACCCGATGGTGACGTCGTCCCGCAACCGGGCGTTGATCTCTCGCAGGGCCCGGCGCAGCTCGTCGACCACCTGGGGGATCGGGCGCCGTTCCTGGTTGACGGTGCGGATCAGCTCGTCGCCGAAGTCGCTGTCGGCGGAGAAGACGTTGACGGCGAAGCTGCGCAGCAGCCCGATCATCGCCGCGGACAGGCGCCGGTTCGCCATCCGCTCGAGGCTCTCGACGTCCTCGATCAGGGCCGGCCGGCTGATCACCTGCCGGAAGATCTTGGTGAAACCGATGATCGCCAGCATCAGCGTCACCGAGATCGAGAACGAGTCCACCACGTCCAGATCCCGCTGCGCCTGCTTGACGTCCTCACCCTCCACATCGGAGCGGAAGTAGCCGCCGCCGGAGAAGATCGGGGTGCCGTCGGGCGCGGTGTACTGGGTGAGGTACCCGGTGAGCGCCTTGATCAGCTGTACCGGGATCTCCCGGTTGTCGCCGAGGGCCCGCAGCTTGTCCTGCACGTCCGCGGCGACCTCGTCGGGCTGGTCGAGCCGGAACAGCGGGATCCCGGTGGCCGGCGCCATGATGCAGAGCAGCTGTTCGGCGTCGCTGATCGAGTTGAGGCCGTCAGGGACCCATTGCTTGTCCCGGAAGGACACCCGGGCGGTGGCTTGCCAGATGTCGAGCAACCGTTGACGCGGCTGGATCTGCATAGGTGTGCCGTCACCTACCCATCCGTGGGCTGTGCTACCTCTTCCATCCGGTCGCCACGATCATCCCGCTGTAGCCGGCGCGGAGGTCCTCGCTCGCGACTTTCTCAATTTGGCTTATCCGCGCGATATCGGCAAGGCACATCTCCACGTCGGTGATGTCGATCGAGTGTGCCGGGAAGAACGTCGAGCCCACGAAGTAGCCCTCGGAACGGCACATGAAGGCCGCGGCGAACGGCGAGCCCGGCTTGAGCGAGTCGACGAAGTTCAGTGTCGCGCGGCGGAACTCGTCGTCCCGGGTGGTGATCGACTCGGCCACGAAGAACATCGTGCCGAGGTCGTACTTGTCGTCGGCGCCCAGCGCGAAGACGTTGCCCTTGGTCACCCAGGCCCGCATCGCCAGCACCTCCAGCGGTTTGCGGATCCGCTGGTACGTCGGCCGGCCGGCGGCGACCGCCTTCCAGAACTCGTCCCACGACCCCTGCGGCTCGTTCAGCGCGTCGATCAGCCATTGGCGGTTGGCGGGCGAGCGCTCGAAGAGGGTCACCCGGGACGCGAACGGCAGCATGGTCATCGCCGGGTAGAGGTTGGTCCCGGAGCCGACGTCGATGGCGTTCGCCAGGTTGCGCGGCCGGTCGCGGTCGAAGCAGTGCACGAAGAAGTCGGCGACGATGTCGATGATCTGCTTGTCGTCGGCGCGGAGATGGCCGTAGTTGTGCCAGAAGTAGCTGTCGGAGTCGAAGTAATCCCAGGGTGCATCCTCATTGGAGACTTCGTCCAACGTCTCCGCGATGGTTGGACCGCTATCACCCACAGGAACTCCTCCAGCGCCATCGGAAACACGCTCACGCGGTCGAAGCTGGGGAGCGCCAGGGTCGGCCTAACCCGACAGAGATTAGATCCTCCCTAGTCACGGCGCAACCGTCCGCGAGGAACGACGTGCACGGTAGGCCATTTTCCTCTTCTCTGCGATCCACTACACGGCGATTCGGTGGAAAACTCGCCACCAGTCAGAGGATCACCCACCTGTCCGGGGGACATGCGAACTGGGTGTTTCGTGCCGGTTGCCGATGTGACCCCCGCCGCAGCGTGAGTTCTTTAGTTTTGAAATACTTCGGTCCTCGGCGGCGTTGTGGCGGCCGTAAGCACCACCCCACCCACCTCAGGAGCGGGTCATGCAGTTCGGGATCTTCAGCGTCAGTGACATCACCACCGACCCGACCACCGGGCAGACGCCGTCCGAGGGCGAGCGCATCAAGAACATCGTCACCATCGCCCGGCACGCCGAGGAGGTCGGCCTCGACGTCTTCGCGCTCGGCGAGCACCACAACGAGCCCTTCTTCTCCTCGTCCCCGACGACGACCCTCGCGTTCATCGCCGCGCAGACCGAGAAGCTGCTGCTCAGCACCGCCACCACGCTGATCACCACGAACGATCCGGTGAAGATCGCCGAGGACTTCGCGATGCTGCAGCACCTCGCGGACGGGCGGGTCGACCTGATGCTCGGCCGCGGCAACACCGGTCCGGTGTACCCGTGGTTCGGCAAGGACATCCGGGCCGGCATTCCGCTCGCGATCGAGAACTACGCGCTGCTGCACCAGCTGTGGCGCGAGCAGGTCGTCGACTGGCAGGGCAAGTTCCGCACCCCGCTGCAGAGCTTCACCTCGACGCCGCGGCCGCTCGACGACGTGCCGCCGTTCGTCTGGCACGGCTCGATCCGGTCGCCGGAGATCGCCGAGCAGGCGGCGCACTACGGCGACGGCTTCTTCGCCAACCACATCTTCTGGCCGGCCTCGCACACGCAGCGAATGGTCGCGCTGTACCGGGAGCGCTTCGCCCACTACGGCCACGGCGACCCCGACCAGGCCATCGTCGGCCTCGGCGGCCAGGTCTTCATGCGCAAGAACAGCCAGGACGCGGTCAACGAGTTCCGGCCGTACTTCGACAACGCCCCGGTCTACGGCCACGGCCCGTCGCTGGAGGACTTCAGCCGGGAGACGCCGCTGACCGTCGGCAGCCCGCAGCAGGTCATCGACCGCACGCTCGGCTTCCGCGACTACGTCGGCGACTACCAGCGCCAGCTGTTCCTGCTCGACCACGCCGGCCTGCCGCTGAAGACCGTCCTCGAGCAGCTCGACCTGCTCGGCGGCGAGGTGGTCCCGGTGCTGCGCAAGGAGTTCGCCGCGCTCAAGCCCGCCCACGTCCCGGACGCGCCCACCCACGCCTCCCTGCTCGCGAAGAAGGTGTCTGCATGACCGCCTGCACCGAGCGGCACCCAGCGGAACTTACGGACGGCCTCGCAGGCGAGGGCCAGAAGGGCATGCAAAAGGAGGGCACAGCATGAACCAGCGTTCCCTGGTAGTGATCTCGGCGGGTCTGAGCCAGCCGTCCTCGACCCGGCTCCTGGCCGATCAGCTGTCCGCGGCGGCCGTCGGTGCCGCCGCGTCGAAAGGCATCGATCTGACGGTTAAGGTCATCGAGCTGCGCGACCTCGCCCACGACATCGCGAACAACCTGCTCACCGGCTTCCCGCCGGCCGCGCTCAAGGAGGCCACCGACGCGGTGGCCGCCGCCGACGCGCTGATCGCGGTCACCCCGATCTTCACGGCGAGCTACAGCGGCCTGTTCAAGTCGTTCGTGGACGTGCTGGAGAAGGACACCCTGGCCGGCAAGCCGGTCCTGATCGCCGCGACGGCCGGCACCGCCCGGCACTCGCTCGCGCTCGAGCACGCGCTGCGGCCGCTCTTCGCGTACCTGCACGCCGTGGTCCTGCCGACCGCCGTCTTCGCCGCCACCGACGACTTCGGCGCGGCCGGCGGCGATTCCGGCGCCGACTCCGCCGCCGGCCCGCTGCGCTCGCGCATCACCCGCGCGGCCGGCGAGCTGGCCGACGAGCTCGAGCGCCGCGATCCGGTCACGGTGCTCGACCCGTTCGCCCTGACCACCAACTTCGAGGACCTTTTGAAAACCATGTGATCGTACGGCGAGGCCGAGTCCCCGGTGAGCCGGCGGCCTGGTTGCCACACCGGGCCGTAGCGCCGCCGCCGGGCGAGGTGGGTGGTCCATCCCCGTGGTCCCCGCGTCACCTCCTGGTGGGCGGCGCAGCGGCGAAGTGCCGGGGCCCGTCCGCGTGCCGGCCGAACCGGGAGTTGTTCATCCCCGGCCAGCGCGCCGGAGCGGGGAACTCCTCGGCGGGCGGCCGGGCCGTGCGAGTCGCGGGCGGCAGAACGGCGCGCAACGCGGGCGGCTCGACCGCGGGTGCCGTGGGCGTGACCGAGCGTGCCCCGGGCGGCCCGACCTCGGGCGCCTCGGGCCTGACCGACCGGACCCCGGGCGGCCCGACCTCGGGCGCCGTGGGCTTGACGGCCGGCGTCCCGGGCAGCTCGACCGTAGGTTCCGCGGGCGGCTCGACCACCTTCGCCGTGGCGCGCGGTGCGGCCGGTTCGCCGCCGGCCCGTTCCCGGCGGCGCCGGCCGGCCCGGACGACCACCACGGTGACCACTACGAACAGGACGCAGAGCGCGATGACGACACCGCGGCCGGGAACGCTTGCGTAGAAAATCATGGGTCGGTCCTCCTCGTCGCCGGTAGTGGAAAGAACATAAGCCATTTTGCTTCTTTCGCCCATCCCGCCTGGGCGGTAGCCGGAACGGCCCAGTTCCCGTTACGGAGTCCTTCCCGTAGAGGAGAACCTCGCGTTCCGGCCCCTTTCCGGCAAGTGGTGCCCGACCGGTCCACCCGGGCGTGGTACCACGGGCGGGCTACCCGCCGGCCCGGCCTGCCACGACGTTGCCGGCCGTGCGCGGCAGCCGGAACGCCTCCACCGCCGGCACCACCAGCAGCACGGCCAGCACCACGAACGCGAACCGGAACGCCGCGTCCCCGTGCGCGCCGACCCCGCCGCCCAGCCGCACCAGCAGCGCGCCGACCGCGACGCCGAGCCCGCCGCCCAACTCCTGGACCGTGGACATCAGCGTGTTCGCGCTGGTCATCCGGGGCGACGGCACGTCCGCGAAGGCGACCGTGTGGTACGTGGTGAACCCGGTCGAGCGGAAGATCCCGCTCAGCAGCAGAAGCCCGAGCAGCAGCGGCAGGGGAGTGGCCGGCTCGAGCAGCGCGATCCCGGCCAGGCACGCCGCCGAGGCCAGCACCGAGCCGAGCATCACCGTCCGGATGCCGAACCGGCGCATCAGCGGCGTGGTGGCCGGCTTGATCCCGACGTTGCCGGCGAACAGCGCGATCACCACGAGGCCGGCCCGCGCGGCGCTCCACCCGAAGCCCAGCTGGAAGAAGAGCGGCAGCAGGAACGGGATGGCGGTGATGACCGCCCGGAACGCCGAGCCGCCCAGCGCCGTCACCCGATACGTCTTCAGCGACAGGATCCGCAGGTCGACCAGGGGCCGGTCGGCGTGCAGCAGATGCCGGACCGTGCCGGCCAGCGCGAGCAGGGCGAACGCCAGCGCGCCGACGGCCACCGCCCAGCGTGGCCGCTCCGCCGCGACCCCCTCCAGCCCGAACACCAGCGCCGCGATGCCGCCGGCCGCCAGCAGGAAACCGCGGGTGTCCAGCCGCCCCGGGTCGTCCGCCCGCACGTCCGGCACCAGCACCCGGGCCGCCACCAGCGCCGCCAGGCCGAGCGGAACGTTGACCAGGAAGATCCACCGCCATGACGCGTACGTGCTGAGCACGCCGCCGAGCGCGGGTGCCACCAGCGGCGCGACCAGCGCGGGCCAGGTCAGGTAGGCGATCGCGCGGACCAGGTCGGTCTTCGCCGTCGTCCGGATCACCACGAGCCGGCCGACCGGCACCATCATCGCGCCGCCCACGCCCTGCAGAACCCGGGTCGCCACCAGCATCGGCAGGCTGGTGGCCGCCGCGCACCCGGCCGACGCGAGCGTGAACAGGGCCACCGCGAAGGTGAAGATCCGGCGCGCGCCGAACTTTTCGGTGAGCCATCCGCTGATCGGGATCAGGACGGCCAGCGTCAGCACGTACGCGGTGATCGCGACATTGATCGAAACGGCCGTGACGTGCAGATCCTCGGCGATGTGCGGCGCCGCCGGCGCGATCACGGTGGCGTCCAGGATCTCCATGAAGAACGCGCCCGCCACCAGCAGGGCCAGCCGGCGCGCGCCTCGGGTCATCGGTAGATCATCATGCACCCGGCGCGGTCAGGCATTCCACGAGTCGATCACCTGGTTGCCATGCTCGAAGCCGAGCGTGGACAGCGTCGCGGTGCCCAGCCTGAGCTTGCCCCCGCCACTGGCCGGCAGGCCGATCCACCGCGCGCCCACGACCCGTAGCGAGTGACCGTGCGCGACCAGCGCGACGTCGCCCTCGGCCAGCAGCCCGCCGGCACGAGCCAGCACCCGGTCGATCCGCGCCGCGACCTCGCCGGGCGTCTCGCCGCCCGGCGCCCCGTCGGTCCACAGCGACCAGGACGGATGCGACTCCCGGATGGTGGCGGTGGTGATGCCCTCGTATTCGCCGTAGTTCCACTCGGCGAGGTCCTCGGTCATCTCGGTGACCTCCAGGCCGGCCAGCTCGGCGGTCCGCAGCGCCCGCTTGCGCGGGCTGCAGAACACCGCGGCGAACGCGCGCCCGGCGAGCCGGTCACCGGCGGCGCGGGCCTGTTGCTCACCCTCCGCGGTCAGGTCCAGATCGGTGTACGAGGTGTGACGCCCGGCCGCGCTCCACTCCGTCTGCCCATGCCGGATCAGCACGATCTCCGCCATGCCCTCCTTTCTACCCGCCATCCGGCTCTCCCGCCCGCCGCCGAGCGCACCCTCGTACCCAAGATCGTGGTAGGAATCCGTTGCGCGCGGGCATCGCATCTGATTTCGTCGATCTAATCCGTTCTTCCGCCGGGATCGGGGGTCGGCATGGCTGTGCAATGGGAAAAATCCTTCGACACCGAGGTCGCGAAGGCTTTCCGCTTCCTGGTGGCCGAGCTCGGCCTGTCCGGTCCGTCGACCGGCGGCCCGTCCGCGGTCGTCTACACCGGCGGCGACGTGTGGTACCAGGTCTTCCTCGACCCGGCAACGCGCACGGTGACCACCCGGGTGACCAAGGCGCTCGGCACGGCCCGCTTCACGGCCGAGCTACCCGCGCTCGTCGTCGGCGCCGCGCTGGGCACGGCCGACCACGTCCGATGCGGCGCCCGGACCCTCGCCGAGCTCCGCAACACGGTCCTGAACCAGGCCGACTACGTGCGGCGCCTCCAGCCGTACCTGACCCCGCTGAACGTGTTGCCGCTGATGCGGGCGGCCAACGCCCGGGAACAGCCCCTGATTCAGGTCAGCCCGGAATGACCCGGGACTGGGTCGACTGGCACGAGGGCTACGACGTCGCGGAGTCCTCTTTGGCGCGACGGCTGGTCGTCGTGCGGCGCTACCTGAGCGAGGCCCTGGCCGCGGCCCCACCACCGGTCCGCCTGCTCAGCATCTGCGCCGGCGACGGCCGGGACGTCCTGCCCGTCCTCGCCTCCTACCCCGCCGGCCGAGAGGTGCACGCCGTGCTGGTCGAGCTCACCCCGGAGCTGGCGGACCGCGCCCGCGCCGCCGCCGCCGACCTGGACCTGCCGGCCGTCGAGGTCCGCACCGCCGACGCCGGCGCGACCGCCACCTACGCCGCCCTCGAACCCGCCGACATCCTGCTGGCCTGCGGCGTCTTCGGCAACGTCACCCACGAGGACATGTGCCGGACGGTCGCCGCCCTGCCCGCGCTGACCACCCCGGGCGCCACCGTGATCTGGACCCGGGGCCGCCGCCCCGACGCCGACCCCAGCCAGGAGGTCCGCGCCCAGTTCCGCGCCGAGGGCTTCACCGAGCTGGCCTTCACCGCCCCCGGCGACGCCCGATTCCGGGTCGGGATGTCCCGCCGCCCACCGAACGGCGGCACAGCCCTCCCGTCCGAGCCGCGCCTGTTCACCTTCCGCTGACGGCCGGCCGGGTAGGTTGACCGGGTGACGTCACCGGAGATTCTGGCGGTTTCCTGGGGCCGGCTCGAGGTCGAAGGGCTCGGCGTGGTCAAGGACGTGAAAGTGTGGCCCGGCGGTGGCCGCGAGTGGGACTGGACCGAGACCGGCACCGGCCACTCGCCGGGTATCCAGCCCGCCGACATCGAGGAGCTGCTTGCCGCCGGCGCGGTGGCGGTCGTGCTGTCGCAGGGCATGGAGAAGCGACTCGAGGTACCGCCGTCGACGGTGGAGTGGCTGGCGGCACGCGAGGTGACCGTGCACGTGGCGGAGACGACCGAGGCGGTCGGCTTGTACAACCGGCTGCGCGCGACCACGGCCGTGGCCGGGTTGTTCCACTCGACCTGCTGAGCCGCCCGCGGGCGGAACTAGCCGACGGTGGCCCGGATGTCGCCCAGCCCCCGGGCCACCAGGAACGTGCCGCCCTCCGACAGGCGACCCCACGACCCGGTCGCCTCGTCCCACCTGCGCCACAGCCGCGGGTCCGTCCGGACGGTCACCCGGGCCGACTGTCCCGGGTCGACCGTCACCGCCGACCAGCCGACCAGCCGGATCGGCTCGTCCGGCTCGACCGGGCGCAGGTAGACCTGTACCACCTCGCGGCTGCGCCGTCCGCCGACGTTCTCGACGGTCGCCGTGATCGCCGGCTCGTCGCCGGTGACCAGGCGCACGTCCGAATACTCCCACCTGCCGTACCCGAGACCGTGCCCCATCCAGAAGGCCGGCTCCGGAGCCCGGCCCGCGTAGTGCCCGCGGTACCCGATGAACGTGCCCTCGGCATACGGCAGCTTCCCGTCGACCGGGGTCACCGACCAGGCCGGCGCTGCCCCGTCCGCGGCGGGGAAGGTGGTGACCAGCCGGCCCGCCGGCTCGACGTCGCCGAGCAGGGCCGCCGCGATCGCGTGCCCGCCCTCCTGGCCGGGCAGGCCGGCCCACAGCACCGCGTCCACCCGGGACAGCCACGGCATCAGCACCGGGGTGGCCGCGTTGACCACCACCACCGTGCGCCGGGCCGCGCCCGCCACCGCCTCGACCAGCGCGTCCTGGGCGCCGGGCAGCCGCAGCGTGGACTTGTCGACCGACTCGGTCTCCTGTTCCTCGGTCAGCCCGACCACCACCACGGCCACGTCCGCGGCGGCCGCCGCCCGCACCGCGTCGTCGATCACGTCGACCGTGGCCCGCGGGGCGTTGTGCCCGATCAGCCCGAACAGCCCCATCGGCGTGGTCAGCGTGACCGTCGCCTCGAACAGGGCGCCGGGCGCCACCGTGAAGCGGTCGGTCCGCAGCGGCGGCGTCAGCACCTCTTCGCCGAAGCCGTTCCCGGCGGCCTGCAACGGGAACGTCAGCGGCGAAGCGCCGTCCACCCTGACCGTCCACTCGCCGACGCCGAGGACGCCCAGTTCCACCGGTCCTTCGGCGCCGACCCGTCCGGACAGCCGAGCCGAGGCGACCGGCCCGGCGAAGTCGTCGTCCATCCCGACCATGGTCTTCGACTGCGGGCAGAGCCGGTCCTCCAGCACCGACCCCGCGGCGTCGTACAAGGTTGCCCGGATGCCCTGCGCGCCGGAGACCGGGTCGGTGAGGAAGCGGGACGGGACCGGGCGGGTCCGCACCTCCACCCCGTCGACGATCGACACCGCCGGCGCGCCGAGCAGCGCGGTCAGGCCGGTGGCCACGCTGACCTGGTGAGGCGGGTTGACCTGGGCCGAGCCGCCGCCCATGTCGATCGTCTCGACCGCGTGCCGGCCGATCAGCGCGACCCGGCCGGCACGGTCCAGGGGCAGGACGTCGCCCTCGTTCTTCAGGACGGTCATCCCGGCCGCGGCGAGCCGGGTGAGCTGCTCCCGGCGTACGGCCGAATCGGGGTTTGGCAGCGACGACGGCCAGGAACGCGGATCTGCCAGCGCGCCCACCCGCCGGGCCAGCAGGAGCAGGCGGGACAGGTGGTCGTCGATGACGGCCTTGGCGACCAGTCCGTCGTGGACGGCGGCGACCAGCGCCTCGCCCCAGGGCCCGGCCGGGCCGGGCATGACCAGGTCGAGGCCGCCGTTGGCCGCGGGTGCGGCGCTCTTGGTGGCGAACCAGTCGGACATGACCAGGCCGGAGTAGCCCCACTCGCCCTTCACGACCTCGTTGATCACGTGGTTCTGTTCGGTGGCGGCGACGCCGTTGACATCGTTGTAGGCGGCCATCATCGACCAGGCCTCGCCCTCCAGCGCGGCGATCTCGAACGGCAGCAGGTACAGCTCGCGCAGCGTCGCCTCGTCGACCACGCTGTCCACGGTGTTGCGGTCGGTCTCGGACTCGTTGGCCACCAGGTGCTTGAGGCAGGCCGCGATGCCGTTGTCCTGCAGGCCGCGCACGTACGCGGCGGCCAGCCGTCCGGTCAACAGCGGATCTTCCGAGTACGCCTCGAACAGCCGCCCGCCGAGCGCGGTGCGATGCAGGTTGATCGTCGGTCCGAGGACCACGTGGATCTGCTGGGCCATCGCCTCCTCGGCCAGCAGCGTGCCGACCTCGTACAGCACGTTCGGGTCCCAGGAGGAGGCGAGCAGCGTCGCGTTGGGGAACAGCGACACCACCCGGCCGCCGGCGAACTTGAGCCCGCGCACGCCGGTCGGGCCGTCGGAGAAGCGCAGCTCGCCGAGGCCGACGGCGGGCTCGGGGTGCAGGGTGAAGGCGGAGGCGCCGGTGAGCAGCCGCACCTTGGCGGGCAGATCCAGCGACTTGGCGAGGGAGGCGAGGTCGTCGGGGGACATCGCACCATGGTTACACGTGTAAGTAAGCTTGTCACCGTGACCGACCACAACCCGCGCCGGGTGACCAGTGCCGACGTCGCGCGGCTGGCCGGGGTCTCCCGAGCCACGGTCAGCTACGTGCTCAACCAGACGCCGGGCCAGACGATCTCCACCGAGACCCGGGCGCGGGTGCTCGACGCCGCCGCCCGCCTGGGCTACGCGCCGAGCGCCGCCGCCCGTGCGCTGCGGACCGGGCGCTCCGAAGTGGTGCTCTGCCTGCTGCCGGACTGGCCGATCGGCCCCGAGGTGGGCTCGATGCTCGGCAACCTGTCCACCGCGCTGGCCCGGCACGGGCTGACGCTGGTCGCGCACCCGGGCAACCGGGAGGACCGCCCGATCACCGAGATATGGAAGGCGATCACCCCGGCCGCGGTGATCGCCTTCGCCGACTTCTCCGAGGGCGAGGTCGCGGCCATGCACGCGGCCGGGGTCGAGCTGGTGGTGGCGCTGTTCGGCCGGGGACCGCAGCGCGGCCGGCGCGAGCTGGAGGTGCCACAGCAGCTGGTCGGCCGTCGGCAGACCGCGCACCTGGTCGCCGCCGGTCACACCCGGATCGGGTACGCCTACCCGGACGACGACCGGCTGCGCATCTTCGCCGAGCCGCGGCTGGCCGGCGTGCGCGCCGAGTGCCGGGACCGGCGGGTCGACGGTCCGGCGATCGAGACGGTTCCGCTGGATGCGGCGCAGGCTGCGGATTGTGTACGCCGCTGGCAAGCCGCCGGAGTCACCGCCGTCTGCGCCTACAACGACGAGGTCGCCCTGGCGGTGCTCGCCGGCGTACGCACCTGCGGTCTTGAGGTTCCGGGGGACCTGGCGGTGATCGGCGTGGACGACATCCCGCCGGCGCGGCTGGCCGACCCCCCGCTGACCACGGTGACCACCGACCAGCCGACGATGGCCGCCTACCTCTCGGCGACGGTGGTCGCCGCGATCGGCGGCAAGCCCGGACCGGCCGTCCCGGCCGAGACGCTGATCCAGCTCGTCCGCCGGGAGAGCGCCTAGATCACCGGCATACATGAAACCCACAGGTACGGCACATGGGTGCCAAAGGCTGAAGGCGAATGGTGAAGGTGACTTAAGAAAACGAACCGTACGCACAGGGGGAAAGCGCCATGCTTGTGCAGCTCAACCGCAACTTCGATGCCCGCGACTTCAGCGCCACCGCGATCGGCCTCCCGCTGAACCCGGCGAGTCTGCCGGCCACCGCGGGCCCGCGGCCGGTGGTCGCGGTGCTCGGTCCGGCCGCCCGGGTCGCCGGCCTCGCCCAGCACCTGCCGGCCGGGTGGTCGGTGCGCAGCGCCGCCGATCTCGACGAGGTGCACCCCGGCGAGCTGCTGCTCTTCGTCGGCCACGCGGTCCGCGACGTCGCGCTCGCCCGCCGGCTGCTGCCGCACCGCACCCAGCTGGTCGCCCTGGTCGACGACTCCGCCACGGCCGAGACGGTGGCCGCGGTGCTCACCGCCGGCGCCGACGCGTGCGTGCGGGGCGGGCAGCCGGCCATCCTGGCCAGCCACCTGGTCGCCTGCCGCCGCCGTCAGCTGGCCGGCCGCTGGGCGCAGCTCAACCGGCAGGACCGGG
>NZ_JAOSZE010000038.1 GCF_025630775.1 Actinoplanes sp. KI2
AACGTGTTCTTCGACGACGGCGACGTGCCACCGACCAGCTGCCGGGTCACGTACCGGGTCGACAGCCAGTGGAACACCACCCCGACATCCGGCGGTTTCGGCGTCACGATGAGCATCACCAACACCGGCTCCACGCCGATCCCGGCCTGGAAGCTGCGCTTCGTGTTCGCCAACGGGCAGCAGATAACCGGCTTCTGGAACAGCACCGTCGCGCAGGACGGTGCCCGGGTGCCGGTGGCGAACGCGTCCTGGAACGCCACCCTCAACCCCGGGCAGACGCTTGACGGCGTCGGGTTCAACGCCACCTGGTCCGGCACGAACAACCGGCCGACCGCGTTCTCGGTCAACACCACCGCCTGCAGCGTCGGGTAGGTGACCGTTCGGGTGGGGGTCCGTGCGGACCCCCACCCGTCAATGCCGGCGGACCGCCGCGACCAGCAGCACCGCGCATCCGGCCAGGCAGAGGACGGTACGGGCGTGGTTCGCCGGTTCCCAGCCGGCCAGGAACCGCGACCAGGTGACCGCGCCGGACTCCAGGCGGTCGTTCAGCGGCACGTTGATCGCGGACGTGACGCCGAGTGCTCCGACGATGGTCAGGGCCGCGCCTGCCAGCAACCACGCGGCGCCGGGCTGCGACCAGGTGGTGAGCGCCCGGACGACGATCGCGACGCAGAGCGCCGAGACACCGAACAAGGCGATCATGAGGGGCGGACGGACCGCGGTGACGTTGAGCGAGCGCATCGCGGCCGCGCCACCCGGCTCCGGCAGCCGCCGCAGACCACTCATGACGAACGCGGAGAACGCGAAGAACACACCGGCGAGCAGCCCGCTCCCCACGGTGGTGGCTGCGGTGAGGACTTCCCAGGTACGACTCATGACTCCATGGGACCGCAGCCGGGTGAGCTGATCCATGCGGCGGACACCCGATTACATACGCGAGCGTCTACCCCGTGCGGACCATGTGACCGCCCGGCCGGGCACCGGCCCGGTCCGTGGTAAGTCATCCCGGGCGGACGGTGTCTCGCCGACCGCTCGGGGTCACAGTGGTAGTCGGACCACCTCGACCTCAGGGGGCTTCGGTGGACAACGCGTACCCATACCAACCGGCCGGTCTCGCTGCCCGCGACCGCGGCCACGTCCTGTTCGCCAAGACGATGGGCTACGTCGCGGCGACCACCGGCCTGTTCGCGCTGGGCGCCTACCTCGGGCGCAATCTGCCCGGCTGGCTGGCGTTCGTCGCCTATCTCGCGTCGTTCGCCGCCCTGATCGGCATGCAGTTCACCGTACGCCGGTCGCGGCAGCAGACCGTGGCGCTGCTCATGGTGTTCGGCCTGCTGATGGGCGTGGCGGTCGCGCCGACGCTGGTCTACTACGCCAGCACCGACCCGCAGGCGTTGTGGCAGGCCGGCGCGGCAACGGCGCTGTTCGTCGCCGGGTTCGGCGCGGCCGGGTACGCCACCCGGCGCGATCTGACGGCGCTGGCCCGGATCTGCTTCTGGGCCCTGGTGGCGCTGCTCGGCTTCGGGATCTTGCTGATCTTCGTGAACATCCCGAACGGCGCTCTGATCTACTCCGTACTCGGCTTGGTGATCTTCGCTGGTTTCATCATGTTCGACTTCCAGCGGGTGCGCCGCTCGTCCGACGTCGACTCGGCACCGCTGCTCGCGGCGTCCATCTTCCTCGACGTCCTCAACGTGTTCCTGTTCTTCCTACGCATCTTCCGCGGCGGCAACCGCTGACCGGACGATCCGCGGTCATCGCGGTTCCGCGTCGTCGGACGGCGCGCCGGCCTGCGCCACGGTCGGCACCTTGAAGCCAATGAAGCCGTAGAGCACGTCGAGGATCGGGCTGAGGATGTTGAAGAAGCAGTACGGCAGGTAGGCGCCGGTGGCGACGCCGAGCACCCCGGCCGTGTACGCCCCGCTGGTGTTCCACGGCACCAGTACGGCCGTGACGGTGCCCGCGTCCTCGACCGCGCGGGCGAGCGTCTGTGGCGCCAGCCCACGACGGGCGAACTCGTCCCGGAACATCCGGCTCGGCAGGACGTCCGCGACGTACACGTCGCCGGCCACCACGTTGAGGCCGATCCCGGTGCTGTTGACGGCGAGGATCAGCGAGCCGCGCCGCTTCGCCCGGGTGACGACGGGTGTGATGATCCGGCGCAGGAAACCGGCGTGCTCCATGATCGCCGCGTACGAGAGGGCGCCCAGGATCAGCCAGACCGTACTCAGCATGCTCGCCATGCCCCCGCGCGTGAACAGCTCGTCGATGACCGGCGCGCCGGACCGGCAGACGAACCCGGTCGCCATGGCCGAGAAGATCGCCTTCAGGCCGGTGGCGATCGGGCCGAGGCTCGGTTCGTGGACGAACGCGGTCACCGCGGCATGTTGGGTGAAGGTGGCGAGAATGCCGGCGAACAGCGCCGACCCGAGCAGCGCGAGGAACGGTGGGATCTGTTTCACCGTGAAGATCAGCAACAGCAGCAGGGGCAACAGGTTGAGCACCGAGAGGTGGAAGACGTTGCCGAGCGCCTCCTGGGCCGCCGCCGTGTCGAGCCGGCCCTGCGGCTGCGCGTTCAGGCCCATGAAGAAGAAGATGACCAGGCTGATGGCGAGCGCCGGGCCCGAGGTCCAGAAGACGTTGCGCACGTGCTGAGCGACGGTGAGGCCGCGCCCGACGAGCTTCGGCACGAGGATCGTGGTCTCCGACAACGGCGTCATCTTGTCGCCGAAGTAGGCACCGCAGATCACCGCGCCCGCGGTCACCTCGACCGGCAGGCCCATCACCTTCGACATCCCCACGAACGCGACGCCGAGGGTCCCGGCCGTGGTCCACGAACTGCCGGTGATCAGGCCGACCGTGGCGCACACCACCGCGGTCGCGAGGTAGAACCAGGTCGGGCTCATCAGGCGGATGCCGAAGTCCACCACGCTGGGAATCGTGCCCGCCATGTTCCAGGTGCCGATCAGCGCGCCGATCGCGAGCAGCATGAAGATCGGTGCCATGGCCGTGGTGACGCCACCGATCGCCGCGTCGGCCACCGCTGTCATCGCGAAGCCGTTCTTCAACGCGACCAGGGCGGCGAAGGCGGCGCTCAGCAGCAGCGCCACCTGCAACGGCCCGTCCATGGCCTGCGCGCCGAACAGGACGATGGTGGTCGCGAGCAGCGCGATGAGCACGACGACCGGCAGTACCGCGTCGAGCATCGTCGGTGGCCGGCCCGCGGGGTCCGGCGCCCGGTCAGCCTCGGTACTGCGGTTGTCCATGGGCGCTGCCCCCGTGTCGTACCAGCCCGTCCGAGACGACCGCCGTCCGCTCCCACGATCTGTGATGCACCGTTGCCGGTCCAAGGCCGAATTTTAGGTGCTTTCAGAAAGCGCCGGGCTCGAACCACCCGAATTCGTCCTCGGTGGGCGGCATTAGGCAACGAGTCGCCGAGTAGCGCATACTCTCTGCGCAGCGACAGGTGGAGAGGAGACGGCCACCGATGCTCGGCGCTCTGGGCCTGACCCCCGAACACGAAGCGGTCTACGGCGTGCTCGCCGGGCGTGCCCAGGCCGACCTGGCCGAGCTGGGCGAGGCTCTGCAGGTGCCCGCCGCCACGGTCGAGGCCACGCTGTCGCACCTGATGGCGTTCGGCCTGGTGAAGTCCACTCCGGACGGTGCCTTCGCCGCGGCGCCGCCCGCGATCGCGCTCGGCGCCATGATCAGCGAACGGCGGGCGGAGCTGCGCAGCGCCGAGCTGGCCCTGGTCACCCTCGCCGAGGAGCACCGCAAGGCGATGGCCGGCCGCACCATCAACGAGCTGATCGAGGTGGTCACCGGCGTGGAGGCGATCCGGCACCGGTTCGCCCAGGTGCAGCACGCCGCCCGCACCCAGGTTCGCAGCTTCGTCACCAGGCCCTTCGTCGCCGTGCCGCCGGGCGCCAACCCGGTGGAGTCGCAGCTGGTCGCCCAGGGCGTCCGGTACCGCGTGGTGATCGACCAGCCGGCGCTCTCCGAGCCCGGCGTGGCCGCCGAGACCAGCGTGTCCCTGCGCGACGGGGTCGAGGTCCGGGTGACCGAGTCGCTGCCGATGAAGCTGATCCTGGCCGACGCCGAGCTCGCCCTGGTCCCGTTGACCGCCACCGCCGGCGAGGAACCGGGCGCGGTGCTGCTGCACCGCTCCGGGCTGCTCACGGCGATGGACGCGCTCTTCGAGATCGTGTGGCGGCACGGATACCCACTCGACGCGTCGGCGCTCGGTGATCTGACCGCGGAGGACGCCCGGGAGGCGGACGCGCCCACGGCACTGGACCGCAAGATCCTGGCGCTGCTGCTCGCCGGCCTCACCGATCAGGCGGTCGCCGGCCAGCTCGACCTCTCGCTGCGCACGCTGCAACGCCGCCTGCGCCACCTGATGGACCTGGCCGGCGTGCAGAGCCGGATGCAGCTCGGCTGGTACGCCGCCCGGCACGACTGGGCCTGACGGCCTGCGAAACCTCCTGAGCGGTACGCCGCCGGGGTCGTGAGCCGGCCAGGCGCGGGGACCGGGCTCCACTTCGAGCCCGATCCCCGGAGGGTCACCGTCGCTGCTCGATCTGGCGCAGCAGCGCCTCGCTCTCCGGATCGGGCAGGACCTCCCGGACCTCTTGCGCGCAGCGGCAGGCGACGGCAATCTTGGCCGCCCACGCCAGCGCCTCCTCGCGCGAGGCCACGTCGACGACCGCGAACCCGCCGAGGACCTCCTTGGTCTCCGGGTACGGGCCGTCGGTGACCATCCCGTCGGTGGACACGATGCTCGCCTGCTGCCGTTCGATCCCGAGGCCGAACACCCACACGCCGGCGCTCACGGCCTCCTCGATCACCGCGCGCGCGGCCTTGCCGACGTCGGGCATGTCCTCGGCGGGGATATGGTCCATCGCGCCGTCATTGAACGAGATCAAGTATCGCGTCATCCCATGCTCCCTTGTCCCGGCGGCCGCCGCCGACCGCTCTCGCCTGAGCTACGAACGACTCGGCCCGGATCCGACGCTATGCCACAGATTCCGGAGCGTGGGTGTCCCCCGAACGGGGGGAGTGTCATCGCGCCCGCTGGGTACGCACCCGGGATGGACGTATTGCGGCTGTCCTTCACCGATGCGGTGGAGATCGCGTCGATCCGGGGCAGAGCGGTCGAGGTGCTCCGCGGGCAGCCGGTCGAGGTGGTCGACGACGTGATGGTGGTGATCACGGAGTTGGTCGCGAACGTCGTGCAGCACACCGACCGCGGCGGCCATCTGAACCTGACCCCTGGGAAGGGCGTCGTGCAGGTGGAGGTCCACGACCACAGTCGCTCGTTCCCGCAGCTGCAGCGGTCCGATCCCCGCCGACCGGGCGGGCGCGGCCTGCTGCTGGTCGCCGCCCTCGCCCAGGCCTGGGGAAGCCGGCCCACGGCCACCGGCAAGGTGGTCTGGGCCTGGGTCGCCGTGCTGGCCGAACCGTCACCCACACCGTCCGGCGGGTGACCGAGCTCAGCCCTCCTGACGCCGGCCGCTCGGGCGCCGCGACGCTGGGGTCAGAGGTCGTCCTCGGAGTTGCGGCGACGCTCGGCGATCTCCCAGGCGTAGACGTACTGGCGGATCAGCTGGGCGGTCTTCTCGTCGGCGCGGAAGATGACCACCATCTCCCAGCCGGACCCGAGGTAGGCCTCGCGCAGCCGGTACACCGTGCCGGTGACCTCGACATCGACGTTGTTGAGCTGGAGCCAGGCCGACATCGGGTCGCCGACCTTGATCCGCGGCTTCATCGAGAGCCGGCAGCGCAGCCCGCCCTCGCTGATGTCGAGCAGCCGCCCATCGAGCAGCTTCTCCTCGAGCTCGGCGCCGAGCTGCACCTCCGGGCCGCCGCCGCCGCGGACGAACTCACGGCGGTTGCCCGGCTGCGGCTCGCCGGTGGGCAGGAGCCGCCACTGGAACGGCGCGCTGTCGGTGATCTCGACGAGCTGACAGGGCAGAATGATCCGGGTACGCGGCTGCGCCCAGAAGACCTCGATCTCCTGCCCCGGCCGGGGTACCTCGGTTCCCGTCGTCTCGAGCGGCGCCGCGACGCTCAACACCTCGTTCTCCACGCCCTCGAGCCGAGAGCGGTAGTTGGTGTCCTCGGCGTGCACCAAATACATGGTCGTCCCGAGACGAGGAAGCTCTGCCACGACGATCTCCTGAAACGAAAAGGGCCTGTCGGCGGGTAGGAGTCGGCCCCAGAGCCCCCGACCTGAGCCAAATTCACATCCGGAGTTCGGCTCGCCTCACAGGTGTTCCACAGCGGCGATGTTCCGGGCCTCCTCCGGGTCGGGTTCCGGCGTGTCCAGGAACGCTCGCAGCACCTCAACCGCCACGTCCGGCGCCAGTCGTTTCAGGCTCATCGCCAGCACATTTGCGTCGTTCCAGAGTCGCGCGCCGCGGGCTATCCAGGGGTCCCACGCGAGCGCCGCCCGGACGCCGGGAACCTTGTTCGCCGCGATCGCCGTGCCGGTGCCGGTCCAGCACATCACCACGCCGTAGTCGGCTCGGCCCTCGACGACGGCACGGCCCACGAAACGGCCCAGATCGGGCCAGCTCTCCGGCGCTTCCGGGCGGATGAGCTCGTGGCCGCCCTCGGTCAGGGCCGCGACGACGGCTCGGGTCGTCTCGTTCTCGTCGTCGCTGGCGAACGCTACCCGCATGCCCGCAGCCTATGCCGCCCGCGGCGAAGCGGCCGACGACGCCGGCGGCCCACCCGCCGCCCCGGCGACCCCACCCGCGGGGCGACCCAACCGCCCGGCGACCCAACCGCTTGGCGACCCAACCGCTTGGCGACCCACCCGCTGGCGGCCTACGACGCGCTTCAGCGGCGGGCGGGCAACTGGTCGCGGCGGCGGATCAGGTAGGCGGTCTCGCCGCTGTTGGCGGCCAGCTCGATGGCCCGGTCGTAGGCCGCCCGCGCCTGGTCGCTGCGGCCCAGCCGGCGCAGCAACTCGGCGCGGGCGACGTGGAAGGCGTGGTAGCCGTCCAACGGCAGGCCGTCGACCTCGGCGAGCGCGACCGACGGGCCGTCCAGCTCGGCGAGCGCGATCGCCCGGTTCAGCCGGACGATCGGCGACGGGTCGAGGCGGGTCAGCTGGTCGTACAGCGCCACCACCTGCGACCAGTCGGTGTACCGGACGTCGGGGGCGGAGGTGTGGACCGCGTTGATCGCGGCGAGGATCTGGTAGCGGCCGGGCGGCCGGCCGGCGTCGAGACAGGCGCGCACCAGCGCGTGCCCCTCGGCGATCAGCGCGCGGTCCCAGGCGCCGCGGTCCTGATCGCCGAGCGCGACCAGCTCGCCGGTCGCCGACAGGCGCGCCGGCCCGCGGGCCTCGGTCAGCAGCATCAGCGCCAGCAGGCCGGCGACCTCACCGTCCGCGGGCATCAGGGCGCGGACCAGCCGGGTCAGCCGGATCGCCTCGGTGGTCAGGTCGGCGCGGATCGGCTCCTTCTCCGGGTCGGACGCCAGGTAGCCCTCGTTGAAGATCAGATAGAGCACGGCGAGCACCCCGGTGACGCGCGCCGGAAGATCTTCACGGTACGGAATCCCGTACGGGATCCTCGCGTCTTTGATCTTTACTTTCGCCCGGGTGATGCGCCGGCCCATCGCGGTCTCCTGGACCAGGAACGCGCGGGCGATCTCGGGCACGGTGAGCCCGCCCACCATGCGCAGGGTCAGCGCGACCCGCGACTCCATGGCGAGCGCGGGGTGGCAGCAGGTGAAGATCAGGCGAAGCCGATCGTCGTCGATGGCGCCGAACGGCTCCGCGGGCTCGGACCGCAGCATCAGCGCCTCCCTGTGCTTCTCCTCCCGCCTGACCTCGCGGCGAAGCCGGTCGATGGCCTTGCGGTGCGCGGTGGTGGTGAGCCACCCGCCGGGATTGGGCGGAACGCCCGCGGCCGGCCAGTGCTCGACGGCGGCCGCGAACGCCTCGGCGGCCGACTCCTCGGCGACGTCGAGGTCGCCGATGCGGCGCGCCAGGGTCGCGACCACCCGGGCCCACTCCTCGCGATGGACCCGGGCGATCACCTCGCCGACGTCGGTCATCCCGCCAGGAACGGCCGGAGCTCGATCCGCCGGTGGCAGCTCCTCGACCCCTCGGCGGCCAGCCGGAGCGCCGCGTCGAGGTGCGGTGCCTCGATGATCCAGAAGCCGACGACGTGCTCCTTCGACTCGAGGTAGGGCCCGTCGGTGAACACCGGCTCGCCGTGCCTGCCGTCCACGACGGTGGCCGAGGCGGGCGACGCGAGGCCACCCGCGAAGACCCAGTTGCCGTCGGCTCGCAGCTTCTCGTTGAAGACGTCGATCGCGGCGTCCTCCGCCGGCGTGGCGGTCACCGGGCCGATCGAGTCGTCGTGGAGCACGGACATCAGGTATTGCGCCACCGGGATCATCCCCTCGTCGTTCGGTCGCCCTCATCCCTTGCTACGAATGCGGCCGCCGCGATCCGACACCTCAGGACTGTTTGTTCATGGCGATCAGGACGACGATGACGACGATGACCAGGATGGCGGCGATCACCGCGGCGGCGATCTTGGCGGCGCTGTACGGGCGCTCGCCCGCAACCTCGCCCGTACGCCCGTTGACCAGGATGTTGTAGGTCTTACCGGCGTGCAGGTAGCAGGCGATCCAGACCGGCAGCAGCATCAGCTTGAAGGTCACGTCGCCGTACTGGGTGTCGACCTGGTGCACCCGCTGCTCGTCGCCGCCGATGTCGTCCCGGCAGTCCCCTTCGATGATCGGCGCCATCCGCGACTTCGCCGTCTCGAGCCCGCTCTCCGGCTCGACGTCGTAGCGCAGCGTCTCGTGGCCGGCCAGGTATTCGGGACGGTACGGCTCGGACTCCGGCAGCGGCCACGGCTCGAGCTTGTCCAGGTGTTTCGGGGCGACCCGGGTGGTGCCGGTGATCAGCACGTCGTCGAAGTCGCGGGCCACCGTGCCGCTCGCCGACGACCAGCGCGTCTTCTGCACCTGGCGGGTCCTGGTCTCGCCGTCCTCGGTGTAGGTCTCGGTCACCCAGTAGTGGTCGCCGCGCTCGCCCCAGTAGTTCGACACCGTGCGGGCGTCGTACGTCCAATGGGGCAAATATGTGCTGTGTGACGATTCGGCCGTGGTGACCTTCTTCAGCCCGTTCGGCGCGAACCACCGCGACGACGTCCAGGCCTTCAGCGCCTCGCGCAGGGCCGGCCGGTCGACCCCGAACGGCAGCACCGCCTCGGGCATCACCATGTCGCCCGAGGAGACGTCGGCGACCAGCGGCGCGCCGCAGAACTGACAACGGTCGGAGATCTTGTCGCTCTGCGTGATCGCGCCGCAGCCCTTGCAGGTGAAGACGTGCGGCGCCACCGTCGCGACCGGCTTCCGGGGCAGGCCGGCGAACTGCGCGTACGAGTGCTCGCGGATCTGCTGGCCGGTGGGCGCGAGTGGGGTCTCGGCGCCGCAGTACGGGCACTTGAGCACGGTGGTGCCGGGGGCGAACTCGACGTTCGCCCCGCAGTTGGCACACGGGTACTGCGTCTGGGTCATCGGCGGTCAGCCCTGCGGCGGGAGCGGCGGGGGGACCTGGGCGAAGATGCCGCCCAGCTCGGCGACCTGGCCGGCGGCGGTCCAGCCCGCCATGCCGTTCTTCCAGACCAGCGTCTCGCGCCGCAGCGTGCCGGATGAGACCATCGCGGCCAGACCGTTCTGGTCGTACGGGCCCTGCTGCTGGCCACCCACGCCGACGAACCACTCCGCGGCGTTGGGCAGCGGCGGCGGCCCGGAAGCCGGCGGTCCGGAAGCCGACGGCCCGGAAGCAGCCTGGGTCATCCGCTGGGCGGCAGCCATGCCGAGGCCGAAGCCGAACGCCTCGCCCGCACCGCCGGTGTTGTTGGCGGCGTCCTCCATCGCGTTCGCGGCCTGGAACTTGGTGTAGTTGTCCAGGTTGCCGACCACGCCGATCGAGGTGCGCTTGTCCAGCGCCTCCTCCACCTCCGGCGGCACCGAGATGTTCTCGATGATGAACTTCGGGATCGCGATGCCGCTCGGCGCGAGCTCGTCGGTGAGCACCGCGGCGAGCGTGGCGCCGATCGCCTGCTGCCGCGCGGCCAGGTCGAGCATCGGCACGTTGGCCGTGGCCAGGGCGCTGCCGAGGTGGCTGACCACCATCTGGCGCAGGTATTCCTGCACCTCCTCGGTGCGGAACTGCGGGTCGGTGCCGACCAGCTCGCGCAGCAACGCGGCCGGGTCGGCGACCCGCATGGCGAACGCGCCGAACGCGCGCAGCCGGACCATGCCGAACTCGGCATCGCGCACGATCACCGGGTTCTGGGTGCCCCACTTCATGTCGGTGAACTGCCGGGTGTTGACGAAGTACACCTCGGCCTTCCACGGCGACTCGAAACCGTACTTCCAGCCCTTGAGGGTCGAGAGGATCGGCATGTTCTGCGTGGTCAGGGTGTGGGTGCCCGGCGTGAAGACGTCGGCGATCTGGCCCTCGTTGACGAAGACGGCCACCTGCGACTCGCGGACGACGAGCTTGGCGCCCATCTTGATCTCGTTCTCGTACCGCGGGAACCGCCAGACGATGGTGTCTCGGCTGTCGTCGAGCCACTCGATGATGTCGATCAGCTCACCCTTGAGCTTGTCCCAAAGACCCATCCGGACTCCTCGACGTCGTCGCCAAGCGCGATCATCGCGCGGCGACGACGCTATCAACTCGCCGCCAGCACCGTCGCTCGGCCTATGCAGAGAGAATCGCCTGATGGGGTGGGCCGCGGAAGGCTTTCCCCCATCCGCGACTGCCTGATTCCGGACACTGGCCCGCCGACAGCCGCCGGGGCCGGTGATCGGGCGCCGCTTGGCAACGGGGTCCGGACGGTGCGATTGTCGAGCTATCGATCGACGCCGGGGGTGGCTGTGTCCGACGACCCGTACCGCTGGCTCGAATCGCTGGACGCGCCCGAGGTCGCGCGCTGGGTGACCGCCCGCAACGCCGAGACGCTGGCCGGGCTGGGCGGCGAGGGCTTCGCGCGCCGCCGGGACGAGATTCGGGAAGTGCTCGACAACAAGGACCATGTTCCGTGGCCGGGGTGGCGCGGCGACGGTCTCTACTACAACTTCTGGACGGACGCCGACCATCCCCGTGGGCTGTGGCGGCGCACCACACCGGACCAGTACCGCCTCGACCAGCCCGAGTGGGACGTGCTGCTCGACCTGGATGCGCTGAACGCGGCCGAGGGCGAGAGCTGGACCTGGGCCGGGGTGACCGTGTTGCGCCCGGCGTACGACCGCTGCCTGATCAGCCTCTCCCGGGGCGGCGCCGACGCGGTCGTGGTCCGCGAGTTCGACCTGGCGCGCCGGGCCTTCGTCGAGGACGGGTTCACCCTGCCGGAGGCGAAGAGCTCGGTCGGCTGGATCGACGCCGACACCATCTACGTCGCGACGGATTTCGGGCCCGGTTCGCTGACCGCGTCGGGCTATCCACGCATCGTCAAACAATGGCGACGCAGCACTCCCCTGTCCGCCGCGGAACCGGTGCACGAGGCGGGTACCGGCGAGCTCGGCGTGAGCGCCGGCCACGATCCGACGCCGGGATTCGAGCGGGACCTGGTCACCCAGTTCCTGGACTTCTACCGCGCAAAGCATTTCCTGCGTACGCCGGACGGCGCCCTGGTCCGGATCGAGGTCCCGGACGACGCCTGGATCGACGTGCACCGGAAATGGCTGCTCATCCGGCCTCGGTCCGCGTGGCTGACCCATCCGGCCGGCACGCTGCTGGCCACCGAGTTCGACGATTTCCTCGGTGGCGGACGGGAGTTGACCGTTCTGTTCCGGCCGGACGAGCACACGTCGCTCGACACCTGGGCGTGGACGCGGAACCACCTTCTGCTCGTCACCCGGACCGACGTCAAGAGCCGGGTGCACATCCTCTCCCCGGAACCGGCGGGGGCGACGGGCTGGCGGCGACGGCAGATGCCCGGCCCCGGCGAATTCGACGACATCGGCATCGCCGACACCGATCCGGACCGCAACGACTCGTACGCCATCCGCTTCTCGGGGTATCTCCGGCCCGCCACCTTGGGCCTGGCCACGGTCGGGGAGGACGAGAAAATGGCGATCCTGAAGAGCGAGCCGGCGTTTTTCGACACCGACGGCCTGGCGGTGCGGCAGTTCTTCGCCACCTCCGCCGACGGGACGCAGGTGCCCTATTTCGTGGTCGGGGGCGAACACCCCGGGCCGACCCTGCTGACCGGGTACGGCGGCTTCGAGATCTCGATGACCCCCGGCTACGACGGCGTTCTCGGGCGGGGCTGGCTCGCCCGCGGCGGCGCCTACGCGGTCGCGAACATCCGCGGCGGCGGCGAATACGGTCCGGATTGGCATCGGGCCGCGCGGCGGGAGAATCGGATCCGGGCGTACGAGGACTTCGCCGCGGTCGCCGCCGACCTGGTGAGCCGGGGCATCACGACGCCGGACCGGCTGGGCATCAGCGGGGACAGCAACGGCGGGCTGCTGATGGGCGTCATGCTGACCCGGCATCCGGAGCTGTTCGGCGCCGTCGTCGCCTCGGTGCCGCTGCTCGACATGCACCGCTACACCAAGCTGCTCGCCGGCCATTCCTGGATCGCCGAGTACGGCGACCCCGATGACGAGGCGGATTGGGCGTACCTCCGGGAGTATTCGCCGTATCACGCCGTGCGGCCCGGGCAGCCGTACCCGCCGGTCCTGTTCATCACGTCCACTCGGGACGACCGGGTCCATCCGGCACACGCGCGCAAGATGACGGCCCGGCTTCGGGAGTACGGGTATCCGGTCAGCTATTACGAGAATGTGGAGGGCGGCCACGGCGCGGCCGCCGACAACGCGCAGGCCGCCACCCTGGACGCGCTGGCCCAGGAGTTTCTCTGGCGCACGCTCAGCCCGCCGCACGCGCCGCGGTCGTGGCCATCGCCGTCGCGGTGATCACGGCGCGATAGCCTGCCGCCCACTCACCGTCATCTTTGCCCTTCCGAGCAGAATTCGCGGGCCCGCATATTGCCCAAGACCGTGGAATACCGCTATCTTGCATCGCCTTCGACGATTTTCGAACTGGGAGATAAAGCGAAATGACCGCCACCGAAACCCCGGCCGCGACCGGCTCGAAGTCCTGGATCGCCGCGCTGCTGCTCTGCTTCTTCGTCGGCTCCTTCGGTGTTCACCGCTTCTACGTCGGCAAGATCGGCACGGGCATCCTCATGCTGGTCACCTTCGGCGGGCTCGGCATCTGGACGCTGATCGACTTCATCATGATCGCGATCGGCAAGTTCTCCGACAAGCAGGGCAACGCGCTCGCCCGCTGACCCTCGGCGGTGACCGGGCGTCCTCAGGGCGCCCGGTTCAGCCGGCCCACCGCGTCCATCAGCAGCCGCCAGAAGGCCTGCACGTCCAGTCCCACCGCGACGTCCGCGTTCGGGGAATGCCCGGTGCGGCGATGCAGATCCACCACGGTCGCGCCGCGGGTGTACGCCCCGCCCAGCTCGACCAGGACCGGCGCCTCGACCGTTCGCACGAGCGACGGCTCGAGCACCGCGGCCACGGCGATCGGGTCGTGCACTGGCGGATGCGCGAACCCGAACACCCGGCGGTAGGTGCTCGCGAAGAACGTCATCAGCTCGGCGCAGATCACGCCGAGCCGGGTGCCCATCGCCAGGAACTCGGCGATCACCTCGTCGGTCGCCAGCGCCTGGTGGGTGACGTTGAGCCCGATCATCGTGACCGGCAGGCCGGACCGCAGCACGATGTCGGCCGCCTCGGGATCGGTCGCGATGTTGAACTCGCCGTACGGCGTCGTGTTGCCCCGCTCGGTCGAGCCGCCCATGAAGACCACCCGGCGCACCCGGGGCATCACCTCGGGATGGCTGCGCAGCAGCAGAGCCACATTGGTCAGCGGGCCGGTGGCGATCAGCGTGACCGAGCGGTCGGAGCCGGCGATGAGCCGGCGCGTCAACTCGATCGCGTGCACGCCGGCGACCTCGGCGACCGGCACGTCGAGCTCCGGACCGTCGAGCCCGGACGAGCCGTGGATGTCCTCGGCCACGGTCAGCTCGCCGACCAGCGGGCGGTCGCTTCCGGCCGCGACCGGCACGTCGACCGCGCCGGCCAGGGCGAGGATCCGCAACGCGTTACGCGTCGTCTTGTCGAGCGTCTGGTTGCCGGCGACGGTGGTGACGCCGAGCAGCCGCAGCCGGGAGTCACCGGCCGCCAGCAGCAACGCCAGCGCGTCGTCGTGCCCCGGATCGCAGTCGATGATCACCGGTTCGGCCATGAGATCCCCTGCCCGCTTCGAAGGTGATTGACATCTATCGATGATGACGATGGGCTGATAGCGACATCCTTCGATGACGCAGGAGGTTCGATGTCACCTCGGGCCCGGTGGACGGCGGCGCTGGCCGTCGCCCTCCTCATCGTCGCGCTCGCCCCACAACCGGCGAACGCCGCCGCGCCGATCGATCTCGGCTCGGAACACGCCCTCATCCGCTTCCGCCTTCCCGACGAGGCCGCCCTGCGGCGGCTGGTCGCGGACGGCGCCGACATCGCCGCCCGGCCGAAGACCTCGGCGGACGGCGCGATCCTCGCCGACCTGGTGGTCGACCAGGCGGAACTGACCGCGCTCACCAACTCCGGTGCCCAGCCGACGCAGGTCATCGAGCGGGAGTCGGACGGCATGGCCCGGATCGCGCAGAGCCGCGCCAAGATCGCCGTCGCCGGCGCCGACACGCTGCACTTCCTGCAGGCGTACTGGTGGACCACCAACGGGCACACCTTCCTGCAGACGCAGGTCACCACCACCGCCACCGACGACCCGGACGTGGAGATCACGGTCAGCTGGCGAACGGCGGACGGCGCGACCGGGTCGTACCCGCTGATCCGCTTCGAGGACTCCGGCGAGTATCAGTACCACTACGCGCTCCCGCAGTCGCTGCCCGGCCGGCCGACGCAGGTCACCGCGGTGTCCAGCCTCGGCGGGCAGACCCGGGCGACCACACCGGCGGTCTGGCCGAACGCCACTCCCCCGGCCGAGCCGACCGGCTATCAGAAGGACTTCGTCGAGGCGTACATGACGCCGACCGACATCGCCGCGCGCATCAAGCGGCTCAAGCGGCAGTACCCGGCGCTGGTCGACGTCATCGACCTGCCGAACCGGACCCAGGGCTATCGGCGGACGGCGGTGGCCTACCTCGGCGATCCGGCCGTCGCCGCGGTCGTCGTCGAGTCGGTCAAGTTCGGCGATCAGGGAATGAACGGCGTCCAGGTGAAGACCGTCGATCCCGGGAAACCGAATCGGCCGTTGTCCGCCACGTACCAGGACCGGGTCTTGACGTTGAGCTTGGCCACCGATGCCGGCGGCAAGACGATAAGCACGACCGACGATGTCGCCGCCTTTGTCACCGCCAAGTACCCGCAGCGGTTCCGCGCCTTTGTCGAGGACGGTTCGGCCGGGCTGGTCATGCCGATCGCCGGGCCGGTCCGGCTCGACGACGGGCTGAAAGGCACCGAGGTCACCAAGAAATCGTGGACGGTCCAGGCGCTGCGGATCGGCAAGGTGCGCGACGGCTCCAAGATCGGCGTGCTCGCCTACAGCCAGGAGCATGCCCGGGAATGGGCGACGCCGCTGGTCACGCTGGAGTTCGCGGAGCGGATGCTGGCCAACTACACCACCGATCCGGCGACCCGGCAGCTGGTGGACTCGGTCGACATCTTCGTCATTCCGACGGTGAACCCGGACGGCGCCAACTACACCTTCAACGACTACAACTTCCAACGCAAAAACCTGGTCAATCACTGTACGGGTACCAGCCGCGACCCCAAGTACCGCGATTCCTGGGGCGTCGACGTGAACCGTAACTACTCGGTCGGTTCCTATTTCGACGGTTACGTCGGCGGCAGCCCGAACTGCCTTTCCGGCACCTACGCCGGCACCGCCGAGCATTCCGAGGCGGAGAGCCGCAACGTGATCGCCCTGGCGAGCGCACACCCGAATATCAGGTTCGCGCTGAACGTGCACAGCTACGGCGGGTACTTCATGTGGCCGCCGGGCGCGTACAAGGCGGACGGGCGGATCACGCTGCCCCGGCCGTCGATCGACGAGTCGAAGTTCTTCCTGGACAGCGCGCGCCGGATCGTCGGGGCGATCGCGTCCTCGCGCGGCACGGTGACCTGGCCGGCCTACACCGGGCCGGTCGCGGACGTGCTGTACTCGGCGGGCGGCAACTCGGCCGACGAGCTGTACTACGACCTGGGCATCGACGCCTGGGACTTCGAGGTCGGCAACGACATCTGGAACGACCAGACGCAGGAGTGGGACGGCGTCGGCTTCCAGCCCCCGTTCCCGGAAGCCCACGCCGAATCCCAGGAGTACGCCGGCGGCCTGGTCGAACTGGTCCGCATCGCAAGCGAGCAGCCATCTCAGTAGGAGGAGTGGCAGCGTCGGCGCGGCCATTGCTGTGGACTCCATACCACGGAGCTATCCGCGCGATCGCCCGTCAATGAGTTGGGCCCGGTTTTCGGCTCCGCGGGGTTTGCGGTGCTGAAAACCGGGCCCAACTCATTGACCTCAAAAGGCGATCGTCGCCCGCGGAGCGAAGCGGAGCCAGCTAGCTCCGGAAAGCCGCGTCGAAGGCTGCCGAGGGCGCGTCGAAGGCCAGCCGCCGCACGAACTGCAACGCCTCGGGCGCCCCGACCAGGCGGTCCATCCCGGCGTCCTCCCACTCGATCGAGATCGGCCCGGTGTAGCCGATCGCGTTGAGCGCCCGGAAGCAGTCCTCCCACGGCACGTCGCCGTGCCCGGTCGAGACGAAGTCCCAGCCCCGGCGCAGGTCGGCCCAGGGCAGGTGCGAGCTGAGCCGGCCGCGCCGCCCGTCGCCGGTGCGGACCTTCGCGTCCTTGCAGTCGACGTGGTAGATGAGGTCCCGGAATTCGAGGATGAAGTTGACCGGGTCGAGGTCCTGCCAGACGAAGTGGGACGGGTCCCAGTTGAGGCCGAAGGCCGGCCGGTGCCCGATCGCGTCCAGGGCCCGGCGGGTGGTCCAGTAGTCGTACGCGATCTCGCTGGGGTGCACCTCGTGGGCGAACCGCACGCCGGCCTCGTCGAAGACGTCGAGAATCGGGTTCCATCGGTCGGCGAAGTCCTGATACCCGCGATCGATCATCGCCGAGGACGCGGGCGGGAACATCGCGACCGTGTGCCAGATCGAGGAGCCGGTGAAGCCGACGACCGTCTTGACGCCCAGTTTGGCGGCGGCGCGTGCGGTGTCCTTCATCCGTTCCGCGGCCCGCTCGCGGACGCCCGAAGGTTCGCCGTCGCCCCAGATCGCGGCGGGCAGGATGTCCTGATGGCGCTCGTCGATCGGGTGGTCGCAGACCGCCTGCCCGACTAGGTGGTTGGAGATCGCGAAGACCTGCAAACCGTGCTTCTGCAGAACGGAGCGTTTGCGGTCGATGTAGTCGGGCTCGGCGAGCGCCCGGTCGACCTCGAAGTGATCGCCCCAGCAGGCGATCTCGAGGCCGTCGTAGCCCCACTCGGCGGCCAGCCGGCACACCTCGTCGAAAGGCAGGTCGGCCCACTGGCCGGTGAAGAGCGTGATGGGTCGGGCCATGTCGTTCTCCCTGATCGCAGCCGGAATCGGCGGACGGCGAGGGATACCGGCCGGACAACCACGGGCCACCACGAAGCGTCTTGAGGCCGGCCGGGTCTGCGCCTCCCGATCGGCCGCCGATAAGGCAGCGCCAGGGAAACCTTATCGAAAATTCAGCGGGCGGGGCAGGGTTCGTTCTCCGGCGCGAGGCCGAGGGCGGCCAGCTCCGCCAGGAGGTACGCGAGATCGCCGGCCACCTGGTCGGGACCCGGGTCGAGCACCCGGGACCGCAGGGTCAGGTACTCGGTGAGAGGCCCGCCGGCCCCGAACACGTGCCGCAGCGCGGACCGCCACGCCTCGGTCGTCCCGCCCGGCACCGCGGCGAGGCGTACCTCGATGATGGACAGCCCGGCGTCGGTGAGCGACTCGATGCCGGCGGCCGGGTCGGGCCACGTGCGCGCCACGTGACCGAGGTCGAGGCAGACGCCGAGCCGCTCCTTGTCGAGGCGGCTGAGCGCGGCCACGGTCTGCTCGGCGCTGTCCAGCACGCAGCCGGGCTCGGGCAGGAAGCCGACCCGCACCGCCCGCCCGTTCTGCCAGGCGAGGTCGGCGAGGCCGGCGGTGAGGCGGCGCAGGATGCCGGCGCTCGCCTTGTCCTCGGCCTCGGCCCAACCGGCCCGGGGGCCGAGGCCGATGCTGCTGACCGCGCCGCGCACGGCGTCCTCGTCGAGCAGGTCGAGCAGGATGCGGGCGAGGTCCAAGGTGTACTCGCGGCGGGCGGGTTCGGTCCATGCGGGGGACCGCTCGCCGCCACCCTCGCCGAAGGGCGCGCCGCTCAACGTAACGACCTCGAGGCGGCGGGCGTCGAGCTCGGCACGAAGCCGGGTGCGGGCGCGGCTCTCGACGGCCAGGGTGGCGGCGAGCGCGGGGGAAAGCCAGAGGTTCACACCGAGCGCATCCACGCCGAGGCGGGCCCGGACGGCGCCGTACGTGTCGAGCTGCCGGACGATGCCCGGTAGATTGCTCTCCGGTCGGGCGACCGCACAACTGAGGTGCACGATCCGCCCGGAAGGATGTCTCAGCCGCATCAGAGTCCTCCCCGGGCGTGCGAGCGGGTGCATCTGCACGTGCATCCGCGCGTGCTAAGGCGTCCAGTATGGACCATGCGACGCGCGCGCCTCGATGCACGCGGCGCGGTCCGTCGGGTTGACATGACGCCTCCATCCATGGGGTCCACCTGCCCTCGGATACGAGCGTCAGGTGTCCCCAGGATCAGCGGCGTACGTACCGTGCGACGCGGTGACCGGCGGGAACATGATCCAAGACCGCCTCAATCATCGGTCATGGTGGATGCTTGCGGCCAGGGTGACCTGCCGGTAGATACGCATTCGGGTAGCCGCACCAGGCCCCGGAGAGCGCTATCTATATGCGCTATATGCACGTTCGGACATGCACGCGACGCTCACCCGTGCGGGAAGACACCGACGATGCAGAAACGAAAAATCTTGCGGCAGGCGGCCCGGGGCCGCCTGCCGCAAAGTCCCGTCCCGGGCCGGCCGGCGCGGGGCGCAACCGCGCCGTCCCTCGCCGGCCCGCGACGGACGTCTATTCGATGACCTGCTCCACCTTCGTCCACTGGGCCGAGGCGGCCGACTGGGACACCGCGTCCAGCACCAACTGCACCTGCAGGGCGTCCGAGAAGGACGGAGCCGGATCGGCGCCGACGCCGATCGCCTCGATCAGGTCGCGCATCTCGTGGGTGAAGGTGTGCTCGTAGCCGATCGGATGCCCGGCCGGCCACCACGCCGCCATGTACGGGTGCATCGGCTCGGTCACCAGGATCCGGGTGAAGCCGCGCTCGGCCTCGGGCAGCGTGGCGTCGTGGAAGGACAGTTCGTTCATCCGCTCGAAGTCGAACGCCAGCGACCCGAGCGAGCCGTTGAGTTCGACCCGCAGCCCGTTCTTGCGCCCGGTGGCGAACCGGGTCGCCTCGTACGTGGCGACCGCTCCCCCGCTGAGCCGGGCCAGGAACAACGCGGCGTCGTCGACCGTGACCTCGCCGAACTCGGTGCCGTCGCCGGCGGCGGACAGCCCGGACGAGGCGGAGGGCAGCGGCCGCGACCGGACGAAGGTCTCGGTCAGCGCCGACACCGACGCGATCGACTGCCCGGTCACGTACTGCGTCATGTCGATGATGTGCGCCCCGATGTCGCCGAGCGCACCCGACCCAGCGACCTCCTTGCGCAGCCGCCACACCAGCGGAAAGGACGGGTCGACGATCCAGTCCTGCAGGTACTGGGCTCGCACGTGGCGGAGCACGCCGATCCGCCCGTCGGCGACCATCCGCCGCATCAGCTCGACCGCCGGCACCCGCCGATAGTTGAAACCGCACATCGCCCGTACGCCGTGTGTCCGCGCAACCGCGGCGGCCGCGGCCATCTCGCGCGCCTCGGCCACGGTGTTGGCCAGGGGTTTCTCGCACAGTACGTGCTTGCCGGCGGCGAGCGCGGCCAGCGCGATCTCGGCGTGCGTGTCGCCCGGGGTGCAGATGTCGATGAGGTCGATGTCGTCCCGTTCGACCAGTGCCCGCCAGTCGGTGGTGTGCGACTCCCAGCCGAGCTTGGCGGCCGCGGCCGCGACCCCCTCCGGGGAGCGGCCGCACACCACCGACATCCGGGCCGCCAGCGGCAGGTCGAAGAAGTGGTTCACGGTGCGCCACGCCTGCGAGTGCGCGGCGCCCATGAACGCGTAGCCGACCATGCCGACCCGCAGCTGTTCCGACATGAGAATCCCCTCTTGCGCCGTTAGAACCCGAGCTTGGCGTACTTGTCGGCGTTGGCCTTGGTGATCGTCTCGGAGGCGAGCGTGATCTCCTTGGGCACCTGCAGCTCGACCAGGTCGCTCATGCCCTTGCCCTGGCCGATCAGCCGGGCCAGGGAGACCGCCGAGGAGGCCATCGACGGGCTGTAGGTGACCGTCGCCTTGAGCACGCTGTTGTCGGCCGAGATCGCGTCGATCGCCGCCTTCGAGCCGGCCCCGCCGACCATGAAGAACTCGCTGCGGTTCGCCTGCTTGATCGCGGCGAGCACGCCGATGCCCTGGTCGTCGTCGTGATTCCACAGCGCGTCCATCTTGGGCAGTGCCTGCAGCAGGGCGGTCGCGGCGGCCTGGCCGGAGTCGGCGGTGAACTCGGCCGGCCGGCGGTTGGCGACCTTGAACCCGTACACCGAAAGGGCGGCGTTGAAGCCCTGCGTACGCTCCTGGGTCAGCTCGAGCGAGTCGATGCCGGGGATCTCCCCGATGATCGGGTTGGTCACGCCCTTGGCCTTGAGCTGCTCGCCGATGTACTGCCCGGCGGCCAGGCCCATGCCGTAGTTGTCGCCCTTGATCTGCAACCGGTAGGCGGCCGCGGACGGGAACGCCCGGTCCAGGTTGACCACCGGGATGCCGGCCCGCATCGCTTCGAGCCCGGCCGCGTTCAGCTCCTTGCCGTCCCACGGCAGCATCACGATCACGGTCGGCTTCTGCGCGATCAGGGTGGACAGGGCGGCCCGCTGGGCGGCCGCGTCGGCGCCGGCCTCCACCGGCTTGAACTCCACATCGGGGTACGCGGCGGCCTGCGCCTTGGCGTTGTTGGTGATCGCCGCGATCCAGCCGTGGTCGGCGGCCGGCGCGGAGAACCCGATGGTGACCTTCTGCCCGGGCGCGGCGTTGGCGTCGCCGCTCGCGGCGGTCTTCACCTGCGCGCCGGTGCCGGGGTCGTTGCTGGTGCACGCGGTCAGCAGCGCGCCGGCGCCGACGGCCGCGCCGCCGAACAGAACGCGCCTACGGGACAAAGCGGACATGATTCCTCCAAGGGGGGACCCGGAAGCGGGCCGGGAGTGGTCAGCGCTTGAGGAGTTGGGTTAGTGAGCGGTAGCGGAACTGCTGGATCAACACGGCGGCGACGATGATGCCGCCCTTGACCATGTTCTGGACCTCGGTGGAGAGGTTGTTGATCGCGAAGAGGTTGGTGATCGTGGAGAAGACCAGGACCCCGAAGAGGGCGCCGATGATGGTGCCGCGGCCGCCGCTGAGCAGCGTGCCGCCGATGATCGCCGCGGCGATCGCGTCCAGCTCGTAGAGGTTGGCCATCGCGGCCTGGGCGCTGGTCGCCTGCGAGGTCAGCATGATCGCCGCAAGGCCGCAGCAAATCCCGGATACGACGTACAGCAGCACGGTGTGCCGCTTGACGCTGATGCCGGCCAGCCGGGCCGCCTCCGGGTTGCCGCCGACCGCGACCGTCCGCCGGCCGAACGTCGTGCGGTTCAGCAGCACCCAGCCGGCGGCGACCACCACGGCCAGGATCCACACCAGCAGGGGTACGCCGAGCAGCTTGGTCGTCGCGATGCCGTTGATCGTGTCGTTCGTCGAGACCTGGGTCTGCTTACCGGAGATCTGCGCCGCGAGTCCCCGCGCCGACACCAGCATGGCGAGCGTCGCGATGAACGGCACGAGCCGGCCGTACGAGATGAGCACGCCGTTGACCAGGCCGACCGCGATGCCCACGACCAGCGCCGTGAAGATCATGCCGCCCGCGCCGTGGCTCTGCGTCGCCAGCGTCGTCGACCACACCCCGGCCAGCGCGATGATCGCGCCGACCGACAGGTCGATGCCGCCGCCGATGATCACGAAGGTCATCCCGACCGTGACCACGCCGATCGCCGATGCCTGCTGCAGGATCGTCAGGATGTTGTTGCGTACCCAGGTCGGGTCGGAATACAGCTCGGGCTTGGTGACCATCCCGATGACCACCAGCACGACCAGGACCCCGACCAGGCCCAGGTTGCGTGCCGCGTTGTCGTCGAGCCGCCATCTCCGAGAGGCGGGCGCCGTTTCGGCGATCATGTGGGCTCCCCCTCCATCAGCGACCCCGCCATCACGAGGTCGAGCACGGTGTCCTCGTCGAGCTCGTCGGCCGGCGCCTCGTGGACGATCCGGCCCTCCCGCATCACCAGCACCCGGTCGGCCAGGCCCAGCACCTCGGGCACCTCGCTGGAGATCAGCAGCACGCCCACCCCGTTCTCGGCGAGATCTCGGATCACCCGGTAGAGCTCGACGCGGGCGCCCACGTCCACGCCCCGGGTCGGCTCGTCGAGCAGCAGCAGCCGGGTCTTGCCCAGCAGCCAGCGGCCCACCACGACCTTCTGCTGGTTACCGCCGGAGAGCGTGCGCACCGGGCGCTCGACGTCGCGGGGCCGCAGCTCGAGCCGGTCGGCGGTGTTCCGGGCGGCGGCTCGCTCATCCCGGGCGGCGGTGAAGCCGGCCCGGGCGAAGCCGGCGAACGACGCCAGTGTCATGTTCTTGTAGACCGGCTCGTCGAGCAGCAGGGCCTGGCTCTTGCGTTCCTCGGGCGCCATCCCCATGCCCCGGCGCACCGCGGCGCCGAGGCCGGTGATCCGCTGACCGTCCATGGTGACCGTGCCGGCGTCCGCCCGCCGGGCGCCGAAGATGGTCTCCAGCAGCTCGGAGCGGCCCGAGCCGACCAGGCCGGCGATTCCCACGATCTCGCCGGGCGCCACCGTGAGGCTCGCGTCGGCGAACTCGCCGTGCCTGGTCAGACCGGCCACCTGCAGGATCGGCGGGGTTTGCGCCCGATCTGCCGGACGTTCCGGAAACAGGTACTCGATGCTGCGGCCGGTCATCTTGCCGACCAGCTCCCGGGTCGGGGTCGTGCGGGCCGGGAGGTTCGCCGCCGTCGTGCGGCCGTCCTTGAGCACCGTCACCCGGTCACCGATCTCGCGGATCTCCGCCAGCCGGTGCGAGATGTAGATGACCGCGATCCCCTGCGCCGTCAGGTCCCGGATGATCCGGAACAGGTTCGCCACCTCGTCATGGGCGAGCACGGCGCTGGGCTCGTCCATGACGAGCAGCTTGGCGTCGTGCGAGAGCGCACGCGCCATGCTGACGATCTGCTTGCCCGCCGCGGGCAGGTGGCGGACCTTGGCCGTCGGCGAGATCTCGGCGTGCCCCAGCCGGGCCAGGATCGCCGCTGTCCTCGCAGCCGCGGCCCGCCGCCGGCTGAAGCCGAGCCGGCTCCGCTCGTGCCCGAGGAACGCATTTTCCGCCACCGACAGCTCGTCCACCAGGTCGAGCTCCTGGTAGATGGTGGCGATCCCGGCCCGCATCGCGGCCTGCGGCCCGGCCGGCGCGAACGGCTTGCCCAGCCAGCTGATCTCACCACCGTCGGCGTGGTGCACCCCGGCCAGCACCTTGATCAAAGTGGACTTGCCGGCGCCGTTCTGCCCGAGCAGGCAGTGCACCTCGCCGGCGGACACCTCCAGCTCGACCCCGTCCAGCGCGCGTACGCCCGGGAAGGTCTTGACCACATCGACCAGGCGCAGGACGACGTCGGTCATGATGCCTGCTCGAACGCCATGTCGCTGGCCAGTACCGCGGCCCCGCTGACCCCGGCCCGGCCCTGCAGCTCGGAGAGGACCACCGGGAGGTTGCCGGTGGCCAGCGGCAGCGACCGGCGGTAGACCACGCTGCGGATCTCGGCCAGCAGCACGTGCCCCAGCTGGGCCAACCCGCCCCCGATCACGATCATCGACGGATTGGCGAACGAGACCAGCGTGGCCAGCACCCCGCCGACCCGCCGGCCGCCCTCGCGGATCAGCTTGATGCAGACGACGTCCCCCTCGGCGGCGCCGTCGGCGACGTCCTTGGCGCTCAGCTCGGTGGCGTCGACCAGCCGCTCGGCCAGCGCCGGCGAATCACCGGCACGCGCCGCCGCCAGCGCGTCCCGGGCCAGCGCGGCACCGCTGAACAGCGCCTCGAGACAGCCGGTGTTCCCGCACGAGCACACCGGACCGTTCGCGTCGACCTGGATGTGGCCGATGTCCCCCGCGCAGCCGTCGACCCCGCGATACACCGTGCCGCCCAGGTGGATGCCACACCCGATGCCGGTCCCGATCTTCACGAACAGGAAGTCGTCGATCGAGTGCGCCACCCCGCCGTGCCGCTCGCCGATCGCCATGATGTTCACGTCGTTGTCCACCACGGCCGGGCAGCCGTGCTCGCGGGTCAGCACCTCGCGCACCGGATAGCGATCCCAGCCCGGCATGATCGGCGGGGACACCGGCACCCCGTCACGGAAGCTGACCGGCCCCGGCACCCCGATGCCGACCGCGTCGAGCCGCTGGTAGGCGCCGTCCGTGCGGGCCTTGGCCAGCAGCTCGCTGACCCGTTGCAGGATCGCCTTGGGCCCGGAGCGGATGTCGGCCGGCTCGCGATAGGCGGCCACCGGCTCGAGCCGCCCGTTGGTCACTTCGATATCGATCGAACTGGCGCCCAGGTCGACGGCGGCGAACCGCAGCCGCGGATGGATCTCGACGAGCGTCGAGCGGCGGCCCCCGCGCGAGGCGGCCATGCCGGCCTCGGCCACCATCTCGGCGGCGACCAGCCGGTCGACCTCGGCGAGGAGGCGGGGGCGGGTCAGCTCGAGCCGGTCCCCCAACTCGGCCCGGGAGACCGGCCCGTCGTCACGGAGAAGCCGCAAAATACGCAAATGCGGTGCGTCGGCCCCAAACACGGCCACCTCCGGGACGCTGAGCGATGTGTTGTGCCCGTCACACTAGGCCCCTTCCGACGCAACAGTCCATACCTTCTCGAAGATCAGCCAAAACTTTTGTCTCCAGAACCAAAAGTGGTCTTCCGCGTGAACCAGCGTTAGCAACCTCCTGGTCGGGGGCATTGTGGGGGAAATGGCCCCGCCTCGAGGAGAGCCGCGATGAAGCCCCATGAAGACGAGTCGAAGACCGCCACCGCCGTCCCGGAAGACTCGCCGGAAGCCGCCGACGCGCGTGCCCGGGGCGCCGAGGACTTCCGTCTCGAAGCGGCGACCACCACCCGGACCGGCCCGGACACCGGCGAGATAGGCCGGACGGTGCCGCCCGACGCCGGCCCGAGATCGCCGGCCGGGCTGCGCGGCAAGGGCATCCTCGCCGCGATCAAGCGGACCTTCAAGCAGTTCTCCGAGGACAACATCTCCGACTGGGCGGCCGCGCTCACCTACTACGGGGTGCTCTCGATCTTCCCGGGGGCGCTGGTCCTCGTGTCGATCCTCGGGTTCCTCAACTCGAACGGCCGGCAGACCGTGCAGGACACGATCAAGGACCTGACCGGGAACAAGCAGATCCAGGACCTGACCGGCACCGTGCTCAGCCAGGTCAACGGCTCGGGCAAGGCGAGCTTCGCGGCGATCCTCGGCATCGTGATCGCCTTCTGGTCGGCCTCCGGCTACATCGCGGCCTTCATGCGCGCCTCGAACGCCGTCTACGACGTGCCGGAGGGCCGGCCGATCTGGAAGACGCTGCCGATCCGGGTCGGCGTCACCGCGGTGGTCGGCGTGATGCTGATCGTCTCGGCGTTCATCGTGGTCTTCACCGGCAATCTGGCCCAGGTGGTCGGCCAGAAGCTCGGCTTCGGCGGTGTCGCCGTCACCGTGTGGGGCATCGCCAAGTGGCCGGTGCTGGTGGTCCTGGTCAGCCTGATGTTCGCGATCCTCTACTGGGCCTCGCCGAACGCGAAGACCGGCGGCTTCCGCTGGGTCAGCCCGGGCGGGATCTTCGCGGTCGTGCTCTGGCTGGTCGCCTCCGCCGCGTTCGCGATCTACCTCGGCAACTTCGCCAACTACGACAAGACGTACGGCACGCTCGGCGGCGTCATCGCCTTCCTGGTCTGGCTCTGGATCTCCAACATCGCGATCCTGCTCGGCGCCGAGCTCGACGCGGAGCTGGAACGCGGCCGGGCGATCGCGGCCGGCCACGACCCCGCCGACGAGCCGTTCCTCGAGCTGCGCGACTCGCGGAAACTGAAGAAGGGCAGCGAGAAAGGCCTCACTGTGGACTGACCGACCCGAGGCCCGCCGATCGCGTGCGTTGGACCCATGGTCACCGCTGAGTTACCGTTAAGGTCGGACATCATGGCGGCAAACCTTCCGAGTCGGCGGTTAGGGTGTCCAACCCGACGGGTTCGCATCGGCCCTGTCGTCCTCCCGCTCCGGGCCCGGCTCGGGGCGGGAGTGTCGGGTCCGGCCACATCGGCCGATCAGTCCGGTGGCTCCGTCGCTCGCTGCGCGGCCAGCACGAGTTCGTCGGTCAGCTCGATCACGGCGGGCAGGTTCACCGGGGTGCCCGCGTCGTAGCGCACCGACCAGGTCAGCCCGTTCCGCCCCGGCACCCGGCGGCCGACCACCCGCACCCCGCCCACGTTCAGCTGGTGATGCGACGTGTACGCCACCGACTTCGTCACCCGGGTACGCACCTGATCGGGTAGCTCACCGGGCTCGAGCAGCAGGAAGCCCGCCACCGGCCCGTCCACCAGCACGAGGTAGTCGTCCCGCTCCTCGGCCACCTCGGCCGGCGTGATCCGCAGCTCCCGCCCCGACCACGCCGCCTTGTGGATCTGATGCCAGCCCAGCCGCTTCGCCGCGGCTTGTCCCGAGCCGGGCAGCCACAGCCCGAAGTTCGTGGCGACCATCGCCTTGTCCTCGCCGACCCCGGCCCAGGTCAACACCCGCTCCTCGGGTTCGAGAGCGGGCTTCAACGCCGCGGGCAGCTTGGCTCGCCGCCGAAGAAAAATCCCCATCCAACCACCCCACCGCCGCCCTTGACCTGACTGAAGACTCCCCATCCAACCACCCCACCGCCGCCCTTGACCTGACTGAAGACTCCCCATCCAACCACCCCACCGCCGCCCTTGACCTGACTGAAGACTCACAGTCCGCCTGCCGCCTGTTCGCGTAACGCGCGCGCCTGCTGTTCCAGCGAGAAGAGCTCCCCGGCCAGCGCCAGGTACTCATCCTTGTGCGCCACCGGGTTCACCCGCTGCACCTTCGACTTCAGATCACGAATCCGGGTGGTCACCGAGCCCATCTGCAGCCGGGCCAGCGTGATCTGCACATAGCGCGGGTCGACCACGCCGTCCACGTGCAGCGGCTCCACCGACAGCTCCGAGATCAGGCCCTTGCCGGCCAGGTCGTCGCAGGAGTCGCGTACCTTCTCGATCCACACCACCCCGCCGGCCGAGACCGACTGCACGCCGCCGGCCTCCTGAATCGCCGTACGGATCGCCTCGTACACGCCGTCGCCGTAGTTCTCCGGGCCGACCGAGTCGAACATCGGGCCGGCCAGCACCGGTTCCTGCAGGGCCAGCTTGAGCGATTCCCGCTCGACCTGCCGCTGCGGTGCCTCGACGGTACGGGAAGCCGGCCGGGCCTCCGGCGCCTCGCCGCGTAGCGCCGAGTTCACCGCCCGATGCACCGGCTCCAGGTCCATCCCCAGATCACCGGCGAGCTTCCGGGCGTACTCAGGTCGCTTCTCCCGGTCTTTGATCTTGGCTACCAGCGGCGCGGCCCGGCGCATCGCCTCGACCCGCCCCTCGACCGTGTCCAGATCGAAGCGGGCGATCGTGTGTCGCAGCGCGAAGTCGACCAGCGGCTCGCGCCCGGCGATCATGTCGCGCACCGCGAGGTCGCCCTTGGCCAGCCGCAGCTCGCAAGGGTCCATGTTGTCCGGACTGACCGCGATGAAGGTACGCCCGACGAACCGCTGATCCTCCTCGAAGGCCCGCAGCGCCGCCTTCTGCCCGGCCGCGTCGCCGTCGAAGGTGTAGATGATCTCGCCGGTGAAGCTGTCGCTGTCCATCAGCAGCCGGCGCAGCACCCCGATGTGATCGACGCCGAACGCCGTGCCGCAGGTCGCCACCGCCGTCGGCTCGCCGGCCTCGTGACAGGCCATCACGTCGGTGTACCCCTCGACGATCACCGCCCGGCCGCGCTTGGCGATCTCCCGTTTGGCCTGGTCGATGCCGTAGAGCACGTGCGACTTCTTGTACAGCGGCGACTCGGGCGTGTTCAGGTATTTCGGCCCGTCGTCGTCGTCGAACAGCTTCCGCGCCCCGAACCCGATCACGTCCCCGGTCAGGTCCTTGATCGGCCACAGCAGACGCCGCCGGAACCGGTCGATCAGCGACCCGGACCGGGCCGGCTTGGTGAGCCCGGCCGAGTTCAGCTCCTCGGCGGTGAAGCCCTTCTGCCGCAGGTGCTTGGCGAGCGCGTCCCACGAGTCGGGGGCGAACCCGCACCCGTACCGCTCGGCGGCGTCCCGCCCGAAGCCGCGCTGGGCGAGGAACTCGCGAGCCTTGCGCGCGCCGGGCGTGCCGAGCTGGTCGCGATAGAACTCGGCGGCGGCCACGTGGGCGGCGAGCAGCCGCTGCCTGTGCCCGGCCTGCGGCCGCGGTGCGCTCGGCGAGTTGTCCGTCTCGTACCGAAGCTGAATGCCGGCCCGCGAGGCCAGCCGCTCAATCGACTCGATGAACGACAGATGCTCGGCATCCATCAGGAACTTGATCGCGTCCCCGCCCTGGCCACAGCCGTGGCAGTTGCCGGTGAGGATGTTGTCCTCAAGCACGAACGCATGCGTGCCCTCGACGACGGGGCAGAACACCTCCTCCACTTCACCGTGGTCCTCGATCGACTCGACCACCCAGCCACGCCGCTCGTATTTCTTGCGGGTAGCAGTGAACCTCTCCCGATGAGCGGAGATGAGGAAGAAATCGTCCGGAATGTCCTCACCCATGAGAGTGAGCCGATACATCGGCCCGGTGTAACCCTCAAAACCGGTACGGATGTACTCGCGGATGCCGAACGTGCCGACGCCGATGCGCGTGCAGAGATCGCGGACGTACTCCAGGTGCTCCCGCTTCGCCGAGTTGAGCGAGATGCAGCCATCGGCGGCGACGTCGCCATCGGCCGCGAAATAGCCGGCCAGCCAGCCGAAAAGGTAGGACAACGATTCGGTGAGCGGCGGAAGATCCGTCTTGAAGTATGCCGGAAGATCGGTAACAACGATCTTGCCGTCGGATACGTACGTCTCGCTAAGGGGGAACCACTTCAGCAGCTCACGGTCTTTGCCACCGTAGAGCAGCGCGACGCTGCCCTTGTTGAACAGCGTGCCGTCGCCGAAAACGATCCCGCGCGCCACGCCGAACGGCGACGGCGCGAGCGATTGCCCACCGTCGCGGGTCTTGAGTGCGCGCGGAAAGACGTGCGCCAACCGATCACCGGCGCGAAGCTCGGCCGTCGTGCGTTCCACCCGCTTCTCGGCGCCGCCGCTCCGCTTCCGGATGAACCACCGATGGTTCAGCGTCGTGCGGATGGTCTTCTTCAGTCCATTGCGCGAAAGGTGCAAATGCACGACGGGCTGCTCGCCGAACGAGTAGAACGGCGCCTCGACGAACCCCCCATGCGTCGTGATCACTCGATGCCGGCCGCCGGCTAGTTCGCGGATCTCGCGAATGCCCTGGTCGGTGATGACTCGCGTCTCGCCGGCCAGGCAGTAGTACACGTTGCGCGCCGGGGCGACCGTGAAGGACGGCGTCTTCTCGTCGTGGAAGGGGCACAGCCCCTTCAGGTTGCCGCCGCCCGCGGGCCGCAACGTCACCGACTCGCCGATGATGTCGGCGATCGACGTCCGGTCCCGGACCAGCGCGATGTCTTCGTCCTTGACCCTGCCCGCCACGGCAAACATCTTGCCTCGCGTCAGGCCCGCGCCGCCACCAGGGTCCGGTGCCAGTCGACGGCGGCGTGATCGGTGAGCGACGCCACCTGGTCGATCACCACGCGTAGTGCCGCCGCGTCACTCTCCGCGGCTTCGAAGAGCGGCCGAAAAACCACGTCCAAACCCTCGGGTGTACGCACGAGAGCGTCCACAAGCTCGACAAGGATCGTCCGCTGCTGCTCGTACCAACTCTCCGCGGCCCGTGTGCGCATCACGTAGCGCAATGCCATGCCCTTCAGCAGCGCGCACTGATTACGCACGGTTCGCGGGACGATGAGATCGGCGTCGTAGCGGCGTACCGGCTCGACGCCGTACCGGCTCTGCGTCGCGCCGACCGCGGAGGCGACGAACCGGCCGGTCAGGATGCTGGTCATCCGTTTGAGGGTGACCTGGGCCCGGTGGGTGCCGTCGTAGTCGGCGACCGGAACCACCGCCGGATCGGCGAGCAGCTGGTCGAGGGCGGCGGCGAGCGCGGCGGCCGGCTCGTCGGAGTAGGTGGCGGCAACGTCGGCGCAGAGCTCGGCGCGCTCGGCCGGGTCGTCGAGCAGCGGGCGCAAGGTGAGGTAGCCGCCGTGCACGCCGTCCTCCACGTCGTGCACGGAGTACGCGACGTCGTCGGCCCAGTCCATCACCTGGGCCTCGAGGCACCGGCGCTCGCCGAGGCCGTCGAGGCGCAGCCAGTCGAAGACCGGCCGGTCATCGGCGTACACGCCGAACTTGCGGGTGCCGGGCTTGCGCGGCCAGGGATATTTGCTGCACGCGTCGAGGGAGGCGCGGGTGAGGTTGAGACCGCCGCCGGGGACCTTGGCCTCGAGCCGGGTGAGCACGCGGAGGGTCTGCGCGTTGCCCTCGAAGCCGCCGCAGGGCTCGGCGACCTCGTCGAGGGCGGTCTCGCCGTTGTGGCCGAAGGGCGGGTGACCGAGGTCGTGGGCGAGCCCGGCGACGTCGACGACGTCCGGGTCGCAGCCGAGCCGGGCGCCCATCTCGCGGGAGATCTGGGCGACCTCGAGGGAGTGGGTCAATCGCGTACGCAGAAAATCGTCGGACCCGGCCGTGTGCACCTGGGTCTTGGCCGCCAGCCGGCGGAACCCGGCCGAGTGCAGCACCCGGGCCCGGTCTCGCTCGTAAGGGGTCCTTCCGTAGCCGCTGTCCTTCGTCGGTTCGGGTATCCACCGTTGGGCGTCGAGCGCCGTCATGATCTCAGCCTAAGCGTCCCGTCCCGGATGCCGATGTAGTAGCCGTGGAGTCCGATTCGAGGTCCCGGGGTATCGCGATCGTCACCCGCCTCAAGGTCATGATCGTGGCCGGGCTGGTCTCCGTCGGCTTGGTCGTGGGCTTCGCGCTCTACAGCTCGTCTACGCAGGCCGACGCCAGCCGGGAGATGGCCCGGGTCAGTGACGGCATGAGCAACCAGTGGAACGCGGACATGATGCACGACGCGCTGCGGGCGGACGTGATGTCGGCGCTGTACGCGACCAGCGACGCGCAGCGCCAAGCGTACGGCGTGGACGAGGTCACCGACCACGCGAAGACGATCCTCCAGATGTACGACGCGGCGGCGGCCGACGCCCCGGCCGACCTGCAGGCGCAGTACGCCGAGGTGCGACCGCGCCTGGTCGCCTACGCGGACGCCGCGACGTCGCTGGTGGCGACCGCCGCCACCGATCCGGCCAAGGCCAAGTCGCAGCTCGACGGATATCTCGCGGTCTACTCGGAGCTCGAGGAGAAGCTCGGCGGGCTGGACGACGCGATGCTCAAGGCGGTCGAGGCTTCCAGCGCCAACGGCAACGCGAAGGGCCGCAACAGCGACTGGATCATCGTGCTGGCCGGCCTGGCGGGCGCGGCGATCACCCTGCTGGTCGGCTTGCAGACGCTGCGGGCGATCCGCCGGCCGCTGCGCGAGATGCTGACCGGCCTGCGGGCGGCCGAGGGCTGCGACCTGACCGCGCAGGTGCCGGTGCTGCGCCGGGACGAGCTGGGCGAGATGGCCATGGCGCTGAACGGCGCGATGAGCGCGCTGCGCGAGACCGTGGCGGCGACCGCGGCGCGGGTGGGGACGCTGTCGGCGGCGAGCGTGGATCTGCGGACGCTGGCCGGCAACCTGGACTCGTCGGCCGAGCAGACGTTGACGCAGGCGCGCAGCGCGGACACGGCGTCGCAGAACGTGGCGTCGGCGGTGAGCGACATGTCGAGCGCGACCGAGGAGATGGCCTCGTCGATCCGGGAGATCTCCCGGCAGACGACCACGGCCACCGCGACGACCAGCGAGGCGAACCGGAACGCGGCGGCCACGGCGGCGGCGGTGGCCCGGCTCAGCGAGGCCAGCCGGGAGATCGGCGACATCGTCCAGCTGATCACGAACATCGCCGAGCAGACGAACCTGCTGGCGCTGAACGCGACGATCGAGGCGGCCCGGGCCGGCGAGGCCGGTAAGGGGTTCGCGGTGGTCGCCACCGAGGTCAAGGACCTGGCGCAGGAGACCGCGCAGGCGACCGCGGACATCACCGCGAAGATCTCGGCGATCCAGGAGATGACCACGGGCACCGCGGACGCGATCGCGGCGATCACCGCGGTGATCGAGCAGATCGACGACGGTCAGCGGACGATCTCGGCGGCGGTCGAGCAGCAGTCGGCGACCACCGACCTGATGGGGCGCAACGTGGGCGAGGTGTCGGCGGCGGCCGCCGAGATCCGGAGCACGGTGTCGACCATCGCCCAGTCGACGGAATCGACGGCCGAGGGCGCCAACACCACCCGCGGCTCCGCCGAGCTGGTTAGCTCGGCCGCCGGGGAGATCCAGACGCTGATCAGCCGCTTCCGCTACTGAGAACGCTTCCGCTGCTGAGACCGTTTCCGCTACTGAGATCGGCGGGGGGCGAGCACGCAGAACTCGTTGCCCTCCGGGTCGGCGAGCACCACCCAGGACACGTCGCCCTGGCCGATGTCCACCGGGCGGGCGCCCATGTCGACCAGCCGCTCGACCTCCGCCTCCTGATCCTCCGGGCGCAGGTCGAGGTGCAGGCGGTTCTTCCCGGTCTTGGGATCGGGGCAGGCGCCGAAGAGCAGGCCGGGCAGTTCGCCGGGGGAACGACGGATCTCCACCTCGTCCGGCGCCTCGTGCACGATCACGTACCCGAGCGCCTCGGCCCACCATCGGGCCAGGCGATGTGGATCGTCGGCGTCCACGACGACCTGTTCCCAGCTGATCGGCATGTGGCCGCCTCCTTATCGAAAAGTGACGATCATGTTACGCGCATCGGGCCGGAGCGACCCGCCTCCAGCCCTCACGAGGATGCGGGTTCTCCGCGCCGTCCGTAGGACCAGACGCCGGTAGCGACAGAGCCGCACAGCGGGTGCGACTGAGACCCCGGGGGTCGCCGCAGGATGGCCCCCGGTGACGGCGAGGAACACGGGACGCCGTCGAGGTTCCCAGCGCTGCGGAGGCAGACCAAGGGGTAGAGGTGCCCGGCGTCGATCACTGTTTGCAGGAGGCCATGGCGATCCCTGGCGCGGTCGGCGCCAGCATCGTCGACTACACCACAGGCTTCCCCGTCGCCACGACGGGAGCCGCACCGAACGACGACCACGAGGCCGCCGCCGCCGGCACGGCCGAAGTGGTCCAGGCCGCGAACAGCCGCTCGCTGTTCGTCTCGGCCGTCCCGCACGACCTGCTCGAAGATCTGATCATCACGACCGCGGGCGGCTATCACCTGCTACGGCCGGTGCACACCGACTTCGACGGCCGGCTGGTCCTCTACGTCTGGCTCGACCGCGTGCTGGGGAACCTCGCGGTGGCTCGTCGCCGGATGCAGAAGCTGGCCGACGACCTGGTCGCCATCTGAACCTCGACATCTCACCGGAAAGAGATGGAGAACGTGTGAGCCGCTCGACGACCGTCGCTTCGGGACGCCTACTCGCCCAGGTGGCCGGGGAGCGGCAGACCGGTGCGCTGGTGGTCGGGGGCCACCCGGGCGGCGCGGTCTACGTCCTCGAGGGCCGGGTGATCTACGCCGAGTCGCTGGCCGCCCCCGGGGTCGGCGAGTTGCTCACCGCGTCCGGCCGGCTGGCCGGGCGCACCTGGCAGAACGCCCTCGACCGGGGCGCCGCCACCGCCCGGGTGGGCCGGCTGCTGGTCGAGCAGGGCCACCTCACCCAGGGCGAACTGGAGCTGTGCGTGCTCGGCGCGACCTACGACGCCGCGTACTTCGCGCTCGCGCAGCCGGCTGCGCCGGTCGAGTTCCGCAACGGCGCCACCCACTGGCTCGGGCCGGTCGTGCACATCGATCCGGCCGCGGTCACCCAGGAGGTGCACCGCCGGGCCAAGATGCTCGACGACATCTTCCCGGACCCGCGGGTGGACACCGCGGCGGTCACGCCGATCGGCCGTCCGCCGCGCGAGCGGATCACGCTGACCGCGCCGCAGTGGGAGCTGCTCGTGCACGCGGACGGCCAGCGCACCCCGACCGATCTCGCCTTCCTGCTGGGCCGGGCGGGCTTCGCGATCCTCCAGGAGCTGCGCCGGCTCGCGGCCGCCGGTTTGCTGGACCTTCCCGAGGTACGCGGCAAAGCTCCCGAACTCGTGCGGCTCCCGCATGCCCGCGGGACGGCCGTGGACGCGCGTCGCGCCCAGCCCCGGCCGGACGACTCGCCGACGGTGCCGGTGGTCTCCGGCGTACGCCCGGCCGTCCCCGGTCCCCCGGCACCGCCCCCGCCGGCGCCGTCATCCGCGGGGGCGGCGCCGGCGGCCGCACCGTCCGCCCTGACCGAGGAGACCGGCGGCACCGGCGGCACCGGCGGCACCGGCGGCACCGGCGGCACCGGCGGCACCGGCACGGTGTATCGCCCGTCCCTGCTGGCCCGCCGCAAACCCGGCGCGAAGCTGCCCAAAGACGTTGTCGGTGAGCCCCCGCCGCCCTACACCGGCACCGACGAATTCCTGCTCAAACGCATCCGCACCGCATTGAGAGCCTTGCGGTGACGCGCGCGCCTCCGACCTTCCGACGAGAAAGCGAGACCGAGGATGACGGTGGATCCGGCGGTGCTGGAGGAGCTCGACCGCCTGCGTGCCCGGGTGCCGAGCCTGTCCGGCAGCGTGCTCGCGACCACCGACGGGCTGGTGGTCGCGCACGACGCGCGCGGTATCGAACCGGACGGTCTCGCCGCGCTCGCCGCCGCGCACCTCGCGCTGGCCCGGCGGTTCGCCCACGCGGTGAACCACGGCGAGTTGCGGGAGTCGGTGGTCGAGTGCGATCGCGGCTACATCACCACCTACGCCGCGGGCCGGGCCGCGCTGCTCGCCCTGGTCACGTCCGGCGACGCGAACCTCGCGATGGTGCACCTCGAGGCGCGGCGATGCGTGCGCCGACTGATCCGGATCCTCGCGATCGAGCCGAACACCTCATCGCCGAACCGACCGGCAATACCCACGCAGGCCGGTCCGGCGTCGCTGGCGCGGCGTACCCCGACGGGCACACCGCCCACCAACCCCCGGCGCCGGCAGGCGACGGGCTGACCCGAGTGCGCGGCATCCGCCGCGACCCAACCGGTACCGCCGCCGATCGGCGGGCCGCCATCCCACCGCATACGGAGGAACTGCCATGGGCGACATGGACACCGCACTCAAGGAAATCATGGAGATCGACGGCGCCGTCGGCGTGGCCCTCGTGGACCATACGAGCGGCATGGCGCTCGGCACCGTCGGCGGCGGCAAGGAACTCGACCTGACGGTCGCGGCGGCCGGCAACACGGACGTGGTCCGGGCCAAGCTGCGGGCGATGGAGATGCTGAACATCTCCGAGAAGATCGAGGACATCCTGATCACATTGGACACCCAGTACCACATGATCCGCCCGCTGACGAGCCGCGCCGGCAAGGGCCTGTTCCTCTACCTCGCCCTGCGCCGCGACCGCGCCAACCTGGCCATGGCCCGCCACCAACTCAGGCGCATCGAGAACGACCTCGACGTCTGACCCGCTCCGATGCCCGCTCCCGGCGGGGAGGGCACTCCTCGAGCCCTCCCCGCCCCGGCGGCGGATCGCCAGTGGTCAGTAGGGCTGCGGGTTCTTGTGGGCGCCCCCGCCGAAGGTGTCCAGCAGGATCTCGCGCTCGCCCTCGGTGAGGTTCGTGCTGATCAGCTTGCTGTGGTCGCCCATGCCGTGGAAGCGTTCGCCCAGCCGGTCCAGGTTGCCCTCGTCGGTGACCAGGAACAGCGCCGACGTGCCCTCGGTGATCTCGGTGCGGATCGTCTCGAGCTGGTCCTTGGAGATGCCGGCGCCCTCGGTGGCCTTGCTCAGCGCACCGATCGCGGCGCCGGCCGCGCCGCCGATCACCGGGACCAGGAAGAGCGTGCCGGCCAGTAGGCCCCAGAGGGCGCCCCAGCCGGCGCCGCGCCACACCGAGTCGTTGCTGTGGTGCAGCTTCTCCGGCTGTGCGGCACCGACCGGCCAGGTGATCACGGCATGGTCGAGCATCTTGACCAGGCCGTCGGCTTCGGCGTCCTTGAGTTGCTCGGCGGCGTGCCGCGCGCCGTCAGGGCTGTCGAACTTCCACACCGTAAACGTCGTCATGTCGCGCTCCTGAAGAAGACTCGGGGCTCACGCTCATGCTCGGCGGCATCGATGTCTGGCCCCTCATCCTGCGCGGACGAAATTCCGGGCCGCCAGCACGGCGGTCAACAGCAAGGGCAGCGCGGCCAGCGCGAACAGCGGCGGCAGCGGCACGGGCAGGCCGAAGCCGGCGTAGAGAACGACCGCGAACACTTCCGCGCCGAAGCCGCTGATCGACAAAACGGTCGTCCGGGCCGGCCCGGTGATCGACTCCTGGAGGCTCGTCTCCGCGCGGATCATGGCGTACTGGAGCAGTCCGAACGTGGCGGCCACCGGGACCATGCCGATCAGGTGCGGGACGAGGGCGCCGGCGGCGAGCAGGGCCGCCGCCGCGGCGACGACCAAGGGCAGCGACGCGACGTAGCGTCCGGCGAGCGCGCTTCCCGCGGCCATGGCCAGTGCGACCAGGGCATACAGCAGCGGTACGGCTACCGTCGGCGCTCCCTTGTCGCGGGCGAGCAGCGGCAGGTACTCGTCGAGCGCGGTGAACCCGGGCAGCATGGCCGCGACCGCCACGGTCAGGATCGTGCGCCGGTCCTTGACCGCGTCCCGCAGCCCCGATCGCAACAGTTGCCGATAACTGCCGCCGTCGCTGTCGTCGGCTTCCCCCGGCGTACGCACGGAATCGGGAAGTCGAAGCGCGAGAAGACCACCCAGGGTGACCACGGCGATGCTCGCGATGCCCACCAGGCGATAGCCGCCGAGGGTGAGCGCCGGGGCGGCCAGCAGGGTGGCGGCGAGCGTGGCCAGGATGCCCACGGTGCCGGCCCGGCCCATGACCTTGGCGTAGTCGTCGCCGACCTGGTCGTAGACGAGCGCCTCGAGCGTGCCGGAGGCGAGCGCGCCGCCCAGCCCCCACAGCACGAAGCCCAGCGCGAAACCGGGGAAGGCCGGCCAGATCAGCCACAGCGCGTAGCCGGCGGCGGTGAGCAGCTCACCGATCGCGTAGAGGCCGCGGCGGGACCAGGCGTCGGCCAGCGCACCGGAGGGCACCTCGAAGGCGAACGAGACCACCGACCAGATCGCGAACAGCACGGAGATCTGGCTGGTGGACAGGCCCGCGTCGGCGAACAGCAGCGCGTAGACCGGGTAGAGCAGGACGCCGTCCGCACAGGCGCGGACCGCGTAGAGGAGTCGAGATCAGCACGGTGGCGAAGGCATGGGTCCATCCTCCCCCGCCGGTCAAGCTAATTCGGCCTCGTCGGCCGCCGCCCGGCCGGACTCCCACCCCTCCAGGCTGTCGACGCGGCTGCCGCGGGCTCGCACCGTACGCGGAAAGGCTCGCGTCACCGCCTCGCGGACCTGGAGATCGCGCCCGCGCAGCACCGGCAGCAGGTCGCTGTGCAGGGCGATCTCGTGCCGGGTGGCCCGCTCGAGGCGCTCGCCGACGCGCACCGCGTACGCGACCAGGAAACTCCGCCGGAACGCCTTGATCCGGGCCTTGCCCTTGGCCGGCTCGTCCCGCGCCATCGCCCGGTTGGCCTGCACCAGCAGCGAGGTGTAAAGCAACTCGACCGCGTCGATGTCCGCGTCGAAGCCGAACACCGTGGAGAACGCGAGCTCCGGCGACCACACGGTGTGACAGTGGTTGGCCCGCGCCACCGCGTCGAGCAGGCTGGCCTTCTCGCTCTCGTAGGGATGATCGACCCCCACCCGGCGGCGCAGCGGCGTCTCGTCCGGCGTGGCGGTCAGCACCTCCTCGATGCTGTGCCGGGCGATCAGCTCCTGCGCCTTGCCCGAGAAGGCTTCGGCCTCGGCCGGGAAGTCGGTGGACTCGGCCTTGGCGAGCAGCGCCCGGACCCGCTCAAGCACCCGGTTGTCGGCGCCACGCAGGCGCTTCTCGGGCGCCTCGCCCGGGGCCGGGATCAGCTTCTCGATGGCCGGGAGCCGGCGCAGTTCGAGCAGCAGGCCGAGGCCGGCATCCAGGCCCTTGATCCGGTCGGCCCGGCTCTTCGCGGTCGGCAACTCCTGAGCCTGCGCACGCCACCGAGGGTCTATGTCCGGAAATTTCGTGAGATAGCCCTTGGCGGAATCGGTCACCCGTTGCGCCTGCAGGGGGTTCCCGAGCCGGGCCACCACTCGATACAGCTCGGCTGGCTGCCACCCGCTGCGGAACAGCCGATCGACCGCCTGATCCACGGCCGCGTCGAGCTCGGCGTCCACCTCACCGGTGGGCGCCACGGTGAGCGCGTCCAAGCCCTCCTCGTAGCTGAGCGTGCCTCGCAGCACGTCCCGGATAGTGGTAGTGGTCATCCGCCGGACTCGTCGGTTTCGGCGCCCACGGGGACCGTGTCGTCGTCGCGGCTGTCCAGCCAGCCGTAGGGCAGGGAGACCTTGCCCGGGGAGTTGACCCGGCCCCGGGGCTGGCCCAGCGCCTCGGCCGGGAACGGGAGCGACGGGTCAAGCTTTTCCAGCAGGTCGTCGAGCTCGGCCAGCGAGGAGATCATGGCGAGGCTGCGCCGCAGGTCGCCGCCGACCGGGAAGCCCTTCAGGTACCACGCCACGTGCTTGCGGAAGTCGGCGCAGCCGTGCCGCTCGTCGCCCAGGGCGTCGACCAGCAGCTCGGCGTGGCGCGACATGATCTTTGCGACCTCGCCGAGGGCCGGCAGCACCGGGCGGTAGCCCGCGCCCCGGGTGAACGCGGCCTCCAGGTCGGCGAACAGCCACGGGCGGCCGAGGCAGCCACGGCCGACGACCACGCCGTCGACGCCGGTGTGCTCGACCATGCGCAGCGCGTCCGAACCCTCCCAGATGTCGCCGTTACCCAGCACCGGCACGTCGAGCGCCTGCTTGAGCGTGGCGATCGCGTCCCAGTCGGCGTTGCCCGAGTACCGCTGCTCGGCCGTGCGCGCGTGCAGCGCCACCGCCGCCACGCCCGCCTCCTGCGCGATCAAACCCGCTTCCACGTACGTGAGGTGCTCGTCGTCGATGCCCTTACGCATCTTGATCGTCACGGGGATGCCGAACGGCCGCGCCGCCTCGACCGCCTGCGCCACGATCCGGCCGAACAGTCGCCGCCGCCAGGGCAGGGCCGAACCGCCGCCACGCCGGGTGACCTTGGGTACCGGGCAGCCGAAGTTCAGGTCGATGTGATCGGCCAGCCCGTCCTCGCCGACCAGCCGGACCGCCCGCGCGGTGATCTCGGGGTCGACGCCGTAGAGCTGAAGGCTGCGAAAGTCCTCGTCCTCGGCGAACGAAATCATCTTGAGCGTCTTGGGGATCCGCTCGACCAGCGCCCGAGTGGTGATCATCTCGCAGACGTAGACGCCACCGCCCTGCTCGCGGCAGAGCCGCCGGAACGCCACGTTGGTGATCCCGGCCATCGGCGCGAGCACGACGGGCGGGTTCACGGCGTGGTTGCCGAGCATGAGCGGTGAAGTCACGCCATACAGCGTGACACGTCCAGCCCGGCGACCCCGAATCGCCCGCTCGGCCTACCGGCTCTCGCGACGCTCGATCAGCGTTTCGACCATGCCGATAATCTGCGTGATCCCGCCTTGGACCTCATCGATTGTCCGGTTGGCCTCATCGATTTTCCCGTTGACCCCATCGATTTTCCCGTTGACCTCATCGATTTTCCCGTTGACCTCATTCACCGAATCGGTGAGCTGAGCCAAGCTGCGGGTGTGTTCGGACTGCGTCACTGCAAGAGCCTGGATGAGGCGGCCTTGAACACGGACGCCCTCGGCTATGGCGGCCAGGTCACGGTCCTGGCTGGCACGAAGTCCTGCTTCCTGGTCCAAGCGCTCCTCCACGACGGTGAGGCGTCGTTCGTGGTCTTCAAGGGTGGGGGTCATTGACGTCTCCAGCACCAGAGTAAGGGGATCGGCGGAGCTGTCGAGCCTCCGCCTGCCTCAGATACTAGCCCAATGCCTACTAGTCGCGCGACGGGCAATGGCTGCGGGAGCCGAATTTGTCTGGCAGAGTCGACGCGGTGAGCGAAGGGGTTAGCCCGCGCCGTCTGGTCGTCGTCTTCGAGTCGCCGACGGCGGAAGTGATGCTGCGCCTGGCCGTGGAGGCCGGCTTCCAGTCCGTACTCGTCGAGCCGGATCAGTCACGACTGCAGGGGACGCCGCGGCCGCACGGGGATCTCTTCGTGCACGACCTGGAGGCCGCGCATCTCGACGAGCACACCGACGTCGTGCTCAGCGACCACCACCGGGACGAGATCGGTGAGGTGCTCAAGGCGGCGCTCGAGCAGCGGACCCGGTGGATCGGAATCCTTGGGAAGCCGACGATCGAGGGGCCGCACGTCCGGATGCTGCGCGACCTCGACGTGCCGGAGGATCAGATCGCCCGGGTGCACCGCCCGATCGGCCTCAACATCGGGGCGAAGACCCCGGCCGAGATCGCCATCGCGACCCTGGCCGGGCTCATCGCGGACCGGAACGGCCGACCGGGCGGCTTCGACTTCTGAGCGAAGTTCAGCAGCCGGGCAGACGCTGAATGAGGTAGTCCTCGATCTGGGCGAGAGCGACCCGCTCCTGCTTCATCGTGTCGCGGTCGCGCACCGTCACCGCGTCGTCGGTGAGGGTGTCGAAGTCGACCGTCACGCAGAACGGGGTGCCGATCTCGTCCTGGCGGCGGTACCGCCGGCCGATCGCCTGCGAGTCGTCGAACTCGACGATCCAGCGCTTGCGCAGCAGGTCGGCGAGGCCGCGGGCCTTCGGCGACAGCTCCGGGTTGCGGGACAGCGGCAGGACCGCCACCTTGATCGGCGCGAGCCGCGGGTCGAAGCGCATCACCGTGCGCTTGTCGACGCCGCCCTTGGTGTTCGGCGCCTCGTCCTCGTCGTACGCCTCGAGCAGGAAGGCCAGGACCGCGCGGGTGAGGCCGGCCGCCGGCTCGATCACGTACGGCACCCAGCGCTCCTGCTTCTCCTGGTCGAAGTAGCTGAGGTCGACGCCGGAGTGCTTCGAGTGGGTGGACAGGTCGTAGTTCGTCCGGTTCGCGATGCCCTCGAGCTCGGCGAACTCGCTGCCGCCGAACTGGAAGCGGTACTCGATGTCGACCGTGCGGGTCGAGTAGAACGAGCGCTTCTCCGCCGGGTGCTCGTAGAAGCGCAGGTTGTTCTCGGAGAGGCCGAGGTCGCGGTACCAGTTCCAGCGCTCCTGCAGCCAGTACTCGTGCCACTTCTCGTCGGTGCCGGGCTCGACGAAGAACTCCATCTCCATCTGCTCGAACTCACGCGTACGGAAGATGAAGTTGCCCGGGGTGATCTCGTTGCGGAAGCTCTTGCCGATCTGGGCGATGCCGAACGGCGGCTTCTTGCGCGCCGCGGTGGCCACGTTGTTGTAGTTGACGAAGATGCCCTGGGCGGTCTCGGGCCGCAGGTAGTGCAGGCCCTCGGCGCTCTCGGTCGGCCCGAGGTAGGTCTTCATGAGGCCGTTGAAGTTCTTCGGCTCGGTGAAGGTGCCCTTGTTGCCGCAGTTGGGGCAGTTGAGCTCGGCGAGCGATGCCGGCGGCGAGCCGTGCTTCTCCTCCCACGCCTCCTCGAGGTGGTCGGCCCGGAAGCGCTTGTGACACGACTGGCACTCGGTCAGCGGGTCGGTGAACGCCTCGACGTGGCCGGACGCGACCCAGACGTCGCGGGCCAGGATGACGGCGGAATCGAGGCCGACGATGTCGTCACGCTGCTGCACCATGGTGCGCCACCACTGGCGGCGGACGTTTTCCTTCAACTCCACGCCCAGCGGACCGTAGTCCCAGGCCGAGCGGGTTCCTCCGTAGATCTCGCTGGAGGGGAAGACGAAGCCCCGGCGCTTGGCCAGGCTGACGACGGCATCGATACGGTCGGCGGGCATGTTCCTCCTACGCCGGCTGGGTGTCGGCGGGGCCAAAATGTGTAGATGGCACGGTGTCGTGGTTGATCCGGACGAACAGCGAGGTTACTCCCCGATCCCGCAGACCTCGAACTCGCCCGTGTCCTGATCCGTGCCCAGACGGGCCTCGAGCTGGGCGTCGCTGCCGTCGTCGTAGGTCGCCTGGACCGGCATCGTCCAGCTCACGATGTCGAACTTTCCCATCGTGTACGACCGGATGACCGGCTCGTCGGACACCCGGCTCTCGAAGGCGTTCTCGCTCTCGGCCTGCTGCGCGTCGTCGCACAGCAGGTCGTACGCCTTGTCGTACTTGCCGTCGCGCAACGCGTTCAGATATTCGCTGACCGCGGCCTGCGCTCGCTCCTGGGCGGCGCCCTGGGTGGAGACCAGGATGCCGATCACCGCGGCGAGCCCGCCGCCGCAGACCAGCACGACGACGCCGATCGCGATGCCGATGCTCATGCCGATCCGGCGGCCGCGGCCCTCGACGGGCGGGGCCGGGAACGGCGGCTGAACGCCGGGGCCCTGCGGTGGTGCGGGAACGTGGGGCGCCGTCGTCATATCGCCAGATTAGTCGTCAGCGCCACGGCTCGGCGGCCCGGTCGCTCGCGGTCACGACCACCTCGGCGCCGGGCCGCGCCTCGGCCAGGGTCTCGAACGCGGAGGGTTCGTCGACCGACTCGGAGAGCAGCGGGGTGGCGTGCACCTTGACGTCGAACCCGCCCAGGGCTCGCCGGTAGGCTCCCACCGACTCCCACTCGGTGACCAGCGTCCAACGGGACGGGTCCTCGATGGCTCGGGCCAGCCGGCCGGAAAGGTAGCCGGGGCGCTCGGCCAGCGCGGTGAGGGCGGCGTGCGCCCGGAGCACGAAGCCGTCCTGCGTGTCCGGCGGGACGACGAAGCGGTTGAGCACGAGCATGGGACGAGCGTACGCAGCGCGAGGAGGCGACACGGTGGCACCGTCCGAGAACCTGCTTCGCCGGCTGGCCCGGGTGAAGCCGACGACGGCGTTCCTGGTGGCGCTGGCGCTGATGCTGGCGGGGCTGTTCCTGCCCGGCATCGTCGGGGCGGCGCTGCTGTTCGCGCTGGGTGCGGGGCTGGCCATGCTGACGTACACCACCTGGTCGGTGCAGCCGCCGGCGACCCGTGCCCTGCGCGTACTCATGCTCGTTCTTCTTCTCGCCGCCGTGGTGGCGAAGGCCGTGTAGCGCGACTCATGCGCTTTTGACAATCATTATCATTGTCGGCGACAGTTGGAGCATGCCCCGCGCCCTGCTCGCCGCGCTCCTGACGCTCGCCGTCGCGGCCGGTTGCGCCGGGCGGGCCACCGAGAACGGCTTCTCCGGCGGGCGGCTCGCCGTGGTCACGGCGTTCTATCCGCTGCAGTTCCTCAGCGAGCGGATCGGGGGCGACATGGTGACCGTCACGAACCTCACCAAGCCCGGCGCCGAGCCGCACGACGTGGAGCTCAACCCGCGCCAGGTCGCCCAGGTGGCGGACGCCGGGCTCGCGGTCTACCTCCGGGGCTTCCAGCCGGCCGTCGACTCGGCCGTCGCCATGGAGGCGAAGGGCCGCTCGTTCGACGTCTCCTCGGTCGTCGACCTGCTCCCCTACACCGGCGGCGAGTCCGAGGACGGCAGCAAGGACCCGCATGTCTGGCTCGACCCGGTGCGCCTTTCGGCGATCGCCGGCGCGCTGGGCGACCGCCTCGGCCGGGCCGACCCCACGCACGCCTCCGACTATCGCGAGCGCGCCCAGGACCTCCAAGACCAACTTCAAGACCTCGATCGGGCGTACGCGGAGGGCCTGGCGACCTGCCGGCGGCACGAGGTCGTCACCAGCCACGAGGCGTTCAACTACCTGGCCCACCGGTACGGCCTGACCCAGATCGGGATCACCGGCGTCTCCCCGGAGGCCGAGCCGTCCGCGCGCCAACTGGCCGCGGTCGCCGCCCAGGCCCGAGCCACCGGCACCACGACGATCTTTTTCGAGACCCTGGTCAGCCCCAAGGTCGCCGAGACCATCGCGCGCGAGGTCGGCGCCCGCACTGCGGTGCTGGACCCGCTCGAAGGCCTGACCGACCCGAACGCCGACTACTTCTCCGTCATGCGGGCCAACCTGGCCGCGCTCACCACGGCATTGGGGTGCACCTCATGAGCGTCGTCGACGTACGCCACCTGGCCGTGGGCTACGACGGCCGGGAGATCCTGCACGACGTCTCGCTCGCGGTGCCCGGCGGCGAGGTGGTCGCGATCCTCGGCGCCAACGGCTCCGGCAAGTCCACCCTGATCCGCACCATCCTCGGCCTGGTCCCGATCGCGCGCGGCGAGATCGACCTGTTCGGCACCGCGCAGCGCCGGTTCCGGGACTGGGCCCGGGTCGGCTACGTCCCGCAGCGGCTCGGCGCCGGTTCCGGCGTGCCGGCCACGGTCGGCGAGGTGGTGGCCTCCGGCCGGCTGGCCCGGCGCGGCATCTTCCGGCCCGCCGGCGCCGCCGACAAGGCCGCGATCCGCGACGCGCTGACCAAGGTCGGCCTGCTCGACCGGATCGGCGACCCGGTGGCCACCCTCTCCGGCGGCCAGCAGCAGCGCACGCTGATCGCCCGGGCCCTGGCCGGCCGCCCCGACCTGCTGGTCCTCGACGAGCCGACGGCCGGGGTGGACGCGGCCAGCCAGGAGGCGTTCGCCGCGGCGCTGGGCGAGTTCGCGGCCGGCGGCGGCACGATCCTGCTGGTCGCGCACGAGCTCGGCCCGCTGCGCCCGCTGATCGACCGGGCCGTCGTGGTGCACGAGGGCCGGATAGCGCACGAGGGCATCCCGCCCGAGCCGGCCGGCCACCACGCCGACCCCGGCCACGACCACGTCCACCCGCACGCCACCCCGGAGAAGGACAAGATCTGCGTGTCGCCGACCGACCGGATCACGGCCCGCCCATGAGCCTGTTCGCGTACGACTTCATGATCCGCGCGTTGATCGGCGCGCTGGTGATCGGCCTGGCCGCCCCCGCCCTCGGCATCTACCTGGTGCAGCGGCGGCTGTCGCTGATCGGGGACGGGATCGGGCACGTCGCGCTGACCGGCGTCGGCGTGGGCCTGCTGCTGCACCACTCCCCGGTGATCAGCGCGGTGATCGTGTCGGCGGCCGGGGCGGTCGGCATCGAGCTGATCCGCCAGCGCGGTCGCACCTCCGGCGACCTCGCCCTGGCGCTGCTGTTCTACGGCGGCATCGCGGGCGGGGTGGTGCTGGTCGGGCTCTCCGACGACAGCAGCAATGCGAACCTGATGCAGTACCTGTTCGGCTCGCTGATCACCACCTCGCCGCAGGACCTCGTGGTGATCACCGTGCTGGGCCTGGCCGTGCTGCTGGCGATGACCGTCTTCCGGCCGGCCCTGTTCGCGGTCTGCAACGACGAGGAGTACGCCCGGGTCAGCGGCCTGCCGGTGCGCACGCTGAACATCCTGATGGCGGTGACGACCGCGGTGACGGTGACGATCGCCATGCGTACGGTCGGCCTGCTCCTGGTCTCGGCCCTGATGGTCGTTCCGGTGGCCGCGGCCCAGCAGGTCACCCGGGGGTTCCGCAGCACGATGGCGTTGGCGATGGTGATCGGCCTGGCATCGGCCGGCGCGGGCGTGGCGGTCTCGGCCGGGATCGACACCGCGCCCGGCGCCACCACGGTGATCATCGCGCTCGGCGCGTTCGTGGCGATCTCGCTCGGCGGCGGGCTCGTCCGGACCCTGCGCCGGCGCGTCCACCAGCCGCGAGAGGTGGAGCCGCCCGATGTCGTCCTGCAAGGCTGAGGGATCACGGGGCCGAGGGATAAATTGGCGGGAACCATGACGACCACCGGTTATGAGGCCTACGAGTCGGCCGGGGAGCTGCTGCGCGCCCTCGCCGCGCCGATCCGGGTCGCGATCGTCGCCGAGCTCGGCGAGGGCGAGCGCTGCGTGCACGAGCTGGTGGAGAAGCTGGGCGCACCCCAGCCGCTGGTCTCCCAGCACCTGCGGGTGCTGCGCGGGGCGGGAGTGGTGCGTGGCGCGCGCCGCGGCCGGGAGATCGCGTACTCACTGGTGGATGATCATGTCGCGCGTATCGTCGCCGACGCCGTCAACCATGCGCGGGAGGTCCGATCTTGAACGCCGAGACGAGTGCACAGCGCAACACCAGGCAGCGCACCGCGGTGAGCGCCGTGCTCAACGACGTCGAGGGCTTCAACAGCGCCCAGGAGCTGCACGCGCTGCTGCGCGAGCGGGGCGAGCGGGTCGGGCTGACCACGGTGTACCGCACGCTGCAGGGACTCGCCGACGCCGGCGAGATCGACGTGATGCGCCCGCCCGGCGGCGAGCACCTGTACCGCCGCTGCAGCCAGGGCCATCACCACCACCTGGTGTGCCGGGTCTGTGGCCGGGCGGTCGAGGTGGAGGGCCCGGCCGTCGAGTCGTGGGCGGAGAAGGTGGCGGCCAAGCACGGCTTCGCCGACGTCTCACACACCATGGAGATCTTCGGCACCTGCCCGGACTGTGCGACCAAGCGGTAACACCGTCCACGTGCGACGCTTCCCCCGTGAAGCTCTACGCCGAGCGGCTGCCCACCGCCATCCGTCAACTGCTCACCGACATCGTCGTGGTGGTCTGGGTCTATCTGTGGATCCGGGCCGGCCTCTGGGTGCACGACATGGTGCAGAAACTGGCCGTCCCGGGGCAGAAGCTGCAGAGCGCGGGCGGCGGCATCGCGGACAACCTGGCCGACGCGGGCAGCAAGGTCAACCGGGTGCCGCTGGTCGGCGACCAGTTGGTCAAGCCGTTCAACGGTGCCGCCGACGCGGCCCGGGCGATCGCCGACGCCGGCCGGCAACAGCAGCATGTCGTCGACCAGATGTCGGTGCTGCTGGCGATCCTTGCCGTCTCGGTGCCGCTCGCGCTGGTGGTCTTCCTCTGGCTGCCGTTCCGGTTGCGCTGGATGCGCCGGGCCGGGCTGGCGTCGGCCGTACGCGCCGAGCCGGCCGGCCGCGACCTGCTGGCCCTGCGCGCCCTGGCCGGCCGGCCGCTGAACGAGCTGACCCGGCTCGGCCCGGACATCGCGCAGAGCTGGCGCAACGGCGACGCGGAGGCGGTCGACGCGCTCGCCGCGCTCGAGCTCAAGCGGCTCGGGCTCACGGCGTCGGGTCGTCGGCGTTGAGCGCCTCCTCCTCCCGCTCGTCGGCCTCGTCGATCCAGTTGTGCCGGTAGAGCGGGAGGCCGACCCAGAAGAACAGGAACCACAGTGCCGCGGTCCCGCCCAGCACGATCGCGACCCAGCGGGTGAGCAGGTAGTCGACGATCAGGAAGATGCTGCTCACCATCGCGATCAGCAGGAACGCCAGGCCACCGGTGACCATCCGGTGCGCGTAGCGGACCAGCTCCGGCTTGCGGCCCTGGCGGAACAGCGCGCGATGGAACGCGACCGGCGAGATCAGCATCGCGGCGGCACCGGCGGCGGCGAGCAGCGCGACCACGTACAGGTCGCGCTGCAGCGTCGAGACGTGCGCGAAGCCGTTGCTGAACGGCAGGGTGAGCAGGAAGGCGAAGAGGATCTGCACGCCGGTCTGCGCCACCCGCAGCTCCTGGAGCAGGTCGCCGAAATTGCGATCCCAGCGGTGTCTCTCGGTCTCGTGCGCCAGCCGGTTTCGTCTTTCCGGCCTCATGCCGGCCGGTTCTCTGTCCTCATGCCGCTCTCACGCCGGCCGGTTCGCTGTTCTCATGCCGGCCGGATGCGAGCCAGCGCGCAGTCGGCGACCGACTCCGGCGCCTGCTCGGGCGCCCAGTGGCTCACCCCGCGCAGCACCACCAGCTGGAAATCGGCCTCCACCCAGTCCCGGGTACGCAGCGCGGCGGTGCGGGCGACGACCAGGTCGCGGTCGGGCCAGATGTACGTGGTCGGCACGGTGATCACCTGCGCGCCGCCGAGGTCGGTGCCGGCCAGGCCGCGGTACCAGTTCAGGCCGCCGGTCAGCCGGGCCGGGTCGGCGCGCATCGCGTCCACGTACAGCCGGGCGCGGTCGCCGATCGGACGCAGCATCGCCTTGAGCGCGGCCCCGCCGCCGGCCAGCAGGACGCGCTCCGCGATCGCCGAACGGAACAGGGCGAAGTAGGCGAACCGGGCGCGCTGGGTCGGGCGTACCCGCATCGCCAGCTGCAGCGCCTTGGGGTGCGGCACGGAGACGACGGTCAGGGTGCGCACCCGGTCCGGGTGCATCGCGGCGAGCAGCCAGCCGATCTGCGCGCCCCAGTCGTGGCCGATCACGTGCGCCGACTCGAGGCCGAGGGCGTCGAGCACCGCGACGGCGTCCGCGAGCGGCTCGGCGATCCGGTAGGCGGAGACCGCGTCGGGTCGCGCTCCGGGCGAATAGCCGCGCTGGTCGAGGGCGTACGTGCGCAGGCCGGCCGCGTGCAGCCGGGGCAGGATCAGGTCGAACTCGCGGTGATCCTGCGGGAACCCGTGCAGGAGCAGTACCGGGTCGCCGTCCGCCGGTCCGCCCTCGTACACGTCGAAGGTGAACCCCCGCGCCTTGATCTCCATGTTGTAGATCACTCCTCCGCTGTCGCACGCCCCCCACCGGTGTTAGCGTCACCATCGAAGCACATGCAATCCGACAGGGGAGCGCACAGCGCTGAGAGTGTGGGGACACCCGCAGACCCTCGTACCTGATCTGGGTAATGCCAGCGCAGGAAGCTCGGTCTTTTCTCCAGCCGTGCCGTGGCGAGCCACGGCGCTGCGTCTCCTCCCGGTAGCTATAACTGGGAGGTCAACTCATGGAGTCCACCAACCGATGGCGCACGATCGACATCGTGATCGCCTCGATCGTCGCGGTCGCGTTCGGCGTCATCTTCTGGGCCTGGGGCCTGCTCTGGAACGGGCCGCTGAGCGGCATCACCGAGCCGGTCCGCTGCGTCATCTACGGCATGTGGCTGGTGCCGGCCGTGCTCGGCGCGCTGATCGTGCGCAAGCCCGGCGCCGCCTTCTACACCCTCACCCTCGCCTCGCTCGTCTCGGTCGCCATCGGCACCAGCTGGGGCTGGACCCTCGTGATCCAGGGCCCGCTGGAGGCGCTCGGCGCCGAGCTGATCTTCGCGGCGTTCGCCTACAAGGTGTACACCCTGCCGGTGGCCATGCTGGCCGGCGCCACCGCGGGCGTCGTGGCCTCGGTGTACGACGCGGTCGTCTGGTACCCCGGCTACTCCTGGGCCACCTTCCGGATCCCGTACATCCTGGTCACCGCGGCGTCCTCGCTGGTGATCGCCGGCCTCGGCAGCGTGCTGCTGGTCCGCGCGCTGGCTCAGACGGGTGTGCTCGACCGATTCCCGGCGGGCCGGTCGCGCGCGCTGGTCTGATTCTTGGTTCGATGGTGAATCATGAGTCGGGTCGAGTTGCGGGGCTTCGGGTGGCGGCATGCCGGCCGCCGCGCGTGGGCTGTCCGGGACGTCGACCTGACCGTCGAGCACGGTGAGCGGGTGCTCCTGCTCGGCCCGTCCGGGGCCGGCAAGAGCACCCTGCTCGCGGCGCTGGCCGGCCTGCTCCCGGCCGACTCGGGCGAGTCGGCCGGCACGGTGACGATCGACGGGCTCGAGCCGCGCGCCGCCCGCGACCGGGTCGGCATCGTCTTCCAGGACCCGCAGACCCAACTGGTGATGGCCCGCAGCGGCGACGACGTGGCGTTCGGGCTGGAGAACCGCGGGGTGCCGGCCGCCGCGATCTGGCCGCGGGTCAGCGACGCGCTCGACCGGGTCGGCTTCCCGTACCCGATCACCCGCTCGACCGGCGCGCTCTCCGGCGGCGAGGCGCAGCGGCTCGCGCTGGCCGGGGTGCTCGCGCTGCGGCCCGGCCTGCTGCTGCTCGACGAGCCGACGGCGAACCTGGACCCGGCCGGTGCGCAGCTGGTCCGCGAGGCGATCGGCCGGTCCCGGGACGACGAGACGCTGATCGTGGTGGAGCACCGGGTCGCCGAGGCGCTGCCGCTGGTCGACCGGGTGGTGGTGCTCGAGCCCGGCGGCGGGATCCGGTCGGACGGCGCGCCTGAGGTCGTGTTCGCCGCGTACGGGGATCGGCTCGCCGCCGAGGGCGTGTGGGTGCCCGGGTTCGCCATCCCGCCGCTCAAGGCCGGCGTCCGGGGCACGGGCGAGCTGGCCCGGGCCGACGGTGTCGCGGTCGGGCAGCGGCTGGCGCCGGTCTCGATGTGCGTCGGCGAGGGCGAGGTGCTGGCCGTCACCGGGCCGAACGGCGCCGGCAAGTCGACGCTCGCGCTGGTGCTGGGCGGGCTGCTGGCGCCGACCGGCGGGCAGGTCACCGCGTTCGGCGACCCGCGCCCGCCGCACCGGTGGAAGGCCACCACGCTGACCGAGCGGATCGGGTCGGTCTTCCAGAATCCGGAGCATCAGTTCGTCACCGCGCGGGTGGCGGACGAGCTCGCGGTCGGGCCGCGGCGACTCGGCCGGGGCGAGGCCGAGATCAAGGAGACGGTGGACGCACTGCTCGACCGGTTGCGCCTGACCAAGCTGGCGCAGGCCAACCCGTACACCCTCTCCGGGGGTGAGGCCCGCCGGCTGAGCGTGGCGACGGCGCTGGCCACCGCGCCGCGGCTGCTCGTCCTCGACGAGCCGACCTTCGGCCAGGACCGGCGCACCTGGATCGAGCTGGTCACGCTGCTGGCGACGCTGCGCGACGAGGGGCACGGCGTGGTGGCGATCACCCACGACGACGACTTCGTGCAGAAGCTCGCCGACCGTACGTTTCCGCTGGGGTCGCCGCGCCTGCCCGACCCGCTTCCCCGGCGGCGGCGCTGGTGAGCTTCGCCCTGCAATCGGTCGCCGATCCGGCCGCGCCGCTCGCCCGGCGCAACCCGGTCGCCAAGCTTGCCGCCGCGCTGCTGTTCGCGCTGCCGCTGATCACCACGCTGGATCCGCTCACCCCCGCCCTCGCCCTGGCCATCGAGCTCACCGTGCTGCCGCTGTTCGGCGTCCGGTACGCGGTGCTGGCCCGGCGCGCCTGGCCGCTGCTGGTGGCCGCCGCGGGCGTGCTGATCTCGTTGGTGCTGTTCGCGGCCGACCGCTCCGGCCGGCTGCTGGTCGACCTCGGGCCGTTCGACATCACCAGCGGTGTGCTGATCACCGCGCTCGGCCTGATCCTGCGACTGTTCGCGATCTCGCTGCCCGGCGTGATCGTCTTCGCCACCACCGACCCCACCGACCTGGCCGACGCGCTGGTGCAGAACGCCAAGGCGCCGGCCCGCTTCGCGATCGGCGCGCTGGCCGCGTTCCGGCTGCTGCCGCTGCTGGGCGCCGAGTGGCAGACGCTGACGCTGGCCCGGCGGGCGCGCGGCGTGGACACCGGCTTCCGCGCCTTCCCGGCGCTCGCCTTCGCCCTGCTCGTGGGCGCCCTGCGGCGCGGTACCCGGCTCGCGGTGGCGATGGACGCGCGCGGTTTCGATTCGGCCGTTCCCCGCACGTACGCAAGGAAGCAGGTTTTTTCGAAGGGCGACTGGCTGCTGATCGTGGGCGCGGTCGCCCTGGCCACGCTGGTGATCACCACGACCGTCCTCACCGGCATGTTCCGGCCGATCCTCGGTTAACGCCACTTTCTAAGCTGTCCGGATGTCTCGTCCCCCCTTGCAGTCGATGCTGACCGAAGCGCAGAGCGGTGTGTTGCTGTTCGGCATCACCCCGCCGCGGCAGAGCTCCACCCCGGCGCGAATCAAGGAGATCGCCGCGGTCACCCTCGAGCGGTTGTCCGCCCTGGATCTCGACGGCCTGATCCTGTACGACATCGTCGACGAGGCGGAGCGGAACGCGTCCGAGCGCCCGTTCCCGTATCTGCCGACGCTCGACCCGGCGTCGTTCCACGCGGAGCACCTCGGCGAGTGGGACCGGCCCACGATCATCTACCGCTGCGTCGGCAAGTACGACGAGGACGAGCTGCGCACCTGGCTGCACGGCGCCGACCCGGGCCGGGTGCTGAGCGTCTTCGTCGGCGCCTCCGCCGGCGACCAGCCGGTGCGCACCAACCTGCGCCGGGCCCAGGACCTGCGCGCCGAGATACGCCCGGAGCTGCAACTGGGCGCCGTGGTGATCAGCGAGCGGCACGCCCGCTCCGGCGACGAGCACCGCCGCATGCTGGCCAAGCAGGAGCGCGGCTGCAGCTTCTTCATCTCCCAGGTGATCTACGACGTGGGCGAGACCAAGAACCTCATCTCCGACTACTTCTACGCCTGCCAGGACCTGGGCATCCAGCCGCGGCCGGTGATCTTCACGCTGTCGCTGTGCGGCTCGGAGAAGACGCTGGAGTTCCTCCAGTGGCTGGGCGTGGACGTGCCCCGCTGGATGGCGAACACCCTGCGCCACTGCGCCGACCCGCTGGCGGAGTCCTACCGGGAGTGCCTGGCCATCGCCCGCGACCTGCAGGCGTTCTGCTTGCGGCTGGGCATGCCGTACGGCTTCCACGTGGAGAGCGTGTCGATCCGCAAGACCGAGATAGAGGGTGCGACCCGGCTGGCCGCCGAGATCGGCGCCCTGCTGCGCGGTTAGGCGGGGCTGCGCTCCAGCTCATGCAGTTCGTCGGCGGTCAACCGCACGGCGCCGGCCGCGACGTTGGCTCGCAGGTGCTCCTCGCGGCCGGTGCCCGGGATGGCGAGCACATGCGGCCCCTGATGCAGCGTCCACGCCAGCTGCACCTGATGTGGCGTGATCCGGTGCCGGGCGGCGACCCGCGCGACCGCCTCGTCGTGCTCGCCGCTCGGCCCCGCCTCGCGCCCCGCCCCCGCGATCGCGAAGAACGGCACGAACGCGATGCCCCGCTCGCCGCACACCCGCAAGAGCTCGGCACTGCGCCGCTGATCCAGCGAGAAACTGTTCTGCACGCAGGTCACCGGCGCAATCGCGGACGCCTCATCCACCTGCTCGAGCCGGACGGCGGAAAGCCCGAGATGCCGAATGAGCCCCTCGTCCCGCATCTTCGCGAGCGCCGCGAACCGCTCCCCCACCGAGTCGGCGCCCCGGAAGACCCGCAGATTCACCAGATCCAGGCGGTCCACCCCGAGCCGCCGCAGATTCTCCTCGACCTGCCGGCGCAGTTCGGCGGGCGTCCGGGCCTCGCACCACCCGCCGTCCGGCCGGACCCCGGGACCGACCTTGGTGGCAATGAAAACCTTTCCCGCGTACGGGTGAAGCGCGCGCCGAATGAGCTCGGTCGCATACCGAGCGGGGCCCTCCCCCACGCCCAGGACCCCGCCGGGCGAGAAGTAGAAAGCCGCGGTGTCGATGTGGTCGACGCCCAGCTCGACCGCCCGCCGCAAAACGCGAACCGCATTGTCCCCGTCCGGATCCACGGTGAGTCGCATGGACCCGAATCCCATCCGGTTGACAACCCGATCCCCGAGCAGCCAGGTCCCCGCAGCCGACGCCTCAAGCACCGCAGCACCCTACAGCGGGTCGGTACAAAAGGTCGGCCGGCCGCGCACGAACGGGCAACACCCGCGGCAGATCGGTCCTCGACCTGCGGGGAAGCGCGATCTCATCGCCGGATTTTCCGGCCGCCGACCGGCCGTCCACCCGCCTTCCGCCGCGTCGCGGGCGTCTGTGAGAGCGCTCTCTTTGTTCCCCAACCGCGATCGGCCAAGGCTTGCCGAGCACCCCGGAAAGGCTGGGACGATGGGCGAATGCTGGTTGCCTTTTCCGTGACGCCGATCGGCACGGGTGAGTCGGTGGGGGACCTGGTCGCCGAGGCGGTCCGGGTCGTGCGCGCCTCCGGCCTGCCCAACCACACCGACGCCATGTTCACCACGATCGAGGGTGAGTGGGACGAGTGCTTCGCGGTCGTCAAGCAGGCCGTGGCGGCCGTCGCCGCGGGTGGCGCCCGGGTCAGCCTCTCGCTCAAGGCCGACGTGCGGCCCGGCGTCACCGACGCCCTCACCGCCAAGGTCGCGCACATCGAACGGGCGCTGCAAGAGTGAGAACGGACGCCGAAGTGAGAACGGACGCCGAAGTGAGAACGGACGCCGAAGTGAGAACGGACGCCGAAGTGAGAACGGACGCCGAAGTGAGAACGGACGCCGGAGTGAGGACTGACGCTGCGGAACGGCGACCGGGCGCGCGCTTGCGACGCCTGGTCATGTGGGACGTCGACTACACCCTGCTGCGCGGCGGCGGGGTGGCCGGGCGGGCCTGGAAGCGCGCCTTCACCGAGGTCACCGGCCTCCCGTGGCGGTCCGACCCGCAGTTCGGCGGGCGCACCGACATGGACATCTGCGTCGAGGTGTTCGCCGCGCACGGTGTCACCGACTGCACCCCGGAGCGGTTCTTCATCCGCTACGTCGAGAACTTCCTGGCCGTGCGCCACGAACTCGGCGAGCAGGGCGCGCTGATGCCGGGCGTACGGGATGTGCTCGGTCGTCTCGGCGACGACCCGACCGTGGTGCAGACGCTGGTGACCGGGAACGTCCCCGAGGTCGCCCGGGCCAAGGTGGCCGCCTTCGACCTCGCCGACTCCTTCGACGCCGAGGTCGGCGGCTACGGCACCGACGACGCCGTCCGGGCGACCCTGGTGCGGCGCAGCCTGGAACGGGCCGAGGCGAAGTATGGCGAGCGCTTCGCCCCGGTCGTCGTCGGCGACACGGTGCACGACGTGACGGCGGCGCTGGCCAACCACGCGTACGCGGTCGGCGTGGCCACCGGGTCGACCAAGATGGCCGACCTGGCGCTGGCCGGCGCGCACGCGGTGCTGCCGGATCTCTCCGACGTGGAAGCGACGGTGCGGATCCTGAAGCTGTAGGCCGTCGCCCGGCTCCAGGCGGCGGTCACCACCGCGAAACGCCTGACCGAGAACCCGCTCGCCGAGATGGGCTCGGTCCCGCGCGACCGCTACCACGCCGAGGACCGCGAGCACGCAGCCGCCGCCGCAACAGCGCGCACAGCACCGCCGAGCCGACCCACCCAGACGCCCCGCCGCAACAGCGCGCACAGCACCGCCGAGCCGACCCACCCAGACGCCCCGCCGCAACAGCGCGCACAGCACCGCCGAGCCGACCCACCCAGACGCCCCCGCCGCAACAGCGCGCACAGCAACGCCGAGCCGGCCCACCCAGACGTCCCGCCGGCATGAGCGACCCGGGTCAGTCGGCCGCACCGCAGCCGGCCCGCACACCCGGGCCGGCCGGGTCGGCGGCTCGGTCTGCCTGCCTCGACCGGTCACGCGATCCTGCGCCGGTGTCGCCCGGCGCGTCCCAGAACACCTAAGCCGGCGCCACCGGGTTGGGCAGCGCGCCGCCGAAGCGGCGGTCCCGGCCCGCGTACAGCTCGCACGCGTACCACAGGTGGCGGCGGTCGAAGTCGGGCCAGAGAGTGTCGAGGAAGACCATTTCCGCGTACGCCGACTGCCAGAGCAGGAAGTTCGACGTGCGCTGCTCGCCGGACGGGCGCAGGAAGAGATCCACCTCGGGGACCTCGGGGTGGTACAGGTATTTCGCGATCGTCTTCTCGTTGACCCGGTCGGCCTTGAGCTTGCCGGCTGCCACGTCCCGGGCGATGGCCGCGGCGGCGTCGGCGATCTCGGCCTGGCCGCCGTAGTTGACGCAAAACTGCAGCGTGAGCGTGGTGTTGTGGCGGGACATCTGCTCGGCGGTCTGCAGCTCCTGGATCACGCTCTTCCACAGCCGGCCGGGCCGGCCCGACCACACCACCCGCACGCCGAGGTCGACCAGCTGGTCGCGGCGGCGGCGGATGACGTCGCGGTTGAAGCCCATCAGGAAGCGCACCTCGTCGGGCGACCGCTTCCAGTTCTCGGTGGAGAACGCGTACGCGGAAAGGTAGGGAATGCCCAGCTCGATCGCGCCCTCGATGGCGTCGAACAGCGAATACTCCCCCTGCTCGTGACCCTTGGTGCGGGAGAGCCCGCGCTCCTTGGCCCACCGCCCGTTGCCGTCCATGACGAGCGCGACGTGACGCGGCAGTGACCCCTTGGGCAGCTCGGGCGGGCGGGCCCCGGACAGGTGCGGGGTGGGCGGACGCGGCATCAGGAAGTCTCCCGTCGATCGACAAGCGGGAGCGAGCGCAGCGCCCGCTCCATGTGCCATTGCAGGTGGGCGGCGACCAGGCCGCTGCACTCCCGGCGCACCGGCGGCTCGGACGCGTCGGCGACCGACCAGTCGCCCGCGGTCAGCGCGCTCATCAGGGCCAGCGTCGCGGGCGCCGGGTGGGCCGCGCCGGGCGGGCGGCAGTCGGGGCAGACCGCGCCGCCGGCCGGCACCGAGAAGGCGGCGTGCCGGCCCGGGGTGCCGCAGACCGCGCACTCGGCGATCGCGGGCGCCCAGCCGGCCGTGGTCATGGCGCGCAACAGGTATGCATCGAGCACCAGGCTGCCCGCGTGCTCCCCGGCGGCGAGCGCCTTGAGCGCGCCCAGGGTGAGCTGGAACAGCCGCAGCGACGGCTCGCGCTCGATCGGGGTGAGCCGCTCGGCGGTCTCGGCGATCGCGCTGGCCGCGGTGTAGCGCGGGTAGTCGGCGAGGAACTGTTTGCCGTACAGCGCGACGGCCTCGACCTGGCTGACCGAGTGCAGCGAGCTGCCGACGCCCTCGGGCGAGCCGGCCAGCTGCAGGTCGACGTGGCCGAACGGCTCGAGCCGGGCGCCGAAGCGGGAGGTCGTGCGCCGCACGCCGCGGGCGACCGCGCGCAGCCGGCCGTGCCGCCGGGTGAGCAGCGTGATGATCCGGTCACTCTCGCCGAGCTTTTGCACGCGCAGCACCACCGCGTCGTCGCGGTAGAGCTGGCGGCGGTAGCCGGATCCGGTGGGCACGGAAGCCATTCTGCCCCTGCGGTACGACAAACCCTGACCCGGATCTCAGGGTCATCTCGGGGATCGCTCAGTGAGAGGACCGATGGTGCCGGGACCGGCCCCCGAATAGCGTCAGGCCATGACCACGACCCTGATCCGGCGTGCCGGAGTCCTCGCCCTCATCGCCACGACGGCGGCCGGCCTCGGCGGCTGCGCCGGCGTGGTCGGGGCGAAGATGACCTACGACGACACCGAGAAGGGCAAGATCACCGATATTGTGCTCTCCGGCGGGGCCGGCGACATCACCGTGACCACCGCCCCGGTGACCGAGACGACGATCCGCCGGGTGATCCGCCAGGCCACCAATCCGGACACTTCGTACCAGTTGCAGGGCACGACGCTGACGATCGACACGTCCTGCGGCATGCGCTGCTCGGTGTCGTACGAGATCAAGACCCCGCCCGGCGTGAAGGTGCACGGCCGGCAGGGGTCCGGCGACATCCGCCTGGACGGCGTGGCCGACACCGACCTTCAGCTGACCTCGGGCGATCTCATCGTGGCCAACGCGACCGGCCCGGTGCAGATCCGCGCCACCTCCGGCGACATCCACGTCAACGACGCCAAGAGCTCGGTGAAGGTCCAGTCCACCTCGGGCGACATCGAGGCGCTCCAGGCCGGCGGCCCGGTCGACGTCCGGGTCACCTCCGGCGACGTGCGGGTGTCGCTGGCCGCGCCGAACTCGGTGACCGCGCACACCACCAGCGGCGATGTGTCCGTCGGCGTGCCCCAGGACGGCAAGTACAAGCTGGTCACCAGCCACGGCTCGGGCGACCTCAACATCGATGGGCTGGAGAGCGACTCGTCGTCGAAGAATGTGATCGACGTCCGAGCCGGGAGCGGAGACGTCACCGTAGCCTCGGTGGGGTGAGCTTCTACCAGCCGCTCGGCGACGACCACTATGCACCGACCGAGTTCACCGAGTCCCCGTGGGACAGCGCCATGCAGCACGGCGGCCCGCCTGCCGCGCTGCTCGGCCACCGGCTCCGCCTGACCGGCCTGCGACTGGCCCGGATCACCGTGGACTTCCTCGGGCCGATACCGCGCCGCGAGTTCCGGGTCGAGGTGTCGCCGGTCAAGCCGGGCCGGCTGACCGCGCTCAACGAGGCCCGGATGCTGGTCGACGGCCGGGTCGCGGTGACCGCCCGGGCCTGGCACATCGCGCCCGGCCCGCAGCCGCCGGTGGTCTCCGAGCCGGTCCTGCCGCCGGCCCTGCCCGAGCGGGAGGACGTGTTCGACGGCGGCTGGGGCTACGGCCGGGCGATCGAGTGGCGGTGCACCAAGGGCGGCCTGAACGCCTTCGGCGAGACGCACGCGTGGACCCGGGTGCGGATGCCGCTGATCGAGGGAGTGCCGATCGACGGGCAGGACCGCGCGCTGATCGTGGCCGACTCGGCGAACGGGCTCTCCGCCGAGCTGCACTGGGACAAGTGGCTGTCCATCCCGCCGACGATGACCGCCACGCTGCTGCGCGAGAGCGGCGACGAGTGGGTGCACATGGCCTGCCGCACCATCCTGAGCGACGACGGCCTGGGCCTGGCCGAGGCGGTCCTGTCCGACGAGCACGGAAAGATCGGTCAGGTCGCCCAGCCGCTACTGGTCCGAGCGCGCTAGGGCGTACGCCGGGGCCGGCGATAGCGGCGCCCGGCGACTCGGCGCCCCGGGCACCAGGGCGGGACGCCGCCCGGCCGAGACGTCCTCGATCCAGCCCACCGCCAGGACGACCAGCGACAGCGCCGCCGTCACCACGGCGAGCCGCCAGCCGATACCGACCCAGCCGAAGATCGGCAGCCCCGACCACTCCGCGAAGCGGGCGACCGCGACGATCAGCGGCACGTGCCAGAGATAGATCGTCAGGGCCCGCGCGTTCAGCACGGTCAGCAGCCGGCTCGGCCGCACGGTCGGCGACACCCCGAGGGCGACCAGGATGAAGGCGGCCGACCAGAGCGCGTTGCCGAGCGGGATGTCGTTCAGGTCGAAGCCGCGCGGGCCCGGATGGGTCAGCGTCCAGGCGGCACCGGCCACCGCCAGCACGCCGACCAGCCAGCAGCGGCGCTTGGTGAGCCGCAACAGGCCGTCGTGGTGGGCGAAGCCGAGCAGCCAGGCCCCGCCGTACAGGGCGACGTCGTGCAGCACCGGCGGCGGGCGCCACCCGGCGAAGGTGAGGACGGCCAATGCCACGTACGGGATGATGATCGTCACCAGCGGCGCCCGCCGGAACAGCGGTAGCAGCAGCGGCGACAGGATCACCAGCCAGAGGAAGTCGCGCAGGTACCACATCGCGGCGAGCCCCTCGAGCCAGAACCCGGTGGCCGGCGGGTCCTGCAGCGGGAACGCCCACAGCAGCACCCGCCAGTCCCAGACCAGCCCGATCGCGAGCATCGCCGGCACCGCGATCGCCACCAGCACCCAGAGCGAGGGCAGCAGCCGCTGCAGCCGCTTCTCGACCGCGAACGGCCCGTAGCGGTCGAGCGAGGCGGCCATCAGTGACCCGCCGAGCGCGAACATCACCGACATGGCGGGGAACACGATGCTGAGGGCGGCCCAGCCGGTGGAGTGGTAGACGACCACGCGGACGGTCGCGACCGCACGCAGCAGGTCCAGGTACTGGTTACGCGTACGCATAGGACCACTGGCTTACCCAAGCCACACCCAAGGTCACAAATCGGAGTGAATTATCCCATAATACGCAAAATCAGAAACCTAGCTTGCGCAATTGACGGGGATCACGCTGCCACTCCTTGGCCACGCGCACGTGCAGATCGAGATACACCTTGCCACCGAGAAGCTGCTCGATCTCTGCCCGGGCCCGGCTGCCGACCTCCTTGAGCCGGACGCCGCGCGAGCCGATCACGATCGACTTCTGGCTGTCCCGCTCGACGTACAGATCCGCATAGATCTTCGTGAGACCGCCCTCGACGATCATCTCCTCGACCAGCACCGCGATCGAGTGCGGCAGCTCGTCCCGCACGCCCTCGAGCGCCGCCTCCCGGATCAACTCGGCGATCAGCACCTGCTCCGGCTCGTCGGTCAGCACGTCGTCCGGATACAGCTGCGGCGACTCCGGCAAGTACTTGATCATCACGTCGACCAGGTTCTGCACCTGGTGCCCGGAGACCGCGCTCACCGGCACGATCTCCGCGAAATCGTGCAGCTGGCTGACCGCCAGCAAATGCTCGGCCAGCCGCCGCGAGTCGACCAGATCGACCTTGGTGACCACCGCGAGCACGGTCGCCTTCAACTCGGCCATCTCCGCCGAGATGAACCGGTCGCCGCGCCCCACCGGCTCATCCGCCGGGAAACACACGCCGATCACGTCGACCTCGCTCCACACCTCCCGCACGAGGTCGTTGAGCCGCTCCCCCAGCAATGTCCGCGGTCGATGCAGCCCCGGCGTGTCCACCAGCACGAGCTGCGCGTTCTCCCGGTGCAGAATGCCCCGGATCACGTGCCGCGTGGTCTGCGGCTTGTTCGACGTGATGGCAATCTTCTGCCCGATGATGGCATTGGTCAGCGTGCTTTTCCCGGCGTTCGGCCGCCCCACGAAGCACGCGAATCCGGCCCGATAGACCTCGTCCGTCGCGTCGCTGCGCGCCGCTTCCGCATGCCGATGCGACTTCGTTTCCGCATACCGCGGCGACTTCTGAGCGGTTGCCTCCGGCATTTTGTCCGTACGCGTGGGCGCCGCCGACGCCGATTCCGGCCGTCCCGCATTCTTGGCCGGTCCACCCGGTTCCCGGCGCGGCCCTGCCCCGCCCGTCCGGTCGTCCCTCGGCCCGCCCCCTGAATGATGCGTCCGCGAACCGCTTCGGGCACCGTCCGTCCACCCGGCCGCGCCCGCACCGGAACGCTTGCCACCGCCCGCGGCGGAACGTTTGCCACCGCCCGCGCCGGAGCGCGACCCTCGTCCGCTCTCGGTCGCCGCCTCGGCCCGCCGGGCGGCCCGCCTCTCCTGGCGCCGCAATTCGTTGCGCTCGCCGGCAGTGAGCCGCCGCTCGTCGCTCGCGCCGGACTTGCCTGCGCCGGACCGGCCCGCGCCGGATTTCCCCGACCCGGTCTTGCCCGCGCCGGTCCTGCCCTCGCCGGACTGGTCCGTCATGCCGTGCCCACCTTAGGCATGCCCTTCTGGCCCTCGCCTGCGGCCTGGGCGGGCAACTCGCGCCAGTGCCGCTCGGTGCAGGCGGTCATGCCGTAACCGTGCCGAGCAGGGCGCCGGTCGGCCCGGCCACGTGGATCGGGGCGTCCCCGGACAGGTCACGCACCGCCGCGTGTCCCGCGCCGTCCAGCTCCGACGCCTCGGTGGCGACCGCCGCCGCCTCGATCTTCGTCGCGCCGGACGCCACCGCGGACGCCACCGCGAGCTGCAGGGCGGTCACCGCCAGGCTGGGCAGCACCACCGTGGCCGCGGCGTAGGTGCGACCGTCCTGGTCGCGTACGGCGGCACCCTCGACCGCACCCACCCGCGCGCGTGCGCTTCGCGCCAGGGTGACCAGCTTGTTGTCCTCGGCGCTCAGCGCCGAGCCGTCGGTCGCCGGCACGGCGGAGGCGGGAGTCAGGTCAGGCATCGGCGGTCAGTCTTTCCTCTGTCTCGGTTTCGGAATCGGGCTCGGCCGGCTGCTCCGGCGGCGTGACCCGGCGCACCAGCACCGAGTCGATCCGGTTCCGCCGGCCGGTCGTGCCCTCGGCGACCAGGCGCAGCCCGCCCATGTCGACGTGCGCGCCGGGAATCGGCACCCGGCCGAGCGTCTGCGCCAGCAGGCCGCCCACGGTCTCCACCTCGTCGGCGGGCAGCTCCACCCCGAAGATCTCGCCGAGATCCTCGATCGGCAGCCGGGCGGTCACCCGCACCGCGCCGTCCTCGAGATGCTCGACCGGCGGCCGCTCGACGTCGTACTCGTCGGTGATCTCGCCGACGATCTCCTCGAGGATGTCCTCGATCGTGACCAGGCCCGCGGTGCCGCCGTACTCGTCGACCACGATCACCAGGTGGGTCCGCGCCGACTGCATCTCCGACAGCAGGTCGTCGACCGGCTTCGACTCGGGCACGAACGTCGCGGTCCGCATCAGCTCGGCCACCGCCTGCGCGGTCGCCGCCGGGTCGCCGGACTGGGTGCGCCGGATCACATCCTTGAGATAGAGCACGCCGAGCACGTCGTCCACGCTCTCGCCGATCACCGGGATGCGCGAGAAACCCGAGCGCAGGAAGAGGTACAGCGCCTGCTGCAGCGTCTTCGACGTCTCTATCCACACCATCTCGGTACGCGGCACCATCACCTCGCGGGCGATCGTGTCACCCAGCGCGAACACCGAATGGATCATCTCGCGCTCGCCGTGCTCCACCACCCCGCGCTGCTCGGCCAGGTCCACCAGCTCACGCAGCTCGACCTGGCTGCCGAACGGCCCCTCCGGGAACCCCCTGCCCGGGGTCACCGCGTTGCCGATCAGGATCAGCAGCGAGGCCAGCGGGTTCAGCACCTTGCCCAGCCAGCGGATCAGCGGCGCCGCGGCCCGGCCCACCGCGTACGCGTGCTGGCGGCCCACCGTACGCGGGGCGACACCGACCACGACGAAGCTGACCACGGTCATCGCGCCGGCCGTGACCAGCGCCGCCTGCCAGCCCACCCCCCAGCTGTCCACCGCGACCAGCGCGATCAGCGTGGTCGCGGTCAGCTCGCAGAGCAGCCGCAGCAGGAGCAGCAGGTTGAGGTGGCGCACCACGTCCTTGGCGACGGCGGCCAGCGCCGCCGCGCCGCGCTGCCCCTCCCGGGCCATCTCGGCGGCCCGGGCCGGCGACACCGTGGCCAGCGCCGCGTCGGCCATCGAGGCGAGCCCGGCGAGCAACACCAGAATCACGGCCAGGGAGATCAGTTGTACGTCCGGCAGGCCCGCCGAGGTGTTGCCTGCCGCGAGTAGATGGGCGGGGTCCACGGCGATCAACCGGCCTGCCGGCCGGCCCGCCATGCCTGCAGCAGGCGGTTCTGCAACGAGAACATCTCGCGCTCCTCCTCCGGCTCGGCATGGTCGTAACCGAGCAGGTGCAGGGCGCCGTGCACGGTGAGCAGGTGCAGCTCGTCGGCGGGCGAGTGGCCGGCCGCCACCGCCTGCTTGGCGGCGACCTCCGGGGCGAGCACGATGTCGCCGAGCAGCGCCGGCTCGCCGGTGCCGGCCTCGCCCGGACCGTGGTCGACGCTGCCCTCGTCCATCGGGAACGCGAGGACGTCGGTGGGGCCGTCACCACCCATCCAGCGGTGGTTCAGCTCCGCCATGTAGTCGATGTCGACAAGCAGGATCGACAGCTCGGCGAGCGGGTTGACACCCATCTCGTCGAGTGCGTACCGGGCCACCGCGAGGATCGCGTCGGTGTCGACCTCGACTCCCGACTCGTTGGCGATCTCGATGGACATAGTGGTGCTCTTTACCCCTTGGACTCAGCGCCTACGCCCGGACCGGCCGCCACCACTGGCGGCGCGCCCGGGAACGGCATGAACGGATGTGGCGGGTTGCTCCTGCGCCTCGTCGTACCGCGCATATGCGTCAACGATCTCGGCCACCAACCGGTGCCGGACGACGTCGGCGCTGGACAGCTCGGCGAAGTGCACGTCGTCGACATTCTGCAGGATCTCGCGGACGACCTTGAGGCCGCTCTTGGTCCCGCCGGGCAGGTCGACCTGCGTGACGTCGCCGGTGACCACGATCTTCGACCCGAACCCCAGCCGCGTCAGGAACATCTTCATCTGCTCGGGCGTGGTGTTCTGCGCCTCGTCCAGAATGATGAACGCGTCGTTCAATGTCCTACCACGCATGTAGGCCAAGGGGGCCACTTCGATCGTGCCGGCCGCCATCAGGCGCGGGATCGACTCGGGGTCGAGCATGTCGTGCAGGGCGTCGTACAGCGGGCGCAGGTAGGGGTCGATCTTTTCGGTGAGGGTGCCGGGCAGGAAGCCCAGCCGCTCGCCGGCCTCGACCGCGGGCCGGGTCAGGATGATCCGGCTGATCTGCTTCGCGGTCAGCGCCTGCACCGCCTTGGCCATCGCCAGGTACGTCTTGCCGGTACCGGCGGGGCCGATGCCGAACACGATCGTGTTCTCGTCGATGGCGTCGACGTACCGCTTCTGGCCGAGCGTCTTGGGGCGGATGGTGCGCCCGCGCCGGGAGAGAATGTTGAGGGTCAGCACCTCGGCCGGGCGCTCGGTGGTGTTCTCCTCGAGCATCGTGACGGTCCGCCGCACCGAGTCGACGGTCAGCGTCTCGCCCTTCTCGATCAGCTCGATGAGCTCGGAGAACAGGCGCTCGGCGATGGCGTTCTCGGCGGGGTCGCCGGTGATGGTGATCTCATTGCCACGGACGTGGACGTCGCTGGCGAGGGTTCGCTCGATGAGCCGCAGGATTTCGTCCTTGGCACCCAGCAGGTTAACCATGATCTTCGGGTCGGATACCGAGATCTTGGTCTGCACCCGCGCCGCGCCACTGGAGCCCGCGCTGGAAGGGTTCGGCGTACCGGTCATAGGGCGGCCCGCAGGCCTCCGCACCTGCTTTCATTTTTGTCGTCGCTGACACCGGCGACGGGTACCAAAGGATCGTGCCATCGTATCCGCTCGGCCCTCCCGCCGCCGATGCCATTATCGCCCGCTCAGTCGCCGTTGCCGTCCCACGCCGCGCCCCCGTCGAAGGCCTCCTGCACCCGGGTGAACCGGTAGGTGGCCCAGTGCATCCGCACGATCACGCCGTGCTCGTCGCGGGTGAGCCGGAGCTGCTCGCCCGCCTCCCGCCCGGAGACGGTCCGCAGCACGTCCGGCCGGTCCGGCAGCGGCCGGAAGACCGCCGGCGGCCGGTCGGCCGGCACGCCGGCGGCCCGCGCCTGCAGCGCGCCCTCGTGCCAGGAGAAGACGAACTGGCCGCCCTCGCTCCACCAGACGCCGAGCGCCGAGCGGTACTCGCGCGGCGCGGGCGGCGCCGGGCGCCACGGCTTGATCTCGGCCGGGTCGGCGTCGACGGCGATCCGCAGCAGCTCGTGCACCAGCTCGTTGACCTGGCCGGCGGTGCCGGAGGAGCCGAGCACCGCGCAGCCGAGCCCGTCCGGCGCGCCGTCGCCGCGACGGCCGTAGACACCGGCGAGGAAGCCGGGCATGGCGCCGTCGTGGCCGACGTGCACGGCCCGGCGGGCTTGCGGGGCCAGCAGCAGGCCGAGGCCGAAGCCGCTGGCCCAGACCGTCTCCTCGCGCGGCGTGAGCGGCCAGCGCATCTCCTCGAGCGTGGCGGCGGCGAGGACTTTGCCGTCCGGGTCGGCGGTCTGCGGCGAGACCAGGAAACTGGCCCAGCGGGCCATGTCGGTGGCGGTGCTCCACAGCTGGGCGGCCGGCCCGACGCCGCCGAGGTCGGGCTGCGGCTCGGGGCGGGCGGCGTCGGAGTACTCGTCGACCAGGTAGCCGACCGCGGCCTGGGCCGGCCGGTCGGCGGTGGTGGCGGTCAGGCCGAGCGGGGTGCCGATCCGGTCGGCGAAAAGCTGCTCCCAGGTGGTGCCGTGCAGCTTGGCGACCAGGTGGCCGAGCACGGCGAAGCCGAGGTTGGAGTAGTGGAACCGGCGGGCGTTGGGCAGCACCCGTTCGGCCTGGTCGAGCTGGGCGAGCAGGTCCGCGGCGTCCGGCGTGACCAGGGTGTCCCACACGTCGCCGGCCGGTTCACGCTGGAAGCCGGCGGTGTGCGAGAGCAGCCGGCGCGGGGTGGCGTCACCGTGCGCCGGGACGTCGAGGTACGCCGAGATCGGCTCGTCGAGGTCGAGCAGTCCCTCGTCGCGGGCCTGCATGACCAGCACCGCGGTGAAGGTCTTGGTGACCGAGCCGATCCGGAAGCGGGTGTCCGGGCCGAGCGGGTGGTCCGGGTTGCCGGACTCGCCGACGGTGAGCACCCAGGGCTCGCGGTCGGCCCGGTGCAGCGCGACCGACAGCGCCGGGATGCGGCCGTCGGCCTGGGCCTGCCGGGCGGCGCGCTCGAACCGGGCGGCGGCCGTCATCGACGGGCCAGCATGGGGCCGAGCGGCTCGCCGCCGAGAACGTGGGCGTGCACGTGGAACACCTCCTGCCCGGCGTACCCCCCGGTGTTGAACAGCAACCGGAAGCCCTCCATGATCAGACCCTCGGCCTCGGCCACCGCGGCGCAGGCGGCGAGGAGGTCGGCGGAGCCGGTCGGATCGTTCTGTGCGAGCGTGACCACGTCGGCGTGATGCTCCTTGGGGATCACCAGGACGTGCACGGGGGCCTTCGGGTCGATGTCCCGGAAAGCGAGCGTGGTGTCGGTCTCGTGCACGACCGTGGCCGGGATCTCGCCCGCGACGATGCGGCAGAACAAGCAGTCATTGTCCACCCCCGAGATCATAGGGTGAGCAGATGATCGAAATTGCGGACGTCATCAAGCAGCTCTCCCTTGAGGAGAAGGTGTCGCTGCTGGCCGGGCAGGACTTCTGGTCGCTGCCGGCGATCGAGCGGATCGGATTGCGCTCGCTGGTGATGTCGGACGGGCCGATCGGCGTACGCGGAACGGGGTGGGCGCCGGACGATCCGTCGATCGCGCTGCCGAGCCCGACCGCGCTGGCCGCGGCCTGGGACCCGGAGCTGGCCGAGACGGCGGGCCGGCTGCTGGGGCAGGAGGCGCGGCGCAAGGGGGTGCACGTGGTGCTCGGCCCGACGGTGAACCTGCAGCGGACCCCGCTCGGCGGCCGGCACTTCGAGTGCTATTCGGAGGATCCGCTGCTCAGCGGCGAGATCGCGGTGGGATTCGTGCGCGGCGTACAGGCGCACGGGGTGGGCACCACGGTGAAGCATCTGGTCGGCAACGACTTCGAGACCGACCGGATGGAGGTGGACGTCCGGATCGACGAGCGAACGCTGCGCGAGATCTACCTGGCGCCCTTCGAGCGGGTGGTCGAGGCCGGCGGGTGGGGCGTGATGAGCGCCTACAACGGGGTGAACGGCTCGCCGATGGCCGCCAACGGCCGGCTGCAGGACGAGATCCTCAAGGGCGAGTGGGGCTTCGACGGCGTGGTCGTCTCGGACTGGCGGGCCGCCCGCTCCACCGTGGGCGCGGCGCTGGGCGGGCTGGACATCGCGATGCCGCAACTGGAGAACCCGTGGGGCGGCGCACTTGTCGAAGCCGTTCGCGCGGGCGAGGTGCCGGAGGCGGTGATCGACGAGAAGGTACGCCGGGTGCTGCGGCTCGCCGTACGCGTGGGAGCTTTTGCCGATCTTCCCGAGATCGCCGAGAACCTGGACGGCGACCGGGTCGCACACGAGGTGGCCGCCCGATCGTTCGTGCTGGCGCGGAACGAGAACTACACGCTTCCGCTCGAGGCGGCCGGCCTGACCCGGGTCGCGGTGATCGGCGCGCTGGCGATGGACGCGCGGGTGCTCGGCGGCGGCAGCGCACAGGTGTCCCCGCCGCACACGATCTCCCCGCTCGAGGGCCTGGCCCGGGCGCTGTCCGGAGTGGACGTCGAGTACGCGGTCGGCGCCGACCCGCGCCCGTTCCTGCCGGCCCTGCACGCCCCGACCCGGGTGACCATCGGCTCGCATTCCTTCACCGTCGACCCGGCCGCGGTGCGCTGGATCGGCTCGCTCCCCGGCGGCCTGGACCCCGCGCAGGTCGACGGCCTGCGCCTGGAGACCACGTACGTCCCCGACGAGAGCGGCCCGCACACCTTCGCGGTCTCCGGTTTCGGCTCGTTCCGGCTCGCGGTGGACGGCGACCTTCAGTACGAGGGTGCCCTGCACCCGGCCAACACCGGCCGTGCCGAGCTGCTGCTGTTGCCCCGCGAGCAACGCGTCACCGTGGAACTGACCGCCGGCGTCCCCGCCCGGATCGTCCTCGACCAGTTCATCGCACCCGGCGCCGCTCACTCGGTGGCCACCACGCTGGGCCACCGCCCGCCGCGCCCGGACGAGGACGGCATGATCGAGGAGGCGGCCCGCGTGGCCGCCGAGTCCGATGTGGCGGTGGTCGTGGTCGGCACCACCGAGCAGGTCGAGTCGGAGGGCTTCGACCGCACGTCCCTGGCCCTCCCCGGCCGCCAGGACGAGCTGGTCTCCCGGGTGGCCGCGGCCAACCCGCGCACGATCGTGGTGGTGAACGCCGGCTCCCCGGTCCTGATGCCCTGGTCGTCCGAGGTGGCGGCGATCCTGCTGACCTGGTTCCCGGGCCAGGAGGGCGGCGCCGCCCTGGCCGACGTGCTACTCGGCGTCACCGAGCCGGGCGGCCGCCTGCCCACGACGTGGCCTCGAGCCGAGGCCGACTGCCCGGTCTTCTCGATTTCGCCTCGGGACGGTGTGGTCGCCTATGACGAGGGCGTGTTCGTCGGCTATCGGGGCTGGCTGCGCTCCGGGAAGCCGCCGCTCTACGCCTTCGGACATGGGCTCGGCTACACCACGTGGAGCTACGACGAGATGGTGGTCGACGCCACCGAGGCGATGGTCACGGTGAGCAATGTGGGCGCACGCTTCGGCCGCGAGGTGATTCAGGTGTACGTGTCCCCCACCGCCCCCGACCCGTCCCGCCCGCAGCGCTGGCTGGCCGGCTTCGCCAACGTCGAGGCCCACCCGGGCGAGACGGTCACGGTGCGGATCCCGCTACCCCCGCGAACGTTCCAGACCTGGAACGAAGGCTGGAAAACGGTCCCCGGCGACTACACCATCCACGCCGCCCACGCCGTGGACGACCTACGCCTGTCGGCAACGCTGCCCATCTGAGAACTCAGAACTCGCCCGCGACGATGCCCTTCTTGAACGCCTCCCACTCGGCCTTGGTGAGCTCCACAGTGAGCTCGGGCCGCTCCGAGCTGCGCAGAGAGACGGTGTCGCGGTCAATCTTGATCTCAGCGCAGCCGGCGTTCGCACAGAAGCTGCTCCGACGCCACCTCGCCGCCGCTTCGCTCATGTCGACCTCCCCTGCGTCGATTCACACGCCAACCGACCAACAGTCCTGAACGAAGACTAAGGAAGTACGGCGCGCGCGGACAAGTGCCGCGCGCGCCTCGTCACATCAAAAGCGGTCAAACTCGTGAGCCTGGACCCCGCGGACGAAATCGTTCCACTGTGCTCGCGTGACGCGAATCGCCTCCCGCTTCGGGTTCTTCCCGTCGCGCACGGCAACCGAATCCCCGTCGAAGGCTACTTCCACACAAGCGCCAGTCGAGCAGAACGTACTCTTACGCCACTCCGTTGTGGGCCGAGCCATCACTTCCACCTTCCCGTATCTTCACCGTCCACCCTTCTAGGCGGCACGCATCAAACTCCGGGTGTCAGGCGCGGTCGAGGCGCGCTCGGAGCGCGGTCGCCGCGGCCGCGATCGCCCGGATACTCTTCTCCTCGTTCAACGACCGGCTCCATGCGTCCTCGAACATCTCGCGATGGAAGGCCACGTCCTTGGGGTCGTGACTGAAAGAATCCTCGGTGTAGAACTCGCGATACAGCATGGCATCCTCGAATTCGTCCGCGATGTCGACGATCGAGAAATAGCCGGCCGAACCCAGCACCGCCCCTTCCCCCAAGGAGATTATGCGGACGAAGACGTTCGGCCGCCGGGCGAGATCGGCAAGCAGGTCGAGCTGATCGGCCATGACGGCGAGCCCCCCGACCTCGCGCTGAATCACCGACTCGTCGAGAATGATGTAGTGCCGGGTGCTGTCGGTCGACTCCAGAACCGCTTCTCGACGACGTATCCGCACATCACGTCGCACCCGCCGTTTCTCGTCGTCGAACACGGCGCTGAAGATGCCGAGGACATGTTCGGCGTATTCGGATGTCTGAAAGCTCCCCGGCACCAGCATCGGAGAATAAAGCCGGATCTCTGCCGCCTCCGCCTCGAACTGCACAAGCTGCAACATCGGAGTGGTCAGATACTCGCGATACTCCGGCTTCGTCCACCAACGCTGGCGGCGGGAGACCCTCGCCTCTTCCTGGAGCTGCTCGATCTCCTCCGGATCGGTGACGCCGTAGAGATCGAGCAGCGCGCGCAGGTCGGTGCCGGAAATGGCGTTGTCACCGGCTTCGATGCGCTGGACTTTGGACAGCGACCAGCCCATGCGGTCGGCCACAGCGCCCTGACTCAGGCCGATGGCGTCGCGGGCGCGGCGCAGCGCCAACCGCACCCGTCGACGGGCGACGGCTGGAGACTCGCCCTGACCGGCCAAAGTTCCGATCCCATCCGTTACCGGTAGTGAGCCTGCCGCACCTCAGGTAGCTATACCGCAGGTACAGTACCGTCGACAGGCCCACCGCCGCGGGGTTTGCCGCGCGGGTTGACTCAATTGAGACCATCGCCGACCTGCTCGAGGACCCGCCGAAGGGCTCGCCAGGCGGCGTCGAACTCCCGGTTCGGGCGTTCGAAGATCAGCACCGACACGCCCCAGCGCATCGCCCAGAGCTGGGAACACGCCCGGCGCCGGGCCGCCCGGCAGTCGGCCGCATACCAGGCGCAGGCGGCCGCGAACAGCAGCACCCCGATCGGCAGCAACCACCCGCCCAGGGGACCGGTCACCACCACCAGCACCAATGCCGGCCCGCCCAGGCACCAACTGCGGCGGCAGGCCGGCGTCGCGATCCGGTAGGCGCGGTAGTCGTGGAGGTCGGTGATGACCCAGACCTGCCAGCCGTGCGGTACCCGCACCCGGATGAGCCGACCCGTGATCACCAGGCTGGCTGATCTGAAAAAGACAGTCATTCTTCTTCACCTCCTCCCGGGTGGCTCTTGCACCAACCCGGAAAGGAGGAGAAAGATGGCGTTTGACAGGCACTCCCTTCCCCTCTCCGGGGTCGGAGGCCCGAAGCGGCGCTCCAGGTAGGACTGGCGCGCCGCTTCCTTTTGTCTGACCCCAAACGATGACTCTGTACGGTCAGTATGCGGCCAATCGGACGTGAGAGCTAGACAGCAATCTGCGGTACCGCAGATAGGAATCCTAACAAGGGCGACATAGCGCCCATGAGTGAATCGGAATCGTGCACATAGGAGCAACGGAGGGTCAGGAGCGGGACTGCCAGGCCTCCCACAGCTCCGCGTAGCGGCCGCCCGCGCCGACCAGTTCGGTGTGGGTGCCCTCCTCCAGCACGGTGCCGTGTTCGAGGACCACGATGCGGTCGGCGGTGGCGGCCTGGGTCAGGCGGTGGGCCACCAGCAGGGTGGTGCGGCCGCGGGTCGCGGCCAGCGCCGACTCCTCCAAGGCCCGCGCCCCGGCGCTGCCCGCCTCCGCTGTCGCCTCGTCCAGGATCGCGACGGCCGGGTCGAGCAGCACCAGGCGGGCCAGCGCGAGCTGCTGGCCCTGGGCGGCGGTCAGGGGATACCCGCCCTCGCCGACCAGCGTGTGCAGGCCGTCCGGCAGGGCCACCGCCCAGTCGAGGGCGCCGACCGTGGCCAGCGCCTGGCGTACCTCCAGCAGGGACGCGGACGGGCGGGCCAGTCGCACGTCCTCGACCAGCGGGCCGGCGAAGACATGGGTCTCCTGGCTGATCACGGCGATCACGCCGGGCGCCAGGTCTTCGACGGGGATGCCGCCGGCGTACGCCGTACCGCATTGTGGGCGCAGGATGCCCGCGGCGATGGATGCCACCGTGGTTTTTCCGGCGCCGGTGGAGCCGACCAGCGCGACCCGCTCGCCCGGCGCGACCCGCAGGGTGATCTCGCGCAGCACCGGCACCCGCTCGTCGTAGGCGAAGCACACGTGGTCCAGCTCGAGGTCCGCCTTGTCCAGCCGGATGTCGCCGGCCGGCGCGACCGGCAGCGTGCCGACACCGACGAGCCGGGCCAGGCTCGCGCCGGCCTCCTGGATCTCGTCGAAGGTGAACAGGATCATCCCGATCGGGTTGAACAGGCGGTGGAAGAGCACGGCCGCGGCCGCCGTCTCGCCGACCGTGACCCAGCCGGCCCGGACGAACCAGAAGCCGGCCGTCAGGATCGTGGCGAGGCCGGCCAGCTCGGCCCGGTTGATCCGGCCGACGAAGCGGGTGAACAGGGTGAATACCCCGATGGACAGGTCTCGCGCGCGGGCCGACGCGGCGTCGATCGCGGTCAGATGGCGATCCTCGATCCGGTACGCGTGGACCGTCCGCACCCCCTGCAGGCTCTCCATCAGCAGTTGCGAGCGGGCGCCGATCGCCGCGCGTTCCCGGGCGTAGATCGGCGCCGAGCGGGGCAGATACCAGCGCAGCGCGGCCAGGTAGAGGGGCATGGCGGCGAGCCCGGCCAGTCCGAGCCGCCAGTCGAGTCCGAACATGGCGGTGACGCTGAGCGTGGCCAGCAGGACCGCCGAGATGACCGTGGGCAGCACCTCGGTGGCGGCCGTCCCGATCGCGGCGACGTCGGCGCCGACCCGGGAGAGCAGGTCGCCGCGCCCGGCCCGGTCGAGCACCGTGGCGGGCAGGCGCAGCGCGATGCCGACGGTCTCCTCGCGCAGGGTGGCGAGGATTCGTTCGCCGAGGCGGCTCACCAGGGTCGTGGTGGCGCCCGAGGCGACGCCGCCGATCAGCGCCGCGACCGTCACGACGAGGGCGATCGGGACGAGGGCGGCGGGGTGGGCGCCGCCGCGTACGAGATCGACCAGGCGGCCCAGCGCGGTCACCGGAACCACCGACGCCGTCGCGGCGACCAGCCCGGCGGACAGCGTGATCGCCAGCTCGAGCCGGCGGCTGCGCAACTGGGCGAGCAGCCACCCACCGGTCTGCGCCGGCGTGGCGACGGGCAGGGTCATCGCAGCACCGCCGCGCGGCAACCGGAGTCAACAGGCAGGGTCATCGCAGCACCGCCGCGCGGCAACCGGGGTCAACAGGCAGGGTCATCGCAGCACCGCCGCGCGGTACCCGGGGTCGACGGCGGCGAGCGAGGCGTGCGTGCCGGTCGCGACGACCTCACCGTCGCGCAGGACCACCACCCGGTCGGTGACGGCGAGCAGCGCGGGGCTGGTGGTCACGATCAGGGTGCCGAGCGTGGAGCCGGGGCTGTGCCGCAGGTCGCGGATGCCGCGGGCGATCGCGTGCTCGGTGACCGCGTCGACCGCCGTGGTGGGGTCGTGCAGCACCAGCAGCCGCGGCTTGGCCAGCAGCGCGCGGGCCAGGGCGAGGCGTTGCCGCTGACCGCCGGAGAGGGCGGAGCCGCGCTCGGCGATCGCATGGTCGAGCCCGTCGGGGTGGGCGTCGACCACGTCGTCGGCCGCCGAGGCGTCCAGGGCCTCGTCGAGCCCGTGCGGCCGGGACAGCACGATGTTCTCCCGGATCGTTCCGGAGAACAGCTCCGGGTGATGCGGCGCCACCAGCACGTCCGGCGAGCCGTCGTCGTAGAGCGACAGCAACTTCGACGGATCGGTCTCGACCACCACCCCGAGACACTCCCCGGACGTCGGCAGCACCGGCGGATCGACGGCGACCTCGGCGTACGGCGCGACCGAGAGCACCTCGGCGATGCGATCGGCCGAGGCCCGGGCGGTGGCCACCCAGTTGGGCGCCGCCGACAGCGTCCCGAACGGCTCCCCCAGGAAGCCGGCCAGCCCGATCACCGTGACCAGCTCCCCCGCGCTGATCCGCCCGGTCAGCGCGAACCACCCGGCCAGGATCGCGATCCCGCAGGCCAGCAGCGTGCTCACGGTGGTCGACGCGGCCTGGAACCCGCCCTGGGTCCGGGCCGCCAGCAGCGTCGCGTGCAACGACTCCCGGCTCACCGTGCGGTACCGGTCGCCCGCGGCCTCCTGCGCCCCGAACCCGCGCACCGGCCGCAACCCGGTGACCAGGTCGGTCGCGAGCGACGACGCGCGTCCGGCGACCTCCTGCCGGATCGCCACCCGCCGGGTGATCAGTGGTGCCGCTCGCTGCAGCGCGATCAGCACGACCGGGGTTCCGAGCAGGACCACCAACCCGAGCGGTACGGAGATCAGGCACAGCCCGACCGCGCTGACCGCCGTCGCGACCAGCGCCCCGAAGATCCGGGGCACGTAGTCCAGCAGGTAGGACGCGTGCTCGGCGTCTGTCGTCGAGATGGTCAGCACGTCACCGGTACGCACCTCGGCGCGCGGGTCGAGCACCCTGGCCGCCACCTCGAGCCGCAGCGCGTGCGACTCGTCGGCCAGCGCCCGCATCAACTGCCGGGCGCCGGTCCGATACGCCGTGGTCAGCAGCAGGAACAGCAGGCCGAGCAACCCCACCCACTCGGCCAGCCGCACCAGCGAGCCGGTCGCCACCGCCCGGTCGACCGTCTCGCCGATGAGGATCGGCACCGTCGCCTCGCACGCCTGATGCGCCGCGATCAGGCCGCACCCGGCCAGCAGCCGCCATCGGTTGCGGGCCACCGCCCGCCAGAGGATGCTCACCGCCGGTGCCGGCAGACGCGACGCTCGCCGTTCGGAAGGCGGTCCGGCCCGACCGCGAGGTCTCGTACGCCCCGACTCACTGCGTCCTCCCTAGCCGAATCAAATACCGACATTGGCGCGACGGGCTCAGCAGATCAAGAGGCGGACTTGCCGGATCGGGGGCCGGACCCCCGCGTACGAGGCGGCGAGAACATGTCGCATCGGAGACCACCGGGGCAGGCTAGCCCAACCCGATGTCGTAACTTTCCGTAATATCGATCGAACTGAAAGTTTACCAGCGACCGAGGCGGGCGGAGAGCACGGCGAGCGCGGCGACCCCCGCGGTCGAGGTACGCAACACCTCGCGCCCCAACCGCACGGCCACCGCCCCCGCCTCCTCGAACGCGGCCCGCTCCGCATCCGCGATGCCGCCCTCGGGACCCACCACCAGCACGATCTCCCCGCTCGACGGCAGCTCGGCGGAGGCCAGCCGCACGGTCGCCTCCTCGTGCAGCACGAACCCGGCCGCCGCGTCGGCCAGCCGGGCCGCGACCTGCTTGGTCGAGCAGTCCGGGTCGCCGCCGACGACCGGCAGCCAGGCGCGCCGGGCCTGCTTGGCCGCCTCCCGCGCGGTGGCCGCCCACTTCTGAAGCGACTTCGCCCCCCGCTCGCCCCGCCACTGCGCCACCGACCGCGTCGCCGCCCAGGGCAGGATCTCGTCCACCCCAATCTCGGTCATCGCCTGCACGGCCAGCTCGCCCCGGTCGCCCTTGGCGATGCCCTGCGCCACCACCAGCCGCGGGTCGGCGGCCGCGGTGTGCTCGCGGGCGGTGACCCGCACCTCGACGGCGCCCTTGCCGACGGCGGTGACCTCGGCGGTGGCGAGGCCGCCGCGGCCGTCGGCGAGGATCAACGCCTCGCCGGCGCGCAGCCGCTGCACCGTGGCGGCGTGGTGGCCCTCCGGCCCGGTCAGCGTGTAGGAGGAGCCGGCAGGCAGGTCGTCGACCAGGAACAGGGGTGCGGACACCGGAGAATTATGCGCCGCCGGGCCGGTGCGTCAGCACCGTGACCACCGCGAGCAGGGCGCTGACCATGGCGGCGAGCACCGCGAAGCCGATCCGCGACCGGCTCGGGCGACACGGCCAGGCGCCGCCGGCCGGCGTCCTGACCGATTCCAGCACGATCGCGCTCAGCGCCGCGCCGGCTTCGTCCACGCTCAACCGGTCGGCCGGCTCGTACCGCAGCAGGCCGGCGAGCACGCCGATGAGCGGGCCCGCCCGCCGTGGCGGGTCGGGGCGCTCACCGGCGATGGCCAGCAGCGTGGCGTCGACCGTCGGCCGCGCGAACGGCGGCCGGCCCTCCACCGCGTAGTAGAGGGTGGCGCCGACCGACCACAGGTCCGACTCGGGCAGCGAGATCCCGTCGATCAGGCGCTCGGGCGCGAGGTATTTCGGCGAGCCGAGCACGATGCCGGCCGCGGCCAGCGCCCGCAGCCCCTCGGTGGTGACCGCCGGGCCGAAGTCGGTGAGCATTGCCCGGCCGTCCTGGGCGATCAGCACGTTGCCGGGTTTGATGTCCAGATGCAGCAGGCCGGCCCGGCGCACGGCGAGCAGGCCGTCGAGCATGGCCAGACCGATCGCGGCGACCCGGACCGGCGGCAGCGGGCCGGACTCGTCGATCACTTCCTGGAGCGGGCGGGAGGGAACGTACTCCATGACGATCCACGGCTCGTCGTCCGGGATCACGTCGAAGATGCGTACCACGTTCGGGTGACCGATGCGGGACAGCTCGCGCGCCTCGTGGACGGTCCAGGCGAAGAACAGGTCGCCGGCGTCGGGCGCGAGACCCTCCGGCAGGGCGCATCGCTTGATCGCGACCAGCCCGTCGTCGGTGTGGTCGCGGGCCAGCCACACCCGGCCCAGACCACCGGCTCCCAGGGGCTCGACCAGCAGGTATCGATCGGCGATGAGCTGACCCGTCCGCACCGGGTACACGTGCGATGTCACGCGATGAGCTCGATCCGGAGGCGCGGTGCGGACACTCCCGCACCGTACGTCATTCGCCTAAGAGCAGGCTGAATGTGCTCCCGATTTGCTCGAAAGTGGTGAGATCCCGAGCCCAATCCGTCCGCGGCGTCCGCCAGTCGAGGACGAAGATCTTCTTGGCCGCCGGGTCGGCGATCACCACCTGCATGGCGCGCATCGTGGCGCCGCCGTGCCGATAGGTGAACTCCCACACCGTCGCCTGCTGCCGCGGCAGCACGTCGTCGGGCTCCTGCACGATCCGGATCCGGCGGTACCCGGGCAGGCCGGCCGTCGCCTCCTCGCCGGTGAGCATGGCCACCGTGTTGGCCGGCATCGGCGCGACGCGCAGGGACAGCCGCGGCGCGCCGTGCGGGCCGGTGGCCGAGAAGGGATCGGACGTGGCGACACTCCACGACCGCGGCAACGCTATCCGGAACTGGCCGGGCCGGGAATGCCAGGCGTAGTCGGCCGGTGCGGCGGCCGGTGTGGCCTCGGTCTGCGTCGCGGCGGTCGGCGTCTGGGCGGTGGGCGGCCTGCCGGGCCGGGTCACCACGAGAACCGTGACCAGCGCCGCGATCAGCACGACCAGGGCGGCGACCAGCGTCACGGTCTGCCGGCCGGCCCGGCGCGGCGCGGCCGGCCGGCCCGCCGCCGGCTCCCTCGACGGGCGGCCCGAGGCGGGCAGCGCCGGGCGGTCGGCCGGCGGGTGGTCGGCCGGCGGGTGGTCGGCCGGCGGGTGGAGAACCGCGCGCAGCCCGTCCTCCACCGCGGGCGGCGCAAGCCGGGCGGCCGGGTCGACCCGCAGCAGGCCCGCGATCACCGGGGCGAGCGCGCCGGCCCGGACCGGCGGATCGGGCGGGCCCTCGGTGAGCGCCAGCAGCGTCGCTGCCGTGGTGTCCCGGGCGAACGGCGGGTGCCCCTCGACGGCGTGGTAGAGCGTGGCGCCCAGCGACCACAGGTCCGACTCGGGCAGCGCCACCCCGTCGAACAGCCGCTCGGGCGCGAGGTACTTCGGCGAGCCCAGGATGATGCCGGCGGTGGCCAGCGCCCGGACCCCCTCGGCGGTGACCGCCGGGCCGAAGTCGGTCAGCATCACCCGGCCGTCGTCGGCGATCAGCACGTTGCCCGGCTTGACGTCCAGGTGCAACAGAGCCGCCCGGCGTACGGCGAGCAGCGCATCGAGCACCGCGAGCCCGATGCCGGCGACCCGGGCCGGCGGCAGCGCGCCGGACTCGTCGATCACCTGCTGCAGTGAGCGGGACGGCACGTACTCCATGACGATCCACGGCTCGTCGTCGCTGGGGATCACGTCCAGCGTGCGCACCACGTTCGGATGACCGATCACGGCGAACGCCCGGGCCTCGCGGACCGTCCACACGCGGAAGAGATCCTGCTCGTCGGGGGTGAGCCCGTCGGGCAGGGCGCATTTCTTGAGGGCGACCAGATCGTCGGCGGCCTCGTCGTGGGCGAGCCACACACCGCCCATGCCCCCGGCGGCGAGCGGTCGCAGGAGCCGGTAGCGCCCGGCGACCTGCTGTCCCACCGTCACCATGCCGGCCACCCCGAAGATCAACCAGTGTCAGTAAGCAAAACCGACCGTACTGCATGGACGCTCAGTAAGGGAGGGATCGCTGTACGGACTCGCGTGGCAGGCGGCGTGGCGTTATGGTCGGCCCTGACTTCCTCCGTGGCGAAGCTGGGCGATGAGGCACATGCGGATACCTGGATATGGTCGGCTCTGGCGGGCGCTGCCTCTCCTCTGTGCCGGTCTGCTCTTCGTGGCGCCCACCGCGGCGCCCGCGGTCGAGCCGGCCCGCTTTCAGGCGGCGCCCTCGGCGGCCGATCTGGCGATCGAGTTCGAGGCGCTGCTCGGTCAGCACTCGGTGCTCGCGGCCGACCTGATGCGCAGCCGGATCCGTGGTGACGACGACTTCGTGCAGGCCGCGAACGCCGCGCTGGGCAAGAACACGACGGCCATGACGAACCTCGTCGGTCAGTTGTTCGGCAAGGCCTCGGCCGACCAGTTCAGTCCGATGTGGTCGGAGCACATCGTGACACTGTTCTCCTACGCCGGGGCGCTGGCGGCTCAGGACACCGCCGCCCAGGCGGACGCGCGCAAGGAGCTCGTCGAGTACGAGCAGGAGCTCGGCGACTTCTTCGCGGCGGCGTCGCACGGCCGGCTGTCCCAGAAGGCGGCCCGCGCGGCGATCGTCGAGCATGTCGGACATCTGACAGCGCAGGCCGACGCGTACGCGGCCAAGGACTACACCGGCGCCGACCAGATGTACCGGATGGGCTACCAGCACACGTACGACCTCGGGCTGACCCTCGCCAACGCGCTGTTGCCCGCCGCCGACCGGGCCACGCTGCAGCAACCGCTCTGGCGGCTGCGCTCCCAGCTGGGCAAGCTGCTCGCCGAGCACGCCGCGCTGGTGGAGGACCTGACCCGGGCCGCGGTGACCCGCTCCCCCGACTTCGCCGCCTCCGGCCAGATGATCAACGGGAACACCCGCGACCTCGCGGCCTCGATCGACACGCTGTTCGGGGCGGCCGCGGCCAAGCAGTTCCAGTCGCTCTGGGCCGATCACGTCGAGCAGCTGGTGGCGTACGCGAGCGCCGAGGCCTCCGGCGACACGGGCGGACAGGCCCGGGCCAAGACCGAGATGGCCGACGTCGAGAAGCGGATGGGTGCCTTCCTCTCCGGCGCCACCGGGAAGCGGATCAGCACCGCCGACCTCACCGCCGCGCTGCAGAAGCACGACATGATGCTGATGAAGCACGCCGATGCGTACGCGAGCAAGGACTACGTCACCGCGCACGACGTCGCGTACGACACGTACCAGCAGATGTTCGAGCTGGCCCGGACGATGGCTGACGCGTTCGGGGCGACGGTCGCGGCGAAACTCCCGCACGGCGGGGCACAGACCGGGTACGGCGGCATGGCCGCGGTCGTGGAAAAACGCTGATGCCGCCGTACGCCCGGGTCACCGCCCTCGCCGCCCTCGGCCTGGCGCTGCTGGCCGGCGGGTCGGCGCCGGCCGCGGCCGTGCGCCCGGCCACCGCCGCGGCCGTCGCCCCGCCGGCGCGTGGCCAGGCTCCCGCCGAGGTGTTCAAGTCGGCGCGCACCTACGACGAGGTCGCCGTGCCGGTGCGGCTGCGCATCCCGGCGCTCGGGGTGGACGCCAAGATCGAAAAACTCGGCCTGCAACGGGACGGCACGATCGCGGTCCCGGCCACCACCGACATCGCGGGCTGGTACGAGTACGGCCCGCGCCCCGGCCAGGCCGGCCCCGCGGTGCTGCTCGGCCACGTCGACTCGCAGGCCGGGCCGGGCATCTTCATCGACCTCTATCGGGCGCGGCCGGGCACCACGGTCCGGGTCGACCGCGCCGACGGCAGCTCGGTGACGTTCCGGATCACGAAGGTCACCAAGGTGCCGAAGGTGCAGTTCCCCACCGACCTCGTGTACGCGCCCACCCTCGACCCCACCCTCCGGCTCGTCACCTGCGGCGGCAGCTTCGACCGGGCTCGTGGAAGCTACCGGGACAATGTCATCGCCTTCGCGACCCCGGCCTGAGCGCGGGCGGCGCCGGGCCGTCGCGGTGATCGCGCTGCTGCTGGCGCCGCTGCTCGCTCCCGCGCCGGCGCGGGCCGCCGTGCCGCTGCCGGTGGCCGGGGTGCTCAGCGGTGGCGGCGAGACGACCCTGGTGGTCGACCTGAGCGCCAGCAACGGCACCGGCCGGCGCACCGTCGAGGTCACCCTGAACGGTCAGCAGGAACGCGCCGACCTGGTTCCGGTGATGTCCGACGGACTGGCCGTCACGATCGTGGTGGACGCCTCCGCGGCCGGCGCCGCCACCCTGCCGGCCTGGCTGAGCGCCGCCGCGAGGTTCATCCTCGAGGCGCCCACCAGCACCCAGGCCGTGGTGATCCCCGATCGCCGCCCGGCCACCGCGGCCACCGGTGTGATCCGCGGGCCGTCCGGCGTGGTCGGGGCGCTGACCGGCATGCGCGCCGACGGCGACCGCGACACCGAGGCGGCGCTGACCCTGGCCCGCACCCAGTTCCCCCGGGTCGAGACCGGCCACCGGGTGGTGATGCTCTACACGTCGGCGCCGGACGCCGGCGGGGCCCGCGCCACCGATCTCGCCGACGACTTCCGGGCGGCCGGCACCATCCTCGTGGTGGTCGGCACCGCCGCGGCCAGCGGCTTCTGGTCCGGCGCGGCCGGGGCGACCGGCGGTTTCTTCGCCCCGGCGAGCGAGCCGGTGGTGGTTCCCGCCCTCGATCAGGTCGAGTCCACGCTGAGCAACCGCTATCTGGTGTGTTTCGCGACCCCGCCCAAGCTGCCGGCCACGGTGGCCGTCCGGATCGACACCGGCGACCTGACGCTGACCGGGGACGCCGTGGTGCCCGCGCCGGGCGACGCGCACGGTGGCGGGCCGGCCCGCAGCACGATCATCGGGTCGCTGCTGGGCTCCGCCGGGCTCGCGGCCGTGCTGGCCGTGGCCATCCTGCTGATCGCGCGCGCCCGGCGACCGCGACCGGTGGCCGGGCCGCCGGCGCTGACCAGCGTCTTCATCGGGCGTGCCGCCGCGCCCCAGCCGGCCCGCGGCCGGGCGGCCGTGCCCCGGGAGCACGGCACACCCTGGTCATGACCCGGCTTCGCGCGGCTTCCGGGACAGCTCCTTGGCCCGGGCCAGGGCGTTGTCCCAGTCGTCCGGCGGCGCATCGGCGTCGCGCTTGCCGGTGAAATAGCTGGAGTGCGCGAACACTGCCCAGGCGAGCGCGACCACCGCGACCACCGACACGATCACCTGCAAGATCTGCACGACGTCTTCGAACCGGGAGTGCCACCCCGGGTAGAGCACCTCTCGCAGCGTGGCCACGCGGTCGATGAGCTTTGCGGCCTCCGGCGTTCGGTCGTACCCGGCAAACTGACCCCAATCGGTCGCATCGGCGGTTATCGCGGCCATCCCGGCCATCGTTACCACGATGCCGAGGATCAGCGCAGCGGTGCGCGCCCAGCCGCGCCCGCGCAGCAGCCAGATGCCCAGGACGCCATACCCCACGCAGACCAGCCCAAGCAGCACATCCTGCACTGCGCCGGGCCACCCCTGCAGCAAGGCGGGCGGCTCGATGCCGTAGTCGGTGCGAATCTGGTCCATCAGCGCGGCCAGCCGGTGCGCCGCCGGGCTGCTCAGCCAGTGCATTTCCAGCAGGCCGTCGAGCAGCAGCAGGAGCCCAACCGGCGCGACCGCCATGGTCATGATCGCCGCCAGCCGCACCGTACGCGGAGCATCCGTCCTGGTCATGGCTCGGATGATAGATCAACTCCCCAAATCGGATCAGCCCCAGTTCTGCGGAGCGGGCTGACGGGTGGTGACGTTGATCCGGTTGAAGAAGTTCGTGGTCGCGATCCACAGCACGATCGCCGCCAACTGCTTCTCGTCGAAATGCTTCGCGGCCTCGTCCCAGATCTCGTCCGGCACCGCGTCCGCCTGGTCGGCCAGCCGGGTGGCGTACTCGGCGAGGGCCAGCGCGGCCCGCTCCGGGTCGGTGAAGTAGGGCGTCTCCCGCCACACCGGCACCGCGAACAGCCGGTCGTCGCTCTCGCCGGCCTTGCGCATCTGCCGGGCGCCGGAGTCGACGCACGGCCCGCACCCGTTGATCTGGCTGGCCCGCAGGTGCACGAGCGCGAGCACGGCCGGGTCGACGCCGGCCGAGTGCGCCGACTTGTAGAGGATGTTGACGGCCTTCGTGGTGTCCGGCAGCAGCCCGGCGGGGTTGGTGAGACGAGCGGTCATCGTCTTTCTCCTTCGATTTCTCCCGGCGCCGTCACATCGGCGCGCTCTGGTTCGTCGGTGGGTAGACGAAAGCCGCACGGGGAATGTGACCGATGTGGCATAAGCCACAAAGGGGGCGGTCGACGATGGACGACGTGGTGCTGGCGGAGCGGTTCGAGGCGAACCGGCCGCGGTTGCGGGCGGTGGCGCTGCGCATGCTGGGCAACACCGCCGAGGCCGACGACGCGGTGCAGGAGGCGTGGCTGCGGCTGAGCCGCACCGGCGGCGACGACGTCGCCAACCTCTCGGCGTGGCTGACCACCGTGGTCGGCCGGGTCTGCCTGGACATGCTGCGGACACGTACCGCGCGACGGGAGGACGAGTGTCCCGCGGAGCCGCCGGCCACCGAGGTGACCCCCGAGGAGCAGGCGATGCTGGCCGATTCGGTCGGCCTCGCCCTGCTGGTCGTGCTGGACACGCTCACCCCGGCCGAACGGCTCGCCTTCGTGCTGCACGACCTGTTCGCGGTCTCGTTCGAGGAGATCGCGCCGGTCGTCGGCCGGTCACCGGACGCGACCCGCCAGCTCGCCAGCCGGGCCCGCCGCCGGGTACGCACCACCCCGAACGTCGGCACGCCCGCCGACCGCCGGCTGGTCGACGCGTTCATCGAGGCCTCCCGCGGCGGCGACCTGGGCACCCTGCTGACGTTGCTCGACCCGGACGTGGAGATCCGGATCGGACCGGTCAGCCAGCAGCGCGGCGCCGGCGTGGTGGCCCGGTTCTTCAACGGCCGCGCCCAGGGCGCCCGGCCGGCCCTGCTCGACGGCGTGCTCGGGATCGCCGTGGTGGAGCACGGCAAGGTCAAGGTCGCCCTCCGGGTGACCACCGACGGCGGCCGGATCACCGTGTTCGAGGCGATCACGGACCCCTCGCAGGTGGCCGCGCTCGACGTTGAGCTGCTAAAGCACTAAGAGTTCGACGTCGAGCTGCTACAGCACCAGGACGATCCGCCCGTTGGTGTCGCCGGCGGCCTGACGCTCCCAGGCCTCGGCGACGTCGGCGAACGGCACCAGCTGGTGCGCGACGGTGAGCCGCCCGGCGGCGGCATACGCGGCCACCTCGGCGAGCGACTCGGCCCGCTGCGCCACCGAGAGCGCGTTGTTGGTGTAGCCGAGCAGCCGCAGCGAGCCGCTGCGCAGCGTCGCCGAGTCGATCGGCGCGGTCGGCGCGGCCGAGCCACCGAGGTTGACCAGCCGGCCGCCCGGCCGCAGCACCCGCAGCGCGGCCGCGGCCGGCACCCCGAAGACCGGGTCGAGCACCAGGTCGGCCGGGCCGGAGGCGACCCGCAGCCGGTCCGCGAGCGTGCCCGGGTCGTCGTCGGGGAGCAGCTGGACGGCCTCCTCGGCACCGAGCCGGATCGCCCGCTCGAGCGCCGCCACCGAGCGGGACACCGCGATCACCCGGCCCGCGCCGGACAGCAGCGCGAGCTGGATCGCGGCCTGGCCGACCACGCCGCCGGCGCCGAGCACCACCACGGTCTCCCCCGGCGTCAGCCCACCGGTACGGGTCAGCGCCGAGTGCGCCGCCACCGCGGAGAGCCCGAGCGCCGCGACCAACGGCAGCGGCACCCCGCGCGGCAGCGGCACGACGTCCACAAAGGGCACCGACACGGCCGCCGCCATGCTCCCGTCGCCGGGCCGCATCCCGGCCGAGGTGGCGAACCACACCGGCGTGCCGTCGTCGCGGTGGCCGACGCCCTGCACCCCCGGCACGTACGGCGTGGCCGGCAGGCCGAAATAGCTGGTGCCGGAAGCGCAGAGCAGGTCGAGCGGGGTGATCGGCGCGGCCGCCACGGTGATCGGCACCTCGCCCACGCCCGGCACCGGCGCCGGCCGCTTCTCCAGCGCCGGTGGCCGGCCGCAGATCCGCAGCACGGCCGCGGGGATCATGTCGCGATGTCCGGGTACGGCAGCGCGAAGTGCGCCATCCGCGCGCCGTACGCCTTCTGGTATTCGAGCGGCTCGGTGTTGTCCCGCTCGAACATCGCGATGAACAGGGTCAGCGTGAGGAACGGGTGCGCGCCCAGCTCGAACAGCTTGCAGTGATCGTGCTCGACAAGCGCGTCGCGCTCCTCGTCCGTCAGCCGCTGCCAGGTGCTCGCCTCCGCCGTGAGGCAGTTGAGCACGGCGTTCGAGAGAGAAGCCTCCCACCACGTGACGAGCTCGCGAGGATCGGAACGGTAGCGCTCGACGAGCGAGGGGTCGCGGTCCACCGTGTACAGAAACTTGTTCAGCAAATACTTGCTCATGCCGGAACTCCGTTCGGGTACCAGGTGAAGTAAGCCTCCATGGTGTGGAACAAATCAAGGGTGTCGACGTGATCGGCCTTCGCCCCGGCGCCCGCCACGCCCATCATCAGCATGAAGTCCATGAAGCCGTGGGTGGCGTTGCCCGGTGCGTGCAGGCTCTCCAGGGACACCTCGCGCAGGCAGCTGTCCAGGTCGCCGGTCGCGATCCACTCGACCGCCCGGCGGTCGAACTCCGGGTCCGGCCCGTGCGGCCCGAACTGCCGGGGCCCGCCCAGCTCCAGCGACAGGTGCCCGGTGCCGATGATCGCGACGCGCAGATGCGACGGCCACTCCTCGACGATCTTGCGGATCGCCGTGCCGAGGGCCACGAATCGCGACGGCTGCGGCAGCGGCGGCGCGAAGATGTTCGTGTAGATCGGCACGATCGGCAGGTCCGCCTCGGGCCGCAGCGTGATGATCGGGCAGGTGACGCTGTGGTCGATCCGCAGCTCGTTGCTGAACGCCAGGTCGAAGCCCGCGTCCAGGCCGGCCCGCAGGATGTGCGCGGACAGGTCCTCCTGGCCCTTGAGCAGCATCCGCGGCAGGCCGAACTCGCGCTCCTCGTTGTACCAGTTGGCGTCGTAGAACGGCGCCTTGCCGACCAGGAACTGCGGCATGTTGTCCAGCCACAGCTGGTGGAAGTGGTCGGAGCCGACCATCACCAGCACGTCCGGGTTGGCCTTGGTGAGCGTCTCCCGGAACGCGGTGATCTTCCGGACCCACTCGTCGGCGAACGGCGGCCGGTCCTCGGCGGTCGAGGTGCTGGCGCGGTAGTAGAACGGGTGATGCGTCGAGGCGATGACCGCGACGATGCTGGCCATTGTCAGTCCTCTCGAGATCCGGGAAGGGGTTCGTAGACGGCGTTGCGGTCGACGGTGCGGTAGATCTGGTTCGCGATCGGCCGGCGGCGCTCCTCGGCGAGCTGGCCGAGCAGCCCGGCGGCGCGGGCCAGCAGCGCGAAGCCGCGCAGCAGATCGGTGGGCAGGCCCAGGTCGGCCAGCGCGGCGCCGCACACGCCGGCCCCGTTGAGCGGCAGGCGCTTGCCGAGCACCTGCGGGTGCACCCGGCCGATCGCCTCGAACAGCCGCAGGTGTGGGCCGCGCAGCCCCTCCTGTTCGGCGATCGCGATCAGCACCGGGGTGCGCGGGTCCTGCTCCTTGTGCACCGGGTGGCCCAGGCCGGGGATGAGCCGCTTCTGGTCGCGGGCCGCGCGCACGGCGGCCAGCGCGATCACGTCGTAGTCCCGCTCGGTGCCGGCGGCGACCAGGGTGTCGGCGAGGAACCGGCCGCAGTCCTCGGTCACGCCGAGAAAGCGGGATCCGCCGCCGAGCAGGCCCGCGGCGAGGGCCCCCTGCAGCGACTCCGGGGCCGAGAGGTAGGTGAGGCGGGCCGCGATCGCGGTCGGCGTGAAGCCGTGGTCGGCCAGGGCCACCAGCACCGCCTCGAACAGCCGCGTCTCGCCGGGCGTCGGCCGCCGCCCGGCGACCAGCCAGTACGCCAGCTCGCCGAAGCCCACCTTGCCCATCAGGTCGGCCGCGAGATCCTGCCCGAGCAGGGAGATGGACGAGGGGGTGGACGTGCCCAGCCCGGTCGGGAAGCTCAGTTCCGACGAAGAAGCCACGCGCGGATCTCCTCACCGTGTTCGTCGAGCCCCGGCGGCGGGAGCTCATAGGTCGCCGGCGTCTCGGAGAAGGTGATCGGGTTACGGACGCCGGGCACGCCCCCGGACGAGATCACCGGCTTCAGGCCGAGCGAGGAGGCGAACGCCACGCCGCCGTCGATCGTGTTGATCGGGGCGCACGGCACGCCGGCCGCGATCAGGTCGCGGAACCACTCGTCCTTGCCTCGCTTGGCGAGCCGCTCCACCAGAATCGGGCGCAGCTCCTCCCGGTTGGCCGTACGGTCCTGGTTGCGCGAGAAACGCGGGTCCGTCGGCAGATCGGGCAGGTCGAGCACCTGACACAGCTTGCGGAACTGCCCGTCGTTGCCGGCGATCACGATGAGCTCGCCGTCCGCGGTGGGCAGCGGCTCGTACGGGAAGAGGCTGGGGTGCGCGTTGCCCATCCGGAACGGGACGGTGCCGCCGGCGACGTACCCGCTGGAGTGGTTGACCAGCCCGGAGAGGGCCGACGAGAGCAGGTTGACCTCGACGTGCTGGCCGCGCCCGGTGGCCGCGCGATGATGCAGGGCGGAGAGAATGCCGATCGTCGCGTGCATGCCGGCCATCACATCGAAGACGGAGATCCCCGCGCGGTACGGCGGTCCGTCGGGGTCGCCGGTCAGACTCATAAGTCCGGAAATAGCCTGAACCATCAGGTCATATCCGGGGAGATCGGACCCGGCGCCGGAGCCGAAGCCGCTGATGCTGGCGTAAATAATCTTGGAATTGATCGCCGAGACCGACGCGAAATCAAGCCCAAATCGGGACAAGCCCCCAGGCTTGAAGTTCTCGATCATGATGTCGGCCCGGGCGGCCAGGGCGATAGCGACCTCCCGGTCGGCGGGGTCCTTCAGGTCGAGGGAGATAGACCTCTTATTCCGATTTATCCCGAGATAGTAGGTGGAGACCCCGTCCCGCACCGGCGGCATCCAGGTCCGGGTGTCGTCCCCACCGGGCCCCTCCACCTTGATCACCTGCGCACCCAGGTCGGCCAGCAGCATCGTCGCGTACGGCCCGGCCAGGATCCGGGAGAAGTCGGCCACCAGCAGACCGTGCAAGGGACCGTGCGCCATCATCACCGCCCGTTCTGCGGACACTCGTCCGCCAAGTCAGCTTGCGCTGGTGGAGCACGCCTGTCAACGGGTGCCTTACAAATCTGAAGAACCCTATTGACCCTGCTGGTGACCGGGAGCACACTGGCGCCACTCGCCCTGCCCGCTCTGCGGACAGTGGTCCGGCTTTCCCGAAAGGATGGGCGATGAGCGACAGCGACCGGCCGGTGATCCTCAGAAACGGCCTGGTTCTCACCCTGGACGACGCGCACACGGTGCTGCCGAACGCCGATGTGCTGATCATTGACGGCCGCATCGCCGAGGTCGGGCCGGGCCTGACCGCGCCCGAGGGCGCCGTCGAGATCGACGCCACCGGCGGCATCGTGATGCCCGGCATGGTCGACACGCACCGGCACATGTGGCAGACCGCCATGCGCGGGTACGGCGCCGACTGGACCCTCACCCAGTACTTCGTCTGGTACTACCTCGAGTCCGGCAAGCTGTTCCGCCCCGAGGACATCTACGCCGGCAACCTGCTGGGCGCGATCGAGGCGATCGACTCCGGCGTCACCACCACCGTCGACTGGTCGCACGGCCTGCAGACCACCGACCACGCGGACGCGGCCGTGGACGCGCTCGAGGCGGTGCCGGGCCGGTTCGTGCTCGCCTACGGCAACATCCAGCAGGGACCGTGGGAGTGGTCGACTTCGGACGCGTTCCACGACTTCTACCGCCGCCGGATCGACGGCGGCAAGCTGGCCGGCTTCCAGCTCGCCTTCGACATCCCCGGCGACCCCGCCTTCCAGGAGAAGGCGGCCTTCGAGGTGGCCCGCGACCTGGGCGTCTCGGTCACCACGCACGCCGGCGTCTGGGGCGTCACCACCGACGACGGCATCCGGCTGATGTACGAGAACGGCTTCATGACCCCGGGCACCGTCTACGTCCACGCCGCCTCGCTCAGCAGCGACTCGTACCATCGGATCGCCGCCACCGGCGGCTCGGTGTCGGTCTCCACCGAGAGCGAGCAGAGCGCCGGCCAGGGCTACCCGCCCACCTGGCAGCTGCGCAAGCACGACGTCCCGGTGTCGCTGTCGATGGACACCAGCGTCTGGTGGAGCGGCGACCTCTTCTCGGCGATGCGTACCACGCTCAGCGCCGACCGGGTGCGCGAGCACCAGGAGGCGCACGGCAAGAAGGAGACGGTCACCCACCACCAGCTGCGGGCCGAGCAGGTGGTCGACTGGGCCACCCGCGGCGGCGCCAAGGCGCTGGGGATGGACTCCTCGATCGGCGCGCTCACCCCGGGACGCCAGGGCGACGTCGTGCTGCTCAAGAACGACGCGTCGCCGGCCATGTTCCCGGTGCTCAACCCGTACGGTCACGTGGTCTTCCAGGCGCAGCGCGGCGACGTCCACACCGTCGTGGTCGGCGGCCGGGTGGTCAAGCGCGACGGCAAGCTGGTCGACGCCGACCTCGCCGCGGCCCGCGCCAAGGTCGCCGCCACCGTCGACTACCTGCGCGAGACGATGGGCGAGGAGGCCTGGCAGCGCGGCATGAACCCGGAGATCCCCGAGGCCCGGATCCTCCACAATCCTTACCAGTACACCAAGTAGGGTTCGGCAATGACCGACAGCGGAAGGGGTGCGGGCCCCGACTTCATCGAGGCCCTCGCCCGCGGCCTCGACGTCCTGCGCTCCTTCCGCCCCGGCACGCCCGCGATGACGCTCAGCGAGATCGCCGGCCGGACCGGGCTCGCCCGCCCCACGGTCCGGCGCATCCTGATCACCCTGGAGGCGCTCGGCTACGTCCGGGCCGCCGACCGGGGCTATGCCCTGACCCCGCGCGTGCTCGACCTGGGCATGGCGTACGTGAATGCCCTGAGCATGTGGGACGTCGCCCGCCCGCACATGGAGAAGCTGGTCGCCCAGACCAACGAGTCCACCTCGATGGCCCAGCTCGACGGCGGCGACATCGTCTACGTGTGCCGGGTCGCGGTTCCCAAGATCGTCACGCTCGCGGTCACGATCGGCACCCGCTTCCCGGCCCCGGCCACCTCGATGGGCAAGGTGCTGCTGGCCGCCCTCCCACCCGCGTCGCTGGCGTCCGTGCTGGCCGAGCCGTCCCGCTCCGGCATCACCCCGCGCTGGCAGCCGTCCGCCGCCGAGCTGGACGCCGCGCTGCGCGAGGTGCGGGCCAAGGGCTGGGCGCTCGCCGACCAGGACCTGGCGCCGGGCATCCGCTCGATCGCGACCGGCGTGCGCGACGGCGACGGCGCTGTGATCGCCGCGATCAACGTGACCGTGCACGCCGCCGAGACGTCGGTGGAGACCCTGCTCGAGGCGCATCTGCCCAAACTGCTGCGCACCGCGGCCGACATCAGCCATGACTGGTCGCTGACCGCCGCCGTCCCGGCCGTGACGGTCTGACCCCCGGCGGCGTGCGGATTCGCCGCGGCGGTGTCAAAGTGACAGTTGTGAAGACGGTGGACGACCTCTTCGATCCCCTGCCCGACCGATGGGGCCTGCGCGGCGATCCCTGGGTGTGGCAGGCGATGCGCGAGCACCTCGCGGGCTTCTCCCTGCCGCCCACCCTGGGCGAGGTCGAGGCGATGCTCTACACGGCCTTCAACCGCCTGGTCGCCGTCGACCTGGCCACCGAGACCGACGCGTCGGTCTTCCGCGAGGAGTTCGCCCACGGCGGCATGTCCTCCGGCAGCATCCACCTGGAAACCTGGCGCGTCGAGCTGATCCCCCTGCTGGTCGACCGAGCAAGAGCAAAGATCTAAACCTTTCCCGTACGCGACGGCACCGGTCCCCGATCGACACCGCGACCACCTGCCACGAAAGGCCGCAGCGCGACTCTCGCGTGTAGCGGTGGTTCAGCACGCCTGACGGCGCGCTCCGCACCCTCACCGCGCGCTCCGCGTCCTCACCGCGCGCTCCGCGTCCTCACCGCGCGGCAGCGCCCTCAGCACCCGCAACGCGCGGAGACGCCCGCAACGCGCGGCAGCGCCCTCACCGCGTGGCGGCGCGCTCAGCGGGTGGCGGCGCGCTCAGCGGGTGGCGGCGCGCTCAGCGGGTGGCGGCGCGCTCAGCGGGTGGCGGCGCGCTTCAGGAGCCGGAAGTCGCGGCGGCGCAGCAACCGCAACACCAACGCCGCCGGATAGCCGAAGGCCCGCAACCCGTCCTCGGCCGGCAGCACCTCGATCCGCTCGATCGCGACGGCCCGGCCGCCGACCACCACCTCGCAGCGGCCCGCTGCCTCCACATTGCGATACCAGGACACGCTCGGCCCGTAGGTCAGCTCGGCCACGAAGTCGTCGCCGAGCCGGGCCAGCAGCAACGGTGTCTCATACCGGCGCCCCGTCTTGCGACCCACGTGCCGGACCAGCGCCAGCGGCCCGAAGCCCCCGCGCGCCAGCGGCGTCGTCACCCGGTTCAGGGTGTTCTTGACCAGCCACAGCCAGCCGCGCCGGACCGTCCTCAATGCCCCACGCCCCACGGCCGCGCCCTCACCGCTCGGCTCGAACATGCGCGGCCCCGCCGGTCGGCACGTGCTGAGCAACGTCAGCCTGCACGTGCTCGGCCGCGTCACCTCGCACGGGCTCGGCGACCTCAACCCGCTCCGGCTCGCCGACGTCAGCCCGCTCCGGCTCGGCGGCGTCAGCCCGCGCCGGCCCGGCGGCGTCAGCCCCCTCCGGCTCGGTCACGGCGGCACACAGGTGCTCGGGAGCGGCGCACCTCGGGTCGGCGGGCATCGCGACGTCGAGTGCCTCGCCGCCCACCGCCGCCTCCTCGTGGATCGCCCGGTCGAGGGCCGTGGCGACCTCGGGGGCGGCGACCTCGAGGAGTTGCCGGGAGATCTGCTGGAGCTGTGCCACCTGCTCGGGCGTGATCGCGTCGAAGACCAGCCGGCGGGCCTCGCGGACGTGGTCGGGCGCGGCCGCGGCCAGCGCCGCCAGCCCCTTCTCGGTGAGCATCGCCTCGGTGCAGCGGACCTCGGGGTTCTGCACCTCGCGCCGCACCCAGCCCTGTCGCTCGAGCCGGCTCACCGCGTGCGACAGGCGCGACGCCGAGCCGCCCGCGAACAGCGCCAGCGTGTTCATGCGCACCGGCCGGCCGGGTGGGCGGGAGAGTGCGGTCAGGATCGAGTACTCGAAGAAGTTCAGGCCCGCGTCCCGCTTGAGCTGGGCGTCGATCGCGGTGGGCAGGCTCATCAGCAGCGAGATCAGGGTCATCCAGGCGGCTCGCTCGTCGTCGGCCAGCCAGGGGACGTCGTCGGGGTCCGGCGCCGTGGTGTTCACCACCAAAGCGTAGCTGTCTTGAACATTCAACACCTGCCGTGGCAAGCTTCGTGTTGAACATTCAACACCTCGCTGAGGAGTCCCTCGTGACCGTTCTTCGCATCGACGCCAGCATCCAGGGCCCGAACTCGGCCAGCAGCGAGCTGGCCGATCTCGCCGAGGCCGAGTGGCTGGCCGTCCGGCCGGAGACCACGTTCGTGCGCCGGCACGTCGGCACCGACCCGCTGCCCGCGGACGCCTGGAGCCTCGCGCTGCAGGCGCGCTGGCTGCCCGAGGACCAGCACACCGAGCAGCAGCGCCGGGCGGTCGAGCTGGCCACGACGCTGACCGACGAGCTGCGCCAGGCCGAGGCCGTGATCCTCGCCCTGCCGCTCTACAACTACGGCGTCTCCCAGCACGCCAAGATCTGGATCGACCTGGCGATCGCCGGCGGCAGCCAGGGCGAGCGCCTGCTGGACGGCAAGCCGGCCATCGTGCTGACCACCCGCGGCGGCGGCTACGGCCCGGGCACCCCGCGCGAGGGCTGGGACCACAACACGGCCTACCTGCGCCGGATCGTCGCCGACGTGTGGGGTGCCGACCTCACGCTGATCGAGCGCGAGCTGACGCTGGCCGGCGTGAACCCGGCGTTGGACCCGCTCCTCGAGACCGCCAACCTGCTCAAGAAGGCCGCCCACGAGGCCGCCGGCGACGCCGGCCGCACGCTGGCCGCCCGCTGACACCTCGCACGGACGAAGCACGCACGAAGCACGCACGAAGCACGCACGAAGCACGCACGAAGAAGGGCCGGCGCAAGCCGGCCCTTTGTTCGTAGCTCAGCCCGGCAGCTCAGCCCGGCGCGGGCGGCAAAGGCGCGACCAACGACGGCGATCGCCGGGCTGACCGGGGACTCGTGCCGTCGCGTACTTTCGCATGGTTTTGAGCTAGTGCCCGTTGAAGGCGTCGCGCATTCTGCTGAAGAAGCCGCCCTGCTTGCTGAGCTCGGCCACGTCCTCGCCGCGAGTCTTGGCGAACTCGCGGAGCATGCGCTCCTGCTCGGCGGTGAGCTTGGTCGGGGTCTTGACGTCGAGGTGCACGAAGAGGTCGCCCCGGCCCTGGCCGCGCAGGTGCGGGACGCCCTTGCCGCGGATGCGCAGGGTGCTGGCCGGCTGGGTGCCGGACTTGACCTCGATCGCCTCCTCGCTGTCCAGCGTCTTGATCGTGAGACGGGTGCCGAGGGCGGCGGCGGTCATCGGCAGGGTCACGCGGCAGTGCAGGTCGTCGCCCTTGCGGGAGTAGACGTCGTGCGGGCGCTCGTGGATCTCGACGTAGAGGTCGCCGGCGGTGCCGCCGCCGGGGCCGACCTCGCCCTGCTGGGCCAGGCGGATGCGCATGCCGTCCTCGACGCCGGCCGGGATCTTCACGGTGAGCGAGCGGCGGGTGCGGACCCGGCCGTCGCCGGCGCAGGTGGGGCAGGGGTGCGGGATGACCGTGCCGTGGCCCTGGCAGCTGGAGCAGGGGCGGGACGACACGACCTGACCCAGGAAGGTGCGCTGGACGCTCTGCACCTCGCCGCGGCCGCCGCAGGTCTCGCAGGTGGCCAGGTGGGTGCCGGGCGCGGTGCCGGCGCCGGAGCACTGGGTGCACAGGACGGCGGTGTCGACGGTGATCGGGGCCTCGACGCCGAACGCCGTCTCGACCAGGTCGAGCTCGAGCCGCAGGATCGCGTCGGCGCCCGGCCGGGTGCGGGGGCGCGGGCCGCGGGTGCCGCCGGCCGCGGTGCCGAAGAACGCGTCCATGATGTCCTGGAAGCCCACGAACGGGCCGCCCGGACCGCCGGGACCGCCCGGGCCCATGCCGCCGCCGGGGGCGAGCGGGTCGCCGCCCAGATCGACGATCTGCCGCTTCTGGTCGTCGGAGAGAACCTCGTACGCCGCGTTGATGTCCTTGAACTTCTCGGCCGCTTCCGGGTCGGGGTTGACGTCCGGGTGGTACTGCCGAGCCAGCTTCCGGTAGGCGCGCTTGATCTCGTCGTCGGTTGCTTCCCGGCTCACGCCGAGAATGCCGTAGTAATCCTTGGCCACGGGGTTTGGGGTCCTCAATGTCAGCGCGATTCCGTCAGTTCTGTGCCAGCAGGTCGCCCACGTAGCGTGCCACCGCACGCACCGTGGCGATGGTGCCGGGGTAGTCCATCCGGGTAGGCCCGAGCACACCGAGCCCACCAACGATAGTGGCACCCGGTCCGTAACCCGTGCTGACCACCGAGGCCGACCGCAGGTTGTCGATCTCGTTCTCGTCGCCGATGCGCACCCTGGTCTTGCTGGGCTCCAGGTCGCCGATGAGCTTGAGCAGGATGACCTCCTCCTCGAGAGCCTCGAGCACGGGACGCAGCGTGCCCTGGAAGTCCAGCACACTCCCCCGCGTCAAGTTCGCCGTTCCGGCGAGCATCAGACGCTCCTCGTTCCGCTCGACCAGCGTCTCGAGGAGCACGCTGGCCAGGCACGCCATCGTGTTGCGGCGATCGGGCGTGCAGTCGTCGACCAGGCTCTGCACCAGCGGCGGGGTGTCGGCGAGCCGCTGGCCGCCGAGCTTCTCGTTGACCTTGCGGCGCAGGTCGGTCACGTCGTCGGCGAGGACCGGGCCGGGCAGCTCGACCAGGCGCTGCTCGACCCGCCCGGTGTCGGCGATCATCACGAGCATGAGCCGGGTGGTGGAGATCGGGACGAGCTCCAGATGGCGCACGGACGAGCGGGCGAGCGATGGGTACTGCACCACCGCGACCTGGCGGGTCAGCTGGGCGAGCAACCGGACGGTGCGGTGCACCACGTCGTCGAGGTCGACCGCGCCGATCAGGAACCGCTCGATCGCCCGGCGCTCGGCCTGGCTGAGCGGCTTGACCTTGGAGAGGCGGTCGACGAACAGGCGGTAGCCCGCGTCGGTGGGGACCCGGCCGGCGCTGGTGTGCGGCTGGCGGATGTACCCCTCCTCCTCCAGCACGGCCATGTCGTTGCGCACGGTGGCCGGGGAGACGCCGAGCTGGTGCCGCTCGACCAGGGCCTTGCTGCCGACCGGCTCCTGCGTTTCGACGTAGTCCTCGACGATGGCCCGCAGGACCTCGAGCTTGCGGTCATCAAGACTCATATGACCCCTCCCTCGCGGTCGCATTGGCACTCCGGGTGACCGAGTGCCAGTCTACGTCGCCGTTCGCGACAGCGCGATGATCGAGTGGCCTGTCTATTCCCTCGATCCGTACCGCATGTCGGTCTCGACCCTGTTGAGCAGCGGTCATACCGTGTCAGCCATGACTGAACCGCCTGGACCGCCCGGTGGCCCATATGGGGAGAACGACCCGGCCTCGGGTTCGACACCACCTCCGGCATCCCCGCCGCCGCCCCCGCCGACCGGAGGCTACGCGCCACCGCCGCCCGGTGACTACACGCCTCCGCCGCCCGGCGGCTACGTGCCGCCGCCCGGCGGATACAACCAGCCACCCGGTGGCTACAACCCGCCCCCGCAGTATGGCGGCGGCTCCGGGATCGACGACCGCAGCTGGAACTTGATCAACCACTTCGGCGGCGCGGCCGGCGCCTTCGTCAGTGGCGGCGTCGGCGGCTGGATCGCGCCGCTGATCGTCCTGCTCGCCCAGGGCAACCGATCGCCCTACCTGCGCAGCGAGGCGGTCAAGGCGCTGAACTTCCAGCTCATCTGGTCGATCGTCGGCCTGATCGGCTGGGCCACCTCGTGCCTCGGCATCGGCGTGATCATCACGGCCGCGGCCTGGCTCGTGGGGATGATCTTCGGCATCATCGCCGGCGTCAAGGCCAGCAACAACGAGCCGTACAACTATCCGTTGTCGGTGCAGTTCATCAAATAGCGAGGCGCAGGCGCCGGGCCGGGGGGCCCGGCGTCACACGACGTCGCGGATCACGGCGTCGGCCAGCAGCCGGCCGCGCAAGGTCAAAATCAACTGCCCGTTCGCGTACGCCTCGGGCACCAGCAGGCCGTCCTCGAGGGCCTGCTTCGCTCCCCGGTCGTCGACCTGTGCCAGCGGGATGCCCTCGGCGAGGCGGACCCGCAGCATGATGTCCTCGACCCGGCGGTCCTCGTCGGTGAGCAGCTCGCGGGCGTGGCCCGGCGAGACGCCGTCGGCCAGCCTCGTCGCGTACGCGGCCGGGTGTTTGACGTTCCACCAGCGGACGCCGCCGACGTGGCTGTGCGCCCCGGGGCCGAGCCCCCACCAGTCGCCGCCGGTCCAGTAGAGCAGGTTGTGCCGGCAGCGGGCGCCGGCCGAGGTGGCCCAGTTGGAGACCTCGTACCAGCCGAAGCCGGCCGCGCTCAGGGCTTCCTCGGCGGCGAGGTAGCGGTCGGCGGCGACGTCGTCCTCCGGGTACGGCAGCTCGCCCCGGCGCATGCGGGCGGCCATCCGCGTGCCGTCCTCGACGATCAAGGCGTACGCGCTGACGTGGTCCACCCCGGCGTCGATGACGGTCCGCAGCGAGGCGGCGAAGTCGTCCGGGGTCTCGCCCGGGGTGCCGTAGATCAGATCGAGGTTGACGTGCTCGAAGCCGGCCTCTCGCGCCTCCCGGGCCGCCTGGGGCGCCCGCCCGGCGGTGTGTTGCCGGTCGAGGATCTTGAGAACGGCTGGGCTCGAGGACTGCATGCCGAGGCTGATCCTGGTGAAACCGTGGCGGCGCAATTTGCGAAGATAGTCGGGTGTGACGGATTCCGGGTTGGCTTCCGTGGTGATCTCTGCGTCGTCGCTGAGCGGCCAGACCTGGGCGACGCCGTCCAGGATGCGGCCCAGGTCGTCGGCGCTGAGCAGGGTCGGGGTGCCACCGCCGACGAAGACCGTGTCCACCTTTTGCGGCTTTATGGCGTTGCCGGCGAGCCGGAGCTCGCTCAGGACCGTGTCGGCGTAGGTCTCCCGGCTCGCGCCGCCGCCCAGCTCACTCGCGGTGTAGGTGTTGAAGTCGCAGTAGCCGCAGCGGCTCGCGCAGAACGGCACATGCACGTAAACGGCAAATCCGTTTTTTCCGGCGCTCGCCGCGGCGTCGGGCGGGAGGCTCCCGTCCTGCGGAACGGGCTCGCCATCGGGAAGTGCGCCGGCCATCCGTCAAGTGTGCACCGCTAGGGTTCCGATCATGGATCTGGTCCGTACCGCCACCGCCGCCGGGGTGACCACCGTGACCCTGGACAGCCCCGCCAACCGCAACGCGCTCTCCACCCCGCTGATGACCCAGCTGCTCGAGGCGCTCGACGCCGCGCTGGCCGATCCGGCCGTGCGGGTGGTGGTCCTCTCGCACACCGGCCCGGTCTTCTGCTCCGGCGCCGACCTCAAGGAGACCGCCGAGGCCCGCGCGTCCGGTCGCGTCCCGGCCGAGCTGCTGGCCGACGTGCTGGCCGCGCTCTGGGAGTTCCCGAAGCCGGTGGTCTGCCGGGTGGGCGGGCCGGCCCGGGCCGGCGGGCTGGGCCTGATCGCCGCGGCCGACATCGCGCTCTGCACCCGGGAGGCGACGTTCGCCTTCTCCGAGGTGCGCCTCGGCGTCATCCCCGCCGTGATCAGCGCCACGGTCCTGCCCAGGCTGACCCCGCGCGCGGCCACCGAGCTGTACCTGACCGGGGAGGTCTTCGACGGCGTCCGGGCCGCCGAGGTGGGGCTGGTCACCGCCGCGGTCTCGGCCGAAGGGCTGGACGCGACCGTGGCCGGCTACTGCGACGCCCTGGTGCGCGGCGGCCCGCTCGCCCTGGCCGGCGCCAAGCAGCTGCTCCGGCGCGCCCCGGCCGGCTCGATCCGGGCCGACCTGGCCGACCTCTCCGAGCGCTCCGCCGCCTACTTCCGCTCGGCCGAGGGCACCGAGGGCGTGAACGCGTTCCGCGAGAAGCGGGACCCGGTCTGGGTGCCCGGTGCCACGCGGGACGGCGTGCGGTGACGTCCGCGCCGTGCGGTCGTTGACTACGCTTGTTGCATCCGGGGGCCGGGCCGACGAGGAGGTGTGAGTGCGCAAGACGCCGATCGTGGTGCTCGCCCTCCTCGCGATAGTCGGCACCCTCGCCGTGGTGATCGTGGTTCGAAGCATGTCCGGCGACATCAAGATCGCCCTGCCGCAGATCGGGCCCGCGTGCACCGTGCAGGCCGACGGCGAGGTCACCCTCGACACCGTGCAGATGGCCAACGCCGCGACGATCACCGCCGTCGGGATCCGGCGCGGGATGCCCGAGCGGGCCGTGGTGGTCGCGCTGGCCACCGCGCTGCAGGAGTCCAAGCTGGAAAATCGGGAAGACGGCGACCGCGACTCGATCGGCCTCTTCCAGCAGCGGCCCAGCCAGGGCTGGGGCACCGCCGACAAGATCAAGGATCCGCGGTACGCCGCGGACAAGTTCTACACGGCCCTCAAGAAGGTCAAGGGCTGGGACAAGATGCGGGTCACCGACGCGGCCCAGCGGGTGCAGCGGTCGGCCTACCCCAACGCGTACGAGAAGTGGGCCGACGAGTCGGCGGTCCTGGCCCGCGCCCTGACCGGCCGCGCGACCGGGGCGGTTGCCTGCACCGTCACCGGCGCGCCGGCGCTGCGCGGCGCGGCGGCCGCGGCGGCCCTGATGAACGGGCTGAGGCTGGACTGGGGCAAGGGCCTGAGCAAGCCGGCCGCCGCCCAGGCCGCCGGGGTGACGGTCGCGGTGACCGACAAGAGCACCGGGTGGCGCTACGCACACTGGCTCGTCTCGCACGCCAAGGACACCGGTCTCGAACGGGTACGTTTTGCTGATCTCGAGTGGTACGCACCGGACGGCAAGTGGCAGCCGGTAACCGCGGACGCCGGAGTGGACGAGCGTAAAGTCATCGCCCAAGTCTTCAGCTGACGTCGGCAAAGTCCCGCTCGGACGATCGGGCGCGCTCCCCATCGGCGTAGCTCTCCGTGATGTCGATCGATTTACTAGGCGAATAGCGCAGCGTATATACGCGCATGGACAGACAGCTACCGCCCTGGTACTAAGAAACACGTGTCGAGGGCGATCGAATGGATCCTGCTGGGTTCGGGGAGCTGTCTGGCGATCGGGTACGGCGTCCGTCGGCACCGCCCGTCCCGCGTCAGCCCATGGTCGCTGCTCGCGGGCTCCGTCGCCGCGAAGGCACTGAGCGACTTCTTTTTCGCGATCGGCGCCCTGTCCGCCTCCGAGGTCTGCGACCTCGCGATCTTCGTGCTCGTCGCCGCGACCCTCTTGCAGTTCACCCGCGCCGGATCGGCGCTGGTCGATCGTGGTCGCCTGATCGACCTGCTGGCCTGCGCCTGTTCGGCGCTGCTGGTGCTCTGGATCGTCCTGGTCGGCGACAACGCGCCGTTCGGGCACATCCCGCCGTCCGACTTCATCGGCGACCTGCTGCTGGTCCTCGTGGCCGCCCGGCTGGTGGTCGCCGCCGGGCGCAACGCGGCGGCCGCACTGCTGCTGGCCGGCTCGGTCGGCATGCTGGTCAGCGACCTCGTCTACCCACTGGCGCCGAGCCCGATCGCCGAGACCGGCTACATCGTGCTGTATGTGGCCTGGGGGCTGGCCGCCCTCCCGCCGTCGATGACCCGGCTGACCCGGCCGATGCCATCGAGCGCGACACCGTGGCGCGGGCACTGGGCGGCCCTGCTCGGCGCGGCGGTGGCCACCCCGCCCGCGGTGCTGCTGATCGAAGCGCTGACCGGCACGGTCCGGGACGGCGTAGTGATCGCCATCGCCGGTGGGCTGACCCTGCTGCTGGCGATCACCCGGCTCGCCGACTCGATCTCCCGGAACAGCCAGGCCGCGTCCCGGGAACGCGCCCTGCGCACGGCCAGCGGCGCACTGGTCGCGGCGGCCGACCTGCCCGCGGTGGAGGAGGCGGTGCACGCGGCCGTCGCGCAGCTGATGCCGGCCTCGACCGTACGGGGAATGGTGTTTGCGACCGATGACCGCAAGCTGACCGCGCCCGCCCTGCCCGCCGCCTCGCCTGCCTCGCCCGCCGTCTCCCCGGAGCCGAGCCCGCGCAGCTGGTGGGCCGACGAGTCCGGGGAGGACGACACGCTGGTCTGCCCGCTGTGGCTGGAGCCGATGGAGGTGGCCCGGCCGAACGGCGGGGCGCTGATCGTGACCGCGCGGCGCGAGGTGCTGGCCGCCACGCGGGACGCCCTGGAGACCCTGGCCGGCCAGGCCGCCATGGCGTTGGACCGGATCACCCTGGTCGAGGCGGTCGGCCGGCGGGACAGCGATCAATACCTGCGCACGGTGATCGGCAACACCGCCGACCTGATGCTGGTGATCGACGACGACCAGCGCATCCGGTACGCCAGTCCAGCCGTCCACGACCTGCTCGGCGACGACACGCTCTCCCCGCTCGCGACGCTCACCGACCTGGTCCACCCGGACGACCGTGACCAGGTGCAGGGGGCGTTCCAGTCCACCGGGGACGGCACGCTGTTCTGCTCGCTCCGCCGGGCCGACCAGTCGCAGATCCTGGTCGAGGCGACCTACCGGGACCTGCGCGAAGACCGTCTCGTCCGGGGATACGTCGTGACGATGCGCAACGTTACGGACGCGCACGACCCCGACGAGCGCCAGCCCCACCACGAGCATGTCGACGAACTGCCCGCCTGGTCGAACCGGCGAAGCGCTCGGCACAAGTTCCGCTACTGACGGCGCTTGTCTGCTGGCCCGCGCTCATCTGCTGGCCCGCGCTCATCTGCTGGCCCGCGCTCATCTGCTGGCCCGCGCTCATCTGCTGGCCCGCGCTCATCTGCTGGCCCGCGCTCATCTGCTGGCCCGCGCTCATCTGCTGGCCCGCGCTCATCTGCTGGCCCGCGGTCGTCTCGTGGCCCGCGCTCGTCTCGTGGCCCGCTCGCCCCTTCGCGGTCGCCCCTTCGCGCGCCGGAGCGCCGGACCTGGACCAGGTCCGGCGCTTCGCGCTGGGGGTGGAGGGTTACCGCCGCGTGATGCCGCGGCGGCCGCCGACGCCCGCCACCAGGGCCACGCCGATCGCGGCGAGGACCACCTGGAACAGCAGCTCGATCCAGTCGACGCCGTTGGTGTGTGCGACACCGAAGGCGCGAGCGATGACCGTGCCGAGCAGCGCGGCGACGACACCGATCACCATGGTCAGCCAGATGGGGATGTTCTGCTTGCCAGGTACGACCAGGCGACCCAGCGCACCGATGATCAGACCGACGATGAGAGCGGTGATGATGCCGGTGACAGTCATGGGGGTTTCCTCCTCGGGTGGAGCAATACGTTGCGTCCGTCGAGCCCCACATTTCCCGAGTGTCGAGGAAGCCAAACCGGGCTATTTCTTGCTTGCACCCTTGGTGTCCGGAGTGTCGGACGTCGACAGCGCCGCGATGAAGGCCTCCTGCGGCACCTCCACCCGGCCGACCATCTTCATCCGCTTCTTGCCCTCTTTCTGCTTCTCCAGCAGCTTCCGCTTCCGCGTGATGTCACCGCCGTAGCACTTCGCCAGCACGTCCTTGCGAATCGCCCGAATGGTCTCGCGCGCGATGATCCGGCTGCCGATGGCCGCCTGGATCGGGACCTCGAACTGCTGCCGCGGAATGAGCTTCTGCAGCTTGGCGGCGATGGTCACGCCGTAGTTGTACGCCTTGTCCTTGTGCACGATCGCGCTGAACGCGTCGACCGGCTCGCCGTGCAGCAGGATGTCGACCTTCACGAGGTCCGCGACCTGCTCCCCGGACGGCTCGTAGTCCAGCGACGCGTACCCCTTGGTCTTGCTCTTCAGCTGGTCGAAGAAGTCGAAGATGATCTCGGCGAGGGGCAGCGTGTAGCGCAGTTCGACCCGCTCGGCGGAGAGGTACTCCATGCCGAGCAGACTGCCGCGCCGGCTCTGGCACAGTTCCATGACCGCGCCGACGTACTCGTTCGGCACCAGCACGGTGGCCCGCACGACCGGCTCGTGGATCTCGGCGATCTTCCCGCTCGGGAACTCGCTGGGGTTGGTGACGATCTTCTCCTCCGCGTCCTCGGTGAAGACGCGGTAGACCACGTTCGGCGCCGTGGAGATCAGGTCGAGGTTGAACTCGCGCTCCAGCCGCTCGCCGATGATCTCCAGGTGGAGCAGGCCGAGGTAGCCGACGCGGAACCCGAAGCCGAGCGCCGCCGACGTCTCCGGCTCGTAGACCAGGGCGGCGTCGTTGAGCTTGAGCTTGTCGAGCGCGTCCCGCAGCGCCGGGTAGTCCGAGCCGTCGATCGGGTAGAGGCCCGAGTAGACCATCGGCTTGGGATCCTTGTAGCCGCCCAGCGGCTCGGTGGCGGGCCGGGCGTTGCCGGTGACCGTGTCGCCGACCCGGGACTGGCGGACGTCCTTCACGCCGGTGATCAGGTAGCCCACCTCACCGACGCCGAGGGCGCCGGCCTTCTCCATCTCGGGCGAGACGACGCCGATCTCGAGCAGCTCGTGCACCGCGCCGGTGGACATCATCTTGATCCGGTCGCGGGCCTCGATGCGCCCGTCGACGACCCGGACGTAGGTGACCACACCCCGGTAGACGTCGTAGACCGAGTCGAAGATCATCGCGCGGGCCGGCGCCTGCGCGTCGCCGACCGGCGGCTCGAACTGCCGGACGATCTCGTCGAGCAGGTGATCCACGCCGACGCCGGTCTTGCCGGAGACCCGCAGCACATCCGACGGCTCGACGCCGATCAGCTTGGCCAGCTCCTCGGCGTACTTCTCGGGCTGCGCGGCCGGCAGGTCGATCTTGTTGAGCACCGGAATGATGTGCAGGTCGTTCTCCATCGCCAGGTAGAGGTTGGCGAGGGTCTGCGCCTCGATGCCCTGCGCCGCGTCGACCAGCAGCACCGCGCCCTCACAGGCGGCGAGGCTGCGGGACACCTCGTAGGTGAAGTCGACGTGCCCCGGGGTGTCGATCATGTTGAGAACGGCGGACTCGCCCGCCCGGTCGCCCTCGCGCACCACCCACGGCATACGCACAGCCTGCGACTTGATCGTGATGCCGCGTTCCCGCTCGATGTCCATCCGGTCGAGATACTGCGCCCGCATCTGCCGAGGGTCGACCACCCCAGTGATCTGCAGCATCCGGTCGGCCAGCGTCGACTTGCCGTGGTCGATGTGCGCGATGATGCAGAAGTTCCGGATGCGACTCGGGTCGGTAGCCCCGATCACATTCACACCGGGGTCGAGCGGTCCAGGCACGATCTTCCGTTCTGTCAAACAGACTGAGCACCACCCCAACCGGCGGCGCAGCGGAGCCGAAGCGGGCTCCAGCGCGTTCTATCGTCCCACGCCCGAGGCAACGCCCCACTCACACCCGTTCAAGCGGCGCCCGAGGGCAGCACTCACACCCACCCAACCGGCGCACGCGGCACCACTCACGCGCGCCCAAGCGGGGGGCACGCCAGCACTCACACCCACCCAACCGGCGAATGCGGCACCACTCACGCGCGCCCAAGCGGGGGGCACGCCAGCACTCACACCCGCTCAAGCGGCGCATGCGGCAGCGGCGGCAGTTCCGCCGTCACCGCGTCACCAGGCCGGACCAGCCCACCGCGCAGCACGACGGCCATGACCCCTGCCTTGCGCACCACGTTCCCGTCGGCGTCCCGCCCGACGACCTCCTTCAGCAGACCGTCCCGGAACCCGTTGATCTGCCCACACGGATTCCGAAGCCCCGCAAGCACCACCGCCGGCCGCGGATCAACCCCCCGGTCACCGGCCGCAGCCGCCGCGATCGCCACCGCCGAAGCCGCCGTCTCCCGATCGAGCGTCGCCCGCGCGGCAACCTCCAGCACCGCGCCAAGGGGCCCGGCGTCAGGCCTGCTAGCACCCTCACCAAGCGCCCCGCCGTCACCCTCACCGGCCGCGGTCGCCGCCTCATCCACCGCGGTCCCCGCACCGTCCGCCGCGGTCCCGGCACGATCCACGGCAGTCCCTTCGCCGTCGCCCTCACCGGCCGCAGTCGCCGCCTCATCCACCGCGGTACCCACGCCGTCTGCCGCAGTCGCCGCGCCGTCCGCCACAGTCGCCGCGCCGTCCGCCGCAGTCGCCGCGCCGTCCGCCGCAGTCGCCGCGCCGTCCGCCGCAGTCGCCGCGCCGTCCGCCACAGTCGCCGCGGTCCCCACGCCGTCCGCCACAGTCGCCGCGCCGTCCGCCAAGGGCGGCCCGAATTGAGCGGCCGCCGGCAACCCGAAGCGCAGGATCGTGCCCAGCGGCAGCCCGAGCAGGTCGATGCCGCTCGTGGTCACGTTCTCCCCGAGGTCGCCCGCCCCGACCGCGTACCCCTTGGCCCCGACCTCGGCGAACAGCTCCTGCTGAAGCAGATGCACCTGCCGGAAGTTCGGCTGCGTCGGATCGGCCCGCACCCGGCCTCGATGCTTCACGTGCACTCCGGCATGCACGTCGCCCTGCACCCCGACCCCGGCGATCAGCACGACCTCGTCCCGCACCGGCTTCGTGAACGCATACGTGTCGTTACAGCTGACCGCCGCAACCGTCCCCTGCACAGCTCCCATGCCCCGAGTGTCACGGACGCAGCGCCCGCCGCTCGACCCGGTTTCCCGCGCCATGGGCAAACGCGCCATGGGCAAACGCGCCATGGGCAACGCGCCAAGCCGGCACATCCAGCAGGACAGCCAACCGGTCGCTACCCAGAGGCCTTGCCTGTCAGTCAGGCGGCTCCAGGAACAACGCGGACAAACGCGGCAATCTCCTCTGCATCTCCTCCTCGTTGTCGAAATCCCACAGCTCGGCCGCATCGGGCCGCGTCGCCGGTCGCTCCCCCGCCGGCAACTCGGACCCGGTGGCCTGCCGGTATGCCTCGGCGCCGATGGCCAGCACCTCTTCCGCCTCGAACACCGCACCGGAATCCGCGGCGGCCCGCACCGCCGGCACATCGGCCAGCGAATCGGGTGATTTCACCGACCGCGCCACGGCCTCGCGCCCGTGCGCGATCAGCCACCCGCGGAAGCTGTCGAAGCCCTCGTCGGAACACCCGCCGTTGATCAGGTAGGCCGCCGCCCACAGATCCTGGGTGCCGGAGGCCACCAGGACCTTGTCGAGGTGGCGGGCCCAGGCGACGATCTCCTCAGGGTCGCGGGCGGCCAGATCGGCGATGGCGCGTTTGGCCACCTCGCCCGGGGAGGCGGGCCGATCGGCGGTCGCGCGGTCGATGACCGCCCAGAAGTCGTCGGTTCTCATGGCCAGGATCCTGCCAGCCGGGTACGACAAGAATCGGGACGGCAGGATGGTCGGGTGCGGCCGATTTCGCTCCCCGATGTCGCGTACGGCGCCACCGCCGTACGCCCTCAATGGTCTGACCTGCCCAGCAGCTTGCGGCAGGCCATCTCGGCTCGGCTCGGCTCGCCGGTCGTCTCGGCGCGAAGCGCCGGCGGCGGCTTCACCCGCGCCTTCGCCGCGGTCCTCCGCACGTCGGCCGGGCCGAGTGCCTTCGTCAAGGCCGCACCCCTTCAAGATCCAAATTCCCGTTGGTACGCCCGGGAAGCGGCCCTCACCTCCGCACTCCCGTCGACCGTCGCGGCCGCCCGCCCACGCTGGACGATGGTGGACTCCGACTATTTCGTCCTGTGTCTGGAAGCGGTCGAGGGGCGGGTGCCGTCGCTGCCGTGGTCACCGCCCGACCTGGAGGCGGCGCTGTCCGCCTGGTCGACGGCCGCCGCGGCGCTGCGCGAGCCGACACCGGAGCTGCTGGCGGTGGGCGTGCCGGCCCTGCCCGACATTCTGCGCGGCGAGATGTCCTGGTGGTCGGCGATCGAGGCCGGCCGGGAGCCGCTGCCCCGGACCGCGCGCGAGACCGTGGCCGCGGCCCGGATCCCCGAGCTGGCGGCCCTGGAACGAGACTTGCCCACGCTGGCCGCCGGGTCCGGCCTCACGCACGGCGACCTGCGCATCGACAACGTCATCATCGACGGCGACGGCCGGGCCTGGCTGTGTGACTGGACCTGGCCCAGCCTGGGCGCACCCTGGTTCGACACGGTCACCCTGCTGGTCAGCGCTTACGCGAGTGGCCTCGACACGGACGCCTGTCTGGCATCCTGGGAGGCGCCGGACGACGGCGTGGACGGGGCACTGGCGGCGCTGGCCGGGTATTGGCTGGTCCGGGCCGACGGCGGCCCGAGCAGTGCGTCCCCGCACAGCCGGCAGCATCAGCGGTTCAGCGGCGAGCAGGCGCTGGCCTGGCTCGCCGAAAGGCGCGGCTGGTAAGCCCGTCCCGCTTGAGGAGGCGGCCGTTTTGGCGGGTCGCGGCGGTGCTGGTAATCTGGTTCATCGCGTGTGGTGACGCGCCGCTGTTTGCTGCTCCGGCAGACGGTCGCTCCGGCGGCCGATGGTGGTGACCACCGCTTGAGACCAGTTTCCGAACCTAGTCAGGACAAGGCTGTCGCGTGGCGAACATCAAGTCCCAGATCAAGCGCAACCGGCAGAACGAGAAGGCCCGGCTGCGCAACAAGTCGGTCAAGTCGTCGCTGAAGACGGTGATCCGCAAGCTCAACGAGGCGAGCGAGGCGGGCAACGTCGAGTCGGCTACCGTGCTGCTGCGTGACGCCTCGCGTCAGCTGGACAAGGCTGTCAGCAAGGGCGTCATCCACAAGAACCAGGCGGCGAACCGCAAGTCGGCCATCGCCAAGCGGGTCGCTTCGCTGTCTGCCTGATCCGTCAGGCCAGGCGCGGCAGCAAGGAAGCAGCCGCGCCGCTGCCCGCTACACGCGGGCCGGTCTTCGACGACCACACCCGGGCACCGCCGGGCCGGAAACGGCCCGAAAGCGGTGCCCGCGTCGTTTCCGGCGCCCGACGCTGCCCACCCGGCGAGCCCACGGCACCACCCGGTCGCCTTGCGCTTGCCCGACCGCCTTGCGTATTCCCGGCGGCCTTGCTCCTACCGGCGGCCTTGCTTCTACCGGCGGCCTTGCTCCTACTGACGGCCTTGCGCCTGCTCAGCGGCCGTTACACGCGCGGCGCGGCCTCACGACTCCCCAGCGGCCTTGCGCCCGCCTTGCGCCCTTACGCGTGCCCAGCGGCCTTACACATGCCCCGTCGGCCTCACGCTTGCCAAGCGGCCTCACGCCTGCCCGGCACCCCTGCTCACGGCCCGCGGACTTACGCCCTCTCCGCGGGCCTCGTGCCGCCGGCCAACTCCTCCCCGCTTACTCGTGCCGGCCTACCCGTGCGGGCTTACTCGTAGCGGCGGGGGGGGGGGGGGGGGGGCCCCCCCCCCCCCCCCCCCCCCCCCCCCGCCCCCCCCCCCCCCGCCGGCG
>NZ_JAOSZE010000039.1 GCF_025630775.1 Actinoplanes sp. KI2
GTTGGTGGGCCGCTTTAGCCGGGGTCGTCGGATGGTCAACGCGTACGGGCCAACCGAGACGACGGTGTGCGCGACGATGAGTGGCCCGTTGGCGGGTGAGGTGGTGCCGCCGATCGGCGGCCCGGTCACTGATACCCGGGTGTTCGTGTTGGATGAGCGGTTGCGGCCGGTCGCGCCGGGGGTGACCGGTGAGTTGTATGTCGCCGGGGCCGGGCTGGCGCGGGGTTATTTGGGCCGGCCGGGGTTGACTGCGCAGCGGTTCGTCGCGAACCCGCTCGAGGCCGGGCAGCGGATGTATCGGACCGGGGATCTGGCCCGGTGGCTGCCGGGTGGGCAGTTGCAGTATCTGGGCCGGGTCGACACGCAGGTGAAGGTGCGTGGGTTCCGGATCGAGCTCGGCGAGATCGAAGCGGCGCTGGCCGGGGTGGCCGAGCAGGTTGTGGTGATCGTGCGGGAGGACCGGCCCGGTGACAAGCGGCTGGTCGCCTACCTGGTCCCCGCCGATGGCCAATCGGTGCCCAGCGTCGGCGAGTTGCGGGAGCTGCTCGGTGGGCGGCTGCCGGACTACATGATCCCGTCGGCGTTCGTCACCATGGCCGCGATCCCGTTGATGCCCAACGGGAAGATCGACCACAAGGCCCTGCCGGCCCCCGGACACACCGGCAGCATCGGCCGGGCACCGACCGGACCCTACGAGCCGGTCCTGTGCGATGCCTTCGCCGACATCCTCGACCTGCCCCACGTCGGCCCCGACGACAACTTCTTCGAACTGGGCGGGGACAGCATCCTGTCGATCCAGGTGGTCAGCCGGGCCCGCAAGGCCGGCCTGACGATCTCGGCCCGTGACGTGTTCCAGCTGCGGACCCCGGCGGCCCTCGCGGCCGCGGCCCGGGTCGCCGTGCTCGCGAACGCCGACCCGGACGCCGGAATCGGGGACCTGCCGGCGACGCCGATCATGCGATGGCTGCGGCAGTACGAGGGCGCCACCGACGGCTTCAACCAGTCCATGACGGTACGCACGCCGGCCGTCCTCACCCAGCGGACGCTGACCGGCGCGGTGCAGGCGCTCGTCGATCACCACGACGCCCTGCGGATCGAGGTCGGTCCCGGCGGGACGCCCCGGGTGCGGCCGCGCGGCGCCGTACACGCGGCCGGCCTGATCCGCCGGGTCACCGACACCGGCCCCGGCGACGCCGAACGGCACGCCGAGGCGGCCCGCCGGGAACTCGACCCGGCCCGCGGCGAGGTGGCGCGATTCGTCTGGTACGACGCCGGAAGCGGCACGCCCGGCCGGTTGCTGATCGTCGTGCACCACCTGGCGGTCGACGCCGTCTCCTGGCAGATCCTGCTGTCCGACCTGGCCGAGGCGTGGCAGTCGGTCGACGCCGGACGGCAGCCGAACCTGCAGCCGGTCGGCACTTCGCTGCGCTCCTGGGCGACCAGGTTGCACGACGAGGCGCCGCGGCGCCGGGCCGAGCTGCCGGTGTGGCGCGAGATCGCGGCCACCGCGGACCCGCTGCTGACCGATCTTCCGTTCGACCCGGCCCGGGACACGGCGGCCACCGCCCGCGAGGTGACCGTCACGGTCAGCCCGGAGGTCACCGAGCGGTTGCTGGCCCAGGTCGCGCAGAGCGCCACCGGCACCGTTCCGGACATCCTGCTGACCGCCCTGGCCACCGCGGTGTCCCGCCGGCGCGGCCCGGGCCCGGTGCTGATGGACGTCGAGGGGCACGGCCGCGAGGAGATCGCCGGGGACGCCGACACGTCGCGGACGGTCGGCTGGTTCACCGCGCTGTACCCCGTGCGGCTCGACCCCGGCGGACCGCAGACCCGGCCGCAGGACGCGCTCAAGGCGGTCCGGGCCCAGCTGCGCGCCCTGCCCGGCAACGGCATCGGCTACGGCGTCCTGCGATACCTCGACGACCGTGCGGACCTCGCCGTCACGCCGCAGATCGGCTTCAACTACCTGGGCCGGGCCGGCGGCGACGGGCCGGAGACGGACTGGTCGCCGGTGGACGGTCCGGCGCTGCCACCGCGGGATCCGCACATGCCGCTGACCCACAGTTTGGAGATCACCGCGATGGTGGAGCAGGCGACCGGCGGTCCCCGTCTGGTCGGCAGCTGGACCTGGCCGGCCGCGCTGCTGGCCGAGGACCGGGTGGCGGCGCTGGCCGCCGAGTGGTGCGCCGCCCTGGAACAGCTGGCGAGTGCCGACGGCGGGTTCGCCCTCACCCCGGCCGACGCCGGGCTGGCCGAGCTCACCCAGGACGAACTCGACGATCTCGAGGCCGAGCTGGGGGAGTGGGCATGAGCCGGGCCGCGCTGCAGGACGTCCTGCCGCTGTCCCCGCTGCAGGAGGGGCTGCTGTTCCACTCGCTCTACGACGAGCGGGACATCGACGTCTACAACACCCAACTCGTCCTCGAGCTGACCGGCCCGGTCGACGCCGGCCTGCTGCGCCGCAGCGCCGACCTGGTGCTCGCCCGGCACGCCAACCTGCGCGCCGCCTTCCGGCTGCGGGCGAACGGCCGGACCATGCAGGTGATCCCCCGCGAGCTGCGGCCCGGCTGGGCGGAGCGGACGCTGGATCCGGCCGGGTTCGAGGAGTTCCTGCTCGCCGACCGGGCGACGGCGTTCGACATCGCCCGGCCGCCGCTGCTCCGGTTCACCCTGGTCCGCCTCGGCGCGGACGAGCACCGGCTGGTGCTCACCAACCACCACATCCTGTTCGACGGCTGGTCGGCGCCGCTGCTCGTGCAGGAGCTGCTGACCATCTACCGGCAGGGCGGGACCGCGGCCGGGCTGGCGCCCGTCACCCCGTACCGGGACTATCTCGCCTGGGTGGCCCGGCAGGACCGGGACGCCGCCCGCCGTGCGTGGGCGGACGCCCTGGCCGGGGCCGAGGCCACCCTGGTGGCCCCGGCCGCGTCAGGCGGGGCCTCGGGGCTGCCCGAACGCCTCTTCGCCGAGCTGTCTGCCGAGGTCACCGGCGCGCTGACCGATGCCGCGAGCCGGCGGGGCCTGACCCTGAACACCCTGGCGCAGACCGCCTGGGCGCTGGTGCTGGGGCAGCTGACCGGCGGCCGGGACGTCGTCTTCGGCGCCACCGTCGCGGGCCGGCCCGCCGACCTCCCCGGCATCGACAGCATGGTCGGCCTGTTCATCAACACCCTTCCGGTACGGGTCGGCCTCGATCCGCGTACGCCCCTGTCCGAGCTGGCCGCCCGGCTGCAGGACCGCCAGTCCGCGCTGCTGGAGCACCAGCACCTGAGCCTCGCGGAGATCCAGCGCGGCACCGGCCGGGGCGGCCTGTTCGACACCCTGATGGTCTTCGAGAACTACCCGTTCAACGAGGACACCGAGCCGGAGCCGGACGGCCTGCGGGTGGCCGGCATCGACGGCGGCGGGGCCACCCACTACCCGCTCGGCGTGATCCTCGGTGTGGTCGGCGACCGCCTGGTCATCCGGCTGGACTACCGCACCGACCTGTTCGACCGGGCGTACGGGGAAGCGGTGCTGGAACGCTTCCAGCGGGCGCTCACCGTCCTGGCCACCGCGACCGACACCCCGGCCGGCCGCGTCGACCTGCTGTCCGCAGCCGAGCGGCGCCTGGTGCTGGACCGGTGGAACGACACCGACCGCGACTACCCGCTGCTGCCACTGCCCGCCCTGCTCACGCCGCCGGACGAGCCGGACGCCGTCGCGCTGGTCCACCCGGACGGGGTGCTGACCTACGAGCAGTTGCACGACCGGTCGAACCGGCTCGCCCGTTACCTGATCGCCCGCGGCGTCGGCCCGGAGCGGGTCGTCGCCGTCGCGGTGCCCCGCTCGGCCGACCTGATCGTGGCGGTCCTCGCCGTGCTCAAGGCGGGCGGCGCGTACCTGCCGGTCGACCCCGGACATCCGCCGGACCGGATCGCGTACCTGCTCGCGGATGCGTCCCCGGCCTGCGTGCTGACCACCGACCCGGTACGGGCGGGGCGGCCCGGCGAGCGGATTCTGCTGGACCACCCGGACACCGTGGCGGCCGTCCGGGCGTGCTCGGGCGCCACGGTGACCGACGCCGACCGGTGCGCCCCGCTCCGGCCCGGCAACACCGCCTACCTGATGTACACCTCCGGCTCGACCGGCCGGCCCAAGGGTGTGGCGGTCCCGCACGCCGCGGTGGCCAACCGGCTGGCCGGCATGCAGGAGGCGTACCGCCTGGAACCCGGCGACCGGGTGCTGCAGAAGACCTCGGCCGGCTTCGACGTGTCGGTCTGGGAGTTCTTCTGGCCGCTGGCGCACGGCGCCGCGCTCGTGCTCGCCCGCCCCGACGGGCACCGGGACCCGCTGTATCTGGCCCGCCTGATCCAGCGGCACGCGGTGACGACCGTCCACTTCGTCCCGTCGATGCTGCGCGAGTTCGTGCGGGTACCGGAGGCGGCCGGCTGCACGAGCCTGCGCCGGGTGCTCACCGGCGGGGAGTCGCTGCCGGAGGAGCTGCACCGCGCCTTCCGGGAGACGCTCGACATCCCCCTGCACCACCTGTACGGCCCGACCGAGGCGACCATCGACGTCACCGCCCGGGACGGCGCCGGTCCGGTGCCGGCCGGGGTGACCCCGATCGGCGCGCCGGTCGGCAACACCCGCGTCTACGTGCTCGACCATGCGCTGCGCCCGGTGCCGCCCGGGATCACCGGCGAGCTGTACGCGGCCGGGGTGCAGGTCGCGACCGGCTACCACCGGCGGCCGGGGCTGAGTGCGCAGCGGTTCCCGGCCGATCCGTTCGGGCCGCCCGGCTCGCGCATGTACCGCACCGGCGACCTGGCCCGCTGGAACGCCGACGGCAGCGTGCAGTTCCTCGGCCGCACCGATGACCAGGTGAAGGTGCGTGGCGTCCGGGTGGAGCCGGGCGAGGCCGAGGCCGTGCTGGCGGCGCTGCCGCAGGTGCGGGCGGCCGCCGTGGTCGCGCGGCTGGACGGCGACTCGGCGCGGCTGGTGGCGTACGTCGTGCCCGCCGCCGACCAGGACGGCGACCCGGTGCCGGCGATCCGCGCCCGGCTGGCCGACCGGCTGCCGACCGCGCTGCTGCCGAGCACGTACGTGCTGCTTGCCGAACTGCCGATGACGCCGAGCGGCAAGCTCGACCGGGCCGCTCTGCCCGAACCACCGACCGGCGGCGCGCAGCCCGGCGACACGGCGGCCGACCCCCGCGAGGAGATCCTGCGCGGCCTGGTCGCGGAGGTGCTCGGCGTGCCCGCGGTCGGCGCCGGCGACGACTTCTTCGCGCTAGGCGGCCACTCGCTGCTGGCCATGCGGTTGGTCGGCCGGATCCGATCGGCGTTCGGCTGCGAGCTGCCGGTGCGGGCGGTGTTCGAGGCGGGCACGCCGGCCGCGCTCGCCGCCCGGCTGCGGGCCGCGGCCGGCGCGAACCCGCCGGTGCGCGCCGTGTCGCCGCGTCCCGAGCGGGCGCCGCTCTCGTTCGCCCAGCGCCGCCTCTGGTTCCTGCACCGCCTGGAGGAGGGTGCCGCCACCTACCATCTGCCGATCGCGGTGGCGCTGTCCGGGCCGCTCGACCACGCCGCGCTGCGGGCGGCGATCACCGATCTCGCCGGCCGGCACGAGGCGCTGCGTACCGTCTTCGCCGAGGCCGACGGCGCGCCCTACCAGCGGGTCCGGCCGGCCGGCGAGGTCCATCTCGCGGTCGTCGAGACCACCGCGGAGGCCGTCGACGACCGGCTGGCGGAGGCCGCGGCGCGCCCCTTCGACCTGGCCGCCGAGGCGCCGCTGCGGGCCACCCTGTTCCGGACCGGCCCGGACGAGCACGTGCTGCTTCTGCTGCTGCACCACATCGCCGGGGACGGCTGGTCCACCGCGCTGATCGGCGCGGACCTGTCGGCCGCCTACACCGCCCGGTGCGCGGGCGAGGCGCCGGACTGGGCGCCGCTGCCCGTGCAGTACGTCGACTACGCGCTCTGGCAGCAGGACCTGCTCGGCGCCGAACACGACCCGGACAGCCTGATCGCCCGGCAGCTGGCGTTCTGGCGGGAGAGCCTGCGCGGTGCGCCCGAGGTGCTGGAGGTGCCGGCCGACCGGCCCCGCCCCGCGGTGGCCACCGGCCGGGGCGCCCTGGTCGAGTTCACCCTCCCGGCCGGCCTGCACGAGCGGGTCGTCCGCCTGGCCCGGGAGACCCAGACGACCGTGTTCATGGTCCTGCAGGCCGGCATCTCCGTGCTGCTGTCGCGGCTGGGCGCGGGCACCGACGTGGTGCTCGGCACGGCCGTGGCCGGGCGGGCCGACGAGGCGCTGCACGACATGGTCGGGTTCTTCGTCAACAGCCTGGTGCTGCGCACCGACCTGAGCGGCGACCCGGACTTCCGTACCGTGCTGTCCCGGGTGCGCGAGTTCGGCCTGTCCGCCTACGCCCACCAGGACGTGCCGTTCGAGCGGCTGGTGGAGGAGCTGAACCCGGCCCGGTCGATGGCCTACCACCCGGTCTTCCAGGTGATGCTGACCTTCGGCGACACCGGCGACGCCGAGTTCGCCCTGCCCGGCCTGCGCGCCCGCCGCCAGGCGGTCGGCGCCGCCACCGCCAAGCTGGACCTGTCGTTCTTCCTGGCCGAGAGCCGGGCCGAGGACGGCTCGCCGGCGGGCCTGACCGGCGCCATCCAGTACGCGACCGATCTGTTCGACCGGGACACCGTCGAGGCGATGGCGGACCGCCTGGCCCGGCTGCTGACCGCCGCCGTCGCCGAGCCGGACACCCCGGTCGCCGCGCTCGGCCTGCTCTCCGCCGCGGAGCACACCGACGTGCTGGACCGCTGGCAGGGGCCGCGGCGTGAGCTGCCGTCCGGCACCGTGCCGGAGCTGTTCGCCGAGCAGGCCCGCCGCACCCCGCACGCCCCGGCGGTGGCCTACGGCGACACCGGCCTGTCGTACGCCGAACTGGACGCCCGGGTGAACCGGCTCGCCCGGCGCCTGATCGCCGCGGGCGCCGGCCCGGAGCGGTTCGTCGCCGTCGTCCTGCCCCGCTCGCTCGACCTGGTCGTCACGATCCTCGCCGTGCTGCGGGCCGGCGCGGCCTACCTGCCGATCGAACCGGATCACCCGGCCGAGCGGGTCGGCTTCCTGCTCGACGACGTGGACCCGGTGCTGGTCGCCACCACGACCGGGCTGAGCGGCGCGCTGCCCGGTGGCCGTCCGCGGTTGCTGCTCGACGACCCGGACACCCGGCGGGCGCTCGACGAGCTACCGGGCGGCCCGGTCGGCGACGACGAGCGCGGTGCGCCGCTGCGGGCCGACGGCTGCGCGTACGTGATCTTCACGTCCGGCTCGACCGGGCGGCCGAAGGGCGTCGCGGTGCAGCACGGCTCGCTGTCGGCCTATCTCGCCTGGGCCCGGCACATCTACCCGAGCATGGCCGGCCGGGCGCTGGTGCACTCGCCCGCCTCCTTCGACCTCACCGTCACCGGGCTGTTCGGGCCGCTGACCATGGGCGGCTGCGTGCATCTGGTCGACCTGGACGGTGCGCCGCCGGCCGTGCGGCCCACCTTCGTCAAGGCGACGCCGAGCCACCTGGCCTACCTCAACGAGCTGCCGGACGGGTTCGCGCCGGCCGAGCAGCTGGTGCTCGGCGGGGAATCGCTGCTCGGCGAGCCGCTCGACCTGTGGCGCGGCCGGCACCCCGGCGCGGTCGTGGTCAACGAGTACGGGCCGACCGAGACCACGGTCGGCTGCACCCAGTTCCGCATCGAGGCCGGCGACCGGGTCCCGGCCGGGGTGATCACGATCGGCACACCGGCCTGGAACACCCGGATGTACGTGCTCGACGCCCGGCTGCGGCCGGTGCCGCCCGGGGTGACCGGCGAGCTCTACATCGCCGGCGGCCTGCTGGCCCGCGGCTACCTCAACCGGCGGGGGCTGAGCGCGACGCGGTTCGTCGCCGACCCGTACGGCGCGCCGGGCTCGCGCATGTACCGCAGCGGGGACCTGGGCCGTTGGAACCGGCACGGGCAGCTGGAGTTCGTGGCCCGGGTCGACCACCAGGTGAAGCTGCGCGGCTTCCGGATCGAGCTCGGCGAGATCGAGAAGGTCGTCGGCGACCACCCGGCGGTCGGCTACGCGGCCGCGCTGCTGCGCGAGGACCAGCCCGGCGACAAGCGGCTGGTGGCCTACGTGGTGCCGGCCGGTGCCGCGCCCGTGGACCTCGGCGAGCTCAAGGAGTACGCCGCCGGGCGGCTGCCCGACTACATGGTGCCGGCCGCCTTCGTGGCCGTCGAACGGCTGCCGTTCACCGCCAACGGGAAACTGGACCGCGCCGCGCTGCCGGCCCCGGACATCGCCGTGTCGTCGCGCGGCCCGCGCACCGAACGCGAGCGGATCCTCGGCGAGCTGTTCGCCGAGGTGCTCGGCCTGCCCGCGGTCGGCATCGACGACACCTTCTTCGACCTGGGTGGACACTCGCTGCTGGCCAGCAAGCTGGTGGCCCGCGTCCGCAGCGTGCTGCGGGTCGAGCTGGCCATCCGCACGGTGTTCGAGTCGCCGACGGTCGCCGCCCTCGCCGAACGCCTCGACGGGCCGGGGGAGCGGCCGGCCCGCCCGCCGCTGCGGCCACGGCCGCGGCCGGAGCGGATACCGCTGTCCGCCGCGCAGCGCCGCCTGTGGTTCCTGCACCGCTTCCAGGGGCCGTCACCGGCGTACAACGTGCCGGTGGTGCTGCGGCTGACCGGCGAGCTCGACACCGCGGCGCTGCGCGCGGCCCTGGGCGATCTCGTGGAACGGCACGAGAGCCTGCGTACCGTCTTCCCGCACCGCGACGGTCACCCGTACCAACTGGTCACCACCGCGGCGCCGGTGCTGGACGAGCTGGTGGCGCACTCGCCGCGGGAGCTGGCCGACGCGGTCCGGGCGGCCGGCGCGCACTGCTTCGAGCTGACCCGCGACCAGCCGCTGCGGACCTGGCTGATCCGCCACCGCGACGAGCACGTCCTGGTGCTGGTCATGCATCACATCGCCGCCGACGGCTGGTCGATGGGCCCGCTGCTGCGCGACCTCGGCGACGCCTACGCCGCGCGCCGGGCGGGCACCGCACCCGACCGGGCGCCGCTGCCCGTGCAGTACGCCGACTTCGCGCTCTGGCAGGCCGAGGTGCTCGGCGACGAGAACGACCCGGACAGCGAGATCAGCCGGCAGGGCGCGTTCTGGCGGCAGACCCTCGCCGGCCTGCCGGACCGGCTGGACCTGCCGGCCGACCGGCCCCGCCCGGCGGTGGCCGGCCTGGACGGTGGCACGGTCTCGGTCGAGATCGGCGCGGCGCTGCACCGGGATCTGGCCGCGCTGGCCCGGGACCGGCGGGCCACCGTCTTCATGGTGCTGCAGTCGGTGCTGGCGGCGCTGCTGACCCGGCTGGGCGCCGGCGACGACATCCCGCTGGGCTGCGCGGTCGCCGGCCGCTCCGACGAGGCGACCCAGGAACTGATCGGCTTCTTCGTCAACACCCTGGTGCTGCGCACCGACACCTCGGGCGACCCCACGCTCAGCGCCCTGCTGGACCGGGTCCGGGAGGCCGATCTGGCCGCGTACGCCCATCAGGAACTGCCGTTCGAGCGCCTGGTGGAGCTGCTCAACCCGGTCCGGTCGACGGCGCACCACCCGCTGTTCCAGGTGATGCTGACGCTGCAGAACCTCGACGACGTCGACCCGCGGCTGCCCGGGCTGACCGTGCGCGCCGAACCGGTCGACGGCGAGGCGGCCAAGGTGGACCTGGCGTTCCTGCTCGAGGAGCAGGTCGACGACGGTGTGCCGGGCGGCGTGACCGGGGTCGTCCGCTACGCCACCTCGATCTTCGACGCGACCACCGTACGGGCGCTGGCCGACCGGTTCGTCCGGCTGCTCGAGGCCGCGGTGCGTGCGCCGGAGCGTCCGCTGCGCGAGTTCGACATCCTCGCCGACGACGAGCGCGAGCGGGTCCTCGACCGCTGGCAGGGCGCCACGGTCGAGGTGCCCGCGCAAACCTGGCCCGAGCTGTTCGCACGGCAGGTGGAACGCACACCCGGTGCGGACGCGGTGACCTCCGGCGCCGAGACCCTGACCTACCGGGAGCTCGACGAGCGGGCCGGCCGGCTGGCGCACCGGCTCGCCGCCGCGGGCGCCGGGCCGGGCGACACCGTCGCGTTGCTGCTGCCGCGCTCGATCGACCTGATCGTGGCGGTGCTGGCCACCCTCCGGGCGGGCGCCGCCTACCTGCCGGTGGACCCGGACTATCCGCCGGACCGGATCGCCTTCATGCTGCGCGACGCGCGACCCACCTGCGTCGTCCGGCCGGCCGTGGACGACCACGGCGAGGTGTCGATCGTGGACGGTGGAACGGCGCCGGGAAGCGGGACGCTGCGCCCCGCGCGACTCGACGATCCCGCGTACGTCATGTACACCTCCGGCTCGACCGGGGTGCCCAAGGGCGTCGTCGTCACCCATCGCGGCATCGCCGGCCTCGCCGCCCACCATGCCGAGCGGTATGCCGCCGGCCCGGGCAGCCGGGTCGCGCAGCTGATCTCGCCGAGCTTCGACGTGAGCGTCTCCGAGCTGTGCCTCGCCCTGCTGTCCGGGGCGTGCCTGGTCCTGCCGGGCGGGCCGGCGGTGGGCGCGCGGCTGGCCGAGTTCCTGGCCCGGGAACGGATCACGCACGCGTGCGTGCCGCCGTCGGTGCTGGCCAGCGTCCCCCGGGTCGACCTGCCCGACCTGCGGCTGGTGAGCACCGGGGCGGAGAGCATCCCGGCCGAGTTGCTGGCCTTCTGGTCGGCCGGCCGGCGGATGGTGAACGCGTACGGCCCGACCGAGGCCACCGTGGACGTCGCGTCGTGGGTGTGCGACACGGGCTTCGGGCAGGCTCCGCCGATCGGGCGGCCGATCCCCAACGTGCGGGTGTACGTCCTGGACGATCATCTCCGGCCGGTGCCGCCCGGCGTGCCGGGCGAGCTCTACGTGGCCGGCCCCGGTCTGGCGCGGGGCTACCTGCGCCGCCCCGGGCTGACCGCCGAGCGCTTCCTCGCCGACCCGTTCGGACCGGCCGGCGGCCGGCTCTACCGCACCGGCGACCTGGTGCGCTGGGAAGGCTCCGGCGAGCTGCGGTTCCTCGGCCGCGCCGACAACCAGGTGAAGATCCGCGGGCTGCGGGTCGAACTGGACGAGATCGAGATCGTGCTGGCGCGCCGGCCGGGCGTGGCCCACGCCGTCGTGCTGCTCCGGGACGACCCGGCCGGGGAGCGGCTCACCGGCTACGTGGTGCCCGAGCCCGGACACGCCCTCGACCCGGCCGCGCTGCGGGCGGAGCTGAGCCGCCTGCTGCCGCGGCACATGGTGCCCGCCCTGGTGGTCCTCGACACGCTGCCGCTCACCCCGAACGGCAAGCTCGACCGGGCGGCCCTGCCGGCGCCGGAGGTGGCCGAGGAGCACGGGCGGGCGCCGCGCTCGTACCTGGAGGAGGTGCTCTGCACCCTGTTCGCCGACGCGCTGGGCCGGGACCGGGTCGGCGCCGACGCGGACTTCTTCGAGCTGGGCGGCCATTCCCTGCTGGCCATGCGGCTGTGCGAGCGGATCGGCGCGGCGATCGGCGCCGAGGTGCCGGTCCGCGCGCTGTTCGAGGCGCCGTCGGTGGCGATGCTGGCCGACCGGCTGGCCGGGCCGTCCGCGGAACCGGACGGGCCGGTGCTGACCCTGCGCCGCGGCCCGGACCGGCCCGGGCTCTTCTGCCTGCCCCCGTCGCTCGGCCTGAGCTGGGGATACTTCGGACTGGCCGGGGAGCTGGCCGCCGACCGGCCGGTCTACGGCCTGCAGGCGCGCGGCCTCGACGATCCGGCGCCACTGCCGGGCACCTTGATGGCGATGGCCGCCGACTACGCCGAGCAGATCCGGGCCGTGCAACCGGACGGCCCCTACCACCTGCTCGGCTACTCGATCGGCGGCAACATCGCCCAGGCCGTCGCGAGCGTGCTGCAGGAGCAGGGCCACGAGGTGGGCCTGCTGGCCGTCCTGGACGCCCGGCCCGGCGACCCCGGCCAGCCCGGCCTGCCGGTCGAGCGGCAGCGGGCGCTCACCGGCGCCGACATCCTGGCGACGATGAGCGACGACGCCGGCGGTGATCCGGACGACCGGGGCAGCGAGGCCGACCAGCGGGCCCGGGCCCTCGCCGTGCTGCGGCGGGAGGTCAGCGGGATCGCCGCGGAGCGCCACCTGGACGTGATGATCAACAGTGTCCGGGTGGTCACCGGTCACCGGCCACGACCGTACAAGGGCGACCTGCTGTTGATCGTCTCGGCCGGTGGCGGGGCGTTGGCCGAGGCCTGGGCGCCCTATGTGGACGGCCGGATCGAGCTGGTCCGGCTCGACTGCGGGCACCACGACCTGCTCACCGCGGAACCGGTGGCGCGCATCGCCGAGGCGGCGTCGGCCCGGATGGCTTGACGGGTCGCGGAAAAGCGACCGGAAAAACCGGGGATAGGGGCCCGATAAAACGGCCGCCTAATTTGATGCTCGGCACATTCAATTTCCCTGCGGTTAGGTGCATGCGGTCATGTCGGGATTCGACAAACTCATCGCGGAATCACCGTTCGTCCGGCGGGCCCGGCGCAGCGGTCGCCGGTTCCGGCTCTTCTGTTTTCCGCACGCGGGCGCGGGCGCCGGCTATTTCGCGGAATGGCCGGCGCTGCTGCCGCCGGAGGTCGAGCTGGTCGCCGTGCAGCTGCCCGGCCGCGAGGACCGGCTCACCGAGCCGGCCTTCGACCGGGTGGACCGGACCGTCCGGACGGTCGCGGTCGCGCTGCGGCCGTACCTGCAGGGGTCGTTCGCCTTCTTCGGGCACAGCGGCGGCGCGCTGCTCGCCTTCGAGCTCGCCCGGCTGCTGCGCAAGCGCCGGCTGCGGCCGCAGCACCTGTTCCTCTCCGGACAGCCGGCGCCGGGCAGCCCGGCGCCGGTGGACCACATACACGCGCTGCCGGACGACCAGTTCCGGGACGCGCTGGCCCGGCTCGACGGGATGTCGGCCGACGTGACGGCGAACGAGCAGCTGATGCAGCTGCTGATGCCGACGCTGCGGGCCGACTTCGCGCTCTGGGAGAACTACGAGTACCAGCCGGAGCCGCCGCTGGACTCGGCGATCACGGCGCTCGGCGGCGACGCCGACGAGCGGGCCCCGGTCGCCTCGCTTGCCGCCTGGCAGGCACACACCACCGGGCCGTGTGTCGTGCGGACGTTCCCGGGCGGCCACTTCTACCTCAACCAGGCGGCCGGCGAGATCGCCGGCGCGGTCGGCGCCGCGCTGCTCGGCCGCGAGTCGGCGCAGGCCGGATAGGAGCGCGACGATGGCGCAGTCAGCGCAGGAGGACGTTCTCGCCCGGGTACGGGCGGCGGCGGAGGCCGTCGACGGAGTGCACACGGCCGAGCCGATCGTGCGGCACGAGGTCCGCGCACACCGGCGCGCTTCCGTTTTGTCAGCTGCCGTTTTGTCGGCAGAGGAGGACCAGCCGCCGGAGGGCGCCGGATTCATCGCGTACGGCGGGGACCTGCCCGCCGAGCCGGGCGCCGCGGAGACCCTGCAGCAGGCGCTGCGGCTGGCCGCCGAGGCGCCGCCGGACCGGGGCACCGTCTACCTCACCGCGCGCGGGGAGAGCTACCAGTCGTACGGTGCCCTGCTGCGCGACGCCGAGCGGCTGCTGGGCGGCCTGCGCCGCACCGGCGTCGCGCCGGGCGACTCGGTGCTGTTCCAGTTCGCCGACAACCGGTCGTTCGTGACCGCGTTCTGGGCCTGCGTGCTCGGTGGCTTCCTGCCCACCCCGGTCGGCCCGGCCCCCGGCTACGACCGGGAGAACGCGGTGACCACGAAGCTGCGCAACGCGTGGGAGCTGCTGGACCGGCCGCTGGTGCTGACCGACGAGTCGCTGGCCGCGTCCGTGCGCAACCTGGCCACCCTGTGGGACGCCGACGACCTGCGGGTCGCCGACGTCGGGGAGCTCAGCGGCGGCGAGCCGGCCACCGACTGGTTCCCGGCCACCCCGGACACGCCGGTGGTGCATCTGCTCACCTCGGGCAGCACCGGCGTGCCCAAGTGCGTGCGGCACACCAGCCGCAGCATCCTGGCCCGCACCCGGGCGACCGCCGCGGCCAACGGCTTCGACGAGCACGAGGTGTCGCTCAACTGGATGCCGCTGGACCACGTCGGCGGCATCGTCATGTACAACGTGCGCGACGTGGTGCTGCGCTGCCGGCACGTCAACGCGACGATCGGCGAGTTCCTGGCCGAGCCGTTGCGCTGGCTGGACTGGTCCGACCGGTACCGGGTCACCAACACCTGGGCGCCCAACTTCGCCTTCGCGCAGCTCAACGAGCGGCTGGCAGCCACCGAGGGCCGCTCGTGGGACCTCTCCACGCTGCGGCACATCTGCAATGCCGGGGAGGCGGTGGTCAGCCGGACGGCCGAGCGCTTCCAGCGGTTGCTGGGCCCGCATCGCCTGCCGGCGGGCGCCATGCGTCCGTGCTGGGGGATGTCCGAGACCAGCTCCGGGGTCACCTACTCGGTGCTGCCCGCCGACGACCCGCACGCCGGCCGCCTCTGGGTGGACAAGCACTCGCTGAGCGGGGCGCTGCGGCTGGCCGAGCCCGGCGATCCGGAGGCCATCTGCTTCACCGAGGTCGGGCCGCCGATCCCCGGTGTCCGGCTGCGCATCGTCGACCACGAGGACCGCGTGCTGCCGGCGGACCGGGTCGGGCGGTTGCAGATCACCGGGCCGACGATCATGTCGGGCTATCACCGCAACGACGCCGCGAACGCCGCCTCGTTCACCGAGGACGGCTGGTTCCGCACCGGCGACCTGGCCTTTCTGCACCAGGGCAGCCTCACGATCACCGGTCGCGAGAAGGACATGATCGTGATCAACGGGGCCAACCACCTGAGCTACGACATCGAGTCGATCGTCGAGCAGGTGCCGGGCACCGAGGTCACCTGGACCGCCGCGTGCGGCTGGGCCGGCCCCGGCAACCAGGCGGACCGGCTGGTGGTCTTCTTCGTGCCCACCGACGCGTCGGAGGTCGACGACACCATCGCCGCCATCCGGGCCCGGCTCGCCGAGCAGCTCGGGCTGCGCCCGCACCTGGTGGTGCCGGTCGAGCGGGCGGCCTTCCCGAAGACCGGCAGCGGCAAGATCCAGCGCGCCCAGCTGGTCGCCGACCTGGAGCAGGGTCGGTTCGACGACTGGCTGACCACCGGGCAGAACGAGGAGATCGACGACGACGGCCTGCCGGCCTGGTTCTTCGAGCGGGTCTGGACGGAGTCGACCGACCGCCCGGACCGCCCCTTGCCGCCCGGGCCCTGGTTGGTGATCGGGGGCGAGGTGCCGGCGCAACGGCTGGCCGTCGACGTGATCGTGGCCGGGCCGGACGAGGACCTGCGGACCGTCCTGAGGGACCGGCGCCCGGGGCTCGTCCTGGACGCGCGTGGGCTCGCCGACCAGCCCGCCGACGGCCCGCTGCAGGTGGCCGACCTGATTCGAGAGCTGGCCGCGGAGCCCGACCGGCCGGAGCTGCTGGTGCTCACCCGGGGCGGTCTCTGGGCGCGGCCCGGCGACCGGCTCGACCCGGCCTGGCTGGCGCTGCCGGGCCTGATCCGTACCGCCGCCGCCGAGCAGGCGCTGCCGCTGGTCCGGCAGCTCGACCTGCCCGCCGGCGAACCGGCGGACTGGGCGGACATGGTGCTCGACGAGCTGCGCCGGCCGGCCGGCGAGGACCTGGTCGCCCGCCGCGCCGGGCAGCGTCTGGTGCCCCGGCTGGCCCCGGTGCCGCCGGCCGCGGCCGGCGCGGAATCCGCCGGGCTGGTGCCGGGCGGGCGCTACCTGATCACCGGCGGGCTGGGCGGCATCGCGTTCGCGCTCGCCGAGTATCTGCTGGCCGCGTACCAGGCCCGATTGCTGCTGGTGGGCCGCTCGGCGGTGGCCGGCGCCGCCGGCGAGCGGGCCGCGCGTCTCGAGGAGCTGCACGGTCTCGGCGCCGCCGGCGAGCGGGCCGCGCGTCTCGAGGAGCTGCGCGGTCTCGGCGACGTCGAGTACCGGGCGCTCGACGTGGCGGACGAGAACGGGCTGCGCCGCGCGCTGACCGAGGCGGAACGCCGCTGGGGCGCCCCGCTGGACGGGGTGCTGCACCTGGCCGGCGCCGACGTGTCGGCCCAGTGGACCCGGCTGGAGCGGCACACCGTCGCCCGGGAGAGCCGGGCCGGCTATCTGGCCGCGTACCGGGCCAAGGTGGACGGCACGCTCAGCCTGGCCGCGCTGCTGCGGGACCGGCCGGAGACCCTGCTCGTGCTCTTCTCCTCGGTGAACGGCGACTTCGGCGGCAGCTCCTTCGCCGCCTACGCGTCGGCGAACAGCTTCCTGACCGGCTTCGCCGACCACTGGGGGCGCGAGCTCGGCCGCCCGGTGCGCTGCCTGGCCTGGAGCACCTGGACCGGGGTGGGGATGAACCGGGCCGCCCCGGCCGGCGCCGCGGCCGCCCGCGGCTTCCGCCCGATCGACGTGGAGCGTGGCCTCGCCTCGTTCGTGGCCGCGCTGCGCCGGCCGCGGCCGCACCTGCTGATCGGGCTGGACGGGCGCAACGAGCACATCGTGCGCGACCTGGCCCCGGGCGCGGCGCGGCCGGCCGAGCTGATCGTGGCGTACGCCGGAACCGCGCCCGAGGCGCAGGTGCGCCGGGCCGTCGCGGGGCACGCCCGGCAGCTGGGTGTGCCGGTGCACTGCCTGCGGTTCGCGGAGCTGCCGGCCGCCCCGGACGGCGGCACCGACCGGGCGCGGGTGCTCGCCGAGGCGGCGCTGAGCGCCGAGCGCGGCGGCCGCCGCTACGTGGCGCCCGCCGGAGACCTGGAACGCCGGCTCGCCGCGCTGTGGGGCGAGGTGCTCGGCCGCGACGACGTGGGCCGCGACGACCGCTTCTTCGACCTGGGCGGCAGCTCGGTGCGGGCCGCGCAGCTGGTCGGCCGGATCAACGGTGTCCTCCCCGGTGAGCTGTCCCTGCACCACCTCTACGAGCACCCGACCGTCGGCGAGCTGGCCACGGTCCTGCAACGGCAGTGAACGCACTCATCGAGAGAGGAACCACCGTGACCAACCCGTTCGAGGACGCCGACGGCAACTTCCTGGCGCTGATCAACGACGAGGGGCAGTACTCGCTCTGGCCGACCTTCATCGAGGTGCCGGGCGGCTGGAGCACCGCTTTCGGCCCGGCCGGGCGGGCGGAGTGCCTGGAGCACATCGAGTCGGCGTGGACCGACATGCGCCCGCGCAGCCTCGCGGACGCCATGGACCGCGGATAACCGGCATGACGACGGGAATCCAGGTCGAAGGCCTGGTCAAACGCTACGGCGACCACACCGCGGTCGACGGCGTCGACCTCACGGTGCCGGCCGGAACGGTGCTCGGTCTGCTCGGACCGAACGGCGCGGGCAAGACCACCACGGTACGGATGCTGGCCACCCTGGTGAAGCCGGACGCCGGCCGGGCCACGGTGCTCGGCTACGACGTGGTCACCCAGGCGCAGCAGGTGCGCCAGCTGATCGGCCTGACCGGACAGTTCGCCGCGGTCGACGCGGACCTCTCCGGCCGGGACAACCTCTACCTGATCGGGCGGCTGCTGGACATGCCGCGCCGCCGGGCCCGCGAGCGCGTCGACCGGATGCTCGAGCGCTTCGGCCTCACCGACGCCGCGACCAAGCTGGTCCGCGACTATTCCGGCGGCATGCGCCGGCGGCTGGATCTGGCCGCCTGCCTGCTGGGCTCGCCCCGGGTCATCTACCTCGACGAGCCGACCACCGGGCTGGACCCGCACAGCCGCAACGGGCTGTGGGCCACCGTGCGCGAGCTGGTCGCGGACGGGTCCACGGTGCTGCTCACCACCCAGTACATGGAGGAGGCCGAGGCCCTCGCCGACTCGCTGGTGGTGATGCGGAACGGCGGCATCATCGCCTCGGGCACCGTCGCCGAGCTCGCCGGCCGCGTCGGCGGCCGGACCCTGCTGCTCACCACGGCCTCGCCGGACGACGCGGGCGAGCTCGCCGCGGGGTTGCGCGCGCAGCTGCCGGGCCACCAGCCCGACCAGGACGGCGACCAGGTGCGGCTGCCGCTGGCGCACGACGAGGACCTGGCCGCGGCGCTGCAGGCGGTGGCCGCCGCCACGGTCACCGTGACCGCCGTCGACACCCGGGTGCCGACCCTCGACGAAGTCTTCATCACGCTGACCGGCGCCGCCACCGACGCCGAACCGGAACGGAGCCAGGCATGAGCGCGGTTGTGGCGGCAACGGAGAGCGCGGTCGTCGGCAAGCCGGCGGCGCCGGCCCTCAGCGGGCGGGTCGGCGTGCGGGCGACGCTGCGCCACTCGTTCGCGATCGCGCGACGCAACCTGCTGCAGGTCCGCAACGATCCGGGGCAGCTCGTCGACTCGGCGCTGATGCCGATCGTCTTCACCCTCATTTTCCTGTACGTCTTCGGCGGCGCGATCTGGAACGGCCGCGAGGGCGACTATCGGCAGTATCTGCTGCCCGGCATCATGGTGCAGACCATCATGTTCGCCTCCCGGGCGACCGGTTTCACGCTCTCGATGGATTTCGGCACCGGGATCATGGACCGGTTCCGGTCCCTGCCGATCGCCCGCTCCGCGGTGCTCTCCGGCCGGATCATCGCCGACGTCGCGCGCCTGCTGCTCGGCCAGGTGATCATGCTGTCGTTCGCCCTGCTGGTCGGCTTCGAGGTGCGCACCTCGCCGCTGGTGGCGGCCGGGGGCGTGGCCCTGGTGCTGCTCTACGGCACCGCGTTGGCCTGGCTGTCCGCCGTCATCGGCCTGGTGCTGCGCAGCCCGAACACGGTGTCCTCGGCCGGTTTCCTGTGGATGATCCCGCTGCAGTTCGGCAGTTCCATGCTCGTGCCGACCTCGACGATGCCCGGCTGGATGCGGACCTTCGCCGAGGTGAACCCGACCACCCAGGTGACCGACGCGGCCCGCAACATGCTCATCGGCGGCCCGTGGACGGGTCACGCGACCAGCGCCCTGACCTGGAGCGTGGGCATTCTGGTGGTCGCCGTCCCACTGGCCGTGCACCGATACAACCGGCGCTGACAAAGCATTTTGAAATTGCGCCGATAACGGCCGCGAAACGTCATCGCCTAGCTTTGAGAAGCATCAGCGAATCTGCGGAGGAAATGTTCGATGGCTACCCTGATGCCCACTGAACGGGAATCCCCCGCGGCTACCGTTCTGCCCCGGTGGAACGGAACCGGCCGGGCGGGCGCAACCGATGTCGCCGACATCGCGCTCGGCGTTCCCGCGGGTCCGGCCGAACTGCTGGCCGCCCACGCCAAGGTGCTCGCCGAGCTCAGCGGCGACCGGGACGTGGTGACCGCGCTGGCGCTCGCGGGCCGGGCGCCGCGGTCGGTGTCGCTGCGGGTCGGCCGGGCGAGCTGGGCCGAGCTGGTCCGGCAGGCCGCCGCCGTGCTGGACGGCGAGGCAACCGCACCGGCGCCCGCGGAGACCGAGCTCGGCGAGGACCGGCCGGACCTGCCCGACGGCGTGGTGCTGCGGGTCTCGCCGACCCCGTCCGGCCTGCGCCTGCGGTACCGCACCGACTGCTTCGACCGCGAGCACGGGGCCCGCGTGGCCGGCTACTACGCCACCGCCCTCGAACTGATCCACGGCACGCCCGACGCGGATCACCGGCACCGGACGCTGTTGTCGGCCGCGGAGCTCGACCTGCAGATCAACGGGCTGGCCGGGCCGGAGCGGGCGCTCCCGGACCGCCGCTGCCACGAGATCTTCGAGGACCGGGTCGCGCGTACGCCGGACGCGATCGCCGCGGTCCACGGTGACCGGTCGTGGACCTTCGCGGACCTCAACCGCCGGGCCAACGCGATCGCCCGCGAGCTGATCGCGCAGGGACTGACCGCCGAGCAGACGGTCGCCGTGGTCACCGAGCGGAACCTGACCTGGATGGCCGGCGTGCTGGCGGTGTTCAAGGCCGGTGGCGCATACGTGCCGATCGAGCCCGGTTTCCCGGCGGACCGGATCGCCCGGACTCTCGCGCGTGCCGACTGCCGGCTCGCCCTCGCCGACCCGGCCGGCGCCGTCGCGCTGACCGCCCAGCCCGGGATACGGGTGATCCGCGCCGACCAGGTGTCGCCCGCCCCCGCCGACGACCGCAACCTGGGCCTCGCGATCGCCGCCGACCGGCTCGCCTACATCTACTTCACCTCCGGCTCCACCGGCGAGCCGAAGGGCGCCATGTGTGAGCACGCCGGACTGGTCAACCACCTGTTCGCGAAGATCGATGACCTGTCGCTGGCCGAGGGCGAGGTCCTCGCGCAGACCGCGCCGCAGTGCTTCGACATCTCGCTCTGGCAGCTGCTCGCCGCGCCGCTGGCCGGTGGGACCACCCGGATCGTCGGCCAGGACGACATCCTCGACGTGAGCCGCTTCGTGCAGGTGGTGGCGGGCGGCGTCGACGTGGTGCAGCTCGTGCCCTCGTACCTCGAGGTGGTGTTGACCCACCTGGAGGAGAACGGCGGCGACCTGGGCCGGCTGCGCTGCGTGTCGGCGACCGGCGAGGCGCTCAAGCACGAGCTGGTGGAGCGCTGGTTCCGCGCATTCCCGCAGATCACCCTGGTCAACGCGTACGGCCTGACGGAGACCTCGGACGACACCAACCACGAGGTGATGCGGTCGGTTCCGGAGGGTGACCGGGTTCCGCTGGGGCCGGCGGTCAACAACGTACGGGTCTACGTCGTCGACGAGAATCTGGATCCGGTGCCGCTCGGCTCACCCGGCGAGATCGTCTTCTCCGGTGTCTGTGTCGGCCGCGGCTACATCAACGACTCCGAGCGCACCGCGGCGGTCTTCGGCACCGACCCGCACCGGCCGGGGGAGCGGCTCTATCGCTCCGGCGACTTCGGGCGCTGGCTGCCCGGCGGAAAGCTGGCCTTCCTCGGCCGGCGGGACGCGCAGGTCAAGATCCGTGGCTTCCGGATCGAACTCGGCGAGATCGAGAACACCCTGCTGCGGGCCGACGGCGTCCGCGACGGCGCGGTGGTCGTGGTGGAGCGCCCGGGCCGGGAGCGCGGCCTGGCCGCGTTCTACTCCGGACCCCGCGAGATACCGGCCGCCGAGCTGCGCGCGCACCTGTCCGCCGGTCTCCCCGGCTACATGGTTCCGGACCAGCTGACCTGGATGGCCACCCTGCCGCTGACCGGCAACGGCAAGATCGACAAGAAGGCGCTCGGGGCCGTCGCGGCGGCCGCGGCGGAGCCCGACGGCGCGGTGGCCGAGCCGGTCACCGAGACCGAGCGGCGGATCGCGGCGGTCTGGGCCCAGCTTCTCGGCCTGCCGCCCGAGCGGGTGGGCCGGTTCAGCCACTTCTTCGAGTCCGGCGGCACGTCGCTGTCCGCGGTCCGGATGGTGGTCAAGCTCGACCGGGCGGTGTCGCTCAAGGAGCTCACCCGGCATCCGGTGCTGGCCGATCTGGCCGCGGTCATCGACGGGCGGCGCCCGGACAGCACGGGTCTGCTGCAACCGCTGTCCGAGCCCGCGCAGCCGCGGGCCACGCTGGTCTGCTTCCCGTACGCGGGCGGCAACGCGGTCAACTTCCAGCCGCTGGCCACCGCGCTGGAGGGCAGCGGCATCGCCGTGTACGCCGTCGAACTGCCCGGGCACGATCTCACCGCCGAGCCGGAGCCGTTCGTCTCCGCCGCGCAGGCGGCCAAGACCGCGGCCGCCGAGATCGTGCAGCGGTGCGCCGGTCCGGTGCTGCTCTGGGGACACTCCTCCGGTGCGGCCACCGCCGTGCTGGCCGGGCGCCTGCTCGAGGAGCAGGACGCCGACCTGCGCGCGGTGCTGGTCGGCGCCCAGCTGGTGGGCGACGAGGCCGAGCGGCGCCGGTTCCTCGCCACGCTGTCCGAGCTGGACGACCGGGAGATCACCGCACGGCTGAGCCGGGCCGGCGCGTACACCGAGCTGGGCGAGGTGGACGACGCCCGCGCCGCGCTGGTCGGCGCGGCCTATCGGCACGACGTGCGGGAGGCCACCGAGTTCTTCCTCGACGTGCTGACCGGCGCCCCGGTGCCCCGGCTCGGCGCGCCGCTGTTCCTCGTGCTCGCCGCCGACGACCCGGCAACCTCCGGCCACGAGGCCGACCTGCCCGCTTGGCGGCGGCTGGCCGGCCCGGTCCGGGTCCGGGTGCTTCCGGACGGCGGTCACTACTTCCCGCGTACCCGGGCGGACCGCGCGGCCGCCGAGGTACGCGCGGTCGCCCAGCTGTGCAACCAGGACAGGAGTGCGTGTTCATGACCACCAGCCCGGCGGGTATCGCCTGGACCCTCGACGACAGCCGTACGCCGGTCGTTCTGCACGCCGACGCGGTCGGCGATCCGGTCGCGTGGGTGGCGCGGCATCGGGCGGCGCTGCACCAGGCGGTCGACGACCACCGGGCCGTGCTGGTGCGCGGCCTGGGACTGCGGGATGCCGGTACGGCCGGCGCGGTGCACCGGGAGCTGGCCACGACGCTGATCACCGAGCGGGAGGCGTTCGCCACCCGGTGGACGTACGAGCCCGGCGTCTACTCGTCCTCGAAGTGGCCGCCCAACCAGCCCATGTGCATGCACCACGAGCTCAGCTACGCCTTGGAGTTCCCGTCCCGGATGCAGTTCGCCTGCCTGAGCGCGCCGGCCTCGGGCGGCGAGACCGCGGTCGCCGACGCCGCCCGGGTGCTCACCGAACTGCCGGCCGACCTGGTCGACCGGTGCGAGCGCGACGGCTGGCTGCTGACCCGCAGCTACAACGACGAGATCGGGATCAGCTGGGCGGAGGCGTTCGGCACCACCGACAAGGCCGAGGTCGAGGCTTACTGCGCGAGCAACGAGATCAGCCTGACCTGGACCGCCGGCAACGGGCTGCGCACCAGCCAGCGCCGTCCGGCGGTGGTCGTCGACCCGCGCAGCGGCGAGCGGCTCTGGTTCAACCAGATCGCCTTCCTCAACGAGTGGACGATGGCGCCCGAGGTGCGGGAGTACCTCAGCGACGTGTACGGCCGCGACGGGCTGCCGTTCAACACCAGCTTCGGCGACGGCGCCGAGATCACCGAGGACGTCGTCCAGGTGATCAACAAGACCTACGACAGCGTGACCCAGGCGCTGCCCTGGCGGGACGGCGACCTGCTGCTCCTGGACAACCTGCGGATGGCGCACAGCCGGCCACCGTACGAGGGCGCCCGTGAGGTCCTGGTCGCGATGGCCGACCCGATCCGCCGTACCCAGCACCACCAATGAATCGGAAGGCTTCGATGTCACAGCAGAATCCGTCGTTCGCGGTCGTACCCGGCGCGCAGGTGGCCCGTTTCCTGGACGGCAACGAGAAGGCGGTCCAGGACCTCGTCGAGTCCGCGTACCGCATCCACGGCGCGGGGCAGACGGTCAACCCGCCCTCGTACTTCCTGCGCTTCCCGGACCGGCCCAGCGATCGCATCATCGCCCTGCCCGCCTCGATCGGCGGTGACGTGGGCGTGGACGGCATCAAGTGGATCTCCAGCGTGCCCGGCAACGTCGCGCACGGCATCCCGCGGGCGTCCGCCGTGCTGGTCCTCAACGACCAGAAGACCGGCTACCCGTTCGCCTGCCTGGAGAGCTCGATCATCAGCGCCACCCGCACCGCGTCGTCCGCGGCGCTGGCCGCGGACCGGCTCACCCGCGACCGGGAGCGCCCGGCTCGCCTGGGCATCATCGGCGCCGGGCTGATCGCCCGCTACATCCACACCCATCTGATCCGTACCGGATGGTCGTTCGACGAGGTCGGGATCTTCGACCTGTCCGGCGAGCACACGGCCGGCTTCCGCGGATACCTCGAGCGGTCCGGCGAGCGAGGTGCGGTCCGTACCCACGACGGTCCCGAGGAGCTGATCAGGTCGTCGGACCTGATCGTCTTCGCCACGGTCGCGGGCCGCCCGCACGTGACCGACCCGGCCTGGTTCGCGCACAACCCGGTGGTGCTGCACGTCTCGCTGCGCGACCTGGCCCCGGAGGTCATCCTCGCGGCCACCAACGTCGTCGACGACGTCGAGCACTGCCTCAAGGCCGAAACCTCGCCGCACCTGGCGGAGCGGCTGACCGGCAACCGCGACTTCGTCGACGGCACGCTCTTCGACGTCCTCACCGGCCGGCTCAGTGTCCCGGCGAACCGGCCGGTCATCTTCTCCCCGTTCGGCCTCGGCGTCCTCGACCTCGCCGTCGGCGCCTACGTGTATGCCGAGGCGCGCAAGAGCGGCGAGCTGCGGACCGTGGACGACTTCTTCCACGACATGGGCCGCTACTGACCCTGGAGGTTTCGCCTTGCCGATCATTTCCGCGCCACACGAATACCACGAGGAAGACCTGTACGTGGACCTCGCCGGGGTCCTCGGCACGAGCCTCTACCTCAAGTGCGAGGGCCTCAACTTCGCCGGCTCGATCAAGCTCAAGACCGCCCGATCGCTGGTCGAGGCCGCCGAGGCCAGCGGCGTGCTGGGACCCGGCGGGATCATCGTCGAGTCGTCGTCCGGTAACCTCGGCGTGGCCCTGAGCATCATTGCGGCCAGCAAGGGCTACGGGTTCCTCTGCGTCACCGACCCGCGGTGCAACGACAGCACCCGGCAGCTGATGGCCGCGCTGGGCACCGAGGTGCACACGGTCCGCGAGCCGGCCGCCGACGGCGGCTACCTCGGCGCCCGGCTGCGGTACGTCGAACAGCTGTGCGCCCTGGACAGCCGGTACGTGTGGCTCAACCAGTACACCAGCCCGGCCAACGCCGACGCGCACTACCGGTGGACCGCGCCGGCGATCGCCGCCCGCTTCACCGACCTCGACGTGCTGTTCGTCGGCGCCGGCACCACGGGCACGCTGATGGGGTGCGCCCGCTACTTCAAGGAGCACCGGCCCGGCGTCACCGTGGTGGCCGTCGACGCCGTCGGCTCGGTCACCTTCGGCGGCCCCGCGCTTCCGCGCATGATCCCGGGGCTCGGCGCCGGGGTACGGCCGCCGTTGCTCGACGCCTCGTACGTGGACGACGTGGTGCACGTCGACGAGGCGGACACCGTCAAGGCCTGCCATCGCCTGGCCCGCGGCGGATTCCTGTTCGGCGGCTCCACCGGCACGGTGATCAGCGGTGCGACCCGGTGGCTGGCGCAGGCCGGCGACGGCCGGGACATCGTCGCCGTGGCGATCGCGCCCGACCTGGGCGAGCGATATCTGGACTCGGTGTATTGCCCGGACTGGGTGGAGAAGACCTACGGCCCGGACATGCTCACCACCAACCTGGAGGAAAGCCCGTTGATCTCGATGAGTGTGGTGTGATGACGACCCTGGTGGAGACCCGCGACGACTCGATCGTGGTCCTGGACCGTGCGGCCGCCCAGATCGAGGCGGTCGCCCGTGACCTGGTGCGGACCATCAGCAGCTCGCGGCCGGCACGGCTGGACTCGGCCGAGACGGTCGCCGCCGCCCGCGACGCCTGGGACCTGCTGCCGCTGGAGCTGCGCGGCCCGGTCCGCCGGTTCCGCCGGCATTCCGGCGTCGCTGGCCGGCTCGTGCTGCGTGGCCTGCCGATCGCCGAGCACCGGCTCGGCGACACCCCGATGGTGGCCGGCTCGGTGCAGCGTGAGGCGTCCGTTCCGGCCGCCCTGCTGCTGATGGTGGCCGCCGGGCTCGGCGATCCGGTGGCCTACCTGCCGGAGAAGTCCGGCGCGCTGGTCCAGGACGTCGTCCCGGTGCCCGGCCAGGAGGCGGTGCAGGGCAATACCGGCTCGATCATGCTGTCCTTCCACATCGAGAACGCGTTCCACGACCATCGGCCGGACTACGTGATGCTGCTGTGCCTGCGGGCCGACCACGAACGGGTGGCCGGCACCCGGACGGTGAGCATCCGCGAGGTGCTGCCGATGCTCGGCGCCGAAACCCGGGAGGCGCTGGCACGCCCGGAGTTCGAGACCGCGGCGCCGCCGTCGTTCGGCGCCGGCCAGGCCGCGACCGAGCCGCACGCCGTCCTGATGGGCGCGCCGGAGGACCCGGATCTGCTCATCGACTTCGCGGCGACCCGGCCACTCACCGAGCGGGCCGCCGCCGCGATCGGTGCGCTGGGGGAGGCGTTCGAGAGGGTGTCGGTGGTGGCCAACCTGGCGCCGGGTGATCTGGTCATCGTCGACAACCGGGTGACCGCGCACGGCCGTACCTCGTTCACCCCCCGCTACGACGGCCGGGACCGCTGGCTGCAGCGTACGTTCGTGGCCGCCAACCTGCGCCGGTCCCGCGATCGGCGGCCCGGCGACGGCTACGTCATCGCCTCCTGACCCTGGCCTCCACGGCCGGGCGCCCGGCCGCCTCGTGCCATCATGTGGGCGTGGAGGAGAACCGGCCGCTGCGCGTGGTCATCGCCGAAGACCTCGTGATCCTGCGGGACGGCATGGTGGAGCTGTTGACCACGCGCGGCTGCGAGGTCGTCGCCACGACCGGCACGCCGGAGGGTCTGCACGAGGCGGTGCGCTCGCACAAGCCGGACGTGGCCATCGTGGACATCCGCATGCCGCCCACCTTCACCGACGAGGGCATCCGGGCCGCCGAGCGGCTCCGCGCCGATCACCCCGAGCTCGGCGTGCTGGTCTTCTCCCAGCACGCCGATTCGGCGTGGGCCGCCCGCCTGCTGGCCGGCGGCGCGCACGGCGTGGGATACCTGCTCAAGGAGCGGGTGGCGGCCGTCTCGCAGTTCGTCGACGCCCTGCACCGGGTCGCCTCCGGCGGCACCGCGCTCGATCCGGAGATCGTCAACAAGATGATGCGCGGCGGCCAGCGGCGACTCGACCGGCTGACCGGCCGGGAGCGGCAGGTGCTCGAGCTGATGGCGCAGGGCTACTCCAACAAGTCGATCGCGGCGCAGCTGGTCGTCACCGAGCGGGCGGTGGAGAAGCACGCCGCGGCCATCTTCAGCAAGTTCGATCTCCCGTCCACCGACGCGGACAACCGGCGGGTCAAGGCCGTCGTCACCTACCTCGTCGAGGTCGACGCCTAGCGATCTTGGTGGACCTGTCCAATTACCTTGGATACTCTGTCTAATGACATTAGACAGAGGGGACCCGACATGCGACTCGTACTGCAAACCGAGATCAACATAGCGGCGCCGCCCGAAGACGCCTGGCGGCACCTCGTCGACCTGGCTGCATACCGTGCGTGGAACCCCTTCGTCACCGAGGCCGCCGGCAAGGTCGCCGTCGGCGAAAGGCTCACCATCCGCGTCCAGGCGGGTGACCGGGCCTCCACCTTGCATCCCACGATCACCGTCGCGGACCCCGGGCGGGTGTTCGAATGGGTGGGCCACCTCGGCATGCCGGGCCTGTTCTCCGGACGTCACCGGTTCGAACTGACCCCGGACGGCACCGGGTGCCGGCTGGTGCACAGTGAGACGTTCCACGGTCTGCTCGTCCGTCCGTTGCGCCGTTCGCTCGAGACATCCACCCGTGCCGGATTCGAAGCGATGAACGACGCCCTCGCGCACCGGGTGCTCGTCCAGCGCGCGGCCTGACGGCACTTGCCGAATGGGACGCAAGGTGGGGCTCACGCGAGCCCAGGTCGTCGCCGCCGCGGCTGCTGTCGCCGACGGGCAGGGGCTGGCCGACGTCAGCCTCGCCACGGTCGCCGCGACCCTCGGCGTACGTACCCCCTCGCTCTATGCGCACGTGGACGGGCTCATGGGGCTCCGGCGGGCCTTGGCCCAATGGGCCGGCGAGAGCCTCGCCGCGTACCTCGCCGCAGCCGCGGTGGGCGAGCCGAGCCCGGCCGCGTCACTGCGCGCGGTCGCACGGGCATACCGGGCGTTCGCACGTGGTCATCCCGGCCTCTACGCGGCGCTGTACTCGACACCTTCCGTGGCAACCGATCCCGAGTGGGCGGCCTGGACCGCGGAACCCATACCGGTGATGATGGCCGTGCTCACCGAACTCGGCGCCACCACGGACCGGCAGGTCCACCTGATCCACACCCTGCGCGCGGTATTGCACGGCTTCGCGGATCTCGAGCACAGCCACGGCTTCGGGCCGACCGACCCGATCGACGCCGCCTTCGAGACAGCCCTCGATCTCGTAATCCGCGCACTGACCGGTGAGGAAGAGGTCCCGGCTGGGGGACTCAATTCGTCTACGTCAAACTGCCGCCATTCCGTACCAGACCCGGAACCGATCGAAGGGCGACAACTCGGCGATCCACCCGGCAGCAGTCGATGACCTACCGGGCCCGCACCCCGTCCCAGCCGTTCAGATGCTGGTCGGCAGGGTGATCCGGGCCCGGGTGGGTCCGCCGGGCGGGCTGTCGACGTCCAGCGTGCCGTCCACGCCGGCGAGCCGTTCCCGCAGCCCGGCCAGGCCGGTGCCGGCGCCGACCCGGGCGCCGCCCCGGCCGTCGTCGGTCACGGTGATCAGCAGCCGGCCGTCCGCGGCCGACGCCTCGATCCGCACCCGGTCCGCCCCGCTGTGCTTGACCACGTTGGTGAGCAGCTCGACGACGCAGAAGTAGGCGATCCGCTCGATGCCGGCCTGCGCCCGCTCGGGCATCCGCACCGAGACCTCCACCGGCAGGGTCGCGTCCTCGCCGAGGGCGCGCAGCGCCGCGGGCAGGCCGTCCTGCAGGGCGGTGGGATCGATGCCGTGGATCAGCCGGCGCAGCTCGGCGATGGTGTGGTCGGTCTGCTCCCGGGCCCGGCCGATCAACTTCTGCGCCCGCTCGTCCTGCGGGCTCACCGAGTCGGCGACCAGCGCCAGTGTGATCGCGATCGCCACCAGCTGGGCCTGGGTGCCATCGTGCAGGTCCTGCTCGATCTGGCGCAGGCTGCGAGTGTGCTCGGCGACCATGTTGCTGCGGGCCTGGCGGAGGTCGGTCAGCTCCTGCTGGGCGCGGCCGGGCCCGAGCAGCGGCCGCGCCGCCCAGACGTTGAGCCGGGTCGTGCCGCGGACGGCCAGGGGCGTCGCGAGCAGGACGAGCAGGCCGGCCGGGATGGCCAGCGCGGTCAGCCAGTCCGGTGCCCGGCCGTCCGGCCGGGTCGCCAGCAGCCAGCCGCTCATCCCGATCATCAGGCCGCCCAGCGCCGGCAGGGCCAGCGCGGACAGCAGGCCGAGCACCGCGAGCGGGAAGCGGACCAGCAGGTATGCCACGCCCCGCCAGCCGGCCGTGTCGGCGAGACCGGCGCCGACCCAGCCGAGCACCCCGGGCGAGGCCGCCATCGGCGCCGGCGGCTCGATCCGGACGCCCAGCAGCGCGCGGAGCAGCCCGCGATGCCAGCGCCCGGCGAAGCGCGCGGCGCGTACCTCGGCGGCCAGCACGGGCAGCCCGACGACGGTCAGCGCCAGCAGGCCACCGGCGTACGCGCCGAGCACCGCGAGGGCCAGACCGGCCAGCGCGACCGGGAAGCCGAGCAGCGCGAAGCCGATCTCGCCGGCCCGCAGCCGCGGCAGCCACCGGGCGGCGCTCCGGTTCCGGCTGCCGCCCGGACCACCCGCCGGGACCGAGGTCCCGGCGGGGGCCGGCGGGCCGGGAGGGCGGGTCACGGCGCCGTCACGGTGGTGGCCGGATCGAGCCGGATGGTCCGCAGCCCGGCCACCATCTCGGTGGTCACCGCGAGGACCACCGCGCCGACGAGGATCGGTGCGTAGCTGCCCATGGAGACGTACGGTATCGGGTCGTCGCTGAGCGACAGCGCGAACGCGATGCTGACCGGGGCGGCGATGGCGGTGCCGAGCACGACCCCGGTCAGCGCGGTCAGCACCGACTCGGCCGCCAGCATCCGGACCAGTTGGCGCTTGGTGGCGCCGATCAGGGTCAGCAGCGCGTACTCCCGCTTGCGGGCCGCGGTCAGCGAGATCAGCGTGTTGAGCGTCGCCACCGTCCCGAAGAGAGCGAGCATCGCGACCTCCACGCCGCGCAGCCAGACGTCGTTGTCCGACACCGCGTCGGGCAGCGCGCCGGCCATCTGATGCCGGATCGTGCCGGTGACCGCCAGGAAGGTGGTCGACAGGCCGATCAGCAGGGCGATCGGCACCACCGCGGAGGACAGCCGGTGGGCGTGCCCGCGCAGGTTGGCGGCGGCGAGCCAGCCGCCCGACTCGCGGCCGCGGGACCGGCGCAGCGGCAGGCCGAGCAGGGTGACGACGAGCCGGGCCAGCAGCGGCCCGAGCAGGGCCACGGCGATCATCAACGCCAGCGCGCCGAGCAGCGCGGCCTGCGCCGCCTCGTCCGGCTCCCGGCCGACCAGGAAGGCGCACAGCACGCCGACCCCGCCGATCACGATCAACCCGAGCAGCACCCGGAACCAGCCGATCCGGCTGGTCTCGGCGGCGGTCTCGGTCATCGCCGCGCTCGGCGTGCTGTGCGAGATCCGCCAGGTGGCGAAGACGCTGGCCAGCAGGCCGACCAGCGTCGTGGCGAAGGTGGCGATGAGCAGCGGCAGCGGGTTGCCCGGCACGGTGGCGCCGGCCGGCGCCAGCCCTCGATCGACCAGGGCCGCCAGGAAGACCCGCGCGGCGATCGCGCCGGCGACCCAGGCCGGTGGCGAGATCAGCAGGATCAGGCCGACCACCTGGAGGCGGATGAGCCGGCGCACCTGCCGCGGCGTGGCGGCGACGGTACGCAGCAGGGCGAGTTCCCGGTACTGCTGGCGGATCGCGAAGCCGAGCGTGGTGACCGCGACGAAGGTCGCCATGATCATCACGATCTCGCCGAACGCGCCACCGATCGCACCGAGGTCGGAATCGCCACCGGCGGAGGCCGCCGCGGCGATCATCGAGCCGAACATGGTGATCGCGGACACCGCCAGGAACAGCGCCGAGGCCAGTCCGGCGAAGGAGGCGGGCCGGGTGCGCAGCGCGCCGAAGGCCATCTTGATCATGCCAGTTCACCCAGCTTCTCCGCGATCACCGCGGCCGACGGCTTGGTCAGGTCCTCCACGAGCTCGCCGTCGGTCATCATCAGCACCCGGTCGGCGAAGCTGGCGGCCAGCGGATCGTGGGTGACCATCACACAGGTCTGCCCGTGCCGCTCCACCCCCTCGCGCAGCAGCCAGAGGATCTCCCGGCCGGTGTTGCGGTCCAGCGCGCCCGTCGGCTCGTCGGCGAACAGCAGGTGCGGCCGGTTGTAGAGGGCGCGCGCGATCGCCACCCGCTGCTGCTGGCCGCCGGAGAGCCGGCCCGGCCGCTCCTTCTCGCAGCCACCGAGGCCGACCTGGACCAGCACCTTGCCGACCTGCGCCCGGTCGACCCGGCCACCCATCAGGCGGGTGGGCAGCACGACGTTCTCGGCCACCGTCATCGCCGGCATCAGGTTGTAGGCCTGGAAGACGAAGCCGACCGTCGAGCGCCGCAACTGAGCCAGCTTGCGCTCGCGCAGCCGGGTGATGTCCGTCCCGCCCCAGTGGACGGTGCCCTGGGTGGGCCGGTCCATCCCGGCCACGCACTGCAGCAGGGTGGTCTTGCCGGACCCGGACGGGCCCATGACCGCGGTGAACGACCCGGGCGCGAAGGTGACGCTCACTCCCCGGATCGCGTGCACCCGGCCGGCGCCGCGTTTGAACTCGCGACGCAGATCCTCCACCCGGATCTCCCGGCCGGTGTCGCCGTTTTCCGAGTCGATGTCTTTCACCTGCTCATTTCCAAGGAGTGACATGATTCCATTCTCGACGCGAGGGCCGCCCGTGACGATCGTGGTGGCCCCCGGATCGTTGGTTCGGATATCCACACCAGGCGGGCGAGGGGAGAGCACATGCCCGGGGACGGCATGGGGCCGTACCGGCTCGGCTGGGCGGCGGTCGCCCGGCTGCCGGTCTGGCCGGCGCGGGCGCTGTTCTTCCTCGTCGCCGAGGTCGTCCGGCGGCAGCGGGGGGCCGGCGTACGGCAGCTGCACGCCAACCTCGCCCAGGTCACCGGAGCCCCGCCGGACAGCGCCGAGGTCCGGCGGCTGGCGCGCCTCGGCGTGCACTCCTATCTGCGGTACTGGCGGGAGCTCTTCCAGCTGTCGCGGGTCCGGCCGCCGGTGATCTTCGAACGGCTCGATCGGCTGCCGGTCTCCGGCCGCGGCGCGATCCTGGCCCTGCCGCACAGCGGCAACTGGGACCTGGCCGGCGCCGCGCTCGCCGAGCTCGGGCACCCGATCACCACGGTCGGCCAGCGGTTACGTCCGGAGGCGCTGTACCAGCGGTTCGTGGCGGCTCGGGCCGCCGTCGGCATCGAGGTGCTGCCGGTGGACGAGCCGCGGCGCACGGTGCCGGCCCTCGGCCGGCGGCTGGCCGAGGGCGGCGTGGTCTGCCTGCTCGCCGACCGGGACGTCACCGGGGCCGGGCTGCCGGTGCGGCTACTCGGCCGGGCCACCACCATGCCGGCCGGCCCGGCCCGGCTGGCCCTGTCCACCGGCGCCGCCCTGATCCCGGTCAGCCTCTGGTACAGCGGCCGTGACCTGCGCGTCCACCTGCACGAGGAGATCGCCGCACCGCCCGCCGCGGGCCGGCGTGCGCAGGCCACGGCCATGACCCAGGCGCTGGCCGACGTGTTCACCGACGCCATCCGCCGGCATCCGCAGGACTGGCACGTCCTGCAGCCGGTGTGGCCGCCGGCGGTTCTCCACCCTGGAGGTGATCAACCAGAGCACGGCGAGCGTGCCGGCGAACGCCGGCAGCCAGAGCACCCGGTGCCCGACCCATGACGGGTCGTCGGGCGCTTCCAGCAGGCCGGGCGGATCACCCCACCCGCGGCGACCGGCGAAGGTGACGATCAGCAGCGCGCTCTGGTGCCACAGGAAGACCGTCATCGCGGCGAGGTTCAGCACCACCACGGCCGCCCACCAGCGAGGCAGCATCGTCAGCGCGGTCAGCCGCGGCCACCACCGCAGCGCCAGTCCGATCTGCACCAGGGCCAGCATGACGGTCAGCAGCGACGGCGGGTTGAGGTTCGAGCGGTTCTCGCCCGGCACGCCGACCAGGGCGGCCGGATAGTGCGAGACGAGGATCAGCAGCGCCGCGCCCGCCAGGCCGGCGGCGGCGATCGCGGCGCCGGCTCGGGGACCCGGGCGCCGCCGGGCCGCGGAGACACCCATCGCGTACGGCGTCAGCCAGGCGAGGAGCACGTTGACGTACGCCGGCCAGCTCGGCAGGCCGGGCCAGAGTCGGTACCGGGCCAGGTCGACGAGGGCCACCGCGACCAGCGGGACGACCGCCACCCACGGGCCGTGCCGGCGCTCGGCGGCGACCAGCATCGGCGTGAGCGGCAGGAGGCCGACGAGCACGAGCACGAACCACAGCGGGCTCAGGGCCAGCTTGTCGACGGTGTGCCGGGTCCACGGGTCGACGCCGGCCACCGACAGCGCGACGTGGACCAGCAACCAGACGCCGAGGAACACCGCCATCGGGGGCAGCAGCCGCCGGGCTCGGTCCAGCAGCCACCGGGGGGTCGAACGGCCGGCCGCTCGGGACCGGACCAGGCCGCGCGCGCCGGAGTACCCGGCCACGAAGAAGAACAGCCCGAGGGTCTGCAGCACCCAGCTGATCGGGGTCAGCCACGGCATGGTGGTCAGCGGGCTGCGCTGGCGCAGGGCGCCGCCGGGCGCGGCCACCAGCGCGGTGACCAGCCAATGCCCGAGAACCACCCCGCACATGGCCAGCGCGCGCAGGGCGTCGACGGCCCGCTCCCGATGCGCCGGTGTCGCCGCCGACACCCGCCGGCTCCAGGCGGTCCCGGCGGCGGTCACCGGCTCTCACCGCCCAGCGCGATCTCGGCCATCGCCCGCAGCGAGGAGGTGCCCGGCACGAAGTACCCGTCGTGCCCCTCGACGTCCGCGCACGGCAGGGGCAGTGCCCCGAAGCCCGGCGCGACCGGCAGGATGCCGTGCCCGACGCCGAACAGGCGAAGCCCCGGCACCCGGCGCGTCCAGTCGTCCGGCGCGCTGCCCGCCCAGACGCGGGCGCCGGTGTGCAGGTCGGCTCGCTTGCCGACGCCCATGCCCGGGCTGCCGAGCGCCACGATGTCGGTGACCTGGTCGCTGAGCCGGCTCGCGGCCAGCCCGGCGACGGTCGAGCCGTAACTGTGTCCGATCAGGGTCACCCGCAGGCCGGGCCGGCCCAGGACGAGGCCGTCGACGAAGCGGATGAGCCGGATCGCGCCCTCGGCGGCCCGGTCCTCGCGCAGCGCGTCCCGTCGTACGCCCTCGGGTGGGTCGTAGCCCAGCCACGCCACCACCGCGACCGGGGTGCCGGGGTCGAGCCGCCGTGCCTGTTCGTACAGCCGGCGCGCCTGCCAGGACGGTGCCCGGCGCAACACTCCACCGTGTCCGGAGTCGAAGTCGGCGAGGTTGTCGTCCACCCCGGGGATGAGCACGGTGACCCGGGCGGCCGTGCCCAGGTCGCCGAGGACCTCGGCGACCTGGCCGTCGCCGCGGGTGTCGAGCGCGAGGATCTGCCGGCCGGACCAGGCCGGGCGCTGCAACCGGTTGGCGGTGTACCGCAACCCGACCGGCGCTCCGTCCAGGTTTCCCACCAGCCGCGGAAACCGAATGGTCAGCCCGGTCGCGTCGGCCGGCGACAGCCCGGCGAAGTAGCTCGATATCTGCGCCGGCGTGGCCGTGGTGGGATCCGGCGGGCGCAGCCGGTCGGCGACCCAGGCGGACCGGTCGGCGGGTGGCGGGGCCGCCGTCGGCGCGGTCGGGCCGAACAGCCAGACGCTGGGCGCGGTCACGGCCGTCGCGGCGAGAACCGACGCCACAATCCTGATGAGCCGTCGTCTCCGGATCGCCATTTCCGCCCTTTCGCCAGCCGGGTCGAGCGTGCCGAATGTAAGAGAAAAAAGGGCGTGCAGTCGTCCCTCCACAGCGGGAAACGCATGTAGTACCTGAGAGCTACGCGGCACCCGCGGGCAGCCACACGTAATGGCATTTCAGCAGCTCAGAGCCGCATTACCCGGAATCAGAAAATGCTACTCGGGTGTGATTACACGCCGTTCTCCGGCACCTACATTCGAAGAGCCGAAACAGTTCCGGGATATCGGAGGCCACATGCCCCACCCACCGATCGAGCCGCGCGTCACGCCGACCGGCATCACGCTCTCGCACGTGGAGAGCCTCTACCGCAAGTACGAGAACGACCTGCGCCAGGTCCGTGCCGAGCAGCGCGCGGTGCGCCACCGCAATCCCACGCTGAAGGCGCAGCTCGACGACCTGGAGGCCGAGATCACCTACCTGCTGGTGCGGGACAACCGGCCGGAGGTGGCGGTGGAGATCGGGTCTCTGCACGGCTGGTCGACGAACTGGCTGCTGCGGGCACTGCGCGACAACGGAACCGGCCGGCTGTTCACCCACGACCTGATCGACAACGCCCGCCGCAACGTCGCGCCCGAGCTGGCCGCCGGGCGGTGGACGTTCGTGCACGGGGACGCGCGGCAGACCCTGCGCGAGCACGGCCACGACATCGACTACCTGTTCATCGACGCCGCACACACCGCCAAGTTCGCCCGGTGGTTCGTCGGCGAGCTGTTCCCGACGGTCCGCTCCGGGGTGCCGGTCAGCGTCCACGACGTGTTCCACGGGCGCCGGCCGTGGCCGCTGAGCGAGGGGCGGGTCGTGCTGTCCTGGCTGGCGGAGCGGCACGCGGCGTACTTCACCGCGTCGCGGGCGGCGGCGCCGCCGGTCAACGAGGCGCTCACCGTGCTGAAGGCCGCCCTCGACCTGACCGAGCGGGTGCACGACGGCCGCGACGATCCGATGCTCTTCTTCCGGATGCCCTGATCGATTCTTCCGGCTGCCCCGATCGGTCGTTCGCCCGGCGGAGCGCGCGCCGCACCCCCCGTGGCGGCGCGCGCTCCGTCCGGCGAGCGACCGGCCACCACTCTCTACCATGAGGGGGTGAGCCCGACCCCTGCGTTCGCCCCGGCCGGCCGATGACCATCTCGGTACTGGTGGCCGACGACCAGACGATGTTGCGGGAGAGCTTCGCGGTGCTGCTCAGCGCTCAGCCCGACATGGAGGTGACCGGCGAGGCCAGCGACGGCGCCGAGGCGGTGCGGCTGGTCCTCGAGCTGCAGCCGCACATCGCGCTGATGGACATCCGCATGCCGATCATGGACGGCCTGGAGGCGACCCGCCGCATCGTCGCCGCCGGCGTGCGCACCAAGGTGGTGGTGCTGACCACCTTCGACGAGGACGAGTACGTGCACGCCGCCATCCGGGCGGGCGCCGCCGGCTTCCTGCTCAAGGACTCCTCGGCGTACCAGTTGGCGGACGCCATCCGCACCACGGTGTCCGGCGGCGCGGTGCTGGCGCCGTCGGTGACCCGGCGGCTGATGGACGACCTGGCCCGCAAGGCGGCGCCGGCCATCGCCCGGGACGGCCGGCTCAGCGTCCTGACCGAGCGGGAGATCGGTGTGCTGTGCCTGATCGCCCAGGGACTGTCCAACCTGGAGATAGCGGCCGAGCTGTTCATCGCGGAGCAGACGGTCAAGACGCACGTCAGCCGGATCCTAAAGAAACTCGGCCTGCGCGACCGCACCCAGGCGGTGGTGCTGGCGTACGAGCTGGGTCTGGCCGTCCCGCGTCGCTGACGGCGGCGCTTCGAGACCCGGCTCTACCGCACGCCGAGCGGCCCTGGCATCTCGCGCGCCCGGACGCGCCGGTGACACCAGGGCCCGGTGGTCGCTCAGCCGGCGACCGGTTCCGCCTCCGCCTCGCGGTGGATGGCGGCTTCCATCTCCTCGAGCTGAGCCGACCAATAGGCGTTCAGCCGGCCGGCGAATGTGCTGCGATAGTCGGCGAGGTATCGGATCTTCTCGGCGAGCGAATTCTCCGGCGCGACGAAGAAGATCAGGTCGGGCGGGACGATGTGGCGAATTCCGAGAATGGGAATGGGGCTGGACAGCGGGCGGAAGTCCGGATTGTGGACTCCGACGCCTTCGTGGCCGGGCCAGAAATCGCCGACCATGAACCCGCTCGCCACGAACTCGGGTTTGATCCGGGTGTGCACCCGCTCGACCATCGCCTGCAGCTCGGGCTCCGGCAGCCCGTGCGGCGCCATGAGCCGAGCCAGGTAGATGCGGTCCGCACCGAGCGACGGCGCGATCTCCAGCAGGCTCTCCCGCATGCGGCGGGCGAGGGCGACGAATGCGTCGTCTCCCTCGCGCGCGTCGAACGGCAACACCCGCAGGTGATCGTCGCGCTTCGCTTTCACCGTGTACGGGCAGACCACCCCCTCGCGGCCGAGGTCGGGATGCGGCCGGGTCAGGTATCGGGCGACCCAGTCCTCCACCTCGCGGACGGCTTCCTCCGCGGTCATCATCAATTGCTCTCCTTTATCCCGCAGTCCTGCGGAGGATAAATTTCCGCGGTATCGGCCGATTATCGGCGCCGGCGAATTCCGGCGAGCACGTCCTCGTCGGTGATCGGCTCGGCGTGCGCGAAATCGACCCGGCGCAGGGCGCCGAGACGCGCCTCGCGGGCGATCATCGCCACCTCGGCGGCGGAGCTTCCCTCGGTCATCGAGGCGTACGCCGGATACTGTCCCGCCAGTTCGTCCGCTCTCAGGTACATGGCGAACAGCTCGACCCGGCCCGCGTGATCGGGCAGCGGCACCTCGATGTGCAGCCCGAGCCGCCCCGGGCGCAGGATGGCCGGGTCGATCGCGTCCGCGTTGTTGGTCGCCCCGATGATCGAGACCGGACCGAGGTCGACCAGACCGTCCATCTCGGCCAGCAGCTGGTTCACCACCCGGTCGCCGGCGCCGCCGTCGGTCGCGCCGCCGTTGCGCCGCCGGGCGACGGCCTCGATCTCGTCGAAGAAGATGACGCAGGGCGCCACCGATCGGGCCCGCTCGAACAGGTCACGGACCGCCTGCTCGGACTCGCCGAACCACTTGGTCAGCAGTTCCGGGCCACGGACCGCGATGAACCGGGCGCCGCATTCGTGCGCGACCGCCCGGGCGAGCAGCGTCTTGCCGGTTCCGGGCGGCCCGTACAGCAGAACGCCGCGCTCCATCCGCAGGCCGGCCTCGGCGAAGACCTGCGGCCGGGAGAGCGGCAGCACCAGGCGCTCGCTCAGCTCGGTGGCGGTGCGATCCAGGCCGGCGATGTCCGCGAACGTGGTCGCCGGGATCTCCGAGACCACGCTGCCGATGGCCGACGGCGAGACCAGCGTCAACGCCTCCTCCCAGTCGTCGGGCTGAATCTGCAGCGGCGCCCGCGCCGTCGGGGTCGCCGACTCCAGTTCCTCGGCGGGGAAGGCGCGGCGAAGGGCGACCCGGCCGGCCTCGTCGCAGAGCGCCTCCAGGTCGGCGCCGACGAACCCGGCCGTCCGGCGAGCCAGATCGGCGGTCAGCTCGGTCCGCCGCGGCTCGCCGAACGACAGGGCCAGGTTGCGGTTGTGCACGGTCAGGATGGCGCGCCGGTCATCCTCGCTCGGCGCGGTGACCGCCACCTGGTGCCCGATCCGGCCGAGCCGCCGGATCGCCGGGTCGATGTGGTCGCGGCGGGTCGTGGTGGCGATGACGACCGGCCGGTCGGGCTCGTCGAGCACCTGCTGCAGGACGCTGAGCAGCGGGGAGACCGCGCCCGGCGCGGACCGGTCGCCGGCGATGTAGTCGAGGTCGTCCAGGATCACCAGGTGCGACGAGCCGGCCTCGGCGGCGAACGCGGCCCGCAGCTCCGCCTCGGCTTCCGGCGGCTGCTTGGCGGCCAGCGCCGAACCACTGAGCATGGTCGTCCGGGCGCCGCTGGCCGCCGCGACGGTGCGGGCGAGCAGCGTCTTGCCGGTGCCCGGCGGACCGTAGATCAGGACGCCGGACGGGGCGGTGACGCCGATGGCGGCCAGGTCGGTCCGGCGCCGCAGGGGCAGCTCGACCTCGCGGCGCAGGAGCGCGATGGCGTGGTCGAGGCCGCCGATGTCCTCGTACCGGAGGGCGCGGCCGGGCGCTCCGGGCGCCCGCCGCACGGTGATCTCCAGCCGATCGCTCATCGACGCCACCTCGACCGGTACGCCGCCGGCGCGCACCGACACGACCACGTACTCGCCTCGGCCCTCCGCACCCAGCGGCTGGTAGAGGAACCGCAGGCCGGGATAGAGCAGGTAGTGCCCGTTCCGGAGGAACTCGGCGAGGCCGGCGCCCGCGTCCAGGTCGGGGCCGGTCCAGCTGTCCAGGCGCACCTCGACCGCGTCGGCCGGCGGGACCTGCTCGGCGTCGAGCCGGGCCACGTCCACCGGCTCGCCGTCGGCGACGCCGAGCGCGGCGACCTGCCAGCGGTCCAGCAGCACCCGTTCGGTGTGGGTCAGCCGGTTGGTGAGATCCCAGGCGAGGCGGCAGAAGATGGCCGCGTTCCGCGACGCGATCCGCACCCGGCTGCCGGCCGGCAGCCCGGGGATGCTGGCGAAACAGCTGCCGTAGATGGTGTCCGGCCCGGCGCTCTGCACGGTCGCGGTGCTCACCCCGCCTCCTCGGCCGCGGCCCCGGCTTCGGCCTCGACCGACGACTCCAGCGGCTCCGACGACTCCAGCGGCTCCGACGACTCCAGCGGCTCGGACGACTCCAGCGGCTCGGACGACTCCAGCGGCTCCGGCGGCTCCGGCGGGAGCCGGCTTCCCAGCAGGACGGGTTCCGGATCGGGCTCGGGCGGGCTCTGCGGCATCGGGAAGACGCTGTGCACGCCGCCGGCGCCGACAATCTCCCAGCAGCCGCCGTTGCCCTCCTGGTCGAGGGCCGCCGCGAGCAGCGCCGAATCCTTCCAGCCCACCGTGTCCGGCGGCGCCGGCTCCACCTCGGACACCCACTGCCGGTCGGCCGTCCGCGGCCCCGGCTCCGCCGGCGCGTCCCCGTCCGGCGCGGCCCACCAGCCGATCCGATCGATCTCCGGGCCCGGGAGGTACGGGTCGATCACCACGGCAACCGCGGCCGGGTCGAGCCGCGTCCAGGAGGCGAAGGTGGTGACGTCGGTGGTCGACAGGTAGAGCCCGATCGCCGGATGCGTGTGGACCCACCCGACGATCCGATCGACCGGCCGCATGGCGTCGGCCGGCTCGACCGTGTCCGACGCGTTGCGCAGGATCTCGATCGCGTTCACCGCGAACGCGCAATGGCTCGACGCGTACGCCAGCTGGGGTGGGAAGACCGCCAGCGAGACCTGAATCTTCGCATCGTCGCGGCGGCCGAGCAGCACGCCGCCCCGCTCCACCGGCACCGGTTGCCGGAGGAACTCGACCAGGGTCCGGGCGAGTCCGGGATCGAACTGGACCGTCGGCTTCTCATCGCCGGGTTGCACGAGACAGCGCTCCCTTCGGTACGGCGTCGCCGAGCAGGATCATCGGGGGCTGGGCGCCCCCGGCGGCGTACGCGCCGTTCAGCGCGGCCCGCAGCCGGGCGAGCGCGCCGCGGTCGACCAGCCCGGGGGTGGTGTTCATCGGCAGGATCTTCCGGCCGTCGCCGTTGAACACGCCGATCGCCTCGGGCAGCGCGGTCCGGCTGATGTCGATGACGATCGGGGTGAAGCCCGGGTCGAGCGCCCGCCACTTCTGCGAGGTGGCGTGGTCGGTGCCGGAGAGGAACACGCCGAGTCGCGGATGCGTGTGCACCCAGGTGATGGCGATGGTGCCGGGCCGTATCCCGATGGACGGCCCGACCGCGTCGATCGCCTGGCGTACCCGATCGACCTCGGCCGACGGGAACTCGCAGGCCACGGCGTTGGCCAGGCGCTGCGCCGGGAACACCGCGCCGAACACCAGCACGGTCCGGTGGGTACGCACGAGCAGCGCGACGCCGCCCTGCTCGTACGCCCGTGGGTCGAGATGGCGCCGGGCCTCCCGCCAGAACCCTTCGTCCAGTGCGACGGCGAGCTCGGTCCGGCCGAGCCGGTGCTCCCAGCCCGGCCGCAGCAGCGGCGCGCCGGACCGGGCCGGCGTCACCCAGCGCCAGCGCCGGCGCGGTCCACGATGGACGGACACCGCCAGCATCGGGCCGGCGGCGAGCGGTGGCAGCAGCAGCCAGGTGCCGATCGGCTGGCGGGCCAGCGTGAGGCTCATCGCGACGGTGATCAGCAGGAACGTCCCGAGCAGGCAGAGTGCCAGGCCCAGGCGCAGGGCGGCCGGGTCGGCCTCGGCCCAGCTGGTGGCGAGCACCGGCAGGCCGACGACGGCGAGGGCGACGGCGATCGAGAGGCCCCAGGCGGCGGCCTGCTGTCCGGCGGCGTCCCCCCGGCGGCCGGTCACCACGTACGTCGCGGCGAGCGCGAGGAAGTAGACGGACCAGATGAGGACGCCGACCGCTCTCGGCCAGGCTTGGTAGTAGCTATCTGGCTGGGCTGACATGGTTCTCCGCATTCAGGAGTTGCTTGGCGTATTCCAGGGCGTTGCCGAGCGTCCGATGGGACGGCGGCGCCTGCCGCCAACCGGCCGCGAAGGTGTTCCAGCAGAGGCTGGGCAGCCAGCTACCGGCCCAGGGGCAGTAGTTCTTGGCCGACGGCCAGATGTTGACGTGCCGGATGTCCCGATCGGCCGGTGTGCGCACCCACGCCGGTGGGATGGCCGCGCCCAGGTTCGAGACGTCGACGATCAGCAGGTACGGGCAGCGCGCGAGGCGGTCCGGATCCCGGCCGCCGCGGATGCCGGTGACGCTCAGGCGGATCGCCATCACCGGTCCGGTCGGTTCGGTGGTCCGCCCGGACCGTCGTGGCGGCGGTGTGACACCGCGGGCGATCACCCCGAGGTCGGGATAGCCGCTCGCGGCGAGTTGCTGCACCGCGGCGTCGGTGACGCCCATCTCATCGGGCCGGGCTCTGCGGATAGACGTCGGCGAGCACCTGACGCACCGCCTCGAGGAGATTGGCCAGCCGCCGTTCCGAGGTAGCCGCGCCACGCCACGCCGCAGGCGTGGTACCCCAGCAGAGCGTGGGCAGCCGCGTGTTGGTGAACGGGCAGACCTCCCGGGCCCGGTAGATGTTCCGGTGCACGATCTGCGAATCCTGCGGAGACGAGATCCAGATCGGCGGCAACCCGGTCTCCAAGCTGCGCACGGAGGCCAGGATCCGGTACGAGACCGGGCGGCGGTCGTGGAGGCTGCCGCCGGAGATGCCGCCGATGATCACCGCGATGGCGGTGATGTCGCTGCCGCTGGTCGCCAGCGGCTGGAGGCTGGGGAACATGCCGGTCGCCCGGCGGAAATCGTTACTGCTGATCGGAATGGACATGGCTGCTCAGCTCCTCGGTGGGCGCGGCCTCTAGCAGGTGGGCGGGGCATTCCCCGGGGTCGCGGTCGGTCGCGCGGTAGCCGGCCAGGACTCCGTCGATCCCGTTCCAGGCGTGGAAGCGCGCCACCGCGGCGGCGTTGCCGGTGAGCTCGGCGATCAGCGTCGCGGCCTGGACCCCGCCGACGATTGCCGCGCCGGTGGCGATCGACGGCACCGGGACCGGACCGGTGACGTCCGTGCAGGAGAGCCGGACCGGGTCGAGCGCCACCGATCGGCCCAGCCAGCAGACGACGCATCGGCCGTTGTCCTTCGGATCGCACACGTGCACCCGGCCGACGAAGCCGTCGACGGCGCCGTTCACCCAGGCGATGCCGAGCCGCTCGGTCAGGCAGTTGAGCACCCAGCGGGTCTGCTGGTTGTCCGGGCAGGACAGCACCGCGTCGGCGGATCGCAGCGCCGAGCCGAGCCGGTCGATCCGGCGCCGCTGCTCCGCGACGGCCGGGTCCACGTCGAGCAGCACCTCGCTACCGAGCAGCTGGTCACGCCCGTGCACGTCGATGACGGTCTGGATCCCGGTCAGCCGGATCGCCGGATTGATCGCGGTGAGCCGCTCGGCGGCCCGCTGCGCCTTGGGTTTGCCGATGTCGGCGCGGGTGTAGAGCACCTGCCGGTTGAGGTTGTGCCGTTCGACCTCGCCGTCCATGTCGACGACGCACAGGTCGAGCTCGTCGGCGGGCGTCGCGGCCAGGGCGGCGCCGGCCCAGCTGCCGAGGGCGCCGGCGCCGACCATCACCACCCGCGAGGCCGGCAGGCGATCGGGTACGGCGACGTCCGGTCCCGCGAACGGCGACCAGCTCAGCGTGGGCACGGGCCGGGCCGGCAGCCGGTTCGGCCGGACGGTGACGCCGGCCGTGGTGGCGTGTGCCGGCAGGCTGACCACCACCGTGTCGTCGTCGACGATCATCGTGATGCGAGCGTCCACCGGATCGCCGTCGCGGAGGATCCGGAATCCGGCGGCGACGGCCGGGCCGGTGGCGACGCTCAGCACCGAGCCCAGATCGGGTGCGTCCAGCCCGGTGGCCGCCGCGAGCCGGCCGATTCCCGGCTGGCGCAGCCACAACCGCTCCTCCGTCCAGCCGGACAGCACCGCGGGGCCGCTGACCAGCGCGCCCAGCCCGCCGAGCACGGCCTGGGCGAGCAGCCCCCCGCAGACGCACGCCAGGGCCGGGGTGAGCACGTTGGGCGTGGCCGGACCGTCCGGCACCGGCTCGGGCCCGATCGTCAGGGCGGTGGTGCCCACCCCGCCCCAGATGTCCACCGCGCCCCGGGCGGCGATCCCGGCGGACTCCCCGGCCGCCGGGACGGCCACGGTCAGCGCCCGGTGCACCGGCGCACTGCCCACGGTGATGTTCACCGCCGGGTCGAGATCGTGCACCCGGCGGACGAGCATGGCGCCGAGCGGCTCGCCGACGTCGTCCGGCCGCAGCAGAAACTGCCCGGCCACGTCGGCCGGGGTGGCCGGGCGGCCGCAGTCCCGCAGGTGGACGGCGCCGTGCCGGGTCGCGACGCCCAGCATCGCCAGGCACTGCAGCAGATAGGTCAGGGCGGGCCCGGTGCCGGCCACCTCGACGGTCGCGTCGGCCAGCACGTCCTGGGCGACAAGCGCCTGCTGTCGTGCGTACCTGTCCATGGTCAGCGCAGCCCGGCGGAACCGCCGCGGACCTCGTCGCCGGGGAGGCCGACCGACAGCGTCAGCCCGGCGAAGTCGGTGGCCTCGCGGTTGTCGACGACCTGGCCGTCCTTGTCCCGCACACTGAACGGATTGCCGGCCGCGATGAGGCCGCTGGCCTCCACCGCCTGCTGCACGGTCTGTCCGGGCTGGACCTCGACCGGCTGGTTGTTGCCGTCCAAGGCGTTGCGGAAGTTCACTACCGTCGTCATCTGGTCTCTCCGTCGTCCGGCGAATCGGCGCCCTCGCGCCGCCTACCGTGTCCTGACGGACGGGGACGCCAGGTGACCGTCTCGGGCGGCAGCCCGCGGCGGCGCATCTCGCGATCCAGCCGGGGCAGGGTTCCGCGCAGCGGCACGCCGACCAGCCACACGCCGTGCTCGTCCGCGCGCAGCTGCAGCGGCGGCTGCTCCGGTTCCAGGGCGAGGTAGGGCGCATAGCGGCGGCGGCCCAGCTCGGACTGCAGGACCATCTGCTGGTTCGCCGAGCCGCGCCAGACCAGCCGGGTCGGCCGGTCGGCCTCGTACCGCCCGGTGACCAGGACGTCCGCGTAGGAGGCGGCGAGCCGCTGCGCCGGGTCGAGCTCGTCGAGGGTGTAGCCGGTGAACATCAGGATGTCCGGCTCGCCGGGCCGGCCGGCGCGGACCTGATCGGCCGCGTCGAGGAAGGCGGCGAGCGGGCCGGGCTGGGCCAGCGGCTCGCCGCCGCTGATGGTCAGGCCGGCGGCGCCCCGGCCGAGGGCGGCGCGCCACCGCTCGGCCAGAGCGTCCACCGGCATCGCGGCGCCGCCGTCCGGCTCCCAGGTGTCCAGCGACATGCATCCCTTGCAGGCCAGCGGACAGCCCTGCACCCAGACACCGAGTCGCAGGCCGGGGCCGAGCGCGCTGACCGGGAAGTGGGTACGCGCGACCCGGAGCGTCTCGCCGGTCACCGCCGGACCTGCAAACCCCGTCGATGCTGGACCGCCTCGGTGAAGGCGGGATCGCCCACGGTCCGGGCGAGCGCGGCGAAGTAGGCGTCCTCGGCCGCGGCGTACGCCTCGCGGATGGCCCGCTCCTGAACCTCCGGGTCGCCGCCGGCCGGGCCGTCCGGACCGGGCGGCGAGAGGTACGCCGGGTTCAGCCGGGTGGCCGTCGCCCGCATCAGCAGGTCGAACCGGTTGCGGTGGGCGCGGTTGCGGACGTACGCCTCCTGGAACGGGTGCCGCCGGGCGAGCCCGAGCATGAACGACATCGCGCCGACCAGGAGCATCAGCGCCACGAACATTCCGATCACGGTCAGCGGCGTCACGGTGATCTGCTCGGGCCGGCCGAGGTGCTGCTCCAGCACGCGGCCGCGGAGCAGACCGAGCACTACGGCCACGAACAGCCAGCTCGCCACCAGCACGGCCGCCGCGTACCAGCCGCGTCGCTCGCCGCCGGTGGCGTTCCGGCTGCGCAGCAGCGTGCCGGAGAGGAACGGGCCGAGCACGATCACGCCCGACGTCAGCAGCGCCATCCAGCGGGTCAGGGTGGCCTGCGACGGCTCCGCGCCGAGGAAATGGTCGAACACGGCGAACTGCACGATCGTCTCGGCGGCGAGGAGTACACCGAGGATCAGCACCCGCCAGATCAGCCGCAGCGGGACGGTCTCGCCCTCCCACGGCGTGCGGTCGCCCTCGTGCGGCTGCTCGACCGGGTCGAGCAGGCCGTCCAGGTCGGCGGCGGCCCGGGCCTCGGCGGCCGCCTCCTGGGTGGCCAGCCCGGCCATCCGCGCCCGGGCGTCGTCCATCCGGGCCTGTGACTCGTCCCGGCGGGCCTGGGCCGCCGCGATCCGCTCCTGGGTGTGCTGCTGGGCGGCGCGCAGCGAGGCGAGCGCCCCGTCCCGGCGGCTGCGCAGCTCGCGTACGTAATCGGGGTCGAAGTCCTCGGACGGCGGGTCGTCCGGCCCGCCGAAGGACCAGGGGTCGTACATCGTGGCTTCGGCGTCCGCGACGCCCCGGCGCTCCGCCTCGGCGGTCAGCTCGGCCGCGGAGATCCGCGGGTCGACCTGGGGGCGGGGCAGCGGGGCGGACTGGGCCATGCGTAAGCCGCCGGCGATGGCCCACAACGACCACCACCGTTCGATCAGGCGCTGGAAGAAGGCCATGGTCTCGGGTCCTGACGGGAGAGGTCGACGACGGTTCCCTCGGCGTGCAACGCGAAGCGGATCCGGGCGTCCGGGCGCAGCAACCGGCGCTCGGAGGCGGGGATCTCGACGCCGTCGAGGAAGGTGCCGTTCGGGGTGGGCACGGGTTCGATCCAGGCGCGGCCGTTCGGCTCGGTCCCGATCACCGCGTGGTGGCGGGACACGTTCGGGTACGACCGGAAGAGCGCGGCGTGCGGGCCGAGCCGGCCCAGCTCGACGCGGGCGTCCCGGCCGAGCTCGACCTGACCGGCCGGGAAGCGGACGACCAGCGCGGGCGGCGTCAGCGATCGGCGGCAGTCCGGGTTCAGGCATTCCGTGTTGCCCGGGTGGGCCACCGGCGTGCCGCAGTTCCAGCAGACCGAGCGGTCGACGACCGGCTGCGGCGAGGGCTCGGGGTGCGGCGAAGGCTCGGGGTGCGGCGAAGGCTCGGGCATCGCCTCCGCCGGATAGGGCTCCAGGGGACGGACGTGATCCGGGCAGAGCCCGAGGTCGTCGTCGAAGAGCCGGCCGGGGCCGCAGCGGGGGCAGACCTGGCTCACAACGCCCGCCCGGCCGCGGTCACCCGCGCCTCGATCCTCGGCCCGGCGGTGGCGGTGCCGGGATACGCCGCAGTGATCTCCACGGTCGAGCCCGGCGGGGCGTCCAGGTCGAAGAGCTTGCGGGCGAGCGGGTTGATGAGGTTGCTCTCCAGCAGGTTGCCGATGCCCCGGCCGCCGTTCGGCGTGTCGATCGTGCACGCCGCCCGGAGCTGGTCGCGGGCCTGGTCGGTGAGGCTGAGCGACATCTGCAGCTCGCGTTCGACGGTCCGGACGATGTTGGTCAGCTGCAGCCGGAAGATCTGGTCGGCCGAGTCCCGGTCGATGAAGTTGAAGACGACGATGTTGTCGCCCAGCCGGTTGAGCAGCTCGGGACGCTCCAGCGTGACGGTGAAGTGCTCCCGTACGGCGGCCTTCACCGTCGCCTCCAGATCAGGGTAGGGCATGCCCGGTTGGACCTGCTGGACCCGTTCTCCGGTGGTCTTGTCGGTGGTGATGATGCCGAGGTTCGACGTGAAGATCAGGACACATTCGGAGAAGTACGTGGTGATGCCCTGCCCGTCGGTGAGCCGGCCGTCCTCGAGGATCTGCAGGAACTTGTCCAGTACCGACTTGTTGGCCTTCTCGATCTCGTCGAAGAGCACGACCTGGAACGGGTTGCGCCGGACCGCCCCGGTCAGCTCGCCGCCGGCCTCGAAGCCCACGTAGCCGGGCGGCGCGCCGGTGAGCCGTTCGGCCGCGTGGTCCGCGGCGAACTCGCTCATGTCGAACCGCAGGTAGGCGTTGACGTCGCCGAACAGCAATTCGGCGATCTGCTTCGCCATCTCGGTCTTGCCGACGCCGGTGGGCCCGGCGAAGAACAGCACGCCCCGGGGCCGGGAAACGGTGCTGGTGGCCTGGGCGCCGGAGAGGCCGAGGGCGGCGCGCTTGAGGATGTCCAGGGTCTTGCCGGTGGCCCGGGGCTGGCCGATGATCCGGTTGGCGATCACCCGTTCGCCGTCGGTGATGTGCTTCTTCACGCTGTCGTGCCGCCACGGGTTGTCGGTGACCCCGAACTTGTAGGCGCGGACCGCGTCGGGGATCTGACCGGCGCCGAGCCCGCGGTCCCGGGACAGCCGGACCACCTCGGTCATCGCCCGCAGCGTCATGCCCTCGGTGAGCTTCGCGAACTCGGCCGCGGGGGCGGCGCCGCCCGGGTTCCGGGCCGGTGGCAGCATCGGCACCACCACCTCGGCCAGCCGTTCCCGCTCGCCGAGCGTCGGCATGCCCACCGCGATCGTACGGATCGGCTCCGCCCCGGAGGTCAGCCAGGCCGGCAGGTCGCGCTCGCCCTCGGTCAGCCAGATGATCGGGTTGTACCGCTCGCCCGGCACCTGCCCGGTCTCGAACGGCTCGGCGGTGAAGGCCAGCTTCTGGCAGTACAGGAAGAAGTCGCGCTCCGCCGGGTCGAGCTGGCCGGGCACCCGGGTGATCCGGGCGGCGTAGTCGATGACGACGGCGGCCCGCACCGGCGGCCGGACCGTCGGGTCGCGTTTCGCCGGCGCGGCGGCCTGGTGCCGGGGGCCGGGCTGCCGGGGATCGGGCGTGGGCTCACCCGGGCCCGGCCCGGCGGTGCCGCCCTCCGGCGGCGGCTGCTCGGCGACGCCGACGACCTTCGCGAGGTGGACGCGGAGCCGTTCCAGCGACGGCCGCCGCCCGATGACCCGGTTGCCGAGCAGCCGCTGGGCCGCTTCGATCGGCACCGGCTGCGGCGGAAAGACGGTGACGCCGTCGACCGGGTCGTAGCAGACCAGGCAGCTGTATCCGCGCGGGGCGAGCGCCGCCCAGAGCAGCGGCAGCATCGCCACCGGCCGGGCCGGCCGGCCCGGCGGCTCCATCAGAAACAGGTCACGCAGGTTGCCGTGCAGCACGAACTGGGAATGCACGGCGAGCGTGCCGGCCAGCTCGTTGACGAACGCCGGGAAGCCGGGCAGCAGCGGCGCGGTGGTCATCGGGCCTCCCGCGCTCGCGGCCGCGCGATCGGCGTCTCCGGAGTGGTCCGGCCCCGGCGCTGCGGCACGTGCCCGTGGTCGATGACCACCTCGGCATCCAGGCGGTCGGCCAGCTCGGCCAGGTCGGCGTTGAAGCCGTCGCAGCGGTCACGGTCGCGCATGGCCGCCTCGTCGCCGTCGACGTCCTGGTCGCGGACGACCCGGCCGTGCACCACGTTGTGCTCGTCGATCCAGACCTCGGCGGAATGCTCGCCCTGCCAGTCGGTACGGGTCAGATGCAGGTCGGACGTGCCGTCCACGGTGTAGCCCTGATCGGCCAGGCACTGGCTGACCGTCTCCCGGACCAGGTTCGCGCGGACCACGCCCTCCGCCCACCGGACCGCCCCGGCGCCCTCGCGCAGCAGCTCGGGCGTGAGGTCGGCGTCGCCGGCGACGACCGCGCGGAGTTTCGCGGCGGTCCCGGTGTACGGCGCCGGCGGCGGGGTGCGGACCACGACCGGTTCCTCCAGCACGCCGGTGAGCTGGGCGGCGAGGCGCCGGCGGGCTGCACGCCCGTTCACGTCGGCGACCTTCATCTGCAGCTGGCGGGCGAACATCGTGCCGGCGCCGGCCGTCCGCGCCCGGGCCGCCGCCTCGAGCGCCTCGAACCGCTCGTTCTCGTTCACGTCCGCGTCGAGCGTCCGCAGGATCGCGTCGACGTCCGGGCCGCGGCCGGCGGGGCGGGCGACCGCGGGCGCGGGCCCGGGCCGGCGGTTCCGCAGCGCGTCCTGCAGCCGGCTCAGCGCGGCCGCGGTGTCCGGCAGCGCCGAGACGGTCCGGGGCAGGGAAGCGGCCAGCCGTTCCCGCTCGGTCGCGGCGCCCGCGGTGGCGAGCGCGTCGTTGGCCGCTACCAGCAGGACCCGGGCCCGCGCGGCCCACTCGACCGCCTGCTGCTCGGTGCACCCGTCGAGATTCAGCGGCGCGGGCACCGCGACCACCACGCCGGTCCGGCTGGCCCGCTCGGCCAGCAGGCGGATCCGCGCGTTCACCTCGACGACCTCGGCCGCGATGTGCGGCCAGCGCAGCGCCGCGATCTCCGCCTGGCTCTGGCGTTCGGCCTCGTTCTCGAGTCTCTGCCCCACCTCGCCCAGCGCGCGCAGCGCCGCCTCGGCCGCCTGGTTCACGGCCCAGACGGTCAGCGCGGCCGCGGCCGCCGCCGTGAGCACCACGACCGCACCGGCAGCCAGCACGGCGGCCATCGGCAGGACCACAATTCCACCAGCACTCATCGTTCCTCCTCACCGGACACTGACGGACAAGCCGCCGTCGGTCAGGCTCCGCGGGCCGCCAGCAGCTCGCGTGCGCCCCGATCGGCCTCGGCCCGCTCGTGCTCCTGGTCGGTGTGCCAGTGCAGGTAGCGGGGGACGGTCGAGGCCACGATCCCGAGGCCGGCGAGCAGCGGGGTGATCATCGGCTGGTACGCGGTCAGCACGGCGGCCAGGCCCAGCACCCCGAGCAGCACGCCGACGGCGATCCGGCGGCCGGTGAGCGACCGGGCGGCCCGGCCCAGCGCGGTGAACCCGGCGCCCAGCGTCGAGTAGCGCGGATGGAACCGGCCGCCGATCTCCCAGGCCAGCACGGCCTCGGCGGTGAGCGCGGCCAGGCCGGCGAACATGGTGGCGACCCAGGCGTTCAGCACGGCGCCGTCCGAGGCGAGGGCGACGCTGTCGCTCACCGCGATGAGGACCCCGCACAGGGCGATCATCAGGAACACCCCGGCGACCGCCCAGGAGAGCGCTACCGGCCGGTTCTGCCGGCGCGACCACTCCCGGAACCGGCGGTTGCGGTTCAGCCAGGCGCGGCGCCGGGCGGCGGCCAGCTGCTCCTCGGCGCGTTCCTCGGCGTAGTCGCGGACCTGGTAGGCGAGCCACGGTCCGTCCGGCTGCTCGACCAGGCGGGCGAACCACGGCAGCCGGAACCGGCGCGCCTCCGCCGCCCGCTCCCGCCGGATCTCGGCGCGCGTGTTGTCGTCCGCCACCGTCGCCCACAGGCTCAACGCCAGCGCGCGGGCGCGCGCCCGCGCGCGGTCCGCGGCGGCCTCGTGGGTGCCTTCCAGCGCGGCGCGTGCGCCCGGGTCCTCGATCTCTCGCGCGGCCTCCTGCCACCGCTGCCGGCGGCGCCGCCACTGCCGGTCGACCTCGTCGAGACCGTCGCCGCCGGTGAGGCCTCCGCCGGCCCCGCCGGTGGCGAGCAGCGGCAGCAGGCGGAACCGCCACAGCTCGTGCACGATCGCGGGCGAGTTGCCGTCGTTCGTGAACGCGCCCAGGGCGATCGCCGGCAGCGTGGCCCGGACCACGTTCACGCCGCGGTAGATCGGCGGAAGCATCGGCGCCATCGACCGGAGCAGGCGCAGCAGGCGCACGTTCGCGGGCTCCGCGGGGTCGTCGGTGTATGCCGGATCCGGCGGGAACTGCTCCCGCCACGCGGTCAGGGCACGCAGCGGTTCCGGGTCGTCGCCGAACAGCAGCCGTACGGTGTGCTCCCAGTTCGCCGTCATGGCCAGGGCGAGCAGCACCCGGTTGCGGTACTCGGTGTCGGCGTACGGGTAGGGGTGCTCGGCCGCGATCTCGGTCTCCGCCGCGCCGGCCGGAGCCGGGTACGCGATCGGCACCGCCGGGGAGTCGCCGTCCAGCCATGCGGTCACCTGCTCGCCACCCCAGCGTTCGTTGAGGTTCTGGGCGAGCAGGCCCTGGCACAGCAGCCGCAGGCGCGGGTCCACGACCACCTCGGTGCTGACCGGCCGGGCGGCGATCTCGACCCGGACCAGCACGTCGTCCAGGCCGTCGAGGAACGGCTCCCCGGTGGCCAGTTCGAGAACGCTGATCCCCAGCGACCACCAGTCGAAGGCGGGCGACACCAGCTGTCCGCTGACGTACTCGGGCGGCAGGTATCGCACCGTCCCGGAGGCGTCGGTCACCGACTGCCCGAACGGCGCGTACACGCTGATGCCGAAGTCGATCAGCGCGATCTCGAGCGGCGCGAGGCGGCGCACCAGGACGTTCGCCGGCTTGACGTCCCGGTGCACGATCCCGTTGGCGTGCATCTCGCCCAGCGCGTCGGCGAGCTGCCGGACCACCCCGGTCAGCGCCTCCGCGGTGAACCGGGCCGGGTCGCTGCGCCGCAGCTCCGTCAGACTCCCGCCGGCCAGGTGCTCCAGCACCTCGTAACCGCGGCCGTCCGCCGTGCCGACCTCGGCGACCGTCACGGCGTACCGGCTCTGCTTGCTCTCCAGGAACGTCCGCACCGCGGTTTCCGGGCCCGGGCCCCGGTAGAGCTTCAGCACCCGCTCGGCGCCGCTGGCCCGCTCCTCGACGAGGCACACGTCCGCCTCGGCACCGGCCCGGTCGAGCCGGCGCAGCACGACGAAGCGCGCGTCGAGGGCCGGCGGCAGCCCTTCCGGGACCGCGGGCCTGGTGCGGCCCGGGTCCAGCCGGGTGATGTCGCCGTCGTCGAGCCGGTGCCGGCCCGGGTCGAGCTCGGTGACGGGCGCGTCGGCATCGGGTGCCGGATGCGTCATCGCGGGATCAACCGTCGCAGGACAGCTTGACCACGACCGAGCGGTTGCGGACCGCGGCGCCGGGGATGAGCGTGCCCGCGGCCGTCGTGTCCCGCACGCGTCCCGGGTAGTGCTCGCCGGCGCCACTGGCGCTGATCCGCGACTGTGCCACCCCCAGATCGATCAGGACGTCCTTGACCGCGTCGGCGCGGCGCTCGGACAGCCGCTGGTTGGACGCGTCGCTGCCCTCGCTGGAGGTGGTGCCGACGAGCTGGACCCGTTGCGAATGCCCGGCCATCCGTTTCGCCAGCTGCGCCAGGGTGGTCCGGGCGCCCTTCGGGTCACGGAAGTCCGCGGTGTTGAGCGTGAACCCCACCGGGCTGCTGTCGGTGAGCACGGTGGTGCCGCACTCGGGGAAGACCGGCTGCTTCGGCAGCGCGACCACGGTGACCGGCACGTCGGTCGGGACCGACGTGCGGCTCGTCGCCGACTTCAGCGGGTTCACGCAGTCCGCGCCGGCCTTGTCGGCGATCGTCGTCCAGAGGTCGGTGATCTGCTTGTGGAGGTTCTCCGGCAGGGCCGGCTGCGGGTCGGCGGTGTCGCCGAGACCGACCAGCACGACGGAACGTTTGGTCAGGTCAGGCATCAGCTTCTGGGCGTCGAGGAAGTCGACGACCTCCTTCGGGTCCGCCGTGAACATCTCCGAGTTGGTGAAGCTCAGCGGCCCGGTGGTCGGGATCCCCGAGTCGATCAGCACGATGGTGCCGCCCTCCGGCGTGCTCCGGGCGGCCACGGTCAGGGCGGTGAGCACGTCCGCCTGCGGCCGCTTGGGCTTCAGGGTCTGCACGTACCCGTCGGCCTGGTTCAGGAAGCTCTGCAGGTCTCGCTCGCGGATCGTCGAGTTGTTGCCGTTGGTCCGGAAGGCGGCGGTCAGGCCCACCGTCGGCTGCCCGTCCACCCGGACGACCTGGACCTTTTTGGAGCTCTTGGCGGCCTCCCGGATCAGGCCCTTGACCTCGTCGGGCAGGCCGGGCGCCGGGCTGTTCGCGCGGGCGCCGACCACCAGCGTGATGGCCTGGCCCTGGTGGGCCGCGGCCGGGCAGTCGATCGACACCGGCTCCGGCGGGAAGGCGCCACCGCTGTCGCAGCTGACGAACGAGCCCGCGGCCATCGTGGATGCGGCCAGCAGGCCGCGGATCCGGTACTTCACGGTGTCTCCTCCGGTCGGTCCGTTCTGGGTTGACGTTGATGCGGTGGTCGCGGCGGGTACGCGGGCGGGAGCGGGATCGGCACGGTCGGGTCGTCCCACCCGGTCCGGCCGACCGCCCGGGCCGCGTTCCGGTTCTGCGCGAAGATCAGCTCCGCGTCCGCCCGGAGCCGGTTGGCGGTCGCCTCGAACTGCCGATCCACCTCCGCCATCGCGACTTCGCGGCGCCGGCGCGCCCGGCTGATCGCCAGCCACACCTGTTCGGCCTGCGAGAACTCCCAGTGCGTGTCGGCGTGCTTAGTGGCCGCCGTGGTCCGCTTGGTGGCGGCCCGGCCGAACTGCCGGGCGGCCGGCTCCTGCCGGAAGTAGCCGGCCAGGCTCGCCACCACCCCGGTCGCGATGTACAGCACGAGGAAGAGCAGCGCGGACAGGTACAGCGGCGTGCTCGACCCGCCGGTGCCCAGGTCGTCGGTGACGGTGCCGCTGTCGGTGGTGAACGTGGAGGCGCCGCCCGGCTCCAGGACCAGCCGCACGACGAACGCGACCACGCCGAGCATCGCCCAGGTGCCGCCGAGCACCAGCGCCAGCGTCTTCGAGCCGGTGATGTTCCGCGGGTTGATCGTGGCCCGCGCCTGGAGCCCGGCGTAGTGGGCCAGGGTCAGCGCGACCGAGGCGAACCCGGCGACCGCGATCGTCACCATCAGCGGCGGGACGTTCAGCACCAGGATCAGCACCTGGTAGAAGGTCACCACGTCGACACCCCCGGCGGCCAGCAGGACCAGCCAGAACAGGCCGTGCGTCCAGGACCGCCCGGCGATCTGCGAGAGGTCGCCGTGGATGATGCCGCGCGGTGGCCGGTCGGTGGGCTCGATCATGGCCGGGGCTCCCTCGGCGGGTCGGTCTCACGGGGGTCGTAGATCGGGGTCTCCGGATCGCTCAGCTGGTCGAGCGCGTTGGTCACCGCGGCATCCATGTGGGACAGGTTGCTGCGGGTGTTGTGTGCCATCGTGCGGGCCCGGTCCAGATACGGCCGGACCATGACCTCCAGCCGGTCGAGCCGGTCCATGTACCCGTCGTGCCGGGCGTGCAGGCCGGCCTTGAGCTCGTCGATGGAGTGCCGGATGTAGTCGTCCACGGCCTGCCGGAACCGGACGTCGTCGAGGTCGGGCGCGTGACCGCCGATGCGGGTGCGCAGGCCGTCGGTGATCGAGGTGAGATCGATGGTGTACTCGACCGGTTCCCGGGCCAGTTGTTCGAGCTCGGCCATCGCCTGCCGCAGCGGGCGGGGCATGCGCGGCCGGCGGTTCCACTGTGGAATCAGCGGGATCCTCATCGCGTCACTCCTCGGTGGGGGCGGGCAGGGTGATGACGCCGTCCTGGCAGGTCGCGTCGACCCACCGGGGAAGCGCCAGGGAGACGACCGGCAGCGCCGTCGAGAGGTTGCGGCCCTCCGGATGGGTCTGCACGACCGCATCCCAGTACGACGCGATCCGCAGGACGTAGTAGTCGGCCAGGCGGCGGGCCCGGGCCTGGGCCAGGGCGAACTCCTGGTCGATCCGGGCGGTCGCCGTGGTGATCGCCTGGCGGCGGCCCCGCGCCGCCGCCTCGCACCGGGCCAGTTCCGCGCGGGCGGCGGCGATCCGCTGTTCGCGCATCGCGGCGCGGCGACCGTGCAGCACCGGCGTTCCGGCGAGCGGGAGCTCCTGGTAGTTCCGCGGCTGCAGCTCGGACTCGGTCAGTTCGGCCTGCTTCGCGGCGAGGTCGGCTCGGGCCTGCTCGATCAACTCCAGGTCCGTGTCGAGGGCGCCGCGCAGCCGGGCGATCTCGTCCCGGATCTCGGTGATCCGGTCGAGGAAGAGCCGGTGCTGCTCGTTGATCCGGTACCTCCCCGCGTGGCTCAGCTCGTCCTGGTACGGGGTGCTGATCCGGGCCTCGGCCTCGAGCTGCTCGGTCAGCGTGGTGAACGGCGGGATGCGCTTGCGCCCGTCCCGCCGGCCACGCCGGGTGTCGGTCTTGCGATCGCGGGTGGCATAGGGAATCGGCTCCGGAACGGTCATGCCGGCGTACCACCCTTCTCCGGGGCGCATCGTGTTCGCGCGTCGGCCAGCCAGCCGAGCAGGTCCGCCTCGTGCCCGGCGGCGATCTCGCGGAGCGACAACGACTGACGCCGTACGTCGCGCCGGGTGGCCTCGCCGGGCACGCCGCTCTCCGGCACCGGGGTGTCGGTGTGTGCCAGCCGGTGCACGGCCGACACCAGACGGCCCTTGGCGGCCAGCGCCTCGCTCTCCTGCCGCCCGGTGTCCGCCTCCCGCAGCGAGTCGGCGACCCGGGCGCGGGTCCTGGCGTCGCCGGCCCCCAGCGCCACCGCGACCAGCACGACCGCGTTGGCCTGCCGGATCCGGTCGGTGAGGGTGGTGAGCATCGCCTCGTAGACCTCGCGCAGCTCCGGCGAGTCCTCCAGGCCGGGCACCGGCCCGAGGGCCGATCCGCGTACCGGCGGTGTCGCCTCGGCGGCGCCCCGGCGCTGGGCGATGGCCCGCAGGTCGTCGACGGCGGCGGCGATGCGGTCGACCGGCCGGTCGGCGGCCGGTGCTCCCGGCTTGGCCGGACCCCCGAGGACGTACGGGCGGATCTCCTCGTCCACCCGGGCGGCCAGCCGATGCTGGTCGACCAGGGCGACGGCGAGTCCGCGCTGCATCCGGGCGGTGGCGCTCGGCCCGGCGGACAGGTGCCCGGCCATGCCCTCGAGCGCCTCGGCGATGACCTGCCGCTGCTGCCGCCGGTGCCGCCGGACCGCCAGGAACGAGGCCGCCATGATCAGGATCGTGATCCCGATCAGCGCGGCGGCGGTCTCCGGCACCGCAAATGGCCAACTGATCACGCCGCGTCCTTCGAAACTCCGTAGTGTCGCCGTCCGTCCTTTTCTGACGGACGGGAGAGCCCGTCCCCCGGACCGGGGGAACCTGGTCGCCGTCACCGTGCCGACCGAGGGCGACGACCAGCGCACCCTGGACATCGCCCGAGCCGGCTTCAGGGAAGCTGTGCCATCGCCGCGTCGAGCTGGGCCCGCAGTGCGTCCACGGTGGGATCGCCGGCCGGCAGCCGGTCGAGCGCCGCCCGCATCCGCGTGGTCGCGGCCGTGGCGGCGGCCACGTCCCGCCGCTGAAGGGCGGTCATCATCTCGCCCATGATCTCCATGAGCTCGATCGCCGGATGGTGCGCGGGACCGAACCGCTGATCGGCCTTCATCGCGGCCACCTGCGCGGGAATGTCCGGCATCAGGCTCAGGTCCTGCCGGTCGGCGGCGATCCGCACCATCAGCCCGTTGCGCAGACCCGGCCAGAGCGCGGCGTACGAGGTGTCCCGCGGCGGTGACATCGCGTCCAGCTCGGCCAGCGCGGCCGCCGGGTCGGTGCCCGGCTCGTCGGCGAGCGCGCCGGCCGCGTACGCCATCGCCCGCAGGCCGGCGAGCGCGCCCGGATCATCCGGGTCGTCCTCGGCGTCGGCCAGCATGCGGATCACCCGGGCCGCGCCGACGTGCTGCCCGATCAGCGTCGCCTCGATGACCCGCAGCGCCAGGAAGCGGGCCGCCACCGACCGGTCGGCGGTCGAGCCGGTGGCCGATTCCAGGTCGGCGAGCGCGTTCCGGAGCGTCTGCGGCTGGTGGTCGAACTGGTAGCCGCGCCCGTACGCCACCGCCCGGCCGAGCAGGTCCCGTTCGGACGTCAGGCGGGTGATCACCGTCGGCAGCCGCTCGGCCGGCATCTGGATGAGAACGCTCAGCACGTGGTTGGTCATGCCGTCCTCTGACGGACGTGTCCGTCAGAGGACGTGTCCGTCAGAGGACGCGTCCGTCAGTAGCTGCCATGACCGATCTCGAGGCGATGCTCGACCGTACGTCCGCGGCGATCACCCGGGTGGGCGCGCCGGACGACGCCGCCTGGCGGTTCGCGCGCTGCTGGATGCACGTGACCCGGTACGACCAGGACCACGCGGCGGCCGACCTGTCGGCCGCGCTCGCCGATTTCGACGGCCTGCCGACCGGGTTCCCGGGGCGGCCGAAGATGGCGTCGATACTGGTCACCGCCATGATCCGGGCGCAGCTGTCGGGTGACCCGCGGGCCGTGGCGCTGACCGCGGTGGCGAACGACGACCCCCGGCCGCTCGCCGACTGGCCGGCCACCGCGGCCGCGGTCCGCGCCCGCGCACTGCTGGAGTCGTCGATGCACGGCGGTCCCGGCTTCAACATCCGGGCCGCGGTGCACGAGGTCGAGGGTCTCGCCGCGACCGCGGCCGGCGTGCGCCCGCAACAGGACCTGGTGGAGATCGCCCGGATCGGGCTGACCATGCATCGCGACTTCGCCGAGGCCAGTCCCAGCGAAGTGAGCAGGATGCCCGGGCGGATCCGCGAGCTGCTGACCATGCTGGAAGGCAGCGGTGCGGCCGACACCACGACGATCCGGATCAAGGGTACGGCCATGGCCGGGGTGGCCGAGGCGTACGCCGCGGCGGTGCGGGGCGACTTCACCGCGGTGGCGCCCGAGATGCGCAAGGCACAGGAGATCATCGGAGGGCTGCCGCCGGGCGACCCCGCCCACCAGGAGATGGCCGACCTCGTCGAGAACTTCGCTTCGGTCCTGGACCTGAACGACTCCGTCACCACCGCGGTCCCGTCGCCGAACGCGAACGGGAACCTGGCCTCGCTGCGCGACCGGGCCGCGGCGCCGGGGTTGGCGCCGGCCGAACGAGCCACCCGGCTGCACAGTCTCGGCTTCGCCGAGATGGGCTACGGGCTCGACTCGGACGCCATGCTCGACTCGGCCGTCGAGCATCTGCGCGAGGCGGTCGTCCTGGCCGGGGAGGACGACCCTCGCCAGGCCTTCTACACCTCCGCGCTGGGGACCGCCCTGCTGCGCCGGGTGGAGATGCTGGCCGGCCGCGCCGACCTGACCGAGGCGATCCAGCTGCTGGAGAAGGCGCGGACGATGGCCGGCTCGGAGTTGCACGGGCACTGGACCAACCTGAGCAACCCGCTGGCGCACGCCTACCGTCTCGCCGGGCAGCGGGCGCGGTGCCGCGAGGTGGCCCTGTCCGGCCTGCGGGGTCACGCGTGGAACGTGCTGCTCCAGTCGGACACCGCGGCCGTCCAGGTGGCGGCCCGGAACGCGGCCGGCGACGCCATGGACGTCGCGTCGTGGTGCATCCAGGACAACGATCCCGAGTCGGCGGCGATGGCCCTGGACGCCGGCCGGGCCCTGATCCTGTACGCCGCCACCGAGACCCGGGACCTGGCCGCCCGCATGATCGACGAGGGCCGGCCGGACCTGGCGCAGCGGTGGCTCGCCGCCCCGGCCGACGCCGCCGAGGTCTCCGGTGAGCTGCGACGCGAGATGATCAGCGTGATCGCCCACATCCCGCTCGACGCGGCCGGCACCGCCCAGGTGCCGCTGGACGCCGGTTCGGCGCGCCTGCTGGCGCCGCCCGACCTCAACGAGGTCCGGGCCGCGCTCACCTCCCTCGGCGTCGACGCCCTGGTCTACCTGATGCCCGGCCGGGACCGCTCCGGCGCGGCGGTGATCGTGCCGGCCGCGGAACCGCCGACCTGGCTGCCGCTGCCGCAGCTGACCCGCGGCTGGGGAGCCGCCTTCGACGCCTTCCTCACCGCGGCCACCCGGACGAGTCGCCGGCGAGACGTGGACGCGGCGTATCCCGCCGACGCACAGGTCGATGCCGGCCCCCTGGAGGATCTGTGCGAACGGGCCTGGACCGCGGCGATCGGCCCGGTCCTCACCCGCCTCCCGGACGCCTCCCGGATCGTGTTGATCCCGATGGGGGAGCTGGTCCGGATCCCCTGGCACGCCGCCCGCCGGACGGTCGACGGCCGGTGGCGCTATGCGATCGAGGACGCGACCTTCTCGTACGCCCCGTCGGCCCGCCTGCTCTGCGACCTGGCCTGGCGAGGCGCACCGCCGCCCGCGGAACGATGCCTGATCGTCGCCGACCCGGACACCGCCGGCGCCGCCGTCGAGCTGAGCTCGGCCCGGGCCGAGGCGTGGGCGATCCGCGAGGCCTTCTACCCGGCGGCCCGCTACGTCGGCCGGGTCCCCGACGGCTCGACCGGTCCGGACGGCGCCGGCACCCGCAACGACGTGCTGAGCTGGCTGACCGATCCCGGCGAGGCGGGCGCCCTGCTGCACCTGGCGTGTCACGGCATGGTCGAGCCCGGCACGGACACCGCGGACACGTCCTACCTGCTGCTGTCCGGCGGCGAACGGCTGTCGGCCGAGGAGGTGGTGTCGTCGGCGGCCCGGGTCGGCCGCCCGATCGCCCTGGCGGTGCTGGGTGCGTGCAGCAGCGGGGTCTGCGGCCGCGGCGACGACGAGGCATTCAGCCTGAGCACGACGTTGCTGGCCAACAACGTGGCGGCGGTGGTGGGCACCCAGTGGAGCGTGCCCGACGCGGCGACCTCGGTGCTGATGTTCATGTTCCACCACTACCTGCGGCGGGAGGGCCTGCCACCGGCCGAGGCCCTGCGCCGGGCCCAGCTGTGGATGATCACCCCCGACCATCAGCCACCCGCCACGATGCCCGCCCAGCTTCGGTCGCTGACCGCCCGGTCAGACCCGGCGGCACCCACCGAGTGGGCGGCGTTCCTCCATTTCGGCCGTTAGTGCCGAGCCCCGGCCGTTACCAGCCGAGGTGGACGAAGCCGGCCCAGGCGTCGAGGGAGCTCCGGTCGCGCATCGACCGCTGGGTCGCCCGCAGGGCCTCGTGCGGGCGCGCGGCGCGGCCGGTCAGGTTGTCGTGGAAGGCGACCATCAGGCGGGCCGTCTCGCGGTCGGGTACCGGCCACAGCGAGCCGATCGCGGTGGTGGCGCCGGCCACGAGGAAGGCCGTGGACAGGGTGACGGCCTCGTCGTAGGCGCGCCCGGCCCGGTGGGTCGTGCACGCCGCCAGCGACACCAGGCCCGGCGACCGGCCGTCCGGGCGGGCCGCGGCGGCCCGGATGATCTCCTCGGCCGAGAGCCGGGACCCGTCGGCCAGCAGCAGGTAGGACGAGGCGGGGCCGTCGGCGCGGACCACGCCGTGGCAGGCCAGATGGAGGACGGTGGCGGGCGGTGTGCCGGTCGCGGCCAGCCAGGCGAGCACGTCGTCCGGGGTGCCGCGGCCCGTGGCGGTGACCGCCGGACCGTCCGGCCGGCCGCAGTAACGGCCGGCGGCGTAGTGCGTGCGGAAGATCGTGCTGGCCTCGGCGCCCGCGTGCGGCAGCGCCTGCCCGGGGTCGCCGGTGTCCGGGTTGCCGATCACCAGGCCCACGCCGCCGTACGCGGGGGCGGTGCGCCGGGCGACCTCGACGAGCAGGCGGGCCGACGCGATGTACGAGAACGCGGCCTCGTCGATCGCCCAGCGACCGTCGCCGTGCGTCGCGTGCCACGGCACGGTGGCCAGGGCGCCGCCGGGCACGAGCACGAGATGCGGCGTCCCGGAGTGGCCGAGCCGCCAGCGGTCGAGCAGCGGGCGGATCGCGGCGTCCCAGCCCGTACGGCACACGTCGGTGAGGGTGCGGCCGACCGTGGAACGGTCCGGCGCCGGGCCCAGGTCCCGGGTGCCGACCGCCTGCTGGACGGCCGAGGCGAGGGCCCAGTCGCCGGTGAGCGCCGGCAGGTCGAGGGCGTGGACGTGGCCGCCGGGCTCGACGACGAGGGCCAGGCCGGCCGCATCGTCCGCACCGGGGCAGAGGTACACCAGCGCGTCGGCGCCCACGGCGGTCAGCGCGTCGCCCAATTCCGACAGCGACGGTGGTTCGAGGAGCCTCGACTGGCCGCCGAGCACGCCGAGCGCCCGGAAGCGGGCGTCGCTAGGCATCGCCGGGGCGGCCGAGCGCCAGCCGGCGCCGTCCCCGGCCGGCAGCGGATCGGCGTTCCACCGGCGGGCGAGGTCGGACTCGCCCGCCCGGCGCAGCAGCTCCGGAACGGTGGCGGCCACCGTGGCCGCGTGCAGGACCAGTCCACGGCCGGTCTCCAGGGCCGACCAGGCACCGGCCGGGTCGCCGGCGCGCAGCGCGGTCCGGGCCACCCCGAGCGCGTCGGCGGCGCTCTGCCGGGCGGCGGTCATCGCGTCCTGGGTGCCGGATTGCAGCAGCACCTGCCAGGCTCGGGCGCGCAGGGCGGCCCGGCCGGTCTCGGCCGCGGCGGCCGGGTCGCCGGTCGCGTCCAGCGCGGCGGCGAGGACCAGCCCGGCCTCGGCCGCGCCCCGCTGCCCCGGTTGCCCGGCGGCGAGGTCGCGGGCCTCGCGCAGCGCCCGGACGGCCCGGTCGAGGTCGCCCGGTCGGGGTTCGCGCCGGTGCAGTTCGAACAGCGCCGTGCCGTATCCGGTGAGGTAACGGCCGCGGAGCAGGTCACTGGCCGGCTCGCGGACGGCGGCGCCGATGACATCGGTGCCCTCGCGGACCAGCCCCAGGTCGTTAGACGCCCGGCCGGCCAGCAGCAGCAGGCCGCCTACGCTCCACCGCATCAGGCCGGTGAACGGGGCGTTCGCCGGCACCGCGGCCCTCAGCTCGCGTGCGTAGCGGACCGCGTTGTCCCAGTCCTCCCGCCGTCCGGTGAGCTGAGCCCGCATCGCATGGCCGGCGGCGAGACTCCGCAGGGCCTGGACCCGCCGCGGATCGTCCGGCAGCGCCGCGGACACCACACCGGTCAGCAGCTCCAGGGTGTCGTCCGCGGGCGCCTCGCCGCTGACCTCGCACCACAATGTCTGCGCCTGGGCCAGGTTGAGGGCCAGCTCGTGGTGGTGGGGATCGTCGGCCGCCTCGCCGCGTGCGTCGGTCAGCAGCTCGAGGGACCAGCGGAGATCGGCGAGGTCGCCGCGGATCTCGTAGCGCAGCAGCAGCGCGGTGGCCACGGCGGCGGCGATCGCGACCCGGTTCATGTCGTCCGGGCTGGTTGCCCGCAACGCCTCGGACGCCTGGGTGATCGCGTTGTCGACGGCCGAGAGGCTGCCGCCGGTGTAGTAGGCGCGCGCGGCGGCCGCCGTGGCCAGCTGCGCGGTGGCGACCGTCCGCACCTTGGGCGACGTGCCGGGGCTCGCGACGACCTGCTCGAGCAGCGTGATGCCGCGCTCGGTGGCCGCCGGGTCGGCCGTCCCCGCCTCCGCGCGGGAGATCAGTTGGTACGCCAGGTGATAGCGCACCTCGGCCTGCTCCGGCGAGCCGTTGGGCAGCCGGCCGAGCGCCTCGGCGGCGAAGGTCTCCGCCTCGGCGCCGTCCCGGCGCAGGCCGGAGCGGCGGGCCCGCTCGGCCAGCACCCGGGCCAGCTGCACGTCGACGGAGCGCCGCAGCGCCGGGTTGACCTGCGGGCCGACGTCGGCAAGGTCGGCCAGGACCGGGTCGAGGTCGGCCATCCGATCGCGGGTGATCGCCGCGAGGTCGAGCCGGGCCGTCGCGCGTATCACCCGGGCCTCGGCCCGCAGGCCGGGCTCGGCGAGGGGATGCGCGATCAGACGGCCGGCCGCCTGGGCCGCGGCGCGCAGATCGGCGGCGGTGCGCCGGCTGTCCACGGCCGCGCGGCGCAGATGGGCCATCATCACCAGGTAGTGCCACTGCGGCTGGATGCTCGGCACGATCGAGCCGAGCTCGACCGTGTCCGCCAGGGCGACGACGAAATCCAGATCGGCCGGCTCGGCCGCCGTCCCGGAATTGATCACCACATCGGCGTACGACAGCGCCAGCATCGGATAGTTCGAGCCTTCCGCCCATCCCGCGCGGAGGCTCGCCAGCGCCCGCTGGTGGTCGGCGAGCTCGCCGCCGGCCCGGAACCGCTCCTCGTGGAGCGAGCCGAGCCGCAGCCAGAGGGAGGGCCGGTCGGGCCAGCCGACGTCGAACAGGGTCGCCAGGGCCCGCTCGGCGGCGGCGAAGTCGTCGGCCCGATGCTCCCGCGTGTACCGCCCGAGGTGTCCGTTGGCGAGCGAGTTCATCAGGATGGCCCACTCCCGCTCGCCGGGGTGCACGCGGTCGATTCCGGCGGCCCCGACGTCGATCGCGCGGTCCAGGTCGCCGTCGGCGTCGCGGGTCTGCAACGCCTCGGCGAGCAGCTGACTCACCGCGGTCCGCAGCTCGGGCTGGTCGTCCGCCCGCAGCCCGGCCAGTGCCCGGTCACCGGCGCGTACCACCCGATCGAGGTCGTCCGGCGCCGATCGGCGGCCGGGATCGAAGGCGGCCTGGGCATGGCGGAGCCACCGCAGCCACGCGCGCACGTACCAGGTGAACGGATCGTCGTCCAGCGTGTCGACCCGGGCGATGCCCCGGTCGATCAGCTCGGGCGGCGTCTCCATGTCGTAGTCGAGGAACTCCTCGGGGTCGTCCACATCATGGGTCTGACGGACAGGGCCATTCCGTCCGGGTGCGGGCGGCGGGTAGCTTCGTCAGTCCGGTACGGGGGTAGCCGGGAGCCGGGCCCGTGGAACTCAACGCGATGGTGGTCGGGTGCCCCAGGAAACGGCGTTCATCGGCCGTACGGATCAGTTGGCACTGCTCGGGCAGCGGCTGGAGCAGGCCCGGGAGGGACAGGCCGGTACCGTCCTGATCGGCGGCGAGGCCGGGATCGGGAAGAGCCGGCTGGTGAGCACGTTCGCCGGGGCGACCAGGGCGACCGGGGCGCACGTGCTGGCCGGGGCCTGTGAGGAGTACTTCGGGGACCCGATGCCGTACGGTCCGCTGCTCGAGATGCTGGAGGCGTTCGGGCGGGAGTACGGCGCGGCGCGGGCGACCGCGTTGGGCGGCCCGGCGTACGAGCGCCTCACCGCCTTCTTCGACCTCGGCGGCGACCCGATCAGCTCGCCGCAGCAGGTGTTCCTGGCCGTCCGCAAGATGCTGGACGCGATCGGGGCGGACGCGCCGACCGTGCTGATCCTGGAGGATCTGCACTGGGCCGATCCGTCCACCCTCGACATCGTGCGGCACCTCGGTCAGGCCGGTGCGCAGGACCGCCGCCTCCTGACGGTGGCCAGCTACCGGTCGACCGAGCTCGACCGGGGCGATCCGCTGTGGCAGTTGCTGGCCAACGCGAGCTTCCTGCGGCGCGTCGAACGGCTCGAACTGCCCGCGCTGAACCAGCGCGAGCTGCGCGAACTGCTCAGCGCCGGCCGGCGAGGCGCGGTCGACCACGACCTGGCGCGACGGTGCTTCGAGTGGTCCGACGGCATCCCGTTCTACGCCGAGCAGCTGATGGCCGCGGGCGCGCTGGAGAATCCCGAGGACGTCCGGCTGCCGCCCGACACCCGGTCGGTGGTGCTGGCCCGGCTGGGTGTGCTCAGCGAGAACGCGCTCCGGGTGCTGCGGGTGGCCGCGGTGGCGGGTCGCGCGATGAGCCGGCGGCTGCTGCGCGAGGTCGGCGAGTTCCCACCGGACGTGCTGCGCGGTGCCCTGCAGGAATGCTTCGACCGGCAGATGCTGGTGGCCGGGCCGGGTGCGGATGTCTACCGGTTCCGGCACGCGCTGCTGCGCGAGGCGGTGTACCAGACGACCGTCCGGGACATCCAGGTCGACCTGCACATCGCGATGGCCAAGGCGCTCGCCGCGGACTCCAGCCTGTGCCTGACCGAGGGGTCGGCGGCGGCCGAGCAGGCCAGCCACTGGTACCACGCGGGCAGCCGGCCGGAGGCGCTCGCCTCGGCGGTCCAGGCCGGCGACGCCGCCGTCCGGCAGCTGGCCTTTCCGTCGGCGGAGGTGCAGTTCTCCCGGGCGCTCGCGGTCTGGCGGCAGGTCGAGGACGCGGAGCGGCGGGCCGGCCTGTCCCGCGTCGAGCTGCTGGCCCGGGCGGCCGACGCGGCGCGCTGGTCGGGCCACGTGGACCGGGCGGTGGCCTACATCGAGGAGGCCGTCGCCGAGGCGCCGGACGACGCCCGATGGCAGGAGCGGCTGGGCAGCTATCGGTGGGAGGCCGGGCGGTGGGCCGACGCGCAGGCCGCGTACCGCACGGCGGCCCGGCTGCTGGACGGATCGCCGGCCTCGGCGATCAAGGCGCGAAGCCTGGCCGGACTCGCCCTCGGCCGGCTGCAGGCCGGGCAGTACGCCGAGGGCGGCGACCTGGCCGAGGCGGCGCTGAACCTGGCGCGCGCGGCCGGAGCGGTGCCGGAGGAGGGCCGGGCACTCAACATCTCCGGGCTGGCCCTGGGCCTGCAGGGAAATCCGGAGGGGGAGGTCAGGCTGCGGCGGGCCCTGGAGATTGCCCGCGCCGCCGACCACATCGAGGACCTTTTCCGAGCGTACGGAAACCTGGGTTTGGTCTTGGAACACGCCGGTCGGCTGCGCGAGGCGGCCGCGGTGACCCGGGAGGGCCTGGCGACGGCACGGCAGCTCGACCTCGCACACACCCGGCAGGGCACGGTGCTGGCCGGCAACACCAGCGCCGCCCTCGTGCTGCTGGGGGAGTGGGACGACGCCGAGGAGATCATCACCGAGCTGTCGCTGGACCGCCCGGTGGCCGAGAGCCTCTACCCGCGGCTCACGCTCGCCGAGATCAAGGTGGCGCGCGGCGAGTTCGACGAGGCGCGCGAGCTGCTCGCGGCGATCGAGGGCGTCGAGTACGGCCGGGATCCCCGGTTCCTCGGCCCGCTGCACGCCGTCCGGGCTGAGCTGGCGCTGTGGGCGGGCGACGCGCGGGCGGTCGGGGAAATTGCCGCGGGTGTGCGGGCCGTCCAAGCCGGGGAGAACACGCTCGAGCTGCTGCGCCTGTGCGCGCTGGGCATGCGGAGCGCGGCCGACCGCCGAGCGGTCCGCGACGGCGATGAGCTGGCTCGGCTGGCCGGGCGAGCCCAAGGCGAACCGTCGTCCACCGAGGCCGGTCAGCTCGTGCTGCTGTGCAAGGCGGAACGCCGGCGGATCCGGGGTACCGACCGGCCGTCGCTGTGGCGGGAGGTGGCGGACGGCTGGGTGGCGCTCGACCGGCCCTACCCGGCCGCCTACGCCCGATGGCGCCAGGCCGCCGCGGCGGGTGATCGGGACGAGGCCCGGGCGCCGCTGCGCGAGGCGTACCGGATGGCCGCCGCGCTGCGGGCGGAACCGCTGCGGGCCGAGGTGGAGCGGTCGGCCCGCCGACTGCGCGTCGACCTGACCGAGCGCCCGGCCCCGGCCGCCCTGCCGTACGGCCTCACCCCGGCCGAGTTCGACACGCTGCGCCACCGGTACGAAGGCCTGGACACCGCGGCCATCGCCGCCGAGCGCAAGGTTTCCAAGCGTACGGTCGAGACCCAGCTTCGCCGGGCGTACGAGAAGTTGCGGGTGCACAGCGCGGCCGAGGCGATCACCAAGGCCCGCCGGGAGCGGCTGTTCGACTGATCCGCCGGGTGTCCGTCAGAGACGGGCATGACGCGAAAAGCCCTCCTGATCGGCGCGCAGACCAACGGCCTGGGCGGCGTTCTCCACGATGTCGAGGCGATGGCCGGGGCGTTGGAACCGCGCGGCTTCACGGTGCAGCGGCTCATCACGCCGGACGCGACCCGGGCGGCTGTGCTCGACGCGTACGAGAAGGTCATCGCCGACGCGCAGCCGGACGACGCCATCGTTCTCTACTACAGCGGCCACGGCGGCCGCCTGCTCGCGCCGGACGGCTCGGAGCTGCAGTTCATCGTGCCCGACGACTACCACGACTCGAGCGACAGCGACTTCCGCGGCATCACCGGCGTCGAGCTGTCCGTCCTGCTGGCCCGCCTGACCGACAAGGCGCGCAACGTCACCGTCGTGCTCGACTGCTGCCACGCCGCCCACATGTCCCGCGATGCGGGCCTGCGCATCAAGACGTTGCTGCGGACCGCCCCCGAGCCTTGGCATCCGACCTACGAGGCGGTCCAGGCGCACGTCACCAAGCTGGCCGGGGCCGGTCTGGCGGTGGATCGGCGGTCCCTGATCAGCAACCCGTACGCGGTGCGGGTGGTGGCCTGCTCGCCCGCGCAGTCGGCGTGGGAGGGCGCCAACCGCGACGGCGTCCGGATGGGCCTGCTCACCGACGCCCTCACCCGGGCGCTGCGGGAGAGCGAGCGGGCGCGGGTCAACTGGGCGACGATGCTGGAGGCGGTCCGGCGCAGCGTGCAGGAGCTCGCGCCGACCCAGCGCCCGGAGACCGAGGGCCCGTCGACGCGGGAGCCGTTCGAGCCGACCGATCTCGACCCGCTGGCCGGCCTGCCGCTCCTGCCGGCCGAGCCGGAGCACGTCGAGCTGCTCGGCGCCCCGCTGCTCGGGGTGGAGCTGGGCGACGAGTTCGCCATCATGCGCAGCGGCGCCCGCGGACCGCAGGACGGCCCGGCGATCGGCACCGCGACGGTCGATCGGATTCTCCCGACCTCCGCCCTCGCCCGGCTGCGGCTCGCCTCCGACGACGCGAAGGTGCCGGTCGACGCCCGCGCCCACCGGACGCACTCGGCCGCGCCGAGGCTGCCGGTGCGGCTCCCGGCCGATCATCCGGTGGCCGCGGACCTGGGCGGCGCTCTGGCGTTGCGACCGCTGCTGGTCGCGGCCGAGGCGGGCGCGCCGGCGCCGGTCGAGGTGACCGTCGACGCGCAGGGCGGGCTGGTGGTGCGGGACGCGGCCGGGCCGTTGCACCGGCCGTATCCCGCGACGCCGCTGGGGATCAGCTCGATCGCCGACAATCTGCAGCGCATCGCCCAGGCGACCGCGCTGCGCCGGCTCGACGGGGATCCGGCCCGGCCGCTGGCGCACCGGGTAAGCATCGAGTGGGGCCGGGTGCGCGACGGCCGGGCCGAGCCGCTGCCGAACTCCGGGGCACTGCTGTTCGCGTACGCCGGGGAGCGGGTCTACTTCCGGCTGACCAATCTCGGCGATCAGCCGGCGTACGTGTCCCTCGTCGACATCGGCGTCGGGTTCCGGGTGGCGGTGCTCACCGCGGCCGATCCCGGGGGCGTGCTGCTCGAGAAGGGCGCCTCCTACACGTACGGCTGGGACGACGTGGCCCGGCGCCTGACCGGGGTGGCGATGACCTGGCCGGACGGGGTGGACACCACGTACGCCCGGCCGGAGACGGTGCTGGCGCTGATCAGCGACGGGCCGGTCGACGTGTCGGTGCTGCAACAGCAGACGGTCCGGGCGGCCCACAGGATCGCCGCCCGCCCCGGGCTGGAGAGCCTGCTGACCCAGATCGCGACCGGGGCCACCCGCGACGTCGACACCGCGCCGGTCGGGCAGGTCCGGTACGCCGTCGAGCCGATCGACTTCACGGTCAGCCCGAACCGGCCGCCGGCGGCCGAGCGGGCGACGTTCCTGGTCGACGACCGCCCGTCCGAGCCGGTACGCCTGCTGTCGGCACGCGGCGCGGCGCCGGGCGCGGTCGCGATCCGCATCGACGAGCTGATCGTGCACCGGAACCGGGCGCTCGGCAGCGCCGACATCCGGGTCGACACGCTGGTGCTCACCGGCGGGGCGGGCGACCGGCCGGCGTACCGCGCCGAGACGATGCGGTTCAGCAACATCCATGACGGCGAACGGCTGCCGCTCGAACGGGCGCTGATCTACCACGGCCCGGCCGTGGACTTCCTCGACATCGCCGTCTGGGTGTCCCGGGACACGGCCGGCAGCCAGGCGCTCGGCTCGTTGCTGGAGCACAAGCTGACCAGCCCGGTCGTCCAGTTCGCCGAGACCCAGGTGGCCGGCCTGGTGCTCAGCGCGCCGCACGCGGCGGCCGCGGTCGCCGTGGCGGGCGCGGCCGCCGTGCTCGTCAACACCGGCTACGAACTGCTGTCCGGCGTCGTGGGCCCGAGCATCGGCCTCTACCGGACGTCGCTGCTGGCCCAGGAACAGTTCGGGCTCGGCCGGCACGAGCGGCACCCGCAGGACTTCTCCTTCGCGTACTCCGTCGACGCGGTGATCTGATCACCGCCCCCTCCAGAAAGGTGCCGGACATGGCCAAGAAAATCATCATCGGACAGTCGGAGTGGACCATCAGGGACGCCGAGGCCGAGGCGGTCGTCGGCAAGGTGCGGGACGCCATGGCCCGGGGGGCCATGGTCGAGCTGCAGCTGGCCGACGCACAGGGCCGGGCGGTGAGCGTGTTCGTCAACGGCGCCGCGGTGCCCAGCCTGGTGCTCGACCTGGACGAGGGCCCACGCCCCAGCGAGATGTCGTAACAGCGCTCCGACCAGGGCCGGGCTCCGTCGCGGAGCCCGGCCCGTACGTATCCGGGGACCGGTTCGCGGGCGCCGTACGTAACCGGCGGTATCTCTTGCGGCGGCACTGCCCGCGCGGTCCTCGTGTCACGACCATCGACGCCAGGCGTCGAAACGGAGGACAGGTCGTGGCCGAGAACTCGTCAATCCGCAGCCTGGCCGAGGCCGGGCAGCTCGTGGCCCGCTATCGCGAAGCGTCGACGGCACAACGGCGGGCTCTCCGCGCGGCCGCCGCCGAGATCGCCGGCCGGATCGTCTTCAACCGGGTCACCAGGCCGATGGAGCATCGACGCCGGCATCCGGCGTGCGCCTCGGGCCTGCGGCAGATGGCGCCCGAGTGCCTGGACCGTTATCACGACGACGTCGACGCGGTCCTCGACGACCTGTTCGCCCACGCCGACCGGCCGATCGCGAACCTCGAGGGCTGGATCACCGCGCGGCTGCGCCGGTCCACCGTGGACGCGCACCGCCGCCGCCGCGGCGAACGGGGCGCGCAGCAGCGCCCGCGGCCGCCGGCCTGGCTGATCGCCGAGCTCGGCGGAGACCCGTGGCGCGTCGAGCTGGCTCGGGCGATCCTCGAGTGGGTGGGGGTCGAGGCGACGGCCGGCCGGTCGATCTGGCCACTGACCGCCTGGACCGAGCGGCGGACCGCGGTCACCGGGGCCTACGACGTCGGCGAGTCCGCGGTCGCGGCCGAGGTCGAGGCCGTCCTGGCCGCCATGCGGCGCCGCCGCGGCTGGTACGAGAAGAACGTCGAGCGACCGCTCGGCCGCAAGGAGGCGGCGGTCTGGTTCCCGGCCGGCGCCGACGACCGCGAGCCGGAATCGCTGGCCCTGGTGGCGCCGCACGAGCGGGACGACGCCGAGCTGCTGGCGCTGGCGGCGCGGGCGATCGAGCTGATCGCGGCCCGGATGGCCGGCGGCGAGAAGGCCGCCGGCGTCGTGCCCGAGGTCCTGACCGCCGTGTTCGGGGAGCTGCCGGCGGCGCACGGGCTGGACCGGGCGCCGGGGGCGGATCGGGGCGGGCCGGAGGAGGTGGTCGCCCTGATCGGCGAGCCGGCCCGGCTGCGCCGCATCATCGCGACGGTCGTGCACCTGCTGGGCGACGGGCCTTGGCCGGGCCGGCCGGATGGGTCATGATTCCGACGATGACCGCCGATCCCGCGCCGCACCTGCTCATCAAGGGCCATCGGGCGCCCGTACGCTGGGTCGGCGCGGGCGGTCCGGGACTGGTCCTCAGCCACGGCGGTGATGGCTACGTCCGTTTCTGGGACGCCGTGACCGGCGACGAGGCCGACACCCCGATCCGGTACGACTCGCCGACGGTCGCCTTCCTCGGACTTTCCGGCCCGGTATTGATCTGCGCCGACACCACGTCGGTGCAGCGGTTCGACCGGGCCACCGGTGAGCCGCTGGGCGACCGGCTGCGGCCGCCGAGCAGTTGGCAGGCCCGCGGCGGCCTGGGCCCGGTGACGATGGCCGCCGGGATGATCATTGCGGGTGACCTTCTCGGCGAGGTCCACCGCTGGGACGCCGCGACCGGCGAGCCGATCGGCACACCCTGGCGGGCGCACGGCGCGAAGGTGCTGGCGCTGACCGCGCTACGGTTGCCCGGCGGCCGGACAGCCCTGGTCACGGCGGGAGACGACGATCTGGTACGCCGCTGGGACGCCGCCACCGGCGAGCCGTTCGGCCCGCCGCTGACCGGCCACGACGACCCGGTGACGGCGTTGACCCACGCACGCGCCGGCGGCCGGGACGTCGTCTTCGGGCAGGTGTACGGCGGGCCGATCCACCGCTGGGACGCGCTCACCGGCGAACCCGCCGGGCGCGCCCTGCCACAAGAGGGCGCGCGGTATCAGCCGGGCCGTCTGGCGGCCGGCGGCCAGGCGCTGCTCTCGGTCGACTCCGCCGGTACGCCGTGGCTCTGGGACCTGACCCGGGAGGAACCCGTCAAGCTCCCGGCCACGCGGGTGAACGCCGTCGCGGTCGTGCCGTCGGGCCACGGGCCGGTCCTGGTGACCGGCGCCGAGCACGGCCGCCTGCGGCGCTGGGACGTCGCGGGCCGCGCGGCGGGAGCGGACCTGACCGGGCACGGCGCGCGGGTGTACGGCCTGGTGGCGGTGTCGACGACGCTGGTGTCGTCCGCGCGGGACGGCGTCCGGTGCTGGGACACGGTGACGGGCGCGGCCGTCGGCAAGAAGTTGCCCATGGCGTGCGGGGATCTGGCGGGGGTGCGGCTGCCCGACGGGCGGCTGCGCCTGGCCGCGGGTTTCGGGGAAGGGCTCCTGCTCGGCGATCCGCTCGCCGGCACGGTCGTGGAGATAGCCGGCGAGCGGGTCTCGGATGTCGCCGCGGGCGTGCTTGCCGGTGGGCGCGCGTTCTTCGCGGGCGCGTGCGCCGACGGCCGGATCCGCCTGATCGACGCCGCGACCGGGAAGAACATCGGCCTGGCCGGGCGTCGTGCGGGCCTGTCCGGCTTGTCGGGCGAGGCGTTCGCGGTGGCGATCGACGGGACGACCATAGCGGCCGGCGGCGAGGACGGCCTTGTCCTGCAGTGGAACGCAGCCACCGGCGAGCGGCTCGGCGAGCCGCTCGTCACCGGGAGCGAATGGCACATCATCGGCCTGCGGTTCCACCGCCTCGCCGACGGCCGCCTCCTGCTGATCTCGCACGACGGCGGCGGCCGGGTCCGCCGCTGGGACGCCCGTACGGGCACGGAGCTCGGCGAGCCGTTGCAGGCCGGCGGCGAGGCCGGCGCTCCCTTCGACCGGGCGGCCGTGAACCCGGACCATGTGCTGGCCGTAGCGTGCGAGGATGTCGTCCGCTGCTGGGACGTCCGCACCGGCGTCCACCTCGGCGACATCGCCGAAGCGGCGAGCGCCGCCCGGGTCGGCACCGCAATCGCGATCGGTCGCTGCGACGGGACCATCGACATCCGGTAGGAGACCGCCCCCGCTGTCCGTCAGACCCCGGCGGGAGGTGGGCGACATGTCGGTCGACGGGACGACCGTGGAGGAGCTCCTCGCGCGCAACGCCCGGTGGGCGGCGCTGACGGTGGCCGCCGCCGGTTCGAGCGAGATGCTGACGGCGGCGCTGCGGGCGCCCGGGGATCCGCCGGCGTTCGCCCGTGCGGCGGTGGCCACGCTGCAACTGGACCACGTCGCCGAGGAGCTGGCCGATCCGGACTGCTCGGAGCTCGCCGCCAAGCATCTCAAGACCTGCCACCGACTCGCTCTGGCGCTGCCCGCGGCCGCGTACCGGCACGAGGTGATCCGGGTCGCGGCGCAGGACGTCGCGGCCGCGTACCGCCGGATCGCGGCGTTGGCGTTGCGGCACCGGGCCACGCGGACCGAGAACGCGGGCCGGCCGGACGAGGGACACCGGCTGCGGGAGCAGGCGCTGCCGCGGGCGCCGGCCGGGTCGTACCTGAGGGCGGTCCTGCTGATCGAGCTGGGCCGCCTGGCCGAGGCACGCGGGGTGATCGACGAAACGACGGGCCTGGACGCGGTGGTCATGGCCGAGCTGAACGTCCGCGCCGGACGGCCCGCGGTGGCTCGGGAGATCCTCGCCCGCGCGGGCGCGACGCCGGCCGAGCACACCTGGGCCGACCTCGGGCGCCGAGCCGAGATCGCGTTGGCGCTGGGCGATGCCGAGCAGGCCGACGGGCTGGCCGCTCGGGCCGTGGACGCATTCGAACGCAGCCTGGGCGCGGTGCGGCAGGACTACTACCGCGCGCTGGCCGGTGACCATGTGGCGGTGGCCGGGATGTACAACGTCGCCGCCCGGGCCCGGCTCGAGCTCGGCGACGCCGACGGCGCGTTCGGCCTGGTCGACCGGATGCGAGCGGAGATCGTCCGGGCGGCCCCGGACCCGGCGGCCCGGCGGGCCGAGGCGCGCCTGGGCGCCACCCATGAGCGGCTGGCCGCGGCCGCGCTGCGCGGCGACGAACCGGCCTATGCGGACGTGGTCGCGCAGCTCGCGGCGGCCGAAGGGGCTGCCGAAGGGGCCACCGAGGCCGCCGACGGCTCCCGGTTCGACCCTGCCACCACCCTGGACGACGTCCGCCGGGCGCTGCCCGGGAACGCCGCGCTGCTGTACTACCAGTCGTTCGACCAGGATCTGATCATCTGGGCGGTCCGCCGCGACGGGATGCTCGTCGAGCGGCGCCACCGGCAGCGCCGCGACCTGGCCCGAGCGGTACGGGAACTGCACTCGGCGTGCTCCGGCTTCGCCGCCGACGGCGCCCGGGTACCCGATCTCGGGGCCCGGGTGGCGGCCGACCTGATCGAGCCGGTCGCCGCCACACTGACCGGGGTGGACCGTCTCTTCGTGGCGCCGCCGGGCAGCCTGATGCTGCTGCCGTTCGCCGTCCTCCCGCTCGGCGGCGTGCCCCTGGGCGAGCGGTACGCGGTGTCCGTCCTGCCGTCGGCCGCGCTGCTGACCCGCCCCGGCGCCGGCCGCCAACCCGACCCGGACGGCCCGGCGCTGCTGGTCGGCGATCCCGAGCACGCCGGCCTGCCCCGGCTGCCCGGCACCGGGGTCGAGGTTCGCGCGATCGCGGGCCGGTTGCGCTCGGCCGTCGCGCTCGTCGGCCCGGCGGCGACGGCCGAGGCGTTCGCCCGGTACGCGCCGGGCCGGTCGATCGTGCATCTGGCCACGCACGGTGAGGTGGACGAGCTCCGGCCGTACCTGAGCCGGCTGGCGCTGTCCGGGCGGGACCGGCTCGGGCTGCCCGACCTGGCCGGGCTCGACCTCGACATCGACCTGCTCGTGCTCTCGGCCTGCCACACCGGCCGCGGCCGGGCCACCGCCGGCGGGGACGTCCTCGGCCTGGCCCGGGCGGCCATCGCGGCCGGCGCCCGGCACCTGATCGTGTCGCTCTGGCCGGTCGACGACGTCGCGGCCTGTCTGCTGATGACCACGTTGTACCGGCGGCTGACCCGAGGTCACGGCGTCGCCGAGGCGCTGGCCTGTGCCGCGCGCCGGATTCGGGCGATGGACGCGGGGGAGCGGGCGGCGGCGTACGCCCGGCTGGCCGGCGCACCCGGCAGCGGGGCGGTGCGCGACGTCGGCGCCGTGGAGAAGGGCGGCCGCGGTGTCGGGCCCGCGTACTGGGCACCGTTCATCCACATCGGAGTATGAGGAATGCATCAGCTGATCGGGTCGCACGGGCGGCCCATGGTGACCGCTGCTTTGCCCCTTTGTTCGCAATGGCACGGCGAACCGGTGTAACCGCTCGTGCGCCCTGGAGCACGCAAGGTGTCTGCGTCAAGCTTCGACCATTGACGCCGATCACCTTTCGCGGTGTCGCACACGCCGTTTCGTATCGCCGAGCGAAGGTCGGAAGGAGTCCCATGGTGGGCGCTTCGGGCAGACAGCCTATTCGTCTGAGGAGTGACCAGGTCGAGGCCGCTATGCGCAGGTCCGGAAACGGCGGCGGAAGCCTGTACCGGTCCCGGACGGCCAAGGCCCGGCCCGACGATCGGCTCGGCGCCGACCGGTTGCGCCGGCTGGCCGCGGACGGTGACCTGGCCACCGAGGCCGCGGCCGCCCGCGGGTACGACCGGCTGGCACTGACCGGCGCCGCGTACGACCTGGTCTGGCCGATCGTCTTCCAGCGGCTCACCCGTCGTTTCGAGCTGCTGCGCGGTCACGTGGTCTGCGCCGCCGGCGTGGGCAACCTGGCCGACGAGTGTCTCGACCGGTTCCACGACGACGTCGAGGCGATGGTCGAGGACCTCCTGGCGCACGCCCGCCGGCCGATCCAGAATCTCGAGGCCTGGGTGGCGTCCCGGCTCGGCGCGGCGACCGTCGACGCCCACCGCCGGCGGCGCGGGGAGCGCGGGGCGTTGCAGCGTCCGCGGCTGCCCGGGTGGCTGGCCGAGGCGCTGGGCCGGGATCCGTGGCTGACCACGCTGGCGACGAACATCCTGGTCTGGGTCGGCGTCTCGGACACGGCCGGCACCGAGGTGTGGCCGCTGGAGTCCTGGGCGCTGGAGCGGGCCCGGTGCCTCGGCGACTGGCCGGGCAGCGACCGGGGCGCCGTCGAGCGCGATCTCGCGTTCGTGCTGCGGGCGATGCGGGGCCGCCCGGCCTGGTACGAGTCCTTCGTCGAACGGCCGCTGGGCAGCAAGCGGGCCCCGGTGGCCGGCACCCTCGCCGACGAGTACGGCGAGCCGGCCGTCCCGCTGGCGCTCGGCGAGCCGGACGAGGACGTGGACGGCGAGCTGACCCGGCTGGCCGGGCAGGCGGTACGCCTCATCGACCGCCGCGTCGGGCAGGGGGAGGACGCGAACACGACCGTGCCCGAGGTGATCCGCGAGGTCTTCGGCGGCCTCTTCACCGGCACGCTCGACCGGGCCCCGCACACCGCCGCCGACCCGCTCGGCGGCGTCACCGGCGCGCTGGCCGACCGCGGCCGGCTGAACCGGATCGTCACGACCGCGCTGTCCATCATCGCCGAGGAAGACTCATGACCGATGCCGACCCGGCCTGGGCGCCCGGCTCGTTCCTCTCGCTGATCAGCGCCGAGGACCGCGAGCAGCTCCTGGCCCTCGGCATCACGCGGCGGCTTCCCCCCGGCCGGCAGCTGCTGGTCGAGGGCCGCCTCGACGCCCATGTGGAAATCATCCGGCAGGGGCACGTCAAGGTCTCCACGTCGGTCGGCGGCATGCCGCGGCTGCTGGCCATCCGGCTGCCCGGCGACCTGGTCGGCGAGCTGGCCGCGGTCACCGGCAGCGGGCGCAGCGCCACCGTCACCACCTGCGGCGAGGTGGTGTCGACGGTGATCCAGCAGCGCGAGTTCATGGGCTTCATCGCCCGCCACCCGCACGTGTCGGCACAGGTCACGGCGACCGTCGGGCGGCGGCTGCGGTGGGCCAACGAGCGCCGCTCGGAGTTCTCGGCGTTCCCGGTGCACGTCCGGCTGGCCCGGGTGCTCAGCGAGATCGCGGCCAGCTGCGGTGAGGCGACCGGCGACGGGCTGCTCATCGGTGTCGAGCTCAGCCAGACCGAGCTGGCCACCCTGGTCGGCGCGCGCGAGGACACCGTGCAGCGCGGGCTGCGGATGCTGCGCCGGGACGGCCTGCTGCGGACCGGGTACCGGCAGATCGTGATCCTGGACGAGCCGGGCCTGCGCGCGCTCGCCGACCAGGCCGAATGGCAGTGATCGCCGCTCGGTGCGGGTACCGCGGTCATCGGGGGGTGCCCACGGTCAGCCAGGCGTGCTCGGCGAAGTCCTTCTCCGGCAGGTCCACGGTCATCGGCCGGAAGTCGGCGGGCAGCGGCGGTTCGACGGCATGGGCGATCACGTCGTGGTACAGCACATCGGGCAGGCCCAGGACGTACGGTGCCTCGGGGTTGTCCTTGATCGCGGCGCGCAGTGACGGGCTGTCCAGGAGGCGATGTACGGCGATGGCCGCCGTGCCGACCCAGCCGTTGGCCGTCTCCTTGACCAATCCGCGGTGCAACGCGACCCGTAGTCTCATCCGCTTGTCGCTCGCCCGGCCGCGGTCGCGGTCCAGCAGGGCCTCCCGGAGGGCGGCGATCATCCGCGGTATCACCACCGACTCGTCGATGCCGGTCGGGAACACGGTGAACTGACCATCGCCCTGCGGTTGCGGCCGGACCGCGGACTCGGCGATGCCGGCCGCCTGCCGCGCGTCGGACAACACCCGGACCAGGTCGCGCTGGATCTCCTCGGTCTCGGTGTTGCCGCGCCGGCTGTAGCCGACCACATCGGCGGCCAGGCACATCCGGACGGCCGCGCCGGCCGGCACGTCGGCGCCGGTGAACGGCTCGCGGAAGGTGACGGCCGTGGTCATCAAGGTCCGGTCGATCGTCTCGGCCCGCACGGTCAGGACGCCGCACAGGTCGGTTGCGGTGCCCGGCATCTCGACCAGGGCGTGCATTCCGTACGTACGGGGGAGCAGGGTCACGCCCCGGGGATCGTCGTAGACCCAGCCGAAGGTCCCGGACAGCACGCCCGTCGTCCAGGCGCGCGGCGTACCGGCCCGCCGGCTCAGGCGGCGCAGCAGGCCGGGGCGGGACCTGGTGGCGGACACCGTACGCAGCGCCGCGGCGGACGCCGCCTCGCCCCGGACCAGACCGAACTCGTCGCCGTCGGCGGCCAGCTGGACGGCCCGGGCGCCCGGATCGGCCAGCGTCACGTCGAGGCGGGCACCGACGTACCGCTCCCCGGACGGCAGCACGTCGAGGTCGAACGCGAAGATCACCCCGGCGTACCGCTCACCGCCCCGCTCGGCCCGGCGGCGGAGCACCGGCGGCAGATCCTCCGCCGGCACCGGATAAACCAGCGGACGTCCGCAGCGAACCCGGCCCAGCCGCTCGCCGACCGGCCCGGGATCGCGCCGGCCGTCCATCGGCTCCAGTGCACAGACGGCCAACACGTCGTCGTCCGGCAGCGATTCGTCGAGGATCATCGTCACTCACTCTCCCCCATGGACGAGCCCGTGCCGTGGGTACGGGCCGCGAACCGTGTGCCGGTCTCTGACGGACATCGCTCGGGGGTGTCGGATAGGCGACCGGTGGTCGACGGGACTTGATCTCGCCTTCGGTGGTATCGCCGAGCCGGAAACCGGCGTTGATCGCGACCTCGCGCGACCGGGCGGTGACCACGCGTCGACCCGCCACCGAGCGTGAAACCGACCCCGCTGAATGACGGAAAGTCACTCTTCGAGTTCGTCCAGGATGGCCAGTGCTCGCCGGGCAACGTGGACGCGGTGGGTTGATGGCTGACCGAGAACTGCGTTGGGGACCACCGAACGGGTTAACCCACCCGGCCGCCGTGGCTCCCCTGTCCGTCACTCATTCGGCACGGACAGCCATTCCTGTCCGTGGGGCATGGCGACCGAGAGCACCCAAATTCCACACTCGACCGGGCGAAATTTTTCTCTGCTTACAGGTAATTGACCGTATTGCCGGAATGGCGCGGTCTGAACGATCCGAGGACGGCAACGGTGAGCAATGCTGACGAGGCCGCGACGGCCTCCGGCAACAGGTACCGGCCCGGCTTTGCCGGGCCGGGGCTGCCACGCATCCCCAACCAGCGCCGCACGTACCGGCGCCCGCACGTGACCGATGACGTCTCCTGGCTGCGTGGCCTGGCCAAACGTGGCGAGCTGAGCGCGGCGATCGCGGCCGGGCACGGTCCGCGGCTGTGCCGGACGGCGTTCGCGGTGTGCCACCAGATCGTCTTCGACGTGGTCACCCGCCGGCTCGAGCTGAACACGCGCGGGCACTCCTGGTGCGCCCGCGGCATCCCGTACATGGATGGGCCGTGCCTCGACGGCTACTACGACGACGTCGAATCCGTGATCGACTACCTGCTGGCCGCCCGGAAGCCGATCGACGACCTGGAGGCGTGGCTGGCCCGCCGGGCGCTGAACGCGACCGTCGACGGTCATCGCCGCCGGCGCGGCGAGCGGGGCGCGCTCCAGCGGCCGCGGATGACCCGCGCCCTCTCCGCCGACCTGGGCGAGGACCCGTGGCTGGGCGAGCTCGCCCTGAAGATCCTGGAGTGGGTCGGCGTGCCGACCGGCGCCGGGGGCGGCCTGTGGCCGCTGGACCGCTGGGCGCAGCTGCGGGCCGAGCGCACCCGCGACGTCGCGGGCAGCACCCCCGCGCGGGTGGCCGCCGAGGTCGAGCAGGTGCTGGCCGCGATGCAGCGGCGGCCCCAGTGGTACCAGGACTACGTGGAGCGGCCGCTGGGCCTCAAGGTGGCGCCGGTCGCGCCGCCACCCGGCGACGAGGTCACCGATCCGCGCCCGCTGGTCGCGGTCGGCCCGGAGGACCTGGTCGAGGCGCGGCTCAGCGGTCTGGCCGGCGTCGCCGTCGCGGCCATCCGAGCCGGCATCGAGCACCAGCACGATCCCACCGCCACCGTCGTCGAGGTGCTGACCCAGCTGTTCCTCGGCGGTACCGGGTCGGACGAGCTCGACCGGGCTCCGTCGAACGGCGTCGACGGCCGCCATCAGCACCTGTCAGAGCGGCTGGCCGACCCCGTCGCCGTCGCCGGCCTCGTGGACCGCGTTCTGCGGGTCGTCCACGACGAATCGCTGCGCTAACGCCTCCAGCGCCCGGCGGCGGTCGGCAATCGCCGCGTCCGCGGCCTCCGGGGACACGCCGCGATCGAGCACCTCGGCGTACGCCTGCCGGAGCTCCTCCTCGAGGACCTGCCGGATCCGTTCCAGCCGCGCCGGGGTGAGTTCCATCAGAGCGGTCGTCCGGGGCCGACAGTGCGCGCGAAGGTACGGATCACACACCGATTGTGAACCCCGCAGGTACGGTCCCGCCTCCCCCGCGCAGCCGGTCGTGGCGGGACAAATGTCTCGATGGCCATGTCGATCCCTTCGGCGGTGACGGCTCGTATCCAGGCTCTGGCGGACGGGCGAGGGCCGGTCCGTCAGATAACGGCGACGGATGGGAGAAAGTCATGTCCAGGGACCGACTGGAACAGCTTCGCGCCAAGCTTGCCGGTCTGCGTGGACCGTCCCGGGTGGGGCCGTTGCTGGAGATCACCACGGAGCTCGTCGACCGGCACTGGCAGGTCGGGCCCGACCTGCCCGAGGCGCCGGTCCTGCTGACCGAGGCGATCGGGACCGCGGAGGAGGCGTACGGATACCTCGACGCCGGAGATCCCGGGCGTCGGCAGTCGGCCGCCCAGCTCGGGACCCTGCTCGGCACCCGGCACCTGATCCACGGCAGCCCCGACGACGATCGGGTCCGGGCGATCGCCCTGCTCGAGGACGGTATCGGCGCTCCGCGGCTCGCGCCGTCCCTGCGGGTCATGGGGCGGCTCACGCTGGGTCAGCTCCATCTGATCACGACGGCCCGGGCGCTGAACGGGGCCAACCTGGCCGCACCGACCGCCGGCTCGGCCCTGCCGCCCACCGCCGAGGCGGACGTCGACCGGGCGATCCGGTGCTTCGGCGAGGTGCTCGACCTGCCGGCGGTGTCGGCCGAGGGCCGGTACGCCGCCGAGTCGCTGCGGACGGTGGCGGAGGCCCTCGGCACGATCGTGGCGGCCGTTCGCGGCGGGCTGTCGCAGGAGAACATGAGTCAGTTCTTCGCGGCGACGATGGTCTTCCAGCAGTTCCACGAGGAGCAGTCGGCGCGTGCCGGTCGCGGATTCACCGGCGGCGTGGTCTCGCTGTACGACGCCGGTCGCCCGGCGATGACGATGGACGCCGAGCCGGCGACGCCGAGGCCGGGACTCGACCGGCCGGCCCGCGCGACCGATCGGGTGGCGGCGATGCGTGACCGCCTCCGCGACCTGATCGCCGGCGGCGTCGAGCTGTTCACCGCGATCGAGGGGCTGCTGGTGCCGGGTGCCCGCCCGCTGCCCGCCGACGAGGTCGACGAGATCGTGGCGCTGGCCGGGGCCGTCGTCGACAGTGGCCGGGCCAACCGTACGGATCATCTGCTTTACGCTCTGGGCCTTCTGTTCCGGGCCCGGACGCAGGGATCGCCGGCCGGCCGCCTGGACGTCGAGGACGCCGCCGATCATCTGCTGCGCGCGGCGGGGTCGATCCGTCCGGCACCGTCCGAGGTGGTACGGATCATGCGCGACCTGGCCGCCGCTCTCGATCGGCTCCAGCCGGGGATCGGGGTGACCGAGCGGCTGACTTCGATCCTGGCCGATGTCTAGGTCCGGGAAGTCATGGCGGCGGAGTCACGGTCCGCCCTCGGCCTCGGCCCGGGCGGCTGCCGCGTCCGCGGGGCGGTCTGCGGCGTCCAGCAGGACGGCGTACTCGAGGAGGGTCTCGGTGAACTCGGCCCGGCGCCGCGGCTCATGGCCGCTCAGGTCGCGCATCACCATGACCGCCTCGGCCTGGGCCGTCATCGCTGCCTCGAGGTGTGCCTCCCGGTCGCCGGGCCGGTCGGCGTCGTCGGCGAGACTCTCGTGGGTGCCGGACAGGTTGCGTAATGCTCGGGCCAGGTCGAGAACGTACCGGTCGGGATCGTCGGCGACCAGCTTGCGCCGCCACCGCACCACCCGGTCGAACGCGTCGCAGGCGGGTTCCGCCCGCTGCGCCTCGGCCAGCCGGACGCCGAGCTCGTAGCCGGTCTGGGCGGCCATCCAGCGGTATCCCGGCTCGGCCTCGGCCGCGGTGGTCAGCAGCGACTCCGCCTCGCTCAGCAGCGCGACGGCCTCGTCGATCGATCCCTGGTCGGCCCGGTCCATGCCGAGGTTGTGCAGCAGCTGGGCGTGCCGCACCAGGGAGCCCGGGTCGGCGGGGTCGAGGTGCTCGCGGGCCACCTGCAGCGCCTCGGCCAGCTTCTCGCTCGCCTCGTCGCCGCGCCCGGCCGCGCGCAGGGCATTGGACCAGTTGGTGAGCGCGGCACCCAGGTGGTTGACGGTGTCCTCGTCGCCCTCGCCGGTCTGCAACAGCCCGCGCAGCAGGGCAACCGCCTCCCAGGCCGGGGTCACCGCCTGCTCGGACTCGCGCTGCTGGGTGAGGTTGAGGGCGAGGTTGGTGAGCGCGATCGCCAGATCCTGACGGCCGGGTCCGTCGTCGGCGCAGGCGCGGTGAATCGCGACCGCCTCGGTCAGCGCGGCCTGGGCCTCGTCGTAGCGGTCGAGCCGGTCCAGCGCCACCGCCCAGTTGGACAGCGCCTTGGCGAGGACCCGGCGGTATCCGGGATCCTCGGCGGCGAGGTGCCGGTAGTGCATCACCGCCTCGCCGGCGCAGGTCAACGCCTCGTCGGCGTGGTTCTGTTCGCCGAGGACCAGCGAGCGGTTGGACAGCTCCCGCGCCCGGTCGGCGCACGCCGACGGGTCGAGGCCGTGTCCGGTGTCGGCGGGCCCATTCGTCATGCCGCCATCGTGCGTCCGGGGCGGAGCGTGGCGCAGCGGAACTCGTCTGAGCGGTGAATTTCGGCGTTCTGCCGGTTTCGCACCCTGGGCCGTTGAGGCTGGGCTGGTGCGCCATCACCGATGGGGGACGGTGGCGTTGCGGCACGGGGGCGTTGCGAGACCACATGTTGCTCATTCATCGCGCTGAGCGGACCGATCGGCTGGCGGATGCTCTGGCCGGCCTGCTGGCGGAGCCGCTCGGGGACCCGTTCGCGGCGGAGATCGTCGGGGTGCCGTCCAAGGGTGTGGAGCGGTGGCTGGCGCAGCGGCTGTCGCATCGGCTCGGTGCGGGGACGGGCGACGGCGGAGTCTGCGCCAACGTGCTGTTTCCCTCGGTTGCCGGGCTGTTGGAGCAGGTCGGCATGCCGGGTTCGGGTGACGATCCGTGGCGCCCAGACCGGCTGGTGTGGCCGCTGTTGACGGTCGTCGACGAATGCCTGGCCGAGCCGTGGTGCCGGTCCCTGGCGGCGTATCTCGGTGCGATCAACGGCGATCCGGTGCGGCGCGGCCGGCGTTATGCGACCGCCCGGCGCCTGGCCGAGTTGTTCGACTCGTACGGCCGGCATCGGCCGGAGATGCTGCGGGCGTGGTCGGCCGGTGCGGACGCGGATGGTGTCGGTGGTCGGCTGCCGGACGATCTGGGGTGGCAGGCCGAGCTCTTCCGGCGTCTGGCCGGGCGGATGCCGGTGCCGGCGCCGGCCGAGCGGCTGGCCGAGGTCTGCGCGGCGCTGCGGAACGATCCGGGCTGCTCGCCGCTGCCCGAGCGGCTGTCGGTGTTCGGGCCGACCAGGCTGCCGGTCGCGTACGCCAGGCTGCTGGACGCCCTGGCGGCGGGACGCGACGTGCATGTGTGGCTGCCGCATCCGTCGCCGGTGCTGTGGGAGCGGCTGCGCCCGTACACGGAAAGGGTGTTGCCCTTGGCCCGGGAGAGTGACCCGACGAGGGATCTGCCGCGGCATCCGCTGCTCGCCTCGCTCGGGCGTGACGTCCGCGAGGTGCAGCTGACGCTGGGTGCGGCCCAGGCGCGGCATCACCGCGGCCCGGCGTTCCCGGGCACTCTCCTCGGGCGGTTGCAGAGCGCGATCGCCGCCGACGAAGAACTGGGCGAGCTTGCCGCGGATCCGGCCGATCGCAGCGTTCAGGTGCATGCGTGTCATGGGCCGGACCGGCAGGTCGAGGTGCTCCGCGAGGTCATCCTGGGGCTGTTGTCCGCCGACCCGGGCCTCGAGCCGCGGGACATTCTGGTGATGTGCCCGGACATCGAGGTGTTCGCGCCGCTGATCTCGGCGTCGTTCGGGCTCGGCGCGGACGCCGAGCATCCCGCGCACCGGCTGCGGGTCCGGCTCGCCGACCGGGCGCTGCGGCACCTGAATCCGCTGTTCGGGGTGGTGGCCCACCTGATCGAGCTGGCCGACGCGCGGGTCACCGCGGCGCAGGTGCTCGACCTGGCGGGGATGGCGCCGGTGCGCCGCCGGTTCCGGTTCGACGACGACGATCTGGATCGGCTGCGGGAGCTGGTGGTCGAGTCGGGGGTGCGGTGGGGCCTGGATCCGGAGCACCGGTCACGTTTCCTGGTGCCGGCCCGCTCGAACACGTGGGTGGCGGGGCTGGACCGGATCCTGCTCGGCGCGGCGATGTCCGAGGAGGAACCGTGCTGGCTGGGCACCGCCCTGCCGCTGGACGACCTGGACTCCAGCGACGTCGACCTCGCCGGGCGGCTGGCCGAGCTGGTCGATCGGCTCGCCGCGGTGCTGGCCGGATTCACCGGCGAACGACCGCCGGCCGAGTGGTTCAGCGCGATCGGGGCGGCGGTGGACGCGCTCACCGCCGTACCGGAAAAGGATGCCTGGCAACGCGCGCAACTGGACGGTGAGCTGGCGGCCGCGGGCGAGCAGGCCGAGACCGCCGGCCTCGGCCTCGCGGACGTCCGGTCGTTGCTGGGCGAGCACCTGCGGGGCAGCCCGACCCGGGCCAACTTCCGCACCGGCGACCTGACGATGTGCACGATGGTGCCGATGCGGTCGGTGCCGCACCGGGTGATCTGCGTGCTCGGGCTGGACGACGGCGCCTTCCCGCGCGGCGGCGGAGTGGACGGCGACGATCTGCTCGGCCGGACGCCGTGCGTGGGGGAGCGGGATCTGCGCGGCGAGGATCGGCAGCTGCTGCTGGACGCGGTGATGGCGGCGACGGACACCCTGGTCCTGCTGTATTCGGGCGCGAGCGAGCGGACGAACGCGCCGCGCCCGCCGGCCGTCCCGCTGGACGAGCTGCTGGATGCGCTTGGCCCGATGCGCGACGTGGTGCTGACCCGGCATCCGCTGCAGCCGTTCGACGCCCGCAACTTCACCGGGCCGTTCAGCTTCGACACCGTCGCGCTGGCCGGGGCGGTCGCCGCGACGGGGGAGCGGCAGGAGGAGCCGCCCTTCCTGCCGGCGCCGCTGGCGCCGCCGGCGGGCGACGTGGTCGAGCTGGTCGACCTGCAGGCGTTCTTCGCCCATCCGGTACGGGCGTTCGTGCGTCGCCGGCTCGGGGTCGGCTACTTCGGCGACGACGGGGAGCCGGCCGACGGTTTGCCGGTCGAGCTGGACGCGCTCGAGAAGTGGTCGGTGGGGGAGCGGCTGCTTCGGTCCCTGTTGGACGGTGCCGATCTGACGCGGTGCGTGCAGGCGGAGTGGCGGCGGGGCATGGTGCCGCCCGGCCCGCTGGGCGCCCGCCTGCTCGACACGATCGCGGACGAGGTCCAGCCCCTCGCCGCGGCGGCGATGACGCACCTGGCCGGGACGCCGGAGGCGATCGACGTCACCGTGGCGTTGCCGGACGGGCGGAAGGTCACCGGCACGGTCGGCGACGTGCACGGCGACACGGTGGTGGCGGTCTCGTACTCGAAGGTCTCGCCGAAGCATCGCCTGCGGGCGTGGCTCAACCTGCTCGTCCTGACCGCCGCCCGGCCCGGGACACCGTGGCGGGTGGTGACGATCGGCCGGGGCGTACGCGGAAAACTGGCCCGCTCGTCGTTCGGGCCGATCGATGCCACCATCGCCGAGGAACACCTGGCCGCCTTGGTCGCGCTGTCCGACGAGGGACTGTGCGAGCCGCTCCCGTGGAGCGTCAAGGCTTCGCACGCGTACGCCAAATGCCGCATCGCCGGCGGGAATCCGGAAAGCGCGTTGGCGAAAGCCCGTGCCGAATGGACGCGGTATGAGGGCGGCGGCGAGGCCGACGATGCCGAGCACCGCCTGGTGTGGGGCCCGGACGCCGCGCTGGACCGGCTGCTCGACGGTGATCGGACCCGGTTTGGTGTGCTGGCCATGCGGGTGTGGGAGCCGCTGTGCCGGGCCGAGACGACGGAGCAGCTTTGATGACGGCGACCGCGTTCGACGTGCGCGGGCCGCTGCCGACCGGTACCACGATCCTGGAGGCCAGTGCCGGCACCGGCAAGACGTTCACCATCGCGGCGCTGGCCGCCCGGTACGTCGCCGAGGGCCACGATCTTCGCCAGTTGCTGCTGGTGACCTTCGGCCGGGCGGCCACCGCCGAACTGCGGCAGCGGGTCCGGGAACGCCTGGTCAGCGCGGAACGTGGGCTCGCCGACCCGGCCGGCGCGCGGGCGTCGGACGACCTGGTGCTGGGGTTGCTGGCCGACGCCGTACCGGAGGAGGTTGCTCTTCGCCGTCGTCGCCTGGCCGCCGTCGTCGCCGATTTCGATGCCGCGACCATCGCCACCACCCACCAGTTCTGCCACCAGGTGCTGGCCGGGCTCGGCATCGCCGCGGACACCGACCCGGACGGCGTCTTCGTCGAGGACCTCGACGACCTGATCACCGAGGTCGTCGACGACCTGTACGTCCGCAAGTACGCCACCCCGGACGCGCCGGATCCCCACTTCGGGCGGCAGACGGCCCTAGCCATCGCCCGGCAGGCGGTCACCGACGGGCAGGCGCGGCTGGAGCCGGCGGACGCGCCGCTCGACGACGTGGCGCAGGTGCGGTACCGGTTCGCGGCGAAGGTCCGAGACGAGGTGCGGCGACGCAAGCGGGAACGACGGCTGTACTGCTTCGACGACATGCTCTCCGGCCTCGACGAGGCGCTGCGCGATCCGGTCCGGGGACCGGCCGCCTGCCGGCGCCTGCGTGAGCGGTACGCGGTCGTGCTGGTCGACGAGTTCCAGGACACCGACCCGGTCCAGTGGAACATCGTGCGCACCGCGTTCCACGGCCACACCACGCTCATCCTGATCGGCGACCCGAAACAGGCCATCTACGCGTTCCGCGGCGCCGACGTGATCAGTTATCTGTCCGCGTCCGGCGACGCACCGGCGCACGCCACGCTCGCGACGAACTGGCGCAGCGACCGCGGTGTCCTCTCCGCCTTCGAGACGGTGTTCGGCACCGCGGCGCTGGGCGACGGCCGGATCACCGTACGGCCGGTGGGCGCGGCGCACGAGGCCGCCCGGCTGCCCGGCGCCCCGTTCCGGCTGCGGGTGCTGGGCCGCACCGGCTTTGCCCTCAACAGGTCCGGCCTGATCTCGGCACCCGACGCCCGTGCCGCGGTCACCGCGGATCTGGCCGCGGAAGTGGTGGCGCTGCTCGATGCGGGGTCGGTGGCCCCGGGCGACATCGCGGTGCTGGTGCGTACCCATCGGCAGAGCACCCAGGTTCAGCAGGCGCTGTCCGCGCTCGGGCTGCCCGCGGTGCTGGCCGGCACCACCAGCGTGTTCGGCACCGCGGCCGCCCGGGACTGGCTCGCCGTCCTGGAAGGCCTCGAACAGCCGCACCGCGGCACCCGGGTCGCGGCCGCCGCACTGACCGGCCTGATCGGATGGTCCGCTCAACGGCTGGCCACCGCCACCGAGGCGGAGCTGGACGAGCTTGGCAGCACCCTGCGGCACTGGGCCCGGCTGGTCGGCACCCGCGGCATCGCCGCCCTGCTGGAAGCGATCACCGCGACCGGGCTTCCGGCCCGGCTGCTCGCCCGCCGCTCCGGCGAACGCCACCTCACCGATCTGCGGCACGTGGGCATGGCCCTGCACGCCGCCGCCGTCGAGGGCGGACTCGGCCTGACCACGGTCACCGAATGGCTGCGCCGGCGCATCGAGGACGCCCCGCACGACGTCAGCGTGGAACGCAGCCGGCGGCTCGAATCCGACGCCGACGCCGTGCAGATCGTCACCGTGCACAGCAGCAAGGGCCTGGAGTACCCGGTGGTTTTCCTGCCGTTCGGCTGGGACCGGTTCGTCGCCGACCCCGACCTGCCGCGCCTGCACGACGACACCGGCGCTCGGGTGCTCGACGTCGGCGGCCCCGGCGGCCCCCGCTTCCAGGAGTCCCTACGCCGACATCGAGCCGAGGAGGACGGCGAGGACCTGAGGCTGATGTACGTGGCCCTGACTCGCGCCGCCTGCCAGGTCGTGGCGTGGTGGGCGCCGACCGCGAACACCCGGTCGTCGGCCCTGCACCGCTTCCTGTTCGGGCGGCCGGCGGACGCACAGAACCCCGACGCTCAGTACGACGTGCCGGACGACGCCGCCGCCCTGCACCACCTGCAGGGTCTCGCGTCGGTGGACTTCGCGGTGAGCCCGGTGCCCCCGGCCGGGCCGCCCGTCACCTGGCAGGCGTCTCGCTTCAGCCCGCCGCATCTCACGGCGGCCCGCTTCACCCGCCACCTCGACCTCGGCTGGCGTCGCACCTCGTACTCGCGCCTCACCGCCGGTGAGCACGACGGCCCCGGCGTGGACAGTGAGACCGGCCTCGAGGACGACGACGAGACCATGCCGCCGCTGCCATCCACCGGGGACGGATCCGGTCTGCCCTCACCGATGAGCGCCCTCCCGACCGGAGCCACCTTCGGCACCCTTCTGCACGCCGTGCTGGAACGGGCCGACTTCACCGCCGGTGACCTCGTCACGCACGCCGAGACCCTGCTCGGCCCGGCGTCCAGTTTGGATGCGCATGAGCTGGCAACCGCCCTGACGCCCGCACTGCACACCCCGCTCGGGCCGCTCGCCGACCAGCGGCGGCTCGCCGACTTCGGGCCCGGCGACCGCCTCAACGAGCTGGACTTCGAGCTGCCGCTGCACGGCGGCGACCGGCCGAGGCCCGGCGCCGGCAGCACGCTGAGCGTCATCGGTGACGCCCTCGCCCGGCACCTCGACCCCGCCGATCCGATGGCCGGCTACGCCGAACGGCTCCGCACCCCGCCGCTCGGCCCGCAACCATTGCGCGGCTACCTCGCGGGCAGCATCGACGCCGTGGTGCGGCTGCCCGGCCCGCGCTACGTCGTCATCGACTACAAATCCAACTGGCTCGGACCACCCGGGTCCTCGCTCACCGCGTACCACTATCGGCCGGAGGCCCTCAACCAGGCGATGATCGCCGCGCACTATCCGCTCCAAGCCCTGCTCTACGCGGTCGCCCTGCACCGATATCTGCGCTGGCGTCAGCCCGGCTACGACCCGGCCGCGCATCTCGGCGGCGTGCTCTACCTCTTCCTGCGCGGCATGTGCGGACCCCAAACGCCAATAACCGACGGCATCCCGTACGGGGTATTCAGCTGGCGTCCCCCGCACACCCTGATCACCGAATTGTCCGACCTGCTCGACAGCGGCCGCCCATGACCGTCGTCATCGAGCGCGCGCTGCGAGCCACCGGCCTGCTGGCTTCATTCAACGATGCCGGTGTGCTCAGCCTCGCCGACGTCCACATCGCCCGGCGCGTGGCGATGCTCGGCGGCGAGCCGGACGAGACCGTCCACCTCGCCATCGCCCTCACCGTACGGGCCCTGCGGCTGGGCTCGGTCTGCATCGACCTGGCCACCGCGCACCACACCACCTCGGCCGACGAGGACATCGACGTGAGCACGCTGCCGTGGCCCGATCCGCTTGCCTGGCTGGTCGCCTGCGCCCTCAGCCCGGTGGTGTCCGCGGCCGGCGAATCCGGCCGGCCGATGCGCCTGGTCCGCGGCCTGCTCTACCTCGACCGTTACTGGCGTGACGAGGAACTGGTCCGTCGGCACCTGCAGCAACGGGCCACCGCACCGCCGGTCGACCTCGGGCGGTTGCGCGCCGACCTCGACCACCTCTTCGACGCCGACGCGGACCGGCAGCGGCTCGCCGCCGCGGTTACCGCGCTGCGCCGCGTCGCCGTGCTGGCCGGCGGACCCGGCACCGGCAAGACCACCACCATCGCCCGCCTGCTGGCCGTGCTGTGCGCGCAACCCGGCGACCCGCCCCGCATCGCCCTGGCCGCACCCACCGGCAAAGCGGCCGCCCGCCTGGAAGAGGCGGTCCGGTCGGCGGCCCGCGATCTTCCGCTGCCCGACCTGCACGCCTCGACCGTTCACCGGCTGCTCGGCCGCCGCCCCGGCTCCCGCACCAGGTTCCGGCACCACCGCGGCAACCATCTCCCGTACGACATCGTGGTCATCGACGAGACGTCGATGGTCTCGCTCACCCTGATGGCCCGGCTGATCGAGGCGGTCCGCCCGAACGCCCGGCTCATCCTCGTCGGCGACCCCAACCAACTCGCCTCGGTAGAAGCAGGCGCCGTCCTGGGCGACATCGTCACCGCGGCCGGACCGCCCGAACCGGCCCTGGACGACGCCCTGAGCTCGCTGGGCTTCCCCGCACCGACGGTCGCCAACGGCGTCGTCACGCTCGACCGGATCTGGCGCTTCGGCGGCGACATCGCCCGGCTCGCCGCATCCGTCCGGGCCGGCGACGACGACGCCGTGCTGACCCTGCTGCGCTCCGGCAGCGCGGAAATCGAGTTCGTGGAGTCACCCGCCGACGAATCGCCGGGCCTGCGCAGCGACGTGATCGCCAGCCTGTCCCTGGTTACCTCGGCGGCCGAACGCGGGGACGCCGCGGCCGCCCTGACCGGCCTGGAAGCGCACCGGCTGCTCTGCGCCCACCGGCACGGCCCGCACGGCGTCACCCACTGGACCACCCAGATCGAAAGCTGGCTGCCCGCCGGCCAACTGACCGAACCGGCCCCCGGCCGCCCCCTGCTGATCACCGCCAACGACTACGACACCGGCCTCTACAACGGCGACACCGGCGTGGTGATCCAGACCCCGGACGGCCTGCGCGCCGCCTTCGCCCGCGGCGGCGACATCGCCCTGATCCCGCCGTCCCGGGTGTCCGAGGCCCAGCCGCTGTACGCGATGACCGTCCACCGCAGCCAGGGCAGCCAGTTCGACCGCGTCTCCCTCGTGCTGCCGCCGGCCACCTCCCCGCTGCTCACCCGAGAGCTGTTCTACACCGCGGTGACCCGGGCCAAGAGCGGCCTGCGCATCCTCGGCAGCGAGGAGGCGGTGCGGGCGGCGGTGAACCGGCCGATCGCCCGAGCGAGCGGTCTGCGCGAAAGCCTCTCCGTGGGCCTCTGACTAGCCAAATGCTTCGACGATGCGCCGGAGCTCCTCGTTGACGTAGTAGCCGTGATCGGCGAGCAGAGCCCGCATCTCGCCGAGCGCCGCCTTCCCGTCCACGCCCCTGCGGAGCATCGCGTATCGCGCGCCCACGGCCGGCGTCCGGCTCTGCCCCGCCGCGCAGTGCAACAGCACCCGATGACCCTCGTCGCGCAGGGCGAGCACGATCCGGGCCGCCTGGTCCAGCGCGAACGCGGTGTTCGCATTGGCCCCCGGCTGATCGACCAGCCACACCTGCACCTGATTTGCCGCGGGCACACCGGCGAACTGCGACCGCCCCACCCGGCACAGCGAAACCACCGCCGTCACCCCGGCCGCGACCGCATCGGTCACCAGATTGCCCAGGATGACACCGTCGTCGTCGGGGTGCGCGACCATCAACGCCTGCGAGATCGGCGGCTCCATCCGGTCACAGCCCGGCCAGCCCACCCGATCCGGCTTCCCGCCCGCGGCGGTCAGCAACCCCAACGCCATCAGGTCCGCGGCTCGCTTGCGCTCCCAGCCGTGCACGGCCCGCTGCCAATCCAGACGTACGCCGGAAGAGCCCCACCGCGCGCCCAGCAGCATGCCCGCGATCGCCGCCACCGTGTCCGTGTCGTTGCCCGCGCCCACCGCCGCATACAGCGCGTCCCGCAGGTGGTCGCAGGCGAAAACACCGCTACCTGGATCGTCACCCGGCACCGCCGTACCCGAAATGGCCGACCACGCCGCCTGCAGCGCCGTGACCACGAACCCGTTGTTGGGAAAATGCGCCGGCGGGTGCCGCTCCGCCTCGTCGAGCCACCCGGCCCAGTGCCCCCGGCGCTCGTCCGGAATCAGCTCCAGCCCTTCACGCAGCCCGTCGAACGTGCCATCGAGCACGGCCCGGCGGATCGCCGCGCACCACAGCACACAGCCGTCCCCCGCGAGCGGATCGAAATGGGTCAGATCGCTGACGGCCCGCGCCGCCTCCGCCATCGTCACCGGATCCCTGAGATACGCGAGCGCCACCACGCCCGTACGCATCAGCGAGCCGTTGCCGGCGCTCTTGCCGGTCTCCTCATGCAGGGCGCGAGCAGCATCCCGTACGGCGGCGCCGAGGCCGTCCGGCCGGTGCCCCTTGACCGCATCCAGCACCCGACGGGTCTGAATGCCGATGTCGGTGGCCCCCTCGGTCCGCCACCGCACAAAGTTCGCCGCGATCCGATCGAGCGCCGCGGCCTCGCGAAGGTCCACGCCGGTCGCCGCCACCTCGGCGATGCACACGGCCATCTGCGTGTCGTCGCTGTACTCGCCGGGCGCGTAGTCACCGAGCCCGCCACCGCTCATCCGCGGCGCCTCCCCGCCCGGCGGCGGAGCCGCGAACTCATACGGCACGCCGAGGGCATCGCCGCACGCGGCGCCCAGCAACACCCCGGCGGCACGGTCACTCTGTATGGCGGTCAGTCGTACGGGCGCGCTCAGGACCATGCCTTCGATTGTCGGCTGGGCGAAATCCTTCGCCCAGCGATTCACGGATTCTTGCCCACCCGCCAGTCACGGTGCCGAAGATTCGGGTCAGGCGACTGCCCAGCTGTGGGAGGTTCCCACGACACGGCCTTGCTTCCGGTCGCCGGGCTGCTCGGCTCGGTTCGCCTCGGCGACGGCCGCGTCGATCCGGTCGAGCAGTTCGTGGGGGTTCTGAATCCAGCCGGGCAGCCAGAAGCGCTCCACCGCCGACCAGCCCATCAACGACTGCAGCAGAGCCGGCGCCAACTCGCGGTCGGCGATGGTCGGGCGGGCGTTCCAGGCCGGGCCGTCCGCCATCACGGCCACCTGCCAGCGGGCGGACCCGGGCGCGCGGACGGCGATGTCGACGGTGAAGTGGGAGCGGCCGTACCGGATGGCCACCTCGTGACCCCGCGCGCGGATCGCCGTTGCCACCGACTCCAGCAGGGCATCCGATTCCCGCTCCGGCGAGTCGATCCGGTCACTGGTGGCCGACGGGCCGTGGGCGGCCAGCTCGCAGTACTCCCGCAGGTGCCGAATGCCGAGCGAGGAGTCGTGTTTGGCGTCGATGGCCTCGGGGTCGAAGGACGCGAACAGCAGCACCTCCCGGCGGGCCCGGGTGATGGCGACGTTCCACCGGCGCTCGCCGCCCGCCCGCGCCAGCGGGCCCAGGTGCAACGGGACCTTCCCGGTCGTCGGGTTGGTGGAGTACCCCAGCGAGAAGAGGATCAGGTCACGTTCGTCGCCCTGGACGGTTTCCAGGTTCTTCACGAAGATCGGTTCATCGCCGCCCATGCGGGCGATGACGCCGGGATCGGGGCTGGTCTCCAGCAGGTTGAGGATCAGGTCCCGCTGCTCGATGTTGAGGGTCACCACGCCGATCGAGTCGCCGGCGGTGGCCGGGTCACCGACCCGGCGCTGGATCTCCGCCACGATCGCCTGGGCCTCGCGGGGATTGTCGCGACTGCCGCCGCGGTCGTAGTGGCCGTCGACCCGGCGCCAGCCGATCGCCTGGTTGTTGAGCGCCGGTGGGGGCAGCGTCCGCAGTTCCCCGTCGTAGTAACGGTTGTTGGAGAAGTCGATGAGGGACTCGTGCTGACTGCGGTAGTGCCAGGAGAGGCGGTGCCGGGGCAGTCCGACCTCCACGGCACCGTCGAGGATGCTGTCCGGCTCGGCCGATCCGTCGCCGCTCGCATCGAGCCGGGCGGTCTTGATCACGGTCGTCGGCGGCATCTGCTTGGCGTCGCCGACGATCACGGTGGTCCGGCCGCGGCCCATCGCGCCGATCGCCTCCGCCTCCCGCACCTGGGAAGCCTCGTCGAAGACCACCAGGTCGAACGTGGCCGCACCCGGAGCGAGGTAGTTCGCCACCGCGGCGGGGCTGGCCAGGACGCACGGCGTGGTGGCCAGCACCAGGTCGGCGAACTCCTGGAAGAGGTCGCGGAACGAGGGACCGACGCGGGGCCGCAGCTGCTCGCGCAGCGTCGTCACGTCGGCTGGCCGCTGCCGGAACAGATCGTTGCGACGCGTGACGAGGCGGCCCGCGAGGCGGCTTGGCAGATGCTCGCGCAGTTTGGCGCCGGCGGTGGCCAACTCGTCGATGTGCCGCGTGTGTGCCTGGGAGTCGAACGAGTCGATGAGCGCCGACCAGTCTTGGAGGACGTCGTAGGAACCCTGCGCGTCCAGCCAGGCGGACCACAGCGACTTTCCGCCGGGACCGGGGCGGTAGACCAGCCCCTGATACTCCGTCAGCTCGCGCACGCTGTCCCGGTACGCCGACTCGAGTGCCGGATAGGCCGGGTCCACCGCGCCGGTGGTGTAGCCGATCGCGTCGTGCAGGCTCCGGCGGATCGTCCGGCTCGTCTGCTTGACCCCGTACAGGTCCAGGATGAACGGTGCCAGGCCGGTCCGCTCCAACCGATGCCGTACGACGTCGAGCGCGGCCTGTTTCTCCGCAACGACCAGCACGGTTTTGCCCCCGTCGAGGGCGCCGGCGATGAGGTTCGTGATCGTCTGCGATTTCCCGGTGCCGGGCGGGCCCTCCAGCACGAACGATCGACCCGCGACGGCGGCCGCGGCGGCCTTCAGCTGGGAACCGTCCGCGGGCAGGGGAAGTACCAACGCCGTTTCATCGACGGCCACGTCGTCCAACTGCCGGGCCGAGATGTCCGCGGCCATCCGGGCGCCGGTGATGAGGCGCTCGACGACGGGGTTGGTCGCGAAAGTGCGCCAATGTTCGGTGAGGTCGCGCCACAGCCCGAACGCGCCGAACTTCAGCGGGCGGAGGCTGGCGGCCTCGGTGACCTGGTACGGGATGCCCCGCTCGAGCAGGCTGTCCCGGATGGCCTGCAGGGTTTGCGGGATGTCGATGCCGGAGGCGTCGGTCTGGGGGTTCTCCAGCGCGGGGATGCGCAGACCGTGCTTGACGCGCAGCCATTCGATGAGGCACTGGTTGGGTACGGCAAGCTCGGAGGTGTCGGCCACGATGGTGTACGGCCGGCCGCCGATGCCACCGTCGATGTGTACCGGCAGCAGGAACAGCGGCGCGTGCGCGGGCTCCCCGGTCGACTTGCGGTGCACGAGGCTGCCGAGGGTCAGGTAGAGGTAGCTGCTTCCGGTCTCCTGACGCATCGTGAGCGCGTCGCGCTGCAGCCCGCGCAGCTTCTTGGTGATGTGGTAGCCGGAGACGTTGGTGACCAGGCGGCCGGCGTTCAGGTGCGCGATGGCGGTGGCGACCTTGTCCGGCGACGCGTCGCCGCGCGCGAGCCGCGGATCGTCCGCGGACAGGAGCTCGAGCGCCGCACCGTCGTGGATCAGATCATCGAGTACGGCGAGGGCCCCGCCGGGCAGGTCCAGGCGCAGACCCGTGCCGCCGGAGGGGAGGTTGAGCAGGGGGTTGCGCAGGCTCAGGTCGATCAGGCTACGAGTCCACTGAACCACCCGGGCCGGGGTGTCGTCCGGCGGCGGGTCGAGCAGCGGAGGGTGTGCGGTCTCGGGACCGCCGAGCAGGCCGGCCACGTGCGCGATGACGGCGTCGCGAATGGCCGCGCCGGCCAGCTCGTCGACTCGCTTGCGGCATTCCTCCGCGACCAGCTGAGCGATCTGCTCGACCAACGCCGAGTGCTGCCGCTCACCGGTCGCCGGAGGCTGACCCGCGGGCTCCGGCAGGTTGAGGTGGTCGACGTTCGCGTCGCTGTACACCAGGTCCAGATACTTCGTGGAGCGGGTCATGGCGATGTAGAGCAGCCGGTGTCCGCGCGGGTCCGACCGAATGATCTCCGCCGGTTCCACCACCACGGTTGCGTCGAACTCCAGTCCCTTCACCGCGTTCGGGCTGGCCAGGACGATCGGTGTGCCGAACTGATCGCGGTCCACGTCGGACCAGCGGATCCCGGCCTCGTCCAGGGCTCGGACGATCACGGCGCGCTGCGGCTCCGCGCAGACGATGCCGACGAAGTGCCCGTCCCCGGCCTGAGCCCGGGCCACCTCGACCACCTGGGCGGCCAGATCGGCGCCGCTGCGCGGGTGCAGACCCGGCTCGGCCGGCCCCGTCCGTACCACCTGTGCCGGGGGCACATTGGCGGCCGCGGAGGCGAGCAGCGGGGCGGCGAGCGCGAAGATCTGACGCGGCACGCGGTACCCGTACCGCAGGTGCTCTACCGTGTGCGGCGCGAGGACCGGCATGTGCGCCAGAACCTCGATCCAGCTGTCGCGGGCGTGCGGACCGGTCGACTGGGCGATGTCACCCACCAGCGTGACGGCGCCGGAGCGGGAACGCCGCGCCACGGCCCGCAACTGCATCGCGGACAGATCCTGGGCCTCGTCGACGACGATCAGGTCGTACTGGTCGGGGTTGCCGCTCAGGCACGCCTCGGCCTCGTCCCACAGTGCGACGTCGGCGACGCTCCCGGACGTCTCGGCGCCCGCGGCCAGCAGATCCCGCTCGGTGTCGTCGAACAGGCGCCGACCGGCGTCGGAGTGCAGGGTCTCGGTGAGCGCCCGGCGCACGAGGGCCTCGGCCGAGAACGTCGGCCAGAAGCGGTTCGTGAGCGAGGTCGCCGCCGCCTCCACGGTTCGCTGGGGGATCCAGGCGGAACTGCGCTCGATCACGCCCAGCAGGCGCTCACGCAGCGTACGTCGGCGTACCAGGTAGGGACCGTTCTCCGCGGCGAGCCGGGCCACCGCGTCCCGGATCGGGGCGGCCTCCAGGCGCAGGTTGCCCTCGCTGACCGAGATGGTCGGCTCGGCGCCGGGACCGCGAACGGCGGAGTTCAGCGCGGCGACCATCAGCCTCGCCATCCGTGCGTCGCCCTTGAGGCGGGCGACGTCCGGGGTGTCGTGTCCGCGGCCGGCCGCGCCCCGGAAGAACTGATCCACCGCCAGGTGCCGGACGTCGTAGTCGCCGAGCTCCGGCAGGATGTCGCGGATGTACCGGGAGAAGGCGCGGGTCGGGCCGACCACCAGCACGTCGCGGGCCTGCAGCCGGTCGCGGTGCTGGTGCAGCAGCCAGGAGATGCGGTGCATCGCGATGGCGGTCTTGCCGGTTCCCGGGCCGCCCTGGATGACCAGCACCCGATCCAGCGGCGCGGTGATCAGGTCGTACTGGGCGGCCTGAATGGTCTGCACGATCTCGCGCAGTTCGCCCGAGCGGGACCGTTCCAGGTCGGCCAGGAGCGCGGCGTCCACGCTCAGGTCCGGCCGGCCCTCGAGCGCTGCGATGTCGTCGACGAGTTGCTCGAAGACGACCTCCTGGAACGAGGTGAGGACGAGGTCCTCGTCGAAGTCGAACTTCCGGCGACTGATCACGCCCAGCGGATTCCGGTGGTCGGCTTCGAAGAACCGGCGCGCCGCGTCGGCCTTCCAGCTGACCGTGAGAATCTCGCCGTCCGGGCCGATCAGCGTGGCCGGACCGATGTAGAGCGGACCGTCGGGGTCGACGATGCGTCCGACCGCCACCGGCTTGTCCAGGTTGCCGAGTTCCCCGTCCATGCGCAGACGCGCCGGTTTGCCGTCGATGTCGTAGTCGATGTCGCGGTGCGCCCGGTGCTTCTCCGCGCGGAACTTCAGGATGTCGAGCAGGTGTTGCCGCTCGCGTGTCAGCTCGGCATCGGAGTCCATCGTTCTCCCCGTCGACAGTGTCTACATGACCTCGACAGTCCCTTCGGCGGTGACGCCGGGCAGTTGAGTCCTCGACGAGTTGCGACGCCGGCGACGGCCGGGAAGTCACGCCGTTTTCAGGCTCTCCTCACGGAGCGGTGCGAGCATGTCGCGGAAGTCCTCCGCGGCGACCGGCTTGCTGAAGAAGTAGCCCTGGATCGCCGGGCATTCGGCGGCGCGCAGCGCCTCCCAGTCCGCGAGCTCCTCGACGCCCTCGGCGACCACGGACATGTTCAGCGAGCGGGCCAGCCAGAGCACCGCGGAGATGATGGATTCCTTGCGCTGGTCGTGTGCCAGGCCGGCGACGAAGGAGCGGTCCAGTTTGACGATGTCGGTGGGTACGGACTGCAGCCAGGTCAGCGAGCTGTACCCGGTGCCGAAGTCGTCGAGGGCGATGCGTACGCCGAGCGCCTTGATGGCGTCCAGCCGGTCGCGGATGTCGGTGGAGTTCCCCAGCAGGGCGGTTTCGGTGATCTCCAGGACCAGCCGGGACGGGTCTTCGAGGCCGCTGTCGGCCAGCAGCTTGGCCACGGTCGGGACGAAGTCCGGCTCGTTCAGCTGGCGCGGGCTGACGTTGACCGACACGTAGCCCAGCTCCTGCTGCCACTCCTGGAGGCGGTGCAGGGCCGAGGCGAGCACGTGCTCGCCGAGCGGCACCACGAGACCGGTCTCCTCCGCGGCCCCGATGAAGTGACCCGGCGCGAGAATTTCGCCCTCGGCGGTCCGCATCCGGACCAGGGCTTCCGCGCCGAGGATGGTGCCGGCGGCGGAGACGATCGGCTGGAACCAGACCGGCAGGGTCGTCGCGCGGTCACCGTCCAGGGCCTTCCGCAGGCGCGTCTCCGCGGTGATCCGCTGCTGCACCGTCACCTGCATCTGCTCGTTGAAGATCTCCAGGCGGTTGCCGCCGGCGCGCTTGGCCGCGTACATCGCGGTGTCGGCGGCCCGGACGGCCTGCTCGGCCTGCCCCCGGCCCTCGGCCATGGCCAGGCCGATGCTCAGTTCGACCTTGACCTGGCCGCCGGCGAGCGGCAGCGGCTGGGCCAGCGAGGTCAGCACCTCCCGGCCGATGTCGAGGCCGCTGTCGGGGGAGCCGGGGTACGCGATCACGAACTCGTCGCCGCCGAGGCGGGCGATCACCGCGTCCCGCGGCACGATCAGCCCCAGCACGGTGGCGAGGACCCGCAGCACGTCGTCGCCGACGGTGTGGCCGGACCCGTCGTTGATCGTCTTGAACCGGTCCACGTCCAGGTAGAGAACGCACACCGGGCCGTCGGTCGCGTCCAGGAGCTCGGCCAGGTCGACCTCGAACGCGGACCGGGACAGCAGGCCGGTGAGCGAGTCCTGGCGCACCTGACGACGCAGCGCGGCCTCGTGCTCCTGCTGCCGGGTGATGTCCCGGTGGTGAATGAAGATCGACTGCAGTCGGTCCTGCCGGTCGTACAGCCCGTTGGTGATGGTCTCGAGCCAGATCAGCGAACCGTCGTCGTGGCGCTGGAACGCCTGGGTGCTCGTGGTGCAGGCGTTGGGGGCGCGCAGGATCGTCGGCAGCAGCTCGTCGGCCTCGTGACCCACCCAGGTCAGCGGCAGGTCGGTGATGGCGAAGTCGGGCGGCAGCTCGTCGGGCAGGCCGAGCCAGCTGCGGTACGCCGTGTTGCACCGCTGGATCCGGCCGTCCGGCGCGAACATGACCATCGGTACCGGGGTCTCGTCGAACGCCATGCTCAGCTGCGCCTGGCTGGCGTCCAGGCTGTCCTGCGCCCGCCGCTCCTCGGCCTCGACCACGCGCCACAACACCACGTGGATGGCCGCGGCACCCAGCACCGCCAGACCGTACTGCAGCACCCAGGCCCACGGGTGCGTCATGGCGCTCTGCTCGTAGGCGATGTGACCGGCCAGGGCGGTGACCAGGAACACGCCGAAGGGCGTCCAGTCGTGGTAGAGGGCCAGCGCGGCGGCGACGACGAAGAACGAGAAGTGCGCCACGGTCAGGCCGTCGGACATGACCAGGAAGCCGTCGCAGGCGACGGCCAGCCCGGCGGCGACGAGGATCGAGGGCAGCCGGCGCGGGCGCAGCAGCACCGCACCCACCGCGCAGGCGAGGATCGCGGCGACGGACAGCAGCCAGACCCGGTCGAGCCCGGTGTACGCGAGACCGAAGACGGTCAGCGTCACCGCGCTCGCCGGCAGCAGCACCGTCAGCAGCCGGTGGCGGCGCTTCCAGTCCTCGTCGCGCAGGCCACCGCTGGCCGGAAACCATCCGCGCATAGTCGTCCCCCTGACCGTCGCCATCAGTAGGAATCTCGGTGTTCTCGGTAGCGCCGGCAGTGATCGCGCGGTTGTCGTCCGGTTGCCGAACCCGATGCGCGGTCAGATCGCCGCGGCCAGACCCCGGCGTCGTACACCGGGAAGCCGTGCTCGCCGAGGCTCTTGGCCTGGTACCTGGCGATGTCTGCGCGGCGCACTGCTCGCCCTGCACGGCAGCTGACGCGGCCGGCCGAGGACGGGGCGAACGCTTCGGAGCTTGACTGATTTCCTCAGCCCGGCAGGATGATGTGCTCGTCCAGCCCGGCGCCGGTGCCGATCTGCTCGCTCACCCGGGCGGAGACCGGCCTGGTGGGCAGCCCGCTCAGCTTGCGCGCCAGGTCGTCGTCGCCGATCGGCCGCCGCCCGGACAGGCGCTCACCGCGGGCCGCGATGTCCGAGGCGATCTCGGGGAAGTCGCAGTAGATCGCGCGGTTCTCCGCCGAGCCGAGGTACACGAACGGTCCCGAGCCGGCGAGCGGCTGCAGCCTCACGCCGAGCGTCGACATGTTCTCGTACACGCGGCGGTCCAGCATGGTCACGATGTGCCGTACCTGGGCGCGGGCGCCGCTGAGCAGGAACGAGCGGTACAGCAGTGAGCTGACCATCAACTGCGACGGTCCGCCCCGATACTGCGGCAGCACCGTGACGGTGGCGAAGTCCCACGCCTTCTCGCCGGTCATCCCGTGCGCGGCGAGGATGGCCTCGGCGTCGACGCCGATGTGCGCGGGCGCGTCGTCGACGGTCTTCAGGCCGATCCCGGTGCCCTCGATGATGCGTCCGGCGCCCGCCGGGACGCCCTGCTCCCGATCGATGATCACGAAGAACAGACTGCGATCCTCGTACGGTCCGTACTCGGCGGTCATCACCGTGGTGTCGTTCCCGAACGCCTCCTCGAAGGTGAGCCGCTCGACCATCCGCCCGACGTTGGCCAGCGGGTGGTCATGTCCGACGACCGCGGAGATGAACCGGCTGGTCCGGCCCGGGTGGGCGGCGAGGAAGTCGGCGATGCGGCGGCGCGCCTCGGTGGTGTCGAGGTCGTAGCCGGCCTCGGTGGTCGTCGTCGGCACGGCTCAGAACTCCTTGGCCACGATCTCGGTGGTCCGGAAGTACTCGCGGGTGAACTCGACGACGGCCTCCGGGTCGAACTGCTTGCAGGTGTAGACGTCGACGCTGAAGAACTGGACCGGGCGCTCCCACGAGTAGAAGTGGGCGCCGGACGTCTCCCAGTGGATCCAGCCGGCCCAGCCGTACAGGTCGCTGATGTGGGTCACCGGCTCGATGAGCGTGATCATGTCGGTCACGACCGAGAGCTTCTGCAGGTACTCCTTGATGTGCTCATCGGTGATCACGAATGTCGGATACCCCTCGACGACCAGGCGCTGGCGGTGGATGGACGGGGCGAGGTCCTTGAACGCGATCACGGAGGGGCCTTTCGAGGGGATGAATCGGTGGAAAAGCAGCATAGCTGGCTTAGTAAGCAAATCTAGCAATTCGGTACTTAGCGTCAACCGCCGGAAGTCCGCATGGAATGACACAAGAGGATGGAATGGTGCGGAATTTCGCGCACAGTTACCAACAACACAAGCGGTCGGCGGACCGGCTCAAGCCGGGTGCAGTTCGGCCCCCGCGGCCCGGTCGTACGAGACCGTCAGGACCCGGTCGGCCTGCAGGTAGATCGAGAGGTCGGCGGCGACGCCCTGCCGCCGGGCCGCCGAGGTGACGGCGATCGCGAGCGAGCCGGCCTCGACGTGCTCGCCGAGCCGGAGCGCGTCCCGGCCGAGCAGGTCGGGATGCTCGTCGATCGGCATGACGACGACGCTGTGCCGGGGCAGCCGGGACCGGAGGCCGGACGCCAGGCCGGCGGCGCTGAGCCCGAGCCGCGCGGGCTCGTCGACGCCGTAGACGACGACCAGCTCGTCGCTGGTCGCCAACTCGGCGAGCTCGGCCACCACGGCCGCGGCACACGACCGGGTCTCCGGCTCGCCGAGGACCGCCACGGTCGTCGCGGTGGGGCTGGGCCCCGGGCGGAACCCGACGGCGAGACCCAGCCCGACGTGGAGATCACGCGACCGGACGTACAGCGCCGCGGCCAGCAGGATCGCCGCCAGCAGGGCCCAGGCCGGCGTGTAGGAGCCGGTCAACCGGTGCAGACCGGCGATCAGCAGCGGCGGGATCAGCGCGCCGAGCGCGCCCGCGGCGCCGGCCACCCCCATCACCGCGCCGATGCTGTACGGCCGCGCGGCCTTGCCGATCAGGGCGAGCAGAGCGCCGCCCGCCACCGCGTCGCAGACGGCCATCCCGCTGATCGCCACCACCGCGACCCACCACCGGGGCGCCACCGCGACGACCAGGCACAGGCCCGCGGCGATGCCGTAGCAGACCACCAGCAGCCGGGCGGTCGGATGGCGGTCGGTACGCCAGCCGCCGAGCAGCCGCGCCGCCGACGCCAGCGCGACCACGAACCCGGTGACCAGCAGGGCGGACGGCCACTCGAGGCCGAGCGCCGTGGTCAGGTAGACGGGCAGGAACAGGGCGACCGACAGCATCCCGCCCAGCGCGACCAGATACAGCAGCGACACCGACGAGGTCGAGGCCAGCCGGACCAGCGCCGCGCACTCGCGCAGCGGCGACCAGGCGCGCTCGACCGGGACCGGCTCCCGGATCACCACCGCCGCCAGCACGGCGAAGCCCACCAGTGACCCGCCGAGCAGCACTGCGGTGAGCCGCCCCGGGTGGGCGATGTGCCACGACACCACGGAGAACAACGCCCCGAGCCCCGCACCGAGGCCGAACACCCCCAGGGCCAGGCCGCGCCGGCCGTACGAGAACGTCTTCGACACCAGCGCGGCGCCCACGACGAACGCCGAGCTCCCCGTTCCCGCCACCGCTCCCGCGACGGCCGCCGCCGGCACCGAGTCGGCCAGGCCGAGAGCCACCACCGACACCGCGGCCACCAGACTGACGGCCGGCAACATCACCCGTACGCCGTACCGGTCGGTGAGCACCCCCACCGGCAACCGCACCACGGCCGCCACCAGCACGGGCAACCCGATCAAGGCCAGGTACGAGCCCGGGGTGACACCGAACCGCTCGTGCAGGTGCGGGCCCAGCAGGACCGACGCACGCAGGTTGAGCCCCAATCCCACCGTGACCAGCGCCAGCGTCGCTCCCGCGCGCGGCAATCGCTTCATCCCGACGGTCATCGCCCAACACACCCGATCAAAGCCCGGTCCAGCCCATCAAAGCAGCCACTCCGGCCGCAGCCAAGGGCGTATCTGGAACGACTCAAGTCCTGATTGGGGTCAGGCCGACTCCCGCACCACGACCTTCGTGGGCAGGATGAACGGCTCGGGCCGCCCGCCGTCGAGCAACTCGATCAGCATGCGGGCGGCCTCCCGGCCCAGCGCCAGCACCGGCTGATGAATCGTGGTCAACTTTGGCTCGGTCTGCAGCGCGATCGGCAGATCGTCGAATCCCACCACGGCCACGTCGCCGGGCACCCTGCGGCCGGCGTCGCGCAACACCCGCACCGCGCCGGCCGCCATGTTGTCGTTCGCCGCGAGCACGGCGTCGAGCTCCGGGTGCGTGCTCAGCAGCGTACGCATCGCCGCGGCGCCGCCGGCCTCCATGAAATCCCCGGGCTCGGTGGCGTACGGCCGGAGCCCCGCCAGCGTCAGCGCCTCGGTGAAGCCGCGCCGGCGCTCCCGGCCGACCGCGGTGTCCTCCGGCCCGGTGATCATGGCGATCCGGCGCCGCCCGTCGCGCAGCAGGTACTCGGTGGCGGCGCGCGCCCCGCCCGCGTTGTCGGTCTCGACGTAGAACGGTGGCGTCCCGTGCATCGGCAGTCCGATGAAGACGGTGGGCAGTCCCGAGCGCGCGGCGATGTCGATCAGCGGATCGTCACCGCGCAGCGCCACCAGCATCACCCCGTCGGCTCCCCGGGTCTGCAGGAAGTTCTCCAGCCGCCGCTGGCCGTGACCGGTGGTGGCCAGGCTGAGCACCAGGTGCAGGTCGGTCTTCTCCAGGGCGGTGGACGCGCCCATCATGATCTGCCCGAAGAACGGGTCGGCGAACACTCCGGGCCCGTCACCGGAGACCGCCAGCACCACCACGCCGGTCTGGCGGGTCGCCAACGCCCGCGCGGCCCGGTTCGGCGTGAAGCCGAGCTCGCGGATCGCCTTCTCCACCGCGTCGCGTTTCGCCCGGCTCACGTGCGGCCCATTGTTGATCACCCGGGACGCCACCGTGCGCGACACCCGAGCCCGCTCGGCGACCTCGTCGAGCGTCGGTGGCCGCGGCGGGACCGGCGACGACATACCCGGGCCCCCTCCGCTCGAACCGACCACCAGGGTAGCGGGTCGATCCGAGCAGACGGGGCCGCGTCGACCCGCGAGCATCAGTACTTCGTGTATCTGGCCCAGTCGTAGGTGGCGGTCAGTTTGCCGGGGTAGGTGAAGGGCTGCAGCCAGCTGTCCACGCCGATGCCCGGCCAGAGGTTCATCATGATGCGCTGCGGGTGCGTGGGAAGCGGCCCGCGCGAGCCGTTCTCCTGGTGAACGAGCGCGCCGTCGACGAACCAGTTGATGGTGCCGCCGTTCCACCACTCGAAGGCGTAGTTGTGGTAGCCGGTCGAGGCGTCGAAGCCCAGGTTGAGCACGGTCTCGTGGCCGCCGACGCCGTTGGTGAAGTAGTTGAGCTGCACCTGGGTGGTGTTCTTGCCGAGGATCTCCACGTCGATCTCGTCCCAGGGCTGGCCGTCGCTGGGCCCGGTGTAGGTGAAGAACGACGTCACGGTGCCCGGGTTCTTGACCGCCTTCAGGCGCGCCTCGAACCGGCCGTAGGAGTAGAGGTCGGTGGTGCGGTACTCGCCGGAGGCGTACGGCTTGCCGGAGCAGCCGCTCGGGCAGGGCTGGTTGTCCAGGTTGAGGCCCATCACGCCGCCGCTGAACCAGACGTGGTCGGCACGCCAGCCGTTGTTGAACACGCCGCCGTTGCTGTAGCCGTCGGCCTTGTACCAGCGGCTCGTGACGAACCCGTCGAAGTTGTCGACGAAGCTGGGGCCGATGGCGGCCTCGGCCGGCGCGGCGGCGGTCGCGGTCAGGGCGGCGACCACGCAGAGGATCGCGGCCAGGGCCTTCGGGGCCCGAGATCGAGTGATGATCACTGAAGTCTCCAGTTCTACCGGGATGGGGGAGTGAGACTGGAAGCGCTTCCATACATGTCCGTGACAATTTTGTAACCGTCCCGCTAAATCCTTGTCAAGGATGGAGCCACAATCGTGCACGGGCGGGACGCCAGCCTTTACATCGATGAACCTGAGCCGTACGTTCTGACCGGAAGCGCTTCCAGTCCGAGGGGCGCCCGTCTTGGAGGCACGGATGCGAAGGCGAACACTGCTGGGTACGGCCGCAGCCGCGGTGGGGCTGGCGATGTCGGATGCCGCCGGCGCGCAAGCAGCGCCCGCCTGCCGGAGGTCACCGACCCGATACCTGGGCGTGTTCCGGGAGGAGGCCCCCACGGCGATCGCGGCGAACGTGGAAAGCCTCTACGGCGTCACCCCGGCCAGTGTGATGTGGTTCGACAGCTGGGCGAGCGGCCTGGCCTTCCCGGTGAACGAGGCCAAGGCGCTCTGGCGGCACGGCATCATGCCGCACTACACCTGGGAGCCCTGGAACACCGCGCTCGGCCCGAACGACCCCGGGCAGATCCACCTGGCCGATATCGTCGGCGGCGCCTGGGACACCTACATCCGGGCCCGGGCCGTCGAGTTCGCCGCCGTGCGGCTGCCGATCCTGGTCCGCTGGGGGCACGAGTTCAACGGCAACTGGTACCCGTGGGGCATCGCGAACAACAATGCCGACCCTTCGCTGTACGTGCGGGCCTACCGGCACGTCCATGACCTCGTCGTGACCGCCGGGGCGCGCAACGTGCAATGGGTCTGGGCGTACAACAACGGATCCTCGCCGGATCTGCCGTACAACGATCCGGCCGGTGCCTATCCCGGTGACCGGTACGTCGACTGGGTCGGCATCGACGGATACAACTGGGGCTTCGGGCCGTCGTGGGACCCGACCGGCGACCACTGGACCAGCTTCGACGCGACCTTCGCCACCGCGTACGCCAAGGCCCGCGCCGTCGCGCCGCACCGGCCGGTGATGCTCGGCGAGTTCGCCTCCACCGAGGACGGCGGCGACAAGGCCCAGTGGCTCGACGACATGGACGCGACGCTGCGCTCGGGCGCGTACCCCGACCTCAAACTGCTCACCTACTTCGACCTCACCAAGGAGGAGGCGTGGTCGCCGGGCTCGTCGCCGGCCGCGCTCGCCGCCTTCGAGTCCTGGGTGCGGCAGCGGTACATGGCCGGCCGCGGCCACGAGCTGGCGCGCGTCGCCGGAGACTACGCCCGGCGGGCATAGATTTCGATCCGATCGCATGGCCAAGGCGTACCGCAAGGCAGGAAACCGACGGCCCGGGTCTCCAGGACCCGGGCCGTCGGCGTACCTGCGGTTTGGGGCCGGCCGTCCGGTGTCCGCTGCCGGGACCTTGTCCCGACGTAGGGTACCGAGTACCGTCGTCACGATACTGAGTATCGGAGGTGTTGTCGGGTCGCGCGCGGCCGCCTCCCCGGTGACTCGCGGAGGGT
>NZ_JAOSZE010000004.1 GCF_025630775.1 Actinoplanes sp. KI2
GCGGGCCAGCGGCAGCCACGCCTCGATCGCACTGTCGCGCAGCTGGGCGCGGGACGGATGGCCGATCGGCATCGCGGCCATCGCGTTGAGCAACTCGGCGGCGCTGTCGGCCGGCGCGGTGGCGCCGGTGTGGGCGGCCGGCGAGATCTGCGACGTCTCGGTGACGGTCATGCTTGGTCCTCCCTGGCACCTTCCCGGAGAGCCCGGTCCCTGTTGCAGACCCGGTCGGTCGGGCGTCCCTATCGGTGGTCGACGGCTATCGATCCGGTTTCCGTCGACGCTGCATTCGGCCGTTCGGTTACCAAGACCCTAGCCGAGAGGTGGAGAAAAGACTAGCCGAAAGTATGAGTGACTTTGCGTGATGACAACTAATACGGAGTGATCGTTCGATGGTCGTCCACGTCACGCCGGTCGGCCGATGCGGCAAAACTCCAGCTCCGGGCAAGATGGACGCCATGTCCTCGCTGCCCGCCTCGGTTCCGTACCCGAGGGCCGACGAGATATGCCGGTGGACGCTCGCGAGCTTCGGGGAGTTGCGCGGGCTGCGGGCCGACCTTCGCGCGGCGGTGGACGTGGCGGCGGCCGGTCCGGATGTCACCGATCGGATGACCGTGGTCGCCAACGAGCTGGCCACCAATGCGCTGCGGTACGGCCTGCCGCCGGCCGTCGTGCGCCTGCTGAGCGAGGGCGATCGCCTGATCATCGACGTCTCCGACCACGACCGGGAGGCCGAGCCGCGGGTCGCCGAGGACCGGCCGCTCGGCGCCGGTGGCCTGGGACTTCAGCTCACCCGCACGTTCGCGATCGACGTCGGCTGGTACTCCACCGAGCTCACCAAGCACGTCTGGGCCAGCTTCCCGCGCTGATTGCGCCAACTGCTGGTACAAAGTTCCCCGTGGCGGACTCCTACGTGATCGGCCAGGAGCGAGCGGCCGACGGGTCCGCGACGCTCCTGCACCTCGGCGGCGAACTCGACATCACCGCCCGCGACACGCTGCGCGAGACGATCCTCGCCGCCCTCGACGACGGCGATGTGGTGATCGACCTGGATGCGGTGACCTTCGTCGACTCCGAGGCGCTCGGCGCACTGATCGAGGCCTACCAGGCCGCCCGCGCCCGGCCCGCCGGGTTCCGGGTGGTCAACGCGCACGGCCTGGTCGCCCGGGTGCTCAAGGTGTCCGGCGTGCTGGAGCTGTTCGGCGGATAGATGCCTCTTCTGTACGCGTCGGCCCTGCTGGTCGGCGTGCTCGCGTTCGCGGTGGTGCGCCCGCGCGGCCTGCCCGAGGCGACCGTGGCGGTGCCCGCGGCCGTCGTCGCCGTCGTCGCCGGGTTGCTGCCCTGGCGCGACGTGGTGGCCGAGGTGCGCGCGCTCGGGCCGACCGTCGGGTTCCTCGCCGCCGTGCTGCTGCTCGCCCACCTCGCCGGCGAGCACGGCGTCTTCCGGTACGCCGGTGCACTGACCGCCCGGATCAGCGGCCGGTCGCCGTCCCGGCTGCTGACCGCGGTCTTCGTGGTGGCGTCGCTGACCACCGCCGTGCTCAGCCTGGACGCCACAGTCGTGCTGCTCACGCCGGTCGTGCTGGCCACCGCCGCGCGCACCGGGGCTCGGCCGCGCCCGGCCGCGTACGCGTCGGCGCACCTGGCCAACTCGGCGTCGCTGCTGCTGCCGGTGTCCAACTTGACCAACCTGCTGGCGTTCGCGGCGAGCGGGCTGACGTTTCTCGGGTTTGCCGGGGTGATGGCGCTGCCCTGGCTCGCCGTGATCCTCACCGAGTACGCCGTGTTCCGCTGGTACTTCCGCGTCGACCTGAGCGCGCCGGCCAAACCCGTGATGGCGGGCGACGTGCCGTCCGCGCCCCGCTATGCGCTGGTCGTGCTGGGGCTGACGCTGGCCGGTTTCGTGGTCGCGCAGCCGCTCGGCGTGCACCCGGGCTGGGTTGCCGCCGCGGGTGCGCTCGCGCTCGCCGTGCCCCGCCGGGTCGGGCCGCGGGTGCTGCTGCGCGAGGCGAACCTGCCGTTCTGCGCCTTCGTGCTCGCGCTCGGCGTGGTGGTGCTCGCGGTTCGGCAGCACGGCCTGGACCGGGTGGTGGACGCGCTGGTCCCGGCCGGCGCGGGCGGATGGCAGCTGCTCGCGGTCGCCGGGCTCGCGGCACTGCTGGCCAACGTGGTGAACAACCTGCCGGCCACGCTGGTGCTGGTGCCGGCCGTGCAGGCGCGCCCGGCGCTGCTGCTGGCGGTGCTGCTGGGGGTGAACGTCGGGCCGAACCTCACGTACGTGGGCTCGCTGGCCACCCTGCTGTGGCGGCAGATCCTGCACAGCCGGGACGCCCCGCCGGACGGTCGGGACTTCCTGAAGCTGGGTCTGGTGAGCGTGCCGGCCGCGCTCGTCGCGGGCGTGCTCGCGCTCTGGCTGGCACTGGCCCTGACCGGAACCTAGGAGCGCACCACCGCCGCCGCGCCGGGATCGGTCCGGGGAACGACCGAGGTGATCCGGAGGGGGATCGGCGGCGGGGTGCGTCCGACGAAGTTAGTCTTGTCGATGCATTCCGTAACACGCAAGTAATCTGAGTTACGGAACCGGTTTCGGCACACCGGCGCCTACAGGAGCATGCCCCCGGACGCCTCGATGCGCTGACCGGTGATCCATCTGGTGTTGTCCGCGAGCATCGCGACCATCACGCCGGCGATGTTCTCGGGCTCGCCGAGCCGGCCGAACGCGATCTGGCCGCTGAGATGCGCCCGGACGGCGTCGTTGTCGCGCAGCATGCCGCCGCCGAAGTCGGTCGCCGTGGCGCCGGGGGCGACCACGTTCACGCCGATGCCGCGCGGGCCCAACTCCTTGGCCAGGTAGCGGGTGAAGACCTCGACCGCCGCCTTGATCGACCCGTACGCGGCGTAGCTGCCGTCCCCGGTGAAGCGGGCCAGCCCGGTGGAGACGTTGAGAATCCGGCCGCCGTCGGCGATCATCGGCAGCAGCGCCTGGGTCAGGAAGAACATGCCGCGCAGGTGGACGTTCATCAACTCGTCGAACGCCGCGACCGGGAAGTCGGCGATCTTCCCGCCGATGCCGACGCCGGCGTTGTTGACCAGGAAGTCGAGGTCCTCCCGGCCGAACCGGTCGCGCAGCACCTCGCGCAGGGACTCGACGAACGCCGGATACGAGTCGAGGTCGCCGACCGTCAGCGGGAGAGCGATCGCGTCGATCTTCTCGCCCGGGTCTTCCCGGTACGTGTAGATGACCTCGACGCCCTCCTCGATCAAGGCGAGGGCGGTGGCCCGGCCGAGTCCGCGGTTGCCGCCGGTGATCAGGGCGATTTTCGGCATGGTGGTGCCTTTCTGCGTACGGGGTGGATGGGGCTCAGTCGCCGACCGCGGCGAGCAGCTGGAGCTTCTCGTGGCTCGGCGAGCCGGGAACCGCGGTGAAGACCAGCAGCACCTGCGACTGGTCGGGGTCGAGCAGCGTCTGGCAGTAGAGCTCGAGCTCGCCGAGCGAGGGATGGGCGAAGCGTTTCCGGTCGAGATGGGTGACCCCGACCTCGTGGGCGGCCCAGATCTCGGCGAACTCCGGGCTGGCCGCGAGCAGCGCCGTGACGAGCTCGCCGGCCCGGCTGTCCGGTGCCGTCGCGTACACCTCGCGCAGCTGGGCGGTGAAGACGCGGGCGTGCGTCGGGTGGTCCTCGACCGGGTAGATCCGGCGCGAGTCGGGGTTGGTGAACCAGCGGTAGACCATGTAGCGGTCCAGCCCGCTGTACCGCGTCTCGTCGCCGAGCAGCGCCACGGCCGGCCGGGTCTGCCGCAGCGTCTCGCCGAACCGGGAGAGCACCAGGGCCGGGGTGTCGGCGAGGCGGTCGAAGATCCGCATCATGCCGGGGCCGATGTGGTCCTCGCGCAGCGCCCGCCGCGGCGCCGGGTGCCCGCCGAGCAGGAAGAGGTGGTCACGCTCGTCGAGGCTCAGGTGCAGCGCCCGGGCCAGCGCCGCGAGCATCTGCTCGGACGGCATCGGGCCGCGTTGCTGCTCGATCCGGCCGTAGTAGTCGGCCGACATGCCGGCCAGCGCCGCGACCTCCTCGCGGCGGAGCCCGCCGGTGCGGCGGCGCTGCCCCCGCGGCAGCCCGACATCCTCCGGCCGGAGCGCCTCGCGGCGGGTCCGGAGAAAGTCGGCCAGTTGCGCCCGATCCATCAGCTCAGCCTCCCGTGGTGACCACTAAAGACTGGCCCGAACGCGAGATCCGAGGAAGGTCGAACCTATCCAGGGATCGACTGTCCCTGGCTACCGCCCGACGGATGCACCGTGTGCCGCGCGGCCTGACGCAGGTCGAGGTCCTCGATCATCGAGCGGGCGACCTCCTCGGTCAGCCGGTGCTCGTTCACCGCCAGGCCCAGCGCCCGCCGCTGCGCGTCGAACGACCCGTCCACGTCGGCGGCCGGCTCGGCGGCGGCCTCGGCCACGACCTGCCGCCCCACCTCTTGCAAGCGCTCCTCCTCGGCGCGCTCGCCGGACAGGTCGAACCTGAGCCGCCGGGTCAGCCAGCCGATGGTGGTGCCCTGCACCAGCAGCGTGCCCAGCGTCACGAACAGCGCGATCGCCAGGATCGCGTTCCGGCCGGGCACCCTCTCGGGGATCGAGCCGGCCGCGGCGAGGGTGAGGATGCCGCGCATGCCGATCCAGCCGACCAGCAGCGTCTCCTTCTGCGTCGGCGGGGCCAGTGGCTCGCCGCCGCGCCGCCGGCGCCGGGACATCCGCTTCTGCCATGCGGCCTTGAACTCCGCGTCCCGCGCGAGCCGGCGGGCGACCATCCACTCTCGCAGGTTCCAGCGTCCGAACAGCAGATACACCGCGACCAGCCGGAACAGGATCGCCACCGCCAGCAGCACGCCCGCGGCGACCAGCGTCCGGGACAGGCCCGGCTCGGACTCGTGCGCGAGGTCCTCGAGGACGAACTTCAACTGCAGGCCGATGTACGCGAAGACGAACGTCTCCAGCAGGAAGTCGAGCACCGGCCAGAACGCGTCCTCCTGCAGCCGGGTGAGGTAGGCGCCCGGGTACTGATGTTTGGGGTCGAGGGTCAGGTTGATGCTCACGAAGAACGCCGCCATCACCACCGCGAGGATGCCGGACGCGTGCGCCTCCTCCGCGACCAGGTACGCGGTGAACGGCAGCAGCAGCACCAGCGTCGTCTCCAGCGTGGCGTTGCCGAGTCGCTTGCGGATGAACAGCGTGGCGACCGCGAGCAGGCCGCCGATCCCGATCCCGACGAACGAGTTCCGCAGCAGCTCCAGCCCGCCGTGCTGCCACGAGGTGTGCTCGCCGTTGACCGCGCCGATCGCGATCGTGAACAGGGTCAGCGCGGTGGCGTCGTTGACCAGGCTCTCCCCGGTCAGGATCGAGGTGACCCGCTTGGGCAGGCCGATCTCGTCGCCGTGCGACACGGTGGTGATCGTGTCGGGCGGGGCGAGCACCGCCCCCAGCACGAACGCGGCCGCGCCCATCCCGGGCAGCAGCCACGAGGCGACCAGCCCGAGCAGGCCGGCGGTGAGCAGCACCAGCAGCACGCCGAGCGTCACGATCGCGCGCAGGTTCGCGCCGAACGCGCTGAACGACGCGCCGCGGGTCGCCGAGTAGAGCAGCGGCGGCACCACGACGGCGAGGATCAGCTCGCTCTTCAGCTCGAGCTGCGGCACCCCGGGCAGGAACGAGGCCGCCGCCGCGAGCACCACGATGATCAGCCCAGGTTCGATGTTCCGCTTCTTGGCGACCGCCGAGATCGCGATGCCGGCACCGATGATGAGCAGGAGCTGCACGCCGTCCACGGTGATCAGGCTAAAGGGGGAGTACGACGGACCGACGGATGGGGCGAATTCGCTGGAAAGCGCGTTTTGGTGGATGTCGGAGCGGCCCGAAACCTGGCCGGGGAATGCCGGTTGTGGGACGCATCGCTCCACCTAATGGGGGTGCCTGGCCCGCCGACGCCGGTATGCTCACCGACGGGCCGTGACTGGCGTGTTCGGATGGGATAACCATTGGGGAGCGGCCCCGTCGCCAATGACGACTGCCGCGCGCCTGGGCCCCCTTGCACCGTGATAAGGAGGACCCATGTCCGAGCTGAATGCCGAGTCCGCCGCTTTCCGCAGCGCGCTCGAGGTGGTCCGTTCCGTAGAGCCGCGCATCGCCGACGCGATCGCCAAGGAACTCAACGACCAGCGCGAGTCCCTGAAGCTGATCGCCAGCGAGAACTACGCCTCCCCGGCCGTGCTGCTCGCCATGGGCAACTGGCTCTCCGACAAGTACGCCGAGGGCACCATCGGCCGTCGCTTCTACGCCGGCTGCCAGAACGTGGACACCGTCGAGGCGGTCGCCGTCGAGCACGCGAAAGCCCTGTTCGACGCGCCGTACGCGTACGTCCAGCCGCACTCCGGCATCGATGCGAACCTGGTCGCGTACTGGGCGATCCTGGCCGACCGGGTCGAGGTCCCGTACCTCAAGAAGTTCTCCAAGCGCCAGGTCAACGACCTGACCGAGGCCGAGTGGGCGGAGCTGCGCGAGGCCTTCGGCAACCAGCGCATGCTGGGCATGTCGCTGGACGCCGGCGGTCATCTCACGCACGGCTTCCGGCCGAACATCTCCGGCAAGATGTTCAACCAGCGCAGCTACGGCGTCGACCCGGCCACCGGCCAGATCGACTACGCCGCCCTCCGCGAGTCGGCCCGCGAGTTCAAGCCGCTGATCATCGTGGGTGGCTACTCGGCCTACCCGCGCAAGGTGAACTTCGCCAAGATGCGCGAGATCGCCGACGAGGTCGGCGCCACCTTCATGGTCGACATGGCGCACTTCGCGGGCCTGGTCGCCGGCAAGGTCTTCACCGGCGACTTCAACCCGGTCGAGCACGCCCACATCGTCACCACCACCACCCACAAGAGCCTGCGGGGCCCGCGCGGCGGCGCCGTCCTGGCCCAGCCCGGCCTCGCCGACCAGGTCGACCGCGGCTGCCCGATGGTCCTCGGCGGCCCGCTCTCGCACGTGATGGCGGCCAAGGCGATCGCCTTCGCCGAGGCGCGTCGTCCCGAGTTCGCGACCTACGCCCAGCAGATCGTCACCAACAGCCAGGCGCTCGCCGAGGGCCTGGTCAAGCGCGGCGTCCGGCTGGTCAGCGGCGGCACCGACAACCACCTGGTGCTGCTCGACGTGCACCCGTTCGGCCTCACCGGCCGCCAGGCCGAGCAGGCCCTGCTGGACAGCGGCGTGGTCACCAACCGCAACGCGATCCCGCAGGACCCGAACGGTGCCTGGTACACCTCCGGCATCCGGATCGGCACCCCGGCGCTGACCAGCCGCGGCCTCGGCGTCGACGAGATGGACCAGATCGCCGATCTGATCCACACCGTGCTGGCCAACACCAGCCCGGCCGAGGGCTCGAAGGCCAAGTACAACCTCGACCCGGCCCTCGCCGACCGGGTCAGCAAGCAGGCGACCGAGCTGCTCGCGCCGTTCCCGCTCTACCCGTCGGTCGACCTGGGCTGATTTTTCAAGTCCAGTATTGGCCGGCGCCGGGGCTCATCCCGTCCGGGTGAGCCCCGGCGCACGGCGGACTGGCACGGTTGTGGTCATGATGCGTGGTGGTCTCGCGGCCGTCCTGGTGGCGGTGCTCGCCGGCGGCGTGCTGTCGGGCTGTGGCCGTGCCGCGCCGCCGACGAGCAGCCCGGGCTCGGCCTCCGGCGCGGCCGCGCTCCCCCGCTCGATCGTCGCGCTGGGTGACTCGGTGCCGCGCGGCACCAACTGCGACTGCACGCCGTACCCGCCGCTCACGGCCGGCGACCTCGGGACGACGATCGGGTCCGAGGTGAGCGCCACCAACGACTCCGTCGCCGGCTACACCACCGACGGCGTGCTGCGGCAGCTCGACAAGGACGAATCCGTGATCAAGCACGTCGGCGGCGCGGACGTCGTGGAGATCGAGGTCGGCGCGAACGACGTGGCGCACACCGGCTCCTGCGGCACCGACTTGTCCTGCTACACCGACGAGATCCCGCAGGTGGAGAAGAACCTGACGACCATCGTCGCCCGGGTGCACGAACTGACCGGCGGCGCGCACGTCGTGGTCGTGCTGCTGGACTACTGGAGTGTCTGGCTGGGCGGAAGCTACGCGGCCGCCGAGGGCGAGGCCTACGTGGCGACCGCCCAGGAGCTGACCGACGAGATCAACGCGGCCATCAAGTCGGTGGCGACCGCATCCGGTTCGGTCTATGTCGACCTGCGGGCCGCCTTCAAGGGCCCCGACTACGCGTACGACGAGACGCATTACCTCTCCGACGACGGCGACCACCCGAACGCCGCGGGCCACCGGCAGATCGCCGACGCCACCGCGGCGGCGGTCGCGACCACGCTGCACCTCACGCGATAGAGCAGCGCTTTAAACCATCCGGTTGACTCCACGGTGAGTCGGGTCTACGGTGACTTTCAACCGCAAAGTTGAAAGGCCGGCCGATGACCACGGACACGCTGACCCGCGTCTTCGCCGCCCTCGCCGACCCGACCCGCCGCGACATGGTGGCCCGGCTCGCCGAGGGCGACGCCACCGCCAACCAGCTGGCCGAGCCGTATCGGATGACCCTGCAGGCGGTCTACAAGCACCTGCGAGTGCTGGAGGACGCCGGTCTGGTCACCCGCCCGCCGGGGCCGCAGCCCCGCGCGGTCCATCTGGAGGTGCAGGTGTTCGACCTGATGGACAACTGGATCGAGCGACACCGCCGGCGCGCCGAGCAGCGTTACCGCCGCTTGGACGCACTGCTGGCCGCATTCGACGAAACCGAGACGGACGGAGACGAGGCATGAACCTGATCCCCGAGACCACCATCGAGGCCGACCCGAGCGTGCCGGTCATCCGGCTGACCCGCGAGTTCGCCGCCCCGGCCGCGCGGTTGTTCCGCGCGCACACCGATCCCGCCCTGTTCGCCCGCTGGGTAGGGCCCGACCGGCTCACCACCAAGATCGAGCAGTGGGATGCCCGGCCCGGCGGCAGTTGGCGGTACTGCTCGGTCGGCGACGGCCAGGAGTTCTGGTTCCGCGGGTGCTTCCATGACGTACGCCCGGACCGGATCGTGCAGACCTTCACGTACGAGGGCGAGCCCGACGGCGTGGCGCTGGAGACGCTCTGGATCGACGACCTCGGCGACGGCCGCAGCCGGCTGCGCGCCCAGTCGCTGGTCGACAGCTTCGCCGCCCGGGACGCCTGGCTGCGGTCCGGCATGGAGGTCGGCGTCAACGAGGGTTACGCCAAGCTGGAGAGGATGCTTCTCGATGGGAATCTCTGACCGTCCCGCCGAGCGTCACCGGCAGATCGCCGGCCTGTTCACCGACCGGGTCCGCGGCACGCGGGAGTGGGACGTCCCGGCCCCGGTCCCGGAGTGGACCGCCCGCGACGTCGTCCGTCACCTGGTGGAGTGGCTGCCCGCGTTCCTCGCCTCGGGCGCGCAGATCGAGCTGCCCAAAGGGCCGCCGGTCGACGAAGACCCGGTCGGCGCCTGGCAGGCGCACGCCGACGCGGTGCAGGCGCTGCTCGACGACCCCGGGACGGCCGATCGCAAGCTCACCAACCCGCACCTCGGCAGCCTGCCGCTGGATGCCGCGATCGACCAGTTCTACACCTCCGACGTCTTCATGCACACCTGGGACCTGTCCCGCGCGACCGGCCAGGACGACCGGTTGGATCCCGGCTTCTGCGCGACGCTGCTGAGCGGGATGGAGCCGATGGAGGAGATCATCCGCTCGTCCGGCCAGTACGGCCCGCGGGTCGAGGTGCCCGCCGATGCGGACGTGCAGGCCCGGATGCTGGGTTTCATCGGGCGCGACCCGTACTGGAAGCCCGCAGCCTAGCCGGACTGCTCCCGCGCTTTTGCTAATGCCGGCCCCGCCCGCATCCGATATTGGGGGCCGAACCGGAGCGGAGAGGAGGGGTCATGAACCAGTTCGTGGACAACGCCTACGTCGTGGCCAGCAACCTGTTCGGTCCGGAATCCGGCATTCCGTGGTGGGTGTGGGTCTTCGCGGTCGGCGCGATCGCGTTCAAGCTGTTCATCCCCGTGCCCAAGACCGCCCGGGACCTGGCCAACGAGCACGAGCGCCGGGTCTACGAAGATCTGGTGTTCAGCGAGCGGGCCAAGGGCGGCAGGAACGGCAAGAAAGCCAAGAAGCGAAAGCGATAGACGTACGCGACGACCGGCCCGCAGCGGCCGGTCGTCGTCGTTCGGCGGTGACGCCGGGCGATCACTCGCCCGGCGAAACCGCTGCGCCCACCTGCTGATCGGGCGGCGGCGCGGCCCCCGTCATGATCGCCACGGCCTCGGACATCGAGTGCGACTTCGGGGTGATCACCGTGGCCCGGCGGCCGAGCCGCTGGATGTGGATGCGGTCGGCGACCTCGAAGACGTGCGGCATGTTGTGGCTGATCAGGATCACCGGTAGCCCCCGGTCGCGGACGTCGCGGATCAGCTGGAGGACCCGGTTGCCCTCCTTGACGCCGAGCGCCGCGGTCGGCTCGTCGAGGATCACCACCTTGCTGCCGAACGCGGCCGACCGGGCCACCGCCACCGCCTGCCGCTGGCCGCCGGAGAGCGACTCGACGGCCTGGCCGATGTTCTGCAGGGTGCCTACGCCGAGGTCGGCCATGTGCTGCTTCGCCTCGGCGCGCATCCGGCTGCGGTCGAGCATCCGGAAGACCGAGCCGAGCGCGCCGGGCTTGCGCTCCTCGCGACCGAGGAACAGGTTGTCGGCGATGTCCAGGCCCGGGGCGACGGCGAGCGTCTGGTAGACCGTCTCGATGCCGGCGGCGCGGGCGTCCATCGGCGTACGGAAATGGACCTGGTTTCCGTCCAGGAAGATCTGGCCCTCGTCCGGGATGAGAGCGCCGGAGAGCGCCTTGATCAGGCTGGACTTGCCGGCGCCGTTGTCGCCGATCACCGCGAGGATCTCGCCGGGGTAGAGCTCGAGGTCGCTGCCGTCGATCGCCACGACCCGGCCGTAGCGCTTCACGAGGCCCTTGGCCTGAAGGACCGGACTGCCGTTGGTCGTCACGACTGCGCCTCCTTTGACATGCCCTTCTGGCCCTCGCGTCCGATGCCGTCGTCCGCTGCGGCTAGCTGCAGCTCGGTGCAGGCGGTCATGTCTTTACCTTCCTGATCCACTGGTCCAGCGAGACCGCAACCAGGACGAGCAGGCCGATGGCGAAGCCCTGCCAGACGACCTCGACACCGGCCAGCTGCAGGCCGTTGCGGAAGACGCCGACGATGAGCGCGCCGATCAGGGTGCCGATCACGCTGCCCCGGCCGCCGAAGAGGCTGGTGCCGCCGAGCACGACCGCGGTGATGGAGTCGAGGTTGTACTCGGTGCCGACGTTCGGGCTGGCCGACGCGAGCCGCCCGATCAGGATCCAGCCGCCGATCGCGTAGAGCAGCCCGGCCACGGTGTAGACCGAGAACAGCACCCGGCCGGTCTGGATGCCGGCCAGCCGCGCGGCCTCGACGTCGTCGCCGGTCGCGTACACGTGCTTGCCCCAGGCCGTACGGGAAAGGGCATAGAAGAAGTACGCGAACAGCAGCAGCATGATGATCGAGCCGTAGGTGAGCCGGAAGTTCCCGATCGGGAACGAGGTTCCGGTCCAGGTCATCAGCGCCGGCATGTCCGTGCCGCGGACCGTCTGCGACTGGCTGACCACCGAGTTCAGCGAGAAGAAGATGGTGAGCGTGCCGAGCGTGACGATGAACGGCGGCAGTTTGATCTTCGTGACCAGCATGCCGTTGATCGCGCCCATCGCCGTGCCGCAGGCCAGCCCGAGGATCAGTGCGATCACCCCGGGCATGCCGGCCTTGGTGCAGAAGTTCGCCATCAGGATCGAGGAGAAGACCGCGATGGCGCCGGCCGACAGGTCGATGCCGGCGGTCAGGATGATCAGCGTCTGCCCGAGGGCGAGCGTGGCGATGACCGTGACCTGTTGGAGGACCAGCGAGAGGTTCGTGGCCGTGAGGAACCGGGCGTTGACGATGGAGAACGCGATGATCGCCACGATCAGCACGGCCAGCGGCCCGAGGACCGGGTTGGCGTGCAGGGCGTGTTGGACGCGCAGGCCGAACGAGTCGTGCCGGCGCACATCGAAGTCAGCGGTGGCGGTTGCCATGTTTCACCCCCAGCAGTTCTGCTTGCCCCACGTGGAGTCCTTCGCCTCCACGCCGGCCTGCGGGTCGTCGGTGATCAGTTGGGTCCCGGTGTCGTAGAAGTCCTTGCCGGGCGTCGGCTGCGGCTTGGTGCCGTCCTTCGCGTACGCGGCGATCGCCTGGACCCCGAGTTCGGCCATCTTGAGCGGGAACTGCATGCTCGTCGCGCCGATCACGCCCTTGGAGACGTTGTCGACGCCCGGGCAGCCGCCGTCGATCGAGACGATGGTGATGTCCTTGGTCTTGCCGGCGTTCTTGATGGCCTGGTACGCGCCGGCCGCCGCGGGCTCGTTGATCGTGTAGACCAGGTTGATCGACGGGTCCTTCTGCAGCAGGTTCTCCATCGCGGTCCGGCCGCCGTCCTCGGCGCCGTCGGTGACGTCGTGCCCGGCGATCCGCGGGTCGTTCTCGTCACCGATCTTGTTGGGGTCGCCGACCGGGATGCCGAAGCCGTCGAGGAAGCCCTGATCCCGCTTCACGTCGACGGAGACGCCGTTGGGGTTGAGGTCGAGCATGGCGATCTTCGCCTGCTTGCCGTCCTTGGCGAACTTCGCCTTCGCCCACTGGCCGATCAGCTTGCCGGCCTGGTAGTTGTCGGTGGCGAAGGTGGCGTCCGCGGCGTCCGGCGGGTCGACCGGCGTGTCCAGGGCGATCACCAGCATCTTCTGCTGGTGCGCCTTGTCGATCGACGGCACGATCGCCTTGGAGTCGTTCGGGGTGATCAGGAAACCCTTGGCGCCGTACGACATCAGGTTCTCGATCGCCTGCACCTGGGACTCGTTGTCGCCGTCCTGCTTGCCGGCGAACGTCTGGAGTTCGAGGCCCTGCTTCCTGGCCTCGCTCTGGGCGCCCTTCTTCATCTGTACGAAGAACGGGTTCGTGTCGGTCTTTGTGATCAGTCCGACGACGTCCTCGCCGGACCCTCGGTTGCAGGCGACAGTCGAGCCGAGCACCAGCGTCATCACGCAGCCGGCGGCCACCGTCCTTCCGGTTATGAGCATGCCATCTCCCAACCGATTTAGCACAAATCGAGGGACAACGTTGATTCGCAGTAGACGCCCAGGCACCATCTATGTCAACAGCGAGTTTCCGGCAGGTTGCGCTACGTGATCTTCATTGACGGAGGTCGATGATGACCATCGGTGTGCTGATCGAAGACGTGTCCCATCCGTTCGCGGCCGCCCTGCATCGAGCCGTGTCCGAGGAGGCCGAAGCGCGCGGGGTCCAGGTGATCACCGGCAGCCTTTCGTCGGCGCGAGAACGGCAGCTCGCGGCGGCCTTCGCGCGGAAAACGGAAGGCCTGATCCTGGCGCCGATGGCGGCGGATCAGAGCCACCTGTCCGGATTTGTCGGGCCGGTCGTCTTCGTCGATCGCGGGCCGGCCGGGCTGGCCGGGGACATGATCGTGTCGACCAACGTGGCCGGGGCGGCCGCCGGCACCCGGCATCTGGTCGCCCAGGGGCACCGGCGGATCGCGTACCTGGGAGACCTGCGCAGGCTGACGACGGCGCGGGACCGGCATCGGGGTTATCTGCGAGCGCTCGGCGGCCGGACCGGCCCGGTGGCACACGAACTGCGCGACTCGGCCGCGGCCGAGCGGGCCACGATCGCCATGCTGCGCGCGCCCGACCCGCCGACGGCGATCTTCGCGGCCCGGCACGTGATCACGGTCGGCGCGGTGCGGGCCCTGCGGAGGCTGGGCCGCCAGCACGAGGTCGCCCTGGTCGGCTTCGACGACTTCCCGCTCGCCGACCTGCTCGACCCGCCGGTCACCGTGGTCGCGCAGGACCCGGCGCGGATCGGACGGACGGCCGTGACCACCCTCTTCGACCGGATGGACGGCGACAAAGGACCGCCGCGCGAGATCAGGGTCCCGACGACTCTGATCCCGCGCGGCAGCGGTGAGATCCCTACGGGAAGTTGGTGACCGTGCGCGGCGTGACCGCGTCGGCCGTGGCCGCGTCGCCGATGTTGTTGACGACGTGGTCGATCGTGCCGGAGGCGAGCGAGATGGTGAAGATGTTGTGCAGCTTCACCCCGCCGTTCGCCGGCGCCTGGAACCCGTTCGCCGAGTGCACGGCCGGGTTCGCGTTGAAGTAGCAGTAGCTGCCCAGGCCCCAGGCCTCGTGGCTGGTCACGCTGTCGGCCACCTTGTACGCCGGGTACCCGGTGCCGTCACTGCGCCAGGCGGCGTTGGACGGCGGGTCGTACGGCTGCTCGTTCTGCAGGAAGTAGGTCCGCCCGCCGTTGCCGTTCCAGAGCACCTCGTTCTTCTGGTAGTGCTCGACGAACAGGCCGTACGCCGTGACGTTCTGCCCGTTCACGATCAGGCCAGTGTCCGCGGTGTTGACCGTCCAGCCGACGCCGGTGCCGTGGTCGGCCCGCCACGCCCAGATGTGGTCGATGATCACGTTGCTGCTGTTCACGGCCAGGCTGTTGGTGGCCTTGCCGGCGCCCGCCCCGCCGATCCGGAAGAACACGTCCTGGATCGTGGTGGGGTTGGACGCGTGACTCGCCGACGAGCCGGACGGCCCGACGACCAGCAGGTTCGCCGAGTTGGTGGTGCCCGCGTCGAAGAGCAGACCGGCGATCTTCACACCGTCCACGTCGGCCACCTGCATCGGGGTGACCCCGTTGTCCGGGATGATGGTCGCGTAGCCGAGGCCCATGATCACGGTGTTCGCCCGGGTCACGTTGATCGTCTGGTTGACGTGGTAGATGCCCGGCTGGAACATCAGGTTCAGGCCCTGGGAGAGGGCCTGGTTGATGGTCGCCGCCGAGTCGCCCGGCTTCACCACGTAGAACTGGGTCAGCGGCAGGCTGCTGCCCGGGGTGTTGCCGTTCGCCCAGGTCACGCCGGAGGCGTTGGTCTGCAGGTTGGGCACCCACACCGCGTAGTTGCCGCCGGTCTGGTACAGGTACGGCTTCTCCCGGATCACCGGGGTGGTGCCGATCGTGGTGTACGGCGGGTTCGGGAAGCTGGTCGCCGGTGCGCCCTGCACGCCCACGAACACCTGGTTCCACACCGCGTTCGAGTTCGACCCGATCTGGCTGTTGCGGGTGAACCACTGCTGCTGCGAGTACTGACCCTCGGTGCCGCTGATCCGCGAGTCGGCGATGTAGCCGCCGGACGCCCAGCCGTAGCCGTTCGGCGCCAGGTTCACGCCGCCGTGCACGTCGATCCGGCGGAACGGCGCGGCCTGCGAGACCGCCCACCGGTCGTCACCGGAGACCGGGTAGAGCGACACGTTCTCCACCGACCGCCAGAAGTTCTGGGTCGCGTTGCCGTTCATCCAGCCCGCGTCGACCGTGATGTCGCCGTGGATCTGCACGTCCTGCGGGTTCTGGCCGAGGCCGAGCACCGAGGTGTAGAAGCCGACCTGGATGTTCAGGCCGCTGTACGAGCCCGGCTTGAACGCCAGCACGTACCGCTGGGTGCCGAACTGGTTCGACTCCTGCTGGTGGAAGATCGTGTCGGCCTGGCTCTGGATCGACGCGCTCGACATGCTCGGGTCGAACACGATCACGTTGGCGCCCAGCGAGCCGCCCGGGGGGACGGTCGGCCCGGTGGTCGGCGGCGTGGTGGTCGGGGGCGTCGTGACGCCGCCGCCGTAAACCTTGAACTCCCACAGCGAGTAGCCGTAGCCGGTGGTGCGCTGGGTGCCGTACATCCGGACGTACCGGCCGGTGCCGTTGACCGTCAGCGACTGGGTGCCACCGGTGCTCGTGGTGGTCGAGTAGATCGAGGTCCAGCTGGTGGCGTTGTCGGACACCTGGATCTGGAACGCCTTCGCGGCCGCGGTCTCCCAGTCCAGCTCGACCCGGGTGATCGTCTGGCTGCTGCCGAGGTCGACCTGGAGCCACTGCGGGTCGGAGAACTGCGACGACCAGCGGGTGCCCAGATTGCCGTCGACCGCCTCGGAGGCGAGGTAGGCGCCGGCCGCCTCGGTCGACGACGCGGTCGCCGGCTTGCCCTGCGAGAGCAGGGTTTCCGCGGCGCTGGCGCCGACGGTCGTGAATGCGGCGAACCCGGCGACCACGACGGCCACGAGGCCGCCGATCGCGCCGAGGCGCCAGGGGGAGCGTCTCCGCGAAGGTGCGGAGCTGACGGGGATGGTCATTGCTTCTCCTTGGGCGGGGAACTGCAAGGGGGACTGCTTGCACCCTCGGGGAGGCCGATCTCTCCACATTTCGGGGAGAGCGCTCCCCCGCAATCGAAGCTAGGTAGCCCCGCCGCGCCCTGTCCAGAGTTGGCCACGGTTCCGGAACCGATCGATAACCGCGGTGGACTTGCGGATGTCACAACACTTTGCCATGACGACTTGCCCTTATGGGCATAGTCGCAGCTCAATGGCGTTCCGCAACTTCCCGTTCATCACCGCCGAGGCGATCGAACCCGGCCGATAACGAAGACCCCGGAACCGGTTCCGGCGCTGATCAGGAAAAGCAGCCTTCCCGACATACCGCCCAGTCGGTCATGAGAGAGCGCTTCCCGACATTCCTAGATGTTGGTCATGCGTTCCAGCTGCTCGGGGTAGCGACCGCCCTGGATCTCGATCCGCGCGGCCGCGTCGTCCAGGTCGCGTACCTCGTCGGCGGTGAGGTCGACCGCGGCGGCGCCGATGTTCTCGGTCAGGCGCTCCAGGCGGCGGGTGCCGGGGATCGGGACGATCCAGGGGCGCTGGGCCAGCAGCCAGGCCAGCGCGATCTGGGCGATCGTGGCGTTCCGGCCGGCGGCGACCTTGCCGAGCAGGTCGACGACGGCCTGGTTGGCGGCCCGCGCCTCGGCCTCGAAGCGGGGAATCGTGCCGCGGATGTCGCCCGGTGTGAAGGTGGTGTTCTGGTCGATCGCGCCGGTCAGGAAGCCCTTGCCGAGCGGGCTGTACGGGACCAGGCCGATGCCGAGCTCGGCGCACATCGGCAGGATCTCCGCCTCGGGCCGCCGCCACCACAGCGAGTACTCGTTCTGCAGGGCGGTCACCGGCTGCACGGCGTGCGCCCGGCGTACCGTCGCCGCGGCAGCCTCGGACATGCCGAAGTGCCGCACCTTGCCGGCCTCGATCAGTTCCCGTACCGCGCCGGCGACGTCCTCGATCGGCACCTCGGGGTTGACCCGATGTTGGTAGAAGAGGTCGATCCGGTCGGTCCGCAGCCGGGTGAGCGACGCGTCGGCGACCCGCTTGATGTGCTCCGGACGGCTGGACAGCCCGGCCTGCTTGCCGTCCGCGGAGAACGCGAACCCGAACTTGGTGGCGATGACGACCTGATCGCGTACGGGTTGCAGCGCCTCCCCGACCAGCTCCTCGTTGACGAACGGCCCGTAGACCTCGGCCGTGTCGAAGAACGTGACGCCGCGGTCGACGGCCGCCCGCAGCAGTGCGATGTTGTCGTCCCGCCCGGGGCCCGGACCGTAGCTCTGGCTCATCCCCATCGCCCCGAACCCGATGGCCGAGACCTCGAGATCCCTACCGAGAATGCGCGTCTGCATCGTCGTCTCCCTCATAGTCGCTACCGCGGACGCTATAGCGGCCGGACCGGGCCCAGGGAGGTTCTGGCGTTACCTCCCACCGGTTTGCCTCTTGCGGGGTGGGCTGGGCGTGAGGACGCTGTGGACACTGGCGGACGGCGTAGCGAAAGGGCTCGGCAGATGGCGTGGGGTGCGGCGAAATGGCGGGCCGTGGTGCTCGATTTTCTGGAGCGGGCGGGTTGGTCGGCCGGTGAGGTCTTCTTCGCCACCCTGCTGGCCGGCGGGACCACGGTCTCGGTTGCCAATCTGCCCTGGGCCTACTCGTTGACCCTTGCCTTCAGCGCGGCGGTCTCCTCGATCGTGCTCACGGCGGTGCAGTACCTGGCCAAGCAGACGAACCTGTCGTTCTGGCCCGACCTGCTCGTGCGGATGGTCAAGACGTTCCTCGGCTCGCTGAGCGCGTCGATCGCGGCCGCCAAGGTCTTCGACCTCACGACGTTCCACTGGAGCGCCGCGCTCAATGTCGCCGTGCTGGCGACCTTGACCGCGCTGGGCAAGGGCCTGCTGGCCCGGCAGTCGGTGGTGCAGGTGGTGCAGGTGGTGCCGGCGGCAGCGCCGGCAGCGTCGGCAGCCGCCTCGGCCGCGCCGATCGAGCGGGCCGCACCGGCGGCGCCGGCCGCGACCGCAACCGTCCGCGAGGCCACCCCGCCCGAGGTGGCAGCCGCGCCGGTTCCGGCCGCGCAAGCGAACCCGTCGACGCTGCCGACCCAGACCTATGTCGAGGCGGTGCAGCAGTGACTCCGGGTCAGGCGCCCCAGCCGGCCTGGGTGCCGCCCACCCGCTCGGCCACGATCTTCTCGTCGTAGCCGCTGCGCTTGTAGGCGGCGATCGGGTCGGGGTCGAGGCCGGCATCGGCGCGGACCTCGGCCAGCAGCGGGCGGACATCGGTGTTGTAGGCGTCCATGAAGACCGCGTTGGCCGCCAGGACGTCGCCGTCGCTCTGCGCCGCGGTCAGCGCGTCCTGGTCGACCAGGAGGGCCTTCGCGGTCGCCTCCTGGACGTTCATCACCGAGCGGATGATCGCGGGAATCTTGCGCTCGATGTTGTGGCACTGGTCGAGCATGAAAGCGATGCCGTAGGCCGGGTCGAGAGCGTTGCCGCGGACGATCTCGTACATGATCCGGAACAGCTGGAACGGGTCCGCGGCGCCGACCATCAGGTCGTCGTCGGCGTAGAAGCGGCTGTTGAAGTCGAAGGCGCCCAGCCTTCCCTGGCGGAGCAGGAACGCCACGATGAACTCGATGTTCGTGCCCGGAGCGTGGTGGCCGGTGTCGATGCAGACGGTGGCGCGCTCGCCCAACTCGACGCAGTGGGCGTAGGCGGTGCCCCAGTCCGGCACGTCGGTGGCGTAGAACGCGGGCTCGAAGAGCTTGTACTCCAGCAGGATCCGCTGGTGCTCGCCGAGCCGGCCGTACGTCTCGCGCAGCGCCGCGGCCAGCCGATCCTGCCGGGTGCGCAGGTCGTCCTGGCCGGGGTAGTTGGTGCCGTCGGAGAACCAGAGCTTGAGGTCCCGCGAGCCGGTCCGGTCCATGATGTCGATCGCCTCGAGCAGGTGGTCGGTGGCCTTGCGGCGGATCCCCGGGTCGGGGTTGGTGACCGAACCCAGCCGGTAGTCGTCGTCCTGGAAGACGTTGGTGTTGATCGCACCGATGCCCACGCCCTGGTCGGCGGCGTAGCGGGACAGCGCGGCGTAATCGTCCACCCGGTCCCACGGGATGTGCAGCGCGACCGTGGGGGCGACGCCGGTGAACCGCTGCACCGCGGCCGCGTCGGCGATCTTCTCCTCGGGGTTGCGCGGCACGCCGGGCTGGGCGAACACCTTGAATCGGGTGCCGGAGTTCCCGTACGCCCAGGACGGGGTCTCGATGCGCTGTGCGGCGAGCGCACGCTTGACCGCAGCCAGGTCAGTCATCACGGATCACTTCTCTTCCGGGTCTTCTGCGAGGTGGAACACCTCGGTCAGCAGCGGGAAGCCTTCGGTCGGCGTGGTGCCGGCGAAGAACTTCGCCATCTCCGCCTGCCACCGGGTGTTGACGTCCAGCGCCGCCATCGCCGCCTGGGACGCCGCAAGGTCGTCCGCCTCCACGTAGCCGATCAGCAGGCCGTCGGAGCGCAGGAACAGGGAGTAGTTGCGCCAGCCGGTGGCCCGAAGTGCGTCCTGCATCTCGGGCCACACGGACTGGTGCCGCTCCACGTACTCCGCCATCCGCTCGGGACGGACCTGGAGGTTGAAGCAGTATCGAGCCATTTCTGGTCTTTCTTCTGGGGTTTTCCGCCGCGGGTAGGCTCAGCTCAGAAGTTGTACTTGTCGATGTTCTCGGGGGTGAACTCGGTGGGCGGGCCGAGGACGACCTCGCCGTTCTCGCCGACGGTGTACGAGCCGAGCTTCCCGGCGCTGAACTTGTCGCCCTGGGCGCCGGTGATCTGCCCGGACGCCAGCGCGGCGCCGGCGTAGGCGGCCAGGTAACCGATGCCGGCGGGGTCCCACAGCGCGAACTTGGAGACCGTGCCGTCCTTGACGTACTGCCGCATCTGGTTGGGCAGGCCGAGGCCGGTGACGGCGACCTTGCCCTTGTAGGACGACCCGCCGATGTAGCGGGCGGCGGCCGCGATACCGACGGTGGTCGGCGCGACGATGACCTTCAGGTTCGGGTACGACTGCATGAGGCCCTGGGCCTCCTGGAAGGACTTCTGGTCGTCGTCGTTGCCGTAGGCGACCTTGACCAGCTTCAGCTTGCTGTACTCCGGCTTGGCCAGCTCGGTCTTCATCACCGCGATCCACGCGTTCTGGTTGGTCGCGTTCGGCGTGGCGGACAGCACCGCGATCTCGCCGCCCGCGGTCCCGGCCTGCTCCAGGGCCATCTTCGCCAGCGACTGGCCGATCCCCTCGGTGGTGGCCTGGTTGATGAAGATGTCCCGGCAGTCCTTGTTGGCGTCCGAGTCGAACGTGACCACTTTGATCTTCGCGGCTCGCGCCTGGTTCAGCGACGGGCAGACCGCGTTCGGGTCGTTCGCGGCGATCACGATGACGTCCTGCTGCTGCTGGATCAGCGTGTTGATGTAGGAGACCTGCGACGAGGCCGACGCGTCGTTCGGGCCGACCTTCTTGTACTCGCCCTGCAACTCCTTGACCGCCGTCTCACCACCGGAGGTCTCGACATCGGAGTAGGGGTTGTTCAACTGCTTCGGCAGGTACGCGATCTTCAGGCCGGTCTTCAGCTGTGCGTTCGGGTTCGCGCTGGCCGCGGTCTGGGTGCCCGCGCCGGTGTCGGAGGAGTTCTTCTTGGTCGTGCCACCACAACCGGCGACGGCGAGCGTCAGGATCGAGACCGCCGAGATGGTGACGGCCATGCGGTGTCGCAACATGCTGGCTCCAAACGATCTACTGTGCGGCGGACTGGCGGAGTCGACGGCGCTGCCAGTTGCCGCGAACGGTGGTGACGATGTTGGGAATCAGGACGGACAGCACGAGCAGCGAGCCCGTGACGATGTTCAGCGCCTGCCCGGAGACGTCCTCCAGGCGCAGCGCGTTCTGCAGCGCGGTCAGCAGCACGACGCCGGCGAGAACGCCGGGCAGGCTGCCCTTTCCGCCGAAGATCGACACGCCGCCCAGCAGGACGGCCGCGACCACGGCGAGCTCGAGCCCGATGCCGTTGTCGGCGCGGGCACTGGAGTAGCGCAGCGTCCACAGCACCCCGACCAGGCCGGAGACCGCGCCGCTGACGACGTACAGCCAGAACTTGGTACGGGCGACGCGGATGCCGGAGAAGTGCGCGGCCTGCGCGTTGGCGCCGATGGCGTACAGCGAGCGGCCGATCGGGGTGGCGTGCAGGAGCACCCCGAAGACCACCGCCATCGCGATGATCGGGATCAGGACGTTCGGGATGCTGCCGTCATCGATGGTCCCGGTGACCCAGCCGGTGAAGCTGAACGGGAAGTCGGCCACCGCGCTGTCGCCGAGCACCACGAAGGCGAGACCGCGGTAGAGGGCCAGGGTGCCGATGGTGACCGCGAGCGAGGGCAGCCCGAGCCCGGTGATCAGAAAGCCGTTGAGCACGCCGGCGACCGCGCCGATCAGGACGCAGAGCGGGATGATCGTCTGGATCGCCATGTCGTGGTTCCAGAACCAGCCCATCAGCGAGCTGGTGAGGCCGAGGATGCTGGCCACCGACAGGTCGATCTCGCCGGTGATGATGATGAAGGTCATCGGCAGCGCGACCAGGATGATCGGCATCAGGTCGAGCACCATGAAGGTGAAGTTGCGGCTCGTGCCGAAGTTGTCGACCGCCAGCGACGCCACGATCAGGACCGCGATCGTGAGCAGGATGATGATGCTGTCCCAGCTCGCGAGCTTCTTAAACATGCGTGTCCCTCTTCCGCAGCGAGCGGGCGATCCGCACGGCCACCAGCCGGTCGGCGCAGATGGCCAGGATGATCAGCGCGCCGACGATGGCCTGCTGCCAGAACTGGTTGATGTCGAGCACCGCCAGGGCGCTGCTGATCACCGTGAGCAGCAGCGCGCCGAGCGCGGCGCCCCAGACCGTGCCGCTGCCGCCGAAGACCGCGACGCCGCCGACCACCACCGCGGCGACCACGTTCAGCTCGTATCCGGTGCCGGCACTCGCGTCCACGGTGCCGAACCGGGCGGCGAACAGCGCACCGGCCAGGCCGGCCAGCGCGCCGGAGAGGACGAACGCGCCGAGCAGGTTGCGGGCGACCTTGATGCCGGCCAGCTCGGCGGCCTGCGGGCTGGAGCCCATCGCGTACAGCTCGCGGCCGACCCGGTAGTTGCGCATCACCAGGGTGGCGCCGCCGACCACGATCAGCGCGATCAGCACCAGCCACGGGATGCCGAGGATGCTGTCGTTGGCGAAGTTCAAGAAGTGTGCCGGCAGCTTGTCGGCGTTGACCTGCGAACCGCCCGCCCACTGGTAGGTGATGCCGCGGTAGATGTACAGCGTGCCCAGGGTGACGACCAGCGCCGGGACCTTGCCATAGCGGACCAGCACGCCGTTGAGCAGGCCCGCCACGGCGCCGACCGCGAGGCCGACGAGGATGGCGACGATCATCGGCAGGCCCTGGTGGTCGCTCATCATGCCGGCGACCGTCCAGGCCGAGATGCCGAGGACCGAGCCGACGCTGAGGTCGATGTTCCGGGTGATCACGACGACCGCCTGGCCGGTGGCCATGACCGCGAGGATCGCGGTGTTCAGCAGGTTGTCGCGGATGCTCTGGGCGGAGAGGAAGCGCGGGTTGTTGATCGTCGTGTAGAGGACCAGCAGCGCGAGGGCGAGCAGGATGCCCAACTCGCGGGTTTTGAGCAAGCTCATGGTTGGTTTTCGCGGCTTCTCCAGGGCCAGGGGTGTCATGCCGCAGCCTCCTGGCCCATGGCCGCGTACATGACGGACTCTTCCGTGGCTTCCGCGCGGGTCATCTCGGCGGCGACTCGCCCTTCCCGCAGCACGATGATCCGGTCGGCCATGCCCAGCACCTCGGGCAGTTCGGACGAGACCATGACGACCGCGAGGCCGTCGGCGGCCAGCGACGACATCAGCCGGTGCACCTCCGCCTTGGTGCCCACGTCGATGCCCCGGGTCGGCTCGTCGACGATCAGCAGCTGCGGGGTGGTGGCCAGCCACTTGGCGAGCACCACCTTCTGCTGGTTGCCGCCGGAGAGGGTGCCGACCGCGTCGGTGAGCCGGCCCAGCTTGGTCTGCAGCTTCTCCGCCCAGGTGGCGGCGGCGCGCTTCTCCACGCCGCCGAAGAGCAGGCCCAGCCGGGCGAGCTTGCGCGCTCGCGGGAGCGTGATGTTGCGCTCGATGGAGAGCTCCACGATCAGGCCCTGCTGCCGCCGGTCCTCGGGGACCAGGGCCATGCCGGCGGCCATAGCGGCGCGCGGGCTGCCGGATTTAAGGCGCTTTCCACGTATCTTTACGACACCAGAGTCATAGGGATCCACGCCGAAGACTGCCTGCATCACCTCTGAGCGGCCGGCGCCCACCAGGCCGGCCAGCGCGACGATCTCACCGGCCCGCACCTCGAACGAGATGTCCCGGAAGACGCCCTCCCGGGACAAACTCTCCACGGAGAGCATCACCTCGCCCGGCTCGACCTCCTGCTTGGGGAAGAGCGCGCTCAGATCGCGGCCGACCATCCGGCGGATCATGTCGTCCACGGTGAGGTCGGCGACCATCTCGGTGGCGACGTGCTTGCCGTCGCGCATGATGGTGACTCGCTCGCAGAGCTCGGTGATCTCCTCGAACCGGTGCGAGATGAACAGGATCGCCGCGCCCTCGTCGCGCAGCGACCGCACCACCGCGAACAGCCGCTCGACCTCGACCCGGGACAGCGCCGCGGTCGGCTCATCCATGATCAGGACGCGGGCCTCGCTGGACAACGCCTTGGCGATCTCGACCAGCTGCTGGTCGGCGATCGACAGGCCGCGGGCCGGGCGGGTCGGGTCGATGTGCACGCCGAGCCGGGCGAACAGCCGGTCGGCGGTGGCGTGCATGGCCTTGCGGTCGATCTGGCGCAGCCGGGTCACCGGCTGGTTGCCCATCGCGATGTTCTCGGCGACGGACAGGTCGGGGAAGAGGGTGGGCTCCTGGTAGATGACCGCGATGCCGGCCGCCTTGGCGTCGGCCGGGCCGGCGAAGTCGACATCCGCCCCGTGCACCCGCAGCGTGCCGGTGTCCGGCCGGTGCACGCCGGCCAGCATCTTCACGATCGTGGACTTGCCGGCGCCGTTCTCGCCGACGAGGGCGTGCGCCTCGCCGCCGTACAGCGGGAAGCTCACCCCCTGCACGGCGGCGACGGCGCCGAAGGATTTCGTCACGTCGTGGACTTCGAGCAGGGCAGCCGCCTCCGCCACGAGCCACCTCCCGAAGCAACCGTTGAAATGTTTCACAAACGTAGGTGGCCCTCATCACAGCTGTCAAGCACAGGAGGGAAACAGCGCCGAAACAATGACCCTGCACCGGTCGGCGGTACCGTAAGATGCTGCTTCAACGTTTCAACAGGGGGTCCAGGGTGCTGAACGGCAGGACGCCGTCCGTGAAGGACGTGGCCGCCGCCGCCGGTGTCTCGCTCGGCACGGTCTCGAACGTCATGAACCGGCCCGAAGTGGTCAGCGCGCGGACCCGCGAGCGGGTCGAGCGGGCGATGGTCGAGCTCGGCTTCGTGCGCAACGAGTCGGCCCGCCAGCTGCGCGCCGGCACCAGCCGCGCGCTGGCGTACGTGATGCTCGACGGCACGAACCCGTTCTTCCACGATGTCGCCCAGGGCATCGAGCTGGCCGCCGAGGATGCCGACCTGTCGCTGTTCATCTGCAACAGCAACAGCCGCGCCGAGCGCGAGGAGGCGCACCTCGACCGCCTGCTTCAGCAGCGGGTCCAGGGCATCCTGATCACTCCGGTCAACCCCGAGGCGCCGTATCTCGACGACCTCGCCCGCCGCGGCGTCCCACTGGTCATCGTGGACCGCCGCCGCGGCGACGAGAGCTGTTGCTCGGTCGCGGTGGACGACGTGCACGGCGGCCGGGTCGCCATCGAGCATCTGGTCGAGCAGGGGCACCGCCGGGTGGCCTTCGTCGGCGGGCCGGAGTCGATCGGTCAGGTGCGCGAGCGTCTGCAGGGCGCCCGCGAGGTGTGGGCCGAGCTCGGCCTGCCGCCCGACGACCTGATCCATCTGGCGACCGAGGCGCTGACCGTCGCCGAGGGCCGCTCGGCCGGCGAGCGGCTGGCCGGCCTCCCGGCCCGTCGTCGGCCGACGGCGGCCTTCTGCGCCAACGACCTGCTCGCGCTGGGCCTGCTGCAGCAGGGCATCGGCACCGGCCGGCGGGTGCCGGACGATCTGGCCATCGTCGGTTTCGACGACATCGAGTTCGCGGCCGCCGCGGCGGTGCCGCTGACGTCGGTGCGTCAGCCGCGGCAGGAGCTGGGGCGCGCGGCCGCGCAACTGGTGCTGGACGAGGCGACCAATCCGGCGCACGAGCACCAGCAGCTGTTCTTCACTCCCGAGCTGGTCGCCCGAGCTTCGACCCGAGCTCTTCCGCCTCGTCCGCGCGACGTGTAGGGCACCTGAGCGCTCCCGGCAGGACCACGACGCGACGCGCACGCCGACCCGGCTCCACTGCCGCGCGGCCCTTGACCGGGCAGCCGGGCGGCCGTAGTGTCTCGGTACGGTCTGAAACGTTTCACGGACGAAGGCAGCGATGACGAACCCCGCAGTGCGTGAGCTTCTGGAGCGCAGCAACCGGCTCGGCGCGGATCCGCACACCACCAACTACGCCGGGGGCAACACCTCGGCCAAGGGCAGTGAGACCGATCCGGTCACCGGCGAGCCGGCCGAGCTGGTCTGGGTCAAGGGCTCGGGCGGCGACCTCGGCACGCTGACCGCGGACGGCCTGGCCGTGCTGCGGCTCGACCGCCTCCGCGCGCTGACCGGCGTCTATCCCGGCGTCGACCGGGAGGACGAGATGGTCGCCGCCTTCGACTTCTGCCTGCACGGCCGGGGCGGTGCGGCGCCGAGCATCGACACCGCGATGCACGGGCTGGTCGACGTCGCGCACGTGGACCACCTGCACCCCGACTCGGGCATCGCGATCGCCACCGCGGCCGACGGCCCGGCGCTCACCAAGGAGATCTTCGGCGACCGCGTGCTCTGGGTGCCGTGGCGCCGGCCGGGCTTCCAGCTCGGGCTCGACATCGCCGCCGTGCAGCGGGCCAACCCGCAGGCCATCGGCGTGCTCCTGGGCGGGCACGGCATCACCGCCTGGGGTGCGACCAGCGAGGAGTGCGAGGCTCACTCGCGCGAGATCATCGCCACCGCGGCCGCCTATCTCGCCGACCACGGGCGGCCCGATCCGTTCGGCGTCGCCGTGCACACGTCGTTGCCGGCGCCCGAGCGACGCATCCGCGCGGCCGAGCTCTTCCCGGTGCTCCGCGGGCTCGCGTCGACCGACCGTCCCCAGGTCGGCCACTTCACCGACACCGAGGTCGTGCTCGACTTCGTCAACTCCGCCCGGCTGCCGCAGCTGGCCGCGCTGGGCACGTCCTGCCCCGACCACTTCCTGCGTACCAAGGTCAAGCCGCTGGTGGTGGACACCGCACCCGACGCGCCCCTGGCCGAGGTGATCGACCGCCTGCGGGAGCTGCACGCGGCCTACCGCGAGGACTACCGCGCCTACTACGAGCGGCACGCCACCGGCGACTCGCCGCCGATGCGCGGCGCCGACCCGGCGATCGTGCTGGTCCCCGGCGTCGGCATGTTCTCGTTCGGCGCCAACAAGCAGACCGCGCGGGTGGCCGGCGAGTTCTACGTCAACGCGATCAACGTGATGCGCGGGGCCGAGTCGGTCTCGACGTACGCGCCGATCGACGAGAGCGAGAAGTTCCGGATCGAGTATTGGGCCCTGGAAGAGGCCAAGCTGCGGCGAATGCCGAAGCCGAAGCCGCTGGCGACCCGGATCGCGTACGTGACCGGCGGTGGGTCGGGCATCGGTCGCGCGATCGCGCTGCGGCTCGCGGCCGAGGGTGCCTGCGTGATCGTGGCCGACCGCGACTTCGCCTCCGCCCGTGCGGTCGCCGCGGAGATCGGTGGCAGCGACGCCGCGATCGCCGTGGCGGCTGACGTGACCAGCACGGACGCGATCGTCGAGTCGCTGCGGGACGCGGTGCTCGCGTTCGGCGGGGTCGATCTGGTGGTCAACAACGCCGGCCTGTCCATCTCGAAGCCGCTGCTGGAGACCACCGAGGAGGACTGGGACCGGCAGCACGACGTGATGGCGAAGGGCTCGTTCCTGGTGTCCCGCGAGGCGGCCCGCGTGCTGATCCCGCAGAACCTCGGCGGCGACATCGTCTACATCTCCAGCAAGAACGCGGTCTTCGCGGGACCGAACAACGTGGCGTACGGCGCGACCAAGGCCGACCAGGCCCATCAGGTACGCCTGCTGGCCGCCGAGCTGGGCGCCCATGGCGTACGGGTCAACGGCATCAACCCGGACGGCGTGGTGCGCGGCTCGGGGATCTTCGCGGGCGGCTGGGGCGCGCAGCGTGCGGCGGTCTACGGCGTGCCGGAGGAGCAGCTCGGCGAGTACTACGCCCAGCGCACCCTGCTCAAACGGGAGGTGCTGCCCGAGCACGTCGCCAACGCGGTCGTCGCGCTGACCGGCGGCGACCTGACCCACACCACCGGGCTGCACATCCCGGTCGACGCGGGCGTCGCGGCCGCGTTCCTGCGATGAACCGTTTTGCCGCCGTCGACCTCGGCGCGTCCAGCGGGCGCGTCATGGTCGGCCGGGTCGGGGACGGCGTGGTCGCGCTCGAGGAGGTGCACCGGTTCGCCAACGAGCCGGTGCGGGCGGGCGGGACGCTGCACTGGGACATCCTGTCGCTGTACCGCGGGGTGCTCGACGGGCTCGCCGCGGCCGGGCCGGTGGACAGCATCGGGATCGACTCGTGGGCGGTCGACTATGGACTTCTCGACGCGTCGGGTGCGCTGCTCGGCAACCCGGTGCACTACCGGGACGCCCGCACCGACGGGGTGCCGGCTCGGGTGGCCGCGCTGATCGGGGACGATCGGCTCTACGAGATCACCGGCTTGCAGAAGCTGCCGTTCAACACGCTCTACCAACTGGTTTCCGCGCAGGGGACGCCGCAGTACGCGGCGGCGCGGCAGATGCTGCTGATCCCGGACCTGCTGGCGTTCTGGCTGACGGGAGAGCCCGGGGCGGAGTACACCAACGCCTCGACCACCGAGCTGGTCGATGTGCGTACCCGGGAATGGTCCTTGCCGTTGATCTCCGAGGTGGGGTTGCGGGCGGAGCTGTTGCCGCCCATCCGGCAACCCGGCTCGCAGATCGGACTTTACGGCGACACCCCGGTGGTCGCGGTGGGATCGCACGACACCGCGTCGGCCGTCGTGGGGGTACCGGCCGCGAGCTCCGACTTCGCCTACATCTCGTGCGGGACGTGGTCGCTGGTGGGGCTGGAACTGCCGTCGCCGGTGCTGACCGCCTCGTCGCGGCGGGCGAACTTCACCAACGAGGGCGGCGTCGACGGGACCATCCGCTACCTGCGCAACGTGATGGGGCTGTGGCCGCTGCAAGAGTGCATGCGGGAGTGGGGCGACTCGGACATTTCCGGTTTGCTCCGCGCGGCGTCCCGGGAGCCGGCCCTGCGGCACGTCGTCGATCTCGATCTGCCGATGTTCCTGCCGCCGGGAGACATGTGCGGGCGGGTGGTGAAGGCGGCCGGGCTGCCCGGCGACGCGTCGCCGGCGGTGGTGGTCCGGTGCATTCTGGACAGTCTCGCGCTGGCCCAGTCGCGGGCCGTCGAGCAGGCGCAGGAGCTGGCCGGGCGCTCGGTGGACGCGGTGCACATCGTCGGCGGGGGAGCGCGCAACGAGCTGCTCTGCCGGCTGACCGCGGACGCCTGCGGGCTGCCGGTGCTGGCCGGGCCGGTCGAGGCGACCGCGCTGGGGAACGTGCTGGTGCAGGCGCGCGCGGCCGGTGTGATCGACGGGGACCTGGCGGCGCTGCGGTCGGTTTTGCGCCAGACTCAGCAGATCGTGCGCTACTCGCCGGGCGGAGACTCCGCGGCCTGGCGGGTGGCGGCCAAGCGGATCGTGGGGAGGTGACTCCGCGGCCTGGCGGGTGGCGGCCAAGCGGATCGCGGGGAGGTGACTCCGCGGCCTGGCGGGTGGCGGCCAAGCGGGTCGCCGGGGCTTGACTCTTCCCCTGGGGCGGGGCGCAGGGTATTGCTCGTCGGAAGCGTATGGCTCGTCGGACGGAGGTGGTAAGCGATGCGGATCGCGTTGTTCGCGACGTGCCTCGCCGACACGATGTTCCCGGCCGCGGCCAAAGCGACCGTGCTGCTGCTCGAGCGGCTCGGTCACGAGGTCGTGTTCCCCTCGGAGCAGACGTGCTGCGGCCAGATGCACATCAACACGGGCTATCAGAAGGATGCCGTCCCGCTCGTCCGGCGACACGTCCGCACCTTCGAGCCGTACGAGGTGATCGTCGCGCCGTCGGGAAGCTGCGTCGGCTCGGTGCGCCACCAGCACGCGATGGTCGCCGGCGGCGACGCGCGGCTGGCCGCCCGGGCCACCGCGGTGGCCGCGCGCACCTTTGAGCTGTCCGAGCTCCTGGTCGACGTGCTCGGGGTGGAGGACGTCGGCGCCTACTTCCCGCACCGGGTGACCTATCACCCCACCTGCCACTCGCTGCGGGTGCTGCGGGTCGGCGACAAGCCGCTGCGGTTGCTGCGCCGGGTGCGTGGGCTCGATCTGGTGGAGCTGCTGGCGGCCGAGCAGTGCTGTGGCTTCGGCGGCACGTTCTCGGTGAAAAACTCGGATACGTCCACCGCCATGCTGGCCGACAAGATGCGGCACGTGCTCGACACCGGCGCCGACGTGTGCACGGCCGGCGACGCGTCCTGCCTCATGCACATCGGCGGCGGGCTGTCCCGGCTGCGCACCGGCGTCCGCACCGTCCACCTGGCCGAGATCCTCGCGTCGACGGAGGCGGCATCATGACGACCTTTCTGGGGATGCCGGCTCGGGCGCCGCGCGGCGTGGGCCACTTGCGCGGGGATGAGCCGTTCCCGGTGGCGGCTCGGGAGGCGCTGGCAAACTCGCAGCTGCGGCGCAATCTGCACCACGCGACCAGCACGATCCGCGGGAAGTCCGGGCGGGTGATCGCGGAGTTGCCCGACTGGCAGCAGCTGCGGGCCGCGGGGTCGGCGCTGAAGGCGTACACGATGGCGCATCTGCCCCGGTTGTTGGAGCAGCTCGAGGAAAAGGTGACGGCCGCGGGCGGGCTGGTGCACTGGGCGGCCGACGCGAACGAGGCCAACCGGATCGTCACCGATCTGGTGCGGCAGACCGGCGAGCGGCGGGTCATCAAGGTCAAGTCGATGGCGACCCAGGAGATCGGGCTCAACGAGGCCCTCGAAGCCGCCGGGATCACGCCGGTCGAGACCGACCTGGCCGAGCTGATCGTGCAGTTGGGCGACGACAAGCCGAGCCACATCCTGGTGCCGGCCATCCACCGCAACCGGTCGGAGATCAGGGAGATCTTCCTCAGGGCGATGCCGGGGGTGGACCCGTCGCTGACCGACAACCCGCCGGACCTGGCCGGGGCGGCGCGGCGATACCTGCGCGAGACGTTCCTGTCGACGCGGGTGGCGGTCTCCGGGGCCAACTTCGCGATCGCCGAGACCGGGACGCTGGCCGTGGTCGAGTCGGAGGGCAACGGGCGGATGTGCCTGACTCTGCCCGACACGCTGGTCACCGTGATGGGCATCGAGAAGCTGGTGCCGGCCTGGTCCGACCTCGAGGTGTTCCTGCAGTTGCTGCCGCGGGCGTCGACCGGGGAGCGGATGAACCCGTACACGTCGATGTGGCACGGGGTGACGCCGGGGGACGGGCCGCAGAGCTTCCACCTGGTGCTGCTCGACAACGGGCGCAGCGCGGTGCTGGCCGACGAGGTGGGCCGGCAGGCGTTGCACTGCATCCGGTGCTCGGCCTGCCTCAACGTGTGCCCGGTCTACGAGCGAACGGGCGGGCACGCGTACGGCTCGGTGTATCCGGGGCCGATCGGGGCGGTGCTGTCGCCGCAGCTCACCGGGGTGGCCGACAACCCGACGCTGCCGTACGCGTCGTCGCTGTGCGGTGCGTGCTTCGACGCCTGCCCGGTGAAGATCGATATCCCGTCGATCCTGGTGCACCTGCGAAATCAGGCGCCACATCCGCGCGGCGAGGCGGCCGTCATGGCGGCGGCGGCATACACGATGGACAGACCGAAGCTGTACGCGTCGGCGCAGCGGGCCGCCAAGCTCGCCCGGATCGCGGGACGGCGGGGGCGAGGGCTGCCGCCGCCGTTGAACGGGTGGTCGGCGAGCCGCGACCTGCCGGAGCCGCCGAAGGAGACGTTCCGGGATTGGTGGCGGGGCCGATGAGCTCGAAGGACGTCATTCTCGGCCGGATTCGGTCGGCGCTGGGGCCGGGCGTCGCGGCGCCGGAGATTCCGCGCGATTACCGGCGTGGTGCGGAGAAGCCCGATCTGGAGCTCTTGGTGGAGCGGCTCGCCGACTACAAGTCCGTCGTCCACCGGGTAGCGACCGAGAAGCCCGGCATAGCGGCGGCGATCGGGGAGATCGTGGGTTCCGGGACGGTCGTCGTGCCGCCCGGTCTGCCCACCGTCTGGCTTCCGCCGGGGGTCGAGGCCGTGGTCGACGACGGTTTGGACGCCGACCGGATCGCGGCGGCCGACGGCGTCGTGACCGGGGCGGCCGTGGCCATCGCGGAGACCGGCACCATCGTGCTCGACGCCTCGCCCGACCAGGGGCGGCGGATCATCACGCTCCTGCCCGACCTGCACATCTGCGTGTTGCGTCCCGAGCAGGTGGTTGCCTCGGTGCCGGAGGCCGTGGCCCGGCTCGACCCGCGCCGGCCGCTCACCTGGATCAGTGGCCCGTCCGCGACCAGCGACATCGAACTCAACCGGGTCGAGGGGGTGCACGGCCCCCGGAACTTGCACGTCATCCTCCCGGGGGCCCAGTGATCCTTCTCAGGGCCGTCAGGTGTGGCTCGCGGGCTTCACCAGGCCGGTCTCGTAGGCGATGACCACCAGTTGTGCGCGATCGTGGGCGCCCAGCTTCGTCATCGTGCGGTTGACGTGCGTCTTCACCGTGTGGGGGCTGACCACCAGGTGACCGGCGATGTCCTCGTTGGACAGACCGGCCCCGACCAGCATCAGGATCTCCCGCTCCCGGTCGGTCAGCTCGGCCAGCCGCCGCGGCGATGGTGAGGTGGGTCGCTCCGGGTGGGACAGGTAGCGGGCGATCAGGCTGCGGGTCGCCGCGGGGGTGAGCAGCGCGTCCCCGCGGTGCACCACTCGCACCGCGTGCAGCAGCTCGTGCGGTTCGGCGCTCTTGCCGAGGAAGCCGCTCGCCCCGGCGCGCAGGGCCTGGAACACGTACTCGTCGATCTCGAAGGTGGTCAGGATCAGCACCCGCACGGCGGGCGCGTCGGCGGTGATCTGGCGGGTGGCGGCCAGGCCGTCGAGCGCCGGCATCCGGATGTCCATCAGCAGCACGTCGGTCTCGCCGGCCCGGGCCAGGTCGATCGCCTCGAAGCCGTTGCGGGCCATGCCGGAGACGGTCATGTCCTCGCTCGACGAGATCAGCGTGGCGAAGCTGGCCAGCAGCAGCGGCTGATCGTCGGCGAGCCCCACCCGAATCACGCGACCGCCTCCGCGAGCGGCGGCCGATCGCCGGCGTGCCGTCCCCCGCTCACGCGGCGGCCTCGGCGGATGGCGACTGGCCATCGGGGCGCCCGGCTCACGCGGGTGTCGGCCGGGCGGTGGGGTGGCGGGGTCATGCGGGTGTGGGCTGGGCGGCGGGGTGGCGGGGTCATGCGGGTGTGGGCTGGGCGGCGGGGTGGCGGGGTCATGCGGCGGCCTCGGTGGGTAGGCGGCAGGAGACTCGGAAACCGCCGAGTGGGCGCGGTCCGGCGGTCAGTGAGCCGCCGAGGGCGGTGACCCGCTCGCGCATGCCGGTCAGCCCGTGTGACTCGGGTCCGACCGGGGCGGGCGGGCCGTCGTTCTCCACCACGATGGACAGCGCCGGGCCGCGGAAGCGCAGCACCACGCGCACCTCGACCTGGCCCGCGTGCTTGCGGGCGTTGGTCAGCGACTCCTGCACCACCCGGTAGGCGACCACGTCGACGGCGGGCGGCAGCGGCCGGTCCTGCTCGCGGCGGCAGCTGATCCGCAGGCCGGCCCGCTCGAACGTGGCCAGCAGGTCGTCCAGCCCGGCCAGCCCGACGGTCGGCTCGACCGGGGCGAGCGGCTCGTCGGGGCGGCGCAGCAGGCCGACCGCGTCGCGGAGCTCGTCCAGCGCCGAGCGGGCGCTCTGCCGGATCTGGTCGAGCGTCTCGCGCTGCGGGGTGGGCTCGTTCGGCAGCACGTGGGCGGCCACCCCGGCCTGCACGTTGATCAGGGCGAGGTGGTGGCCGACGCTGTCGTGCAGGTCGCGGGCGATCCGCAGGCGCTCGGCGGTCACCCGCTCCTGGGCCCGCAGCAGCGCCTCCGCCTCGTAGGCGCGCCGGTTGCGGGATGCCTCCCCGGCCGCCACCGCGAGCCCGCCGAGCGCGGCCAGCGCCAGGTTCTCGGCGCCGAGCCAGCGGCCCGACTTGACCGCGGTGTGGAAGACCCCGATCAGCAGCACGACCGCGGCGGCGATGACGAGCGAACGACGCCGGGTGCCGGTCTCCGCCACCGTGTAGAGCGCGATCAGCGGGGCGGCCAGGATCAGCGTGCCGCCACCGCCGTGCACCCAGGCCAGGTAGCCCTCGGCGCCGACCGTGCTGACCAGCAACGCGGGGTACGGCCGGCGGCGGCGTACCACCAGCGGCGCGCAGGCCAGGGCGGCCAGCCCGGCGGCGACCGGGTCGCGCAGATGATGGGCGGTGCTCGTGGTCAACAGGGCGGCCACCAGCACCGCCACGGCGGTTCCGAGGTCGGCCATCCGCTGCCAGTGGCGCATGCGCTCACGGTACGGCGGGATCCGGCCGGGCGGGATACCGCCGATGCGGTACCCGGAAGATGCCGCGGCCGGGGGACGAGCGGAGGAACGCGTCCGGCCAGAGTCGGGCCATGACCGATGTGGTGTTTCACGGACTGACCAAACGGTTCGGGACGGTCCCGGCCGTACGCAATCTGACCTGCACCATGACGCCCGGGGTGACCGGATTTCTCGGGCCCAACGGGGCCGGCAAGACGACCACGCTGCGGATGCTGCTCGGCCTGGTACGCCCGACGGCCGGCACCGCGACCGTGGGCGGCCGCCGCTACGCCGACCTGCCGCAGCCGCGCCGAGTGGTGGGTGCGCTGCTCGACGCGACCGGCTTTCACCCGGGCCGCACCGCCCGCCAGCATCTGCTGATCTCGGCCGACCAGTCGGGCCTGCCCGCCGGCCGGATCGCGGCGGCCCTCGACCAGGTGGGTTTGGCGAAGGACGCCGACCGGCGGGTGCGGGGCTACTCGCTCGGCATGCGGCAGCGGCTCGGGCTGGCCACCGCGCTGCTCGGCGACCCGGAGGTGCTGGTGCTGGACGAGCCGGGCAACGGGCTCGACCCGGCCGGCCTGGCCTGGCTGCGCGGCCTGCTGCGGGACCTCGGCGCCGACGGCCGCACGGTGATCGTCTCGAGCCACGTGCTGGCCGAGGTGCAACAGATCGCCGACCGGGTGGTGATTCTCGGCGAGGGAACGCTGCGGCATGACGGGCCGCTGGCCGAGATACCCGGGCTCGAGGCGGAGTTCCTGCGGCTGACCGGGGGTGTGGCATGAGCGCGGAGCTGCGCAAGCTGATCACCGCCCGCAGCACCTGGCTGCTGCTGGCGATCGCGCAGCTGGTCGCGATCGCGGGGGTGAGCGGGCTGATGGCACGCCGGGACGATCCGGCGAATGACGCGGCGCAGCGCGGGGCGATCGCGCACGTCGGGCTGGTGGCGCTGTTCGGGCTGCTGATCGGAATCCTGGCGATGGCCGGCGAGTACCGGCATCGGACGATCACCGACACATTCCTGGCCCGGCCGCGCCGCTCACATGTCGTCATGTCCAAAGTGGTGGTATCGGCTCTGGCCGGCGCCGTGTTCGGGCTGCTGGCGTCGGTGACCGCGCTGGTGGCCGACGCGGTGTGGCTGGCCGCCAAGGACTCCTCGATCGACCTGGCCAACGGGGTGCTGTGGCGGACGATGGCCGGCGGGATCGGCTGGAACATCGCGTTCGCGGTCGTCGGGGTCGGGGTCGGCGCGCTGCTGACCAACCTGAGCGCCGCGGTGGCCTCGGCGCTGGCCTGGCTCGCGCTGGTCGAGGGCATCGTCGGCGAGCTGCTCGGCGGTGGCGCGCGGTGGCTCCCGTTCGCGCTCGGCCAGGCGCTGGTCGGGCTGCCCGAAGCGGCGGATCGGCCCGCGGTCTGGCAGGCGGCACTGGTGCTCATGCTCTACGCGGCGCTCTTCGTGGCCGCCGGTATCGGTGTGACCGTGCGACGGGACATCACCTGAGATCGACAGGGGGTACGGTGCTCGCGTGAGCTCACCGACGCCGATGCCCCCGTCAGATCAGGAGCGCGAGCGGGCCGCCGAGATACTGCAGCGCGCCTGCGGCGACGGGCGGCTGACGCTGGAGCAGTTCAGCACGCGGGTCGGCGCGGTCTGGGCGGCCGAGACGCCGGCCGAGATCGAGCGGGCCACCGCCGATCTCGCGCCGACGCCGATCGTCGGGTCGGCGCTGACCATCGACAGCATCACCACGATCTTCAGCGAGAGCAAGCGGCGCGGCCGGTGGCGGCTCAAGTCGCCGCGGCTGTGGCTGCGCACGTTCTTCGGCGCGACCGAGCTCGATCTGCGTGAGGTGATCACCAGCGAGAGCACCATCGAGATCGCCGGACTGTGCCTGTTCGGCCAGGTCACGGTGATCGTGCCGGAGGGGGTCGAGGTCGACCTCACCGGCGCGGTGGTGTTCTCCAGCCACGACCTGCGCCTGGCGCCGGTGCCCCGGGTGCCGGGCACGCCCGAGGTCCGCGTCGACATCGCCACCTGGTTCGGTCAGGTGCAGGTCGTGAGCAAGCCCTATTCAATTCCCGGCTGACGTCATTTCCCGATTGACACCCAGCTGGTCGTGAGCCGGTCCATTTCACTTCCCGATTGACACCCAGACGTCGTCGAGGGCGCCCTGGAACTGGTCGTTGTTGCTGAACGAACCCTTCCCGCCGACGCTGAGCGGGATCTGGTTGTTGACGGCCAGATCGGCCGGGATCGTCATGCCGCCCCGCCGCACGTTGTCGACCAGGATGGTGACCTTGCTTCCGGCCCGGCGGCACTCCAGCCGGTGCCACTTCCCGTCGGCGACGCCGATCGAGCTGAGCGCGAGGTGGATGGCCCGCCGCCGGTCGTCGACGAAGACGCAGCTGGGCCGGCCCTCGGCGCCGTCGATCTGCAGTTTCCACTGGCTGCCGCTGGCCGAGTAGCCCTTCTGCAGCACGTTCTCACCCTTGGTCGTCTCGTCCGAGTCGAGGCGGACCGTGGCGCCGAAGCGGATCGGCCGGGTGCCCGGGTTGAGGTCCGCGGCCGGCCACGCCCGCAGCGCGATCCTCGGACACGGATCGAGACGGCAGGGCGGCGGGAAGACCAGCGCGCTGCCCTTGCCGTGCCGGACCGTGAAGAAGGTGCCGCCGTGCCGGCTGACCGGGGTGAGGTCGTGCCCGTGCCCGCTGACGTCGGCGAGCGGCGCCGGCTCGTCGAACGTGTAGCGCACCAGGTAGTTGGGAGTGACCGCCCGCGGAGTGACCGCCGCGTGTGCGGACGGGCCGGTGAGGCTGAGCAGGACCAGCGTCACCGTGCACAGGATCGCGCGCCGCATCAGCCGAAGGCCGCGAAGCGCCTCTGCGACCGGCCGCCGATCGTCGTGAAGTCACCGCCGGCCGCGACCGTCCTGTGCACCTGGTCGACCGTGATGGTGCGCACGCCGACGACGCCGTTGGCCTGCGGGGCCCATCGGGCGAGCGAGCCGTCGTCGCGTACCGCGGCCAGCTTGACCCGGGAGACCGAGTCGCCCGTGCAGGTCCCGTGCGCGCCGGTGCTGCCGGAGGTGCAGGCACGGTCGAAGTGCCCGCCGACGTACGCGGTGCCGTCCAGCACGGCGATCGCCTGCGCGTCGCCGTCGAAGGTCCGCATCCATCGGGTGTGGCCGGAGCTGTCGTACGCCGCGGCCCGGCCGCCCGGTCCGCCCATCGCCGCGTACACCCGGTTGCCGTCGGCCGCGATCGCGTGCACCACCGCCGGCGGCGTGGGCCGGAAGCTGGTGACGAGCTCGCCGCCGGTCGCGTCGACCGCGGACAGCCGCGGCGTGGACCGTACGTCGTCGGTGCGGTGGAAGCTGCCGCCGACGAAGACCTTCGAGTCCCGGTAGGCGAGGGCGTTGACCGTGTCGTCCACGGTCGGTGTCCAGACCTCGTCGAGATCCCCGTCGGCCAGCGAGAACGCGGCGAGCCGCTCGCGCTCGTGCCGGTCCACGTGACTGATCGTGCCGCCCACGTAGAGTCGGCCGTTGCCGACGGCGAGGGCCCGCGGGCGGCCCTCGATGCCGTGGGCGAAGCTGCCGACCGCGCCGCTGTCGGCGTCGATCCGGGCCAGCGAGTCGCGGACCTTGCCGGAGACGTGGTCGAAGTCGCCGGCCGCGTAGACCGACGAGCCGGAGACGGCGAGCGCGCGGACCGTGTCGTCGGCACGCGGCTTCCAGTCGAGCAGGGCGCCGGTACGCGAGTCGAACGCCGCGAGCCGCTCGCGGGCGACGCTGCGACCGCCGACGATGGTGTTGGTGAAGTCGCCGCCGACGTAGACGGTCGAACCGCGGTACGCGATCGCGTACACCGATCCGTTGAACGCCGGGGCCACCCGCGCGGTCGCGTCGACCGCTGCGTCGGCGGGCTGCGCCACCGCACAGGCCGCCAGGGCCGCGACGCCGGCGATGGCGGCGCGGCGGACATGCTTCGAGATAGGCACGCCGGGCTAACGCGTGTCCCCCGCCGGAGGATGCGACTCCGCTCCGGGGTCGACACGCGGGTTCACGCGGGCGTGTCGGCGGGCAGCGCAATGATCATGGTAAGTCCGCCGCCCTTTTTGACGCGCTTTTGACGCGCGCGCCCTAACCGCGGGTCGAATCCGGTGAAACCATCGGCGCGTGACCACAACAGAGCTCCGGAGCTGGCTACTTTCCGGGCTGAACGAAACAGCGCAGCACCACGAGGGCCCGCACGCCCAGCCGGGCGAGAAGCCGCACGCCTGGTGGAAGGTCATGTGCCTGACCGGCGTCGACTACTTCTCCACGCTCGGTTACCAGCCGGGCATCGCCGCTCTCGCCGCCGGTGTGCTGTCGCCGATCGCCACGCTGGTGCTCGTGCTGGTCACGCTGCTCGGGGCGCTGCCGGTCTACCGCCGGGTGGCGGTCGACAGCCCGAACGGCGAGGGCTCGATCGCGATGCTGGTCAAGCTGCTGTCGTTCTGGAAGGGCAAGCTGTTCGTCCTGGTGCTGCTGGGGTTCGCGGCCACCGACTTCATCATCACGATCACCCTGTCGGCGGCCGACGCGACCGCGCACATCGATGAGAACCCGTTCCTGCCCGCCGCGCTGCACGGGCACGAGGTGCTCATCACGCTGTTGCTGGTCGCGCTGCTCGGTGGCGTCTTCCTGAAGGGCTTCACCGAGGCGATCGGAATCGCGGTCGGGCTGGTCGGCGTCTACCTCGCGCTTAATGTCGTGGTGGTCGCCGACGGCCTGTGGCAGGTGCTGACCCATCCGCACGCGGTCGGCGACTGGACGACCGCGCTGACCACCCAGCACGGCAACCCGCTGCTGGTGGTCGGCATCGCGCTGATCGTCTTCCCGAAGCTCGCACTCGGCCTCTCCGGATTCGAGACCGGGGTGGCGGTCATGCCGCACATCAAGGGCGAGCTGCCGGCCCGGATCCGGGGCGCCAAGCTGCTGCTCACCACGGCCGCCGGGATCATGAGTGTCTTCCTGATCACCAGCAGCCTGGTGACCACCGTGCTCATCCCGCAGCAGGAGTTCGAGCCCGGCGGCGCCGCCAACGGCCGGGCGCTGGCCTACCTCGCCCACGAGAGCCTGGGCAGCGTCTTCGGCACGTTCTATGACGTGGCGACGATCGCGATCCTCTGGTTCGCCGGCGCCTCGGCGATGGCCGGCCTGCTCAACCTGGTCCCGCGCTACCTGCCCCGGTTCGGCATGGCGCCGTCCTGGGCGCGGGCGGTCCGGCCGATGGTGCTGATCTTCACCGGCACCGCCTTCCTGATCACCTGGATCTTCGACGCCGATGTGGACGCGCAGGGCGGGGCGTACGCCACCGGGGTCCTCGTGCTGATCACCTCGGCCGCGACGGCGGTGACCCTCTCCGCCCACCATCGCCGGCAGAAGGGCCGCCGGGTCGCTTTCGGGGTCATCGCGCTGATCTTCGCCTACACCACCGTCGCGAACGTCGCCGAGCGGCCGGACGGCGTGAAGATCGCGGCCTGCTTCATCGGCGCGATCCTACTGGTCTCGCTGCTGTCCCGGGTCTATCGCGCGTTCGAGTTGCGGGTCAGTCAGATCGACGCCGACGAGATCGCGCTGGTATTCCTGCGCGAATGTGGCCGGCGGCAGATCCGGCTGGTCGCCAACGAGCCGGACACCCGCGACGCCCGCGAGTACAGCGACAAGATCGCCCAGATCCTCGCCGACAACGACATGGCCGACGACCGGGACGTGATCTTCGTCGAGGTCACCGTCACCGACGCCTCGGACTTCGAAACCGATCTGCACGTACGCGGGGAGGTCCTGCACCACCGGTACCGGGTGCTGTCGCTGGCCAGTTCGTCGGTGCCCAGCGCACTGGCGGCCCTGCTGCTGTGGATCCGCGACACCGCGCACCGCCGGCCGCACATCTACTTCGAGTGGAGCGAGGGCAATCCGGTCGCCAACATCGTCCGCTACCTGATCTTCGGCCAGGGCGAGGTCGCGCCGGTGACCCGGGAGATCCTGCGCCAGGCCGAGCCGGACCGTAAGCAGCGCCCCCACGTCCACGTGGGCTGACGAGGCGTGCGCGCCGGAGGTAGGGTGCCTATGCGCGCCTCATATTGATCTTCATGAAAGACGCCGGCCGTGACGACAAGCGCCCTGCGAATTGACGATCCGGTTCTGCTCGGGGGTTACGAACTGCTCGCCCGCCTCGGCGAGGGCGGCATGGGCACCGTTTACCTCGCCAAGGGCCGCAACGGCCGGCCGGTCGCCCTCAAAGTCATCAAACCGGAGAACTCCCGCGACGCCGAGTTCCGGGCGCGCTTCCGCAGCGAGGTGGAGAAGGCCCGGCGGGTGCCGCCGTTCTGCACCGCCGAGGTGCTCGACGCCGACCCCGACCACGAGACCCCCTACCTCGTCGTCGAGTACGTGGACGGCCCGAGCCTCGCCGACGTGGTCCACGACCAGGGGCCGCTGAGCGCCGCGACCGTGCACGGCGTCGCGATCGGCGTGGCCACCGCGCTGGTCGCCATCCATGGTGCCGGCATCATCCACCGCGATCTCAAGCCGGCCAACGTGCTGTTCGCGCTCGGCACCCCCAAGGTGATCGATTTCGGCATCGCCCAGCCGACCGTCCCGACCAGCCAGCACACCCGGCCCGACCTGGTGGTCGGCACCCTCGCGTACATGGCGCCGGAACGCTTCGACACCGACCGGCGGCGGCCGCTGACGCCGGCCGCCGACGTGTTCGCCTGGGGTGTGGTCGTCACCTACGCCGCGACCGGCCACCTCCCGTTCGCGGGCGACTCGCCGGCCGCGACCGCCGGGATGATCCTCATTCAGCCGCCCGACCTGGACGGGCTGACCGGCGGACTGCGCGATCTGGTGGCCGCGGCGCTGGAGAAGGACCCGGCCCGGCGGCCGACCGCGGCCGAGCTGCTCGACCGGCTGCTGACCGCGGTGCCGGTCGGCCCGGAGGTGCGGCGGGCGGCGTACGCGGCCCGGGACAGCGAGCGCTCGCGGCGCACCACCCGGCGGATCGTGCGGACGACCGCGGCGGCGTGCGCGCTGGTGCTCGCCGCCGGGGTGCCGGCCGGGATCGTGATGCGGCAGCGCGCGGCCGACCGGCAGGACGCGGCGGCAGCCCTGCGGGTGGCCCGCACCGCGGTGGCGGACAACCTGGTGACCCAGTCCCGGGATGTCCGGCCGACCGACCCGGGGCTGTCGCTGCGGCTGGCGGCCACCGCGATGAGCCTGACGCCCGGCGAGAGCACCCGGGCCAACCTGACCGACGCGCTCGACAGCGGCTACCTCGGCGAGATCCCGGCGCGCAAAGCGGTCTCGGTGGCCCGGTACCGGCCGGACGGGAAGGTCGTCGCCCTGGCCGGCACCGACGGGACGCTCACCTTCTGGGCGGGCGACACCCCGGTCGGCACCTTGAACACCCGCGACCAGCTCCTCAACGACATCGCCTTCAGCCCGGACGGCAAGACGCTCGCGGCGATCGGCAAGCGGCTGCAGCTGTGGGACGTGCACGACCTCGGCGCGCCGCGGCTGCTGAGCTCGGCCGCGGCCGACGGCGGCGACGGGCGGCTGGTCGAGTTCGCCGGCCCGGGCAAGCTGGTCGCCGGCGCGGGCGCGGCCTTCACGATGTGGGACCTCGCGGACCCGCAGCACCCCCGGCGCCTCTGGCGGGTGGGCGGGCCGGACGGGTACGCCGGCGCCGCGGCCGCGAACGGCGCACGCGGGCTGTACCTGCTGGAGACCGACGACAATGTCACCGTCTTCTCCGGCACCGGGCAGGCCAAGCCGCACGAGGTCGCCCACTACGACAAGCTGGGCTCGGTCCGGGACATCGCGATCAACCCGGCCGGCACGCTGGTCGCGATCGCGTTGCAGTCCGTGGACAACCCGGTCTGGCTCTACGACCTGAGCGACCGCGCCGTGCCCCGCCGCCTGGTCTATCCCCCCGATGCCACGCACGCCGTCCGGGTCGCCTTCGCGCCGGACGGCAGCCGGCTGGCCGCCGTCGACGACGATCGGCACGTGACGCTGTGGGACGTCCGGAACCCGTCGATGCCGATCCTGACCGGCACCCGCGACGGCAACGGCGACGCGGTGACCTCGGTGACCTTCGCACCCGGCGGCGGGACCCTGCTCACCACCAGCCTCGGTGTCACCCGCACCGCGATGCTGTGGAGCACCGCGAGCCCGCTCGCGCCGGCCCGGATCGCCTCGGTCGTGCAGCCCGGACCGGTCGAGTCGCTGGACGTGTCGGCGACCGGCACCCTGGCGGTCGAGTCGAGGACCGGCCAGGGGTCGGCGGTGGCGTCGTGGGACGTCGCCGACCCCGCGCATCCCCGCGTCGTCAGTCGCCCGGCCGCGGTGCATGAGAACGCGGCGAACGGTGGAGCGGTGCGGATGAGCCGGGAACAGCCGACGGTAGCGCTCGTCGGGAGAGGGTTGTGGGAGTTGGGCGGCAGCCACCCGCGGCGGCTGCTGCCGGCCGGGGTCGCGGTCCGCGACTTCGACCCCGCCGCCGGGCTCGCTGTCGTCGACTCCGGGACCGCTCCGATCCTCTACGCCGTCGCGGCCGATCAGGCTCCTCGTCGGCTCGCCTCGATCCCGATGCCGAAACCGAGCAGCGCCTCCTTCGTCCGTGGCCGCAAGGAACTGGTGGTGATGTCCAGCGTGCCGGGCGAGGACGAGGTGATCTCGCTGTGGGACCTGACCGACCCGGCTCATCCCCGGCACCTGTCGTCCCGCCAGTACGCGGGCTTCGGCGCCGGCTCGGCGGCGAGCGCCGACGGGGCCGCGATCGCCTACTGGACCATCGAGGAGGTGCACCTCTGGCGGCCCGACACCGGCGCCGACACGCTGCTGCTCTCCGGTGCGACGCGCCGCCGGCTGGGCGGGAGCGGGCAGATCCTGGGGGCGGCCTTCGCCATGGACGGGTCGGTGCTCGCGCTGAGCACCGCCGAGCGGGTCGAGCTGTGGAGCGTGCCGGCGACCGGCCAGGCGGCCCTGCTCGCCGTGCTCCGGGGGCAGTTCGACGGGACCGCGACCGGCCGCGACCGCCCGATCTTGGCGGTCGGCGACGGCGCGTACGTGAACATCTGGGATCTGGATCGCACGACAACCACGCTGCGCGACCCGTTGCCGGCGGCCTGCCGCCTCGGCGGCGGCCTGACCCCGGCCGAATGGCCGCGGTACGTGAAGGACCTGGCCTACACACCGGCCTGCTGAGGCGGCACGCGGGACGGATGTTGCGAAGTTTCCTCAACCGCACCGGGACCCCGTCGATAGACGCTCCATGTGGCGACGTAGCGGTGCTCGGCGGGGGACGCGATCGGTATCGCGGCTCTTCGCCACCTATGCCGTCGCCAGCCTGCTGCCGGTCGGAGCGCTCGGCGTGCTGTTGCTCTGCGGAGTCCGCGACGACGCCGCCAAGGCGGGCACGGACCAGGGCAAGGCTCAGGCCGCGGTGATCGCCGAGATGGCCGTCGCCCCGGCCCTGGACGACGCCGACCTGGCCCGGGGCCTCACCGCCGGGCAGCGGGACAGCCTCGCCAAGTCCACCGACCTGGCCGCGTACCACGGCTCGGTGCTGCGGATGCTGCTGCGCAACTTCGACGGCCAGGTGGTCTTCTCGGACAACGGCTCGACCTCCGGCGGGGTGCCGGTCAGCGACCCGGCATTCGTGTCGGCCTCGATGGGGACACCGACGGCCACCCTGGTCAAGGCCGCCGACGGGTCGGACAAGCAGCTCATCCGGGTGTTGCAGCCGGTCGTTGCCCGGGCGTCCGGCGAGGCGATCGGCGTGCTGGAGTTGTATCTCCCGTACGACCTGATCGCCGCGAACCTGCACAAGCAGGTCGTCGGCTCCTACCGGCGCCTCGGCATCGGTCTCGGCCTGCTCTACCTGGCCATCTCTCTCATCTCGTGGTCGACCACCCGCTCGCTGCGCCGGTACGCGGTCCGGCAGGCGCACGAGGCGCTGCACGACGTGCTCACCGGCCTGCCCAACCGGGAGGCGTTCCGGCAACAGGCGACCGCCGCGGTGGCCGACCGGCGGGACGGCGCGGTGGTGGTCGTCGACCTCAACCGGTTCAAGGAGGTCAACGACACGCTCGGGCACCACGCCGGCGACGAGCTGCTGCGGGTGATCGCCAACCGGCTGCGGGGCGCGCTGCGCGCCGAGGACGCCGTGGCTCGCCTCGGCGGCGACGAGTTCGCGCTGATCCTGCCGGGTCTGGACGCGGCGGCCGTGCGCGCGCTGCTCGAACGGGTTCGCGCCGAACTGACCCGGGAGGTGGTGCTGGACGGCGTGCCGCTGACCATCGAGGCGAGCTTCGGCGTCGCGCTCTACCCGGCCCACGGCGAGGACGTCGAGGTGCTGCTGCGGCACGCGGACGCGGCCATGTACCAGGGCAAACGGGGCACCGCGGACATCGTGGTCTACGCCGGGGAACGGTCGGCGCATCCGACGCAGTGGCTGGTCGTCCAGGCCGAGCTGCGGCACGCGCTGGAGCGGGACGAACTGGTGCTGCACTACCAGCCCAAGGTGCGGCTGTCCGACGGCGTGGTGACCGGAGTGGAGGCGCTGGTGCGCTGGCAGCACCCGGAGCGAGGGCTGCTGCCGCCGGCCGCGTTCCTGCCGGCCGCCGAACAGTCCGGGCTGATCGAGCCGCTGACCGCGTGGGTGCTGCACCGGGCGCTGGCCGACCAGCAGGAGTGGACGGCCGCCGGGCGGCCCTGGACGGTCTCGGTGAACGTCTCGGCCCGCAACCTGGAGTCGCCCTCGTTCGCGTCGTTCGTGACCGGGCTGCCCTCCGCGTCCGGCCGGCTCATTCTCGAGATCACCGAGACCGCCGCGGTGGATGACGAGGAGACGGCTCAGGAGGCGGTGCGGGCTCTGGCCGCGGCCGGCATCGGGATCTCGGTGGACGACTTCGGCACCGGATACACCAGCCTGGGTCGGCTGCGCGGCGTTCCGCTCACCGAGATCAAGATCGATCGGAGCTTCATCGACACCGTGCTCACCTCGACCGAGAACCAGGCGATCGTCCGCTCGGTGATTGCGCTCGCGCACGGCCTGGGCTGCCGGGCCACCGCCGAGGGCGTGGAGACCGCCGAGGTGGCGTCCTGGGTCGCGGCGGCCGGCTGCGACGAGGCGCAGGGATATCTCTACTCGCGGCCGGTGCCGTGGAAGCAGGTGCCAACCATGGAGGCGGTCCGATGAAGAAGATCGTGGCGACGGCCGGCGCCGTCCTGCTGCTGGCTCTGTCGGCCGGCTGCGGTTCGTCCGGCTCCGCGTCGGGCGGCGACGCGATGGACACCACCATCCGGTTCGACCAGGCGTTGCACGACAAGCTGCCGCAGCCGGTGCGGAACACCAAGAGCATCCGCTTCATCACCGACGCAAGCTATGCGCCGATGGAGATGTTCGCGCCGGACGGCCGCACGATCGTCGGGTTCGAGGCCGATCTCGCCGACGCCCTCGGCCGGGTCCTCGGTGTGCGGGTCGAGATGGTCAACGGGACGTTCCAGACCGCCTTGGCCCAGGTCGCCGACGGCACGTTCGACGGCATGCTCTCGGCGGCGACCGACACCCCCGCGCGGGAGAAGAAGGTCGATTTCGTCGACTACTTCTCGGCCGGCACGTCGATCGTGGTGCAGCGCGGTAACCCGGCCGGGGTCACCGGGCTGGACACGCTGTGCGGGCAGATCGTGGCGGTCGAGCAGGGCACCACCCAGGCCGAGATGGTGGATCGCCTGCAGCAGAAGTGCGGCGCCCGGCCGATCCGGATCAGTCGGTCGAAGACCCACGCCGACGCGCTGCTGCAGCTGCGGACCGGGCGGGCGGCCGCGGTGCTCGACGACTACCCGGCCGCCATGTACCGGGCCGCGGACAGCCGGACGGGCAGCTACTTCGAGCTGGCCTCGCACGCGCAGTACGAGCCGGGCCTGTTCGGCATCGCGGTGGCCAAGGAGAACACCGCGCTGCGGGACACGTTGCAGGCCGCGCTGAACCAGCTGATCGCCTCCGGCGCGTACGGCGACCTGTTGGCCCGGTGGAACCTGAGTGGCGGAGCAGTCACCTCCGCCGTCGTGAACCGGGGTCACTGACTACACGCTTGTGTAGTACGCTACACATGTGAGTAGCGCCAGCGACCTGACGGCTCGTGCCCGCATCCGGGACGCGGCCATCGAGCTCTTCGCCGACCGTGGCATCGAGGGCGCCACGATCCGCGACATCGCGCAGCAGGCGGGCGTTTCGTCCGGCCTGCTGCGGCACCACTTCGGGTCCAAAGAGGGCCTGCGCGACGCCTGCGACGAGTACGTGCTGAGCGAGCTGATGCGCCTCGGCACCCGCTTCACCGAGTTCCAGACGATCGAGGCCATCACCCCCGAGACGCTGCGCCAGCAGCGGTACATCACCCGCTCGGTGCTGGACGGCTCGCCGGCCGGCACCGCGATGTTCGACCGTCTCATCGAGTACGGCGAGCGCTGGCTCGCCACCACCGACCTCAAGATCGAGGACCCGAAGGCATTCCTCGCGCTGCTGAGCGTCATGAAGATGTCCATGCTGACCTCCCGCGACCTGCTGAGCCGGGTGCTCGGCGTCGACACCGGCGAGCCCGAGGGCTTCGCCCGGGTGCTGCGCGCGTCGCTGGAGATCTTTTCGACCCCACTGGTCACCCCCGAACAGGCCGATCTGGCGCGCGGGGCGCTGGAGCGGCTCCACTCCACCGAGGAGCAACCATGACCGAGGCCATCGATGCCGAGGGACTGATCAAGCGGTTCGGCCAAATCACCGCCCTCGACGGGCTCGACCTGCGGGTGCGCACCGGCGAGGTGCACGGCTTCCTCGGCCCCAACGGCGCCGGGAAGACCACCACGATTCGGATCCTGCTGGGCCTGATGCGCCACGACGGCGGCTCGGTCAGCCTGCTCGGCGGCGACCCGTGGTCGGCCGCGACGGCGTTGCACCGCCGGCTCGCGTACGTGCCCGGCGACGTCACGCTCTGGCCGAACCTGACCGGCGGCGAGGTGATCGACCTGCTCGGCCGGCTGCGCGGCGGGCTCGACCCCCGGCGCAAGGCCGAGCTGCTCGAGCGGTTCCAGCTCGACCCGCGCAAGAAGGGCCGCACCTACTCCAAGGGCAACCGGCAGAAGGTGGCGCTGGTCGCCGCGCTCGCCTCCGACGTCGAGCTGCTCATCCTGGACGAGCCGACCAGCGGCCTCGACCCGTTGATGGAGGAGGTCTTCCGCGACATCATCCTGCAGGAGAAACGCCGCGGCGACCGGACGGTCCTGCTCTCCAGCCACATCCTCGCCGAGGTCGAGGCGCTCTGCGACCGGCTCACGATCATCCGGGACGGCCGCGTGGTCGAGACCGGCACCCTCGACGACCTGCGACACCTCACGCGTACCTCGATCCAGGCCGAGCTGACCGGCCCGCCGGACGGCTTGGCCACCATGCCCGGGGTGCACGACCTGCGCACCGAGAGCGGCAAGGTCCGCTTCGATGTGGACGCCGACGCGCTCGAGCCCGCCCTGCAGACCCTGGTCAAGGTCGGCGTGCGCAGCCTGGTCAGCCAGCCGCCGTCGCTCGAGGAACTGTTCCTGCGCCAGTACCAGCGGGACGAGCAGTGACCGGGACCGGCCGGCTGATCCGGCTCATCCTGCGTCGTGACCGGGTGGTCCTGCCGATCTGGATCCTGGTCTTCGGCCTGCTCCCGGCCGCGTACTACAGCTCGTTCGAGGGTCTGTTCCCGACCGACGCCGAGCGGATCGGCTACGCGCGGGTCTCCGCCGACAACGCCGGCTTCGTCGCCCTCTACGGCCTGCTGCACGGCGACTCGTTCGCGGCGCTCACCAACTGGCGGGCCGGCTTCGTGCCCGTGATGATCGGCCTGGTCGTGCTGCTCACCGTCATCCGGCACACCCGCACCGACGAGGAGGCCGGTCGCACCGAGCTGATCGGCTCCGCGGCGATCGGCCGGCACGCCCCGCTGGCCGCCGCGCTGATCACCGCGGCCGGCGCGTCCCTCCTGATCGGACTGCTCACCTTCGCCGGCCTGGTCGGCAAGAGCGGCTCGGTGAGCGGCTCGCTCGCGTTCGGCGCCGAGTTCGCGGCGGCCGGCTGGATCTTCGCCGGGATCGCGGCGATCACCGCCCAGCTGACCAGCAGCGCCCGCTCGGCCCGCTCGATCGCCATCGTCGCGCTCGGCGTCTCCTACGCGCTGCGGGTCGGCGGCGACATCTCCGCGCTCGGCACCGGCAGCCTGTCCTGGCTCTCCTGGATCTCCCCGCTCGGCTGGGTGACCCGGATCTTCCCGTACGGCCCGCTCAACTGGTGGCCGGTCGTCCTGTCGGTGCTGCTCACGGTCGTCGCGGTCGCCGTCGCGGTCTATCTGCGCGGCCGGCGTGACCTGGGCGACGGCCTGTTCGCCGCGCGCCTGGGCAGGGCAACCGCAACACCATCATTGCGTACGCCACTGGCGCTGGCCTGGCGCCTGCACCGTGGCCTGCTCGTCGGCTGGACCGTCGGCCTGGGCCTGCTCGGCCTGATCTTCGGCGGCGTGGGCGGCAGCGTCCTCGACATCGCCAAGGACAACAAGGGTCTCTCCGACATCTTCGCCCGCCTCGGCGGCTCCACCGAGATCGTCGACAGCTACTTTGCCGGCACGGCCGGCCTCGTCGGCCTGATCGCCGCGTGCTACGCCGTCCAGGCCACCCTCCGCCTGCGCGACGAGGAGACCACCGGCCACGCCGAGGCGGTGCTGGCCACGTCGGTGCCCCGCCTGACCTGGGCCGGCAGCCACCTGATGTTCTCCCTGCTGGGCCCGGCGCTGGCGCTGCTCGCCGAGGGCGTGGTCACCGGCCTGGTCTACACCCAGGGCAACTTCGCCCACATCGTCGGCGGCGTCCTGCTCCAGCTCCCGGCCGTCTGGGTGCTGGCCTCGGTGGCCGTGCTGCTCTTCGGGGTGCTGCCGCGCTGGTCGGCGGCGGCGTGGGCGGCGTCGGCGGCGTGCCTGCTGATCCTGCTGGTCGGCGAGACGCTGCGGCTCAACCACTGGCTGCTCGACATCTCCCCGTTCACGCACGTCCCGCACCTGCCGGGCGGCACCGTCTCGGCGACACCGGTGCTCACCCTGCTCGTGGTGGCGCTGGTGCTGGGTGCGGTGGGCCTGGCCGGGCTGCGCCGCCGCAACCTCCCGGACTGAGCCGGGTCAGGAGCGCTCGGCCAGCCGTTCCTCGTGGTCCAGCTCGCGCTCCAGCACCCGCAGCCCCTCGTCGGTCAGGTTGCCCGCGTCGCGGCGGCGCAGCAGCTCCTCACGCTGCGCCTCGATCACCTCGCGGCGGACCGCCAGCGCCGCCTCGTACTGGGGGGAGACCGGGACCTCGTCCGAGTCGGACTTCTCGATCAGGTCGAGGCGCTTGCGGTAGCGCTCCAGCCGTACGGTCAGCTGCTTGCGCATGTTCTCGATCGCGCGGTCCTCGATGTGGTCGTGCTTCTCGTGCTGGATCTCGTCGAGGCGTTCCAGCGCGGCCTTCACCGCCGCCGAGCGGGACTCGTTGCGCTCGCGGGCCAGGTCGGCCTTGTTCGCCCTCAGCCCGAGCCGGCGCACCAGCGGCGCGAAGGTCAGGCCCTGGCCGAGCAGGGTGACCAGCACGACCACGAAGGCGCAGAACTGCAGCAGATCGCGGTCGGGCACGGTGGACTTGAACGTGAAGACCGCGGCCAGCGTGATGACGCCCCGGGTGCCGGCCCAGCTGAGGGCCACCACCTCCCGGCTGTTGAGCGCCTTCTCCTCGTGCCGCTCATCGATCAGGCCGCCCAGCCGGGAGTGCATCCAGCGGGGCAGCAGCTGGGTGAGGACCAGCCAGAGCGGGCGCAGCAGCAGGACCACGCCGACCGAGACGGCCACCGCGATCCAGATCGTGCTGGTCGCGTACTCGTCGAGCCGGCCGACCACGTCGCGCAGCTGCTGGCCGATGAGCAGGAAGACCAGGCCCTCCAGCACGAAATCGACGAGCCGCCACACCGCGGTGGTCTGCAGCCGGCTGGCGCCGGACGAATGGCGGGGCGCGTCGTGCCCGATGATCAGACCGGCCACCACGACGGCGAGCACGCCGGAGACGTGGATGCGCTCGGCGAGCAGATACGCGACGAACGGGGTCATCAGCGAGATCACGTTGGCGCTCAGCGGGTCTTCGCGCAGGTGCCGCAGGGCGCGGACGACGTACGCGACGAGCATGCCGGCCACCACGCCGCCGGCCGCGGCGATCACGAACTTGCCCACCGCGGTAGGGAAGGAGAAACCCTCGCCCTCGACCGAGGCGATCGCCACGCTGAGGAGGGTGAGCGCGGTCGCGTCGTTGAGCAGGCCCTCGCCCTGGATCAGGGTGATCATGTTGCCGGGCAGGGCGGCCCGGCGGCCCACGGCGAGGGCGGCGACCGGGTCGGGCGGGGCGATCGCGGCGCCCAGGGCCACGCCGGCGGCGAGGGTGGCGCCCGCGACCCACAGGTGGAAGCCGACGCCGACCAGCATCGCGGTCGCGAGCACGAGCAGCACCGACAGGCTGATCACGGTGCGCAGGTTGTGCCGGATGTCCAGCAGCGAGGAGTCGAGCGCCGCGCTGTACAGCAGCGGCGGGATCACGAAGGTGAGGATCAGCGCGGGGTTGAGGGGGATGTTCGGCCCGGGCAGCAGCGAGTAGGCGATCCCGATGAGCGTGAGCAGCGCGGCGGACGGAAGTCCGGTCCGCCGCGCCACCCATCGCATCGCCACGATGACGGCCAGGGCCGGCAGGCCGAAGAGCAGGATCTCGTCAGGGTGATGCACGAGATCCATCTTCGGTCAACGCGGATCGATCAGTACCGGTAGTGCTCGGGCTTGTACGGGCCATCCACGTCCACGCCGAGGTATTCGGCCTGCTTCTTGGTGAGCGTGGTCAGCCGGACGCCGAGCGCGTCCAGGTGCAGCCGGGCGACCTTCTCGTCGAGGTGCTTGGGCAGCACGTAGACCTGCTTGGCGTACTCGCCCGGCTTGGTCCACAGCTCGATCTGGGCCATCACCTGGTTGGTGAACGAGTTGGACATCACGAAGCTGGGGTGCCCGGTGGCGTTGCCCAGGTTCATCAGCCGGCCCTCGGAGAGCACGATCACCGAGTGGCCGTCGGTGAAGCGCCACTCGTGCACCTGCGGCTTGATCTCGACCTTCTCGATGCCGGGGACCTTGGCGAGCCCGGCCATGTCGATCTCGTCGTCGAAGTGGCCGACGTTGCCGACGATCGCGTTGTGCTTCATCGCCTGCAGGTGCTCGACCCGGATGATGTCGGTGCCGCCGGTGGTGGTGATGAAGATGTCGGCCTCGCCGACGACGTCCTCGAGCCGGGCCACCTGCATGCCGTCCATCGAGGCCTGCAGCGCGCAGATCGGGTCGATCTCGGTGACGACCACCCGGGCGCCCTGGCCGCGCAGCGTCTCGGCCGCGCCCTTGCCGACGTCGCCGTAGCCGCAGACGACGGCGAGCTTGCCGCCGAGCATCACGTCGGTGGCCCGGTTCAGGCCGTCGACCAGCGAGTGCCGGATGCCGTACTTGTTGTCGAACTTGCTCTTGGTGACCGCGTCGTTCACGTTGATCGCCGGGAAGAGCAGCGTGCCCTCCTTGGCCAGCTTGTAGAGCCGGGCGACGCCGGTCGTGGTCTCCTCGGTGACGCCGCGGATGTCGGCCGCCACCTTGGTGAACTTCCGCTGGTCGGCGGCGAGCGACGCGCGCAGCGTCTCCAGGATGATCCGGTACTCGTGGTTGTCGTCCTCGGTCGCCTGCGGGACCGCGCCGGCCGCCTCGAACTCGGCGCCCTTGTGGACGAGCAGGGTGGCGTCGCCGCCGTCGTCCAGGATCATGTTGGGGCCGACCCCGTTGCCGAAGTCGAACAGCCGCATGGTGGCCCACCAGTACTCCTCGAGCGTCTCGCCCTTCCAGGCGAAGACAGGTACGCCGGCGGGGGCGTCGAGGGTGCCGGTCGGGCCGACCACGACCGCGGCGGCCGCGTCGTCCTGGGTCGAGAAGATGTTGCAGGAGACCCAGCGGACCTCGGCGCCGAGCGCGACCAGCGTCTCGATCAGCACGGCGGTCTGCACCGTCATGTGCAGGGAGCCGGCGATCCGGGCGCCGCGCAGCGGCTGGGACGCTCCGTACTCCTTGCGCAGCGACATCAGGCCGGGCATCTCGTGCTCGGCGAGGCGCAGCTGGTGCCGGCCGGCCTCGGCCAGCGACAGGTCAGCGACCGCGAACTCCAGGCCGTTGACAACCCGCAGCTTTTCGGACATGAAGAGGGCTCCTCCCTCATCAGGAGGCGCCCTTGCGTCAGCAAGCTCCGACCGAGCGTGGCGGATCACCAGTGTCGATCAACTTGCTTGATCAAACGGCCATCCGTTGCAGCGCCTCTCGGCCAGGCCTTTACAGGGTACCAAGAGACTGGGATTCTTAGCCGCCCCATGTGAATCGACTGGCAGGGTAGGCAAGTGCCAGAGGCGCTACCCCGGGTGTTTCGGCCCAGGACCATCCGCGTGCAGTTAACGCTCGCCATCACGGCGGTAGTCGCCCTCGTGGTGGCGCTCGCCGGGCTGGCCATCGTGCTGTTCGCCGATCACCGCGACCGCGCCGACGTCGATCAGGCGCTCGCCGCCCGGGCGGCCCAGGTGCGCACGACGGCCGCGAAGACCGGGAAGCTGGCGACCGACGGCTCCTTCGCCGTACGCCTGGTGCAGGGCACCAATGTTCGCGCCCAGATCGGCTCGACGACAAAGTTCTCGGCCCCGGTCAAAGACGGCTATACCACCGTCACCGCCGAGGACGGATCACACTGGCGGTCGTGGGCGGAGAAGCTCAAGACCGGCGTGCAGATGCAGGTCCTGATCAGCCTCGAGGAGGTCGAGAGCCGACATGACGGAAATGTCCGGATGATTGATCTCATAGTGCTGCTGGCGGCCGTGGTTGCCGCGGCCGGAACGTGGCTGGTCGGCGGCCTGGTGCTGCGGCCACTGCGGCAGCTCGCGCAGGGCGCTCGCGAGATCGACCCCGACGACGCCGGCACGCGGCTCCCGGCGGTGACAGGTCCGCCCGAGGTCGCCGAGCTGGGCGAATCGCTCAACGGCGCGATCGACCGCCTGCACGAGCGGGTCGACACCCTCTCCCGGACCGGCGCCACCGCGGTCGACGACGAGCTGGCCGGCGATCTGGTCAAGGCCGTGGCCGAGCTGCGCTTCCCGCTCGCCGAGCTCGGCGAGGGGCTCGACCAGCTGCTGGACAACCCCGAGATGCCGGCCACCCAGCGGCACCTCTACCTCGCCTCGATCCAGACCGAGTACCGCCGGATCGTCACCCTCGTGGACGAGCTCGAGGCCCGCGCGGCGTCACGCTAACGCGCGAACACACATCAAAGTCCTTCCATAAAACCTCAAAAAAACTCCTCATCCTGTACGCGTGAAGCACCCGCACCGGATTCGGGAGATCGCCCGTCAGGCCGGCCTCAGCGAGGCCACCGTGGATCGCGTGCTGCACCTTCGGGGCGGAGTGCGGGAGAGCACCGCCCGCGAGGTCCACCAGGCCATCGCCGCCCTCGGCCAGGAACAGGCCGGGGCCCGGTCGGCGTACCCGATCGACGTGGTCTTCCCGGGACCGCCGCGCCTCACCACCGTCGTCCGGCAGGCGCTCGAGGCGGAACTGCCGGACCTGCGCCCCGCCGTACTCAAGCCGCGGTTTCATTTCGGCGATGCCGACCCGGTGGCCGTGCTGGAGCGGATCGGCCGCTCGCACTCGCGGGGCGTGATCCTCAACGCCGCGGACCGCCCCGAGGTGGTCGAGGCGGTGGGCCGGCTGACCATGCCGGTGGTCACGCTCGGCGCGGATCTGCCGGCGAGCGGGCGCGTCGCGTACGTCGGCATCGACCACGCCGACGCCGGGGCGACCGCCGCCTACCTGGTCGAACGGTGGCTGGCCGAGCGGGCCGGCGACGTCCTGCTGGTCCGGGGTGCCGAGCCCGATCGCGGCGAGCCCGACCGGGCGGCCGGCTTCCGCGCCGAGATGGCGGCGCGCGCCCCCAACCGCCGCCTCCTCGAGGGCGACGCCCGTGCGATCCTGGCCGACAACCCGTCGGTGCGTGCCGTCTACGCCCCGGCGATCGGCGGCACCACCGCGGTCGTCGACGCGTTCGCGGCCGAGCGCCGCAACTATGACGTCTTCGTGGCGCACGGCCTCGACGCCGAGAACGCCGGCCTGCTGCGCGGGCACCGGCTTTCCGCCGTCCTGCACCACGATCTGCGCGCCGACCTGCGGCACGCCTGCCTCACGATCCTGCGCGCGCAGGGCGCGCTGGCCGGGCCGATCCGCTCGCGCCGCTCCTCGATCCAGATGATCACGCCGTTCAACCCGCCCGAGGCGTAAAGATTCTTCCGGCGGCGGTCCGGATCCGGTCCGGCCGTTCGTCACCCTGGTGAACACCGAGCACAGGGAGACAGCGATGAAGTACATGATGTTCGTCTGCACCGACACCGAGCCCGAGACCGACGAGTCGCGGGTGCCGGACATCGAGGTGTGGGTGGAGGAGAACGACACCGCCGGCCGCCGGGTCACCGGGAACGTGCTCGCCCCGCCGTCTGCCGCCACCACGGTTCGGGTCCGCGGCGGCGAGGTGCTGCTCACCGACGGCCCGTTCGCCGAGACCAAGGAGGTGATCGTGGGCTTCGACATCCTCGAGTGCGCCGACCTGGACGAGGCGATCGCGGTGGCGGCGGCCCATCCGATGGCGTACGGCGGACGCGTCGAGCTGCGACCGTACGCGGACCGCTAGATGCCTGAGGTCGCGGCGGCCATCGACGCCGGGTGGGAGTCCTACGCGAGAATCGTAGCCTCGCTGATCAGGGTGACCGGCGACTGGACGCTTGCCGAGGACTGCGCCCAGGAGGCGATGGCGGCCGCGCTGGAACGCTGGCCGCGCGACGGCGTGCCGGGCAATCCGGGCGGCTGGCTGCAGACGGTCGCCCGCAACCGCGCCATCGACGTGCTCCGGCGCGCCGCCGTGGAACGGACGAAGCTGCAGGAGGTTGCCATGCTCTGGGACCGGTCGCGGCCGTCGGCGCCGGAGATCGACGACGACCGGCTGCGGCTGATCTTCACCTGCTGCCATCCGGCGCTGTCGCTGGAGGCGCGGGTCGCGCTGACCCTGCGCACGATCGCCGGCGTGCCGACGGCCGACATCGCCCGCGCGTTCCTGACCACCGAGTCGACGATGACCCGGCGCATCACCCGGGCCAAGTCGAAGATCGCGGCGGCCCGGATCCCCTATCGCGTTCCGGCCGGGCAGGCGCTCACCGAGCGTCTGCCGGGGGTCCTGGCCGTCCTCTACCTGCTGTTCACCAGGGGGTACGACGCGGATGGCGAGCCCGCGTTCGCCGCCGAAGCGATTCGACTGGCCCGCCTGCTGGCCGCCCTGATGCCGGCCGAGCCGGAGGCGTCGTCGCTGCTGGCCCTGTTCCTGTTCCAGCATTCCCGGCGCGACGCCCGCCGGGACGCGGCCGGCGACCTGGTGACGCTGGACCGGCAGGATCGCGCCCGGTGGGACCGCGCCGCGATCGCCGAGGGTATGGAGATCCTGGTGGCGACGCCGGTCGAGGGTCCGTACGGCATCCAGGCGCGCATCGCCGCCTGCCACGCGGTCGCCGGTTCCGACTGGCCGTCGATAGCCGGCTGGTACGACCAGTTGGTCCGACTCCAGCCGTCGCCGATCGTGGCCTTGAACCGTGCCGTGGCACACGGCTACGCCTACGGATCCGCCGAGGGGCTGTCGCTGCTGGCGGCGGCCCGAGCCGACGGCGCCCTGGACGACTACCCGGCGGCGATCGCGGTGGAGGCTGACCTCGTGGCCCGCGCCGGCGACCGGCCGCGGGCGGCCGAGCTGTTCCGCTCGGCCGCGGCCGCGGCCGTCTCCGAGGTGGAGCGTCGGGCCCTGCTGACCCGCGCCGCCGAGATGGGCGGGTGACCGGTCAGTAGCTGGCCGCGGCGTTGATCCCGAGGGCGCTGACCACGCTGGTGATCACGTACGCGATCGCCACCGCGGAGCCGACGAGCACGCCGCCGGCGATCAGCAGCTGCACCGTGGACTTGCTGAGGCCGAAGATGCTGTCGGCGACCACCTTTCCGAGGCTCGGGTGGTCCCAGGTGATCGGCGGGTAGGTGCGGCTGCGCGCGGGCTCCGCGACGACGGGCCGTTGCCCGTACGAGCGGTTGTCGACGGGCTGGGTGCGGACCTGGCTCTGCTTCTCCTGCAACAACATGACGGGCCCCCTTTGGCTCCAACATGTCCTGACATCTCTTATGATGCGCCGCCAGAAAAACCCAGGTAATAGTCGAAATATCTATTTATTTTGGGTCGTTCGGGGACGTCTATGCGGCTGCCAGGTGACGGGACGCGTCCAGGGCGCGCGTCGACCATCGGACGGCATCCATGTACTGGCCGGCCAGATCAAAACTGCCGAATTCGCCGTTCTCGTACGCGTCGACCGCCCGCAGCACCCGCCCGAGCCGCCCGCTGCCCTCGGTCAGCGCCGCCACCAGCGCCGGCGCGAGCGGGAACTGCTCGGCCATGCCCTCGGGCGTGACATTGAGCAGCTGACCGACGCCGCTGATCACGCCGGCCATGAACGCGGCGTCCTGCGGCGCGCCGAACCAGGTGGCGATGTTCTCGCAGAGCCGGGCCCGGGTGAGCACGACGAGCATCTGCTCCTCGGTGCCCTCGGCCAGGTCGTCGAGCATCATCAGCAGCGCCCACTGCCGGATGCTCGGCAGGCCGACCATGACCACGGCCTGGCGCACCGAGGAAACCCGGTTGGAGTGCCCGGCCGCGACCGAGTTGCTGGCCCGCAGCACCCGCAGGGACAGCGGCGGGTCGCTGGCGATGATGCTGACGATCTTCTGCAGGTCGGGTTCGGCGGAGCCGAGCGCGGAGACCAGCTCGAGGCGGCGCAGCCGGCTCGGGGAGAGGCTGGCGACGGTGAGCACCTGGGGGTGGCTGAGCGCGTAGCCCTGGCGCAGCTCCATGCCGTACCGGTCGGCGATGGCGAGCTGCTCGGAGGTCTCCAGGCGCTCGGCCACGATCTGGATGTTCGGGTACTTCCGGCACGCGGCGACGACCTCGTCGAGCCGCGACAGGTCCCCGTCCAGCAGGTCCAGCTTGACGAACGAGGCGAGCTCGAACAGCACCTCGTGGCCCGAGCCCCAGACGAAGTCGTCGAGCGCGATCCGGTAGCCGGCCTCGCAGAGCGCCCTGATCCCGGCGATCACCTGCTCGTCGATCTCCACCGTCTCCAGCACCTCGAGCACGACCTGCTCGGGTCCGAAGGGCAGGGCGATGTCCCCGACCAGGAACTCGCGGGTGAGGTTGATGAAGCAGAGCCGGCCGGAGGCCACCTCGTGGATGCCGAACTCGGTGAACGCGTTGATCATGACGGTGCTGGTCGCGTACGTGTCCTGGCGTCCCGCCGACACCGCGTTCCAGTTCCCGCGGAACAGCAACTCGTAGGCGACCACGTCGCCGTTCACGTCGAAGATGGGCTGACGCCCGACGTGCACGAGCTGAGTGCCGTCCGCGGCCGCCGTATCTGTCACAACGCTAGGTATCGGCTCGGGTCCCAACAAGTTGACGAAAACCGGTGATCAGATCTGAGCCAGCCAGAGCCGGGCTCGGGTGACCAGCAGCACCTGCCTGCCGCGCGCGGCGACGGCGACCGGCGGCTCCGGTGAGTCGATCTTGCGGCCGTCGAGGAACAAACCCCCGCCGACCACCACCGTCCGGCCGTCGGCGACCGCCATCGACCGTACGCCGGCGGGGTCCCCGCCGAAGGCCTGCCCGGTCGTCCACCGGCCCGCGTGCCACCGCCAGAGCCCGAAGCGGGTGCCTCGCGCTCCCGCCGCGACCACGTCGTCGCCGTCCCGGACTGCTCGCTGGAGCTCGTTGTACCCGCCCTCGGCCGGCGGATCGTCCCTGGTCCAGGCCCTGCCGTCGGTGGTCGTCCAGACCGCGGCCCGCTGATCGGCGCTGCCCCGCCGGGCCTCGCCGCCGACGATCGCCCACCGCCCGTCCGGCAGCGCGACCGCGTCCCGCGCCACCGTGGCCCCGGCCAGCCCGGGCGCGTTCTCGAAAAGGGTGAAGACCCGGGCGCCCGGTGGGGCGAGCCAGGCCGCCGCCCCGCTGCTGCGGTTGCCGGCGATCGCGAACCCGGCCGGCCCGGCCGCCAGCCGGCCCACGTCGACCGCGGTGTCCCCGCCGTAGGTCTCGAACGGCGCCGGGTTCTCCACCATCCGCCCGCCGTCCAGCCGCCACGAGCTGACCCGCGGGTTGCCGTGCGCGCCGCCGGGCACCGCGCCGATCATCGCGACCCGGTCGCCGGAGCAGGCCACGTCGGTGATCACCTCGCGCGGCCCGTAGTAGCTGCCGGGCAGCGCCGCGAACGGCACAGACTGCCAGACCGCGCCGTCCGTGCTGGTCCAGGCGGCCGGGCCGCCGGTGGCCGGCGCGCCGGCCACCCACCAGCGGCCGCCGCAGTCGGCGACCGCGCGCAGTTCGCCCACGCCCGGCGGGCCGACCTCGCGCCAGGCCGGCGACGGGTCCGGCTTGCTGCAAGCGCTGCTCGAAAGCACCGCCAGCGCGACGGCGAACGTGCAAGAAAGCGATGCCTTCATGAAACTGCTGAGCAATCTCCTGAAAAGGTAGGACGAGACCTTGTGGACTACGTCACAGCAATCTTATGGTCACTCCACCTCCGGGCGTCCGTCCCGCTTGGAGCAACGCTCCCCACAAAGAAAGAACCGTCGATGAAGAGAGCCGCCATAACCGCCGCCGTGGCCGCGGGCGTCGCCCTTGCGGTCGGCGCAACCGGCACCGCGTCCGCCAAAGCGCCGGCGTCGAACCTGCCGGCCGGCACCCGGGCCGCGCTCGATCCGGCGCTCGTCGCCGGTCGCGGCGCCACCGTCGGGTTCACCGAGCAGGAGGCCGAGTCCGCACCGACCAGCGGCACGGTGATCGGCCCCGGCCGCAGCGCCTACACCCTGCCCGCCGAGGCCTCCGGGCGCTCGGCCGTCCAGCTCGCGCCCGGCCAGTGGGTCGAGTTCACGCTGCCCAAGGCCACCAACGCGATCACCGTGCGGTACAGCATCCCGGACGCGCCGACCGGCGGCGGAAGGACCGCGCCGCTCGCCGTCAAGGTCGGCAAGGACGCCCGGACCATGACGCTGACCTCGCAGTACTCCTGGCTCTACAACCAATATCCGTTCAGCAACGACCCGAACGCGGGCCTGCTGCACCCGGACTGGTGGATCACCGAGTGCGGCTGCGTGCCGAGCGCGACCACCCCGGCCCCGGTGATCACCACGCCGTTCCGCCCCAACCACTTCTACGACGAGCAGCGGCTGCTGCTCGGCAAGACGTACCGGGCGGGCGAGAAGGTCCGGCTGACAGCGTCCTCGGCCGCCACCGTGATCGACCTGCTGGACACCGAGCTGGTCGGCGCTCCGAAGATCGACCTGGTGGCGGCGAACGTGCTGTTGTTCGGTGCCGACCCGGCCGGTCGTAAGGACTCGGCCAACGCGTTCGATGCCGCGATCGCGTTCGCCCGGAAGGCCAAGCTCAAGGTGTACGTGCCGCCGGGCACGTACCAGGTCAACCGGCACATCGTCGTCGACGACGTGACGATCGAGGGCGCCGGCAGCTGGTACACGATCATCAAAGGCACTCAGCAGACGTTGTCGACGCCCGCACCGGACGGCTCGGTCCATACCGGGGTCGGCTTTTACGGGAACAACTCGCGAAATGTCCATCTGAGCGGCTTCGCGATCGAGGGTGACGTCCGCGAGCGGATCGACACCGACCAGGTCAACGGCATCGGCGGCGCGATGAGCGACTCGACCATCGACGGCCTCTACATCCACCACACCAAGGTGGGCATGTGGTTCGACGGGCCGATGTCCCACCTCACGATCACCAACAACGTGATCGTCGACCAGATCGCCGACGGCGTGAACTTCCACACCGGCGTCACCGACTCGCTCGTCAAGAACAACTTCATCCGCAACACCGGCGACGACGCGCTGGCGATGTGGTCGGAGAAGACCGCGGACGCGCGGAACACCTTCGACCACAACACGGTTCAGACGCCGGTGCTGGCCAACGGCATCGCGATCTACGGCGGGACGGACAACACCGTCTCCAACAACCTGGTCGCCGACCCGATCCGCGAGGGCAGCGCCCTGCACGCCGGCTCCCGGTTCGGCGCCGAGGCGTTCACCGGGCACCTGTGGTTCACCGGCAACACCACGGTCCGGTCCGGCACGTACGAGCTGAACTGGAACATCGGCCTCGGCGCGATCTGGCTGTACGCGCTGGAGAAGAACATCGACGCGGACATCGAGGTCGTCGGGGACAACTTCCTCGACAACACGTACAACGCGATCATGGAGGTCGCGGACTGGCCGGTGAAGGGCCTGTATTCGATCACCAACGTCCACGTCAAGGACGTCAAGATCGATGGCGCCGGTACGAGCGTGCTCAGCGCCCGCGTCGGCGGCAATGCGACCTTCGAGAACGTCGACGCCCGCAACGTCGGCGCGGTCGGCGTCAACAACTGCGGCCGATTCAACTTCCCCGCTGCCGGCAGTGAGTTCTCGGTGACCGACCTGGGTGGCAACGACGGCGGCTGGCTCGCGCCGTGGATGCTCCCCAACACGATCACCTGCGACGACCGTCCGCCGGTCGTCGCGCCTCCCGCCCCCAGCTCCTGGTAGATCATCCTCCCGGGTGGCCCCACTCGTTGATTCGAGTGGGGCCGCTTCCTGTTGGTAACGTTGGCGACCGATCGCCGGAGTGGACCGCCGTAGTGGAGGAAGTTCGTGAGCCAAACGTTGCTGGTGACCGGTGGTGCCGGGTTTGTCGGTGCCCACCTCATCAAGGCGCTGCTCCACGACTACCCGTCCGCGGCGATCGTCTCGGTCGACAACTACTTCACCGGCGTCCGGGAAAATCACACCAACGACCCCCGCGTGACGTACCTCGACGGCTCGACCGCCGACATCGCCAAGATCTGGGCCGAGCGCGGACTAGCCAGCCCCGAGATCGTCTTTCACCTCGGCGAGTACTCGCGGATCGTGCAGTCCTTCGACGACCACGACCTGACCTGGGAGTTCAACCTCCTCGGTACGAAGGAAGTGGTCAAGTTCGCGTCCGCCAACGGGTCGAAACTGATCTACGCCGGCTCGAGCTCCAAGTTCGGCAACGACGGGCAGGACGAGAACCTCAACCCGTACGCCTGGACCAAGGCCAAGAACATCGAGTACATCGCGAACTACGCGAACTGGTACGGGCTGGATTACGCGATCACGTACTTCTACAACGTGTACGGCCCCGGCCAGATCTCCTCCGGTCGCTACGCCACGGTGATCGGCATCTTCGAGGACCACTACCTGCGCGGCGAGCCGCTGCCGGTGATCTCGCCCGGCACTCAGACCCGCGACTTCACCCACGTCGACGACATCGTCCGCGGCATCGTGCTGGTCGCGCAGAAGGGCACCGGCGACGGCTACCTGCTCGGCGCCGGCCAGGAGTGGCCGGTGATCGAGGTCGCCAAGCTCTTCCGGACCGAGTACGTGATGAAGCCCGCCCTGCGCGGCGAGCGGGCCCGCGGCCAGGCCGACACCACGAAGGTCGGCGAGCTGGGCTGGAGCCCGTCCCACCGCCTCGACGAGTACATCGCCTCGTTCATCGCCACCCACCGCCCCGGAGAGCTGCGTCCCTGACGGCTGCCCCGCAGGTCTTAGCCGGGGCTTAACGGTCGGACAGCGTGCTCATAGGTGACCCTCGGCGATCGTTCTGGACAACGGAACGAGCTGGGAGGTTGGCTGTGAACAGGAAGCGTCTCGTGGGTGTGGCCGTGGCGGGGAGTTTGGCCGCGCTGGGCGTTGCGGGTACGGCATTGGCCTCGGGGAGTGACGACGCTCGGCCCAAGCCGACCGTGTCCGCCTCGACGCGGGCGGAGCTGTCGGTCAGCAGGGACGAGGCCGCGGCGATCGCGGTGCGGGCGGCCGGGGGCGGGACGGTCGAGTCGGTGGAGCGGGAGGCCGAGCACGGGCGGGTCGTCTGGGATGTGGACGTGCTGGCGGCCGGCGTCGAGCACGACATCGACGTGGACGCCGCGTCCGGGACGGTGCTGCGGCATCGGATCGGCGACGACGACCGTGGTCGCCGGGCCGAGCCTGGCGATGATCGCGGGCGGGGCGTGGAGGCCGGGGACGATCACGGCGGCGATCGCGGCCGTGGCGCGGAAGCCGGGGACGATCGCGGGCAAGGCGTGGAGACCGGCGACGATCACGGCGGCGACCGCGGGCGCGGCGCGGAGGCCGGGGACGATCACGGCGGCCATGGGCACGGGGCCGACGACTAAGTAGACGGAGACGGGGCAGCCCGGATACCGGCCCGCCGTTATCGTCGGGCGTTGTGGAACGGGCTGTCGCGGTACTTCTGTTCGTGCCCTTCATTCTCGGGACCGTGCTGGTCTTCGCCGTGGTGATTCGGCGGCTGCTGGGGGTGCGGGTCGGACGGGTTCGTACCCTCCTGGCTGCCCTGCTGGCGCTCTTCACCACCGCGCCCGTGCTCGCCGCCCTGGCGCCGCCCGATCCGCGGACGGTGAGCGGCGGCGAAGCGTTTCTGCTCGGCACCGCGGCCGTGGTGATCTCCGCGCTGCTGGCGATGGCCGTCCTGGTGATCCTCGAGGTTCTGCTGCCGACCGGCTCGCTGCCGGGACCGGTGGAGCTGTGGCGGGGCGCGCGGCGACGAGTGGCCCGCGCCCGGCGGTACTCGACGATCGTGCGGATCGCGCTGCGGCACGGGCTCGGGCGTTTCCTGCGCGGGCGGCCCGGCGACGGGCCCAAGTCGGCGGTGGCCCGGCGGCGGCTGGCTCGGTCCCTGCGGGAGTCGCTGGACGAGGCGGGCGTGACGTTCGTGAAGCTCGGGCAGGTGCTCTCCACGCGGGCCGAGCTGCTGCCGGCCGAGTTCGTCGAGGAGCTCACCGCGCTGCAGGACCGGGCGGCGCCGGTGCCCTGGGAGAGCGTGGCCGCGGTGCTCCGGGCCGAGCTGGGCCGGCCGATCGACGAGGCTTTCGCCAAGGTCGACCCGGAGCCGCTGGCCGCGGCCTCGGTCGCGCAGGTGCACTCGGCCCGGCTGGCCGACGGCACGCCGGTGGTGGTCAAGATCCAGCGGCCGGGCATCGCCGCCGTCGTCGAGCGGGACCTGGACATCCTGCAGCGGCTGGCCGGCACGCTCGAGGACCGGACGTCCTGGGGCCGCTCGTTCGGGGCGCGACGGCTCGCGCTGGCCTTCGCCGAGGCGTTGCGCGAGGAGCTCGATTTCACCGTCGAGCGGGACAACCTGCAGACCGTGGCGGCCGCGCTGGCGACCTCGCCGGACCGCGGGGTGCGGGTGCCGACGCCGTACGTCGAGCTCAGCTCCGAGCGGGTGCTGGTGATGGAGCGGCTCGCCGGAACGCCGCTCGGGTCGGCCGAGTCGACGCTGGCCGGGCTGGGCACCGAGCGGCGGGCAGCGATCGCCGCGAACCTGCTGGACAGCATGCTCGACCAGGTCCTCGTACACGGGAACTTCCACGCCGATCTGCACCCGGGCAACCTGCTCGTGGACGACGACGGCTCGCTGGGCATGCTCGACCTCGGCTCGGTCGGCCGGCTCGACGCGGGCACCCGGGCCTCGATCGGCCAACTCCTCGGCGCGGTCGGCCGGGGCGACTCGGTGGCGGCCAGCGACGCGTTGTTGCAGCTGGTCGACCGGCCGGAGAACGTGGACGAGCGGGAGCTGCAGCGGGCGGTGGGTGTCCTCATCGTCCGGTACGCGACGCCGGGCAGCACGGTCGGCGTCGCGGCGGTCGGCGCACTGCTGCGGACCTTCACCTCGTACGGGCTGGGCGTCCCGGCGCCGGTGGCGGCGGTGTTCCGGGCTTTCGCGACGCTCGAGGGCACGCTGGCGCTGCTGCGGCCCGGCTTCGACCTGCTCGGACAGGCCCGGGCGGCCGGCTCCCGGCGGATCACCGAGGCGTTCGCGCCGGACCGGCTGCGCGGCACGGTCGAGGAGGAGCTGGCCGCGCTGTTGCCGACGCTGCGGGCCCTGCCGCGGCGGATCGACCGGATCGGCGACGCGGTCGAGCACGGCCGGCTGCGCCTCAACGTGCGGCTGTTCGCCGACGACCGGGATCGGCTGCTGGTGATCGGCCTGCTGCACCAGGCGCTCCTGACGATCATCGGCGCGACCTGCGGCGTGATGGCCGCGTTGCTGCTCGGCTCGGGCAACGGTCCGCGGCTCAGCACCGGGGTCGCGCTGTTCCCGTTGCTCGGCTACGGCCTGCTGATCGTCGCCGTCGTGCTCGTGCTGCGAGTGCTGGTCGTCATTTTCCGCCGGGATTGACGCCGGTTACGCCGGCGAGCTCGAGCCGGACGACGGCGCCACCGGACGTGGAGATCTCGAAGGCGACGGCCACCTGTCGCGCGATGTCGAGTCCCAGCCCGGTCGAGCCGCCGGACGACGCTCCCCGGGTGGCCGCGGACGACGGAAATCCCGGGCCGGCGTCGGCGACCACCAGGACCGCCCCGCCGCCGGGCCGGGCCGACAGCGAGACCGACAGCGCCGTGCCGTCCGGGGTGTGGGCGAAGACGTTTCCCAGCAACGCATCCAGCGCGGCGGCCAGGTCGTCGGCCGCCACCGCCACGGGCAGCGGGGCGGACGGCAGGTCCTGGGTCATGACCCGGCCGGTGTCCTCGGCGAGCACGGCCCAGAAGGCGGCCCGGTCGGCCACCACGGCGACCGCATCCGACACGGCCGGCGGTGACACGCCGTCGAGTCGCCGGGCCTGCCGGATCGCCGCGGTGACCGCCCGTGCGACACCATCGGCGGCGGCCGAGACGCGTGCGGCCTCGTCGGGGTCTCGTAGCGACTCCGCTTCCAGCCGCAGGGCGGTGAGCGGGGTGCGGAGGCGGTGCGACAGGTCGGCGACCCGCTCCCGCTCGGCCGCCAGCAGATCCTGAATGCGGCCGGCCAGATGATTCAGCGCCCCCGCGACCTCGCGCACCTCCCGCGGCCCGGTCGGCGCGGCCCGAGCGGTCAGGTCGGCCGACGCCAGCCGATGGGAGACCTCGGACAGCGAGGTGATCGGTGCGATCAGGGCGCGAGCCAGCCGATCGGCGACCAGCAGTCCGATCAGCACCAGGGCAAGCCCCAGCCCGAGCAGGGTCAGCCAGGCCCGGTGCACGCCGCTGGTCAGCGACGCGTCGGTGACCACCGTGCGCACGACCGTGGTGCCGGAGGCGCCGACGACCGGGACCACCAGCTCCTGCGCGTCGCCGGTGTCGACCGTCAACGCCTGGCCCCGCAACGCGGCCAGCCGGACCGCCGGGGTGGGGGTGGCGGGCGTGCCAAGCACGCGGCCGTCGGGGAGAAAGACCGAGACGGGTACGGGCTGGACCGCGACCGCCAACCGCAGGGCGTCGGGATCGCCGGCCAGCGGGACGATCGTCCGCACCACGTCGTCGGCGCGGCTCAGCGCCCGGTCGGCGGCCACCTGGCGCACCAGCAGCGCCATCGGGACCAGGAACGCGAGCAGCACGAGCACCGTGGTGGCGGCCACCAGCAGGGTCAGCCGGGCCCTCATGCCGGCGGCTCGCTCAGCTTGACCCCGACACCGCGGACGGTGTGCAGGTAGCGCGGCTCCTGCGCGGTCTCGCCCAGCTTGCGGCGCAGCCAGGAAAGGTGGACGTCGACCGTCTTGTCGGTGCTGCCGTACGGCACCTGCCACACCTCGGTGAGCAGCTCCCGCTTGGTGACCACCTGGCCGGCCCGGACCGCCAGATGGTGCAGCAGGTCGAACTCGCGCGGGGTGAGCTCGACGACGACCTCGTCGAGCGTGACCGTGCGGGCGAGCGGGTCGATGGTGAGGCCGCCGACGGTCAGCACCGGGGACTCGGCGGCGCCCGGGGAACGGCGCAGGACCGCGCGGATCCGGGCGTCGAGCTGGGCGGCCGTGTAGGGCTTCACCACGTAGTCGTCGGCGCCGGCGTCCAGCAGCTGCACCATCGAGGACTCCTCGTCGCGCGCGGTCGCCACGATCACCGGGACCGCGCTCACCGCTCGCAGCATGCGCAGCAGCTCGCGGCCGTCGAGGTCGGGGAGGCCCAGGTCGAGGACGATCAGGTCGGGCCGCTCGGCAAGCGCGGTCTGCAGCCCCTCCATCGCCGCCGGGGCGGCCGCCACGGCATGCCCGCGCTCGCGCAGGGCGCGCAGCACGGTCGCCCGAATCGCCGGGTCGTCCTCGATGAGCAGGAGTCTGGCCACGGCTGCACGCTAGCCCGTGACACCGGCCGAATAGTGGGTCTTTAACCGTCCCTTAGCCATGCCGGGTGCCGGGCTTAGCGTCCGGGGGCGCATAGTCGGCGTGTGCGGTTCTTGGATCGGCTGGGCCGGCAACCCATGGTGATCGTCGCTGGGTGGATCCTGGCGGCGGTGCTGGGCGTGCTGGTGGGGATCGTCGGGATCGGCCTGGTGGGCGCGGGGTTGACCTCCCGGCAGGGCACCCCGACCAGCCAGGAGGACGTCCTGCGAGCGTTGGGGGAGTCGAGTTCCCCCACGCCCGGCGTGTCCGATTCGCCCACGCCCGGCGGGTCGGATTCCCCGACGCCCGGCGTCTCAGAGTTGTCCGCAACGCCGGCGATGGCATCGCAGTCCTTCACGACCCGTGGCGGCATCGTGGTGGCGACCTGCGACGGGATCACGGCGATGTCCCCGGCGCAGGGCTTCCAGGTGCACGAGCAGAGCGGCCGGGAGGGTGAATTCCGCGGCATCCGCGACAACCACGACCGCATCAAGGTCGTGCTGACCTGCCCGAACGGCGCCCCCGACCTGCGCGTCCGGTACGAGGACTAGAGCGTCTTCCAGAACCGCAGCAGCGGCTCGGCGAGGTCCGCCGGCCTTTCGGCCGGGAAGAACAGGCGGGCGCCGGGCACCTCGATCACCTCGCGCGCGCCGGGGAGGGAATCCTTCAGCCGGTACGCCCAGGAGCGCCGGAAGAAGACGTCACCGGTGCCCCACACGAGCTGGGTCGGCACCTCGAGTTTCGCCAGCTTCGGCTCGACCGCCACCAGGTCGCGGGGCCGGATCGCGGCCATCCAGCGCTCCGCCTCGCGGGCCCGGTCGCCGGACAGCGGCGCCAGCCACTGTTTGACCAGCGTGATCGGGAGTGCCTCGACGCGCTGGACCCCCGGCCCGTACAACAGCCGGCGGGCCCGGCGCGGGTCGCGCAGGAAGGCGCGCTGCAGCGGGGCGAGCAGCCGGGCCCGGGCCAGCCAGACGACCGGCGCGAAGATCTTGGGCGGGATGTTGCCGATCGTGTCGCAGTTGGTGAGCGTGAACGAGCGCAGCAACTCCGGATGCCGGGCCGCGAAGATCTGCGCGATCGCGCCGCCGGTGTCGTTGGCGACCAGATCGATGCCGGTGAGCCCGAGCGCCGCGCAGAAGGCGGCCACGAAGTCGGCGGTCTCGCCCAGCTCGTAGGACGAGGCCGCCGGCGTGCGGCCGTGCAGCGGCAGGTCGACCGCGACGCAGCGCCGCTCGTCGCCGATCAGGTCGATGACGCCGCGCCACAGGCTGCTGCCGGTGCCGACGCCGTGGATGAACAGGGCCGCCTCGCCCGGGCCGGAGCCGGTGTCCAGATATCCGGCCGGGCCGCGGCTGGTGGTGGCGATCAGTGGTCGAATCATGTCGTTCGCTCCCCGCGGGGATTGGTACGGTCAGAAACCGACTGTCGGTCTACATGTTCCAGACCGACTGTCGGTCTGTCAATGAGAGGGCACGAGTGAACAGGAACGTGGCGCGCGGCCGCGAGACCCGAGACCAGTTCGTCCGGGTCGCCACCCGGCTCTTCACGACGCACGGGTACGAGGGCACCTCGATCGAGGCGGTCCTCCACGAGACCGGCGCCAGCCGGGGCTCGCTCTACCACCACTTCCCGGGCAAGGAGGCGTTGTTCTTCGCGGTCCTGGAAGACCTGGAGGTACGGGTGATCGCCGAGATGACCGCCGGGGTCGCCGAGTTGACCGACCCGGTCGAGGCGCTGCGCACGGCCTGCCTGGCCTGGATCCGGCTGGCCGGCGACCCCGAGGTGCAGCAGATCGTGCTGATCGACGCGCCCGCGGTGCTCGGCTGGCAACGCTTCCGCGAGCTGGACGAGCAGAGTGTGCTGGGCCAGTTCCGGGCCGCGCTCGAGGCCGCCGCGGCGATGGGCCGGATCGAGGCCCGACACGTGGATATCTTCTCGCATCTGGTGCTGGCGGCGGTCAACGAGGCGGCGATGCTGGTCGCCCGCTCTCCGGACCCGGCCGCGGCGATGCCCGGGGCGCAGGACGCGTTCGAGGAGTTTCTGCGCCGGCTGCTCGCCTGACCACTCACGCGAGAGTCGCGTCCACGGCCTTGCGTTGCAGGTGGTCGCGGGGAGAGGCGGGGACTGCCCGACTCGGCGGGGGCCCGCTGCCTCGTACGTCTGCTTGGTGGTGAAAAGGGTGATGCTGGACGGCTCGGTGGCGGCCGCCCAGCATCACCGAACAAAGCGATCAGATCTTGCCGGTGCCCGCGCCGGCGGTGACGATCGACTTGACGCTGTTGTTGGCGTCGACCGTGTAGGAGTACGGGATGGCGGCCACGGCCGCGCCGTTGTTGGTCTGCGGCGTGCCCGAGTTGACCAGGTAGTTGTTGAGCAGCTTGACGTTGCCCTTGGGCGAGCTGCCGGTCGACGTGACCACCGTGTTGGGCGTGTTCTCGAAGTAGTTGCGCTCGACGTAGACGCCCGCGTTGCAGGTGGTGGCGACGCCGTACGTGCCGCTGTTGTAGTAGTAGTTGTTGTAGACGTGCACCGGGTTGCCGAAACGCACCCGCGGCCCGCGCTGGTCACAGTTGCGGAAGTAGTTGTGGTGGTACGTGACCCGCAGGTGACCGGTGTCCTCGGAGGCGTTGTCGTCCGAGTGGCCGAGCAGGTTGCACTTGATGTGGTCGTGCTCGTAGTTCCAGCTCACGGTGATGTAGTCACCGGCGTGCGTGATGTCGATCAGGCCGTCGTAGTAGTCGGTGCCGTGGCTGGTGTCGCTGGACAGGTCGTTGTGGTCGATCCAGACGTGCGTCGCCTTCTCGACGTGGATCGCGTCGCCGTTGCCGTTGCCGGCCAGCACCTTGGCGATCTTCAGGTTGCGGACGATGACGTTGTTGACGCCCTTGATCTTCAAGCCGCAGCCGGTGAGGCCGGAGCTCGAGCCGACGCCGAGGATCGTCTTGTTGGACGCGACGGTGACGTCGGACGAGCAGGTGAAGTTGCCGCTGACCTTGACGGTCTGCGAGGTGCTCGAGCCGGCCGCGCTGGTCAGCGCGGACAGGCTGGTGACGGTGACCGTGGTGCTGGTCGAGCCGCCGCTGGTGCCGCCGGACTGGGTGGACCAGCCCTCCTGGTTGTAGGTGGCGGCGGAGGCGGCGGGGGCGTACGCGAGCAGGGCGGCCGCGGTGGCAGCGGCGACACCGGCGGCGAAGAGCGGAGTGCGCCAGGAACGGGTGGACATCAGGGGACCTCCGATGTGGTGTGTTCACCCAGACCGGGGGAGCGGCCCGCTGTACGGACGGGAGCTTAGGTAAGCGCTTTCCCGAAGGGTGACGGTATCGACTAACCTCAATGCCGTCAAGAAGTCACGCGCTGCCCCACCTGGAGTGGTTCACCCAGCCAGGCTGACCCAGCCGCCGGTGGCCACCGACCTTTCCAGCGCGTCGAGCGCCTCGGCACTGCGGATCGCGTCGTCGAGGGTGGCGCCGTACGGTCGGCCGTCGGCGATCGAGCGCAGGAACCGGTACGCCTCGATGACCTTCAGATCGTCGTAGCCCATCGCGATGCCGGCGCCCGGCTGGAACGTCCCGTACTCGCCGTCGAGGGGGCCGGCGAAAACGGTCCGCACCGGCTCGTCCTGATAGGAGTCGCCGGTGCTCACCCCCAGTTCGCCCATGCGGCGGAAGTCCCAGAAGAGTGCGCCCGCGGTGCCGTGGATCTCGAAGCCGTAGTTGTTCTGCTCGGCCACGGCGACCCGGCTCGCTTCGAGGCTGACCCGGGCGCCGCTGGTCAGTCGCAGCAGCGCCCCGAGCCAGTCCTGGTTTTCCACCGGGCCGGGCTCGCCACCGCCGCGCTGGTGGCCCTTCGTGGTGGCGGTCGGGCGGGGGCGGCTCGGGATGAAGATGGCGGTGTCGGCCACCACGGCGTCGATCTCGCCCAGGAGATGGCGGATCAGGTCGATGCCGTGCGAGCCCAGGTCGCCCAGGACCCCGTTGCCGCCTCGGTCCCGCTCGAAACGCCAGCTCAGGGCCCCTTCGGGGTGTGCGGCGTAGTCGCTGAGCAGCCGGAACCGGGCATGGGTGACCCGGCCGATCCGGCCGGCGCGGAGGAGTTCCCGGGCCTTCTCGACCGCGGGCGCGTTCCGGTAGTTGAAGCCCACGGCGACCTGGACCTCGCCGCGGATGGCACGGGCGTCGTCGGCGGACAGGCCGACCGGCTTCTCGATCCAGATGTGCTTGCCGGCGGCGGCGAAGGCCGAGCCGACCTCGCGGTGCAGGAAATTCGGGAGCGTGATGCTGACCGCCTGGATGCCGGGGTCGTCGAGCAGGTCGCGCCAGTCCTGGGTGGCACGGTCGAAGCCGTAGCGGGCGGCCGCGTCGACGGCCCGGCCGGGGACATCGTCGGCGACGGCGACGAGGGCGAGGGGTGGCGCTTGCGGGTAGTGGTGCGGCATTCGGGCGTACGCCTGGGTGTGCACCCGGCCCATCCAGCCGAACCCGACAACGCCGATCCCGATCGGCTCGCTCATCGGCACGCCTCCGCTCGCCAGCGGTTGCCGGACCGCCCGCCCGCGGTTGCCGGACCGCCCGCCCGCGGTTGCCGGACCGCCCGCCCGCGGTTGCCGGACCGCCCGCCCGCGGTTGCCGGACCGCCGGCCCGCGGCTACCGTACCGCTACATCGGCGGGCCTGCCCCGATCGCGGCAGCCCGCAGCGCGGCGGCCAGCCGCACCACCGGCTCGGGCGGTGTCTGCGGAAGTCGGGCGAGCAGGAGACGCCGCCCCTCACGCGGTCCACCATGGATCGGCAGAACGCGTACCCCCGGCGGCACCACCCGGGCGAACGACGCCGGCACGGTCGTCACGCCCAACCCCGCGGCGACCAGGTGAAGCTTGGCGAGCCAGTCGCGCGCGGTGTGGGCGATCTCGGGGCGCTCGTCCAGCCCGGGCCACACCCCCATGAGCCGGTCCTCGCCCGAGCGCGGCCCGGCGATCCACCGCTGGCCGCGCAGGTCGCCGACATCCACGAACTCGCCGCGCGCGAGCGGGTGGCCGGCCGGCACGGCGACGCACAGGCTGCGTTCGGTGAGGGTCTGCAGATGCAGGGCGGGGGTCTCGGCGTCCGGCGGCCGATACGGCGGTGACGCCGCCAGCAGCGCGAGGTCGATGGTGCCCGCACGAAGCGCCCGCACCAGCGCCGGTGTGCTGCCCTCACGCGTCGTGACGGTGATCGCGGGATGGGTGCGACGCAGCGCCGCGAGAGCCGGCGGCACCAGCCACGAGCCGGCGCTGGCGAACCAGCCGAGCCGGACCGCACTGTGCTCGTCGGGCAGCCCGGCCAGCTCCCGGGCGGCGGCGTCCACCTCGTCGAGAACGATCGTGGCCCGGCGCAGCACCAGCTGCCCGGCCGAGGTCAGATGCACCCCGTCGTGCCGTCGCTGCAACAGCGGTGTGCCGGCGGCCCGCTCCAGCGAGGCGATCTGCCGGGAGACCGCGGACTGGGTGTACCCGAGCGCGGCCGCCGCGGCGGTGAGCGTGCCCCGCTCGGCCACCTCGCGGAACACCCGGAGCGCGGGCAACGACGCATCGGCGAAGCTCATGACGAATACGCATACCACGCTTGAGCATCTCTCGTTGGCCGCATGACCGGCGCACTGCCTACCGTCGAGCTCATGACCACTCAACTGAAGGTCGCCGTCGTCACCGGCGCCACCCAGGGCCTGGGGTTGGCACTGGTCGAAGGGCTGGCCGCACGACTGACCCCGGCGGACACCGTCTACCTGACCGGCCGCGACCCCGACCGGATCACCGCGGCCGTCGAGGCCATGCCCGGCGGCGGCGCCCGGGTGCGCGGCGAGCTCCTGGACGTCGCCCAGCCCGAGGCGGCCGGCCGCCTCGCCGCACAGCTGCGGGAACGGCACGGCGGCGCCGACATCGTGGTCAACAACGCCGTCATGCGGGTCGGCCCCGACGACGACCCGCGCGCGATCGTCGACGCCTACACCCAGGTGAACAACTTCGGCACCACCCGGGTCCTGCGCGCCTTCGCTCCGCTGCTGCGCACCGACGGCCGGCTGATCGTCGTGGCCAGCTCGTTCGGCACCCTGCGCCACCTCGCTCCGGTACTGCACGACCGCTTCGCCGACCTGTCCTCCCTGGACGAGGTCGACAAACAGGTCGAGGCCTGGCGCGACGCGGTGCGGGACGGCACCGCCCGGAGCGGTCCCTGGCCCGGCTTCGTCAACATCCCCTCAAAGATCGGCCAGGTCGCCGCCGTACGCGCGCTGGCCGCCCAACGCCACGACGAGGACACCCGCCGCGGCATCCTGCTGACCGCCGTCTGCCCCGGCATGATCAACACTCCGAGCTCAGCGATGTGGTGGGACGTGAGCTCGGCACCCACTCCGGCGCAGGCCGCGGTCCCGCTGCTCGAACTGGCCCTCGGCCCAGTCAATCCGGATCACTACGGCCAGCTGGTCCGCCACGGACACGTCCTCCCGTGGGTGTGAGCGGCCTAACCTGATGTCAGGAGCTGCTTCGCATCGATCGCTGGCTAACGGCTGCCCGTGTCAGAAGAGTCGCCCCCGGTACGGGTGGGGGCGGCCCCACTTCTCCTCCCACCGCAGCAGGTCGGCCTGCCACTCCGGGAGGTCAGGGCGGTACTCCCGGACAGCGGGCCGTTCCGGCTGGGCGACCAGGAAGCGCCAGTAATCTTCGATCGCCACCCGGGCGATGTCAGCCGGGAATTCGCCCTCCGCGCCCGGCACCCACAGGTTGGTGATCTGCAGCGCCGCCGGCGTGAACGACACCTCGTAGTTCTCGCTGCTCCATTCCTCGAACGGCGGGTCGCCGCGGGCCACGTCGTCGGCCATCGCCAGCGCGTCCAGGGTGACGAGGAAGAACGTGCCGAGGTCGGTGGTCAGCCACTCACCCAGCAGGTCGTATCGCTGCTCCTCGACCTGATAGACGGGACGGCGGAACGTGGGATCGATCCGCAAGCTGACAACACTCACCGCGAGCCTTCCGGTGCGCTAGGGAACGGGCCAGCCGTGCGTGAAGCCGCCGGACTGGTTGTAGAAACCTTCGATTGTGACGCCATTGTAGGTACCGATCCATCTGTTCCCGGACACCCGCGTCGAGTTCTTGAATGCTCCAGACACCGCGTTGTCGACCTGTGCCGGTGTCCAGTCATCGGGAAAGAACGTGCTGACGCCGCCGTTACCGGCCTTGGGCTTCCAAGCGCCGGCCGGTGGGTTCAGGGTCGGGTCGAAGAACTCGGGCTCCGCCTTGTACACGCCGTTCGGGTAAGTGACCTTCGTGCCGGGCACGAGCCGGCGGTCGGGGAAGTCCTCGCCGCCGGGGCGGTAGTGGTAACCGGAGCCCTTGGGCAGGCCCGGCTTCACGTGGCCACCGCCGATGGTGTGGGTAGTGAAGTACGGATTCATCCGATCCGGGCGGGCCCGCTTGCGCGTCTTGCGGAGGAACCGGAGGGCGGCGCGCATGAGTTTGCCGGAGCCCCTAGCCATCCCGGGTCACCCGTCCAGCAGCTGGAAGATGGCGTCCTGCACGAGGTTCCCGACGATCGTACGGGTCAGCTGCTGGAAGATCGGAATCTCGGCCAGGCTCGCGCCGAACGTGGGCGCCGCGGTCGCCACCGCTTGCGCGATCTCGACCGCCAGGATGGCGAGCTGGGCGATGACCGCCACCTTGAGGGCGAGCACTATCCCGCCGCAGATCATCAGGCCGGTGCCGGTCAGCGTGGCCGCGTTCGCGCCGTCCAGGAGTGTCTTGGCCGGGCTGTCCTCCCTGCCCCACCAGTGCTGGAAGGCGGCGACGGCCTCACCCTCGTGCCCGGTCCACACCTCGGTGGCGCTCGACGTCGCGTCCGACACGATCGCCTCGAGCCGGCCGGAGAACGCCGTCCACGCCCGGCCCATCTCGACCAGTACGGTCTCGTCGGCCTCCGGCCAGTTGTAACCAAGGATGCCCAGCAGCGACCGGAGCTCCCCCGGAATCTCCATGCCCACGCGTCAGTTCCCCGGCCCGGTGGGCAGCCCGCGGAACCGGCGGCTGACGTTTTCGTCCACCTCCGTGTACTGCGCGCTGATGTCAACCACGTCGGCGCCGGCCGAGGCCACCTCGTCCAGGGCGTCCTGATAGCACTCGAACGCCCACGAGGACACCTCGTCGTGGGCGGCGCCGATCAGCGAGCCGATGTCGTCACTGCCCCAGGGCGCGCCGAAACCCGCCAGCTCGGCCCGGAACGACGCCAGTTCCGCGGAGAGACGCGAGGCAACGCTCTGCAGGGCAGACCCGGTCGCCGAAAGCCGCTGGGGATCGATCATGAAGCCGGTCATCGGTCACCGGCCCGGCGGGTGAGCTGTTCCTGCGCTTCGACCAGCGACGCGGTCAGCTTCGCGAACTGGCGCTCGGCGTTGAACTGGATGTCCTTGAGCTGGTCGGTGAGCGCACCGAGGTCGGCCGGACCGGCGGTGGCCACGGCTCGGCCCTGCAGATCGGCGAGCGCAGCGTTGACGGCCGACTCGACCTCCCGCGCCAGCTCCTCGCCGCTCAGCCGCAATACAGACGGCTCCAGTTCGAGGTTCTCGATCCGCCCGGGCAGCACAGCCCGGACCCGGACCCGGCCGTCGGCGGCCTCGCCCGTACCGACGGGCGGTTCCCGCTCTTCCTGGTCGCCGGAGGACGCCTGCGCCCGGCCGAGCGCGGCCAGCACGTCCGCCAGCGTGCCGCCCAGGCCGGACGGATCGATCGGGCCGGTCATCTCCAACCTCCTCGCGCGGGCAGTCCTGCCCGAACCGTGACCATATCGAAACCTGTCCAGCCCAGGGCTACGTTGGTGTTCGATGGCACGGGACAGGTCTGGCCGTCCGCTGCCGGATGCCCGGACGACTTCGCCCAGTACGGCGTCACCGGGCGAGCGCTCGGCGAGATCTGGAGCCGGTTCGCGGCGTGGCGTCGGGTACCTCGTGCGCGAGGTGCCCGGCGACGCTGCCGAGGGAGGCGCACCTCGCGGTACCGGCGCACGAACGATCGCTCGGCCCGCCCGGCCTTGCCCGGACATCAAGTCGACCGCGGAAGACATCTTCCCCGTCCAGGAAGATGCCGCGAATGCCCCGGGGTTCTCGGCGAGCGGGTAGCACCCGAGATCAGCACTGGGCACCCCCGGTCAGCACCGGGTAGACCGGACCGCATGTGCTCCGAAATTGCCTCGTGCGTGCCCCTACCAGCGACGAACCGCCCCTGACGTACCCGATGGGACGGTTTGGCACCCCGACGGCACGCCCGAGCACTCGCGAGTATCCGCAGGTCGGTACGATATGAGCCGCGGCCCTCGTAGCTCAGGGGATAGAGCAACGGTTTCCTAAACCGTGTGTCGCAGGTTCGATTCCTGCCGGGGGCACCAAGGTCAGAGCCTTGATCGGCTCGTTCGTGCCGTTCGCGTGGTTCGGTTCGTGGCACGAAACGGCCAGCGGCAACGTCAGGCCAGGCAAGTCCCGTGCGACGGTGAATCAGCCTATTGACCGGTACCTCGAGCTCGTGAAAATCGGCGACACGGGTCGGCGGGCAATCCCGCGGTCGCTCGGCGTGACACGAAACGCTGACTCGCAGTGGCCCTAGGACTTTTGGCTCCAAGGTCACCACAGAGGACAGACGGCGCAAAGCTGTCGTACCGGCTCGACGCGGTCTAGGTTCGGACGGGTCGGCTCTCTCGTGGGGAGGACATCGCATGACCGGTCGGATCGTCGTCGGTATCGACGGCTCACAACTGAGCGGCAACGCACTCGAATGGGCGGTGGCCCGAGCACGCCTCGGCGGCGAGCACCTCGAGCTGGTCAACTCTTACAACCTCGCCGCCCCCGTCGATTTCTTCGGCTATCACGGCCTCGCCACGAGCCAGCACCTGGAGTGGTACATCGAGCTTTCCGAGCAGCTGCTCGAGGCCGCGAATGCCCGCGTACGCGAGCTTGCCCCCGACCTGACCTGCACAGTGACCTCGCAGATGGGCCACCCGGCGCACACGCTGGCGGCGGTCTCCGAGACCGCGGACGCCATCGTGGTCGGACGGCGCGGCCTCGGCGCCGCCGCGAGCGCCCTGCTGGGTTCGGTGAGCAACCAACTCACGGTCCAGGCAAAATGCCCGGTCATTGTGGTCGGTGCGGGCGAGCTTCCGACAGAGGGTCCGGTCGTCGTGGGCGTCGACGGGTCGGAGTTCGGCACGAACGCTCTCCGCTACGCGATCGCCGAGGCGGCCGTACGAAAGACCTCCGTGCGCGCCGTCGTCGCCTTCGACGTGCTGGACGGCGCGGTCCCGGCCGACCCGGAGCTGGGCGCGCGCATGCGAGCGGGCGTCCAGGAGGACGTGGTCGGCACCATCGGCCAGGCGCTCGACGAGGCGCAGGGCAACAACCCCGCCGCCGTGAGCGTGGACCCGGTGGCCGTGGAGGGCCGCGCCGCCGAGGTGATCCTGGCGCACGCCGACGACGCGCAGCAGATCGTCGTCGGCACGCACGGCAAGGGCCTGATCCGCCGGATCCTGCTCGGCTCGGTGAGCCGGCAGATCCTGAACGATGCGGACCGGCCGATCGCCGTCGTCGACCTGCCGGAGAGCTGATCTCCGCCGGTCGGCGATGGGCGCTCTGACGCCGGAGATCGAGGCTGCCCGCTAGCAGCCGCCGCCTGGTTCGCCGCCGTGCCGCCCGACGAGGGTGGCGCGGCGGACGACCGTGCCCGGCAAAGGCGGTTGCTCGTCGTCGATGGGTTCGGCGTCAATCGGTGGGATACGGCCGCGTCGTTCGTCCGGGCGACAGATCCGCCCGGCCCGGCGACGAAGGCCGCGCGCCGGTTCGCATCGGGTGATCGCTCGCCGGTACCGCTAGGCCATGACCCGCCCCATCGCTGCCGCGTCATCACGAGGAAGGACGGGAACGTGAGCGCCACTGCAGACTCCGACCGCGCCACGGCGACAGTCCCTGCGCAGCCAGGGGTACGCGACGCCGAACCCGTGCTTCCCGAGTTCCGGCCGTCCTGGTGGGAGACCGGGCTGCGCCGCAGGGCCGAGACGGGTCTGCTGGGCGTCTTCACCGAGCTGCCCGGTCTGGTGGTGAAGGCGGTCCGGGTCGCGTGGCGCGCCGATCGCTGGCGGACGGCGACCGCGACCGCGACGACCCTGCTGTCCGGCGCGATGGCGGCGTTCGGCCTGCTCGCGACGCAGCGGGTGCTGATCCAGCTGTTCGCCGGCGGCCCGACCCCGGACCGGGTCCGCGCCGCGCTGCCGGCGCTGACCCTGCTCGCGGCCGCCACGGCGATCCGCGGCGGTCTGGGCATGGCGACCGGGTACGCGCTGAACGGGCTGACGCCCCGGGTGCATCAGGCGGTCGAGCGGGAGTTGTTCGAGCACACCACCGCGGTGGAGCTCGCGGCGTTCGACGACGAAGCGTTCGCCGAGGGCATGGAGCGGGCGACCCGCGGCACCGAGGCCGCGATCGAGCTGGTGCAGAACACGATGAACCTGTTCGCCGGGGTGGTCAGCCTGCTCGCGGTGACGGTCGCGGTGGTGGCGATCAACCCGCTGCTGCTGCTCGCCCTGCTGGTGGCGACCGTGCCGACCGGGTACGCGGCGCTGCGGGCCGGGCACGAGAAGTTCAAGAGCTATCTGGCCAGCTCGACCCGGCGACGCCGGCAATGGGTGCTGCAGACGCTGATGGCCGAGCGAAAATCGGCGGCGGAGCTGCGCACGTACGGGCTGCGGGAGTTTTTGCTCGGTCTTTATGACCGGGTGATGGGGGCGCAGATCGCGGTCGAGCTCGCGGTGGCCAAACGGGTCACCACCACGACCAGCATTGGTGCGGCGGTCGGCGGGATCGCGCTGACCGGCGTGTACGTGCTGCTCGGGGTGCTGCTGCTGGACGGGCAGATCCCGCTCGCGGCGGCGGCGACCTGCGTGGTGGCGGTGCAGGCCGCCCAACGGGCGCTGACCATGCTGACGTTCCAGATCGACCGGGTGTATGCGAGCGGGCAGTTCTTCAACGAGTACGTCAAGTTCCTCGGCGCCGCCGAGACCTATCTCGCCCCGGCCATCGAGCAGCGGCCGTCGCCGGGCCGGCTGGTCGAGCTGGGCGTGCACGGGGTGAGCCTGCACTACCCCGACCGGGACCGGCCGGCGGTCGACGACCTGACGCTGACCCTCCGGGCCGGGCAGACCATCGCCCTGGTCGGCGAGAACGGCTCCGGCAAATCCACCCTCGCCGCGATGATCGCCGGTCTCCGGACGCCGACCGGCGGGCAGATCACCTGGAACGGCCGGCCTCTGTCCACCTGGGACACCGCACGGATTCAGCAGCAGATCGCGGTCGTCCTGCAGGACCATCACAAGTGGCCGTTCAGCGCTACCACCAACATTGCCATGGGCGACATCTGCGCCGACGCCCACCCGCCGCGGGTCGAGACCGCCGCCGGCCTCGCCGCCGCGCACGACATGATCCGGGAGCTGCCGCACGGCTACGACACGCTGCTGGATCGGACGTTCAAGGACGGGCAGGACCTGAGCGGTGGGCAGTGGCAGCGGATCACCGCGGCACGCGGCTTCTACCGCGACGCGCCTCTGCTGATCATGGACGAGCCGTCCTCGGCGCTCGACCCGCGCGCCGAGGACGCCCTGTTCCAAGCGTTGCGGAGCCGGCAGGGCGACAAGACCACCATCCTGATCACCCACCGGCTGGCCAACATCACCCACGCCGACCGGATCTACGTGATGCACGAGGGCGCCCTCGAGGAGCACGGCACCCACGCCGAGTTGATGGCAGCCGGCGGCCGATACGCGGAGTTGTTCACTCTGCAGGCCGCCGGCTATCAGTCGTGACGAAGGGCCCGCGGGCCGCTTCTTGGGAGATGCTCAGACCAGTTCGAGCTGGGGCGCCTCGGCCTCGACCGCCTCGACCGGGCGGACCGAGCGCAGCGACCAGAGCGCCACCGGGACCCCGACGGCGACCAGGACCGCGGCCACCACCAGCGAGAACTGGTAGCCGGCCAGGTAGCGGTGCAGCTCGGTGCCGCTGGCCGCGTTGGCCCGGTTGCTGAGGATCGCGCCGAGGATCGTGATGCCGAGCAGGCCGAAGACCTCGCGGGAGACGTTCAGCATGCCGGAGCCGACACCGGCCCGCTCGGCCGGCAGCGCGCTGACGATGACGTTGTTCAGCGGGACCAGCATGCCGCCGCCGACGCCGTAGAACACGAACCAGGGCAGCAGGTCGGTGTAGGTGGTGCCCTCGCCGTACCCGGAGATCCCGAAGATCGCGATGGCCATGATCGCGAGGCCCAGCGCCACCGTGCGCCCGGCGCCGAAGCGTGCCTCCAGCCGCGGCGCGAGTGTCGCGCTGACCGCCATGACCAGCGCCATCGGCACGAACGCCGAGCCGGCCTCGGTCGGCGAGAAGCCGAGCACGTTCTGCAGGTAGATGGCCGTGTAGAAGTAGATGCCGAAGACGCCGAACGCCCACAGGCCCATCGCGAGCAGGCCGCCGCTGAACACCCGCTGCCGCAGCATGTTCAGGTCCATCATCGGGTTCTTCGAGCGCAGTTCGATGACCACGAAGGCGATCGCCGACAGGGCCGCGACGGCGAACGAGGTCAGGATGACGCCGGAGGTCCAGCCCCGCGATTCCCCTTCGATCAGGGCGTACGTGAGGGCGAAGAGCGCGACCGAGGAGGTCAGCACGCCGGGCAGGTCCAGCCCGCGGGCGGTGCCCCGCATCGAGGCCGGGACGCTGATCAGGGTGAGGATCGCGGTGGCGACGCCGATCGGCGCGTTGATCAGGAAGATCCAGCCCCAGGAGGCGTGCTGGGACAGCCAGCCGCCGGTGAACGGGCCGACCGCGAGGGCGAGCGCGCCGACCGCGCCCCAGATGCCGACGGCCGTGCCGCGCTCGCGTGGGTCGGGGAACAGCCGGGGGAGCAGGGCCAGCGAGGCCGGGGTGAGCAGCGCGGCGCCGACGCCCTGGACGGCCCGGGCGCCGATCAGCATCTCCTGGCTCTGGGCGAGGCCGGCGCCGACCGACGCGAGCGTGAAGATCGCCAGGCCGCCGAGGAACGCGGTGCGGGTGCCGAGCACGTCCGCGATCCGGCCGCCGGCCAGCAGCAGGCCGGCGAAGACCAGCACGTACGCGCTGGCGATCCACTCGAGCCCGGAGATGCTCAGCTGAAGGTCCCGCTGGATCGACGGCAGGGCCACATTGACCACGTTGTTGTCGAGGTAGGTCATGAAGGTGCCGAGCGCCACCGCCACGAGCGCCCACCACCGCCGGTTCTTCTCCACGGGATCCCCCTGTACAACGTCCTTGTACGGCGTCCTTGTACGTCGTACATGTACCTCGTACATCAGACCTGTACGTTGTATGGTTGTCAAGTGGCAGGCGAGAAATTGAGCAAGGCGACGGTGGCCGAGCGGGCGCTGCGGCTCGGCGACGAGGAGGGGCTGGAGGCGGTGACCATCCGCCGGCTGGCCCAGGAGCTGGGTGTCACGCCCATGGCCCTGTACTGGCATTTCAAGAACAAGGACGAGCTGATGGTCGGCATCGTCGACCACGCGCTGTCCACCGTCCGGGCCGACCGCGAGGCCGCCGACCCTTGGCAGAAACAACTGCGCGCGATGGTCGAGGCGCTGATCCGGGCGATGCGCGAGCATCCCGCGCTGGCCGACCTCATGCACAACGTCGCCAAGGAGGACGGCGAGAGCTTCACCCGGGCCTCCAACGACGCGCTGGTGCTGCTGACCACGGGCGGATTCGACGTCGAGGAGGCGTACTGGGTGGCCTCGCACCTCCTGCATGCCGCGATCGGCCTGGTCGCCGCCCAGCCCGACTGCCCGATGAACGTGCCGGCCGAGCAGGCCGCCGAGTGGCGCCGGCAGAAACGCCTGAAGCTGGAGAGCCTCCCCGCGGACAAATACCCGATGATGGTGGCGTTCGCCACTAGCTACGCCCGGGTGCCCGACATCGAGCGGTACTACGCCTTCGGCCTCGACCTGGTGATGGCCGGCGTCGAGGCGGTCGCGCCCCGATCGGCCCAGTCAACCGGCCCGGAATTGGATCAGCCGGAAGCCGCGGTCGGGCGTACGGTCGAGGCGTGACAACAGTCGACTTCTATTTCGACCCGGCCTGCCCCTTCGCCTGGATCACGTCCCGCTGGATGCTCGAGGTCGCGAGCCTCCGCGACGTCGACCTCCGCTTCCGCGTGATGAGCCTGTACGTGCTCAACGAGAACCGCGACCTGCCCGAGGACTACCGCAAGCTGATCGACCGCTCGCTCGCCACGGTCCGGGTGGTGACCGCGGCCAAGGCCAAGCACGGTGACGAGATTCTCAGCCCGCTCTACACCGCGCTCGGCACCCGCATCCACAACCAGGGCAACAAGGACTTCCCGGTGGTGGTCCGCGAGGCGCTGGCCGAGCTGGGCCTGCCGGCCGAGCTCGCCGACGCGGCCGACACCGACGAGTACGACGAGGAGCTGCGCCGCAGCCACCACGAGGGGATGGACCCGGTCGGCGACGATGTCGGCACCCCGACCATTCACATCGACGGGGTCGCATTCTTCGGGCCGGTGCTGTCCAGCATCCCGCGCGGCGAGGACGCGCTGAAGGTGTTCGACGGTGCCGTGGCGCTCGCCTCGTACCCGGACTTCTTCGAGCTCAAGCGCACGCGTACCGGTGGGTTGAAGTTCGACTGAGAATTTTTCTCAAGTATGGCGCTAGCCGGCCGTAACACCGGTCATGTCTTCCATCAGCGTGGTCATTTGTAGCTACACCGATCGGCGCTGGGACGACTTCCGGCGGGCCTGCGCGTCCGTCGAGCGGCAACTGCTGGACGGCGACGAGTTGGTCGTCGTGATCGACCACAACGACGCCCTGCTGGCGCGCGCCCGGGCCGAGATCCCTCGCGCCCGGGTCGTGCCCAACGGCGGCAAGCAGGGCCTCTCCGACGCCCGCAACACCGGCGTCGCCACCGCGACCGGGGACGTGGTCGCGTTCCTCGACGACGACGCGGCCGCGCGGCCCGGCTGGCTGGCCGGGCTGCGCACCACCTTCGACGGCGCCGACGTCGCGGTGGCCGGCACCGCGGTGGTCGCCGAGTGGGAGGGCGGCCGTCCGCCGCGCTGGTTCCCCGCCGAGTTCGGCTGGGTGGTCGGCTGCAGCTACCGCGGGCAGCCGGAGACCAAGGCGGCCGTGCGCAATCCGATCGGCGCGTCGATGGCCGTGCGCCGCTCCGTCTTCGGCAAAGTCGGCGGCTTCTCCGACGCCATCGGCCGGGTCGGCGCCACGCCGGTGGGCTGTGAGGAGACCGAGTTCTGCATCCGGGTGGCGGCGCACGACGCCGACGCCAAGGTCGTGCTCGACCCGAGCACCGCGGTCGACCACCACGTCCCGGCCGCGCGGCAGACCGTGCGCTACTTCGTCCGCCGCTGCTACCACGAGGGCCGGTCCAAGCGGATCGTCTCGATGCTGCGCGGCACCACGGCCGGTCTCTCCGCGGAACGGACGTACGTGCGGGAGACGCTGCCCGCGGCCGTCGCGCGCGGTGTCACCGGCGCGGTGCGCGACCCGAACGGTCTGGTGCGGGCCGGCGTGGTGGTGCTCGGGCTGGGCAGCACGGTGCTCGGCTACGCCGTCGAGTCGATCCGGCGCGGCCCGCTCACCGTGTCGGGCGAAACTGCCGCCGCGAGTGCCCCCGGGCCGGCGACGCCGCTCGTCCGCCCCCAAACGACAGCGACGGCGCAGCCCTCGGTCGTGGCGCAGCCCTCAGCCGTGGCGCAGCCCGCAATCGCCGAGAACGGGAAGCGCGCCTGGACCCCCGACGACGCGATCTGGTGCTGCGACTTCGACCTGGCCGGCGACGAGACCTCGGCCGTGGTGCCGCCCCGCGACGAGACCACCATGCGGGTGCTGGTCCGGCTGCACGGCGAGCCGCTCGGCTACCTGACCCTCCCGCGCACCGGCACGCCGGACGACCTCGACCTGATCCGGGCCGAGACGTTCCGCCGGCTGGCCGGGCCGCTGGAGCAACACCTGACGGCCGAAGGGCTTGCGGTACCGCGCGAAACCGAGCGGGAAGGCTGGCGGGCACCCGCGCCGGCCGCGGCCTGCCCCAGCCACGTGGTCGCTGACGACCTGGTCTCGGTGGTGGTCTGCACCCGGGACCGCAGCGACTCGCTGCCGGCCTGTCTCGATCGGCTCGCCGAGATCACCTACCGGCCGATCGAGTTCGTCATCGTCGACAACGCCCCCCGCGACGACTCCACCAAAGACCTGATCGAGAAGTACGCCGCGGTCGACGACCGGTTCCGGTACGTCCGCGAGCCACGGCCGGGCCTGTCCCGGGCGCGCAACGCCGGACTCGCCGCGGCGAAGGGCCGGTACCTCGCGTATACCGACGACGACGTCGCCGTCGACCGGCTTTGGATCGACGGGCTGCTGCGGGGCTTCCACCGGCGCGCGGATGTGGCCTGCGTGACCGGGCTGGTCTGCACCGCCGCGATCAGCAACGGGCCGGAGGCGTACTTCGACGCCCGGCTCGCGTCCTGGTCGGCCCGCAGCCAGGCGGAGTTCTTCGACCTGTCGATGGGTGACCGGTACGGAGCGCTCTACCCGTTCTCGGCCGGCATCTTCGGCACCGGCGCCAGCTTCGCCTTCGACCGGGAGCGGCTGGTCCGGATCGGCGGCTTCGACGAGGCGCTGGGCGCGGGCACGCTCACCCGCGGCGGCGAGGACCTGGACATCTTCGTCCGGGTGCTGCTCGACGGCGGGGCGATCGCGTACGAGCCGGCCGCGGTCGTCTGGCACCACCATCGCGCCACCGAGGAGTCGTTGCTCAAGCAGATGTACGGGTACGGCACCGGCCTCACCGCGTACCTGACGAAGCTGATGCTCGACCGGTCGACGCGCACCCAGTTGCTGCGCCGGTTGCCGGCCGGCCTGCTGTGGGTCGCCCGGATCCGGAACCAGACCGGTGAGCGGCTCGGCCCGACCGTGGCCGCACCGGCCGGGGCGATGCGCCGCGAGCTCACCGGCTACCTGGCCGGCCCGGTGCTCTACCTGCGCGCTCGCCGCGCCCTGCGGGACCAACGGTGACCCTGCTCGGTGAACACGCGGCTTCGGCCTCGGCGCCGACGGAGGTGATCCCGAGGGTCCAGGACACGACCCGGACCCGGCTGGTCATCTCCGCGCTGAGCCTGCTCGCGTTCCTGTCCGGGGTGACCGGGCTGCTCGCCGACGTGCCGGGCCTGCGGCTGGTGGGCTTCGTCGGCTACTTCCTGTTCGGCGTCGGCGCGGCGCCCTGGGCGCTGTTGCCCAAGCTCGACCTGCCACTGCGGCTCGCACTGACCGTCACCACGTCCCTCGGCGCGTTGGTGATCTTTTCCACCGCGATGCTCGACGCGGGGGCCTGGCAGACCGCCGTGGCCACCTCGGTGCTGTGCGCGGTCACCGTGCCGCTGCACGTCGCCGGGCTCGCCATGAGCCTGCGCGAGCGACGGCCGCCTAGTCTGCGGATCACGCTCGGGCCGCTCGGGCCGGGCGTCTTCGTGTCCGGCGCCGGCGTGTTGCTCTGTCTGGTCGCCGCCCTCATGCACCGGCACACCGACCCGGGACTTTGGGGCTTCCTCGCTCAGATCGGGCCGCTCTGGTACGTCGGCGTCGGCCTGGTCGTGCTGTCGCTGGCGATCTCCCGCTCGTACGCCGAGGCGGCCACCGCGATCGGCGTGCTCGCGCTGATCGTGGTGTTGACCGGCACCCAGGCGATCGTCTACGACCTGCCGCGGATCCAGTCCTCGGCCAAGCACGTCGAGATGGTCCAGCAGATCCGGCACCAGCACCTGCTGCAGAGCACGGTCGCGGTCTACAACGGATGGCCCGGCTTCTTCTCGGCGATGGCCTGGCTGGCGGACGCGGCGGGCATCCGTGACCCGCTCCACCTGGCCACCGCCTGGCAGCTGCTGATCGGCCTGTACCGGGTGGTCGCGATGCGCTGGTTCGCCGGCCAGGTGATCCGGGACCGCCGGCTGATCTGGCCGGCCGTGCTGTTCTGTGCCCTGCCGGACACGATCGGCCAGGACTACTTCTCGCCGCAGTCGGTCGGGTTCGTCCTCGGCATCCTGATCTTCGGATTCGCCCTGTCCCGTCTCCCGTTGCCCGTCAAGGCGGCGGCGATGATCGGCGCCGGCCTCACGATGGCCGTCACCCACCAGCTCAGCCCCTACATCGTCGGCGGCGCGCTCTGCGTCCTGGTGGTGTTCCGCCAGCTCAAGCCGTGGTGGCTGCCGGCGACGGTGCTCGGCACGGCGGTGCTCTGGGCCCTGGTCAACTGGGCCGACATCAGCCAGTTCGTAGACCTCAGCCACCTCGGCAGATCCGGCAACCTGACCACGCCGACACCCACCGCGTCCAGCGGCCTGGGCCGCCTGACGGTGTTCCTGGCGATGGAGGCCACACTTGCGGTGAGCCTGCTGATCCTCGGCGCGTTGAGCCTGGTCGTCCTGTGGCGGCAGCGCATGAGCCTGGTCATCCTGTGGCGGCAGCGCAGGAGCCCCCGGCAGTGGGAGCCCGAGAACCTCCGGCTGTGGGCGCTCGCCGCCTGCCCGGGCGCCGGGCTGGCGATCGTCATTGCCCACCCGTACGGCAAGGAGGGCCTCTACCGGGCCGTCCTGTTCGCGCTGCCGTGGCTGGCGGTGCTCGCCGCCCAGGCGTTCGCGCTGCGGGCGAACCGCTGGTGGCAGGCGACCCAACTGGCCGTCGCCTCGATGCTCACGGTCAATTTCGTGATCGGCACGTTCAGCCTGGACGCCTCGAACGTGATGCGGAAGGGCGACCTGGACGCTTTCGCCGCCTACGCGCAGACCCACACCGACGGTGGCGTCAACTACTGCCTGGTGATCGGGCCGGGTGACGTGCCGAGCGGTCCGAACACCGGCCCGAACACCAGGATCGCGGTCTACCGCGACGCCATCGACACGACGTACGGCTTCACGATCGATACCGTCGACGCGAAGACGGTCGAGACCCTCACCGAGCAGCTCATCGCGTACTCCGGCCTGAGCGACCCGACCGACCGGCTCTACGCCTTCTGGTCGCCCACCTCCTCCTACTACGGCTGGGAGTACGGGCTGCACACGCCCGAGCAGTTCGCCGCCCTGCGGGACGCGTTCGCCGCCTCGCCGCTGTGGAAGGTGACCTTCTCCGAGGGTGGCTCGATGTTGTTCGCGTACGTGGGCTCCTGATGGCCGCGGGCACCACCACCGCGGAGGAACAGAGCCACGTCGCGAAACTCTTCGGGCGAGACTCGCTCTACATGCTGATGTGGGCCGTGCAGATCATCTGCGCGGCGCTGCTCACCCCGATCACCACCCGCGTGCTGGGCCTGGGCGAGTTCGGCACGGTCACCTCGGCCAACGCGATCATGCAGGTGTTGTTCGTCTTCGCGGGGCTAGGCCTGCAGACCGCGGTACAACGCGAATACTCGACCTTCGAGAACCCGCGCGGCGCTCGCCAGCTGGTGCTCGCCGCGCTCGGCCTGACCGTCGCCGTCTCGGCGCTCGCCTGGTGGACCGTGCCGCTCTGGGCCGGCGCCCTGGAGATGGGCGACGACCGGACCGCGCTGCGCTGGGCGGTGCTCTGGGCCGGCTCGTCGGCGATCACCACGGTCTCCCTCGGCCTGCTGCGCAGCCTCGACAAGCTGCTGATGTTCAGCGTGGTGAGCTTCGTGCAGTCGGTGGTCGCCGAGGCGCTCGCGCTCGGCCTGGTCAAGTTCTACCGGCCGACCGCCGAGGCGTTTCTCAGCGGCCAGGTGGTGGCGCAGTTCGCGGCGGCGTTCCTCGGCCTGGCGGTGGCGCCGCCGGCGCTGCTGCTCTGGCGGGACAAGCACGTGCTGGACCGGGCGCTGCGGTTCGCCCTCCCGCTGGTACCCGCCGCGCTGAGCACGTTCGTGCTGTCGGTCTCCGACCGGCTCATCGTCGAGGCACAGCTGGGCGCCGAGGCGGTGGCCCGCTACCAGGTCGCGTACAACGTGGCGTCGATGCCGATGCTGCTGCTCTCGGTGCTGAACTCGGCCTGGATGCCGCGCTTCTTCGGCATCTCCGACCGAACCGAGCGGCGGCGGGCGCTGGCCTCCAGCCGGGATGCGCTGTACCGGTTGATGCTGCCGGTGGTGACCGGCTTCGCCTGCGGTGCCCCGCTGGTGCTGCGCATCTGGGCGCCCTCCTCGTACCACCCGGCAAAGCTGCATTTCGTCGTCAGCCTCGTGTTGATCACCGCCATCCCGTACGCCGGGCAGCTCGCCGTGACCCGGACGTTGATGGCCGACGGGCGAACCGGGGCGTCCGCGATGGCGACGCTGGCCGCGGCGGTGGCCAACGTGGGGCTCAACCTGGCGCTGGTGCCACGCTTCGGCATCGAGGGGTGCGCGTTCGCGACCCTCGCGGCGTACGCATTCCTGTATGTCCTGCTCGAAGTTATCGGTCGCCGGGCTCGGGTGCCGCGCTCGCCCCGCGGCCTCCAGGCGCGGCTGGCCGGGGTGGCGGCGCTGGCCCTGGGGTCCGCGTGGGTGCCGGAGAGCACGATGACCCTCACGCTGCGGGCGATCGCCGGGGCCGGTGCCGGGGTGTGGTTTCTTCTGGTGCTGCGGACGATCGGCCAGGAGAACCCGGCGGCCGAGGCGCGCACGGAGCCGGCCTTCGACCCGGAAGCCACGCAGCTGCTCTGGGACCCGGAAGCCACGCAACTGCTCTGGGTCGGCGCGACCGTCGAGATGGCCGCCATCGTGCCGAATCGGCGGCGCACGGATCGGCGGCAGGCCGACCCAGAGCAGTACTCCGGACCGGCGGAGCGCCGGTTCGACGATCGGCGCCTCGCCGGCCGCCACTGGCGCGTCGAATCACCAACCGAGGTGCTCCCCGTCGAACCACCAACCGAGGTGCTCCGCGTCGAACCACCAACCGAGGTGCTCCGCGTCGAACCACCGACCGAGGTGCTCCCCGCGCCGCTGTCCGCGCCGCAGCCCGTGCCACCGTCCGTCCCGCTGTCCGTGCCCCCGCCGCCGTGGCCGCCACTCAAGCCTGGGCCGGGCGAGCCGTGGCCGCCCGTTCCCGATTGGTCACGCGCGGGCCGATAGCCGGGTCACCAGCATTCCCAGCGGCCAGTGCCCGAGGGCGACGGGCTCCTTGCGTACCGAATCGAAGGTCTTCTCGGCGACGCGCAGCGCGCGCCGCAGCGCCCACCGCACGTCGTAGATCCACAGCCGCCCGCCGGGGCGCAGCACCCGGCGCAGATCGCGAATGCCGCCCTCGACATCGTCCCAATGGTGCTGACTGATCGACGAGACGATCAGGTCGAACGTCTCGTCGGGGTACGGCAGCGCCGCGACGTCGCCGACCGCGAAGGTCACCCGGCCCTCGGTGTCCTGCCGGCGGGCGAAATCGATCATGCGGGGTTCCAGGTCGACGGCGTCGACCGTCCAGGCCGGACGCAGCGCGGCCAGGTCGCGGGGGATGCGACCCGGGCCGGTGCCGGCGTCCAGCACCCGCGCGCCGGCGGGCAGCCCGGACGCCGCGGCGTCGGTGACCACCCTGGCGTAAAGCCGTGCGGCGAGTCGGCCCGCGTGCCGGTCGTAGCGCTCGGCGTTGGCGAAGATGTGTGCGGCCTGCATGGCGTCCTCCCGAACTCCGTGTTCCTTTCCGAACATCGTGTTCGGCTATGCTGTCCGGGGTCAACGGCCGATCCCGGCCAACCGTCCGGAACCGAACAGGGGTGGTGACATTGGCCGGAAACGAAGACCGGCGGGTTCGCCGTACCCGGCACTCCTTGCAGCAGGCGCTGGTGGCGCTGATCACCGAGCGTGGCTACGAGAAGGTCACCGTGCAGGAGGTGCTGGACCGTGCCGACGTCGGCCGCACCACCTTCTACGCCCACTTCCGGGACAAGGACGCGCTGTTCGCCTCCTGCTTCGACGACCTGCGCGCCGACCTCGAGCGCGAGCTGAACGCGATGGATGGCGCGCCGCCCCGCGACCCCGCTTCGCCGATCGGGGTGATCTTCGAGCACGCCGACCGCAATCGGCCCGTCTACCGCGCGGTGGGCGCCGCGCATCTGCACGACCTGCTCTTCCGGGCGCTGCGTGATCATCTGGCCGAGCAGGACACCCGGCTGCCGGTCGAGATCGTCGCGGAGTACCACGCCAGCGCACTGATCGGCGTGCTCGGCTGGTGGGTGCGGGCCGGCTTCCCGAGCGGGCCGAAGGAGATGGCCCGGATGTGCCGGGAGATGACTCAGCCCGGTGTCATGGCTGCGCTGCGCGCGATCCATCCGGAAGGGCCAAGATAGGGCCTATGACGTATGTCGTGGTCGGCGGCGGCCTGGCCGCCGCAAAAGCGGTGGAAACCCTGCGCGACGAGGGCTTCGAGGGTCCGGTCACGCTCATCGGGACGGAGGACGTGCGACCGTACGAGCGGCCGCCGCTCTCCAAGGGCCTGTTGCTCGGCTCGGACGAACCGGAGAGCGTCTTCGTCCACTCTCCGAAGTGGTATCCGGAGCACGATGTCACGCTGCGCAGCGGCACGACGGTGACTGCCGTCGACCGGGCCGCGAAGGTAGTCCGGACCGACGCCGGCGACGAGATCGCGTACGAGAAGCTGCTGCTCGCCACCGGCTCGACCCCGCGCCCACTCCCGGTGCCCGGCGGCGACCGGGCACTGATGTTGCGGACGCTCGCCGACTCGCGCCGGATCTCCGACGCCGTCACCGGGGACCGCCGGGTCGTGGTGATTGGCGCCGGCTGGATCGGCCTCGAGGTCGCCGCGGCCGCGCGCAGCCGGGGCGCGACCGTCGACGTCGTCGGCGCCACCAAGCTCCCGCTGGCAAACGTGCTCGGCGACGAGATCGCCCAGGTCTTCGCCGATCTGCACCGGGCGAACGGCGTGACCCTGCACCTGGACACGCAGGCCGAGGCGGTCGAGGGCAGCACGGTGCGACTGGCGAACGGCGAGACGCTCGCCGCCGACGTCGTCATCGCCGGCATCGGCGTCACACCGAACGTCGGGCTCGCCGCCGACGCCGGCCTGGCCGTGGAGAACGGCGTGCTGGTCGACCGCCGGCTGACCACCAGCGACCCGGACATCTTCGCGGCCGGTGACATCGCGAACGTCGACCATCCGTTCCTCGGGCACCACATCCGAGTCGAACACTGGGCCACCGCGCTGAACACCGGGCCGGTCGCGGCCAAGGCGATGCTCGGCCAGGACGTCACCTACGACAAGCTGCCGTACTTCTACACCGACCAATTCGACCTGGGCATGGAGTACACCGGCTGGGTGGCGCCGGACGCGAAGCCCACCGTGGTCGTCCGGGGCGACCTCGCCGGCCGCGAGTTCATCTCGTTCTGGCTGGTCGACGGCAAGGTCGCCGCGGGCATGAACGTCAACGTCTGGGACGTGACCGAGCAGATCGAGGCGCTGATCCGCTCGAACCGGCCGATCGACCCGGCCCGGCTCGCCGACCCCGGCGTCGACCTGTCCGACCTGGCGGACTGAGCCGCGTCCGCCACGACGACATCGGCCGTGCCCGGTGCGGCCTGGAGCGGCTCGCGCCTGGGCACGTACCCCGTCGTGGGGTTTTTGATCTAAGGCGTGCGGACTAGAGTTCGATCGTGGATCGCATGGATACCTCGGTGCCGCACCCCGCTCGGCGGTACAACTACTGGTTGGGCGGCAAGGATCATTTCGCGGCCGACCGGGAGTCGGGCGATCTGCTGGCCAAGGCGTTTCCGACGGCGCGGATCGCGGCGCGGGAAAATCGGGACTTCTTGCGGCGGAGTGTGCGGTTTCTCGCCGAGTCGGGCGTGCGGCAGTTTCTCGACATCGGCACCGGGCTGCCGGTGCCGGACAACACGCACGAGGTCGCGCAGCACATCGCGCCGGAGTCGCGGGTGCTCTATGTGGACAATGATCCGATCGTCATGACGCATTCGCGGGCGTTGACCATCGGGACGCCGGAGGGGCGCACCGGGTACGTCGAGGCGGATCTGCGGGATCCGGAGGCGATTCTGGGTCATCCGGAGTTGCGGGAGGTGCTCGATCTGCGCGAGCCGGTGGCGTTGTTGCTGGTCGCGGTTCTGCATTTCCTCCACGACGACGACCAGGCCGTCTCGGTGGTGTCCGAGCTTCTTGCGGCGCTGCCCGCGGGCAGTTATCTGGTGGCCAGCAATTTGACGCTGGACTATGCGCCGCCGGAGCAGATCGCCAAGCACGAGGAGTTGCTGGCGTCGGGGCGTACGGATGCTCGGGCGCGGGACGTCTCGGAATTCGGCCGGTTCTTCGCCAAGCTGGACGTCGTTGATCCCGGAATCGTGGCGGTCAGCGACTGGCGTCCGGAGAGGGCTGACCGGCCGATCGCCGCCGACGTCGCCATCTACGGCGCGGTCGGCCGCAAGGCGTAGCCCGCGGCACAGGCACGCCGTTCCCGGCATCCGTGGGTGGTGAGTCCCTGGCGGAACGTGCCGCCGGGTGGGCTGTGTTACGAGTCGGGCAGGTGGGCGGCCAGCGCGCGGGCCTCGCTGCGGAGCTGGTCTGCCCGTTCGGTGCGCCCCGCCCGGTCGTACTCGTCGGCCGCCGTCTCCCGCTCGGCCAACTCGGCACGCACGATCTCCTCGACCTCGACGTCGGTCAGCGCGCGCCGCGCCACCTCGGTGGCGCCCACCCCGATGGCGACCTGCTCGATCGCCTGCCCGCGAACCTCGCCCCCGGCCGGTGCCACTGCCTCGGCATTGTCGATCGCTGCGAGGGTGGCACGCAGCGCCGCGGTCGCCGACCGGTCTCGCGACTTCATGGCCGCCGGCAGCGCCGCCCGCAGCCGCTGCCGCAACGAGGTTTCCGTCATGTCCGCGACGGTATAGCCCCGCCACCTGCGCCGAAACTCATTTCGCCGCGATCACTGTGCAGTTGTCAACGAAAACTCTCGTCGGCAGTGGGGTAGTAGCGCGGACAAGGCCGGACTCGTCCGCGGTCGCCATACCAGAGCGAGCAGTGCCGGAAGCGGCACGCCGGTGATCGGCACCGCTACCAGCCCGGCGTGCACCTTCGCCATCGACTCGCTCAGCACGGCGATTCCCAGACCACGTGACGCGAGCTCGGCCACGGCACCGGGTGCCGACGCGACCAGCACCACGTCGGGAATCAAGCCCCCGGTCACACACGCCTCGTCGAATGCGGCGCGGATACCGGTCCCCTCGGGCAACGTGACCAGAGGGTACGCCACCAATTCCGTGAGCGGTAAGGCCCTTTCGCTCGCCTGTGGATGGTCGGGCGGGACGAGCGCAATCAGACTTTCGCTGGCGATCACCTGGGCCGACAGGTGCTCCGGCGTCGTGCCGGCCACGCCGACCAGCGCGATGTCCACCAGGCCCACCCGTACGGCGTTGATCAGGTGGGTCGACTTCTCCTCGGTCAGCTCGAGCTCGATCCCGGGGTGCTCGCGGTGGAACGCGGCCAGCGCGGCGAACAGCGGCGTGACCTCGCATCCGGTCACCATCCCCACGGTCAGATGGCCGCGGATGAGCCCCTTCACCGCATCGACCGCCTCCCTCAGGTCCGCGGCGGCATCCAAGGCCAATTGAGCGTACGGCCGAGCCACCGTCCCCGCCTCGGTGAGCCGCGCGACCCGGCCGGATCGGTCGATGAGCTCCGCGCCCAGCTCGGCCTCCAGAGCCCTGACCTGGGCGCTCACCCCGGACTGGCTGATGTGCACGCGCTGCGCGGCACGGGTGAAGTTGGCCTCCTCGGCCACCGCCAGGAAGTATTCGAGCTGCCGGAGTTCCATAACCGCTGATTCTAGTTCTGAGAAGAACTATGCGTTGGACTTCTGTTGGCGGCCGGGGAAGGGTGGAGTCATGACCGAACGCGAGAAGGCTCGAAAGCCAGAAGATCTGACCCGTCTGTTCGTCGAGCGGGCGAACGCGAAGGATGCCGAGGGCCTCGCCCTGCTGTACGAGGAGAATGCCGTGATGGCCTATCCGCCCGGCCGGCAGACCGTGGGCCGAGTCGCGATTCAACGGCTGTGGGAGGAGGCGCTGCCGCACATGCCGGCGTTCGAGCCGGAGCAGCCGCTGCCCACCCTGATCAGCGACAACCTGGCGCTGACCTCGACCCCGCCGAAGGACGGCGCCGGCGCCCGAGCCCAGGTGGCGCGCCGCCAGCCGGACGGCACCTGGTTGCGGGTGCTCGACCAGCCCGAGTTCGTCACGCCGAAGGGCTGACGATCGACCGGGGAATGCGGCCCGGCCGCCTCGGAGGATTCCGGGGGGACAGGCAACCGGGCCGCACGACTTGGATCAGAGAGCGATCCGCTGACCGGGGAAGATCAGGTTGGGGTTGCTGATGATCTTGCTATTCAGCTGGTAGAGGGTGTGCCAGCCGCCGGTGATGTGGTTCCTGGTGGCGATGGCCGACAGGGTGTCGCCGGAGCGGACGACGTAGGTCTTGCCGGTGGCCCGTACGGCCGTCGCGCGGGTGACCTTGGGAGCCGTGGCCGCCTTCTTCGTCGACCGGTGGGTCACCGACTTGGACCGGTGCGTCGACGACCGATGCGAGGAGGACTTGTGCGACTTCGAACCGCTCGTGTTGGTTCCCTGGTAGTGCTTGGACGAGCCGCCCTTCTTGCCGCACACCGGCCACGCGCCGATGCCCTGGCCGCGGAGCACCTTCTCGGCGATCGCGATCTGCTCCGATCGGCTGGCCTTGTTGGCGGTGGCGGCGTACTTGCCGCCGCCGTAGGCCCGCCACGTGCCCTTGGTGAACTGCAGGCCGCCGTAGAACCCGTTGCCGGTGTTGATGCTCCAGTTGCCGCCGGACTCGCACTGCGCGATCGCGTCCCAGTTCACACTGGACGCCTGCGCCGCAGAGGCCGGGCCGAGCAGAGCGGCCGTGCCCGCCACGCCGGCGGCGGTGAGGCCGAGCGCGAGACGGGCATGCTTGCGCACCCGCGGCGTGCGGGCATGCTTGTGGGTCTGTGCCATGACAGAGAAACCTCCACGCCTACGAGGTCAGCTGTCGGGTTCGGACGGAGTCTGCCCGGCCGCGTCGTGCGGCTTCACCCCGAGGCGCGCGAACCGCGCGCCGAGGAACGTGTGGGTCCCCCGCTCCCTGCCACGGGTTCGTTGTCCGGCGGGCGGTGGCAGGGACTCGGCGTTCCACCCGCGGTGCCCGCCATCGCGGGACCGGCCGACGGTAACCACGAGCCATCGAGAACGGCCAAGCGTACGGCGGGAAAGGTGACGTTGTTCTCACGAATTGAGATATTTGATCTTGTTTTATGTCGGGAATGACCGATGCGTCAGCATGTCAAATTACCGATCGGTAACTTGGCCCGCCGAAACCCGGAACCTGATGGAGAATCGGCAGCCATGAGCGATCACGACATCGTCGTCTACGGTGCCTCCGGCTTCGTCGGGGAACTGGTGGCGAAGTATCTGGCCGAACATGCCGCGGCCGGCACCCGCATCGCCCTCGCTGGTCGCTCCGAGGCCAAACTCATGCAGGTCAGGCAGCGTCTTCGGGTGGACTGGCCGATCCTGGTGGCCGAAGCCGCCGACGAGCCCGCCCTGCAGAAGATCGCCGCAGCGACAAGAGTCGTGATCACCACGGTGGGCCCGTATGCGAAATACGGCAAAACCCTTGTGCAGGCCTGCGCCGCGGCCGGCACCGACTATGTCGACCTGACCGGCGAGGTGCTGTTCGCCCGGCAGAGCATCGATGACAACCACGAGCTCGCCCGAGCCACCGGCGCCCGAATAGTCCATTCGTGCGGATTCGACTCGATCCCGTCCGACATCGGCGTGCACGTGCTCGATCAGCAGGTCAAGGCCGACGGCGCCGGCGAGCTGACGGACACCACGCTGGTCGTCACAAGCATGCGCGGCGGCGTCAGCGGCGGCACGATCGACTCGATGCGACACCAGCTCGACGTGGTCAAGACCGACGGCAAGCTGCGCCGGGTCGCCGCCAGCCCGTATTCGCTGAGCCCCGACCGCGCGGCCGAGCCCGACCTCGGCCGGCAGGATGACACCGCCACACTCTCCGGTCCCGAGATCGATCTGCGGCTGCGGGGAACGCTCGCCCCGTTCTTCATGGCCTCGTACAACACCCGGGTGGTGCGCCGCAGCAACGCGTTGCGCGGCTGGGCGTACGGGCGGACCTTCCGCTACCGCGAGGCCATGAGTGTCGGCGCTTCCCCGCTCTCCCCGGTGCTCGCGCAGGTCACCCGGCTCGGTCTCGGCGCGCTGATGATCGGCCTGTCGCTGCCGCCGACCCGGTACGTGCTTGACCGGGTGCTGCCTAAGCCCGGGGAGGGCCCGGACGAGAAGTCCCGGGACAACGGCCACTTCACGATGGACCTTTTCGGCACCACCACGACCGGCGCCCGCTACACCGCACGGGTCCGGGCGAAGGGCGATCCCGGTTACGCCGCCACCGCGGTCATGCTTGGCGAGTCGGCGCTGGCTCTGGTCCACGATCGCGACGTGCTGCCGCCGTCCGAGGGCGGGGTGCTCACCCCGGCGACCGCACTCGGCGACGCACTGGTGGCCCGCCTGCGATCCGCCGGAATGGAAATCAGCGCGAAGAGGAGCTGACCGAGGTCGGCGGCCGCGTGGTCGGGGCGGGCGGGTCTAGGCGGCGGCGAGCACGGACTGGCAGTAGGCGGTCAGGTGGTCGGCGAGGTCGTCGAGGTCGTCCGTCATCCCGCGGGACAGCCAGTCGATGATCACCTCGCTCAGACCTGCCACGAGCGCGAGCAGCAATCGCTCGTACCGAATCCGGTCCTTGGTCTGAGGGCTGACCCGGCGCAGCATCCACGCCAGGAATTGCGCGTCCTCGCGCAGCACGCCCCGGCGTCGGGTTTCCATGCGCGGCGCGTTGATATAGATCACCTGTGCTCGCCTCGGGTTGGCGCGTAGCATGGTGAGCAGTTGGTGCACCGCCGGGCGCATCACTTCCTCGACGGTGCGTGGCGACGGTGGCGTCGCCGCGACCACGCCGGCGAGCAGCCACTCGTTCTGCTCCTTCTGCAGCGCACGCGCCAGATCTTCGCGATCGACGAAGTGCTCGTAGAAGTAGCGCTTCGACACCCGCGCACCGGTGCAGACCTCGGCGACCGTGACGTCCTCATAGTCCCGGGTCCCGAACAGTTGCAGCGCCGACGCGAGAATTCGATCGCGCCGATCCGCCGCCCGTTCCTCGCGTGTTCGGCCGCCGTAGTTCTCGCCCCGGCGTGTACCGACCGCAGTCCGTTCGTCCACCAGATCACGGTAGGCCCACTCCGGCGGCGAGCGCCTAGTGGGAGACATGACCTACTGGCTTGAATTGGGTTCATTCGGGCAGGATCAACGTTGTGGTCGCTCGCCGTCTTCCGTTCCCGCTCACGTTGGCGGGCGACGGCATCGTCCTGCGCGACTGGCGGGCGGAAGATCTCGACGATCTGATCGACCTTCTGGACGAGCCCGACATCGCCCGCTGGACCCCGATGCCGTCGCCTTTCGATCGAGAGGCGGGTGTCGCCTACCTCAAGCGCGCCCACCAGGGCCGGATGAGTGGGCAGCGCCTCCAGCTCGCGATCACCGAGGGCGGCGGGCGTCCGCTCGGCGAGGTCCTGCTCTTCGGCATCGACGCCGGCCTCCGCGAGGCCGAGCTGGGCTACCTGGTGGGTGCGCGCCATCGCCGGCGCGGGCTCGCGGCGGGGTCACTCTCACTTCTTTCCGCGTACGCCGGGACCACGCTCAAACTGAGTCGCCTGCTGCTGAGAATCGATCCCGCGAACACGGCCAGCATCGCGGTGGCCCGTCGCTGCGGCTACACGCTGACCGGCGAGGCACCGATCCTGCAGGTCGGCCCGCACGGCCCGAGCAGCCTGGACACCTGGGAACAACTCACCGGCCACCCCGGCAGCCGCCTTGATCGACTGAAAAATGTCGCAGCCCGGCGGTACGGTCGTCGCACCTAGAAACGGGGCAATACCCAGTCGGGCAGGAGGGGTCATGGTCACTGTCGACCGTGCTCGAGTGATGGCGTTCCGCGTGGCCGCCCTCGGTCTGGCGGAGCGCGTCGACCGGCGCCCCGCCGACCTGCCGGTGCTGGATCTCGGTGTGCAGGAATACATGCCCGGCTCGCAGCGGGTCGCCCTCGCCGCGCGCACCTCCGCGGATCTCGACGACGACCGGCTGATCACGGTCTGGGCCGCCCGCGGCGCGCCACACCTGCACCGTCGAGCCGACCTCGCGGCCCTGGTCAAACAGCTGTGGCCGGTCGGCGACGCGGATGCGACCGCCCGGATCAAGAGCGGCCAGATCCCCGAGGGCATGCGCCTCGGCGTGGCCGCGTTCAGCGCAACCGCGGCCGCGTTCCGCGAGGTGGTGACCGACTCGATGCCGCGCGACGTGGTGAGCACCGAGGTGAGCAAGCGGGTGCCGCGCGAGCTGACGTATTACTGCCGCAGCTGCGGCGCGCAGCACATCGCCGGCAATGTCTGGCAGCATTCCGGGCTGGCCGGCGGCGTCCAGGTCGAGTCGCGCGGGCGCGACGCCACCCTTGGCCCGATACCCGACGCGCCGCCGCAGCCCCGCGCGAACGAGGGCATCGCCGACCTGATCACGACCTATCTTCGCCTGCTCGGCCCGGCGACCCCTGCCGAGCTGGGTAAATATCTGGGCAGCACGACCGCCGAGATGAAGCGGGTCTGGCCGGCGACCGGTCTGGCCGAGGTCAAGGTCGAGGGCCGCAGGGCGTGGCTGCCCGAGTCCTCGGTGGACGATCTGGCCGAGGCCGCCCCGGCCGAGGGGGTGCGGCTGCTGCCGGGGATGGATCCCTTGCTCCAGGCCCGCGACCGTGACCTGTTGATTCCCGACCGGGCACAGCAAAAGGAGGTCTGGCGCATCCTCGGCAATCCGGGCGTGCTGTTGCTCGACGGGGAGATCCTCGGGGTGTGGCGGGCCAAGGCGGCCGGCCGTAAACGGGTCGACCTGACCGTCACGTCCTTCGTCCCGCTCCCCGCCGCGCGCCGAAAACAGATCGAGGCCGAGGCCGCCGAGGTGGCCCGCGGCCGCGACGTCCCCGAGGCCACCGTCACGTTCACCTGACCGCGCTGCGCGCCACCGGTTGGAGTAAAGCGTGCGGTTGGTGGGAACTGGCATCCGTCGGAGGTATCACGAGGGCAACGGGCGAGTAACAATGAGATAGATCGAGATGGCTCTTACCCGATCGCGCTAGGCCCGGTGCCGACCGGAGGGGACGACATGCTGAGCAGGGAAGACAACCAGCGGCTGGCGGAGCTCGAACGCCAGCTCAGGCGGGATGACCCGGAGTTCTGCGCCCGCATGACCGGCGGTATGGACCGTCCGGCACCGCGTCGCAGGCCTCGCCGGAAACTGGCGTTGTCCCTGCTGGTGACCGCGCTCGTCCTCTGGGCGGCCGCGATCACGCTGGCCGTGCTCGGTTGGTGGATCGTTGCCGTGATCGCGGCCGTGCTCGGCACCACCGTGGCCTCCGTGTTGACCTTCCACCTGATCCGGCACCGCGCGGACTCCGCCTGACCCGTTCGTCTCCACCGCTGCCGTGACCGGAAAGGCGGCGCCGAGGTTTCGACGCCGCCTTTTCCGTGGGCCGACCAGTGCCGGGGATTTCCGCTATGCGCCCCCGCAACGCGCGGCGAGGGCCGGACACGCGCCACTGGTCGGTGGTGCGCGCGTGGTCAGGCCCGAGCGTGGTTGCGTCGGCGGGACCGGAACACCCAGATGCGCAACAGCAGGAAGCGGACCGCCGTGGCGAGCAGGTTCGCCAGGATCAGCACGGCCAGCTCGACCCCCTTGGCCGGGTGCGTGGTGATCGCGTCGAGCAGGGCCAGCGAGCCGCTGGTCAGGGCCAGGCCGACGGCAAAGACGAGCAAGCCCTGGGCCTGGTGACGCATGGCGCCGTCGTTGCCGCGGACGCCGAAGGTCACGCGCCGGTTCACCGCGGTGTTCGCGATCGCGGTGACCAGCAGGGCGACCAGGTTGGCCCACTGCGGGCTGACGGCGGTGCGCAGGACGGCGTACAGGATCAAGTAGGCGAGCGTGCTCGCCGCGCCCACCGCGGCGAAACGGATCAGCTGGCCGGTGAGACCGGCCGGCACGCCGGCCACCGGCAGCGGGTTGCGGCCCAGCTGTTCCCGCAGCGTCGCCAGCGGCAGTCGGCCCGAGCCGAGCGCCCGGAGCAGCCGCGCGATGCCCTTCAGATCGGCGATCGCGGTCGAGACGATGTCCACCCGGCTGTCCGGGTCGTCCACCCAGTCGACCGGCACCTCGTGGATGCGCAGGCCGGCCCGCTCGGCCAGGACCAGCATCTCGGTGTCGAAGAACCACCCGGTGTCCTCCACCATCGGCAGCAGCCGCTCGGCCACGTCACCGCGGATCGCCTTGAAGCCGCACTGCGCGTCGGAGAAGCGGGCCGACAGCGTGCCCCGCAGGATCAGGTTGTAGCTGCGCGAGATGAACTCCCGCTTGGCGCCGCGCACCACCCGGGAACCGCGGGCCAGGCGCGACCCGATCGCCAGGTCGGAATGCCCGGAGATCAGCGGCGCCACCAGCGGAAGCAGCGCGCCCAGGTCGGTGGAGAGATCGACATCCAGGTACGCGAGGACGGCCGCGTCCGAGGTGGTCCACACGTGCTTGAGCGCCCGGCCCCGGCCCTTCTCCGGCAGATGCACCGATGCGACGCCGGGCAGTTCCCGGGTGAGCCACCTGGCCACGTCGGCGGTCGAGTCGGTGCTCGCGTTGTCGGCGATCGTGATCCGGAACCGGTACGGGAAGTGCGTCGACAGGTACGCGTGCAGGCGCCGCACGCACGGCTCGAGGTCGATCTCCTCGTTGTACACGGGGACCACCACGTCGAGCACCGGGGCGTCGATCCGGGCGGGGTCGGCGGCGTGCGATGGCAGCGTCTCAAGGCTCATGCCATACAAGTTCGACTCCGCAACTGGGGGATTCGTAGGGCCACCCTGTGCCGGCCCTGTGAAATTCAAAAAGGAGAGAAGGTACGAATGGGCGGCACCCCTTGGCGCGGGGTGCCGCCCATCTTCGATGGTGAATCAGGAGATCGGAGCCGTCAGGTCATAGACGGTGGTGTTTCCGATCGTCTTGGCGGTGAAGCTCTGCGACACCCATTGGGAGATCTGCGAGCCGGTGTTGCTGCCGCCGGTGTTGCTGCCGCCGCGCATGCCGCCGAAGCCGGAGCCGCCGCCGATGAAATAGTGGATCTTCCCCTCGGCCACGTACTGCTTGAACTGGGCGAGCGTCGGGGACGGGTCGGTGCCGTTGAAGCCGCCGACCGCCATCACCGGGTCGCCGGTGGCCAGCTGGTAGCCGGACGCGTTCTGCGAGCCGACCGCGGCCGCCACCCAGGTGTACTTCGAGGCGTCGGTCTGCAGCAGGGTCTTCATCTCGTCGCTGACCGTCGCGGCGTCGAGGAGGCCGCCCGCGCCGCCACCGCCACGCATCCCGCGGCCGCCACCGCCACCGCCGCCGTTGCCGCCCGGGAAAGCGCCGCCGGCAAAGCCGTTCTGGGCACCGCCGCCGGGGAACCCGCCGCCGGGGAAGCCGCCTCCTGGGAAGCCACCGCCTCGACCTCCACCCCCGCCGGGCCCGCCGAATCCGGCAGCCGTCGCCGGCCCGGCAGACGGGATCGAACCCGTGTGCGCCTGGGACGCGGTCTGTACCGCGTACGCGGAAGGCCCCGCAAGCGCCGCGACCAGAGCGACCCCCGCGGAAACCACACCGATCCGCGCCGACAGGCGCCGGCCCGGCACCCCGGCCGCCGCGATCACCCCGGCCGCCGCGACCAGCCCGCCGATCAGCACCACCCAGCGCAGCCAGGGCAGGAAGTCCGCGCTGCGCGCCAGCAGGTGGTAGCACCACCAGGCGGTGACCGCGATCGCCGCGGCCAGCGTCGCCGCCGCCGGCATGGTGCGCCGGGCTCGCCAGAGCAGCACCGACCCGATGCCGACCACCGCGCCCACGGCCGGCGCCAGCGCCACCGTGTAATACGCGTGGAAGATGCCCTGCATGTAGCTGAACACCAGACCGGTGCCGACCAGCCATCCACCCCAGAGCACGAGCGCGGCCCGCTGCCGGTCGGTGCGCAGCCGCGGCGCGGTCAGCACCAGCCCGGCCACCAGCACGATCAGCGCCCCCGGCAGCAGCCAGGAGATCTGCCCGCCCTGCGAGCTGTCGAACATCCGCAGCAGGCCGGTCTCGCCCCAGCCGCCGCCTCCGCCGCCACCCCCGACGCTGCCGGTCTCGTCGCCGGAGAGCCGGCCGAGCCCGTTGTAGCCGAGAGCCAGCTCGAGCAGGCTGTTGTTCTGCGAGCCGCCGATGTACGGCCGGTCGGCCGCCGGCACCAGCTCGACGATCGCGATGTACCACCCGGCCGAGACCACCAGCGCGACCCCGGAGATCAGCAGTTGGCCGATCCGCCTGCCGAGCTTCGGCGGGCCGGCGATCAGGTACGCGAGGGCGAACGCCGGCACCACGAGCAGTGCCTGGAGCATCTTGGCGAGGAAGCCGAACCCGACGAACATCCCGGCGAGCGCGAGCCACTTGGTGGACCCGTTCTCGATCGCCCGGGTGGTCGCCCACGCGCCGGCCACCATCGCCAGCACCAGCAGCGCGTCCGGGTTGTTGAACCGGAACATCAGCACCGCGATCGGGGTCAGCGCCAGCGTCGCGCCCGCGATCAGCCCGGCGACCGGGCCGAACCAGCGCTTGATCGTGGCGTACAGCAGGCCGACGCCGGCCACGCCCATCAGGGCCTGGGGGACCAGGATGCTCCAGGCGTTGACGCCGAAGATCCGGGCGGAGAGCGCCATGAACCAGATTGCGGCCGGCGTCTTGTCCACAGTGATCGCATTGGCCGCGTCGGACGAGCCGTAGAAGAACGCCTTCCAGCTCACCGAGCCGGCCTGGGCCGCCGCGGAGTAGAACGCGTTGGCCCAGCCCGACCTGTTCAGTCCCCAGAGGTAGAGGACACCGGTGAGCAGCAGCAGGGCGATTACCGAGGGCCGCACCCACGCGGGATCGCGGCGGCGTACGGGCGCCTCGGGAGGTGCGGCGGCGGCCACCGGTGGGGCGGGGAGCGTCGAGGTCATGGGTCAACTCTCGACGCGCCCGCTGTCGTGTCTTTATGCCGTCGCTGTGCGCCTGCTGTGAGCTGCGGCGGCCAGCTTCTCCAGCACCTCGACGGTCGGCTGCCAGCCCATGCAGGCATCGGTGACCGACTGGCCGTACGTCAGCTCGCCGCCGAGGTCCTGCCGGCCCGGGACGAGGAAGCTCTCCAGCATGACGCCGCTGATCCCACGCTGCCCGTCGGCGACCTGACCGGCCACGTCGTCGGCGACCAGCGGCTGGCGCAGGTGGTCCTTGTTGCTGTTGCCGTGCGAGCAGTCGATCACCAGCCGCTCCGGCAGCCCGGCCTTGCGCAGCAGCTGCAGCGCGCCCTCGACGTCCTCGGCGCTGTAGTTCGGCCGGCCGCCGCCACCGCGCAGCACCAGGTGGGTGTCCGGGTTGCCGGTGGTGTGCAGGATCGCCGGGGTGCCGGAGTAGTCGATGCCGGGGAAGACGTGCGGCACGGCGGCGGCCTGGATGGCGTCGACCGCGGTGCTGATGCTCCCGTCGGGGCGGTTCTTCATGCCGATCGGCATGGAGAGGCCGGACGCCAGCTGCCGATGGACCTGCGATTCGACCGTACGGGCGCCGATCGCGCCCCAGGCCACGGTGTCCGCGATGTACTGCGGCGTGATCGGGTCGAGGAACTCGACGGCGGTCGGCAGCCCGTGCCGCACGATCTCGAGCAGCAGCCGGCGGGCGATACGCAGGCCGGTGCCGACGTCGCCGGTGCCGTCCAGCGCCGGGTCGTTGATCAGGCCCTTCCAGCCGACCGTGGAGCGCGGCTTCTCGAAGTAGACGCGCATCACGATCAGCAGGTCGTCGGCGAGCCGGTCGGCCTGCTCGCGCAGCAGTCCCGCGTACTCGCCGGCGGCGGCCGGATCGTGCACCGAGCACGGGCCGACCACGACGAGCAGCCGCGGATCTCGGGCGTTCAGCACGTTCTCGACCTGGCGGCGGCCCTCGACCACGTTGTCGTGCAGGTCGCTGGTCAGCGGCAGCTCGTGGTGCAGCAGCGCGGGGCTCATCAGCGGGACGACGGCGGCGATGCGCTGGTCACGGACGCGCTGGACCTCGGGGACGGTCACGTTCCTCATCTCCTCAGCCGGCGCCCGTGGCGAGAGCCGGCAAACAAAAAGGCAGCGACGTCGTCGCTGCCTCGGCCGGCTCTGGCTGGTGTCTCAGGTCATGCGGTGACAACCGAGGCACCGGCGACAGCCGGCCCGGTAAACCACCGATAGGTCCAAGACACGTCGGCAAGCATAACGTGTCATTGCGCGCGCGGCGCAACCTGCGCGAACTGACCAGCTGTTGGGACGCTGTCCGGCGGTACGAGCGGCAGCACCACCGTGAATATCGTCTGGCCGGGGACGCTCTGCACCGAGACGTTGCCCCGGTGCGCGGTGACCACGGCGTGCACGATCGACAGCCCGAGCCCGGTGCTGCCGGCCGCCCGGGAGCGCGAGCTGTCGCCGCGGGCGAACCGCTCGAAGATGTGCGGCAGCAGCTCGGCCGGGATGCCCGGCCCACCGTCGATCACGTGCACCACGGCCGCATCGTGGTCGGCGCGAACCGAGACCGTGACGCCGGTGCCTTCCGGCGTGTGCGTACGCGCGTTGGCCAGCAGGTTCGCCAGCACCTGGTGCAGCCGGGCGCCGTCGCCGATCACCATGACCGGCTCCTCGGGCAGATCCAGCTGCCAGTAGTGGCGGGGTCCGGCGGCGTGCGCGTCGCTGACCGCGTCGACGGCCAGCATGGTCAGGTCGACCGGGTCGTGGGCGAGCGGCCGTCCCGCGTCCAGGCGGGCGAGCAGCAGCAGGTCCTCGACCAGCACGGTCATCCGCTTGGCCTCGGACTCGACCCGGTTCAGCACGTGCCCGATCTCGTCCGAGATCGGCGCGCGGCTGCGGCGGCTGAGCTCGGCGTACCCGCGGATGGCGGCGAGTGGGGTGCGCAGCTCGTGGCTGGCGTCGGCAACGAACTGGCGCACCTGCATCTCGCTGGCGTGCCGGGCCTCGAGCGCGTTGCCGACGTGGTCGAGCAGCCGGTTGAGGGCCGCGCCGACCGCGCCCACCTCGGTGCCCGGGTCGGTGTCGGCCTCCGGCACGCGCTGGGCCAGCTGTACCTCACCGCGGTCGAGCCGCAGCTCGGAGACCCGGGTGGCGGTGGCCGCGACCCGGCCGAGCGGCCGCAGCGTGCTGCGGACGATGAACGCACCGGTCCAGCCGGCGATAACCAGGGCGATCAGCACGGCGCCGCCGGTGACCAGGGCGACCCCCTCCAACACCACGTTGGTGCTGCCGAGGGACAGCCCGGTCACGCGGACCTTGCCGCTGGCGGGGAGCGACTGGGCGACGACGCGGAACGACCCTTGCCCATCGAGGGTGATGTTGGTCTTGTCGCCGTTGGGCTTGACCGAGAAGAGCTGTTCCAGCGAGGCCGCGCTGAGTGGCTCATAGCTGGGCTGGAAGTTGCCCTCGGCGCCGGTGGGAAGCTGGACGATGCCGCTGGTGCCGGTGTCGACCTGGTGCGTCGTCGGGTCGTAGGTCAGCGACAGCGAGCCGGTCTCCAGCAACGGGCGTCTCGAGGAATCGCCGTCGTTGCCGGGCCGGAAGCGGCCGCCGTTGTCGAACTGATTGCCGCCGCCGGGCGGCGGGTACAGCGCCTTGTCCATGCGCTTGTCCAACTGGTCGTACAGCTGGTGCCGCAGGAAGATCTCGGCGGTGGTGCCGACCACCAGGCCGAGCGCGGCGAGCAGCACGACCAGGATCGCGACTATGCGGGTACGCAGCGGCCAGCTCCGCGGGCTGCGCCAGCGGGCGGGACGGTCGGCGGGGAGATCAGTCAGCGGGCTTGAGGACATAGCCGGCCCCGCGCATGGTGTGAATCATCGGCGCGCGGCCCGCGTCGATCTTCTTCCGCAGGTACGAGATGTAGAGCTCGACCACGTTGGCCTGGCCGCCGAAGTCGTAGTTCCACACCCGGTCGAGGATCTGGCTCTTGCTGAGCACCCGGCGCGGGTTGCGCATGAGATAGCGGAGCAGCTCGAACTCGGTGGCGGTCAGCGTGATCAGGTCGCCGCCGCGGCGCACCTCGTGGCTGTCCTCGTCGAGCGACAGGTCGCCGACGACCAACTGCGAGTCGGTACGCATCGGCGAGTGCCCCATCCGGCGCATCAGGCCGCGCAGCCGGGCCACGACCTCCTCGAGGCTGAACGGCTTGGTCACGTAGTCGTCGCCGCCGGCGGTGAGCCCCGTGATCCGGTCCTCCACCGAGTCCTTCGCGGTCAGGAACAGCACCGGGACCTCGGGCGACTCGCCGCGCAGCCGGCGCAGCACCTCCAGCCCGTCGATGTCGGGCAGCATCATGTCGAGGACGACGGCGTCGGGCCGGAACTCGCGGGCGGTGCGCACGGCGGTCTGGCCGTCGCCGGCGCTCTTCACGTCCCAGCCCTCGTAGCGCAGCGCCATCGAGAGCAGCTCGGCGAGCGTCGGCTCGTCGTCGACCACGAGGACACGAACCGGGCCGCCGTCGGGGCGGCGAAGTTCGGTGCCGGATTCTGCGTTCGCCATCGTCATGCCACTACTTTCACCGGTCACGCTTTGCGCCACCTTTTCGATTCCTGTGTAGCACCTGTGACCCGTCCGCACGGTCGGATGACATGGTCGACCGCCAGATGCCCGTTTCGTGCCCTGATGCGGTGGCCTGTCGGGAAGCTTGCAACCGCGGAACACTCGCAGTTGGCCGCTTGTTGTGCCAGCGTTGATGTCTGCCGGGCGGCGCGAGCGTGGGGAGCGTGCACGTGGATCTTCTCGAGGAGTACCGCAGAGCCAACTTCTTCTTCGAGTCCGGTGACCCGCTCGGCGCGTCCCGCCTGCTCGAGCCGATCGTCGAGGCCGAGCCGCACAACACCGCCGTACGCCAGTTGCTGGCCCGCGCGTATTTCAACTCCGCGCAGCTGGCCGGGGCCGAGGCCCAGCTCAGGACCTTGATCGAGCATGATCCGTCGGACCACTACGCGCACCACGTGCTCGGCCGGACCCTGGAGCGGGCCGGCCGATTCCGCGAGGCGCTGCCGCACCTGCGGCTGGCGGCCGCGATGAAGCGGCACAGCGACTACGACGACGCCGTCCGCCGGGTCGAGGAATGGCTCGGCAAATCCGAACACGCATAGGCTGGCTCTCGTGAAACTGAAGCTCGACCTGCACGACATCTTCAACAAGGGTCACGAGATCGACCGTGCCCTGCGCGGCATCATCGACGAGGCGATCGAGAAGAAGGCCGCCACGGTCGAGATCATCCCGGGCAAGGGCAGCGGCGCGCTGAAGAAGAAGGTGCTTCGCTTCCTCGACCAGCGCGAGATCAAGCAGCTGTACCACCGGGTGGAGAAGGACGGCGACAACTGGGGCCGCCTGTTCGTGCACTTCCGCCACGACGCCCCGACCGGACGCCGCGGCCGGGGTCGCTAGCGCGCGATCCGATACCAGACGCCGGTGGCCAGCGGCGCCTCGGACTGGCTCATCCGCTCCAGGCCGATCTTGGCACCGCCGGGGAAGGCGAACAGCCGGGTGCCGTCGCCGAGCAGGACCGGCGCGATGAACACCAGCACCTCGTCGACCAGGCCCAGGGTCAAGGCCTGGCGGGCGATGTCGGCGCCGAGAATGTTGACGTACTTGTCGCCGGCTGCCGCCGCGGCCGCGGCGACCCCGCTCTCCAGGTCGGTGACGTAGGTGATGCCCGGGGGCGGCGGCGCGAGCGGGTGGTGGGTCACCACGAACTGCGGCCCCTGCCACGCGCCCTCGAGCGCGCCCTCCTTCTCCGTACCCCGGTGGGGGTCGTCACCCTCGAACGTGCGCCGGCCGATCAGCAGTGCGCCGATCTGCTCGACCAGGCCCGCGGCGACCGGGTTGTCGCCGAGGTAGTCGGCGAGCCAGGACATGTCGCCGCTCGGGCCGGCGATGAAGCCGTCGAGCGACATGGTCGCGGAGTAGAGCACCTTCGCCATGATTTACAGCGTGTAGGTCTTGGCCACCGCCAGCAACTCGCTGGAGTGCGACCCGAGGATGCCGACCCCGGCCGGTCGGGGGTGGAAGCCGGGCAGCGTGGTCAGCCCGTCGCTGCCGTCCATCGCCCGGAACTTGACCGGACCGGTCGTCTTGACGGTCAGCGTGACCTCGATGCCGTCGGCCGGCGGCCCGTGGAAGACGAAGCCGAAGCCCCACGGCCCGTCCGGCTTGACCGTGGGCGAGACCTCGCGTCCGCCTATCGTGGCCGCGGTGACCGTCACGCCCGCCGCGACGTGCAGCGTGGCGAACCGGACCGGCCGCTGCGGCTGCAGCCGGAGCTTCAGCACCCGGCTGTCACCCGACCGGGTGTCGGACTCCAGGGTGAGTTTCGGGGCGGGCAGGTCGGCGGGCTGTGCCGTGCCGGTGCGCATCTCTTCCGGGCCGAAGGCGGGCAGCGTCGCGTTGACCTGTCGCGGGTTGCCGGAGACGTACTGCGAGGTCCAGTGCTGCACCTTCGGCTCTTTGCTCAGCCACTGCGCGGTGTTGTTGTCGGCGTCGAGCGCGTACATCAGGTGGGTCAGCGACGGGTGGGCGGCGTCGAACCGATCGACCGAGAGGCCGACCGCGGCGCAGACCACGGTGGCGAGCAGCGCGGCCAGGGCGGGCACGGCGCCACGCCGGACGGCGCTCAGCGCCGCCAGCCCGCGCTGCCCGGCGGCGATCGGATGGAGCAGCTCGATCACCGGAAGCAGGGCCAGGCCGAGCAGTACGGCCAGGAACGCGCCGACGCCGGCCATCGGCATGCCGAGCGCCGGGAACAACATGATCACCGTGGGCAGCAGGACGATCACCGCCACCGCCCCGCCCGCCGCGATCGCCAGGGCGGACCACCAGCCGCGGGTCAGTAGCGCGACGATGCCGGCCACCGCGCCGGTCAGCGCGGGCACCGCGCCCAGGTAGGAGCCGCCGGGCATGGCGGTGGCCAGGGCGATGCCGAGTACGGCCAGCCAGCCGAGACCGGCGACGGCGAGCGCCACCGGGCCGGCCCGGCGGATCCGGTGCGACCACGCGTACCAGGCGAACAGCACCGCCGCGGTCAGCGCGAGCACGCCGAGGCGGTACCACTGCGGGCGGTACGGGTCGATCGGCATCGCACCGTACTCCGGGCGGATCAGCTTGAGCACCAGCCAGAAGACCTGGGCCAGCACCGGCGCCACGACGATCGGCACAAGTGTGATCGCGAAGCCGCCGGCCAGCTTGCGACCGGTGGTCAGGCCGCGCCGCCGGGCCAGCCAGCCGAACGCGATGACGGCGATCAGGGCCAGCCCGGCCAGCGGCCCGACCAGCTCGCCGGGGTAGCGGACCAGCAGGCCGGGCGCGGGGAAATAGGTGGCGTCGTCGGACGACTTCAGCGTCGACAGGTCACGGCCGCCGAGATCCCGGGTCACCGCGAGGGCGTTGTCGCCGTGGTGCTGGAGGCTGTCGAGATCCATCGACGAGGGTAGGTCGGTGGGCGCGTGGTACACCGCGGCGCCGTCGATGTACGCCGAGTTCAGCCCGGTGAACCCGGCCTCCCGGAACGCGGTGAAGTCGGTGTCGTTGGGCAGCAGCCGGTAGATCTCGACCGCGAACGACGTGCCGACCGGGTGCGGCGCGTGCGCGTACACGTCGATCAGCGCGCGGTTGTCCGTCGCGGTCTCGAACATGATCGCCGGGCCGCTGCTGCCCCGGGCCTCCAGGTTGACCACGATCCCGCCGTCCTTGGCCAGCGGGTTCTGGTCGACGAAGGCCTTGGCGCCGCAGAGGCAGGCCTCCTCACCGTCGGTGAGCACCAGCACCACGTCGTTGCGCAGGCGCGGGCCGCTGGTCAGCGCGCGGGCGATCTCGAGGATCGACGAGACGCCGGCCGCGTCGTCGTTGGCGCCGGGGCCGGTCTGCACCGAGTCGGTGTGCGCGACCAGGAAGATGCGGCCGGTCGAGGCGGTGCCGGGGACGACCGTGACCACGTTCCGCACGTGTGCCAGGCCGATACCCCCGGCGCTGGAGGACAGCGCGCCGCCCTCGACCGACACGGTGTCCTGGACCTCCGGCGACAGCCCGAGCCCGCGCAGCACCGAGACCAGGTGGTCGTGCACCTCGCCCTGGGCCGCGCTGCCGACCGGATGCGGCCGGGTGGCGATCGCCTCGACCTGCTGGAAGGCCCGTCTGGCGCTGAACCCGGTGGGCCCGGCGTCGTGCGCGGCCGGCGGGCGAACCGACCAGATCGCCGCGACCCCGGCCAGGGCCAGGACGGCCACCGTGGCCAGAGCGGCGATGGCCCGGCGGACGCCGGTGACGAGAGCTGGATCAGTCATGAGGAGCATCTAAGCGGTTGGGTACGACACCTGGGTAGCCGAAAAGATCCTTCCCGGCGTGGCATAGCGTGGTGCGGGTGAGCACGCCGTTCGACCCTGCCGCCGTGATCGCGCAGTTCATCGACAACGTTGCCCCATATGATCCGAATCCCGATGCCGACCCGGTGGCCGTCGTCGGGGTGCGTACCGCTCTCGGCGAGGGCGTCTTCGCGCTGAGCGATCATGTGATCCGCGCGCTGTGCCGGGCCCTGGAGTCCTATCACGATCCGGCGGACCGCGGGACCTGTGTCGGCTGCGGCAGCCGGCGCCTCGACGAGAACCTGCACTGCCCCGACTGCGGGCGGCTGCACGGCATCCTCGGGCAGGTCATCGTCGATCACGCGCGCCGGATAGCCGCCGAGGACCACCCGTGAGGTTTGTCGAGTTGTGCGCCCGTCGGGTGTGGTACACCATCGTCGAGTCCGGTCGAGTCAAGCGAGTGGGGTAACGACATGACGGAACGGTCGGTCGCCCCCCGGGCCCGGACTGTTTCCGCGGCGCCCCAGGAGCGGCTGCGCGTCCTGCTGGTCGAGGACGACGAGGGCGACGCCTTCCTCGTCCGCGAGCTGCTGCACGAGGCGGAGGCGCCGTTCGACCTCCTGGTGGCCACCACGCTGCGTGAGGCGACCACGAAGATGCGCGGCGTCCAGTGCGTCCTGCTCGACCTGGGGCTGCCCGACGCCGAGGGCATCGACGGCCTGCGCAAGCTGCTCGCGGTCGCCGGCAGCGCCGCGGTCTGCGTGCTGACCGGCCGCTCCGACGAGCACCTGGGCGTCGCCGCGGTTGCCGAGGGCGCGCAGGACTACCTGGTCAAGGGCCAGGTCGACGGGGTCTTGCTGACCCGTTCACTGCGCTACGCGGTCGAGCGCAAACGCTCCGACGAGAACGCCCAGCGGCTCCGCGAGGTCGAGCTGCGCCAGGCCGAGTCGGCCCGCCTCGAGCGCGGCCTGCTGCCCCAGCCGTTGATGTCCACCGACGCGGTCGGTGTGCACACGTTCTACCGCTCCGGCCGGGCGACAGGCCTGCTCGGCGGCGACTTCTTCGACGTCGTCCAGGTCGGTGACGATCGGTTGCACGTGATCGTCGGCGACGTCTGCGGGCACGGGGTGGACGAGGCCGCGCTCGGCGTCGAGCTCCGGGTCGCCTGGCGGGCGCTGGTGCTCGCCGGCGTGCCGGACGATCAGGTGCTCGGCTCGGTCGAGCAGGTGCTGATGAGCGAGCGCCGGGCCCGTGAGGTGTTCGCCACGGTCGCCGCCGTCTCGTTCGATCTGAGGACCAACAAGGCGACCGTACGCCTGGCCGGCCATCCGCCCCCGGTGCTGCTCTCCGGCGGGCGCGCCCGGCCGGTCGACGCCAAACCGGGCATCGTCCTCGGCGTACGACCCAAGCCGGCCCCACCGACCGAGCTGGAGCTGACCGGCGGCGACTGGTCGCTGCTGTTGTATACCGACGGCCTGATCGAGGGGCATACCGGCGTGGGCACCGAACGGCTCGACGTGAACGGGCTCTGCGGCCTGCTGGACGAGCCGGCCGCCCGCGGGGTGCCGCTGCCGGCCCTCCCGGCGTGGCTGGTCGGCCAGGCCGACCAGGCCAACGGCGGTCCGCTCCCCGACGACGTGGCGATGCTGCTGATCACCCACGGCGGTGGCCGATGAACCTCCGCGGCTGGACCCTCCGTGCCCGGATCACCGCGCTCTGCGTCGCCACCGGGATCGTGCTGAGCGCGCTGGCCGCGTTCGCCGCGTTCACCGCCGCGCAGAACAACCGGCACCTCGACGAGGTGCTCAACCGGGCCACCCCGATGCGGGCCGCGGGCGAGACGCTGAACACGGCGTACGTCGATCAGGAGACCGGCATCCGGGGATACGCGATCACCGGTGAGCTGAGTTCGCTCGACCCGTACAACCAGGGAATCGCCGACGAGAATGCGACGATCGCCCGGATCGAGCGCCTCCTGCGCCCCGGCGACACGGCGATCCGCGAGTCGCTCGAAGTGGTGAAGCAGCGGGCCGACATCTGGCATCGCAAGGTCGCCGACCCGGTGATCACCGCGGTTCGCAGCCAGGGGCCCGAGCAGGGCCGGGCGCTGATCGCCGCGGGCTCGACCACCGATTTCGACGCGCTGCGCGCCGCCATCACCGACATGCAGGCCGACATCGTGGTGCTGCGGGCCAAGGCGGCCACCGCGGCGCGGGACTCGAGCTCGACCATGGTGGCGATCCAGATCGCCGCCGCCGCCATCGTCGTCCTTGCCGGGGCGGCCCTGCTCCTGCTGCTCGACCGCCTGGTCAACCGCCCGGTCGTCGAGCTCGCCGAGCAGGTGCGCGAGGTCGCGGCCGGCCAGTACGACAAGCACATCGAGAGCACCGGCTCGCCCGAGCTGGCCATGCTCGCCCGCGACGTGGACGGCATGCGGCGGAAGATCTCCGCGGAGCTGGCCGAGGTGCGCGAGGCGCGCAGCCAGATCGAATGGGTCAACGATCAGCTCAAGCAGCAGGCCGAGGAGCTGACCCGGTCCAATCGCGACCTCGAGCAGTTCGCCTACGTCGCCTCGCACGACCTGCAGGAGCCGCTGCGCAAGGTGGCCAGCTTCTGCCAGTTGCTGCAGCGGCGCTACGCCGGCCAGCTGGACGAGCGCGCCGACCAGTACATCGCGTTCGCGGTGGACGGCGCCCAGCGGATGCAGCGGTTGATCAACGACCTGCTGGCGTTCTCCCGGATCGGGCGGATCACCGCCGGGTTCACCGAGGTCGATCTCGAGCGGGTGCTCACCGACGTGAGCTCTCAGCTGGAGAGCCGGGTCGACGAGGACGCCGAGATCAGCTGGTCCGACCTGCCCACGGTGGAGGGCGAGGAGCCGCTGCTCACCACCCTGTTCGTCAACCTGATCGGCAACTCGCTGAAGTTCCGCCGACCGGACGTGCCGCCGATGGTGCGGGTGAGCGCCCGCCGCGCGGACGACGAGTGGGTGATCACCGTCCGGGACAACGGCATCGGCATCGAGGCCGAGTTCGCCGACAAGGTCTTCGTGATCTTCCAGCGGCTGCACGCGCGCGACGCCTACGAGGGCACCGGGATCGGGCTCGCTATCGTCAAGAAGATCGTTGAATACCACGGCGGACGGATCTGGCTCGACCTCGACGTCGAGGAGGGCACGTCGATCAACTTCACGCTTCCGGTGTTGCCGGGCGCGCCCGATCCCGCCCTCACGACAGAGAAGACGGAGGTCAACGCGTGACTGGTCCGACGCGTGCCGACGGCACGCCGATCGAGGTCCTGCTGGTCGAGGACGACCCGGGCGACGTGCTGATGACGCAGGAGGCGTTCGAGGAGCACAAGGTCCGCAACCGGCTCACCGTCGTCTCCGACGGCGCCGAGGCGCTGGCCTACCTGCGCCGCGAGGGCGAGTACGCGGACGCCGTGCGCCCCGACCTCATCCTGCTCGACCTCAACCTCCCGCGCCGGGACGGACGCGAGGTGCTCGAGGAGATCAAGAATGACGGCGACCTGGGCCGCATCCCGGTCGTCGTGCTCACCACCTCGGCCGCCGACGAGGACATCCTGCGCAGCTACCAGCTGCACGCGAACGCGTACGTGACCAAGCCGGTCGACTTCGAGCGCTTCATCGCGGTGATCCGGCAGATCGACGAGTTCTTCGTCAGCGTCGTGAAGTTGCCGCCGCGTGCTTGATCAGGTCGCCGAGCTCATCCGGGAGGTCGCGGCCACGGTGGTGCTGCCGCGTTTCCGCCGCCTCGCTGCGGGCGAGATCCAGCAGAAGTCACCGGGTGACGTCGTCACCATCGCCGACCAGGAGTCGGAGAAGGCGCTGGCCCGCGGGCTCACCGCGCTGCTGCCCGGTTCGGTGGTGGTCGGCGAGGAGGCGGTGGCCGCCGATCCGCGGGTGCTCGACCGGGTGCGCGACCCGGGCGCGGTGTGGATCGTCGACCCGGTCGACGGCACCAACAACTTCGCCGCCGGCAAGACGCCGTTCGCCGTGATGGTCGCGCTGATCCAGGACGGTGAGCCGGCCGCGTCGTGGATCCTCGACGTTCCCGGCGATCACCTGACGATCGCCGAGGCGGGTGCGGGGGCCTATCGCGACGGCGTACGCGTGAAAACCCGGACGGACGATCCCGGCGCCGGCGAACTTCGCGGCGTGGTGGCCCGCAAGTACCTGCCGCCGCACCTGCGGGAGATCGCCGGCGCGAACGCGTCCCGGCTCGGCGAGGTCACCGCCGGGCATCACTGCGCGGGGTACGAATACCCGGCCGTCGCGACCGACGAGCAGCAGTTCGCGCTGTTCTGGCGGGTCCTGCCGTGGGATCACGTGCCCGGTGCGCTGATCATCCGGGAGGCCGGCGGCACCGTCCGGCACCTCGACGGCGCGCCCTATCGCCCGGCCAACAGCGAACACGGCCTGCTCGTGGCGCCCAACGATGAGGTGTGGCACACCGTGCGCGGCACACTCTTCCCGGACACGTCGGTCTTGTAAGTTCGCCCCGTGTCGTACCTCAACGAGGTTTTCGGTCTGCGCGGTCGCACGGCCGTCGTGACCGGCGGGAGCTCGGGCATCGGGCGCGCGATGGCGGTCGCGCTCGGCCGGGCCGGCGCTCGCGTCCTGGTGGTGGCCCGGCGCGAGGCGCCGATGGCCGAGGTGGTCGCCGAGCTGCGCGGCTACGGCGCGGTGGGGCACGCGATCTCCGCGGACCTCGCCGACCGGGCGGCCGTCGCGGCCGTCATTGACAAGATCATTTGCGGGTACGGCGAGCCCGACGTGCTGATCAACTCGGCCGGCGTGAACCGGCGCCCGCCGCTGGACGAGCTCACCGAGGACGACTGGGATGTGACGCTCGCCGCAAACCTCACCGCGCCGTTCCTGCTCGGGCAGGCGTTCGGCCCGCGGATGGCGGCCCGCGGCTGGGGACGGATCATCAACGTGGTCTCCCAGCAGGCGTTCCGAGCGTACGGGAACAGCGGGGCCTACGGCGCGGCGAAGGCCGGCCTGGTCGGGCTGACCCGGTCACAGGCCGAGGCGTGGTCGCGGCACGGTGTCTGCTGCAACGCGATCGCGCCCGGGGTCGTGCACACGCCACTGACCGAACCCGTGTTCGCCGATCCGGCCACGGTGGCTCGGCACGCCGCCCGCACGATGATCGGCAGAAACGGCGTACCGCAAGATTTTGGTGCTTGTGCGATCTTTCTGGCCAGCAATGCTGCCGTTGCGGTAACCGGGCAGACACTCTTCGTCGACGGCGGTTACTCGGCCACCTGAGCGATCTGCAGATTCCCTTGACGGCGCGGTAAAGTCTCCGCGCTGACTCTTGGGAGGTATCCGTGGCGGCGGTAATCCTGCGGCGACTCAGCGCTGTCATTGCGCTGGTGATCGCCGCATCGGTGCTCTGGGTGGGCGGTGTGTCGTCCCCCGCGATGGCCGACCCCGACGAGGGCGGAAGCAAGACCCTGGCCGACGCGCTCGAGTCGGCGGCGAAGGGTCAGGCCGACGCGATCCAGAAACTCAACGCCTCCAAGAAGCGGCAGGCCCAGCTGCAAAACACGGTCAAGACGTCGCAGGCCTCGGCCAAGCAGCTGGAGAGTCAGGTCGGCGTGATCGTCAACCGGACCTACCGGCTGGGCCGCACCAGCACGATGTCCCTGCTGCTCAACTCGACCTCGCCGGATGCCTTCCTCGAGCGGGCCCAGCAGATCGACATGCTCGCCCAGATGGACGGCAAGATCCTGCAGCAGTACCGGACCGACCTGAGCGACGCGAAGGCCGCCAAGGCCGCCGCCGACCGGGAGGTCGTCGAGCAGCAGAAGCAGGTCGTGGCGCTGACCAAGAAGAAGAGGGAAGCAGAGCTCGCCCTGGGCAGCGTCGGCGGTGGCGCGGCCGGCGGCTTCGTCAGCGTGAACTCGCCGCTGGCCCAGCCGGCGCCGCGCAACTCGGACGGCTCGTGGCCCAAGGAGTCCTGCACGGTCGACGACCCGACCAGCACCGGCTGCATCACGCCGCGCACGCTGCATGCGATGCAGCAGGCCAAGGCGGACGGCTTCACGCACTACGTGGCCTGTTTCCGGCATCAGGACAGCGGCGAGCATCCCAAGGGGCGGGCCTGCGACTTCGCGGCGCACTCGACCGGCTTCCTGGATGTGGCGGCGACCGGGGCGGACAAGACGTACGGGAACAACCTGGCGGCGTACTTCATCAAGAACGCGGACCGGCTCGGCGTCATGTACGTGATCTGGTATCGGCAGATCTGGATGCCCGGTAGCGGGTGGAAGGCGTACAGCCCGCAGGGTGGGCCGTCGGTGGTGCATACGAACCACGTGCACCTCTCCATGCTCTGAGACCCCGTTTCCGGAAACCGGACATATCGCCTCGGTTTCTCCGTGCGCGGTCGGGCGGGTCGCCGCCGGGGCCACAATCGGCACATGGGGCCTCCGCCTCTCATCGGGGGCCGGTACCGGCTCGTGGAGAAGCTCGGCACCGGCGGCATGTCCGTCGTCTGGCGCGGGTACGACGAGACGCTGGGCCGGTCGGTAGCGGTCAAGGTGCTGTCCCCGCGACTCGCCGACGACCAGGGCTTTCGTGACCGGTTGCGGCAGGAGGCGCTGGCCGCGGCCCGGCTCTGCCATCCGCACATCACCGGGATCTTCGACTTCGGTGAGTCGCCGCTTGATTCGCTTCCGGATACTTTTTCGGACGCGCGCCTGACGGTGCCGTACGTGGTGATGGAACTCAACGACGGCGAGTCGGTGGCGGCGCGGCTCGGCCGGCAGGGCCCGCTGCCCTGGCGGGAGGCGGTCACGGTCGCCGTGGAGGTGGCGTCGGCGCTGGCCACGGCCCACGCGCGCGGGCTGGTGCACCGGGACGTGACCCCGGCCAACGTGATGCTGACGGTGACCGGCGCCAAGGTCGTCGACTTCGGCATCTCGGCGATCGTCGGGGAGCGGGACGCGGCGCCGGACGGCAGCCTCCTCGGCACCCCGGCCTACCTGGCCCCGGAACGCCTGGCCGGCGCCCAGGTCTCGGCGGCCACCGACGTGTACGCGCTGGGGCTCCTGCTGTATCGGCTGCTGACCGGGCGGCTCCCCTGGCCGGCGGGGACGACGGCCGAGGCGTTGCGCGCCCACCTGTACGCCGACCCCGACCCGCTTCCGTCGCTGCCCGGGATGCCCGGATCGGTCGGCGAGCTGTGTCTTCGGTGCCTGGCCAAGTCGCCGGCGGACCGCCCGGACGCCGCCGCGGTGGCCCGAGCCCTCGCCGACACGGCCGGAATCCAGCCGGTCCTTCCGCCCGCGCGTGCACAGGCTGCGGATGCGCCGCCGCCGGCTCGGGCGGTCGTTCCGCTGCCCACGGTTTCCCGTTGGCAGCCGTCGCCGGGTGTCGCTTCGTCCGGTTGGTTTACGCCGGGTGTCGATCTGTCTGGGTGGTTTGTGCCGGGTGCTGCCTCATCCGGGCGGCTTGTGCCGGGTGCTGTCTCATCCGGGCGGCTTGTGCCGGGTGCAGTCTCATCCGGGCGGCTTGTGCCGGGCGGTGTTTCTCGTCGGTGGCGCGAGCTGGCCGGGGCGGCTTCGTTCCGCTTGCGGGCCGGGCTGAGGCTCGCCGGCTGGCTGCGGCTCGGCCAGGTACGCCCGCTCGGCGGCGGCCTCTTCGCCGGTGGCGGACTGGCCCGCGAGGTGCTGACGGGCCGGCATCGGGTGCAGGCGGCTCTGTTGACCGCCGGCCTCCTGGCCGTCGCCGGCGTGGGCTGGGCGACGACCCGGGAAACCCAGGAGCCGGAGCGAGCCCAGGCAGCCGGCGCCGGACCGGACGCAGTCGGGCCCCCGGAGACCTCGTGCGTGGTTCGCTACCAGCTCCGGCACGACTCCGGCCGAGACTACGAGGCCGTTCTGACCGTGGCGACCTCCGACGAGGTGGGGCGCTCGTCGTGGCGGGTGGTGTTCGCCTACCCCGGCTCCCAGCGCCTGACCGGCGCACCGGCGGCGGTGACCCAGACCGGCCGCAAGGTCATCGTGAAGGGCCACGGCTCCCGTAAGGCCTTCACCTTGCGCGGCGCCTACCGCGGCGACAACCCGCTGCCGCTGGCCTTCACCCTCGACGGGCGCAGGTGCCGAGCCGAGGTGCTGGGCAGCACCGTGACCGAACCGGCCGCCGGAACGATCAGCGAGGCCGCCGGCGAGAGGCGAACTCCGGACGCCAAGCGCGACCGCCCGTCCCCACCGCGGAAGCAGTCCTACCCTTCGAAGCCCGTCACCCCGCCGCCCTCCCTCTCGCCGAAGCCGCACACCGGCACTGATTACTCAGTCACCCTCTGATCCCGGTCACCTCCTCTGATTCGCGGTCGTGCTCTGATTCGCGGTCGTCCTCTGATTCGCAGTCGTCCTCTGATTCGCCCTCGCCGGCTCGCCGTGCGTCCGGTCGCGGGCCTCGCTATGCCGCGCCGCCCGTGAATCGGCCCTCGCCCTCGCGGTTGGCCCGGAAGCGCAAGCCCGACCAGCGGTCATCGATCGCGACCTGCCCGCAAGGGCGCATGTCGAAGTCGGCGACGATCGGCCACAGCGTGTCCCGGTTGATGTCGGCCTTGTTTCCCTTCGGATAGGCCACCCAGAACACCCCCGGTTTGGCGAGGTCGGCGCTGTGCTCCTCGAGCAGCTTGCGCGCGCTCGCGCCATCCTCCGCGAACAGCACCGCGGTGCTGGCGGTGGCGAGCGTCTCGACCTCGCGCACTCCGTCGGGCATGGGCGTGAGCAGCGGCAACCGGGCCGGATCGGACAGCCACAGGGTCGAATTCGGCTTGATCAGTAGCTTCTCGGCAATCGTCTTGGCCATGACCCGAGCCTGGCACCGACAAATAAAGTTGTCAAGGACGTTCCGGCGGCCTGTGGACAACGGCTGCCCTGTGGACAACTCGAAGTTTTGTCGGAGCGGGCTGATAGACATGCCGCATGACCGAGACGACGCGGATCAGGGCCGACGAGGCCGAGCGAGCTGCCGTGCGCGAGCGGGCCGAGGGGGTGCTGCGCCGGCTCGCCGGCGACCAAGCGCGCCTGCGCGAGGATCAGTGGCGCGCCATCGAGGCGCTCACCGTCGACCGGCGGCGGGTGCTCTGCGTGCAACGCACCGGGTGGGGCAAGTCGGCGGTCTACTTCGTGGCCACCGCCCTGCTCCGCGAGGGCGTCGCGGCCGGTGATCCGCCGGCCGGCCCGACCGTCATCGTGTCCCCGTTGCTCGCGTTGATGCGCAACCAGGTCGACGCCGCCGCGCGGGCCGGCATCACCGCGCGCACCATCAATTCGGCCAATCTCGACGAGTGGTCCGAGATCGAGTCCGAGATCAGGTCCGGCGCGGTCGACGTGCTGCTGATCAGCCCCGAGCGGCTAAACAATCCCGACTTCCGTGACAACGTGCTGCCCGGCCTGGCCGCGAGCACCGGTCTGCTGGTCGTCGACGAGGCGCACTGCGTCTCCGACTGGGGGCACGACTTCCGCCCCGACTATCGCCGGCTCCGCACCTTCCTGGCCGGTCTCCCGGGGCATACCCCGGTGCTGGCCACCACCGCGACGGCCAATGCCCGGGTGACCGCCGACGTCGCCGATCAGCTCGGCGACGCGCTGGTGCTGCGCGGCCCGCTCGACCGCGACTCGCTGCGCCTGGCCGTCCTCGATCTGCCCGACCCGGCGCATCGCCTGGCCTGGCTCGCCGACCATCTCGATCAGCTCCCCGGCTCGGGCATCGTCTACACGCTCACCGTCGCCGCGGCCACCGAGACCGCCGATTTCCTGCGTTCGCGGGGCTACCAGGTCGCGTCGTACACCGGGCAGGTCGAGGATGCCGACCGCCGCGCCGCCGAGCAGGCCCTGCTAGACAACAAGATCAAGGCGCTCGTCGCGACCTCCGCGCTCGGCATGGGTTTCGACAAGCCCGATCTCGGCTTCGTCGTTCACCTGGGCGCGCCCCCGTCCCCGATCGCGTATTACCAGCAGGTCGGCCGCGCCGGTCGCGCCGTCGAGCACGCCGAGGTGGTCCTGCTCCCCGGCCGGGAAGATGCCGCCATCTGGCGATACTTCGCGTCGCTGGCCTTCCCGCCGGAAGACCAGGTGCGCCTGGTGCTGGCCAACCTCGCCACCGACCGTCCGATGTCGACCCAGGCGCTCGAGCCGCTGGTCGACCTGCGCCGCACCCGCCTCGAGCTGATGCTCAAGGTCCTCGATGTGGACGGCGCGGTCCGGCGCACCCGCGGTGGCTGGCTGGCCACCGGCGAGCCGTGGACCTATGACACTGCCCGCCTGCGCCGGGTCGCCGAGGCTCGTTCGGCGGAGCAAAAGACCATGATTGAGTACGCCGAGACCGACTCCTGCCGCATGGAATACCTACGGCGTTGCCTGGACGACCCCGAGGCCACGGCGTGCGGCCGCTGCGACAACTGTGCCGGTCCACTGTTCGACACCGATGCGTCGACCGCGTCCCTCGCCGCCGCCGCGTTCCTGGGCCGCCCCGGCGTCGAGATCGCCCCCAAGAAGCTGTGGCCCACCGGTCTTGCCGCCGTCGGCATCTCCCTCAAGGGCAAAATCGGCCCGGCCGAGCAGATCGAGCCGGGCCGAGCGGTCGGCCGTCTCTCGGACCTCGGCTGGGGCAGCCGCCTGCGCACGGTGGTCACCCCCGACTCCCCGGACGGTCCGATCCCCGACGAACTGGCCACCGCGGTCGTCGAGATCCTGAAAGCCTGGGCCCACGGCGACGACGCCTGGCGACAGCGCCCGGCCGCGGTCGTCGAGGTCGGCTCCCACCGTCATCCACAGCTCATCCACACCCTGGCCGAGCACATCGCCCGCGTCGGCCGCCTGCCCCTGCTGGGCGCGGTCACCTCCTCCGCGCCGACCGTCACCGCCTCGCGGGGAAACAGCGCCCAGCGAGTCCGCGCCCTCCACGACGCCTTCGCCGTCCCGCCCGAGGTGGCCACCGTGCTGTCCGGCCTGAACGCCCCCGTCCTGCTGGTAGACGACCTGGTCGACTCCGGCTGGACGATGTCGCTGGCCGGCCGAGCCCTCCGCCGCGCCGGCGCCGAGGGGGTGCTGCCGTTGGCATTGGCAGTCTCGGCCTGACCACGTGGTGCCCGGCCCGCACGTGGTGCCCGCCCGCACGCGGCGCCCGCCCGCACGCGGCGCCCGCCCGCACGCGGCGCCCGCCCGCACGCGGCGCCCGCCCGCACGCGGCGCCCGCCCGCACGCGGCGCCCGCCCGCGGTGGTTGCTGCCTGCTCTCGTGCGGCGGCGCTTGCCTGACCGCATGGGCATGCGGCCGCACTTGGCCGGCGCTGCTGGGCGACCACTCGGGCCGGGGGCGAGCCCGCTTGCTCTCGTCGGGTGCGTCGGTCGTCGGAGCTGGCCTGGGTGACCCAGACCTCGCCGTGGCCGAGCGGTCTGATCGGCGGGGACCGTCAGCCCAGGGTGAGAGGGCGGGACTGTAGGCGGGCCAGCAGGTCCGGGTCGGTGGCTCGGCCGGTGGCTGCGCGGAGGAAGCGTTCCGGGTCGGGGGCGGTGCGGGACGGGCCGAGCAGCAGGTCCTGGAGGAGGTCGGCGGCGGCCGGGGTTAGCCAGGACGGCTGGGCTAGCGCGTCGGCCAGGTCGAAGCCGTGTACCGCTACCTCGATGACTCGGGTCTTCAGGAACTCGGTCAGCAGCATGGCGTCGCCGTGGCGGGTGCGGATCACTCGGTCGGGTGGCTCGGGCGTGCACATGCCGACGATCGCGCTGCGTAGGTCGTCGAGCTCGGCCAGGATCGCCGGGGCGGGGAGGTCGGATGCCTGCGCCTGAGCGGTGACGATGCGGTCGGTGTTCGTGGCGGGGGAGAAGCGCTCGTCGGGGCGGTAGTACGCCAAGGCCGACACGTCCGCGGCCGGCGGGGCGGGCTCGGCGAGCGCCTGCGGGACTCGGGCAACGGCCACGCGGACGTGGGCCAGCAGGGCGCGTGCGTCCCACGGGCGGCAGCGGGTCGGGCTGGTCCAGGCCGAGTCGGGGAGGGAGGCGAGCGCCTGGGTCAGCGCGGCCGTCTCGATGACCAGGGCTGCGAGCGGGGTGGCGGCTGTCATGGTCATCAATGTAACGGGCGTTGCGGGGGAGAGGTCCGTGCGTCGTGGGGGGGGGAGGGGTCCCGTGCGTCGTGGGGCTTCTCGTGTGTCGTAGGGGAGGTGTCCTGTGCGTCGTAGTTGTCGCGTCGGCGCGCAGGGTGGGGGCGGCGGCGGGGCGGCCGGCCAGGTGACGTGCACGTGGGCGCGATGGGTGTCCCGCGGGCGGGTGGCCCGTGGTGACAAAACGGCAGGTAGTGGACAGGATGAGGGGGAGGTCGGGTGAGGAGGAATACCGGGAGGGGGTATGCTGGCCTGCATGTCCGACGAGGCGACTCCGCAGCAGCACGGTCCGCATGGTTACTCCGGTGACAAGGCCGCTCTGCTCGGGCGGCTGCGCCGGATCGAAGGGCAGATCCGTGGACTGCAGCGGATGGTCGACGAGGACACGTACTGCATCGACGTGCTGACCCAGATCTCGGCCGCCAAGAGCGCGCTGCAGGCGGTCGCGGTCGGCCTGCTCGAGGATCACCTGGCGCACTGCGTGGTCGACGCGGCGCGGGCCGGGGATCCGACTGCCAAGGTCAAAGAGGCTTCCGACGCGATCGCCCGGCTTGTCAAATCTTGACGGCCACCGTTCCCCGAAAGGCGTTTTCATGGCTGTGACCAGCACCTACACCGTGACCGGGATGACCTGCTCGCACTGCGTCCAGGCCGTGACCGGCGAGCTCTCCACGCTGCCGGGCGTGGCGGAGGTGCGGGTCGACCTCGCGTCGGGCGAGGTTACGGTGACCAGCGAGGCACCCCTCGCCGAGGACGACGTGCGTGCCGCGGTCGACGAGGCCGGCTACGAGCTCGCGCATGCCTGACGGCCCGCCAATCGGCGGCCAGCCCGCCGCCTCCGATGACCCCACCACAGACCTAAACCGCATCGGAAACCGACCCGCCGCCGAGCCGGCTGTCGAGGAGCCGCCCGCCGCCGGCCCGCCCGCCGCAGGGCGGCCTGTCGCCGGGTCGGCCGTCGACGGGCAGTCTGCCGCTGGGTCGGGTGTTGAGGGGCGGTCTGCGGCCGGGTCGGGTGTCGAGGGGCGGTCTGCGGCCGGGTCGGGTGTCGAGGGGCGGTCTGCCGCCGGGGCGGCCGTCAAAGAAGGGCAGCCTGCAGCCGAGGGGCGGGAGGACGAGTTCCGCACGGCCGCGACCGCGCCGATCGGGGATCGGGCCGGGTTTCGGCTTGCGGCCTTCGGGGCGCTGCTCGTCGTCGCGCTGTTCGCCGGCTACGGGGTGGGCCGCCTCAGCAACGGCGGCACCTCCGCCTCCGCCCCGCCAATCAGCGCGCCGAACGGCGGCTCGATGCCGGGCATGGTCGTGGACGAGAACCAGCCGCACACCCACAACGCCGGCGGCGGGACCATGACCATGGGCGCTGCGGTCGGCGGCCTCTCACTCAGCTCGGGCGGGCTCACCCTGGTCCCGGCCCGCACGACCTTCGTCGCCGGCCAGCCCCAGCGACTCAGCTTCCGGATCACCGGGCCGGGCGGGGCGCCGATCACCTCGTACGCGGTCGTACACGACAAGCTCCTGCACCTCATCGTGATCCGCCGCGATCTCAGCGGCTATCAGCACCTGCACCCGTCGATGACCGCCGACGGCACCTGGGGGATCGACCTCACTATCGCGCAGCCGGGCATCTATCGGATGATCGCGGACTTCACCGCGCTGGTCGGCGGCCGGCCGGTGGCGACCACGCTGGGCACCGACCTCACCGTCGCCGGCGACTACGTGCCCGTCCCGCTGCCGGCGCCCACGCGCGCCGTCGCCGTGGACGGGCTGGCCGTCGGCTACGAGGGCACCCCGAGCACCGGGTCGACCCAGCCGATCCTGATGAGTGTGGCCGGGCCCGACCACACTCCGGCGGTCGTCGAGCCCTATCTCGGCGCGTACGGTCATCTGGTCGTGCTTCGCCAGGGCGACCTTGCCTACGTGCATGTCCATCCGGAGGCCTCGCTGGTCGACGGCAAGGTCAAGTTTTGGCTGTCGGTGCCGAGCAGCGGCACCTACCGGATGTTCTTCGACTTCCAGGTCGGTGGTCAGGTGCACACCGCAGCGTGGACCGTGGTGGTCTGAAGCAGTTTCGCCAGCGCCGGCGTCACCGACCACTGCGCGGTCAGCGACTCGTACTCCGAAAGCTGCGCCGGGGTCGGTGGCGCGTCCGTGCGCCGCGCCCGCAACAGCAGGTTGCGCGGGGTGTGCGCGGAGTCGATGAACTCGACCACCTCGACCCGGTAGCCGTGCAACCGCAGCAGCGACGCTCGCAGCGTGTCGGTCAGCACGTCGGCGAATCGCTCGCGCATGATCGCGTGCCGGGTGAGCTCGCCGAACGGCGTCGGCGCCGTGACGCCCTTGAGTTGGGCGGCGATGTCGTGGTGGCAGCACGGCGCGGCCAGCACCCAGCGCGCCGACCACTGCACCGCGCGGGCCAGCGCCTCGTCGGTGGCCGTGTCGCAGGCGTGCAGCGCCAGCACCAGGTCGGGGGTGAGGGGCAGCGACGCGTCGGAGATCGTCCCGGCGACGAACGTCACGTCCGCCGAGCAGCCGAGCGCCTCGGCGACCGCCGTGTTCCGGATCCGCTGATCCTCGCGGACGTCGACCCCGACCACCTGGACGCGTACGCCGCGGGCGGACAGATAGCGGTACGCGGCGAAGGTCAGGTAGGCGTTTCCGCAGCCCAGGTCGACCACGCGCAGCGGCGACGGCAGCTCGGCGGGCAGCGTCGCGGCCAGCGCCCGCAGGAACGCGTCGACCTGCCGCCGCTTGGCCGCCGTGCCGCCGACCACCTCGAACAGCGGGTCGCCCGGGTCGAGCAGCCACTGCTTGGCCCGGTCGTGCCCGGCGTCCGGCGCCGACGCGGGCGCCGCGCCGCGGTGCACCTGGGCGTCACCCTTCTTGGTGATTCGCACCTGCACGGTGGCCGTCGTAGTCTCCACGTGCCAGTTCCCGAACGGCTCGGCGAGTAGGGCATCGACGGCCGACTCCGCCTCGGCGCCGGGCGCGGCGTTCCGGGTGAACGGCCGAGAGCCGTCATCGGTGACGATCTGTAGGTGCGGGCCACCCTTCAACGTCACCGGTCGCAACTCCGCCCGCGTCACCGACGGTGTCTTCCCCCGGCGACGGCCGGCGGCGACGGCCCGGGTGAGGCCGGGAGCGAGCAGCAGGGTGCGTACCTCGGCGAGGACGTCCGCGAGCGGTTCTGGCATCTCTCCATTCTGCCCGCGTCACGGCGACCGGCCGGCGCACCGAACCGGCCGGTGGCCGAACACACGTCCGGCACCTACTGGGCCGCGAAGTCGATCTATAGATACGCTGTTCGCGCGAGAAGCGAGGTGCGCCGCCGATGTCCTTCATGGCCGACCCGCCGGGGGCCGACCGGCTGTCCGCACGGCTGCGCCGCGAGACCGGCAGAGCACTCGAAATCACCCAGACGCACAGCTTTCTGGACGCCCTCGCCGCCGGCCGCGTCTCCTGGGTCGCCTATGCCGACATGGTCGCCCAGTATTGGTTTCTCTACGAGGCGCTGGAGCTGGCCGGGCACACGATGGCCGACGACCCGATCGCCCGGGCGTTCGTCTTTCCCGAGTTGGAGCGGCTGGCGCCGATCGAGGCGGATCTGCGTTTCCTGCACGGCCCGCGCTGGGCGGACCGGATGGCCGCCCTGCCCGCCACCACGACCTACTGCACGCGCCTGCGCTATGCCGCCAACTCGCACCCGGTCGGCTTCATCGCGCACCATTACACGCGTTTCCTCGGCGATCTCGCCGGCGGCCAATACCTGGGCCAGGCGATTGCCCGCGTCTATGGCCTCAACGGCGCCGGCCACCGTTTCTACGTTTTCCCCGGCATCGATCTCGAGGCGTTTCAGACCTATTACGGCCGGCTCCTGGACGCCCTTCCCGGGTCGTCCGAGGAGCGGGACGAGCTGGTCGCCGAGGCCGTGGAGGCGCACCGTCTGCACCTCGCGGTCCTCGACGAGCTGGCACGACGCTGGATCTGAACGGCACGAAGCGTAACCCCGGCCGCTAGCTCTGCGTGGCCCGGCCGAGGCCGGGCCCGAAGAGGGTTACGCGTCGGCTTCGGAGCCACCGGACGACTCGGCGGCGTTCGCGGCCGAGCCGTTGCCGGAACCGCGGCTGCCCCGGCCACCTCGGCGACGGCGACGGCGCGGACGGTCGGCGTCGTCATCCGAGTCCGGGCCGTCCTCGTCCGCGGAGGACGTGTCTGTGGAAAGCGCGCCCGCGGACGGCGCGGCGGTTGCCTCGCCGGCCGGCACCTCGTCGCTGCCGCCCGAGAAGAGCAGCGTCGTGGCCGGCGCCCGGCGCCGCGTGCGAGCCCGCTTCGGCGCCGCCTCGGCCTCCCCGGCGACCGGCTCGGCCACCGCTCCAGCCGGCTCGGCCACCGGCCCGGCCGGCTCGGCTACTGCTCCGGCCGGCTCGGCCACCGCGCCGGCCGGCTTGGCCGCCGCGCGGGACCGCCTGGCCACCGCGCCGCCCCGCTCGGCCGTGTCGACCGACCCGGCCTCCCCGGGCGCGCCGGCCTCGGGCGTACCGGAAAGATCGGAATCGTCGCCCACCCGGCGGCGGCGTCGCTGGCGCTTGGGCCGCTCGGCATCCTCGGCCGGAGCCGCCCCCGCGTCGGGACCGGAGCCGCCGGCGCGCGGGCGTCGCCCACGACCCCGCGTCGGTTCCCGGCGCCGGCGCCCGCCGCCCAGATCTTCCTCGACCTCGGCCGAGAGGCCGGCCCGGTTGCGCTCGGCGGTCGGCAGCGTGCCCGATACGTCGGCGGGAATGTCCAGGTCGGAGTAGAGCGCGGCGCTCGTGTGGTACGTCTCCGGCGGCTGCGGCATGCCCAGGCCCATCGACTTGTCGATGAGCACCCAGCGCGGCATGTCCTCCCAGTCGACGAAGGTCACCGCGACGCCGGTCGCGCCCGCCCGGCCGGTGCGGCCGATGCGATGCGTGTAGGTGTCCGGGTCCTCGGGGCAGTCGTAGTTGATCACGTGGGTCACGCCGGAGACGTCCAGGCCGCGGGCGGCGACGTCGGTAGCGACCAGCACGTCGATCTTGCCGCTGCGGAACGCTCGCAGCGCCCGCTCGCGGGCGCCCTGGCCCAGGTCGCCGTGCACCGCGGCGACCGCGAAGCCGCGGAAGTCGAGGTCCTCGGCGACCCGGTCGGCGGCCCGCTTGGTGCGGCAGAAGATCATGGTGAGACCGCGTTCGCGGGCCTGCAGGATGCGGGCCACCATCTCCAGCTTGTTCAGCGGGTGGGTGCGGTAGACGACCTGCTTGGTCAGCGGCGACGGGCCGCTCTCGGAGGTGTGCCCGGCGTGGATGGTGACCGGGTGGCTCAGGAACCGGCGGGACAGGGCCACGATCGGGTCCGGCATGGTCGCCGAGAACAGCATGGTCTGCCGCTGCTCGGGGAGCATCGCGAGGATCTTCTCGACGTCGTCCAGGAAGCCCAGGTCGAGCATCCGGTCGGCCTCGTCCAGCACGAGCGCCTTGATCGAGTTGAGCTTGAGGGTCTTCTGCTTGGCCAGGTCGAGCAGCCGCCCGGGGGTGCCGACAAGGATCTCGACCCCCTTCTTGAGCGCGTCGACCTGCGGCTCGTACGCCACCCCGCCGTAGATCGGCAACACCCGGACGCCGCGCGTGCTGCCCGCGGCGGCCAGGTCGCGGGCCACCTGCAGACCCAGCTCACGGGTGGGGACGACGATCAGCGCCTGCGGCTTGCCGTCGGCGCCCTCGGCGGGGGAGATGACCCGCTCGAGCAGCGGCAGGCCGAAGCCGAGGGTCTTGCCGGTGCCGGTCGGGGCCTGGCCGATGAGGTCGGTGCCGCGCAGCGCGATGGGCAGCGCGTACTCCTGGATCGCGAAGGCTCGGGTGATGCCGGCCTTCGCCAGTGCCTCGACGGTCTCGGCGCGGACGCCCAGCTCGGCGAAGGTCGGACTGTCCGGGCGAACGGGGGCCCGATTGACGACGGGGACCAGCGCGGGTTCGGAGTTTTCGATGTCTGTCATGAAGTTTTACGGGTGCCTCTCGTGGTGCGCCCGTCGGAATGCTTGGGGCGCGCTGTGGGTAGGGCGCGGGCCACACGCTGAAAAAGCGGGCCGCACGCGCGCGGGTCGCCCGCGGCGAAACGGGATTCGCGGGGTGAAAAACAGCGAACCGGATCGACGTCGACGGGCGACAAACCCCAGTCTACCCGACTGAGAGATCGTGCACCTCAGAGCGGAGTTACGGGAGGCACCCCTGGTGACAGGGGTGCCCGCCGGAACCTCAGCGAGTGGTGAAGCCGAACGGCCGGTTGGACGACTCGGCGATCTCGACGTAGGCCACCTTGTTGACCGGAATGATCACCTTGCGGCCCTTCTCGTCCTGGAGCGACAGCACGCTGTCCTTGGCCATCGCCTCGGTCACTGCCTGCTCGACCTCCGCCGGGGTCTGAGCGCTCTCGAGCACCAGCTCGCGCGGCGTGTGCTGCACGCCGATCTTGACCTCCACGGGGTCCTCCCTCTGTACGGGTCTTACCGCTGTGAAGGTTATCCGATTTCGGCCGTCGAACCGCTGGTTGTGCCGTCCTGCAGGGGGAAGCTGGCGATCCCGCGCCAGATCAGCGCAGCTACGAGCGATTCGGCTTCCGCTTTCGGCGTACGCCGGCCGTTCGCCAGCCAGAACTGTGCGGACTGGCCGGCCGCCCCGACCAGGCCCGAGGCGAGCAGCTCGGCGGCGTCCCCGGCGAGGGCGGTGTCCGAGATGATCGTGTCGGTCACCGCCGCGATGCAGCCCTGCTCGACCCGCTCGACCCGCTGCCGCACCTGCGGGTCGTTGCGCAGGTCGGACTCGAAGACCAGGCGGAACGCCTCGCTCTCGTGGTCCATGAAGTCGAAGTACGCCCGGACCGCGCCCTTCACCCGCTCCTTGTTGTCGTGGGTGGCCAGCATGGCCTCGCGCACCTTGGCGATTATCGCGTCGCAGTGCGTGTCCAGCAGCGCCAGGTACAGCTCGAGCTTGCCGGGGAAGTGCTGGTACAGCACCGGCTTGGAGACGCCGGCCCGCTCCGCGATGTCGTCCATCGCGGCGGCGTGATAGCCGTGCGCCACGAAGATCTGCTGGGCCGCGGCCAGCAACTGCTTGCGGCGCGCGGAGCGGGGCAGGCGGGTGGGCCGGGCGGTCTGTGCCCCGCCGGACGCAGCGGTCATGTCTCTCTACCTTCCAGGGGGTCGGTCCCCGCGGTTTGGTCGGCGCGGTTTGCCCGGATCGGCGCAGGTTGCTGCCACCCGGTCAATTGTCGCGACGCTGCAACTTATCGCCACCGCACCCACACGGTAGCCTCAGCACGGGCGAGCGAGGAGCACGCGGTGGATGAAACAGGGCATTCCGGAGACACTGGAGCCCCGGAGGGTGGCGACAGTGCCGATTCGCGCGAGCGTGCTCGAGTGAACGGCTGGGCGACGCAGGATAGTCCCTGGTCGAACCCCGGCGCCGCACTCGACACGGAAAACGACGTACCGGCGTGGCGTCGGCCTACGCCCTTTCCGCGAAATCAGGCATTTCCTCCCATCGACCGATCATACGGCTCGGCCCAGCCCACGCCACCGCAGCCCACGCCACCGCAGCCCACGCCGCCCCAGCCCACCTCGGCCCCCGCTGGGCCCGGGTTCTCCGCGCCGTCCGCAGGACCAGGCGCCGGCAGCGGCACAGCGCCGGTTCCCGCGCCCGCGCCGCCGGGCTTCGTCGACGCGCGGCCGTCCGGCGAAATTCCCCCGTCCGGGGGGTCCTCGCCGGCCGATCAGGCCGCCTCCCGCTGGGCGGACACCCGCCCGCGCTACTCCGACCTGCTGGCCCACCTGACCCCGCCGGGCGCCGAACAGGCCCGCCCCCCGGCCCCGCGCATCGAGCCCGGCCCGCTTCCGCAACTTTCGGCGCCGCCCCTGCCGCAGCCGCCACGTGGCCTGGGGGAGACGACCGGCTCGATCGGGCCCACCTCGCGGATCGGACGGCCGACCAGCCTGCGCTCGGTCGAGCCGATCAGCCCGTACGAGTCGGCCACCCCGATCAGCCCGTACGACCCGCCCACGCCCAACAGCGCCCCGCCGTACCCGTACGAGGGTGACCTCGAGGACACCCCGGCGCCCCCGATTCAGCAGCGCGCCGCGGTCCCCCTGGTGCGCCCGGCCGCCCCGGCCGCCCGCCGCGCCGATTGGGCCCCGCCGGAGCCGCCGCCCGCGCCACCGGGAGCGGGTGCCCAGGCGGTGGCACCGCCGTCGTACGATCCGAGTTTCCCGCGCCGGGTCTCCTACGAGCCCGGTCCGGCCGCGGAGCCGCCCGGCTACCAGTCGGGCACGGCGTACGCGGCCTTCGGCAGCCCGACACCGGCCGCCGGCGGGGGGAGCGGACCGGCCGATCCCGGCACGCGGATCAGCCCACCGGCCGACCCCGGCCGACGGGCGAGCGGTTTGGCCGACCCCAGCCCACGGGTACTGCCGCAGCGCGTACCGGCCCAACCGGACGTGCCGAGAGTTCCGGAGCCGCCGTTGACGGAGCCGACGGCCGAGACGCCGGCGCTGGCTCGGATCGCCACCCACCTGCGCCGTGGCGACGTGCAGCCGCGCGACCGGGAGGAGGGCTTCGACGTGCAGGCGATCCTCGCCGCGGTGCGCGGCGTCGACGGCGTGCGCGACGCGTCCCTGCGCGCGACCCCGTCGGGCGCGCACAGCCTGCGCCTGGATCTCGCCGAGGGCGCCGACCCGGCCGAGGTGAGCCGCCGCGTGGCCCGTCTGCTCCAGGAGCGGATGGGCCTGGACGCCGCGATGAAGGGCGACGCGGTGGCGCCGCTGCCGGTCCCGCCGGCGGCCGCCCCGGTGTCGCCACCCGCGCCGACCCGGCCCCGCAGCGCGCCCCCGGCGCCGGTCGCGGCGGCCCAAGCGCCCGTCTCGTCGCCGCCTCAGGCGCCCGTCTCGTCACCGCTCCTGCCCCCGGCCCCGGCCGCCCAGGTGTCCGCGCCGCCCGTGCCGCTGGCCGAGCGCGTTCGACCGGCCGAGCACGCCCGCCCCGAGCCCGAGCCGCTCAGGCCGGTCGAAAGCAGGCCGGTCGAGAGCCGGCCGGTCGAAAGCAGGCCGGTGGAGAGCCGGTTGGTGGAGAGCAGGCCGGTGGAGAGCCAGCGGGCTCAGCCCGAGGAGGAGGCCGAGGTCGTCCCCGCCGACGACCACCGCCCGACCCGCCCGCTCTACCCCGGCGAACACCCCGGCCCCCGCATCGTCATCGAGAACGTGCACGTCAACACGTTCGGCACGGACGCCACGGTCGAGGTGCGCCTGGCCGTGGGCGGCCGCGCGACGTCCGGTTCGGCCAGCGGCCCGGCCGTCGACGGCTACCTGCTGCGGCTGTGCGCCACGGCCACCGCCGGCGCGGTCGACGAACTGCTGGCCTCCTCCGAGCACCCGGACGGCCCGGCCCGCTGCTTCGTCGAGCACGCGGCCGCGGTCCCGTTCGGCAACTCCCAGGTGGCGGTCGTCGTGCTGTTGCTGTCCTGCAACGGCTGGGTGGAGCAGCTCGCCGGGTCGGCGGTGGTGGCCGGTGACGACCGGCACGCCATGGTCCGCGCCACGCTGGCCGCGGTGAACCGGCGGCTCGAGGCACTCTTGTCCCGATGAAGGGCGCCATCCTGGCCGACGACGGCGTGCTGCTGCCGGACGGCGACGCACCACCACCCTGGCCCGCGCGCCGGGTCGTGATCGGCGGGGCGATGCTGCACGTCCGGGACACCCCGGCCACCCACCCGGGCGCCGAGCCGGCGGTGTACCTGCACGGTCTGGGCGGCTCGTCGCAGAACTTCACCGACCTGGCCGGCCTGCTCGCCGACCGGTTCGATGCGCAGGCCGTCGACCTGCCCGGCTTCGGCTACAGCGACCCCAGCCCGCGCTATTCGATCCCGGCCTTCGCGGCGACGCTGATCGGCTACCTGGAGCACGCCGGCCGGGGCCCGGTGCATCTGGTGGGCAACTCGCTGGGCGGCTCCATCCTCGTCCGGGTGGCCGCGCTGCGCCCCGACCTGGTCCGCACGCTCACCCTGATCTCCCCGGCGATGCCCTTCCTCGATCCGCGCCGGACGGCGCACGGCCCCTACCTGCCGCTGCTCGCGCTGCCCCGGGCCGATCGGATCTTCGCCTGGGGGATGACCCGCCTGACCGTCGACGAGATGGCCGAGCAGGTCCTCGAGGCGTGCTTCGGCGACACCCGCAAGGCGAGCGCGCAGCGCCGGGCCGAGGCGATCGAGGAGATCAAGCTGCGCTACACGGTCGCCCATTACCCGAACGCCTACCTGCGTACGCTGCGTGGGCTGGTCTCCAGCTTCCTGCGCGCGTATCTGCCCGGGCGCAACTCGCTGTGGCGGCTGGCGACCGAGATCACCGCGCCGACGCTGGTCATCGGCGGCCTCGCCGACAAACTCGTCGATCCGCGGGTGCCGTCCCAGGTGGCCAGGGTGATCCCGGACAGCCGGCTGCTGATCCTGCCCGGCGTCGGGCACGTCGCGCAGATGGAGGCGCCCCGGCTGGTGGCCCGCGCCATCGTCGGCATGCTCGAGGAAGCCCCGCGCCCCTAAGCCAATCCAAGATCCGCCCGTGCGCCCGAGATCGGCTTGTGTGAGACGCTGGCGATCGATGATCGCGCAAGTGTCCGTGCCACCCGCCGAACCGCCCGCGCCGCCGGATCGCTGGCGCCGGTGGTGGCTGATGCTGCTCGCGCTGACCATCGTGGCGGCCGCGGGCCTGTTCGCGGGTCACGGGCTGCGCTCGGCAGAAGCCCAGTCCTCGGCCGTGGCGCCGTCCGCGTCGGCCGCCCCGCCGGTGCTGGAGGACGCGACGCTGCCGGCGCCGTCGGCGACCGTTGCGGAGACCCCGTCCCCAACGCCCAGCCTGGCGGCGGATCAGCTGCGTCTGGCGGGTGCGGTTCCGTCGCATGGCTCCGGCAGGTTCGCGTACGCGATGACCCGCAGCCCCGTCCTCGGCGCCGGCGGACCGCTGCGCCGCTTCCGGGTGGCCGTCGAGCAGGGCAGCAACGAGGACGTGACCGCGTTCGCCGAGCAGGTGGTGGCGACGCTCGGCGACCCGCGCAGCTGGACCGGCGACGGCGGGTTGCGCCTGCAGATGGTGGCCGGCAGCGACCCGGCCGACTTCACCGTCCTGCTCGCCACCCGGGACACCGCCGGGCTGCTGTGCGAGCAGGGCGGGACGAACATCCGGATCAACGGTGTCCCGTACACGTCGTGCCGGACGACCGGCAAGGCGATCATCAACCTGGACCGCTGGCGGCTCTCGGCGAAGCCGTACTTCTACGCCAAGATCCCACTGGCCACCTACCGGCAGTACGTGATCAACCATGAGGTCGGGCACGAGCTCGGCCACCACCACGAGGACTGCCCGGCGGCCGGGGGCCCGGCCCCGGTGATGGTGCAGCAGACCCTCACCGCCCGTGGGTGCCGGCCCTACCCGTGGCCACGGCAAGGCACCCGATTCCTCACCGGCCGCCCCCTGTAGCTGGCAAAACACCGGAAACGCGCGGCGGCGCGTGGCAATCTCGGCTGTGTCATGACAACGACGGGTGGCAGGCGCCGGACCGCCGGGACCGCCGCGCCCGGCCGCTCGGCCCTGACCCATACGCCGGTCTGGAATCCCCTCCGGAACCCGCCGGCGATGCGCCGGACCCCACTCATCCGGCCGGCGCCCCCGCCGGCGCCGGTTCCGTTCCGCGACTTCGTGGAGGAGCTGCGGCCCGCGCGGCGGCGCCGGCGCATCCTGACCGTCTCCACCCACGTGCTGCTCGCGGTCGCCGTGATCTTCCTCGGGCGCTACCTGCGGGCCCGCGATGCCGACCGAATCGTGATCCCGAGGCCGGTGGCCGCCGCGCCGTCGGCAGCGATCGGGCAATCCGCGGCGCCCGCGGTGACCAGGGTCCGCGCGGCCGGCACCAGCGGCGTCTTCGACTACGCCGGCGGCTACGGCCCCGTGCTCGGGCTGGCCGGCCCGATCCACCGTTTCCACCTGGGGGTCGAGAAGCCGGACGCCCCCGGCGCGGCCATCGGGTTCGCCGGCGAGGTCGACCGCGCGCTCGGCGACCGCCGCGGCTGGATCGCGTCCCGTGGCGTGCGATTCCAGCGGGTTCCGCTGGACGTGCCCGCCGAGTTCACCGTCTACCTGGCCTCGGCGCGCACCTCCGAGCGGATGTGCCGGATCGGCGGGCTGGAGACCGGGGCGTACACGTCCTGCCGCCTGCCCGGCAAGGTGATCGTCAACGACGACCGGTGGGAGGGGGCGGTCCGCGGCTACGGGGCGCCGCTGGCCACCTACCGCGCCTACGCGATCAACCACGAGGTGGGTCACCAGCTCGGACACGGGCACGAGGCGTGCCCGGGCCCGGGCCGGCTCGCGCCGGTGATGATGCAGCAGACGTTCGGCCTCAAGGGGTGCCTGGCCAACTCGTGGCCGTACCCGCACGGCAGACGCTATGCGGGTCCGGCGATGCGCTGAGAAATTCCCTCGTCTCGCATATCGGGCCGGTGGGGAACGTCATGGCTACGACGAGGGCGAACGAGCAACAATGGCTAGCGATCCTTACCGTCAACCCCGGGGAGTGAACCGTGGCATTGCCCCCGCTCGTCGAGCCGGCCGCCGAGCTGACCATCGACGAGATCCGCCGCTACTCGCGCCATCTGATCATCCCGGACGTCGGGATGGACGGCCAGAAGCGGCTGAAGAACGCCAAGGTGCTCGCGGTCGGCGCGGGTGGCCTGGGCTCACCGGCGCTGCTCTACCTGGCCGCCGCCGGGGTGGGCACGCTCGGCATCATCGACTTCGACACGGTCGACGAGTCCAACCTCCAGCGCCAGGTCATCCACGGCGTCTCCGACGTCGGCCGGCCCAAGGCCGAGTCCGCCGCGGACAGCATCCGCGAGATCAACCCGCTGGTGAACGTGGTCATCCACAACACCGCGCTGGACCGCGACAACGTCCTGGAGATCTTCAGCCAGTACGACCTGATCGTCGACGGCACCGACAACTTCGCGACGCGGTACATGGTGAACGACGCCGCCGTGCTGCTCGGCAAGCCGTACGTCTGGGGTTCGATCTATCGCTTCGACGGCCAGGCGTCCGTGTTCTGGGAGGAGCACGGCCCCTGCTACCGCTGCCTCTACCCGGAGCCCCCGCCGCCCGGCATGGTCCCGAGCTGCGCCGAGGGCGGCGTCCTCGGCGTGCTCTGCGCGTCGATCGGCTCGATCCAGGTCAACGAGGCGATCAAGCTGATCACCGGGATCGGCGAGCCGCTCGTCGGCCGACTGATGGTCTACGACGCCCTGGAGATGGAGTATCGCAAGATCAAGGTCCGCAAGGACCCGAACTGCGTGCTCTGCGGGGAGAACCCGACCCTGACCGAGCTCATGGAGGACTACGAGGACTTCTGCGGTGCGATCTCCGCGGAGGCCGAGGAGGCGACCGTCGACGCGACGATCACCGCCCGTGAGCTCAAGGACTGGCAGGACTCCGGCAAGGACGTCTTCCTCGTCGACGTGCGCGAGCCCGCCGAGTGGGAGATCAACCGCATCCCGGGCGCGACGCTGATCCCCAAGGGCGAGATCCTCTCCGGCGAGGCGCTGTCCCGCTTCCCGCAGGACCGGCAGATCGTGCTGCACTGCAAGTCGGGCGTGCGCTCGGCCGAGGCGCTGGCGGCCCTCAAGGCGGCCGGCTTCAAGGACGCCGTGCACGTCCAGGGCGGCATCGTCTCCTGGGTCAACACGGTCGATCCGTCGCTTCCGTCCTACTGAGTTTTCGCGCCGGGGAGCCGATATGGCTCCCCGGCGTCGAGACACGGAGCGGTTTGGCACCGCAGGTTGTAGCGTCACCCCGTGGTCGACATTGACGCAGCGATCGGGTACGTCGTCGCGCACGGCGATCCGGTGGAGCGGGCTCGGCTCTCGTACCTGCGCACCGGCCAATCCCCGGCGCCCGAGATCGTCGAGCGGATCGCGGCCGGGCAGACCGCGGCCGGCGGCTGGCCCGCCTCCACCGACGGGGTGATCCCGTCGGTGGACGCCACCTGCTTCCGCCTCAACGAGCTCGACGACCTCGGCGGCCTGCACGGCGCCGTGGTCGACCGGGCGCTCGGCTGGCTCGCCACGGTGCAGCGTCCCGACGGCACCTGGCAGGAGAACGAGTCCCTGGCCGCCGTGGCGCCGGCCTGGGCGATGCCCGGCGACCCCGAGGCCACGCTCTACCTGACCGCGCTGGCCGGCTTCTGGTTCACCGTCGCCGAGGTGGAGCTGCACCCGCACCTCGACCTGCCGGCCCGGCACGCCCCGACGCTCGCGGCCGCGGCCGGTTTCGTCAACTCCCAGCTGCGCCCCGACGGCACCTGGCCGTCCTTCCTGGCGACCGGCTGGCACGCGGCCGGCCTGCTGCACGCCCAGCAGTACTTCTACGAGTCGGCCCGGGTGCAGCTCGTCCTCGGCGACCGGCTGCACGACATGGCCCCGGCCGACGTGGCCTCGATGGCGGCCGCCCTGCGCCGCGTGCACCTCGGCGACGACTGGCTGCTGCAGGCGGCCCGCAAGCGCCTGGCCGCCACCCAGCGCACCGACGGCGGCTGGGACAGCGCCGAGGGCCCGGTCTTCGACGTGAACACCACCCTGACCGTCCTGCGCGCCTGCCGTTAGCGGCGGCAGGTGGGGTGATCGCGGCCGCCTGGGTCGGCCTGCGCGCCTGCCGTCAGCGGCGGGGGGCGGGGTGACCGGCCGCTGGGGCGGCCTGCGCGCCTGCCGTTAGCGGCGGCAGGTGGGTGACCGGCCGCTGGGCCGGCCTGCCCGAGTTGCAGCTCCGCCCGGATGGTGGCGGCAAAGGGCCGGGACGGCAGCGAGCTCGCCTTGGTAGGCGGGGACTCGGCGGAGCCTCGTACCGGAAAGGGAATTTGATCTGGTTTTAGCGGGTGTGGCCGTTGCCGGTGACTATGTACTTCGTCGAGGTCAGCTCGGGCAGGCCCATCGGGCCGCGGGCGTGCAGCTTTTGCGTGCTGATGCCGATCTCGGCGCCGAAGCCGAACTCGCCGCCGTCGGTGAAGCGGGTCGATGCGTTGATCATGACGGCGGCGGCGTCCACCCGGGCCGCGAAGCGCCGGGTCGCGGTCACCGACTCGCTCACGATCGCCTCGGTGTGGCCGGTGCCGTAGCGGCGGATGTGGTCGAGGGCGTCGTCCATCGAGTCGACTATCGCCACCGCGATGTCGGCGGACAGGTATTCCTTGGCCCAGTCCTCGCTGGTGGCGGGGACGACGTCGGCGCTGTAGCCGGCCACCCGCGGGTCGCCGTGCACGGTCACCCCGGCCGAGACCAGTTCCTCGATCGCCAGCGGCAGGAACGAGTCGGCGATGTCGATGTGCACCAGCAGCGACTCGGCGGTGTTGCAGGTGGACGGTCGCTGGGTCTTCGAGTTGATCGTGACGGCGAGCGCCTTCTCCAGGTCGGCGGACTGGTCCACGTACACGTGGCAGTTGCCGACGCCGGTCTCGATCACCGGAACCGTGGACTGCTCGACGACCGTCCTGATCAGATCGGCGCCGCCGCGCGGGATCAGCACGTCGACCAGGCCGCGGGCGCGCATCAGCTCCTTGACCGAGTCACGGGTGGTGGCGTCGAGCAGCTGGATCGTGTCGGCCGGCAGACCCGCGTCGGCCACCGCCTTGCGCAGCACCGAGACGATCGCCGCGTTCGAGCTGAACGCCGAGCCGGAGCCGCGCAGCAGCGCCGCGTTGCCGGATTTCAGGCAGATGCCGGCCGCGTCCGCGGTTACGTTCGGGCGGCCCTCGTAGATGATGCCGACCACCCCGAACGGCACCCGGACCTGCCGCAGCTCGAGCCCGTTGGCCAGGGTGGAGCCGCGCACCACGTCGCCGACCGGGTCGGGCAGGGCGGCGAGCTGGCGCAGGCCGTCGGCCATCGCCTCGATCCGGGACGGGGTCAGCGTGAGGCGGTCGATCATCGCCTCGGACGACCCGGCGTCGCGCGCGTTGTTCACGTCCACCGCGTTCGCGGCGACGATGTCCTCGGCCCGCTCGACCAGCCGATCGGCCATCAGCAGGAGCGCGCGGTCCTTCTCGGCGCGGGTCGCGGCGGCCAGGTCGATCGAGGCCCCGCGCGCGTCGGCGGCCTGCTGCAGCACGGACGTCATCGCCTACTCCTGTTCCCTACAGAAGAACCAAGTCGTCCCGGTGGACGACCTCTCGTTCATATCCTGGTCCGAGCTCCGCGGCCAACTCGGGGGTAGACCGGCCGAGGAGCGCCGGCAGCTCGACGGCGTCGTAGTTGACCAGGCCGCGGGCCACCGGGGCGCCCTCGGTGTCGACCAGGTCGACCGGGTCGCCGGCGGCGAACGATCCGTCCACGGCGACGATGCCGGCCGGCAGCAGCGACTTGCGCCGGGCCACGACGGCGGTGACGGCGCCCGCGTCGAGGTGCAGGCGGCCGCGCGGTGCGGTGGCGTGGGCGAGCCAGAAGAGCCGCGCCGCCGGTCGGCTCGTGGCGGCGTGGAACAGCGTCCCCACCTCTTCGCCGGCGAGCGCGGCCTCGGCCAGGGGCGCGCTGGTGAGCACGACCGGGATGCCGAAGCCGGTGGCGATCCGGGCCGCTTCCACCTTGGTGACCATGCCGCCGGTGCCGACGCCGGACCTGCCCGGGGAGGAGATCTTGATGCCGGCCAGATCTGACTCGTCGGCCACCTCGGCGATCCGTTCCGACGCCGGGTCGGACGGGCTGCCGGTGTAGAGCGCGTCCACATCGGAGAGCAGCACCAGCAGATCGGCGTGTACCAGGGCGGCCACCAGCGCGGCCAGCCGATCGTTGTCGCCGAAACGGATCTCCTCGGTGGCGACCGTGTCGTTCTCGTTGACGATCGGCAACGCGCCGAGATCGAGCAGCTTGCGCAGGGTGCGGTAGGCGTTGCGGTAGTGCGCCCGGCGGGTCACGTCGTCGACGGTCAGCAGCACCTGCCCGACGGTGCGGCCGTGGCGCGCGAAACCGGTCGCGTACCGCCCGATCAGCAGGCCCTGGCCCACCGACGCGGCCGCCTGCTGGGTCGCCAGGTCACGCGGGCGGCGGCGCAGCTGCAGCGGTGCGAGGCCGGCGGCGATCGCGCCGCTGGAGACCAGGACCACCTCACGCCCGCTCGTGGCCAGGCCGCCGAGCGCGTCGACGAGGGCGTCGACGCGCTGCTCGTCGATGCCACCGGCCGCGGTGGTCAGGGAGGACGAGCCCACCTTGACCACGACGCGGCGGGCGGCGGTCACCACTTCGCGCACCTGGCCATTTTGCGCGAGTGCCGGGGCCGACCCGTGCCGAGATCCCATATCGTGGCCCGCTTTTGTCGGGGGTCACCTCTAAGGTGGCTTCCGTGACACCCCAGGAGTACGTCGAAGAGGTGCTCTCGCTCGTCGAGCGCATCCCCGAGGGCAAGGTCATGTCGTATGGGGCGATCGCCGACGCGCTCGCCGACAAATCCGGGCGAAACTCGGCCCGGCAGGTCGGCACGATCATGGCGCGGCACGGCGGCGGAGTGCCCTGGCACCGGGTGGTGACCAGTTCCGGGCGCATGCCGCCGGGGCACGAGCAGGAGGCCCGCCAGCGGTTGCTGAGCGAGGGCGCCCCGCTGAAGGGTGATCACGTAGACATGGCGCGAGCAGGATGGATGCCTTAATGGAAGTGGGACAGCCCAGCAAGACGGCCCACAGCGCGGCGCGTTATCGGGCAGCCCATCAGCTCCTGGAGCGGGGCTCGATCTTTCAAGACCCCTTCGCGGTACGCATCCTGGGCGTCGCTGAGGAGGAGCTGCTCGCCGACGCGCCGCGGCGGGCCATGCGGATGTTCATCGCCGCCCGCCATCGGTTCGCCGAGGACGCGCTGGCCGCGGCCGTGCGCCGGGGCGTGCGGCAGGTGGTGGTGCTGGGGGCGGGGCTGGACACTTTCGCCTACCGCAACCGGTTCGACGGGGTGCGGGTCATCGAGGTCGACCACCCGGCGACGCAGGAGTGGAAGCGGGAGCGGCTCGGCGCGACCGGCATGGAGATTCCCCCGTCGGTGTCCTACACCGGGGTCGACTTCGAGAGCGAGTCGCTGGCCGACCGGCTGGTCCTGGACGGGCCGGCGTTCTTCCTCTGGCTCGGCGTGGTGCCCTACCTGACCGGGGCGGGTTTCGACGCCACCATCTCGTACATTGCCGCGGTTCCCGGCAGCGAGGTGGTCTTCGACTACGCCCAGTCCCCGGAGAGGATGCCGGCCGAGCGGCGGGCCGCCCTCGAGGCGAGGGCCGCCCGGGTGGCCGGGATCGGCGAGCCGTGGCTCACCTTCTTCGAGCCGGACGAGATCGACGCGGAGCTGCGCGGGCTGGGCTTCACCGAGATCGAGGACCTCGGGCCGGCGCAGTTGGCCGCCCGCTTCTTCAACCGCCCCGACGTCCCGGCGGATACGCCTGGCGGCCACGTCCTGCGAGCGGCTCTGCCGGGCTAGCGGTGCTCAGATCAGGCCGATGAACGCCGCGGCGCCGCGCATCTGGAACTCCAGGAAGCCGCGGCGGTCCTCGTCGACCGAGTTGTTGAGCTGGCCGAAGAGCTCCGCGCTGACCGCGCCGCAGAGCTGGATGAAGGCCGCCATCCCGGCGCCGATCAGCCGGGGCGGGATGCCCGGGCCGAACTGATCGGCGACCGCCGCGAGCTCCTCGGCGTACCGGCCGGTGATCTCCGGCTGCGGCCCGAACCGGCCGGCCGCGAACGCGTCCCGGACGATCGCGGCGATCTGCAGAACGACCCGCGTGGCCGGCCCGATGGTGTCCTCCGGCGCCCGATAGCCGGGCACCGGGCTGCCGTAGATCAGCGCCCACTGGTGCGGCTCGGCGAGGGCCCATTCGCGGACGGCGTGCCCCACCGCGACCAGCCGGTCGGTGAAGTCCGCGCCCGCGGCCGCTGCCGTGGCGGCGGCCCGTTCGGCGGCCTCGCCCACCGCGTCGTACGCCTCGATGATCAGCGCGGTGAGCAGGTCGTCCCGGCTCGCGAAGTAGCGATACACCGCGGACGAGGCCATCCCCATGTCCCGCGCCACCGCCCGCAGCGACAGGTTGGCCCCGTCGGAGGCGAGGTGCCGGCGGGCCACCGCCTTGATCTCTTCGGTCATCTCGGCCCGGACCCGGGCACGTACTCCTTCGGCCTTCATGCGACCAGTGTGCCATAACGAGAGCACCGCTCTTGCATGCTTGCGCGATGCGTGTAATCATCGTTCTCAACAGAGAGCAGTGCTCACGGAGGAGAACAGCAATGTCGAACAACGTCATCGTCGGGTCCGGCCCGATCGGCAGCGCCATCGCCCAGCTCCTGGTCGACCGGGGCGACACGGTCACGATGGTGACCCGCAGCGGGCGCGGCCCGGCCCACCCGCAGATCAGGCTGGTCGCGGCCGACGCCTCCGACGCGCTGCGACTGTCGTCGCTGACCGAGGGGGCCGCGACGCTCTACAACTGCGCGAACCCGAAGTACACCGAGTGGGAGAACCGCTGGTACCCGATGAACGACGCGATGATCGCCGCGGCGAAGTCGGCCGGCGCGGTCTACGTGATGACCGGAACCCTGTACGGCTACGGCCCGCAGCCGGGCGGCCGGATGACCGAGAGCACCCCGCTCGCCGCGACCGGCCGCAAGGGCAAGGTCCGCATCAAGATGTGGCACGACGCCCTGAACAGCGGCGTCCGCGCGATCGAGGTCCGAGGCTCGGACTACATCGGTGCCGGTGCGGTCGGCGTCTTCTCCTCGGTGCTGCTGCCGGCCATCGCGAAGGGTCGCACCGCGTACGCGCCGGGCAACCCGGACCTGCCGCACAGCTTCACCTACACCGGCGACATGGCCAGCACGATGGTCGCCCTGGCCGCGGACGAGCGCGCGTACGGCCGGGCCTGGCACGCGCCGACCGGGCCCGCCATCACCATCCGTGACCTGGCCGACCGGTACACCGACCTGACCGGCCAGCCGCGGGTCAAGCTGCGCGCGCTGCCCCGCTTCGTGATGCGCACGGCCGGCCTGGTCGTCCCGATGGCCCGCGAGATGGCCGAGATGGACTACCAGTTCTACGCGCCGTTCCACCTGGACAGCACCCTGACCGAGGACACCTTCGGCCTGAAGCCCACCGACCTGGAGGTACCCCTGCGCGAGATCGCCACCTCGGTGGACGCCACCCTCGCCCGCCGGATGAACTGAGTGGCGGTCAGAGCAGCAGGCCCACGCCCCCGCGGCGAGGGTCGCCTGCCGCCCCGGCCTGGCCGACCGCGTTCGCGCCCCCGAAGTAGTGATTGAGGCCCGACCACTGCTTGATCTTGTAGCCGGCCCCGGCCAGCAGCGTGAGCTCGTCCCGCGGATAGCCTGGCTCGACGTGCACCGTGTCGTCCACGACGTGGAAGCGCGGCCGGGCCAGCGCGGTGGCCATGTCGACCCCGTCGACCAGCACGCCCAGCAGCGTGTCGATCAGCGCGGTACGGATCCGCGAGGCCCCCGCCGAGCCCGCCGCCACCGCGAGCCGCCCGTCGCCGTCGATCACCACGAGCGGGCACATGTTCGACGACATCCGCCGGCCGGGCGCCAGGTCATCGGTGATCAGCTCGCCCTCGCCGAGCATCGAGTTGAGGTTGATGCCCAGCCCGGGCAGCCAGACGCCGGACCCGAGCCCGAGCGTCGTCGTGATCACGCAGGCGTTGCCCTCGGGGTCCACCACCGACACGTTCGTGGTGTCGCCGATCTTCTGCCGGCCCTGATCGCGCAGCGCGTCGGCCAGCCCGATCGCCCGCCGCGGCCGGGACAGGTCGGCGGGCAGCCCGGCGATCGTGTCCACCACCCGGTTCAGGTCGTGCCGGGCCCGCACCTCGTAACCGCCGAGCATCGCCCGGTCGACCGGCGTCTCCAGCACGCGGTAGTCGGCCAGGTCGCGCGGCCCGAGCGCCCCACCCGCGTCCCGCACCGCGTCGACCAGGATCGGGGCGAAATCGCCGGTGTAGAAGATCGACGGCCCGACCACGGCCAGCGCGTCCAGCGCGGTCGCCAGGCCGGGGTGGAAGAGCAACTCCCCGTCGACCAGGTTGCGCCCCTTCGGGGTGTAGACCGCCGCACCCTCGCCCCAGGCCAGCGCCGGCGCGCACGAATCGAGCGTCCGGGCGTGCGCGTCCGGGATCGGCACCCCGGTCTTGGCCAGCGCCGACGCCGGCGCCACCACCTCGGCCCACGGCAGCCGGCCCCACCGCCGGTGCACCTCGCCGCAGCCGGCCGGCACCCCGGGCACCGCCACGCTCGCCCCGCCGATCGAATAGACCTGCGGCAGCCCGCCGAAGAACACGTCCACCGACATCATCGGCCCCGGCTCGCGGTCCCCGTCCGTCCCCGGCACCGCCACGAAGAAGTCGAGACAGGTGACCGTGCCGGTGGCCGCCTCGAAGTACGTGGCGAAGCCGCCACCGCCCAGCCCCGTGAAGATCGTCTCGGCGACGCAACAGGCGAGCACCGCCGCCACCGCCGCATCCGCCGCCGTGCCGCCGTCCCGCAGCACCTGCAAGCCGGCCCGCGCGGTCGCCGGGTGGCTGGCGGCGACCCCGGCCGCAACCCTTTTCATGCCGCGAAGCGTAGGCGTACGGGCTTGATCGTGGTTAGCATGCGCGTCCATGACGACCACCGGTCCCTCTCCGGACGTACGGCCGATCGGCGTGTTGCCGCGCCGGGTACTTGCCGGCTATTCGCTGGGTTCGCTGGTCACGGGCGCGTTCGGCACCGTGCCCGGTTTGCTGCTGTTGCCCTATCTGACCGACACGTTGGGCGTTGCGGCGGGTGTGGCCGGATTGCTGGTTCTGTTGCCGAAAGCCTGGGACGTCGTGGTCAATCCCTTCGCCGGCCGGGTCTCCGACCGTCGCGGCGACCGGCGGCGCTTCCTGCTCGTCGCGGGGCTCACCCTGGGTGTCCTGTTCGCCGCCATCTTCGCGGGCCCGATCCGCAGCGGCGCGGGCGCCGGGGCCTACGTGGCGATCGCCTTCCTCACGGCCGCCACGGCGTACGCCTTCTTCCAGGTGCCCTATGTCGCCATGCCGGCCGAGCTCACCGACGGATACGACGAGCGCACCCGGCTGATGACCTGGCGGGTCGCCGTGCTCGCGCTGGCGATCCTCATCTCCGGGGCGCTCGCCCCGCTGGTGGTCGACCAGACCGGCGGCGGCATCACCGGTCACCGGTGGTCCGGTGTCTTCGTCGGCGGGCTCATCATGGTGGGCACGCTCGGCGTCTACTTCGGTACCCGGAAGGCCGAAATCCATGCCGCCGGCGAGTCCGAGCCCGACCTGCGGGCACAGTTCCGGGTCATCGCCGCCAACCGGCCCTTCCGCGCCCTCCTGCTCTGCTGGGTGATCCAGGCGGTCGGCATCGGCACGATGCTCGCCGGCGTCCAGTACTTCGCCGATCAGGTGGTCCGCGCCGACTCGGGCGCGACGTTCCTGTTCGCCGCGTTCGTCGGCCCGGCCCTGCTGGTCATGCCGCTCTGGACCCGGATCGGCGCCCGCTTCGGCAAGCCCCGCGCCCTGGCGGCGGCGTCGCTTCTGTTCGCCGCTGGCGCGCTGGCCCTGCTCGCCGCGCCGGTCCTCGCCGCGGTGCCGATCTACCTGGTCGTCGCGCTCATCGGCTGCGGCTACGCCGGCCAGCAGGTCTTCGCGATGGCGATGCTGCCGGACTGCATCGCCCACGACACCGAGCGGACCGGCCGGCGGCAGGCCGGCGTCTTCACCGGGGTGTGGACCGCGGGGGAGACCCTCGGCCTGGCCCTCGGCCCGGGAATCTACGCGCTGGTCCTGCAGGTCTTCGGCTACGTCTCGTCCTCCACCGGCGAGGCCGCGCCGCAGGACGCGACGGCTCGCCTGGGCGTCCTGCTCGGCTTCACGCTGGTGCCGGCGGCCCTGGTCGGCGGCGGTGTGCTGCTGCTTCGCGCCTACCGCGACATGTCCCGGGCGACCGGCGTCGTCCGATAGCGTCGGGCCATGTTCGAAGCGCTGCCCGACAAGGGAGTTCCCGGCGACCAGATCCTCGGCGAGCTCCGCGAGCTGCGCCGGGCCGATCTGCCGACGCACGGCGGCCGCCTCTTCGCCTACGTCTACGACCCCGCGCTCGACGGGCTCGACGACCTGGCCCGGGCGGCGCACGCGATCTCCGCACACGTCAACGGGCTCGACCCGACGGCGTTCCCCTCCCTGCTGGCGATGGAGAACGCGTTGGTCGGCGCCGCGGTCAAGCTGCTGCGCGGCGGCCCCGAGGCGGTCGGCAGCGTCACCAGCGGCGGCACCGAGTCGCTGATCCTCGCGGTCAAGGCGGCCCGCGACAGCCGTCCCGGCCTGACCACCCCGCGACTGGTCATCCCGTCGACTGGGCATGCCGCGTTCGCGAAGGCGGCGCACTACCTGCGGGTCGCGCTCGACGTGGTGCCGGTCGGCGACGACCTGCGGGCCGACCCGGCCGCGATGGCCGCCGCCATCACCCCCGACACCGTGCTGGTCGCCGCCTCGGCGCCGTCGTACGCGCACGGCGTGGTCGATCCGATCCCCGAGATCGCCGCGGCGGCGGCCGCTCGGGGCGTGCGCTTCCACGTGGACGCGTGCTTCGGCGGCTGGGTGCTGCCGTACCTGTCGCGGCTCGGCGCCGACCTGCCCGAGTTCGACCTGGCCGTGCCCGGCGTCACCAGCATCTCGGTCGACCTGCACAAGTACGCGTACGCGCCGAAGGGTGTTTCGCTCCTGCTGCACCGGGACGAGACGCTGCGTCTGCCGCAGTACTTCGCGTATGCCGACTGGCCCGGCTACACGATGATCAACCCGGTCATCTCCTCCACCCGCTCCGGCGGCCCGATCGCCGCGGCCGTGGCCACCCTGCGCACCATCGGCGACGCCGGCTATCTCGAGCTGGCCGAGCGCACCCGGCGCGCGGTCGCCGTCCTCGCCGAAGCCGTGGCCGCCACCGACGGCGTCCGGCTGTTCGCCCCGCCCGAGACGACCGTCGTCTGCCTGACCGCCGACGATGGCGGTGTCGATGGCGGCGTCGACCTGTTCGTGCTGGCCGACGAGTTGGCCGCCCGCGGCTGGCACACCCAGCCCCAGATGGCGTTCGGCGCGCTGCCGGCCACCGTCCACCTCACCGTGACCGCCGCGGTGAGCGCCACCGTCCACGAGTTCGCCGCCGACCTGGCCGGCGCGGTGGCCGCCGCCCGAGCCCGCGGTCCGGTCCGGCTCCCCGAGCCGCTGATCGAGGCGGCCGGCGCGCTCACCCCCGAGATGGTCACCCCCGACCTGGTCGCCGGCCTGGCCGAGGGACTGGGGCTGGGCGGAGGCGACTTCACCCGGATGGCCGCGGTCAACTCCCTGCTCAACGTCACCCCGCCCGCCCTGCGGGAGGCGCTGCTGACCGGGTTCCTCAGCCTGCTGCAGCGTCCCGCCACGGCCACGGAGTAGGTTGACGTCGTGGCCGGTCTGCCAGGAGTGCTCGGGGAGCCCATCCGGTTCGTGCTGAACTGGGGGAGGCGCTATTCGCTCTGGGTCTTCAACTTCGGGCTCGCCTGCTGCGCGATCGAGTTCATCGCGTCGAGCATGAGCCGGCACGACTTCATGCGGCTCGGCGTGATCCCGTTCGCGCACGGTCCGCGCCAGGCCGATCTGATGGTCGTCTCCGGCACGGTCACCGACAAGATGGCCCCGGCCATCAAGCGGCTGTACGACCAGATGCCCGAGCCGAAATACGTGATCTCGTTCGGCTCCTGCTCGAACTGCGGCGGCCCGTACTGGGACTCCTATTCGGTCACCAAGGGCGTCGACCAGATCATCCCGGTCGACGTCTACGTGCCCGGCTGCCCGCCCCGGCCCGAGGCGCTGCTGCACGGCATCCTCCGCCTGCAGGAGAAGATCGCCGCCGAGCAGTCCGGCCCGGGCGGCGTGCCCCGCCCCGACCCGCTGACCACCGGCACCGCCCACTCCCGGGACGCCGTCTCCCTGACCGCCCCGATCATCGCCGCGCCGCGGGCGACCGTCGACTGACGGTCGACCGCTCCCGGGCCTGCGGCACGACGTCATGACCATAGGATGGCTGCCATGACTCCCGAAGAGGTCGGCGAGCGCATGGTGGCCCTGCTGGCGAGCGAGGCGGAGGACGCCGCCCCGGTGACCGCCGGCGTGTCCGCCGGCGGCCCCGGTCACGAGCGCGCGGTCGTCGACGTGCCGGTCGCCCGCTGGTGGGAGGCGATCGGCACCGCGAAGCACAACGGCGTCCTCGGCTGCGACTTCTTCGACTGGCTGTCCGCGGTCGACGAGCTCGACGAGGGCTTCTCCGTGCTCTGCCATCTCTATTCGACCCGCCGCAAGCATTCCCTGCTGCTCCGCACCCGGGTCCCGCGGGAAAATCCGGACGTCGAGTCCGTGGTGGAGCTGTTCCCCGGCGCTGCCTGGCACGAGCGGGAGACGCACGAGATGTTCGGCATCACGTTCGCCCGCCACCCCGACCTGAAGCCGTTGCTGCTGCCGCCCGGCTTCGAGGGCCACCCGCTGCGCAAGGAGTTCGTGCTCGCCGCCCGGGTCGCCAAGCCGTGGCCGGGCGCCAAGGAGCCGGGCGAGTCCGAGTCGGGCGCCGCCAAGCGCGCCCCGATGCGCCCGCCCGGCGTCCCCGCCCCCGGCGAGTGGGGACCGGAGAGATGATGCCGGTCTGGCTCGAGCTCCTCATCCGGGTCGTCGCGGTCGTCGTCGGCTTCCTGGTGCTCCCGCTGCTGGTCGGCCAGGCCGAGCACAAGGTCATGGCGCACATGCAGGGCCGCCTCGGCCCGATGTACGCGGGCGCCTACCACGGCTGGGCGCAGCTGGTGGCCGACGGCGTGAAGTTCGTGCAGAAGGAGGACATCACCCCGCGGGACGCCGACCGCGGAGTGTTCCGGCTGGCGCCGATCGTGGCCCTCTTCCCGTACCTGCTGATCCTGCTGGGCATCCCGATCGGACCCGGCAGCCTGGTCGCCCAGCCGTTGGACATCGGTCTGTTCTTCGTCCTCGCCGTTCTCGGCGTGGGCGTGCTGGCCGTGCTGATGTCGGCGTGGGCGAGTGGCAACAAGTACAGCCTGCTCGGCGGCCTGCGGGGCGCCGCTCAGCTGCTCGGCTACGAGCTGCCGCTGGTGCTGGCGGCGGCGAGCGTCGCGATGGCCGCCGGCACGCTCAGCCTGCCCGGCATCGTCGAGGCGTGGCGGCCCTGGTGGCTGCTCTGGCAGGCGCCCGCCGCGGTCATCTTCTTCGTGGCCGGCCTGGCCGAGATCCGCCGCCCGCCGTTCGACATGCCGATCGCCGACTCCGAGCTGGTCTTCGGCTACCTGACCGAGTACACCGGCCTGCGCTTCGCGTTCTTCCTGCTCGCCGAGTACGTCGGCATCATCGTGATCGCGGCCCTCACCACCGTCCTGTTCCTGGGCGGCTGGCACGGCCCGTTCGCGAGTCACCTGGGCTGGCTGTGGACCCTCGTCAAGATCTTCGCGCTGTCCTTCGTGATCATCTGGTTCCGGGTCGCCTACCCCCGCCTGCGCGAGGACCAACTCCAGCGCCTCTGCTGGCTGGTCCTGGTCCCGCTCGCGCTCGCCCAGCTGATCCTCACCGCCGCGGTAAAGCTCGCGATGTGATCAGAGATAGCGCGGCGTGATCCTGCTGATCGGCAGGTCGATCTCCCAGGGCTCCGCCGTGACGATCTGCTCCTGGAAGGTGCCGGACGATCGGTACACCTCGTGCTCCGGGTCGATCTTGTGGGTGTGCACGGTGAGGCCGTCGCCCGTCTCGATCCGCCAGTAGAAGGGGATGCCGGCGGCGGCATAGAGCGCGGGCTTTGTAATGCGATCCATGATCAGCGACAGGGAAGAGACGATCTCGACAGCGAGCATGACCTCGTGCGGTAGGTAATGTCGTGGACGGCGTTGCGCAGCAGCGTCAGTTGTGACCAGCACATCGGGGGTGAAGGCGCGCCGTGGGCTGATCCGGACCTCGACGCCCTGCGTAACGTGAAGCTCCGGCGGGCAGGATGCCTCAAGAGCGACCATCAGGCGCGCAGCGACTATTTGGTGGAAATCTGTGGGGGAGGGGGACACGAGGAGCACTCCATCGAGCAACTCACGGCGCACGCCGTCCTCCGGCAGCGCGCCCAAATCATCTACGGTCCAGCCGCCTACTGGTGGCAGGTCGCTCATCAGGGCGGTCAACTGCGCCTCCAGCAAGCGGGCGGTTCTCCCACGACTCACCGTACCGGAAGATCCGAATGGGGGTGTGCTCGCGTCCGAACCGATCACGGGGCAGGATGTGTGCTTGTGAGTGACGACGGGGAGCGTGGCGCGCCTGGCAAAGGGCTGGTGCAGGGGCTTGCGGTCACGCTCCGGACGATGACCAGGCGGTCGACGACCCGGCAGTATCCGGACGTCGAGCCCGAGCTCCCGCCGCGCAGCCGGGGCGTGATCGCGCTGCTCGAGGAGAACTGCACGGTCTGCATGCTGTGCGCCCGCGAGTGCCCCGACTGGTGCATCTACATCGACTCGCACAAGGAGGAGGTCGTCGTCCCGGGCGCCGCTCGGGCGCGTCAGCGCAACGTGCTCGACCGCTTCGACATCGACTTCTCTCTCTGCATGTACTGCGGGATCTGCATCGAGGTCTGCCCGTTCGACGCGCTGCACTGGACCCCCGAGTTCGAGTACGCGGAGACCGACGTCCTCGACCTCCTGCACGACAAGGACCGGCTGGGCGAGTGGATGCGAACGGTGCCTCCGCCGCCGGCTCACGACGTGCTCGGCGAGCCCTCGAAGGAAGAGGCGGCCGCCACCCGGAAGGCTGCGGGTCCGGGGGCGGCAACCCAAGCCCGTGCCAACGTACGCCGTCCGCCTGCCACGACCGCGGAGCGGCCGTCCCGGCCCGCTCGAAATCCCGGGGAGCCGCCCCCGGCGGGGAGCGACTCGGATACCGCGTCCCCGGAGCCTCCGAAGTGACCGTCGCGGACGCTCTCCTGCTGGCTCTCGGTGCGATCGCGGTCGGCTTCGGCGCGCTCGTGGTCACCAGCGCCCACCTGGTCCGGGCCGGCTTCTACCTGGTGGCGAGCCTGGGCGCGATCGCGGGTCTGTACCTCGTGATGGGCGCCGAGTTGGTCGCCTGGGTGCAGGTGCTGGTCTACGTCGGAGCGGTCGTCGTGCTCCTGCTCTTCGCCGTGATGCTGACCCGCGCCCCGATCGGCCCGTCCCGCGACCTGGACCGGCCGGCCCTGCCCGCCGTGCTCATCGGCGCCGGTGTCGGCTTCGGACTGACCGCGCTGCTGGCCGACGCGTTCCGCTGGACGAAGTTCGAGCTGCCCCCGGCGGGCACCGCCCAGCGGGTCGGCGCCCAGGTCTTCGGCGCCTGGGTGCTGCCCTTCGAGGTGCTCTCGATCCTGCTCCTGGCCGCCCTGGTCGGCGCGATCGTGCTGTCCCGCCCCGACCTCGGCGCCCGCCCCGACCCGGAGGCGGCCGCCGTCGCGGCCGAGCCGCCGCACGACCCGACCGACGAGTCCGCCGAGGTGGTGGCCCGCCTCGAGCGGATCGCCGCGCGTCAGGCCGCCGCGCAGGCCCGGGTCCGCCAGGCGCACGCCGAGAAGGTGGCCGCCGAGGAGGCCGCCGCCGTGGCCGCCGAGCCCCAACCGGAGCCGGAGCCGGAGGAGGGGGACAGGGTCGACCCACACCGTCAACGGGCCCACGACATCATCTTCGGCGCCCACCAGGCACGCCCCAGGGTCGGCGAAATGGGCCCGGAATCCGAGGCAACGCCGTCGCGTGATCAGGACGTCATCGAGGGTGAGAGCTACCTGGTCGACGACAGCCGGATGCTGCCGGGGCCCGAGAAGAAGGAAGAGGAGGAGTGATGCACGCGGTCATCCCGTACGTCATTGCCGCCCTGCTCTTCGGTCTGGGCGTCTACGGCGTGCTCCGCCGGCGCAACGCGATCCTGGTGCTGATGGCCGTCGAGCTCATGCTCAACGCGGTCAACCTGATCCTGGTCGCCGCCGACTCCGCCCGATCCGCGGCGACGAGCACGCTGGTCGGCATGCAGCCCGAGGCCTGGGCCCATCCGGTGCCCGAGCCGCGCGCCGGGGCGATCTTCGCGCTGTTCGTGATCGTGCTGGCCGCCGCCGAGGTGGGCGTTGGCCTCGCGATCGTCCTGCAGTTCTACCGCCTCCGCCGGGCCGTCGTGCTCGACGAGGTGTCCCTGCAGGAGCACGACCACGAGATCGAGCACCTCGAGTCCGAGACCGAGCAGGTGGCCGGGTGACCGCGGGGACGATCGGGGCGCTCGTTCCGGGCGTGCCACTGCTGCTGGGCCTGGTCGGTCTCACCCTGCATGCCGGGGACGACGACGGTGACCTCACGCCGCGCCGGTCCGCCGCGGCGATCGGCATCGTCGGCACGGCCGTCTCGCTCGCCGTCACGCTGGGCCTGTTGATCTTCGCCGGGAAACAGGGCGAGACGATCGAGGCGAACCACCGCTGGGTGAGCCTCGGCGGCATCGATGTCACGCTCGGCTTCTCGGCCGGCCCGGCGGCCCTCTACATCGCGGTCGCGGTCGGCGTGGTCGCGCTGTTCGTGCAGATCTACTCGGTCGCCTACCTGCACGACGACCCCCGCTACCCGCCGTACGCGGCGCAGGTGAGCCTGTTCACCGGCGCCATGCTGCTGGTCGTCACGTCCGGCGACCTGATCGGCCTGCTGGTCGGCTGGGAGGTGATGGGCGCCTGCTCGTACCTGCTGATCGGCCACGACCGGCGGCTGCCCGAGGCGCCCGCCGCCGCGGTCAAGGCGTTCCTGGTCACCCGGGTCGGCGACGTCGGCTTCCTGCTCGGCATCGCGCTGCTGGTGGTGAGCGCCGGCACGTCCCGGATCAGCGTGGTGCTGACCCACCACTACTCGACCACCACGCTCACCGCGGCCCTGCTGCTGTTGCTCGCCGGGGTGGCCGGCAAGAGCGCGCAGTTCCCGCTGCACACCTGGCTCCCCGACGCGATGGCCGGCCCCACGCCGATCTCCGCGCTGATCCACGCGGCCACCATGGTCGCCGCGGGCGTGTACGTGGTGTTCCGCCTGTACCCGCTGTACGAGCAGTCGCCGGCCGCGCTGGCGGTGCTCGGCGTGGTCGCCGCGATCACGATCCTGCTGGGCGCGCTGAGCGCCACCGCGCAGGACGACATGAAGCGGGTGCTGGCCTGGTCGACGGTGAGTCAGATCGGCTACATGACCGGGGCGCTGGCCGTCGGCTCGCCCGCCGCCGCGCTGTTCCACCTGCTCACCCATGCCGCGTTCAAGGCGTTGCTGTTCCTCGCCGCGGGTGCGGTGATCCACGCGGTGGGCACCAACTACCTGTCCCGGATGGGCGGGCTGCGCCGGCCCATGCCGGTGACCTTCTGGTCGTTCGTGATCGGCCTGGGCGCGCTGGCCGGCCTGCCCCCGCTGGCGGGGTTCTGGTCGAAGGAGAACATCCTGACCGCGGCCGCGCACGCCACCGACGGCGGCGGCCCGACCCCGATCTGGGTGGCCTGGGTGGTTTGGATCGCCGCGCTGTTCGCCGTGGCGGTCACCGCGTGGTACTCGACGCGCCTGCTGCTCCGCGCGTTCTTCGGCGTCTCCCGTGAGCACGGGCCCGACGGCCCGGACTGGGAGGTCGGCTTCGACGACGCCCGCTACTCCCGCCCGCGCACCCCGCACGACCCGCCGGCCGCCATGCGCTGGCCGATCGTCCTGCTCGCCATCCCGGCCGCGTTGCTCGGTCTCGCGGCGTACGCTCCCGGCTTCCGCACCGCACTGGAGCTGGAGGAGCCGCACCTGAGCGTCGCGATCGTGCTGCCCCTCGTGCTGCTCGCGCTCGGCGCGGGCAGCGCCTGGTGGCTGTGGCGCGAGGCGCCCGCCGCCGACCCGGCCGAGGCGCTCGGGCCGGCCCGGCCCTTCCTGGCCGCCGGTTTCCGCCTCGACGAGGTGCAGGACCGGCTGGTCGTCCGCCCGGTTCGCGCGCTGGCCGACCTGGTCAAGACCGCCGACGAGCGGATCGTCGACGCCACCGTCGAGGGCGCGGGCACGACCGCGACCCGGCTCGGTGGGCTGCTCGCCGCCGCACACCGGATCGCCCTGCCCTGGGCCGCGGTCCTGGTGCTGGGCGGCGCCCTGGTGCTGACCCTCTGGTTCGGAGCCGCGGCATGACCGCCTGCACCGAGCGGCACTTGCGTGAGTTGCACGCCCAGGCCGCAGGCGAGGGCCAGAAGGGCATGCCAAAGGAGGGCACAGCGTGACCGTCTATCAGGTGATGCTCGTCGCCGCCGTGGCCCTCCCGGCCCTCGGCGCCGCCGCGTTGGCGCTGCTCCCGGCCCACGCCGACCGGCCCGCCCGGCTGCTCGCGACGGCTGTCTCGGCGGTCACCCTGGTGCCGATCGTGGTGCTGGCCTTCGCCCACGACGCGAGCTGGACGGCGTACTCCGCGGGCGGCGGACCGGCGATCCGGCCCTGGGCCCAGGTGGACTGGTCCTGGGTGCCCGCCCTGCATCTCGACTTCCACCTCGGCGTCGACGGCGTGTCCTACCCGCTGGTGGCGCTCACCGGCCTGCTGACGGTGCTCTGCTGCGCGTACACGATCTGGAAGGTCCCCGACGGCGGCTCCGCGCGTACCCTCCTCGCCCTGCTCCTGGTTCTGGAGGCCGGCATCCTGGGCACCTTCCTCGCCCTCGACCTGGTGTTGTTCTTCCTGTTCTTCGAGGTCGTGCTGCTCCCGATGTACGCGGTGATCGCCGGCTGGGGCGGCGAGCAGCGACGCGCGGCGGCCCGCAAATTCGTGCTGTACACGCTGTTCGGCTCGGTCCTGCTGCTGCTCGGCGTCTTCACCGTCGCCGCGAAGGCCGGCACCGGCGACCTGGTCGCGCTCACCGGCGGCAACGGCCTGAGCCGCACCACGCAGTACGCGGCGTTCGCCCTGTTCGCCGTCGCGTTCGCGGTGAAGGCCCCGCTCTGGCCGCTGCACACCTGGCTCCCCGACGCGCACACCCAGGCGCCCACGGTCGGCTCGGTGATCCTGGCCGGGGTGCTGCTGAAGATGGGCACCTACGGCCTGATCCGGGTCGGGGTCGGCGTCGCCCCGCTCGGCGCGCACTGGGCCGCCCCGCTGCTCGGCCTGCTGGCCGTCGCGGCGATCCTGGCCGGCGCGCTGATCTGCCTGCGACAGACCGAGCTGAAACGGCTGATCGCCTACTCCAGCGTCGGGCACATGGGGTTCGTGCTGCTCGGCATCGCCACGCTCACCGCCACCGGCATCCAGGCCGCGCTGATCGGCAACGTGGCGCACGGGCTCATCACCGGCCTGCTCTTCTTCCTGGCCGGTGCGATCAAGGACAGGGCGCACACCGGCGACCTCGCCGACCTCGGCGGCCTGCGGGAGACCGCGCCCCGGCTGGCCGGCGTGCTCGGCTTCGCGGCGATCGCCTCGCTCGGGCTGCCCGGGCTGGCCGGGTTCTGGGGGGAGGCGTTCGCGGTGGTGGCCGCCGTCCGGCGCGGCGGCGGGCTGTGGGTGACGCTCGCCGTGCTGGCCGCGATCGGCGGGGCGCTGACCGCGGCGTACTTCCTGCGGTTGCTGCGCAAGGTGACGCACGGGCCGGCCCGCACGCCGGTGCCGGCGGGGATCGCGGGCGCCGAGTGGTTCGCGTGGGCGCCGCTGGTCGCGTTCACCCTCGCGGTCGGCCTGGTGCCCGCGCTGGTGCTGGTGGCCACCGAGGCGCCGGTGCTCGCGCTGACGGGAGCGTTCCGATGACGATCGACCAAGTCACGATCCTGCCGCTGTACGCCGCGTCCGGCACCGCGATCCTCGTCCTGCTGGTGGACCTGCTGGTCGCCCGCCGCCCGGCCACCCACGGCGCGCTGGCGCTCGGCGGCCTGGCCACCGCGGTCTGCGCGATCGTGGTCGGCGACTCGCGCCCGCCGACGTTCTGCGCCGGCACCGAGTGCTCGTGGCTGCCCAGCCCGGTCGCGGTGGTGACCGCCGTGCTCTTCGCCGGCCTGACCGTCGGGGTGCTCGCGCTCTCGGTGCCGTCGCTGCGCCTGGGTGCCGCGCCGGCCGGCGAGTTCTGCTTCCTGCTGGCCTCCTCGATGACCGGCGGCGTGGTGGTCGCCTACGCCGGCGACCTGATCTCGCTGATCGTCGGCCTCGAAACGCTGACCCTGCCGCTGTACATCCTGGTCGGCCTGCGCCGGTTCGCCCCCCGGGAACGCGTCTCGACCGCCGGCGCGTCGGCGTCCATCACGTTCTTCCTGATCAGCGTGATCTCCACGGCGGTGGCGCTGCTGGGCGCCGCGCTCAACTACGCCGCCACCGGCGCGCTCCACTTCGGCCATCTGATCGGCGGCTTCGGCCCGATGCTGCCGGTCGCGCAGGTCGGCGTGGCGCTCCTGGTGATCGGCTTCGCCTTCAAGGTCGCCGCGGTCCCGCTGCACGCGTGGGCGCCCCCGACCTACGAGGGCGCGCCGCTGCCGGTCGCCGCGTACCTGTCGACCGCCTCCAAGCTGGGCGGCGTGCTGGCCCTGGCCGCGATCGTGTCCCGGCTGGAGGCGGCCCCGATCACCGCCGCCCTGGCCGTCCTGACGATGACCGTGGGCAACCTGGTCGCCCTGCGGCAACAGCGGATGGTCCGCCTGCTGGCCTGGTCGTCGATCGCCCAGGCCGGCTACGTGCTGGCCGCCCTGGCCCTGGGCGGCCCCGGCGTGCAGCCGGCGATCGTCTACGCGGTCTTCTTCATGATCCTGGAGTTCCTCGCCTTCGCCACCGTGGTGGCCCTGCGGCCGGTAGCGGCCGACGGCGGCGACATGCGTGCCTACCGAGGCGCGGGCCGCCGCTCCCCGTGGCTGGGTGCCGCGCTGGTGCTCGCCTTCGCCGGCCTGGCGGGCCTGCCCCCGGGCCTGATCGGCTTGTTCGCCAAGGTCACGGTCGTCGACGCCCTGATCAACGGCGGCTGGGGCTGGCTGGCCGGCCTGGTGGCCCTCAACGCGGTCATCGGCCTGGCCTACTATGTGCGGGCCACGGCCAACCTGTACGCGGGACCGCTGAAGCCCGGCATCCAGGTCCTCGACCCCGATCTGCTGGAGCGCGCCACTCATCCCCGCCTGCCGGTGTCCCGCTCCGTCGCGGGCGCCCTGATCGCGGCCGCCGCGGTGGCGGTGGTGCTCGGCTTCGCCCCGCAGCTGCTCTTCGACGCCCTCAGCTGAGGCGGCTCGCAGTCGGCGGCGCTGTGGGTCGCCGATCCCAACCCACGTGCGCAAGCGTTCTACCGCAAGCACGGCTTCGTCGCCGACGGGACGGCGCAGGTGGAGCACGGTGTGCGGGAGATACGCATGGTCCGCGAGGCGCAGACGCCGTCGACGGCGCGGTGACCAAGAACGTGCGCCTACGGGCGGCCGGCGACGGAAGAGGCGCGGCGGCGAGTGGGCGCGTTACCCGAGGTTGAGGCGGTCCTCAACCTCTTTGCGGAGGTCTTCGGGGAGGGACTCGGCGTCCAGCAGGCGGCCCAGCGACGCCGGGTCCAGCATGTAGATGCCGAAGGCCTCGGCGATGCTCACGCTCTTGGCCGGCCGGTAGATGACCGAGATCGCGTCGCCGGCCCGGACGTGGCCCGGTGTAACCACGCGCAGGTAGGCGCCGGTGCGGTTGGCCTTCGTGAAGCGCTTCAGCCACCGCGGCTCCGCCATCCGGGCCTGGAATGTCGCGCACGGGATGCGCCCGAACGTCGGCTGGAGCTCGAGCTCGTCGCCGATCCGCCAGACCTCACCGATCAACGCCGCGTTCACGTCGATGCCCGCGGTGGTCAGGTTTTCGCCGAAGGTGCCGCCGGCGAGCTCCCGGCCGAGTTCCGCCGCCCACCAGTCGTAGTCCTCCCGCGCGTACGCGTAGACCGCCTGGTTGTCGCCCCCGTGGTGCTTGATGTCGCCGATCGGGTCGCCGACCAGCCCACTGTGCAGGCCGGTCGTCTTCGGCCCCGGCGCTCGCACGTAGACCGGGTGGTCGACCGGTAGCTTGTCTATCCCGGTCATCGCCAGCTGCTTCGCCGGGTTGGCGCGGGGCACCCCGACATTCACCTGGAGGACCTTGCCGTCGATCATGACGAAAACTCCATCACCACGCGATCGGGGACCGGCGGGTAGCCGATCCGCTGGTAGACCCCGTTGCTGGCCGGGTAGGCGAGGTCGGCCGCGCCCAGCTCGAGGGCGGCCCGGCCGGCCGTGGCGGTGACCGCGGCCGCGTACCGGTGCCCGCGGAACTCGCCCGGCGTGCAGACCATCACGATGCGCACCATGCCGGCGTCGAGCCGGGAGCGGGACGCTCTCAGGAAGTCACCCGGCGTGCCGGCGAACGCCTCGACGTCTCCGGTCAGCTCCCACATGCCACCATCCTCGCGACTGAAGCGGCCGGAAGCACCCGATTAAAGCCCCCACGCCTTCGCGACCCGGACCAGCGTGTCCTGCCGGGTCGCCGGGTCGTAGACGGTGCCGGCCAGGATCAGCTCGTTCGCCCCGGTGCGCGCCACCAGCTCGTCGAGGCCGCGGACCACGTCCTCGCCGGTCCCCGCGAACTGGGTGCCGGGCAGCGAGTCGAGCATCGCGCGATCGAGGTCGGACAGCTCCACCGCCGCGGCCGCCTCGGGCGACACGATCGGCCCGAGCCGTCCGGTGCGCAGGCTCAACGCCATGATCCGGCTCGGCCCGGCGAGGAACCGCGCCTCCTCGGCGGTCTCCGCGGCGATCACCGACGCGCTGACCATCACGTGCGGCTCGGCGTAGCGCGGCGACGGCTTGAACCCGGTGCGGTAGAGGCGCAGCGCCGAATCCACATCGGAGCCGATGGCGAAGTGGTACGCGTAGCAGAACGGCAGCCCGAGCGTCGCGGCGACCTGCGCCCCGTACGTGGAGGAGCCGAGCATCCACACCTCGGGGTAGCTCTCCGCAACCGGCGTCGCGTGCAGCCGGGCCACGCTCCCGGCGTCGACCCGCTCGTCGCCGAGCAGCGCCAGCAGGGCCTGCAGGTGCTCGGGGAACTGCTCGACCGTCAGGTACGGCGACACGCCGCGCAACGCCGCCGCGGTCGCCTGGTCGGTGCCCGGCGCCCGGCCGATGCCCAGATCTATCCGTCCCGGGTGCAGCGCCTCGAGGATCGCGAACTGCTCGGCCACCACGAACGGCATATGGTTGGGCAGCATGACCCCGCCCGAGCCGACGTGGATGCGCCGGGTGCACGCCGCCACCGCGGCGATCAGCACCGGCGGCGCGGTGGACGCCACGGCCGGCATGTTGTGGTGCTCGGCCAGCCAGAAGCGCGAATAGCCCAGGTCGTCGGCGGTCTTGGCGATCTCGAGGGTGCCGCGCAACGCGTCGGCGCTGGTATGTCCCGCGCGAACCGTGGCCAGGTCGAGCACGGAGAGCGGAACACGGGTGGAGCTTGTCACCGTCTTAACTTAACGCGACCCCTGCTGATGGCGAATTGCTTGCACCCCCACGGTGACCGCCCCGAGCGCCGCGCCCGGCACCACCATCCAGATCGGCCAGGGATAGAGCGCACCGTCGGCGGTCGCCGCGACCAGCCCGAACACCACCAGGTTGACCACCGTGAGCGCGGCCCAGATGGTCCACAGCACGAGCAGCGCGGTCGGCAGCCGGCGGGCTTGGCGGCGCTGTTCGGCCAGCCGGCGGGCGGTGATCTCGGCGGTGCTCAACCCCGGCTTGGGCAGGTCGGTGAGCAGGACCAACAGCTCCTGGTACGTCTTCGCGGCGTACGCGTCGCGCACCCGGTCGTCGTACTCCTGGAGGGAGAGCCGCCCCTCGTCGAGCGCGGCCTTGAGCTGCTCGGCCACCTTCTCCCGATCGGAATCGGCGGCGCGGAGCCTCTCGACCTCGCCCCGGATCTCGTTCCCCATCGGACACTCCTTTTACGCCGCCCGCCGAGAGGCCAGGCTAACCGAGCCGGACCGGCGATCGGCAGAGGGAGAACCCCTGAAATCGCGGCCGTTCGCCGACCCTGTCAGCGGTACTGCTGGACGGCGCCCGCCTGCTCGCGCAGCCGGGCGATCCGCTGCTCCATCGGCGGGTGCGTGGAGAACAGCGCCGACATGCCGCCGGTCCGGAACGGGTTGGCGATCATCAGGTGGGCGGCGCTGGGCAGCTGCCCCTCGGCCGGCAACGGCATCCGCTGTGTGCCGTACTGGATCTTCTCGAGCGCGCTGGCCAGGGCCAGCGGGTCCCGGGTGAGCTCGGCGCCGGACGCGTCCGCCTGGAACTCCCGGTTCCGGCTGATCGCCATCTGGATGATCGACGCGGCCAGCGGCCCGAGGATCATCATGGCCAGCAGCGCGGCCGGGTTCGGCCGGTCGTCGTCGTCCGAGCCGCCCAGCGGCAGGAAGATCGCCAGCTGCGCGAGGCTCGTGATGATGCCGGCCAGGGCCGCGGCCACGCTCGAGATCAGGATGTCGCGGTTGTAGACGTGCGACAGCTCGTGCCCGATCACCGCGCGCAGCTCACGCCGGTCGAGCAACTGCGTGATGCCGACGGTGACGGCCACCGCCGCGTGCTGCGGGTCACGCCCGGTCGCGAACGCGTTCGGCTGGCTCGTGGGCGACACGTACAGCCGCGGCATCGGCTGTCCCGCGGTCTGCGAGAGCTCCCGCACCATCTGGTACAGCTCCGGGAACTCCGCCTCGCTCACCGGCCGGGCCCGCATGGCGCGCAGCGCGATCTTGTCCGAGTAGAAGTAGCTGAAGGCGTTCATACCGAGCGAGATGAGCACCGCGAAGACCAGCCCGGCGCTCCCGCCGAGCCAGTAGCCGGCCGCCAGGATGAGCGCGGTGAGCAGACCGAGCAGGGCGGCCGTCTTGAGGCCGTTGTGGTGGCTGGACACAGTGACAACTCCCGTCCGCGGTCCCTCCGGAGCCGCACCCTCCAGAACGCCCCTGACCGGCGCTTTCATCCCTACGGGGCTGTGAGTTCGCTGAAGACGCGGCAGCGGAGACCGTCCTGCGCCTGGACGCCGGATTCACTGGAATCTTGATTGTTCGTTTGCCGGTAGGCGGACGACGAATGTGGTTCCGGGGCCGCTGTGTGCCGCGAGGCCGATGCTGCCGTCGTGGCGTTCGACGATGGCGCGGGTGATGACCAGGCCGAGTCCGGTGCCAGGAATGTGCCGGGCCCGCGCCGAGGACGCGCGGTAGAAGCGGCGGAACAGGCGGGGCCGGTCGGCCTCCGGGATGCCGATGCCGGTGTCGGCGACGGTCCAGGTGATGTGGCGCGCGTCGACCGTGGCGGTGATCGTGATGCGGCCGCCGGCCGGGGTGTACTTGATCGCGTTGGAGAGCAGGTTGTCGGCGACTTGGCGCAGCCGGTGCGGGTCGCCGTGCAGCGGGAGGCGCTCGGGCATGTCGGTGTCGACGGTGAGGTTCTTGCCGGTGGCCTGCGGCCGGAACGCGTCGATGGCGGCCCTGATGACGGCGCTCAGGTCGGTGTCGACCGCCTCGACGGTCAGGTGGCCGGATTCCAGGCGGGCCAGGTCGAGGAGGTCGTCGGCGATCGCCGACAGCCGCTGAGCGCTGCCGGCGATGGTGCTGAGGTAGCTGCGTTGCTCGGTCTCGGTGAGAGTGTCCAGTTCGTCGTCGACGAACGACGCGGTGCTGGTGATCACCGCCAGCGGGTTGCGCAGTTCGTGGGTGACCAGGGCCAGGAACTCGTCCTTGGTGCGGGCCAGGTCGATGGCGAGCTCCTCGGCGCGGCGCCGTTCCAGGTACTGGCCGAGCTGTGCGGCGACACCGCCGAGCAGGGCGATGAGGGTGTTTTCCGGATCCTCGGCGTAGTCGCCGTAGACGCACAGCGCACCGAGGATCTGCCCGCCGGTGGAGATCGGTACGCCGACGGCGACGCGCAGACCGGCCTCGGCGGCGATCCGGCTGCGGCTCGAGCCGGTGTCCGCGCCCAGGTCGGGGATCCACTGCGGGCGGCCGCTCTGGTAGACCCGGCCCGGCAGCCATCGGCCGGTTTCGACCTCGTCGGCGACGAACTGGGTCAGCCGCCAGGCCGGGCCGAGGTGCCGGGCGGCGCAGGTGAGGACCCGGCGCTCCTCGTCGGGTACCCACAGTTCGGTCACCGGCCAGCCCATCTGCACGCCGACGGCTTCGACCAGCCGCTGCGCGGCGGCGGCGCTGGATTCCGCCTCGGCCAGGCCGCGGGAGACGGCCGCCTCCACGGCGGTGAACCGGCTGGCCCGCTGCGCGACGGTGACGTCGCTCAGGAAGGCGTGATAGATGCGCCCGCCGGGATCATCGGTGGCGGTCACCGTCATCTCGACGGGGAACTCATGGCCGTCGCGATGCCTCATCCGGGTGGTCACGTGCTGCCGTAACGCCTCGGCGGGACTCCCGGCCAGGAACAGCTCCAGCCGGGCACGGTACTGCTCCACGATGATCAGGTCTTGCACCCGCCGACCGCAGGCCTCCCGCCACTGGTAACCGAACGTATCCGCCGCGGCCCGGTTCCACGCCAGCACCCGCCCGTCCGTATCCACGGCGATATACGCGGTGGACACCGCGGCCAGCACCTTCATCGGATGCCGCAGCACCTCTTCGCCGCACCACATCAGCGGAGTCCGCGTCTCAGTCATGTCCGCGCCGGCTCGTGCTCGGCGGGGGCGGCTCGGCAACGCGGGCGTCGATCACCACACTGACCAGGGTGCCCTACCCGACGCGGGGACAAACCGGATCGGCATTCCTGCTCCCCGCCGAGATCGGTCGGACTCTTGGGCCGGCTTTCGCCGCGCCGGTGCCGTGCCGAGGAGACCCCACGATAGAGGCCCCTGACCGGCATCATGCCTGGTCAGAGGCCTCTTCTTTCCCGAGGGTACCGGTGGCCTCTACCGTGCCTGGTGCGCCGCACGTCAGCCGGTCAGTCGTCACATTCGCGTTCGTCCGCGTGCAACATGCTGGCTCGGCTTACCGACGAGCGTCCAGATTCAGCCTCAGCGACTCCACCCGTTCGTCGGAGGCCGCTGCCCATGCCACGCCTATGGCGAGATGCAAGAACCCCTCAACGGCGGCCAGAAGCTGCTGGACTTCTTCCAGTTCCTCCTCGGTGCCCTGGTCTGCGTGCTTCAATTTCTGAAGCTGCGTTCGGGCAGTCGCGAGCGCTGTTGCGGCCAGCTGGTGAATCACCGAAGGCTTGTCGACAGGGAACCCGGCATGGACAAAGCAGAGGATCTGACCTCGTTTCGTGGGCTTGGCCAGTCCTCTGTCGATCCACGTAAGATCCTTCGCCTCAGGGTAGTTCTGTTCAATCCAAGAGAGGACTTCTGCATCGGTAAATGCGGCTCGCAGCAGACGGTCAATTAGCTCGATGAGGGAGTTCGCCGCCTGGGCGACAGAGTCGGCTGAATACTGAAGTGCGTCACGGGCGCCTTGTACCTTGCGGCCCAACGAGGAGCTGAGCTCGGTGACCTTCTGTCGCGATCGTCCAGAGACGGTTCGACGTAGCTCGACAGCAAGCTTTAGAAGGTCATTCTTCGTCAGCAACGTGAGTTCTGGCGGTGACGACTCTTCGGCGACGATCGGCGCGCTGAATTCGACCAGCTTCTCCAATGAGGTATCGAGCACCCACATCAGCGAAAGCATGGTCGAGGAGACGTCCGAGGAGACATCCGAGGGCGGCATAGGAAGCGGCATCCTCTCCCTCTCGGGAAGAACTGAATATAGATCATCCAGCGCCACGGCGTACGGCATTAGTCCACGGGTAGCGCGACGAAGAGCCACCGTGAGAACAGCTGCGTCGGTTTGCAGTGCTGCAACGAGTCGGTGGTATGCAGCCTCGCCAACTGCTCGCCGGGCGAAACGCTGGAATCCTTCCTTCTTAATATCCTGCGCCCACTCGGGAATGTCCGCACCGATCAGCCGCTGCGCCTCGGCCGCGAACCGCTCCACATTCGCTTCGTCGAAATCCTCTATGTCACCGAACCTCTCACGGACGAACTCATCGAGCCGGTCCAACCAAGATCGAGGGTCGCTGTCGTCGATCAAGATCCTTATGCACGATATTCCGGCGTCCCAGATCCGGATCGCGTCATCGGTGATACCAAAGGCGTGACGTTGAGTCGAAGGTATCTGCCACAACTCCTTAGCCAAGGCGGAGGCGCCACTCTGCGCATCCGTCCGGCCACCCTTCGACGTGGTCGACACTTCCGGCACCCTTCCAGGACAGAACCCTCTTGGAGGCGACCAACGCTAGCCCCACCCCCCGACAAAAACGATCGCGTTTCGCGTGACCTGGTCACGTCCAGCCACTTTGTCCTGGAAGTGCGCGAGGCGCGTCGGCCGCGCGTGCCGGATCCAGCTCGCCACTCGCCCGGCCCGGGCGCGCCCGGGCAGTCGCTCGATCATGGCTCTCTCGCCTCGCCCTCCGAGTCGAACTCCCACCGCACGCCTGCGGGACACCCGCGATACGAGCTGTCCCCCTCTTTTTTCGCAGCTCAATGGCCCTCGGGGGACCGAGGGGACATGGGGGACGCAGGGGACAATGCTTCGGCGATCTCACCCATCGAGGTCACGACGATGTCGGCCGACGCGAAGGCGTCGACCTTCCACGCGTTGTTGGCGTAGCCGATCGCGGCGATCCCGGCGGCCGAGCGGCCTCGACGTCGGTGATCGAGTCGCCGACCAGCACGCACGACCTCGCCTCGGCCCCGAGGGCGCGGACGGCAGCGAGCACCGGCGCGGGGTTCGGCTTCACCCGCCCCGGATCGCCGTATGTCCGGCCGATGATCGGTGCGACGTACGCGGCGAGATCGTGAGCCGTCAGATACGCCTCGACCGCCGCCGCTGAGTTGTTGCTCACGATGGCGACCGGTACGCCTCGGGCGACCGCGCCCAGGATCACCTCACGGCCGAACGGCGTTGGCGCCGCTACGGCAGCGGCGTGCAGCTCGGCCGCGCATAGGGTTTCCTCGATCATTACTGTCAGGTCGGCCGGGCACGCCTCGCCGACCCATCGCAGCACGGCGAGGGGATCACTCTCGCTGCGCTCTTCCGGCGGCACTGCCACCCGCTCGATGTCGAGCAAGGCGACCAGGTCGGCCGCGACGCGCGGCGCAGGGTAACCCGCGAAGATGGCGCACACCGGGCCGTCGAAGTCCAGAAGCAACGGCCCGGCACCGACCAGGGCGGCCTGCGTTGGGCCGCTCACGAGCGGTACTCGCGCGCCACGCTGTCCCCACCGAGTCGAACCACAAGCGGGCGGACTCAACGAACGAGCTGGGTCACCTCGACGCGCACCCGTTCGTCAAGGTCCGGTGGCAGGCCCCGAAGCTCAACGCCGAGGTGGACCGCCGAGCCGTCGTCAACCAGGGACAGGGACACCGGCTGCTGGTTGGCGTGCGCAACACCGTTCCCGAGCTGGAAGCGCTGTTCGGGACGATGTATCTCGCCGCGCTGCGCCCGGAGGAAAGCCTGAACCTGCTGGACTCCGAGTACGAGCGGCCCAAGAGGAAGGGTGGCTGGGGCTGGCTGCACCTGACCGGTGCCGTCGTCGAGGCCGGGGCGCGCTGGACCGACAGCGGAGACGTGATCGAGCAGCGGGGCCTCAAGCACCGGCCGGGGACCGCCGTGCGGGACGTGCCCGCCGCGCCGCCGCTGTGCGCGCTGCTGGACCGGCACATCGAGGCGTGGCCACCCGCGCCGAACGGCCGACTGTTCGTCACCCGGCGCGGCCCCGGCGGGATGTACGTAACGGCCAGCGGCCGGCCGGTGACCCGCAACGCGATCGGCACCGCGTGGCAGCGTGCCCGTGCCATCGGGCTCACCCCGGCCGAGCACGCCTCGCCGCTGGCTCGCCGGCCTCACGACCTGCGACACGCCTGCGTCTCCTACTGGTTGGCCTGTGGCGTGTCCCCGGCCCTGGTTGCCCGGTGGGCCGGGCACAGCATCAAGGTCCTGTTGGCGATCTACGCGAGCTGGATCTTCGGCGAGGAGGAAGCGGCGATGCGCCGGATTGAGGACGGCTACGAAGCGTTCCCCGAACCGGGTGATCTTGCGGCCTGATGCACCCAAACGACGCCGCCGGCGAATTCAAGCCGGTTCCGTGCGAGACCCCTACACCGCGAAGAGGGGGTGGTTGGCGAATCTCACCTCGCTCGGCCAGCTGTCGATGAGAACGCTGGCACCGTGTCGCGAGCCCTCTTGCTGAATGGGAGACGTACGTAAGATGACGCCGTTTAACCTGCTAGTTGTCCTGTTGCTTGTTGGACTCATGTTTGTCGTGGTGCGAGCCGCGACGCGCCAATCCTTGAAGGCTCGCGTCGACGGACTGGGCGAACTGCGGGGCCGGACGATGGCGTCGATCATCGCGACCCTTGGCGAACCGGACGAGATTACGCGGTATTCCGACGACACCCGGATCATGCTCTGGACGTCGCCGAAGTATCAGATCGCCCTTTTGGCCGGAGCGAACGGCATGTGCGGCGGTGTGCACATGGAGCGCTCCAGCAAGAAGGCGCCTCCGCGTCAAGGTCGGGGTCAGATGTCGGTGGGCTTCACTGCGTGGACCGACGTCTAGTCATCAGTCCCGTTGGCGATCTACGCAAGGCTGGACCGTCGGGCAAGGGTGTGCGCCGGATTGACGATGGGGCAAAGCGTTCCTCGAACCGGGTGATCTTGCGACCTGAACGCCGACACGTATACGACACAACCAGCGAGATCGAGTGGTTCCGAGCGAGACCGAGTGAGACCACGAAGAAGGCCCCCTACCCGGCTATTTCAGCAGGTAGGGGGCCTCTTTGTCCCTGTGGTGGCGGGTGAAGGATTCGAACCTTCGTAGCTTTCGCGACGGATTTACAGTCCGCTCCCATTGGCCGCTCGGGCAACCCGCCTGGGAACGCCCCTGCACCTTGGCGCAGCAGCGGACAACAGGATAGCCGTACCGCCGCCCGGGATTGCAACCGGGTACGGTCGGCATGTCGAGGGCCCGGATGTGGTCCTCCGCATACATCGACGTACGCCAGCCCGCAGGAGTCTGATCATGGCAGCCAGCCCGTCCTTCGACATCGTCAGCAAGGTCGACAGGCAGGAGGTCGACAACGCGTTCCACCAGGCGGAGAAGGAGCTCGGCACCCGGTTCGACTTCCGGGGTACCGGCACCAGCATCGCCAAGTCGGGGGAGGAGGGCGTGACCATCACCTCCGAGACCGAGGAGCGGGCGAGCGCCGCCCTCGACGTCTTCAAGGAGAAGCTGGTCAAGCGCAACATCTCGCTGAAGTCGCTGGAGGCCGGCGAGCCGCGGCAGTCGGGGAAGACCTACAAGATCGACTGCAAGGTGGTCGAGGGGATCGAGACCGACAAGGCCAAGGCGATCAGCAAGAAGATCCGCGACGAGGGTCCGAAGGGCGTGCAGGCCCAGATCCAGGGCGACCAGCTGCGGGTCACCGGCAAGAAGAAGGACGATCTGCAGGCCGTCATCACGTTGCTCAAGTCCGAGGACTTCGGCGTCGCCCTGCAGTTCACCAACTATCGCTGACCGGCCTCGTGATTTCCCGCCGCCGGGGGCGTCCCCGGCGGCAGACTGAGGCCATGAACGCCAGTACCTGGACCTTGGTGGTCGGCGGGGTGGCGGGGGTCGGCCTGGCGGTGTTCGGAGCGGGCATGCTGGTCACCGGGCGCGCGCCGGACGCCACCAAGCGCGCGTTCCGCAGCGTGCGCGACGCCGGCTGGTATCACCTGCTGTTTGGGGTGGGCCTCTCGCTGATCGTGTTCGGCACGGCGTTGAACGGCGGCCTGGTGACGCTGCTCATCTCCCTGGTGGCGATCGCCCTGGTCGCGGTGGCGGTCGTCCGTTTCCGGCCGCGCGGGCACGGTGACCGCTGGATGGGAAACCGGCGGCACGGCAACCGGGGGAGCGGCTAAGAACGACGCGTGGATCTGACGCACGCGGTTCTCTCGTTCGCCCTGCTCGGCGCCCTGCTGACGATCACCCCGGGGCTGGATACGGCGCTGGTCCTGCGGTCGGCCGTGAGCATGGGCCGCGGTCCGGCCTTCGCGACCGCGCTGGGCGTCGGCACCGGCGCGCTGATCTGGGGTGCGTCCGCCGCCGTCGGCGTCTCGGCGCTGCTCACCGCCTCCGAGGTGGCGTACACGGCGCTGCGGGTGGCCGGCGCCGCGTACATGATCTATCTGGGCGTGCGGATGGTCCGCGGAGCGATCAAAACCAGGATTGCGTACGCCGAGGAAGCACCCGGTGCCGCAGTGCCGACCGTCTGGAACACCGTCGGCCGTGGCCTGTGCACCAGCCTCCTCAACCCGAAGGTCGGCGCGTTCTACCTCGCCGTCCTGCCGCAGTTCGTCCCGCACGGCTCGTCGCCCCTGCTCGTCGGGGTGCTGCTCGCGCTCGTACACGATCTTGAAGGTCTGCTCTGGTTCAGTGGGATCATCGTGGGGGCCGGCGCGCTGCGGAGGTATCTGACCCGGCGGTCGGTGCGGCGCGCGGTGGACGGCGGCACGGGCGCGGTCCTGCTCGGCTTCGGCCTGAAGCTCGGCCTGAGCAGCCAATAGCCAGACCAAGAACCAGACGCAGGGGAGCAGCAGTGATCGATCCGGTGGTCGGCCCCGACTTCGTCCGCGCGCACTCCGACCGGGTGGTGCTCGCCGACGTCCGCTACTACCTCGACGGCCGGTCCGGCCGCGCGGCCTACGAGGGCGGGCATCTGCCGGGCGCGATCTTCGTGGACCTCGATACCGATCTCGCGGCGCACGCCGAGCCGGCGCAGGGCCGGCACCCGCTGCCGTCGCCGGAGGCGTTCGCCGAGCGTATGGCGGATCTCGGCCTGAGCGACGACACCATCGTGATCGGGTACGACGACGCCGGCGGAGTGATGGCCGCGCGACTGGTCTGGATGCTGCGCGCCACCGGCCACGACGCCGCCCTCCTGGACGGCGGGCTCGACGCGTACCGGGAAAAGCTGGAAACCGCGACGCCGCGGCGTGCCCGCGGCAGCTTCGAGGCGAGGCCCTGGCCGAGCGAGCGGCTCGCCGACGTCGAGGACGCCACGAGCGCCGAGTTCGTGGTGCTGGACGCGCGGCAGCCGGAGCGGTTCCGCGGCGAGACCGAGCCGATCGACCCGCGTGCCGGGCACATACCGGGCGCCCGCAGCCTGCCGACCCGGGAGAACGTGGACGCGGCCGGCCTCTTCCTGCCGCCCGCCGAGCTTCGGGAGCGGTTCGTCGCGGTCGGCGTCACCGACGGCGCGACGGTCGTCTCCTACTGCGGGTCGGGCGTGACCGCCTGCCACAACCTGCTGGCGCTCGAGCGGGCCGGGTTCGCGCCGGGGCGGCTCTACCCCGGCTCCTGGTCGCAGTACAGCGCCACCGACCGCCCGGCCGCGACCGGCGACTGATCGGCTAAGAGTCCGGCTCGCCGGCCAGGTCGCGCGCCTGGGCGACCGCGTCCGGGCCGAGTCCCTCGAAGCCGGTGCGGTCGTGCTGGCGGCCCTGGTCCTCGATCCAGCGCGTGTGCGCCTCCCAGGCCGCCTGCTTGCTGCTCCCCAGCGCCGCCCCGATCTGGGTCCAGGACGCCCCGGCGCCGCGCGCCGTCCGCACCATCGCCTGCCGGCCGTACCCGGCCTTACGGATCACGACCTCGCTGAGCGCCAGCATCTCGAGCGCCTCGTCGCGGCCGAGCGCCGGCGAGATGTCGTCGCCGTGCGCATCGCCGGCCATCGTGGCGAGCGCGTCCCGCATCCGCAGCTCGTCGTACCGCGATGTGGCGGTCGAAAGCGTGTGTTCGCGCTCCAGCTCGTCCGGTGAGGCAGCCATCCGGAAAGCCTGCCCGTCAGGCCGACCTGACGTCAAGCGGTCTTGACGAAAGCGAGGCGAATCGCATTCATTTCTACCACTAAATCCTACCGAAAGCCGTCAATTTTTCGAGTTCAGGACCACGCCCTACCTCAGCCGTTCGGTCAGGATTTCAGTATGTGTGGCCTCGACCCGCCGTCGGACACTCCCTGTCGCACAACGGGTGTGGCACCATCATGTGACCCACCGCAGGTTGCGTAACAATGTGTTCGCGTAAGACGTCAGAGGAGCCGGGCATGTTCGCAAGAAAACTGGGCCGCGTGGCGGGTCTGGTTCTCGTGCTTGCCGTTGTCTTCGGCGGCGTCGGCATCGCTGGCGGGACAGCGGAACAGAATCACACCGCGGTCGCGGTCGGGTCCCTGACCGTCGATTGGGACTGAGCCCTTCGCTGAGCCTGGCAACCCGGTTGCGCCCCGGCGGCCTCGACTGACAAAGGAGCGTTATGGCCAGGCGCCCGCGCGCACGCCAACACTCCGCGCAGTATGCATGGCTGATCACCGGCCCCCTGACGCTGTTCGCTGCCGTCTGCTTCGTCGCGTTCTGGGGCCACGATTCGGATTGGTACAAGTCCTGGCCCGCCGGGCTGGTCGGGTTGGTCGGTATCTGCCTGGCCTACGTCAGCGTCTTCAACATCGTCATCCGGCGCAGCACGTACAGCATGATCCTGACCGAGGTTCCGTTCGTTCTGCTGCTGTACTTCCTGCCGCCGCCCATGGTCATCCTCATCGTGGCCTGCGCCTCGGTCGGTACCCAGATGGTGCGCTCGACCGTCATCACCCCGGTCAAGATGTGGTTCAACGTCGCCAAGCAGTCGGCCGCGATCTCGGCGGCGCTCCTGCTGATCGCCGCGATCCCGCACGCACATGACGCCGGCCCGGCGAGCTGGGGCGTCCTCGCCGCGGCACTGTTGTTCAACACGGTGATCGACTTCCTGTGCCTGGCCGGCGTCATGGCCGCCGTCCAGGGCGTCCGGGCCGGTCAGGACGCGTTGCGCGGGCTGCCCCTGGCGTTGGCCATCGCCTGCGTCAACACCGTGATCGGCCTGGTCTTCCTGGTCGCTCTGACGGCCACCAAATGGTCCGCGCTCCTGCTGGCCGTCCTGGTCGGCGCGCTGGTGCTGATGCTCCGGTCGTTCGCCGAGTTCTTCCGGCAGCACCGCACCCTCACCGACGTCTACGAGCTCACCAAGGCCGTCCGCGAGGCGGGCGGCGACGCCGCCCTGCCGGACGTGCTGCTCGGCCGGGTGCGTGCGCTGATGCGCGCCGAGTACGCGACGCTCTGGCTCGCCCCGCAGGGTCGGCACCCGGAGGTCATGCTCACCGCCCGGGTGGAGAACAAGGGCCTGCTCGACCTGTCGCCTACCCCGCCCGCGATCCGGACACGGGCGATCGAGGACGGGCAGACCGTGGCGGTCGGGCCCAGCTTCAAGCAGACCCAGGATCTGCGCAGGGAACTCCGCGCTTTCAAGATCAAAGACGTCATCGTCGTCCCGCTGCGGTCCGGGCAGACCACGATCGGCAGCCTCGAGGTGATCAACCGGATCGGCGACACCCGCGTCTTCCGCGCCGCCGACGCCCAGGTGCTCGAGACGATCGCCGCGCACGCGGCCGCCGCCGTGGAAAACTCCCGGCTGGTCGAGCGCCTGCGGCACGACGCGTACCACGATCGGCTCACCGGCCTGCCCAACCGCCGGCGGATCACCGACGCGCTCGCCGAGGCGGTCAAGGTCCACGCCGAGTCCGAGGTCGTCGCCACCCTGCTCTTCGACGTCGACGGTCAGCGCGACGTGAACGAGTCGATGGGCCACGCGGCCGGCGACAAGCTGCTCGCCGAGGTGGCCGAGCGGCTGCGCGCGATCGCCGGCCCGGGCGCCCTGGTCGGCCGGATCGGCGGTGACGAGTTCGTGGTCACCCAGCGCGCCGAGAGCGTCGACGCGACCGTCCGGCTGGCCACCGAGATGCGCGAGCAGCTGCGCGGCCCGATGACGGTCGGCACCCTCACGCTGGACGTCGACACGGCCGTCGGGGTGTCGGTCTACCCCGATCACGGCGCCGATCCGGAGACGCTGATCCAGCGGGCCGAGCTCGCCGCGAACGCCGCCAAGGTCCTGCCGTACGGCGTCCAGCTCTTCCACCCCGCCCTGGAGTCCCGCGCCGTACGCCGTCTCGGGATCGCCGCCGATCTGCGCAATGCTCTCGACAACGACGAGCTGGACGTCTACTACCAGCCCAAGGTCACGCTCGCCGACCGGCACCTGGTCGGCGTCGAGTGCCTGGCCCGCTGGACGCACGCCGCGCACGGCGAGGTCGCACCGGAAGACTTCGTGGCCGTCGCCGAGCACACCGGCCAGCTCTCCCGGCTCACCGAGCGGGTGCTCACCGAGGGCCTGCGCCGCTGCCGGGAGTGGGCCGAGGCGGACCGTCCGCTCTCCATCGCGGTCAACCTGTCGGTCCGCACCCTGCTCGACTCCCGCTTCCCCGACGTGGTGGAGGAGCAGCTGGAGCGGTACGGCGTGGCCCCTGCCCAGGTGACCTTCGAGATCTCCGAGCCGGGCATGCTCGGCGACATCGAACGGGTGCTGCCGACCCTCTACCGGCTGCGCGACCTCGGCGTACGGCTCAGCGTCGACGACTTCGGGACGGGCGCGTCGTCGCTGTCGTACCTGCGACAGTGGCCGGTGCACGAGGTCAAGATCGACGACAGCTTCGTGCAGGGGATGGCAACCGACTCCGGCGACCTGGCGATCGTGCGGGCGGTGGTCAGCCTGTCCCGTGAGTTCGGTCTCACCGTGGTGGCCGAGGGGGTCGAGAGCGAGTTGACCCTCGACCTGCTGGAGGAGATGGGCTGCGAGATCGGCCAGGGCTATCTGTTCAGCCGCCCGCTGCCGTACGAGCGCCTGGAGGCCTGGTTCAGCGCTCAGACCGAGCCGGAATCCACCCCCACGGGCGAGGTCCGCCGGCTGCGCGCGGTGATCTGACCCCGATTTCACCCCCGACTTGGGGCCGTGTATTGTCTTGTCTGCGCGGCAAGCGAAAGCGCGCGCGCAAGCCCCCTTAGCTCAGTCGGCAGAGCGTCTCCATGGTAAGGAGAAGGTCTACGGTTCGATTCCGTAAGGGGGCTCTACCGGGTTCGTTCCCCGCCGCCGGCGCTGGATCGTGAGCCTGGCTCGGCGGTGTAGCTCAGTTGGCAGAGCAAGCGGCTCATAATCGCTGTGTCGCCGGTTCAAGTCCGGCCACCGCTACTAGCAACTTTTTGCGATCGGCGTACCGGTCAACTACGCTGGTATGTCGTTAAGAAACCCTGTGAGCAGGAAGGCACCTTGCCGTGGCCAAGGCGACCGACGTCCGTCCGAAGATCACCCTGGCGTGTACGGAGTGCAAGGAGCGGAACTACATCACCCGGAAGAACCGGCGTAACGACCCCGACCGCATCGAGCTGAAGAAGTTCTGCCCGCGGGACGGCAAGCACACCGTGCACCGCGAGACGCGCTGACCCAGGGTCACCAGCACGACCTGCGCCGTCCAGGCCCTCTCACCATGGGGGCACCGGGCGGCGCAGAGTAGTTTGTGGGCATGCCGCTGGACCAGTCCTACGTCGGACGTTCGTACCCGCCCACCGAGCCGTACCAGGTCGGCCGCGAGAAGATCCGCGAGTTCGCCCGCGCGATCGGCGCCACCGACCCGGAGTACCTCGACCCCGCGGCGGCCCGCGCCCTCGGTTACGCCGACGTCGTCGCCCCGCCGACCTTCCCGATCATCTTCACGATGGCCTCGAGCCACCGGCAGATCGTCGAGGACCCCGCGCTCGGCATCGACTACAGCCGAGTGGTGCACGGCGACCAGAGGTTCGCCTACCGCCGGCCGATCGTCGCCGGTGACGCCCTGGTCTGCGTGAACACCGTCGAGGAGATCACCAGCCGGGGCGGTCACGACTTCATGACCACCCGCAGCGACGTGTCGACCGAGGACGGCGAGCCGGTGGTCACCGTGTGGGCCAAGCTCGTGCAGCGCGGGGAGGAGTAGCACGTGACCGAGTCCTTCGAGCCGCAGACCTTCCGGGTCACCCGGGCCGACCTGGTCCGCTACGCCGGCGCCTCCGGCGACTTCAACCCGATCCACTGGAGCGAGCGCTTCGCGAACTCGGTGGGCCTGCCCGGCGTGATCGCCCACGGCATGTTCACGATGGCCCTGGTGGGCCGTGCGGTGACCGCCTGGGCCGGCGCGCCCGACGCGGTCGTCGAGTTCGGCGTGCGCTTCTCCCGGCCGGTCCCGGTGCCGGACACCGACGAGGGCACCGAGGTCGTCGTGACCGCCACCGTGAAGGGCGAGACCGAGGACGGGAACACCAGACTGGCGCTCACCGCGACCTGTCAGGGAGAGAAAGTTCTCTCCATGGCACAAGCCGTCATCCGGAAACGGTAGGGCGGGTTGGGCTAACGGGCGGTGTACCCGTACACTGGTCCGCCGTGGGGCATTGACCCCCTAGACGCGCATGCCGCGATCCGGGGGGAAAAGCGCCTCGCACAGGGGTGTAGCTCAATTGGCAGAGCAGCGGTCTCCAAAACCGCAGGCTGCAGGTTCAAGTCCTGTCACCCCTGCGCAACTCTCCCAGACGTGCCCGCCCGGGACAGCGGTCCGCACGACCCCCGCCCCGGAAACGGGTGCCGACGGGGACCACCACCACGAGGACGGAAGTAGGGCGCCATGGCCGAGAGGAACCGACCCGGTGACGCCGGCGACCCGGCCGACGACGAGGTGTTTGACGACATCGTCGACGACGACACGGAGTCCGACGACGCCGACGACGCCCCGGTGAGCCGTGGCGGCACCGCCGTCGCCGAGCGCACCAAGGGCGAGCCCAAGAAGAAGAAGGAAGCACGTCGCACCGGCTTCTTCGGCCGCATCGGTGGTTTCTTCCGTGAGGTGGTCAGCGAACTGCGTAAGGTCATCTGGCCGACGCGCAAGGAACTGCTGACCTACACGACGATCGTGATCGCGTTCGTGACGGTCATGACCGCCATCGTCGGCGTGCTGGACTACGGGTTCGGCAAGCTGATCTTCTGGGCTTTCGGCGGCAAGTGACGCCGTCCCGGCAGTACTGAGCAGACTTATCTGGAAGTGAGCGAGCGTGCCTGAGTACGACGACGAGACCGCGCAGTCCGCCGACGAGCCCTCGTCGGTGGCCACGGCGGGCACCGACGAGTCGGTCGAGGCCGCCCCCGTTGAGGAGGAGGCCGTCGTGGCTTCCGACGAGACCGAGCAGCAGGACGACGACGACTTCGACCCGGTGCAGGAGCTGCGGCAGAAGCTGCGCTATGCGCCCGGCGAGTGGTATGTCGTGCACTCCTACGCGGGCTACGAGAACAAGGTCAAGACCAACCTCGAGACCCGGATCACGAGCCTCGACATGGAGGACTTCATCTTCCAGGTCGAGGTGCCGACCCGCGAAGAGGTCGAGGTCAAGAACGGCAAGCGCCAGCAGGTCAACAACAAGGTCTTCCCGGGCTACATCCTGGTCCGGATGGATCTGACCCCCGAGTCGTACTCCTGCGTGCGCAACACGCCGGGCGTCACCGGGTTCGTCGGCGCCACCGACCGGGTCGACCGGCCGGCTCCCCTCTCGCTGGACGAGGTGCTCAAGTGGCTCGCCCCGGCCGTCGAGCAGGAGGAGAAGAAGGCCAAGCCCGAGATCAAGGTCCTCGACTTCGAGGTCGGCGACTCGGTCACGGTCACCGACGGCGCGTTCGCCTCGCTGCCGGCCTCGATCAGCGAAATTAATGCCGACCAGCAGAAGTTGAAGGTTCTGGTCTCCATCTTCGGGCGCGAGACGCCGGTGGAGCTCAACTTCAACCAGGTCACCAAGATCTGACCGCAAGTCAGTGGGAGGGGTCCCGATCCGAGGGGCCCCGCCAGCAACCACAGGAGTCAAGAAATGCAGCGCAGTAAGGGCTACCGCAAGGCGGCCGAGCTCATCGACCACACCAAGCTCTACGAGCCGGCCGACGCGATCAAACTGGCCAAGGAGACGAGCCCGACCAAGTTCGACGCCACCGTCGAGGTCGCGATGCGCCTCGGCGTCGACCCCCGCAAGGCCGACCAGATGGTCCGCGGCACGGTGAACCTGCCGCACGGCACCGGCAAGACGGCCCGCGTGATCGTCTTCGCCCAGGGCGCCAAGGCCGAGGAGGCCGTGGCGGCCGGCGCCGACGAGGTCGGCACCGACGAGCTCGTCGCCCGCATCCAGGGCGGCTGGCTGGAGTTCGACGCCGCGATCGCGACCCCCGACCAGATGGCCAAGATCGGTCGGATCGCCCGTATCCTCGGCCCGCGCGGCCTCATGCCGAACCCCAAGACCGGCACGGTCACGATGGACGTCACCAAGGCGGTCAACGAGATCAAGGGCGGCAAGATCACCTTCCGGGTGGACAAGCACTCGAACCTGCACCTGATCATCGGTAAGGCGTCCTTCTCCCAGGACCAGCTGATCGACAACTACGCGGCCGTCCTCGACGAGGTGCTCCGCGTGAAGCCGTCGGCGGCCAAGGGCAAGTACCTCAAGAAGGTCACCGTCACCACCACCATGGGCCCCGGCGTGCCGGTCGACCCGAACGTGATCAAGGGCTTCAAGTCCGAGGCCTGATCGACCTAGATCACTGGAACGGCCCCCGGGGGACACTCCGGGGGCCTTCTTTGTGGCAGGCTTGCGGCCGTGCGGTTCGAGCAGATGTGGTTCCGGTACGCCCGGCGGGCTGACTGGACGCTGCGCGAGGTGGAGGCCACGGCCGACCCCGGCTCGACGGTCGTGATCCTGGGCCGCAACGGCGCCGGCAAGTCCACCCTGCTCCAGCTGGCCGCCGGCGTCCTGCGCCCGGGCCGCGGCGCGATCCGCGGCCGGCCCGCGGTCGTCGGCTGGGTGCCCGAGCGCTTCCCAGCTGACCAGCCGTTCACCGCGGGCGACTACCTGCGCCGGATGGCCGAGGTGCGCGGCGCTTCCCCGGCGGCCGTCGGCCACTGGATCGAGCGCCTGCTGCTGACCGAGCACGCCGAGACGCGGCTGGCCGACCTCTCCAAGGGCACCGCGCAGAAGGTGGGGCTCGCGCAAGCCCTCCTCGTACCCCCTGGGTTGCTTGTTCTTGATGAGCCGTGGGAGGGCCTCGACTCGGTCGCCCGCACGCTGATCCCCGACATCGTCGCCGAGGTCACCGCGGCCGGCGGCGTGGTCCTGGTCAGCGACCACCGCGGCGAGATCACCGCACTGCCCGGCGCGGTGCACTGGACGGTCGCCGACGGCGTCCTGCAGATCACTGCGCCTGCGCCTTTGCCTTCGCCTGCGCCTTTGCCTTTGCCTTTGCCTTCGCCTTTGCCCTCGCCTTCGCCTTTGTCGGGCTCGCCCGTGGCGGAGGACGAGGTGATCGTCGAGGTCGCGGTCCGTCGCTCCGAGGCCGACCGGGCGGTGGTTGCGCTGCGCGCATCCGGTCACCGTGTGTTGGGCGTACGCAGATGAGGCCGCTGGTGGCAATGCGGATCGCCGGTTTCGTCCGCGGCGGCCGAGCGCTGGCCCCCTTGATCGCCGTCCTGGTCGAACTCGGCATCATCTACGGCGGCGGCGCCTCCCCGGCCGCGGTCGCCTACGGCTATTCCGCCGCCGCGCTGTTCCCGGTCCTCGCCTGGCTCACCAAGCTGCTCCTGGACACCGAGCCCGACGTGCAGCGCCGCCTGGCCCGCCTGTCGGTCGGCCCCGCCCGAGAGGCCACCGCGGGCATCCTGGCCGCCCTGGTGCTGTCCCTGGCCGTCTGCGTGGCCGCGATGGCCGCCCCCTGGCTGTTCAACGGCATCGACGCCAGCAACGCCCTCGGCGGCGGCATCGCCCTGGGCATCCTGGCCCACCTCCTGGCCGTCCCACCGGCGATCGCCGTCGGCGCCCTGGCCAGCCGAGCCGTCACGCGCAGCGTCCGGCTGAGCCTGACGATCCTGGTGGTGGCCGCGGTGCTGGTGGTGGTGCTAGGGCTGAGCGGCTCGGTCGCCCCCTGGCTGGTGCCCCCGGTGATGGCCACCGCCCGAGCCCTGAACGGCCGGCACCTGCCGTCCCCCGACCGTCTCGCCTTCCTGACCGGCTGGGCCGCGCTGTGGTGCACCGTCGCCTTCGCCGCCTACGGCTGGCTGCGCCGCGCCCGCTCCTGACGGTCGCCCAGTGGACAACGCCCCAAAACTGTCAGACCCGCATGCTTGACTCGTCCCCACCCAGTGCCGGGGCGGGGGCGGTTCGCGGCCGCGCGCGAGGGGCCGCGGCGAGTCGCACACCATGGGGCCGCACGCCAGGCGCCGCGCACCTGGGCCGCATGCGAGGAGACCGCACGCGACGGCGAGCAAGGGGCTGTGCGCCAGGCCCGCACGCGAGGTCGATGCGAGGCGCGCCGGACGAGCGGCCGCACGCGAGGCGCCGCACGCGAGGCGTCGCGAGCGGGGGCGCATGCGAGGAGAACGCGCGTGAGGGCCGTACGCGACGGCGGGCGAGGGCCGCACGCGACGGCGGGCAAGGGGCCGCACGCGACGGCGGGCAAGGGGCCGCACGCGACGGCGGGCAAGGGGCCGCATGCGACGGGCCGCACGCCAGGGGCCGCACCCGACGGGCCGCACGCCAGGGGCCGCAGGCGAAGTCGGGCGAGGGCAGCCGGACGAGCGGCGGCACGCCGGGGGCCGCACGCCGGGGGCGGATTTGGCGGTCGGGACGGGAGCGCGTAATCTTTCTTATCGAAGTTCCACCCATAGACCGCTGGTCGCCGCACCGCCGCCGGAAACGACGGAGGGTTCGGTCGAAGGCCCCGCAGATTGCGGGCGGCCCGCGTAGGGGAGAACGGTTCGTGAGCAGGCTTCCTAGCGGAACGCCGTGCGCCCGCCCCGTGCCCTTGCGCCGGGGCGTTTCTCATTCTCGGTTCCTTCTCCCAGGCCAGTGGCTTTGAGCACTGAGAGAGGAGGGACATGGCGGACAAGCCGGTCCGGGCCGACAAGGCCAGCGCCGTCGCCGAGCTCACCGATGACTTCCGTGGTTCGACGGCCACCGTGTTGACCGAGTACCGCGGCCTCACGGTCAAGCAGCTCACCGAGCTGCGGCGTTCGCTCGGCAAGGAGACCAAGTACTCCGTGTCGAAGAACACGCTCGCGAAGCGGGCGGCGACCGACGCGGGTATCGAGGGCCTCGACGAGCTGTTCACCGGTCCTACCGCGCTCGCCTTCATCAACGGCGACCCGGTCGAGGCGGCCAAGAGCCTTCGGGCTTTCGCCAAGGCCCACCCCGTCCTGATCATCAAGGGCGGTGTTTTCGAGGGTAAGGCGATCACGGCCGCTGAGGTCAACAAGATCGCTGACCTCGAGTCTCGTGAGGTTCTGCTGGCCAAGCTGGCCGGCGCCATGAAGGGCAACCTGACCAAGGCGGCCGGTCTGTTCCAGGCCCCGCTGTCGCAGGTGGCGCGCCTCGCGGCCGCCCTGCAGGAGAAGCGCGAGAAGGACGGTTCCGCGGAGGCCTGAGCGCCACCCGGAACCCAGCACGACTTTCACCACAAAAGCTAGGAAAGGTTGCCTAACATGGCGAAGCTCAGCACCGACGAGCTGCTCGACGCGTTCAAGGAGATGACGCTGATCGAGCTGTCCGAGTTCGTGAAGCAGTTCGAGGAGACCTTCGAGGTCACCGCGGCTGCTCCGGTCGCCGTCGCGGCCGTTGCCGGCCCGGGCGGCCCGGCCGCTCCGGCCGAGGAGGAGAAGGACTCGTTCGACGTCGTTCTCGAGGGCGACGGTGGCAAGAAGATCCAGGTCATCAAGGTCGTGCGTGAGCTGACCGGCCTGGGCCTCAAGGAGGCCAAGGACGCCGTCGAGAGCGCCCCCAAGGCGATCCTCGAGGGTGTCAACAAGGAGAAGGCCGAGGCCGCCAAGGCCAAGCTCGAGGGCGAGGGCGCCAAGGTCACCCTCAAGTGATCTAACGCTCCAAGCTTTCCCTTGCGGATGGCGGGGACCCGGTACCCGGGTCTCCGCCATCGGCGTTTTTGGCCGTATTGCGGCAGCTAGTGAGGCTGTCGGCCTCCCGACCGGCAAAGTCGGTTTAATCGGGCAATCGTTGGAGTATGGTCGCTGGGATGTGCCCGCTGGGCTGCGGCACAAGTCCGACCCGCGGCGCAACTCTTGACTGAGTGTCCGCTGACAGGCACGCTGACATCAGCAAGTTCTCCGCGCTTGCGACAGCCGCCCTGCGGGTGGCCCGGCATTCAACGGGTCCTTCGCAGACGGCACCCGAGGGAGACGTGCCGCGTTCGAGCGGCCCCGCAGTTGGCCCTGGCCCCTGGAGGCGCAGGTCAGCGGCTAGTGGGGCAACGTTCCGCAGGCCCCCTCTGGTGTGGGCTGGACAGCGGTTAGCCGAGCGGCTACACTGCTAGTTTGCGCTGCCTTCTGCCTTGAGCCCTGCCAGGACATCCATCTGGGTGACTTCCTGGGGGCTCGTTACAGTGCCTACAAACGAGGGCAACGCAAACAGTTGCATACCGCAGCTGCAGCCGCATCAGCAGCACCGGTCCTCGGAAGGACGCATCTTGGCAGCTTCCCGCCCTGCGAAGACCAGCCGTACGTCGAGCGCTTACGCACCCCGCCGTGTCTCTTTCGGCAGGATCACCGAGCAACTAGAGGTCCCCAACCTTCTTGCCCTCCAGACGGAGTCCTTCGACTGGCTGGTCGGTAACGAGGCTTGGCAGGCCCGGTCGACGGACGACCCGCACGCCCACTCGGGCCTCGCAGAGATCCTCGAAGAGATCAGTCCCATTGAGGACTTCTCCGGCACTATGTCGCTGTCCTTCTCGTCTCCCCGATTCGACGAGGTCAAGGCCTCGATCGAGGAGTGCAAGGAGAAGGATCTGACTTACTGCGCGCCGCTGTTCGTGACCGCGGAGTTCACCAACAACACGACTGGTGAGATCAAGAGCCAGACCGTGTTCATGGGCGACTTCCCGATGATGACCCCCAAGGGGACGTTCGTCATCAACGGCACCGAGCGGGTCGTGGTGAGCCAGCTCGTCCGCTCGCCGGGCGTGTACTTCACCAAGGAGCCGGACAAGACCTCCGACCGCGACCTCTCCAGCGTCAAGGTCATCCCGAGCCGGGGTGCCTGGCTGGAGTTCGACATCGACAAGCGCGACACCGTGGGTGTCCGGATCGACCGCAAGCGCCGGCAGGCCGTCACCGTCCTGCTCAAGGCGATCGGCTGGTCGGCCGACCAGATCCGGGAGCGGTTCGGCTGGTCCGAGCTGCTCATGACGACCCTCGAGAAGGACCACATCGCGGGGCAGGACGAGGCCCTGCTCGACATCTACCGCAAGCTTCGCCCGGGCGAGCCCCCGACCCGGGAGAACGCGCAGACCCTGCTCGACAACCTCTTCTTCAACCCGAAGCGGTACGACGTCGCCAAGGTCGGCCGGTACAAGTTCAACAAGAAGCTCGAGATCGACGTCCCGATCCAGAACGGCGTTCTCACCGAGGAAGACATCGTCAAGACCGTCGAGTACCTCTGCCGGCTGCACGCCGGTGAGGAGGGCTACGAGGCCGACGACATCGACCACTTCGGCAACCGGCGTCTGCGTACCGTCGGCGAGCTCATCCAGAACCAGGTCCGTGTCGGCCTGTCCCGGATGGAGCGCGTCGTGCGCGAGCGCATGACGACCCAGGACGTCGAGGCGATCACGCCGCAGACCCTGATCAACATCCGCCCGGTGGTGGCGGCGATCAAGGAGTTCTTCGGCACCTCGCAGCTGTCGCAGTTCATGGACCAGACCAATCCGCTGGCGGGCCTGACCCACCGGCGGCGGCTGAGCGCGCTCGGCCCGGGTGGTCTGTCGCGTGAGCGGGCCGGCTTCGAGGTTCGCGACGTGCACCCGTCCCACTACGGCCGGATGTGCCCGATCGAGACCCCCGAGGGCCCGAACATCGGTCTGATCGGCGCGCTCTCCACGTTCGCGCGGGTCAACCCGTTCGGCTTCATCGAGACGCCGTACCGGAAGGTGGAGGACGGCCGGGTCACCGACGAGGTCCACTACCTGACCGCCGACGAGGAGGACCGTTACATCAAGGCGCAGGCCAACGCGCCGCTGATGGGTGACGGCACCTTCGCCGACGACCGCGTCCTGGTCCGCCGGAAGGGCGGTGAGGTCGACTACGTGCCCGGCGCGCAGGTCGACTACATGGACGTGTCGCCGCGGCAGATGACCTCGGTCGCGACCGCGATGATCCCGTTCCTCGAGCACGACGACGCGAACCGCGCGCTCATGGGCGCGAACATGCAGCGTCAGGCCGTGCCGCTGGTCAAGGCCGAGGCGCCGCTGGTCGGCACCGGCATGGAGTACCGCGCCGCGGTCGACGCCGGTGACGTGGTCGTCGCCGAGGTCGGCGGCGTGGTCGAGGACCTGTGCGCCGACTACGTGACGGTGCACCAGGACGACGGTCACCGCCGTACCTACCTGCTGCACAAGTTCCGCCGCTCGAACGCCGGCTCCTGCGTCAACCAGAAGCCGGTCGTGTTCGAGGGTGACCGGGTCGAGGCCGGCCAGGTCATCGCCGACGGTCCGTGCACCGACGAGGGGGAGATGGCTCTGGGCCGCAACCTCCTGGTCGCGTTCATGTGCTGGGAGGGCCACAACTACGAGGACGCGATCATCCTGTCGCAGCGCCTCGTGCAGCAGGACGTGCTCACCTCGATCCACATCGAGGAGCACGAGGTCGACGCCCGGGACACCAAGCTCGGCCCGGAGGAGATCACCCGCGACATCCCCAACGTCAGCGAGGAGATGCTGGCGGACCTGGACGAGCGGGGCATCATCCGGATCGGCGCCGAGGTCGTCCCCGGCGACATCCTGGTCGGCAAGGTCACGCCCAAGGGCGAGACCGAGCTCACCCCCGAGGAGCGGCTGCTCCGCGCGATCTTCGGTGAGAAGGCGCGCGAGGTCCGGGACACCTCGCTGAAGGTGCCGCACGGCGAGACCGGCACGGTCATCGGCGTCCGCACCTTCTCCCGCGAGGACGGCGACGAGCTGCCCCCGGGCGTGAACGAGCTGGTCCGGGTGTACGTCGCACAGAAGCGGAAGATCCAGGACGGCGACAAGCTCGCCGGCCGGCACGGCAACAAGGGCGTCATCTCCAAGATCCTTCCGGTCGAGGACATGCCGTTCCTCGAGGACGGCACGCCGGTCGACATCGTGCTCAACCCGCTCGGTGTGCCCTCGCGTATGAACATCGGCCAGGTGCTGGAGACCCACCTCGGGTGGATCGCCAAGACCGGCTGGTCGGTGGACGGCGAGGACGCCGACTGGAAGCGTCAGCTGAAGGCCATCGAGGCGCACGAGTCCCCCAAGGACTCGAACGTCGCGACCCCGGTCTTCGACGGCGCGCAGGAGGAGGAGATCAAGGGCCTCCTCGAGTCGACGCTGGTCAACCGCGACGGTAAGCGGCTGGTCAACGGCGATGGCAAGGCGCAGCTGTTCGACGGCCGCTCCGGTGAGCCGCTGCCGGACCCGATCTCGGTCGGCTACGTCTACATCCTCAAGCTGAACCACCTGGTCGACGACAAGATCCACGCGCGGTCGACCGGCCCGTACTCGATGATCACGCAGCAGCCGCTGGGTGGTAAGGCGCAGTTCGGTGGCCAGCGGTTCGGCGAGATGGAGTGCTGGGCCATGCAGGCCTACGGCGCGGCCTACGCGCTGCAGGAGCTGCTCACCATCAAGTCCGACGACGTGCTCGGTCGCGTGAAGGTCTACGAGGCCATCGTCAAGGGCGAGAACATCCCGGAACCGGGCATCCCGGAGTCCTTCAAGGTGCTGCTCAAGGAGCTGCAGTCGCTGTGCCTGAACGTTGAGGTGCTTTCCAGCGACGGCGTGGCCCTGGAGATGCGCGAGACGGACGACGAGGTCTTCCGGGCCGCGGAGGAACTGGGTATCGACCTGTCCCGACGCCCGAACGAGGGCGTCAGCAGCGTCGAAGAGATCTGACGGTCGGCGCCCCCGCAAGGGGGCGCCTCCGCCGGCCTTGAATTCATCCGAGCAATGAAACACGAGGGATAGTCCAAGTGCTCGACGTCAACTTCTTCGACGAGTTGCGCATCGGCCTGGCGACCGCCGACGACATCCGGCAGTGGTCGCACGGCGAGGTCAAGAAGCCCGAGACGATCAACTACCGCACCCTCAAGCCCGAGAAGGACGGACTCTTCTGCGAGAAGATCTTCGGTCCGCAGCGGGACTGGGAGTGCTACTGCGGCAAGTACAAGCGGGTCCGGTTCAAGGGCATCATCTGTGAGCGCTGCGGCGTCGAGGTGACCCGGTCCAAGGTCCGTCGTGAGCGCATGGGCCACATCGAGCTGGCCGCGTCGGTCACGCACATCTGGTACTTCAAGGGTGTGCCGAGCCGGCTGGGCTACCTGCTCGACCTGGCTCCCAAGGACCTCGAGAAGATCATCTACTTCGCCTCGTACGTGATCACGAGCGTGGACGCCGAGGCGCGTCACCGCGACATGTCCACGATCGAGAACGAGATCTTCGCGGAGAAGCGCCAGTCCGAGAACGGCCGCGACTCGGAGATCGAGAAGCGGGCCGCGAAGCTGGAGCAGGACCTCGCCGAGCTGGAGGCCGAGGGGGCCAAGGCGGACGTGCGCCGCAAGGTCAAGGAGGCCGGCGAGCGGGAGATGCGCCAGATCCGTGACAAGGCGCAGCGCGAGATCGACCGCCTCGACGAGGTGCTCGACACCTTCCGCAAGCTCGACTCCAAGCAGCTGGTCACCGACGAGCTGCTCTACCGCGAGCTGCGGGACCGCTTCGGTGAGTACTTCACCGGCGGCATGGGCGCCGAGGCGATCAAGGCGCTGCTCGAGAACATGGACCTGGACGCCGAGGCCGAGAACCTGCGGGAGATCATCCGCAGCGGCAAGGGTCAGCGGAAGATTCGTGCGCTCAAGCGGCTCAAGGTCGTCGCCGCGTTCCTGAACACCCGCAACTCGCCGCTCGGCATGGTGCTCGACTGCGTCCCGGTCATCCCGCCGGACCTGCGCCCGATGGTGCAGCTCGACGGTGGCCGGTTCGCGACCAGCGACCTGAACGACCTGTACCGCCGGGTGATCAACCGGAACAACCGGCTCAAGCGCCTGATCGACCTGGGCGCGCCCGAGATCATCGTCAACAACGAGAAGCGCATGCTGCAGGAGGCCGTCGACGCGCTGTTCGACAACGGCCGCCGCGGCCGGCCGGTCACCGGCCCGGGCAACCGCCCGCTGAAGTCGCTCTCCGACATGCTCAAGGGCAAGCAGGGCCGGTTCCGGCAGAACCTGCTGGGCAAGCGCGTCGACTACTCCGGCCGCTCCGTCATCGTCGTCGGCCCCCGGCTCAAGCTGCACCAGTGCGGCCTGCCGAAGCAGATGGCGCTGGAGCTGTTCAAGCCGTTCGTGATGAAGCGCCTGGTGGACCTGAACCACGCGCAGAACATCAAGTCGGCCAAGCGGATGGTCGAGCGGCAGCGCCCGGTCGTGTGGGACGTCCTGGAGGAGGTCATCAGCGAGCACCCCGTGCTGCTGAACCGCGCGCCGACCCTGCACCGCCTCGGCATCCAGGCCTTCGAGCCGCAGCTGGTCGAGGGCAAGGCGATCCAGATCCACCCGCTGGTCTGCACGGCGTTCAACGCCGACTTCGACGGCGACCAGATGGCGGTGCACGTGCCGCTGTCCGCCGAGGCGCAGGCCGAGGCCCGGATCCTGATGCTGTCCTCGAACAACATCCTCAAGCCGGCCGACGGCAAGCCGGTCACCATGCCCACCCAGGACATGGTCATCGGCCTGTACCACCTGACCCACCTCACGCCCGGCGCCAAGGGCGAGGGCCGGGTGTTCTCCTCGGACGCCGAGGCGCGGATGGCCTTCGACAACGGCGAGCTGCACCTGCAGGCGCCGATCAAGGTCCGCCTGCGGGAGGTCATCGGTGTCGACAACGGCGCCAAGGCCGCCGGCTGGGCTGCGCCGGAGGAGTGGACCGAGGGCGAGCCGCTGCTCGTGGAGACCACCCTTGGCCGGGTGATCTTCAACGAGACGCTGCCGCCGGGCTACCGCTTCATCAACTACGAGATCCGCAAGGGTCAGCTGTCGGCGATCGTCAACGACCTCGCCGAGCGCTTCCCCAAGGTCGCCCTGGCGGCGACCCTGGACGCGCTCAAGGAGGCCGGCTTCCACTGGGCCACCTGGTCCGGTGTGACGATCGGCATGGGCGACGTCATCGGCCCGCCGCGCAAGCCGGAGATCCTCGCCCGGTACCAGGTCGAGGCGGACCGGATCGACAAGCAGTACCAGCGTGGTCTGATGACCGCCGAGGAGCGTCGCGGCGAGCTCATCGAGATCTGGACCAAGGCGACCAACGAGATCTCCAAGGAGATGGAGACGGCGCTGCCGCAGGAGAACCCGCTCTGGGTGATGATCAACTCCGGCGCTCGCGGTAACCTCCTCCAGCTTCGGCAGATCGCCGCGATCCGTGGCCTGGTGGCCAACCCGAAGGGCGAGATCATCCCGCGGCCGATCACGTCGTCGTACCGCGAGGGTCTCACCGTGCTGGAGTACTTCATCTCCACGCACGGCGCCCGGAAGGGTCTGGCCGACACCGCGCTGCGTACCGCCGACTCGGGTTACCTGACCCGGCGTCTGGTGGACGTCTCGCAGGACGTCATCATCCGCGAGGAGGACTGCGGCACCGACCGCGCGATCCCGATGCAGGTGGCGGACCGGCAGGCGGACGGCTCGCTCGTCGTGCACACGCACGCCGAGACCGGCGTGCACGCCCGTACGCTGGCCGACGACATCAAGGACGCGAACGGCAACCTCGTGGTGCCCCGCGGCGCGGACCTCAACTCGATCCTGGTGGACCAGCTGGTCCACGCCGGCGTCGAGAACGTCCGGGTGCGCAGCGTGCTGACCTGCGAGTCGAAGCTCGGCGTGTGCGCGGCCTGCTACGGCCGTTCGCTGCCGACCGGCAAGTCGGTCGACATCGGCGAGGCGGTCGGCATCATCGCGGCCCAGTCCATCGGTGAGCCGGGTACCCAGCTGACGATGCGTACCTTCCACACCGGTGGTGTCGCGGGTGAGGACATCACCCAGGGTCTGCCGCGTGTGCAGGAAATCTTCGAGGCCCGCGTGCCCAAGGGCAAGGCGCCCATCGCCGACACCCCGGGACGCATCCGCATCGAGGACGGCGAGCGCTCGCGGAAGATCATCGTGGTGCCGGACGACGGCAGCGAGGAGATCGTGTACGACAAGATCTCCAAGCGGGTCAAGCTCCGCGCCCACGACGGCGACCACGTCGAGGTCGGCGAGAAGCTCACCGAGGGCACCATCGACCCGCACGAGCTTCTGCGGATCATGGGTCCGCGGGCGGTCCAGGTCCACCTGACCCAGGAGGTCCAGGAGGTCTACCGCTCGCAGGGTGTGCTCATCCACGACAAGCACATCGAGATCATCATCCGCCAGATGCTGAAGCGGGTGACGGTCATCGACTCGGGCGCCGCGGAGTTCCTGCCCGGCGTGCTGGTCGACCGGGCGCTGTTCGAGTCGGAGAACCGCCGGCTCGTGGGCGAGGGCGGCGAGCCCGCCGCCGGTCGTCCGGTGCTCATGGGTATCACCAAGGCCTCGCTGGCCACCGACTCCTGGCTCTCGGCGGCCTCCTTCCAGGAGACCACCCGGGTGCTGACCGACGCGGCGATCAACTCGCGCAGCGACTCGCTGGTCGGCCTCAAGGAGAACGTGATCATCGGAAAGCTCATCCCGGCCGGTACGGGCATCAGCAAGTACCGCAACATCCGGGTCGAGCCGACCGAGGAGGCCAAGGCCAAGGTGTACTCGATGACCGGGTACCCGGAGACCGACTACGGCTTCGGGCCGGCCAGCGGGCAGGCCGTGCCGCTGGACGACTTCGACTTCGGGTCGTACCGCTGACGGTTGGGAAACAAAGGGCGGCCGCGCACTGCGCGGCCGCCCTTTGGCCTTTCTAGGATGGGGGAGTGACCTCGCCCGCAACGACGCCCACCCGTCATCCCCTGGATCCGGATCCGGCGCCCTCGTCGAAGGCGCGGGCGGTCTTCGCGCTGGGCCTGGTGGGCTTCCTGACCGGCGCGTTCGTCGGCGGTGTGATCCCGGCGACGGTGGCGCTGCTGCTGGCGCGTCAGGCCGCCCGGGACGCGTACGCGGCCAAGGGCTACCTCACCGGCTCGGTGTGGATCCGCCGCGGCCGCCGGCTGGCCTGGGCGGGCATCGTGTTGACGCTCACCACCCTGGTGGTGGCCGCGATCGCCGGGCTGCTGCACCTCGCGTCGTCACCGTCCGGCCCGAACTTCGCGCCCGGCACCGACTAGGGCAGGCCCTGGGCCCGGGCTGCGCCCTTCCCCGTACGGGTGACATCCTCGACTCATGAGTCAGCAGCCGTATCCATACCCGGCGCCCGTGCCGCCGCCCCCGCCGTCCGGTCGCTGGCAGCCGGAGCGGGTCGACCAGGTGCCGGGCACCGAGTTCGCGCTGGTCCAGCTGCGGGTCGAGCCGCTGACCTCGGGCCTGGCGATCGGCTCGCTGCTGGCCGGGATAGCGGCCATCCTGGTCTCGATGCTCGTTCTCTGCTTCGGCCTGCTCGGTGCCCAGGACGGCTGGGGTGCCGTGGTGGGCGGCGCCTTCACCCTGCTCAGCGTGATCGGCGGGGTCGGTGCCATCGTGGTGGGCCTGGTCGCCCGGCGGCAGATCCGCGGCTCCGGCGGCAGCGGGCAGGTGCGCTTCACCGGCCGGGGCATCGCGGCGGCGGGAATCTCGTGCGGCGCCGTCGGCGCGGGAATCGCGCTGGCCGCCCTGGCGTTGAGTCTGATGTTGCAGTTGTCGTCCTCCGGGACCTGACCGCCGGGGGCCGTCCGAGCCCCTCGTTCCGGTATCCCGATGCCGCGGTATGGCGCCTCGGGAGACCCGGTACACTTGCATCGGAGATATCCGTCGTGAGGAACCAGCCCTGTCGATTTTGACCTGGCTCCCCGTGGTGGGTACTCTTTCCCTCCGTGCCCGGGCTTGCCCGGGCAACTCGTGCGTGCGCCCGAGTCGAACAACCAGGACGGGGTATCAGCACGCCGAGACCGTCGGCCCGCGGAAATCGGGACGACGACAGAGACCAAACCCGGTACGTGTGCAAAGCGTGGCGGGACCGTGAGCCGGACGACACGCCCGACCGCGGGTGCCGGAGGGACTACCTCCGGCACACAGAGGAATAACTAGACGGTGCGGTCGCGGAAGGACGCGGCCGAAGGGAGCGGAGAAACCCGGTGCCCACGATCCAGCAGCTGGTCCGAAAGGGCCGCCAGGCGAAGACGAGCAAGACCAAGACGCCGGCGCTGAAGGGAAGTCCTCAGCGGCGCGGCGTGTGCACGCGCGTGTACACCACCACCCCCAAGAAGCCGAACTCTGCGCTGCGCAAGGTCGCTCGTGTGAAGCTCAGCAGCCAGATCGAGGTGACGGCGTACATCCCCGGCGTCGGCCACAACCTGCAGGAGCACTCGATCGTGCTCGTGCGTGGCGGCCGGGTGAAGGACCTCCCCGGCGTCCGCTACAAGATCGTTCGCGGTTCGCTGGACACCCAGGGTGTCCGCAACCGCAAGCAGGCCCGCAGCCGTTACGGCGCGAAGAAGGAGAAGAGCTGACATGCCGCGTAAGGGCCCCGCTCCGCGCCACCCAGTGGTTGCGGACCCGGTTTACAACTCCCCGCTGGTCACGCAGCTGATCAACAAGATCCTGATCGGCGGCAAGCGTCAGCTGGCCGAGCGCATCGTGTACGGCGCGCTCGAGGGTTGCCGGGAGAAGAGCGGAACCGACCCCGTCGTGACGCTCAAGCGCGCGATGGACAACGTGAAGCCGACCCTCGAGGTCCGCAGCCGCCGTGTCGGTGGCGCGACCTACCAGGTGCCGGTCGAGGTCCGCACCCCGCGGCAGACCACTCTCGGCCTCCGCTGGCTGGTCCAGTACTCCAAGGCCCGCCGGGAGAAGACGATGATCGAGCGTCTCCAGAACGAGCTGCTCGACGCCAGCAACGGCCTCGGCGCCGCCGTCAAGCGGCGTGAGGACACCCACAAGATGGCGGAGTCCAACAAGGCCTTCGCGCACTACCGCTGGTAAGACCCCGCCGCCGGCCCGGCGACAGCCGGGCCACGCGGCAAGTCGTACCGCTCCACGAGACGACGACGAAGAAGAGTAGGGATTGAAGTGGCCGCCGCAGACGCGCTCGCCAACGTACGCAACATCGGCATCATGGCGCACATCGATGCCGGTAAGACCACGACCACCGAGCGGATCCTGTTCTACACCGGCATCACGTACAAGATCGGTGAGGTCCACGAGGGCGCTGCCGTCATGGACTGGATGGAGCAGGAGCAGGAGCGCGGTATCACGATCACTTCCGCCGCCACCAAGTGCGAGTGGAAGGGTCACACGATCCAGATCATCGACACGCCCGGCCACGTCGACTTCACGGTCGAGGTCGAGCGGTCGTTGCGCGTGCTCGACGGCGCGGTGGCGGTCTACGACGGTGTGGCCGGCGTGGAGCCGCAGACCGAGAACGTCTGGCGCCAGGCGGACAAGTACCACGTTCCCCGGATGTGCTTCGTCAACAAGCTCGACCGGACCGGCGCCGACTTCTTCCGCTGCGTGCAGATGATGATCGACCGGCTCAACGCGACCCCGCTGGTCCTGCAGATCCCGATCGGGCTCGAGGGCGACCACATCGGCGTCGTGGACCTGGTCAACATGCGCGCGCTCACCTGGCGTGGGGAGACCCAGAAGGGTGAGGACTACGCGATCGAGGAGATCCCGGCCGACCTGGTCGACTCCGCGAACGAGTGGCGCGAGAAGCTCATCGAGACCCTGGCCGACGTCGACGACGAGGTCATGCTCAAGTACCTCGAGGGCGAAGAGGTCTCGGTGGACGAGATCAAGGCCGCCGTCCGGCGCGCCACGATCGCCAGCAAGGCCAACCCGGTGCTGTGCGGCTCGGCGTTCAAGAACAAGGGCGTGCAGCCCATGCTCGACGCCGTGATCGACTACCTGCCGTCGCCGCTGGACATCCCGGCCATCGAGGGCACCGCGACGGACGGCGAGACGCCGATCCAGCGCAAGCCCTCCAACTCCGAGCCGTTCTCGGCGCTGGCCTTCAAGATCCAGACCGACAAGCACCTCGGCAAGCTCACGTACGTCCGGGTCTACTCCGGCACGCTCGAGTCCGGTTCTCAGGTGGTCAACTCCACCAAGGACCGCAAGGAGCGGATCGGCAAGATCTACCAGATGCACGCGAACAAGCGTGAGGAGCGCGCCACCGCGCAGGCCGGCGACATCATCGCCGTCCAGGGTCTCAAGCAGACCACCACCGGTGACACGCTCAGCGACCCGGCCAACCCGGTCATCCTGGAGTCGATGACCTTCCCGGAGCCGGTCATCCAGGTCGCCATCGAGCCGAAGACCAAGTCCGACCAGGAGAAGCTGGGCACCGCGATCCAGCGTCTGGCCGAGGAGGACCCGACCTTCCGCGTCTGGAACGACGAGGAGACCGGGCAGACGGTCATCGCCGGCATGGGCGAGCTGCACCTCGACATCCTCGTCGACCGCATGCGTCGCGAGTTCAACGTCGAGGCGAACATCGGTAAGCCGCAGGTGGCGTACCGCGAGACGATCCGCGGCACCGTGGAGAAGCTCGACTACGTCCACAAGAAGCAGACCGGTGGCTCGGGCCAGTACGCCAAGGTCATCGTCAAGCTGGAGCCGCTGCCGCTCGCCGCGGACGGCCCCACCTACGAGTTCGTCAACGCCGTGTCCGGTGGCCGTATCCCCAAGGAGTTCATCCCCTCGGTGGACGCGGGCGCCCAGGACGCGATGCAGTACGGCGTCCTCGCCGGCTACCCGCTGGTGGGTGTCAAGCTGACCCTGCTCGACGGTCAGTACCACGAGGTCGACTCGTCCGAGATGGCGTTCAAGATCGCCGGCTCGATGGTGATGAAGGAGGCGGCCCGCAAGGCCGACCCCGCGCTGCTCGAGCCGATGATGGCCGTCGAGGTGACGACGCCCGAGGACAACATGGGCGACGTCATCGGCGACCTCAACTCGCGGCGTGGCATCATCCAGTCGATGGAGGAGCGCTCCGGCGCCCGGGTCGTCAAGGCGCTGGTGCCGCTCTCCGAGATGTTCGGCTACGTGGGTGACCTTCGGTCGAAGACCCAGGGCCGGGCCAGCTACAGCATGCAGTTCGACTCCTACGCCGAGGTCCCGCAGGGCGTCGCGAAGGAGATCATCGCGAAGGCGACGGGCGCGTAAGCGTCCTTCACCGGAAGCGCTGAGGCGCGTGCGGGCCGTCGAGGACCGCACGCGCGCGAGCAGTCGACAGAGTCCCAGTCGCCTTATCGGGCGTGCCGGGCAACGTAATGATCAGTCCACAGGAGGACACCAGTGGCGAAGGCGAAGTTCGAGCGGACTAAGCCGCACGTCAACATCGGCACCATTGGTCACATCGACCACGGTAAGACGACGCTGACTGCGGCCATCACGAAGGTCCTGCACGACCAGTACCCGGACCTCAACCCGTACACCCCGTTCGACGAGATCGACAAGGCGCCGGAGGAGAAGGCCCGCGGCATCACGATCTCGATCGCGCACGTCGAGTACCAGACCGCGGCGCGGCACTACGCGCACGTGGACTGCCCCGGCCACGCCGACTACATCAAGAACATGATCACCGGTGCCGCGCAGATGGACGGCGCGATCCTGGTGGTCGCCGCGACCGACGGCCCGATGCCGCAGACCAAGGAGCACGTGCTCCTGGCCCGCCAGGTCGGCGTTCCGTACATCGTCGTGGCGCTGAACAAGAGCGACATGGTCGAGGACGAGGAGCTCCTGGAGCTCGTCGAGCTCGAGGTTCGCGAGCTGCTGTCGACCTACGAGTTCCCGGGCGACGACCTGCCGGTCGTGCGCGTCTCGGCGCTCAAGGCGCTCGAGGGCGACGCCGAGTGGACCGAGAAGCTGCTGGAGCTGATGAACGCGGTCGACACCGCGATTCCGCAGCCCGAGCGGGACACCGACAAGCCGTTCCTCATGCCGATCGAGGACGTGTTCACGATCACCGGTCGTGGCACGGTCGTCACCGGCCGGGCCGAGCGTGGCATCCTCAAGCCGAACGAGGAGGTCGAGATCGTCGGCATCCGCGAGAAGTCGACGAAGACCGTCTGCACCGGCATCGAGATGTTCCGCAAGCTGCTCGACGAGGCCCGCGCGGGTGAGAACGTCGGTCTGCTGCTCCGCGGTATCAAGCGCGAGGACGTCGAGCGCGGCATGGTGGTCATCAAGCCGGGCACCACGACCCCGCACACGGAGTTCGAGGGCCAGGTCTACATCCTCTCCAAGGAGGAGGGCGGCCGGCACACCCCGTTCTTCCAGAACTACCGCCCGCAGTTCTACTTCCGCACCACGGACGTCACCGGCGTCGTCACGCTGCCCGAGGGCACCGAGATGGTCATGCCGGGCGACTCCACCAGCATGTCGGTCAAGCTGATCCAGCCGATCGCCATGGAGCAGGGCCTGAAGTTCGCGATCCGCGAGGGTGGCCGCACCGTCGGCGCCGGAACGGTCACGAAGATCAACAAGTAAGGTCAGTGACCCCGATTAGCAATGCCGGAGTCAATCCGGCATACTAGTCAGGTTGCGTCCGCGCGGGGTGGCTGGTTGCCTCTGGTTAGCCAGCCACCCTCGTCGGGTGTCCGGGTGTGTTTACGGCCCACCAGGCACTCCAGATCCCCGTGATCGAGTTGTTTGACAAAGGCTGCATAGCGACTGCAGGCGCGACACGCCCGACCGCGGGGGTCGGACAACGCAGGATCGACGGTCCTGCGGGCATGCGAGGGTCACCCGCTCTCGCACGTAGCGGCATCGAGAGAAGGAAACAGAAGCCACCATGGCGGGACAGAAGATCCGCATCCGGCTCAAGGCCTACGACCACGAGGTCGTCGACTCCTCGGCGCGGAAGATCGTGGAGACGGTGACGCGTACCGGGGCGCAGGTTGCTGGCCCGGTGCCGCTGCCCACGGAGATCAACCGTTTCTGCGTGATCCGTTCGCCGCACAAGTACAAGGACTCGCGCGAGCACTTCGAGATGCGCACGCACAAGCGTCTGATCGACATCATCGACCCGACTCCGAAGACGGTCGACTCGCTCATGCGCCTCGACCTGCCGGCTGGCGTCGACATCGAGATCAAGCTGTAGGGATCCGGACTGATGGACAGGCAAGTTAAGGGGATCCTGGGCGCCAAGCTCGGCATGACCCAGGTCTGGGACAACAACAAGGTCGTCCCGGTGACCGTGGTTCAGGCCGGCCCTTGTGTCGTGACCCAGGTCCGCACCGATGACAAGGACGGCTACAGCGCCGTTCAGCTGGCGTTCGGCGCCATCGACCCGCGCAAGGTCAACAAGCCGGAGAGCGGCCACTACGCCAAGGCCGGTGTGTCGCCGCGGCGCCACCTCGTGGAGCTGCGCACCACCGACGCCGGCGCTTACGAGCTCGGCCAGGAGATCACCGTCGACTCGTTCGAGCCCGGTGTCCCGGTCGACGTGACCGGCAAGACCAAGGGCAAGGGGTACGCCGGTGTCATGAAGCGACACGGCTTCCACGGCCTCAAGAGCAGCCACGGCGTGGAGCGCAAGCACCGCTCGCCGGGCTCGATCGGCGCCTGCGCGACCCCGGGTCGCGTCTTCAAGGGCGTGCGGATGGCCGGCCGGATGGGTGGCCGTCGCTTCACCGTGCAGAACCTGACGGTGCAGGCGGTGGACACCGAGAACAACCTGCTGCTGGTCAGGGGTGCGGTGCCCGGTCCCAAGGGCTCGCTGATCCTGGTCCGCAGCGCGGCTAAGAAGGGCGGTGCCCAGTGAGCTCGGTTGACGTGATCAACGCCGAGGGCGCGAAGGCCGGCTCGGTCGAGCTGCCGGACGACATCTTCGACGTGCAGGCGAACATCCCGCTGATGCACCAGGTCGTGGTGGCCCAGCTTGCCGCGGCGCGGCAGGGTACGGCCAAGGCCAAGACCCGCGGCGAGGTCGCCGGTGGCGGCAAGAAGCCGTACAAGCAGAAGGGCACCGGTCGTGCCCGCCAGGGCTCGATCCGCGCGCCGCAGTTCACCGGCGGTGGCGTGGTCCACGGCCCGGTGCCGCGCGACTACAGCCAGCGGACCCCCAAGAAGATGAAGGCCGCCGCGTTGCACGGCGCCCTGTCCGACCGGGCCCGCGACGGCCGGGTGTACGTGGTCGAGTCCTTCGTCACCGGCGAGACGCCGTCGACCAAGGCCGCGATCGCGACCCTGCGCAAGGCGACCGAGTCGAGCAAGGTCCTGGTCGTGCTCAGCAGCACCGACGAGCTGAACTGGCTGTCGCTGCGCAACGAGACGACCGTGCACCTGATCGAGGCGGGCCAGCTGAACACGTACGACGTGCTGGTCGCCGACGAGGTGGTCTTCACCAAGGACGCTCTCGACGAGTTCCTGGGCGTGCCGGCCGAGGCCTCCGAGGAGGGGAACAAGTGACCACGATCGCCGACCCGCGCGACGTCATTTTCGCGCCCGTCGTCTCCGAGAAGAGCTACAGCGTTCTCGACCAGAACTGGTACACGTTCCTCGTCCACCCGGACGCGAACAAGACCCAGATCAAGATCGCGATCCAGCAGATCTTCAATGTGCGCGTGCTGACGGTGAACACCGCGAACCGCGAGGGCAAGCGCAAGCGCACCCGGACGGGCTTCGGTCAGCGCAAGGCGACCAAGCGCGCGATGGTCAAGCTGGCTGACGGTGACCGTATCGAGGCCTTCGGCGGCCCGGTCAGCTAAGGGGTTGTAAAACAATGGCTATCCGTAAGTACAAGCCGACCACGCCGGGCCGTCGCGGCTCCAGCGTCGCCGACTTCGCCGAGATCACCCGGTCCACGCCGGAGAAGTCTCTGCTGGTCCCGCTGCCCAAGAAGGGCGGCCGCAACGTCCACGGCCGGATCACCACCCGGCACCAGGGCGGCGGTCACAAGCGGCAGTACCGGCTGATCGACTTCAAGCGGGTGGACAAGGACGGCGTGCCGGCCAAGGTCGCGCACATCGAGTACGACCCGAACCGCACCTCCCGCATCGCCCTGCTGCACTACGCCGACGGTGAGAAGCGCTACATCCTGGCGCCGAAGGACCTCGCCCAGGGCGACCGGGTGGAGTCGGGACCGGGCGCGGACATCAAGCCGGGGAACAACCTTCCCCTGCGCAATATCCCGGTCGGTACGACGATCCACGGTGTGGAGCTTCGTCCCGGCGGTGGCGCCAAGCTGGCCCGTTCGGCCGGTGTCGGAATCCAGCTGCTCGGCCGTGAGGGCGCGTACGCCACGCTGCGTATGCCCTCCGGTGAGATCCGCCGGGTCGACATCCGCTGCCGCGCCACGGTCGGCGAGATCGGCAACGCCGAGCAGTCGAACATCAACTGGGGCAAGGCCGGCCGCATGCGCTGGAAGGGCAAGCGCCCGACCGTCCGCGGTGTCGCCATGAACCCGATCGACCACCCGCACGGTGGTGGTGAGGGCAAGACCTCCGGTGGTCGCCACCCGGTGAACCCCGCTGGTAAGCCTGAGGGCCGTACCCGCCGCAAGGGCCAGGAGAGCGACAAGCTGATCGTTCGCCGCCGCTACGCCACCCGCAAGCGCGGGTAACGGGAGTAGAAGAAGATGCCTCGTAGCCTGAAGAAGGGCCCGTTCGTCGACGACCACCTGCTCAAGAAGGTGGAAGTCCAGAACGAGAAGAACTCGAAGAACGTCATCAAGACCTGGTCGCGGCGCTCGACGATCATTCCCGACATGCTCGGGCACACGATCGCGGTGCACGACGGACGCAAGCATGTCCCGGTGTTCGTCACCGAGGCCATGGTCGGGCACAAGCTCGGTGAGTTCGCTCTGACCCGTACGTTCAAGGGTCACGAGAAGGACGACCGCAAGAGCCGTCGCCGCTAAGCAGATACACGGATTAGAGGATCAAGGAGCTACAGCGATGCCAGTCAAGGGCGACGCTCCGGTGCTTCCGGGCGCGCGGGCGGTTGCGCGGCACGTGCGCATCTCGCCGAACAAGGCGCGCCGGGTGGTCAACCTCGTCCGCGGTCTGCCCGCGAAGGAGGCGCTCACCGTCCTGCAGTTCGCGCCGCAGGCCGCCAGCGAGCAGGTCTACAAGGTGCTCGCCTCGGCGATCGCCAACGCGGAGAACAACGAGCGGCTGGACCCCGGCGCCCTCCTCGTGAGCGAGGCGTTCGTCGACGAGGGTCCGACGCTCAAGCGGTTCCGCCCGCGGGCGCAGGGCCGGGCGTACCGGATCCGCAAGCGCACCTGCCACATCACGATCGCCGTCGAGGCGGTCCAGGTCGCGCGTCCGGCCAAGAAGGCCGCGGCCGCGAAGAAGGCCGCGCCGGCCAAGAAGGCTGAGGCGCCGGCCGTGGAGACCCAGACGACGGAGGAGTCCGAGTAATGGGCCAGAAAGTTCACCCCACCGGATTCCGCCTCGGTATCTCCACCGACTGGAAGTCCCGGTGGTTCGCCGACAAGCTCTACAAGGACTACATCGGCGAGGACGTCAAGATCCGCAAGATGATGTCCCAGGGCCTCGAGCGCGCCGGCATCTCCAAGGTGGACATCGAGCGCACCCGGGACCGGGTCCGCGTCGACATCCACACCGCCCGGCCGGGCATTGTCATCGGCCGTAAGGGCGCGGAGGCCGACAAGATCCGTGGCCGCCTCGAGAAGCTCACCGGCAAGCAGGTGCAGCTGAACATCCTCGAGGTGAAGAACCCCGAGTCGGACGCGCAGCTGGTGGCGCAGGGCGTCGCCGAGCAGCTGTCCTCCCGGGTCAGCTTCCGGCGCGCGATGCGCAAGGCCATGCAGTCGGCCATGAAGAACCCGATCTGCAAGGGCATCCGGGTGCAGGTCTCCGGCCGTCTCGGCGGCGCGGAGATGAGCCGCACGGAGTTCTACCGTGAGGGTCGCGTTCCGCTGCACACGCTGCGGGCGAACATCGAGTACGGCTTCTTCGAGGCCCGTACCACGTTCGGCCGGATCGGCGTGAAGGTCTGGATCTACAAGGGCGACGCCGTTCCGGGTCGCGAGGTCGTCACCGAGGCGCCCGCGCGTCCGCGCCGGGACCGCGCCGACCGCCCCGAGCGTCCGCGCCGTGGCCGTTCCGGTTCGTCCGGCACGACCGCGGGTGGGACCGAGGCGGGTCGCGCGGCTCAGGCTCAGGCCGCCGCCGAGAACACCGCCGCTGCTCCGGCCGCGGCCGAAACGCAGCAGGAGGGCTGACCCATGCTGATGCCGCGTAAGCCCCCGAAGGGCTTCCGCAAGCCGCACCACCCGGACCGCCACGGCGCGTCCAAGGGCGGCAACCGGGTCGTCTTCGGCGAGTTCGGTATTCAGGCGCTGGAGCCCGCGTACGTGACCAACCGGCAGATCGAGTCGGCTCGTATCGCGATGACCCGCCACATCAAGCGTGGCGGCAAGGTCTGGATCTCGGTCTTCCCCGACCAGGCCCTGACCAAGAAGCCGGCCGAGACCCGGATGGGTTCCGGTAAGGGCTCTCCCGAGTGGTGGGTGGCGAACGTCAAGCCGGGACGCATCCTGTTCGAGATGTCGTTCCCGAACGAGACGATCGCGCGCGAGGCGATGCGCCGCGCGATCCACAAGCTCCCGATGAAGTGCCGCATCGTGACGCGCGAAGTGGGTGAAAGCTGATGGCAGCGGGCGTTAAGGCCGGCGAGCTGCGCGAACTCTCCGGCGAGGAGCTGGTTTCGCGGCTGCGTGAGGCCAAGGCGGAGCTGTTCAATCTTCGCGTGCAAGGCGCGACCGGGCAGCTCGACAATCACCGTCGACTGCAGGTGGTCCGCAAGGACATCGCGAAGATCTACACGATCATGCGTGAACGCGAGCTGGGGCTCTCGGTTGCGCCGGATGAGGTGACCGCATGAGTGACGAGAGCACGACCCCGGTGCGCGCGACCCGCAAGGTTCGCGAGGGCCTGGTGGTCAGCGACAAGATGGACAAGACGGTCGTCGTCGAGGTCGAGGACCGTGTCAAGCACGCCCTCTACGGCAAGGTTCTGCGGCGCACCCGCAAGCTCAAGGTGCACGACGAGCAGAACGCGTGCGGCATCGGCGACCGGGTCCTCCTGATGGAGACCCGTCCGCTCTCCGCCACCAAGCGGTGGCGGGTTGTGGAGATCCTCGAAAAGGCCAAGTGAGTGTGCCGGGCCGGCCACGGCCGGCCCGGCCCACCATCGTTCCGCCAAGCTTCGGGCGGTTGACCCGAAGAACTGGCAGACATAGGAGACCCCAGTGATCCAGCAGGAGTCGCGACTGCGTGTCGCCGACAACACGGGTGCGCGCGAGATTCTGTGCATCCGCGTGCTCGGTGGCTCCGGCCGCCGCTACGCGAGCATCGGCGACGTCATCGTGGCCACGGTCAAGGACGCCATCCCCGGCGCCGGTGTGAAGAAGGGTGACGTCGTCAAGGCGGTCATCGTCCGCACCAGCAAGGAGCGGCGGCGCCCGGACGGCTCGTACATCCGGTTCGACGAGAACGCCGCCGTCATCATCAAGGACGGCGGAGACCCCCGCGGTACCCGCATCTTCGGCCCGGTCGGCCGCGAGCTGCGCGACAAGCGGTTCATGAAGATCATCAGCCTGGCACCGGAGGTGCTCTGACCGTGAAGATCAAGAAGGGCGACACGGTCGTCGTCATCGCCGGCAAGGACAAGGGCGCCAAGGGCAAGGTCATCGCGGCCTACCCGCGGCAGGACAAGCTCCTGGTCGAGGGCGTCAACCGCGTCAAGAAGCACGAGCGCATCCGCACGTCGCAGCGCGGTTCCAAGACCGGCGGCATCGTGACCCAGGAAGCCCCGATCCACATCTCCAACGTGCAGATCGTGGACGACCAGGGCAAGCCGACCCGGATCGGCTACCGGATCGACGACAACGGCCAAAAGGTCCGCATCGCACGTACGACCGGTAAGGAACTCTGATGACTGCCGCCACCGAGACGAAGACGCTGCCGCGCCTGAAGCAGAAGTACCGCAGCGAGGTCATCGCCGCGCTTCAGGAGCAGTACAAGTATGGCAACCCCATGCAGGTTCCCGGCCTGGTGAAGGTCGTCGTGAACATGGGTGTGGGCGAAGCCGCCCGCGACGCCAAGCTGATCGACGGCGCGGTTCGCGACCTGACCACGATCACCGGTCAGAAGCCGCTGGTCCGCCGGGCCACCAAGTCCATCGCCCAGTTCAAGCTCCGTGAGGGCATGCCGATCGGCGCGAAGGTCACCCTTCGCAACGACCGGATGTGGGAGTTCATGGACCGGCTGCTGTCCATCGCGCTGCCGCGTATCCGCGACTTCCGCGGCCTGGACGGCAAGAAGCTGGACGGTCACGGCAACTACACGTTCGGCCTGACCGAGCAGTCGGTGTTCCACGAGATCGACCAGGACCGGATCGATCGGCCGCGGGGCATGGACATCACGGTGGTCACCACGGCCAAGACCGACGACGAGGGCCGGGCGCTGCTCAAGCTCCTGGGCTTCCCGTTCAAGGAGAACTGAGTATGGCTAAGAAGGCGCTGATCCTGAAGGCTGCCGCGAAGCCGAAGTTCGCTGTGCGGGCGTACACCCGCTGCCAGCGTTGCGGCCGGCCGCACTCGGTCTACCGCAAGTTCGGCCTCTGCCGGGTGTGCATCCGGGAGATGGCTCACCGCGGTGAGCTCCCGGGCGTGTCGAAGGCTTCCTGGTAACCCCCGTCCGACCGCCCCACCCTCCGCCCTCAAAGCGGACTAAAGGCTGGATCTTAAGTAATACCGCTTCGCCGTAGGCCTGGGCCTCCCCCGGGAACCCCGGCGAGAAAGGTTGACGAATACCCATGACGATGACGGACCCGATCGCAGACATGCTTACCCGTCTGCGTAACGCCAACCAGGCGTACCACGACAAGGTGACGATGCCCTTCTCGAAGATCAAGGCGAACATCGCCGAGGTCCTCAAGGCCGAGGGCTACATCGCCTCCTGGGCGGCCGAGGAGCCCGAGGAAGGCGCCGTCGGCAGGCGTCTGGTCGTTGAGCTCAAGTACGGCCAGAACCGCGAGCGCAGCCTCGCCGGCATCAAGCGCGTTTCCAAGCCCGGCCTTCGGGTTTACGCCAAGTCCGACGAGCTCCCCCGGGTGCTCGGCGGCCTGGGCGTCGCGATCATTTCGACGTCCCAGGGGCTGCTGACCGACAAGCAGGCCCGCAAGCGGAGCGTTGGCGGGGAAGTCCTCGCCTTCGTCTGGTAACTGGAGACTTAGACATGTCGCGAATCGGACGTAAGTCGATCCCGGTCCCGGCCGGCGTCGATGTCACCATCACGGGCCAGACCGTCAAGGTCAAGGGCCCCAAGGGCGAGCTCTCGCACACCGTCGCCGAGCCGATCACGGTCGAGCGCGAGGATGGCGAGCTGCACGTCAACCGCCCCAACGACGAGCGCAAGTCGAAGGAGCTCCACGGCCTGTCTCGTACCCTGGTCGCCAACATGATCATTGGCGTGACCGAGGGCTACAAGAAGACCCTGGAGATCAACGGCACCGGTTACCGCGTGACGGCCAAGGGCAAGGACCTCGAGTTCGCCCTGGGCTTCTCGCACCCGGTCAACGTGGTTCCGCCGGCGGGCATCACCTTCTCGGTCGAGCGCCCGACGCAGTTCACCGTCGCCGGTATCGACAAGCAGCTCGTCGGCGAGGTCGCCGCGAACATCCGGAAGATCCGCCCGCCGGAGCCCTACAAGGGCAAGGGCGTCAAGTACCAGGGCGAGGTCATCCGCCGCAAGGCTGGAAAGGCAGGTAAGAAGTGACCGCCACGCTGCTCAAGCGCCGCAATGGCGGCGGTGTCGCCGCCAAGCGTGCCGTGGGGAAGGCGCGCCGGCACTTCCGGGTCCGCAAGAACGTCCGCGGCACCGCCGAGCGTCCCCGCCTGGTCGTCACCCGGTCGACGCGGCACATCTCCGCGCAGATCATCGACGACCTCAAGGGCCACACGCTGGTGTCGGCCTCCACCCTCGACGCCTCGCTGCGGGGCACCGAGGGCGACAAGAGCGCCCTGGCCGGCAAGGTCGGCGCGCTTCTCGCCGAGCGGGCCAAGGCCGCGGGCGTGTCCAAGGTCGTCTTCGACCGCGGTGGCAACAAGTACGCGGGGCGGATCGCCGCGCTGGCTGACGCCGCCCGCGAAGCCGGACTCGAGTTCTAGGAGGAATTGACCAATGCCTGGTCAGCAGCGCCGAGGCGGCGGGTCCGGCGGTAACACCGAGGGTGGCAACCGCCGGGACAACCGCCGCGAGGGCGGTCGCGGCAACGCGCCCGTCGAGAAGACCCCGCACCTCGAGCGGGTCGTCGCGATCAACCGCGTCGCCAAGGTCGTCAAGGGTGGTCGTCGCTTCAGCTTCACCGCCCTGGTGATCGTGGGCGACGGCGACGGCACCGTCGGCATCGGCTACGGAAAGGCCAAGGAGGTGCCCGCGGCCATCGCCAAGGGCGTCGAGGAGGCCAAGAAGCACTTCTTCAAGGTTCCGCGGATCGGTGCGACCATCCCGCACCCGATCACCGGTGAGGCGGCCGCGGGTGTCGTGCTGCTCAAGCCGGCGTCCGCCGGTACCGGTGTCATCGCCGGTGGTCCGGTGCGCGCCGTGCTGGAGTGCGCGGGCATCCACGACGTGCTCTCCAAGAGCCTCGGCTCGTCGAACCCCATCAACATCGTGCACGCGACGGTGGCTGCGCTGAAGGGCCTCGAGTCGCCGGAGAAGGTCGCGGCTCGCCGTGGCCTGCCGGTCGAGGACGTGGCGCCGGCGGCCATGCTGGCGGCGCGTGCGGAAGCGGCGGTGCACTGATGGCTCGCTTGAAGGTCACCCAGATCCGGTCCGAGATCGGCCGTAAGCAGAACCAGCGGGACTCCCTGCGGTCGCTCGGCCTGAAGCGGATCAACGATGTGGTGGTCAAGGAGGACCGCCCCGAGATTCGGGGCATGATCTTCGCCGTGAACCACCTCGTGAGTGTTGAGGAGGTCGAGTAATGGCGATCAAGGTCCACCACCTCCGCCCGGCGCCCGGTGCCAAGACTCCGAAGACCCGCGTGGGTCGCGGTGAGGGCTCGAAGGGCAAGACCGCCGGTCGCGGTACCAAGGGCACCAAGGCGCGTTACCAGGTTCCGGCCCGGTTCGAGGGTGGGCAGATGCCCATTCACATGCGCCTGCCGAAGCTCAAGGGCTTCAAGAACAAGAACAAGGTCGTCTTCCAGGTCGTGAACCTGGACCGTCTCGCCGAGCTGTTCCCGAACGGCGGCGAGGTCGGTCCGGTGGAGCTGGCCGAGGCCGGCGCGGTCCGCAAGGGCCAGCTGGTCAAGGTGCTGGGCTCCGGCGAGCTGGGCGGCGTGTCGCTGACCATCTCGGCGCACGCGTTCAGCGAGTCGGCCAAGGAGAAGATCGCAGCAGCCGGTGGTTCCGCCACCGAGCTGTGAGGCTCGTGGGGGTGCTCGCCCGAGCGCCGAAAAAATGGCGTCGCTCGGGCAGCATCCCCTTCGTGGCGTCTGACCAGCGACTTCTCGTCAAGGCCGGGCGCCTACTCGCGGTGAGCCATACCGTGACTCACCGCGCCGCTCCAAGACTGTTAGAGTCCGTTCCCAGCTAGGGATATCGGTCGTCCGGACCGATGCCTTTCCCCCACCCGCCGGACACGGCGGTAACCTCGCGCAGGAGGAAGAAGTTGCTCTCCGCCTTTACCAGTGCGTTCCGGACGCCTGACCTGCGCAAGAAACTGCTGTTCACGGTCGCGATTATTGCGCTGTACCGGCTCGGCGCCACCTTGCCCAGTCCGGGCGTCTCCTACACCAACGTGCAGACGTGTCTCACCAAGGTGAACGAAGCCGGCACCGGTGGCGTGCTGAACCTGCTGAACCTGTTCTCCGGCGGGGCGCTGCTGCGGCTGTCGGTGTTCGCGCTCGGCATCATGCCGTACATCACCGCGTCGATCATCCTGCAGCTGCTCACGGTCGTGATCCCCCGCCTCGAACAGCTCCGCAAGGAGGGTCAGTCCGGCCAGGCGAAGATCACGCAGTACACCCGCTACCTGACGCTCGGTCTGGCCGTCCTCCAGTCCTCGGCGTTCGTCGCGCTCGCCCGTACCGGCCAGCTCTTCGGCAACGTCTGTGACCAGAGCGACCCGAAGATGCAGATCATCCCGGAGAACACCGGGATCCCGATGTGGCTCACGCTCAGCATCCTGGTGCTGACCATGACCGCCGGCACCGGCGTGGTGATGTGGCTCGGTGAGCTGATCACCGACCGGGGCGTCGGCAACGGCATGTCCGTCCTGATCTTCACCTCGATCGCCGCCCGCCTCCCCGGCGAGGGCTGGGCGATCAAGCAGTCCAGCGGCGTCGCCAAGTTCTTCCTCGTGATCGCCCTGGTCCTGGTGATCATCTGCCTGGTCGTCTTCATCGAGCAGGCGCAGCGCCGGATCCCGGTGCAGTACGCGAAGCGCATGATCGGCCGACGGATGTACGGCGGTACCTCGACCTACATCCCGCTCAAGGTCAACCAGGCCGGTGTCGTCCCGGTGATCTTCGCGTCCTCGCTCCTCTACCTGCCCCAGCTGTACCTCCAGTTCTTCAACCCGAACGAGCTCAAGGGCTACCAGGTCTGGATCAAGACCTGGCTGGCTACCCCGACGAGCACGCTGTACATCGGGGTCTACTTCCTGCTGATCATCTTCTTCACGTACTTCTACGTCTCGATCACGTTCAACCCGACCGAGGTCGCGGACAACATGAAGAAGTACGGCGGCTTCGTGCCGGGCATCCGCCCCGGCAAGCCGACCGCCGAGTACCTGGACTTCATCCTCAGCCGGATCACCCTGGCGGGCGCGCTCTACCTGGCCGTCATCTCGGTTCTGCCGAACTTCTTCTTCATCTGGCTGAACCAGCAGCAGTACCAGAACTTCCCGTTCGGCGGTACTGCTGTGCTGATCATGGTCGGCGTGGGTCTGGAGACGGTGAAGCAGATCGAGAGCCAGCTCATGCAGCGCAACTACGAAGGGTTCCTCCGGTAGTGGCGACGCAGAGCCGGGGGGCTCATGCGTCGAGGATCTCAACTCACCTAAGCGAGGCGATGTAGGTGCGGCTGGTGCTGGTGGGCCCCCCGGGGGCCGGCAAGGGGACCCAGGCTGAGTTCATCGCCGCGCACCTGGCCGTACCGAAGATCTCGACCGGGGACATCTTCCGGGCCAACGTGTCGCAGGGCACTCCACTGGGCGTGGAGGCCAAGCGCTACATGGACGCCGGGCAGCTGGTCCCGGACGAGGTCACCATCAACATGGTCCGGGACCGGCTCGCCGAGCCGGACGCCGGCGACGGCTTCCTGCTGGACGGTTTCCCGCGGACCGTCCCGCAGGCGTCCGCGCTCGACAAGCTGCTGGCCGACCTGGGCACCGCGCTCGACCTGGTGATGGAGCTCGTGGTCGACGACGACGAGGTCATCCGGCGGCTGTCCGGCCGGCGCACCTGCCGCGGCTGCGGCAAGATCTGGCACGTCGAGTTCGACCCGACCAGCAAGGAGAACATCTGCGACCGCTGCGGGTCGGAGCTGTTCCAGCGGGACGACGACAAGGCCGAGACGATCGCCAACCGTCTGGTCGAGTACGCCGAGAAGACCGCGCCACTGGTCGACTTCTACGGCGCGCAGGGCAAGCTGGTGGGGATCGACGCGACCGGTCCGGTCGAGGACGTGACCGTGCGCGCCATCGACGCCCTGCGGTCGTACGGGGGCTGAGTTGCGCCGCCCGCAGCTGGACATCCAGCTGAAGACACCCGAGCAGATCGAGCTGATGCGCGGCGCCGGCCTGGTGGTCGCCGCCGCGCTGGCCGCGATGCGCGACGCGATCGCGCCCGGCGTCTCCACGGCCGACCTGGACGCGATCGCCGAAAAGGTCATCCGGGAGGCCGGCGCCGTCCCGTCGTTCAAGGGCTACCACGGCTTCCCGGCGACGATCTGCGCCTCGGTCAACGAGCAGGTCGTGCACGGCATCCCGCGGGCCGAGCAGGTGCTGGCCGAGGGAGATCTGATCTCGCTGGACTGCGGCGCGATCCTGGACGGCTGGCACGGCGACTCGGCGATCACGGTGGGCGTGGGGGAGACCGACCCGGCCCTGCTGAAGATGGCCGAGGTGGCCGAGGACTCGATGTGGGCCGGGATCGCCGCGGCCGCGCGGGGCGCCGCGAACGGGCGCGGGCGGCTCACCGACATCTCCTTCAACGTGGAGAAGGTGGTCCGCAAGGCCGGCCGGTACGGCATCGTGGACGGCTACGGCGGGCACGGCATCGGCACCGAGATGCACCAGGACCCGCATGTGCTCAACCACGGCAAGCCCGGCAAGGGCCCGCGCCTGGTCCCGGGTCTGTGCCTGGCGATCGAGCCGATGATCACGATGGGTTCGCCGCGGACCGTCGAGCTCGACGACGGCTGGACGGTGATCACCCGGGACGGGTCGGTCGCCGCGCACGTCGAGCACACGATGTGCCTTCTCGAGGACGGCGTGTGGGTGACCACGGCGGTCGACGGCGGCCGGTCCCGGCTCGGCGACCTGGTTACCGCTCGCCAACCCTGACCTACCGGCCGTGGTTTCGGTGGGGCATGCTTTGACTCATGGGACGGGCGGACATGCGGGCCGGCGACGGTGATCGCAAACAGGTTGCCGATCAGCTGAAGACCGCGCTCGATGAGGGACGCCTCGATCTGAGCGAGTACGACGAGCGCATCCAGCGGACGTACGCCGCGAAGACCTACGCCGACCTCGACGGTCTGCTGGACGACCTCCCGGGCACGGTGCCGGTAGAGCACGCTCAGGTCCAGCCTGCCGCCCCGGCGCCCCCGATCGGTGCACCGACCGGCCGCCCGAGCCCCACGGGCCGTCAGATGGCTCACTGGGTGGGCCCGTATGCCGGTGTGATTCTGGTCTGCACCCTGATCTGGCTGATCCAAAGCATCAGCGCCCACCAACTGCAGTATTTCTGGCCGGTCTGGATGCTCATCCCGTTGATCCTGGGCGTGTTCATGCAGTGGTCCGGCGACGGCGGCCGGCGGCGGGACCGGCGCCGGCGGCGCTGACCGGGCGGCGGGGGGTTGAGATCGTGGGGGATCTGAGCCGGGACCGGATGCGGGCCGCGGACGCCGACCGCCACCGGGTCGCCGATCGGCTGCGAGCGGCGCTCGAGGAGGGCCGGCTCGACCTGACCGAGTACGACGAGCGCCTGCAAGGGGCGTACGCGGCAAAGACCTATGGCGATCTCGACCGGTTGCTGGCCGATCTGCCGAACGCCGCGCCGGTCGTCCCGAGCCCGCCGCCGATCGCCGCCGAGCGCAGCGACCTGACCCGGGCCTGGCTGGCGCACGTCTGGGCGCCCTGGCTCAAGACCGCCGTCTGGCTGACGGTGTTCTGGCTGGTGGCCTTCGCGTTCGCCGGCGACGCGATCTTCTACTGGCCGGCCTGGGTGCTCGGGCCGTGGGGCGTGGTGCTGCTGGCCCGCACGGTCGGCGGCCTGGCCTCGGGGGAGCCGCGCAGGTACGCCGTCGAGGCGGAGCACCGGCGGGCGCTGCGGGAGCACCGGCAGGAGCGGAGGGCGCTCTACCGGCAGGCGATCGCGGCCGGCGAGCTGCCGGCGAATCCGAGCAAGGAGCAGCGCAAGGCGTTCATCGCCGAGGCGACCGCCCGCGGCGACCTGCCGCCCAAACCGCGGCGGCCCCCGCCGGGCGGGTGACAAAGGCCGACTTGTCTGTTTCGCGGCGGGGCGACACACCCGACCTCGGGTCAGGGCGACCTCGGTTTGGCGTCCCAGATGGGCGCGCGTACACTGGCTCCTTGGCGCGCAGCGTCCACTCCCGCATGCCCTCAGCGCTTCGAGGGTAGCGGGTGCCGCGGCTGGTCCGAGAGCTCACCTGAGCGGCTCGGGTATGACGTTGCATGCTAGCCCCGAACCCCAGTGTCAGGTAGCGGAGGACATGCCTAAGAAAGACGGAGCCATCGAGATCGAGGGCCGTGTGATCGAGCCCCTGCCGAACGCCATGTTCCGCGTAGAGCTCGCCAATGGTCACAAGGTGCTTGCACACATCTCCGGCAAGATGCGGCAGCACTACATCCGCATCCTTCCCGAGGACCGAGTCGTCGTCGAGCTGTCGCCGTACGACCTGACCCGGGGACGAATCGTCTACCGCTACAAGTAGCCAGGGGACGGGGATTGTCCCGTCCGTTCTGAGAGTTAAGGCAAACCGTGAAGGTCAAGCCGAGCGTCAAGCGGATCTGCAACAACTGCCGGGTCATCCGGCGGCACGGCCGCGTCATGGTCATTTGCAAGACCGACGCGCGCCACAAGCAGCGCCAGGGCTGAGTCCCGCCCGCTGCCAGATCCGGCATCAGGAAAAAGCTCGTCCCAGCCGTTCCCTGCGAACGGCACACCCCCGGCTCGGAGGCCGGGGCCCGTCCGGGCAGGCGGGGTGGGAGGGCACAGACCTCCGAACGATCTGAGGAGTACGCCCACTTATGGCACGACTCGTCGGCGTCGATCTGCCCCGCGAGAAGCGGATGGAGATCGCGCTCACCTACATCTACGGGATCGGTCGCACCCGTGCCGTCGAGGCACTGACCGCCACCGCGATTGACCTGAACAAGCGCGCCAAGGACCTCACGGACGAGGAGCTGGTCCAGCTCCGCGACTACATCGAGGGCAATTTCAAGGTTGAAGGTGACCTTCGCCGCGAGGTCGCCGCGGACATCCGCCGCAAGGTCGAGATCGGCTGCTACGCCGGTATCCGCCACCGCCGGGGTCTTCCGGTTCGTGGCCAGCGCACCCGGACCAACGCGCGTACGCGCAAGGGTCCGAAGCGCACGGTTGCGGGCAAGAAGAAGCCGGGTCGGAAGTAACAAGGAGCGCACTGACTTATGCCACCGAAGGCACGCGCTGGGGCCGCAGTCAAGAAGGTCCGGCGCAAGGAACGCAAGAACGTCGCCCACGGGCAGGCGCACATCAAGAGCACCTTCAACAACACCATCGTGTCGATCACCGACCCGACCGGTGCGGTCATCTCCTGGGCCTCCTCGGGCCAGGTGGGCTTCAAGGGCTCCCGCAAGTCGACCCCGTTCGCGGCCCAGCTGGCCGCCGAGGCCGCCGCGCGCCGGGCGATGGAGCACGGCATGCGCAAGGTCGACGTGTTCGTCAAGGGCCCCGGCTCCGGCCGGGAGACCGCGATCCGTTCGCTCCAGGCCGCCGGCCTCGAGGTCGGGCAGATCTCCGACGTCACGCCGCAGCCGCACAACGGTTGCCGTCCGCCGAAGCGCCGCCGGGTCTGAGGGAGATACAGAGACAATGGCTCGTTATACAGGTGCGGACTGCAAGCGCTGCCGCCGCGAGAAGATGAAGCTGTTCCTCAAGGGCAGCAAGTGCGACGGGCCGAAGTGCCCGTTCGAGTCGCGTCCCTTCCCGCCCGGCCAGCACGGCCGCGGCCGGACCAAGGAGACCGAGTACCTGCTCCAGCACCGCGAGAAGCAGAAGGCCCGCCGCGCGTACGGCGTGCTCGAGAAGCAGTTCCGCGGCTACTACGAGGAGGCTGTCACCAAGCCCGGCAAGACCGGTGAGGTGCTGCTGCAGATCCTCGAGTCGCGGCTGGACAACGTGGTCTACCGGGCCGGCTACGCGCCGTCCCGCGACGCCGCCCGGCAGGTGGTCAAGCACGGCCACTTCCTGGTCAACGGCGTCAAGGTGGACATCCCGTCGTACCGGGTGAAGGAGCACGACATCGTCACGCTCCGGGAGAAGTCGAAGGAGATGACCCCCTTCGTCGTCGCCCAGGCCCAGGCCGGTTCCCGGCCGGTGCCGGCGTGGCTCGAGCCCATCCCCAGCGAGATGAAGATCCTCGTGCACTCGCTCCCGTCCCGCGCGGTCATCGACACGCAGGTCCAGGAGCAGCTGATCGTCGAGCTTTACTCCAAGTAAGGCAACTGGCCCGGCGTTTTTCCAAGCGCCGGGCCATCGGACGGCCATCAAATAGCGGGTGGCCTGACAGAAAGGCAAGCGCGTGCTCATCAGCCAGCGGCCGACCCTCTCGGAGGAGTCGCTCTCGGAGACCCGCTCCCGGTTCACCATCGAGCCCCTGGAGCCGGGTTTCGGCTACACCCTCGGCAACTCCCTCCGCCGGACCCTGCTGTCGTCCATCCCGGGCGCGGCGGTGACCAGCATCAAGATCGACGGCGTCCTGCACGAGTTCACCACGATCCCCGGTGTCAAGGAGGACGTGGTCGAGCTGGTCATGAACGTCAAGGAGCTCACCGTCAGCTCCGAGCACGACGAGCCGGTCAGCATGTACCTGCGCAAGCAGGGCCCGGGCGACGTCACCGCCGGTGACATCCAGCCCCCGGCCGGCGTCTCCGTGCACAACCCCGACCTGAAGCTGGCCACGCTCAACAGCAAGGGCCGGCTCGACATGGAGCTCACCGTCGAGCGGGGCCGTGGCTACGTCACGGCGGCGCAGAACAAGAACACCGGTGCGGAGATCGGCCGGATCCCGGTCGACTCGATCTACTCGCCGGTCATGAAGGTGACCTACCGCGTCGAGGCGACCCGTGTCGAGCAGCGCACCGACTTCGACCGCCTGATCATCGACGTCGAGTCGAAGGCGTCCATCTCGCCCCGCACCGCGCTGGCGTCGGCCGGCTCGACCCTCGTCGAGCTGTTCGGCCTCTGCCGCGAGCTGGACGAGACCGCCGAGGGCATCGACATCGGCCCGTCGCCGCAGGACGCGCAGCTCGCCGCCGACCTGGCCCTGCCGATCGAGGAGCTGGACCTCACCGTCCGGTCGTACAACTGCCTCAAGCGCGAGGGCATCAACAGCGTCGGCGAGCTGATCGGGCGCACCGAGGCCGACCTCCTCGATATAAGGAATTTCGGTCAGAAGTCCATCGACGAGGTCAAGATGAAGCTCGCCGGAATGGGCTTGGGACTCAAGGACAGCGCGCCGTCCTTCGACCCGGCGCACGTCGTGGATTCGTTCGGCGACGTGGACTACGACACCGACGACTACCGCGAGACCGAGCAGCTGTAAGCTCGGCGGCCGCGCCATTCACCAAGGAGCATCAGAAATGCCCACGCCCACCAAGGGTCCCCGCCTCGGCGGCAGCCCGGCGCACGAGAAGCTGATCCTGGCCAACCTGGCCACGGAGCTCTTCCGGCACGGGAAGATCAAGACCACCGAGACGAAGGCCAAGCGGCTGCGCCCGCTGGCTGAGCAGCTCATCACGAAGGCCAAGCGCGGCGACCTGCACTCCCGTCGCCGGGTTCTGACCGTCGTGCGGGACAAGGACGTCGTGTACGCCCTGTTCGAGCAGATCGCTCCGCGGTACGGCAACCGGCCGGGCGGCTACACCCGCATCACCAAGACCGGCCCGCGCAAGGGCGACGCCGCTCCGATGGCCGTCATCGAGCTGGTCGAGGAGCTGCAGGTCGCAGCGACCACGGCGCCGGCCAAGAAGGCCGCCAAGAAGGCCGCGGCGCAGCAGGACAAGGTCGAGGCGCTGGCCCGCGAGGACGAGGCGCCCGCCGCCACCTCCGAGGCCGTGGCCGACGACCAGGCCGAGGGCGACGAGAAGTAATTGTCTTGGCGAAAGGCCCGGCACCCCTGGGTGCCGGGCCTTTCTTGTCGGAGGGGCGAATGGGATCCATCCGCTTGCGCCTGGATGTGTCGTACGACGGCGCCGACTTCTCGGGGTGGGCCGCACAGCCGACGCGGCGCACCGTGGCGGGCGTGCTCACCGAGGCGTTCGGTCGTCTGGTCGGTGCCGACACGCCGCTCGGGCTGACCGTCGCCGGGCGTACCGACGCCGGGGTGCACGCCACCGGGCAGGTCTGTCACGTCGACGTCCCGCTCGAGGCCTGGGCCGACCTGGAAGGGTCGCTGCTGCGGCGGCTGGCGGCGTTGATGCCGCCGGACGCCCGGGTGCGGGCGATCACCCCGGTGCCGCCCACCTTCGACGCGCGGTTCTCGGCGACCTTCCGGCGGTACGAGTACCGGGTCGCGGACACGCCGTGGGGGCCGGAGCCGCTGCGCCGGCACGACACGCTGGGCTGGGTGCGGCCGCTCGACCTCGACCGGCTCGGCGCGGCCGCGGCGGGGCTGGTGGGGGAGCACGACTACGCGGCGTACTGCAAGCGCAAGGAGCACGGCACGACCGTACGGGCGATCACCCGGCTGGACTGGCGGCGCGATCCGGACGGGGTGTGCGTGGCGACCGTGCAGGCCGACGCGTTTTGCCAGTCGATGGTGCGCAGCCTGGTCGGGGCGATGCTCACGGTCGGCGACGGGCGGCGCGAGCCGTCCTGGCCCGCGACCCTGCTCACGCTGCGGGAACGCTCGAGCGAGGTGACGGTGGCGCCGGCACACGGGCTGACGCTGGTGGCGGTGGGGTACGCGGACGAGGCCGACTACGCGGCCCGAGCGGAGGCAACGCGCCGGCTGCGGGCCTAAGGGGCTGCCGACATGGCGGCCGCGCGCCGGCCCAGCACCGTGGTGCCGAGATAGCTGTCGACCAGGTCGCTGGTGATCCGGGCGGCGTACGGGTCGTCGGCGGTGACCACCGCGCCGTCCGGCCGGTTGATCACGCAGTACAGCAGGTAGTGGCCGCGGGCGCGCCAGCCCACCTGGGACGTGGGCAGCGCGTACGGGTCCGGGTTGGTGGTCGGCAGGGTCGTGAACGTGCCGTCGCCGGTCTCCACCACGTGCCGCAGCCGCCCGTCGACGTACTCCGCCCCGGCCGCGTCGGCCAGGTCGAACACGCCCGCGGTGACCTGGTAGCCGCCGTACGGTGCGACCAGACCGGCGCGTACCACCTGGTCGCAGCCGTGCGCGGCGAGCAGCGCGGCCAGCTCGCCGAACGCCGCGGAGCGGCAGTCGGCGTCGAGGTGGGTCATGGTGATCCGGTACGGCGAGGCCGCGGCCGGACGCACCGCGGCCTGGTCCGGAAAGATCTCCTCGATCGAGAGCGGCGCCGTGTCGACCTGCCGGGAGTCGAGCGCGTCGGCCGCGACCGGGGGGCCGCCGGCCGGCGCGGGCGGGTCGGCACGGTGCTGCTCGCCGGCCACCACGAAGAACACGCCGACCGCGAGCAGCGCCAGCAGGATCAGCCCGCCGAGGCCACGCACCAGGATCTCGGCGGCACGCTCCGGCCGGCGGGCGGCGCGGCGGCGGATGCGGCGAAGCGAGCGGTGCTGTCTGGCGGGCGCGAGCGAGGGAGTCCCGTACAGCATGATTTTCACGTTAGAAGCGCACGGCGGTCGATGAACGCACTGACTGTGCGGCACCCCGGCGTGCCGTGTCGTTCGGAACGGCGGCAGACTGGCGGGGTGACCGCCGAGCATTACTTCAGCGCCGAGCCCACCGCGCCCGCCCAGCGCGGCGAGATCGAGTTCAGCGCCGCGGGGCGCGACTACCGGCTGACCGTGGCGTCGGGTGTCTTCTCGGCCGGTCGGCTCGACCCGGGCACCGCCGTCCTGCTGCGAAAGGGTGACCTGCCCACGGCCACGACCACCGGGGTCTTCCTGGACCTCGGTTGCGGGTACGGGCCGATCGCCGCGGTGCTGGCCACCGAGTCACCGCGGGCGACCGTCTGGGCGGTCGACGTGAACTCGCGGGCCCGCGAGCTGACCGCCGAGAACGCCGAGTCGCTCGGCCTCGGCAACCTCGAAGTGGCCGAGCCCGACGAGGTGCCCGGCGACGTCGTCTTCGACCAGATCTGGAGCAATCCGCCGACCCACGTCGGCAAGGCCGAGCTGCGCGCGCTGATGGAGCGCTGGCTGCCCCGGCTGGCCGTGGACGGCGTGGCCTGGCTGGTGATCAACCGGCATCTCGGCGGGGACTCGTTGCATGCCTGGCTGGTCGAGCTCGGCTGGGAGGTCGAGCGGGTGGCCAGCCAGAAGGGGTTCCGCGTGCTGAAGGTGACGCGGAAAACCGGCTGACCGGAACGCTCGCCGCCCGGGAGAATGCCGCCCATGGGTTACGTGGATGTCGCCGGGGTGGGGTTCGTGCTGCCCGACGGCCGGGAGCTGTTCGCCGACGTGTCGTTCCGGGTCGGCGAGGGCGCCAAGGTCGCGCTGGTCGGTCCGAACGGCGCCGGCAAGACCACGCTGCTGCGGATGGTCGCCGGCGACCTGCCGACCCCGGTCGGCGGCATCGCGCGCTCCGGCGGGCTGGGGGTGATGCGCCAGTTCATCGGCATGATCGGCGACGACCGTACGCTCGAAGACCTCGCTCTCTCGCTGGTCGAGCCCGCGCTGGGCGCCGCCGGGGAGCGGCTCGCCACGGCCGCGGCGGCTCTCGACGAGACCGAGCGCAGCCAGCTGGCGTACGCGAATGCCCTGGCGCACTGGGGCGAGGTGGGCGGCTACGACGCCGAGGTCCTCTTCGACACCGTGGCGGTCGGCATTCTCGGCAAGCCGTGGGAGGAGGTACGCGCCCGGCCGGTCCGCACCCTCTCCGGTGGGCAGCAGAAACGGTTCGCGCTCGACCTGTTGCTGCGCGGCCGGGACGAGGTGCTGCTGCTCGACGAGCCGGACAACTTTCTCGACGTGCCCGGCAAACGCTGGCTCGAGGCGCGGCTGCGCGAGTCGCCGAAATCCGTGCTCTACGTCTCGCACGACCGCGAGCTGCTGGCCGAGACGGCCAGCCGGGTGGTCGCGGTGGAGGGCGGCTCCGCGTGGACGCATCCGGGCGGCTTCGCCTCCTGGCACGAGGCTCGGGTGCACCGGCACGAGAAGCTCGAGGAGAACCGCCGCCGCTGGGACGAGGAGCATCAGAAGCTGCGCGAGCAGATGCTGATGTACAAGCAGAAGGCTGCCTACAACTCCGATATGGCCTCTCGGTATCAGTCCGCGCAGACGAAGTTGCGGAAGTTCGAGGAGGCGGGCCCGCCGCCGCTGCCGCCGAAGGACCAGTCGCTGCGGATGGACCTGCGCGGCGGCCGCACCGGCAAGCGGGCGGTGATCTGCGAGCAACTGGAGATGGAAGACCTGACCTTCCCGTTCGACCTGGAGATCTGGTACGGCGACCGGGTCGCCGTGCTGGGCGCGAACGGCACCGGTAAGTCGCACTTCCTGCGGCTGCTCGCGGCCGGCGGCACCGACCCGGAGGCCGAGAACAAGCCGGTGGACGGCGCGCCGCTCGCGCACGTGGCGCACACCGGGGTGGCGCGGCTCGGTGCGCGGGTCCGTCCCGGGCACTTCTCGCAGACGCACGACCGGCCCGAGCTTCTCGAACGCACGCTCGTGGAGATCCTCTGGCGGGGCGATGACCACCGTGCCGGACGGGACCGGGCCGGGGCGATGAAGGCGCTCAATCGGTACGAGCTGGCGGGTCAGGGCGACCAGCGGTTCGGCACGCTCTCCGGCGGGCAGCAGGCACGATTCCTGGTGCTGCTGCTGGAGCTGTCCGGGGCGACCGTTCTGTTGCTGGACGAACCGACGGACAACTTGGACCTCGCCTCGGCGGAGGCCCTGGAAGAGGGGCTGAAGCAGTTCGAGGGGACGGTGATAGCGGTCACCCACGACCGATGGTTCACCCGATCGTTCGACCGGTTCGTGCTGTTCCAGGGCGACGGCGAGGTGATCGAGACCCCGGAGCCGGTCTGGGACGTCCGCTGAGCCGGCCGGCTCCGATCGCTAGTTTTTCGCCGCCGGGCCGGTTATGGTCCGGGATAAGACAACCCCACGGGAGTCCGGAGCACCGGGCTGAGAGGGGGGCTGATGCGGCCCCCGACCGTCGAACCTGATCCGGATCATGCCGGCGCAGGGAGGAGCGTTCGTTTTGTTTCCTCGCTTGCACATCATCACCGACTCGCTCGCGGTCGTGCGGGCGGCGGTCGGGCACGGGCCGGTCGCCATCCAGGTGCGGGTCAAGACGTCGGACCGGGCGGCCTTTGAGCTGACCGTGGCGGCGCTCGACGTCTGCCGGGCTGCCGGGGCGCTGTGCCTGGTGGACGATCGGGTCGGGGTGGCGCTCGCGGCCGGTGCGGACGGCGTCCACGTCGGTGCCGAGGACCTGCCGGTGGCGGCGGTGCGCCGGGTGCTGGGTGCGTCGGCCGTCGTCGGAGCCACCTGCCGTACGCCGGAGGCCGCGCGGGCCGCCGTCGCGGACGGGGCCGGCTATCTCGGTGTCGGACCGGCGTTCGCCACGACCAGCAAGGACGGGTTGCCGGCGCCGCTCGGGGCGGCCGGCATCGGCGCGGTGGCCGACGCGGTGCCCGGAACGCCGGTGATCGCGATCGGGGGGATCACCGCGGATCGAGTCCGTGAACTGCCCGGATACGGGGTTGCGGTGATCTCGGCGATCGCCCGCGACCCGGCCGGCGGGACGATCGCGCTGCTCGACGCCCTCGCCCCGCGCGGCGATCTTCGGCTGCCGACCGATCTTCGGCTGCCGAGCGATCTGCGGCCGCCGAGCGATCTTCGGCCGAGTGGCGATCCTGGGGAGTTGCGGGCCGGCGCGGGCGGTGCTCGATGACCGGGCCGCGGGTCGCGATCGTCGGGGCCGGGATCATCGGGCTGGCCATCGGCTGGCGGCTGCGGCAGCGTGGCGTGTCCGACCTCGCCCTGCTCGACAGCGGCGAACCGGGCGCCTGGCACGTCGCGGCCGGCATGCTCGCGCCCGGGGGCGAGTCCGCCTTCGAGCAACCGGCGCTGGTCCGGCTCCTCGATGAGGCGAACGAGCGCTGGCCGGCCTTCGCCGCCGAGCTCGGCGTGGACGTCGGCTACGACGCCACCGGCACGCTCGGGCTGGCGATGACCGCGGACGACCTGGCCGAGGCGGCCCGGGTCTGGACCCGGCAGAAGCTGCCCCTGCTGCGCCCCTCGGAGCTGCGCGAACGCGAGCCGGCCCTGTCGCCGCGGGTGCGGGCCGGGGTGCACGCGCCGACCGAGCGGCAGGTCGACCCGCGCAAGGTGGTGGCGGCCCTCCGGGACCGGCTGGCCGACCGGATCGTGGCCAAGCGCGTCGAGGACCTGTCCGAGGTGGACGCGGACGTCGTCGTGGTGGCGGCCGGCTGCGGCACCGCCGAGCTGACCGGGCTGCCGGTGCGGCCGGTCAAGGGCCAGCTGGTGCGGCTGCGCGGCGAGCCCGGCCTGCTGCGGCACGTGCTCGACGCGACCGTCGACGGCCGGCACGTCTACCTCGTGCCCCGGGCCGACGGCGAGATCGTGGTGGGCGCGACCCAGGAGGAGCGAACCGATCACGCGATCACCGCGGGCGGGGTGCACGAGCTGCTGCACGCCGCGCTCGACGTGGTGCCCGGGCTCGCCGAGCTGGAGCTGGTGGAGACCACCGTCGGGCACCGGCCGGGCACGCCGGACAACGCGCCGCTGCTGGGACCGCTCGACGGCGACCGCCGGGTGGTCGTGGCGGCCGGGCATCACCGCAACGGGGTGCTGCTCGCCCCGATCACCGCGGATCTGATCGCCGCCCTGGTGGCCGACGGTCACGCCGATCCGCTGCTCGCGCAGTTCGCGCCGGGACGGCTGGAGAGGACGCCGCCCGGAAAGTCACGGCTCGGCGAGAGCGAGAGCGAGAGCAAGCGCGAGAGCAAGCGCGAGAACGAGCGCGAGAGCGAGAGCCAGAACGAGCGCGAGAGCGAGAGCCAGAACGAGCGCGAGAACGAGCGCGAGAACGAGCGCGAGAAGCGGCCGGGGAGGTTCTGATGCGGTTGACGGTCAACGGGCGGGAGCTCGTCGAGAGCGGCGACGGGCTCTCGGTGGCGGCGCTGGTCGAGCGGCTCACCGAGGCCCGGCGCGGGGTGGCGGTCGCGGTCAACGGGACGGTGGTGCCCCGCTCGACCTGGGCGACCAGCCGGGTAGTGGACGGGGACGCCGTCGAGGTGCTCACCGCGGCGCAGGGAGGCTGATCGTGGAGTTCGGCGAAGGCCTCATCCTCGGCACCGGCGGCGCGACCAGCCTCGTGGCGCTGGAGGAGGCGATCACGGCGTCCGGCGCCGAGCTGGTCACGGTCGCGCTGCGCCGCGTGGACGCCGCCGGGCCCGGCCTGCTGCCGATGCTCGACCGGCTCGGCGTGCGGGTGCTGCCGAACACGGCCGGCTGCTACACGGCCGGCGACGCGATCAAGACCGCGCACCTGGCCCGGGACGCGTTCGAGACCGACCTGATCAAGCTGGAGGTGATCGGCGACGAACGCACCCTGCTGCCCGACGGCGTGGAGTTGCTGCGGGCGGCGGAGGCGTTGGTGGCCGACGGGTTCACGGTGTTGCCGTACACCAGCGACGATCCGATCCTGGCCCGCCGGCTGGCCGACGCCGGGTGCGCGGCGGTGATGCCGGCCGGGTCGCCGATCGGCTCCGGGCTCGGCATCTCCAACCCGCACCACATCCGGCTGATCCGCCAGTCGGTCGAGGTGCCGGTCGTCCTCGACGCGGGCATCGGCACCGCCTCGGACGCGGCGCTGGCGATGGAGCTGGGCTGCGACGCGGTGCTGATCGCGAGCGCGATCACCCGGGCCGACGACCCCGCCGGGATGGCGGCGGCGATGCGGCACGCGGTCCGGGCCGGCCGGCTCGCCTACACGTCGGGGCGGATTCCCCGTCGCTTCCACGCCGTCGCGTCCACCTCGGACGAGGGGCTCGCCCGGTGGTGACGCCGAGCGGGTTGGTGCTGCTCACCGATCGGCGGCTCGCCTGCGGCTCGCTTCCGCGGGTGGTTGCGGCCGCGGTCCGCGGCGGCGTCGCGTGGGTCATTCTCCGGGAGCGCGATCTGCCGTACGCCGAGAGACGAGCGCTCGCCGTCACCCTCCGCGACCTCCTGCCGCCGGGCCGGCTCATCGTCTCCGGGCCCGACCCGCTCGGCGCGGACGCGGTGCACCTGGCCGAGGCGGATCCGTTGCCGGCCGCCGAGGTGGCGCTGATCGGGCGCTCCTGCCACGACACGCCGCAACTGACCATCGAGGACTATGTGACGTTGTCGCCGGTCTACCCGACCCAGACGAAGCCGGGGTACGGACCGGCGCTCGCCCCGGCGGCGGCCGCCGAGCTCGCGGGCCTGGTGCCGTGGCTCGCGCTCGGCGGGGTCGACACGGCGGACCGGGCGGCGGCCTGCGCGGTCGCCGGGGCGCAGGGCATCGCCGTGATGGGCGCCATCATGCGGGCGAGCGACCCGGAGCGGACGGCGCGGGAGCTGGCCGCGGGCTTCGGGGCGGCCCGTTCGGCCTGCCGCCGGGAGGAGGCCGCCACCGAGGTGTCGACATCGAGTTCAGCCGATCAATTCGACGCGGCGACAACCGATCAGCACGACGCAGCTGCCGCCGACGACCACGACGCGGCGTGCGATCTGGACGGTTGCGCGGCCGAGCCGGGGTCCGAGGTGCGGCCGACCGGTGCGGCCCTGGCGGCCGGCGCCGCGGGGTCGGCCCGGCCGGTCGGCTCGGCCCGGCCCGCGGGGACGGCTCGGCCGGCGCCCTCGCCGGAGGGCCGCCGACCGCGGGGAACGGCCAGGCCGCGATGAATCCGCCGGTGGTGTTGACGATCGCCGGGTCGGATTCCGGTGGGGGAGCCGGGATTCAGGCCGACCTCAAGACGTTCGCGGCGCTCGGGGCGTACGGGACCTGCGTCGTCACGGCGATCACGGCGCAGAACACGGTCGGCGTCACCGCTGTTCACCCGGTGCCGATCGAGGTGGTGGCCGCGCAGCTGGATGCGGTGCTGGCCGACTTCGAGGTGTCGGCGGTGAAGGTCGGGATGATCGGGGACCGGGCGGTGGCCGAGCTCATCCGGGAGCGCGGCGCTCGGCTGCCCAACCTGGTCGTCGATCCGGTGCTGGTGGCCACCTCGGGTGCGCGGCTCGCGACCGCCGTCTCGGTCGCGCCACTCGTGGCGTACGGGGAAAGCATCTTGACGCCGAACCGGCAGGAAGCCGCGGCACTCAGCGGAAGTCCCGTGGAGACCGCGGACGACATGGTGTCGGCGGCCGTCCGGCTCGCCGACGGTGGCGCGCGAGCGGTGGTGGTGACCGGCAGCGAGCTGGCGGTCGACGTGCTGCGGCACGGCGGACGGACCACGATGCTGCGCGGCGAGCCCGTGGACACCAGAAACAACCACGGGTCGGGTTGCACCTTCTCGTCGGCGCTCGCGGTGCGGCTGGCGTTCGGCGATGCGGTGCCGGAGGCGGTCTCGGCCGCCAAGAAGTACGTGACGACCGCACTGCGAGGTGGTCGTGATTGGCGGCTGGGCGCCGGGCCCGGGCCGCTGAACCACTTCGCCTGATCATTGCGGGCCCGGGACCTGGGATTCGTGCTGCCATCAGGCGCCCGTTATCTACCTACTTGGGAGGAAAAATGAGGCGGAAGGTCTACGTCGAGGGCTCGCGCTCCGATCTGCGCGTGCCGTTCAACGAGGTGGTGCTCGGCGACGGGAACGCGCCGGTTCGCCTGTACGACACGTCCGGACCGGGCAGCGACCCGGCGGCCGGGCTGCCGCCGCTGCGAGAGTCGTGGCGCGGCTCGCACGGAACCCAGCTGGCCGCCGCGCGGGCGGGCGTGATCACGCCGGAGATGGAGTTCGTGGCGATCCGGGAGGGCGTCGACGCCACGCTCGTCCGGGACGAGATCGCGGCCGGGCGGGCCGTGCTGCCGGCCAACCGGAACCATCCGGAGTCGGAGCCGATGGTGATCGGGTCGCGGTTCCTCGTGAAGGTCAACGCCAACATCGGTACCTCGGCGGTCACCTCGTCGGTGGCCGAGGAGGTGGAGAAGATGACCTGGGCGACCCGGTGGGGCGCGGACACCGTGATGGACCTGTCGACCGGGCCGCGGATCCACGAGACCCGGGAGGCGATCATCCGGAACTCGCCGGTGCCGATCGGGACCGTGCCGATCTACCAGGCGCTCGAGAAGGTCAACGGCGACCCGCTGCGGCTCACCTGGGAGATCTTCCGGGAGACCGTGCTGGAGCAGGCCGAGCAGGGCGTGGACTACATGACGATCCACGCCGGGGTGCTCCTGCCGTACGTGCCGCTGACCGCTGCCCGGGTGACCGGGATCGTGTCGCGGGGTGGTTCGATCATGGCGGCCTGGTGTCTCGCGTACCACCGGGAGAATTTCCTCTACGAGAACTTCGAGGAGCTCTGCCGGATCTTCGCGGACTACGACATCACGTTCTCGCTCGGCGACGGGCTGCGGCCCGGATCGATCGCCGACGCCAACGACGAGGCCCAGTTCAGCGAGTTGCGGACGCTGGGCGAACTGACCCACCTCGCCTGGCAGCACGACGTGCAGGTGATGGTCGAGGGGCCCGGCCACGTGCCGATGCACAAGATCAAGGAGAACGTGGACCTGCAGGTCGAGCTGTGCGGCGGGGCGCCGTTCTACACGCTCGGGCCGCTGACCACGGACATCGCGCCGGCCTACGACCACATCACCTCGGCGATCGGGGCCGCGATGATCGGCATGTTCGGGACGGCGATGCTCTGTTACGTGACGCCCAAGGAGCATCTCGGGCTGCCGAACCGGGACGACGTGAAGGCCGGGATGATCGCGTACAAGATCGCGGCGCACGCGGCCGACCTCGCGAAAGGGCACCCGGGGGCACAGGCGTGGGACGACGCGCTGTCGAAGGCGCGTTTCGAGTTCCGCTGGGAGGACCAGTTCGAGCTGGCCCTCGATCCGGAGACGGCTCGGGCATATCACGACGAAACGCTTCCGGCGGCGCCCGCCAAGACCGCGCATTTCTGCTCGATGTGCGGGCCGAAGTTCTGCTCGATGAAGATCTCGCACGAGATCCGGGCCCGAGGTATGCAGGAGAAGTCGGACGAGTTCGTGGCCGGCGGCGGCAAGGTCTACGTCGAGCTGCAGGCGGGAGCCTAGGCCCGCCCGCCACCGGGTCGAGCTGGTAGAACGTGACGTAGTGGTCGGGGTGAACCAGTCTCCTGGCGGACCGGTTCATCACGATCCGGTACGCGTCGCGCGTGATGTTCGGCTATCCGTTACCCAGGCCGCTGACCCAGGTCGCCACGTTGTCCTGCTGCTGTTGCTGCTGGTCGGGCCGTTGCCGGGGGCGCTTGGCCCGGCCGCGGGCCGGCTGCGGCGGGACCGGCTGCTGCTGCGGCGGCGGCTGCTGCGGGGTGAAGCCGTCGAACGAGGGCAGGTCCTTCATCGAGAAGACGCCGGTGTCCGACGGGCGGAGCTGCTCCTGGGGGCGCTGCGCGGCCGAGGCCGCCGCCCGGGCGATCGTCGGCTCGGGCTGCGCGCCGCGCTTGGGCAGTGCCGGGCGGTCCGGCGTCGGCGAGGCCGGCGGCTGGACTGCCGGGGAGCGGCGCAGCACGGCCGCCAGCACCGAGCCGAGCACGCCGGCGCCGGCCGCGGTCATCGCCGCCCAGTACGGAACGGCCTGGTACTGGTCGTCGGCCGAGCCTGGGCCGGCGATCAGGTAGGACACCGTGAGCAGGGCGGGGCCGGCCAGCCCGGCGAGCGCGATGGTCAGCGTCGACAGGCCGTGGCGCCGAGCCGACCAGCCGACCGCGAGGCCGGCCAGCAGGGCCAGCGCGGGCATCGTGAACAGGGCGGTCCGCTTGATGACATCGGCGGAGAGGAACTCGGGTTCGAGCACGCCCAGGCGTACGGCCGACGTGGTTTTGCCCGGAGCCAGACCCGGCGCCACCGAGACCAGCGCGATCACCCACACGGCGATGCCCACCGTGCTGAAGTTCCACCTGGCCACCGACCGGCTCAGCGCCGCGTAGGCGGCGAAGATGCCGGCCGACGCGCCCAGCGCGGCGCAGATGCCGATCACCAGGACCGGCTGGACCCCGTCGACGTGCATGCTGCGGGCCGGCTGCATGGTCAGCGGCGCGACCGCCGCCGCGCCGATCCCCGCGGCCACCGAGCTGACCAGCCGGGTACCCGCGCCGGACCCCCTGGGCAGATGGCGCCGGGCGGCGATGCCACCGACCACGGCCGCGGTCATCGCGAACCAGGCGACCCAGGCCAGCTGGGCGGTCCAGTGGTCACGCATGGTGATGTCAAGAGTGCGGCTGAGCACCACGATGCCGAGGCCGTAAGCCAGCCCGAGCTGGCTGGCGCCGGCCAGCGCGGCAACGCCGAGCGCGACTCCTACCAGTTTGACGGAGGTCCGGAAAGCCATGCCGCGCACGTTACGGAATGGGGGCCCCGGCACGCCACTCCACATCCGTTTCTTAAGAAAGCTTTTGGCGGCTCACGCTTCGTAGTTCCTAGGACGCGAGTCGCCAGCGGCCGGCCCGTGCCACCAGCAGAGTCATCGCCTGCGGCATGAGCCCGGAGTGATTGGCCGGGGTCAGGCGGATCGGGCCGGAGATCCCGTCGATCTGCGAGGTCTCCAGAATTGCCCGGATCTGGTCGTGGTTGTTACCCACCCGGGTGACGGCCGCGGCGATCAGATCGACCGCGTCGGCCGCGAATGCGGCCACGCCGGAGTAATTGCCGTACCGCGAGATGTAGTCGCGGAACCATTCCTTGCGGGCCGCCTTGGCCGGGGTCGTCGCGATCACGTCGTCGATGGCCAGGATCTGGGTGAACACCATCGTGGCATCGTCCGTGGCCGCGGCCGATGCCTTCGGGATGAACATGTCGCTCGCGGCGGCCGCATCGAGATAGAGCGCGCCCTTGAACGCGGCGGCCTTGGCGCCGATGGCGGCGAGCGCGGCCTGGTCCGGCCCGGTCAGCACGAGCAGCGCGGCCGGCTTGGTGTCGGTGAGCGTGCCGACCGTCTGGCTGATGTCGGTGGCGGTGGGCTTGACCGAGCGGGCGAGGGTGATCGGGATGTGGGCCTTGGCGAGCTCGGCGGTCAGCACCTTCTCGCCGCCGCTGCCGTACAGGTCGTCGGTGTAGAGGACCGCGACGTTCGGCACCTTGGTCCGGCTCAGCTCGGCCACCAGGGTGGCCGAGCTGTCGGACGAGTTGGGGCCGAGCTTGAAGACGTACTGCCGGTCGGCAACCGGCTGGGCGACCTCGTCCGCGGCGGCCAGCGCGATGGTCGGGACCTTCTTCGTGCCGATCGTGCGGGCGGCCTCGACGACGCAGTCGTTGCACGAGCCCATCACCATCGCGGCCACCGTCGGGTCGTCGGCGAGCGCGCTGACGTTGCGTACCGAGGTGGCGGGGTCGGAGCGGTTGTCCTGGGTGCGCAGCACCAGCTTCTTGTCGCCCAGCCGGCCGGACGCGTTCTCCTGCTCGATCCGCAGTTGCAGGGCGCGGCCGTACGCGATGTCCACGGGGGACGAGTTGTCCAGGTCGGCGCCGATCACGATGGTGTTGCCGCCACCGTCCGAGCCCGCACCGTCCGAAGTGCAGCCGGTCAGCCCGGCGAGCAGTAGCGTCGAGGCCACGACGGATGCCGTGGCGAGGCGGGGGAGCCTCACTGCGGTGCCTCCTCGAGGGGCGGAAACGCGGTGCACCGGCGGCAAGAGCAACCGCCGCGGCGCGTCGATTCGGACAGCATGTCCGTCCGATCGCGACAAACCTTGCCAACGGGAAGGCACCTGGTCAAGCTCGTGCGGATCAGCGTTCCGAGACAACCGTCTCATATATTGGTTGGAATCTTGACGTTGATCTGTAATCGGAAAATTACCGTGCGTATTCGCCCGGACATTCGTGCACGTCAACGCCTCAAGGCTGTCGAATGTGGAACTGAAAGTGTTGTTACTGAACGGACAACAAGTTTGTTTCCGGGCGGACTCAGACTTCCCAAACACCAACTGTCTCTGATGAAATCGCCGGGCTGCAGCCTCTGGCGCGCGAAGAGACACGGGGATGGCACGGAGGAGAAGTCGTGAGCACCGGATCTTCGACCCAGGTGACACGCCGTGGTGTCTTCCCACGGCTGCGGGACGCGCGGATCCGGGCCAAGCTGGCTCTCATCCTGTTCGTTCCGCTGGCCGCCGTCATCGTGCTTGCGACCGCCCGCCTCGTTGATGTCAGTGGTCAGGCCACCTCGGCCGGCCAGGTGGAGAAACTGACCGAGCTCGGCACCGACGTCTCCGATCTCACCCAGCTCCTGCACGGCGAACGGATGCAAGCTGCCGCGTACCTCGCCTCGGGAACCGGACCGTCCACAGCGTACGACGACGCGGTCAAGGCCACCGACAAGGCGGTCGCCTCCTACCGGACCCATCGGCAAGCCCTCGAAGACCCGCCGGTCGCGGTGCAGAGCCGCCTGGTCCAGATCGACGACAACCTCACCACGCTGGACACCACCCGCAACGCGGTCAGCAAGCGGGACGGGATCAGCGTGGCCGAGGCCATGTCACGGTACGGGGTGGTGCTCACCGACCTGCTCGGCTACGGCGACGCGGTCAGCCAGTTCGCCGGCGACGACAAGGTCGGCGACAGCCTGCGGGCGACCAGTGCGTTCGCCAAGGCCAAGTCGGGGGCCGCCGATCTCGAGGCGGACTCGTACTCGGCCCTGATCTCCGGGGACCTCAGCCCCGAGCAGCGGTCCTCGTTCATCGCGGCGCAGACCGGCCAGCAGGAAGGCCTGCTCACCTTCGCCTCGTTCGCCACACCCGAGCAGCAGGCCCTCGTGGACAACGTGGTCACCGGCGATGCGGTCAACCTCGCCGACGAGGTCTCGATCCAGCTCGGCCGCGGCGTGGCCGTGCCGGCCGTCGAGGTCACCAACGCCCTCGGCGCGGTCGTCGACCTGATGCGCTGGGCCGAGGTGCAGCTGGAGGGCAAGAACCTCGCGCTCGCCGCCGACCAGCGCAGTGCGGTGACCCGCCAGGCCGCGCTCGAGGCCACCCTCGTGCTGCTGGTGCTCGTCGTCGCGGTGGCGCTTGCGGTGATTCTGGCCCGGTCGCTCAACATGTCGCTGCGCCGCCTCCGGGAGGGCGCGCTCGCGGTGGCCAACCGCGACCTGCCGGACGCCGTCGCCCGGCTGCGCGACGCCCGCACCCTCGGCGAGAGCGGCGCCGAGGAGATCGTCGACCAGTTGCGCGACCCGATCCGGCTCACCAACCGCGACGAGATCGGCCAGGTCGCCCAGGCGTTCAACGTGGTTCACCGCGAAGCGGTCCGGATCGCGGCCGAGCAGGCCGCGCTGCGCACCACGGTCTCGGCGATGTTCCTCAACCTGGCCCGCCGCTCGCAGTCGCTGGTCGACCGCATGATCGGCGAGCTGGACAGCATCGAGCGCACCGAGGAGGACCCGAAGCGCCTGGCCCGGCTCTTCGAGCTCGACCACCTCGCCACCCGGATGCGCCGTAACGACGAGAACCTGCTGGTGCTGGCGGGCGCCGACTCCAGCGCGCCGCGTCGCGAGGACGCGCTGCTGGTCGACGCGCTGCGGGCCAGCCAGTCCGAGGTGGAGCTCTACAACCGCATCGAGTTCGGCACCGTCGACACCGACGTCGCGATCGCCGCGGTCGCCGTCAACGACGTCGTCCGCCTGGTCGCCGAGCTGCTCGACAACGCCACCCGGTTCTCCCCGCCGACCACCACGGTGGTCGCCGACGGCCGGCGCATCCGCGACTACGTGGTGATCCAGGTGGAGGACCGCGGCCTGGGCATGTCCGAGCAGCAGATGGACCAGCTGAACCGGCGGCTCGCCGAGACGCCCGACGTGGACGTGGCCGCGTTCCGGCTGATGGGTCTGGCCGTGGTCAGCCGGCTCGCCAGCCGGTACGGCATCCGGGTCGAGCTGCGCGCCAACATCGAGGGCGGCACCGTCGCCCAGGTGATCCTGCCGAACAGCATCGTGGTGCTCCCGCACCGCGGCGGCGGCGCGCTGCCCAGCCCGCCGCCCGCCCCGGAGCTCGGCGCGGCGCCCGGCGGATGGGCGAGCTCGCGGGCCGCGACGGCCACCCTGCCGGCGATCTCCGCGTCCGAGCAGTGGCGGGACCCGTCGGCGCACCCGCAGCTGCCGGCCTTCCCCTCGCAGCGGCCACCGATGACCACACCGACGCCGGACCGGCCGCCGCTGCCCACCCGGGTGGCGAAGCCGATCACCGCGCAGACCACGCCGTCGATGAACGGCTTCACGCCCTCGCCGATGTCGCCGACCCCGCAGCCGGCTCAGCCGGACTCGGGCAGCTGGGGTGCCGCCCTGGCGGCCATGCCGCCGGTGCCGGCGCAACCCGAGGTCGCGCCCGAGCCGGAGCGCACCGAGGCGCCGATCTTCGTACAGATGCAGCAGAGCTGGTTCCGGAACCATGACGCGGCGGCCACCGAGGAGTGGGGGATGCCGACCGCCGGGTACGCACCACCGCCCAACTCGGGTAAGTCGTCGGCCGTTACCTCCGCTCCTAAGCCGGCTGCTCCTGCTCCGGCTGCTCCTGCTCCGGCTGCTCCTGCTCCTGCTCCTGCTCCCGCTCCCGCTGCTCCGGTCCGGGAGACGGCCCCGTCGGTGCCCGCCGCGGAGACGAACGGACACAACGGAGCCTCGGTGCCGAAGCCGCGACCGGCGGCGGAAGACCGGTGGCGGACGGCGGCCGACGACGGGTGGAAGCGGGCGATGGCGGCGGCCGCTCCGGTCGACGCCGGCACCACGCGGTCGGGTCTGCCCAAGCGCGTACCGCAGGCACAGCTGGTGCCCGGCGGCGTGCAGGCCGGCCCGCCCAACCAGAACCGTCGCAGCCCCGACGAGGTCCGCGGACTCCTGTCCGCGTACCACCGTGGTGTGCAACGAGGGCGGACGGACGGCACGGCCGAGAACGCCCTCCAGGCTAAGGAGAACGACCAGTGACCAGGCCCTCGACCATGCACGACATGGGATGGCTGCTCAACAACTTCGCCAACAGCGTCGCGGGCATCGCGCACGTCGTGGCGGTGTCGGCCGACGGGCTGCTGCTGGCCTGCTCCCGCGACCTGCCGTCGGACCGGGCCGACCAGCTCGCCGCGATCGCGTCCGGCGTCGTGAGCCTCACCGAGGGCGCCTCCCGGATGTTCCACGCCGGCGCCGTCCAGCAGACGATCATCGAGATGGCGAGCGGCTACCTGTTCCTCATGTCCGTCAGCGACGGCTCGTCGATGGCCGTGCTCGCCGCCCGCAGCTGCGACGTCGGCCAGGTCGGCTACGAGATGGCGCTGCTCGTCGAGCGGGTCGGCGCCGCGCTCACCCCCGCCCCACGCGAGGCCGTGAATCATTAGCCGGCGGTCGGCGGAGAGGGGGTGATCGCGTCATGGGGCAGCCACAGGACCCACGGGGCAACCTGGTTCGCCCGTACGCGGTCACTCGCGGACGGACCGAGCCACGCCGTGACATACCGATCGAGGCGGTCCTGGTAGCCAGCCAGGCAGCCGTGCAGGAGGCCCGGTTCGCCGGGCATGACAAGTACCGCATCGCGGTGCTCTGCGAGACGAAGGCGCAGTCCCTGGCCGAGCTCTCCGCCCTCACCCGGCTGCCGCTGGGTGTCGCGCGGGTGCTGGTCGCGGACATGGTGACCGACGGACTGCTGTCGTTGCACAGCGCCGCTCCCAAGAAGGGCTTCACGGAGCGGATGGATCTGCTGGAAAGGGTGTTGAGTGGACTTCGCAAGCTCTGAGCGAGCGGGGGCGCAGCCCAAGGAGATCACCTCCGCGAAGATCGTGGTTGCGGGCGGCTTCGGCGTCGGCAAGACGACGCTCGTCGGGTCGGTCTCCGAGATCGAGCCGCTGACCACCGAGGCCATCATGACCTCGGCCGGGCACGGCGTCGACGACGCGTCCAAGGTGCCCGGCAAGGAGACCACCACGGTGGCGATGGACTTCGGCCGTATCACGATGGCCGAGGACCTGATCCTCTACCTCTTCGGCACGCCCGGGCAGACCCGCTTCTGGTTCATGTGGGACGAGCTCATCCGGGGCGCGGTCGGCGCCGCGGTGCTGGTCGACACGCGGCGGATCGCGGACGCGTTCGCGCCGCTCGACTACTTCGAGAACCGGCATCTGCCGTACATCGTGGCCCTCAACTGCTTCGACGGAGCGCCGCGGTACGAGCCCGACGAGGTACGTGAGGCACTGGCCATCCCGCCGCACGTGCCGCTGGTGATGTGCGACGCCCGGCATCGGGACTCGGTGAAGCAGGTGCTCGTGCATGTCGTCGAGCACGCGATGGCTACCCTGGTGGCCGAGCAGAGCGGCGGCTACCCGGCCGTCGTCGGGTAGCGCGCCCGTCGGTTGGCGCGGTCGCCGGTTAGCGCGCTTGTTGCTTAGCGCGGTCGCCGGTTAGCGCGCTTGTCGGTTGGCGCGGTCGCGGGTTAGCGCGCTTGTTGCTTAGCGCGCTTGTTGCTTAGCGCGCTTGTCGGTTGGTTACGCGGGCAGGCGGTAGCCGCGCTTCACCACGGTCTGGACCACGCCGGGCGCTCGCAGCCCGGCGCGGAGCCGGGCCACCGCCATCTCCACCGCGTGCTCGTCGGCGCCGCGGGGGAGAGCGTGCAGCAGGGCCGCCCGGGAGAGCACCCGCCCGGGCGCGGCCGCCAGCGCGCGCAGCACGGCCATCGGGGCCGGGGCGAGCGGTCGCAGGTCGCCGTCGACGATCGCGGCGTGTCCCCGCAGGGTCAGCGAGTGACCGGCCACCTCCAGCGAGACCGCCCGTTTCGGCAGCTCCTCCACGATCGTGCGGACCAGGGCGCTGAGCCGGGCCCGGGCCGGCGCCACGATCGGCACGCCGAGCCGGCGCAGCGGAGCCGCGGTGACCGGGCCCACGCAGGCCACCAGGACGTCGGTGCGCAGCGCCGCGACCAGATCCTCCCCGGCGGGCTCCCCGGCCCGCAGCAGCGCGTTGACGGCCGCGGCCGAGGTGAACGTCACGGCGTCGACCAGGTGACCGGCGATCAGATCGACCAGGCGGTGCAGCGGCGCCGGGTCGGTGGGCGGCGCCCACCGGTAGACCGGCACCTCGAGCACCCGGGCGCCGGCCGCCTCGAGCGCCTCGGTGTACTCGGGCTGGCTCTCCCCGTGCAGCTGCATCGCGACGGTGAGTCCGGCCACATCCCGGGCGGTGAGGTGGTCGACGACCTCCTCGTAGCTCTCGCCCTCGGGCGACCAGTGATCGTGCAGGCCGGCCGAGCGGATGGCGGCCCGGGCCTTGGGGCCACGACTGATCAGGTACGCCCGGGCGAGCACCGCCCGCAGCGGCTCCGCCAGGCCCCAGCCCTCGGCCGCCTCCAGCCAGCCGCGCAGGCCGATACCGGTGCTGACCAGCACGATGTCGGGCGGTGAGTCGAGGCAGGCTCGGGTGGCGGCGCGCAGCTCGGCGTCGTCGGCGATCGGGACGATGCGCAGCGCCGGCGCCAGCACCACCCGGGCGCCGCGGCTCTCCAGCAACCCGGCCAGCTCGTCCCGCCGGCGGTCGGCGGTGACGCCGACCGTGTAACCGGACAGGGCGGCGGTCGGCTCGGCCAGGGCGGCGGCCTTGATCACCGTCCGTCGCGGTCCCGGAGTCCGGTAGGTCATCCGGCGGGGGCTCCGATATCGAAGATCCCGGTATTCAGAAGTCGCGGCGTGGCCGGGCGGTCCACCGAAGGGCACGCTCGGAGCTCGCCGTCCTCAGCGTCGACCCGCTCCCATGTCACGCCTGCGATCTCCGCCGTACCTCCGTCCGGCGCACACCGCGACTCCTCTTCGCCGAACCGGCGTACCGGAACGGCGGTCACCGTCAGGTCCGTCCTCAACCCTGACGGTGGCCCTCCCATAGTGCGCTGTCGGGGCACGCCGAGGCTATGCCCTGCCGCCGTCCTCGACGGGTGCGCACCATTGGCCATGACCGAAGCCTGCCGGTGGGGGATTTCGACGTGACGTCCCGTTTGTTTCGAACCTGCTAAGAGCTGAGGTCGGCAGTTCCGGATCCCGGGGTCGGGTGCGTCGGGGACGCGGAGTATGCTTGTTGCGCATATTGTTGGGGGTCCGGCAGGGCCGCCATCGTTTTGACCACGCGCCGCGCGGCCGGGTATTGTTGCCTGCTGTTGTGTGACAGCTGCGAGCGTCCCCACTCGGGTACGCTTGACGTTCGCGCTCGACGCGACCAGCGCGCGACCCCAGACCGACGACAAGACAAGGTAATTCTGTGCGTACGTACAGCCCGAAGCCGGGTGAGATCGAGCGTCAGTGGCACATTATCGACGCTTCTGACGTCGTCCTGGGCCGCCTGGCTACCCACACCGCCAACCTTCTGCGTGGCAAGCACAAGCCGACCTTCGCGCCGCACGTCGACACCGGCGACTTCGTGGTGATCATCAACGCGGGCAAGGTGGCGCTCACCGGCAACAAGCGGCAGACCAAGGTGGCGTACCGCCACTCCGGTTACCCCGGCGGTCTCAAGCAGGTCGGGTACGAGGAGCTGCTGACCAAGCGCCCGGAGAAGGCGATCGAGCTCGCCGTGAAGGGCATGCTCCCGCACAACAAGCTCGCGCGGCAGATCATCAAGAAGCTCAAGGTCTACCCGGGCGCCGAGCACCCGCACGCCGCTCAGCAGCCGAAGCCGTTCGAAATCACCCAGATCGCGCAGTGAGCGCGGGAGAAGGCAGCAGCATGTCCGACATCATCGAGCCCGAGGTCGTCGAGACCGTCGAGGAGCCCGCTGAGACGGTCGTCGTGGTCGAGACGCCCGCGCCGGCCCCGGTCCGCGCCCCGCGTCCCGGTGACCGTCCGATCCAGACCGTCGGCCGCCGCAAGGAGGCCATCGTCCGGGTGCGCCTCGTCCCCGGCTCCGGCAAGATCGTCTGCAACGGCCGTGACCTGGAGAACTACTTCCCGAGCAAGGTGCACCAGCAGCTCATCCGCGAGCCGCTGACCACCGCCGAGAAGGCCGAGCAGTTCGACGTGATCGCGAACCTGCGCGGCGGCGGCATCACCGGCCAGGCCGGCGCTCTCCGCCTCGGCATCGCCCGCGCGCTGATCACCAGCGACCCGGACGATCGTCCCGCCCTCAAGAAGGCCGGCTTCCTCACCCGGGACGCCCGGGTCAAGGAGAGCAAGAAGTACGGTCTCAAGAAGGCCCGTAAGGCTCCGCAGTACTCGAAGCGCTGATCATTTGCCAGGCGGCCGGGTTCGCCCCCTCCAAGTCGGGGGCGTGTCCGGCCGTTTTGCGTTTTCCTTGAAAGCGTTGGCGATTCTCTGAAAGGACGGCGCCGATGGGGCGACTGTTCGGTACCGACGGCGTGCGCGGGCTCGCCAACGGCGACCTCACCCCCGAACTGGCCCTCTCCGTCGCGGTCGCGGCGGCCCGGGTCCTCGTCGAGAGCGACAGCAGCCACCGGCCGCTGGCGATCGTCGGGCGGGACCCGCGGGCCAGCGGCGAGATGCTCGAGGCCGCCGTCGTGGCCGGGCTGACCAGCGCCGGAGCCAACGTCGTCCGGGTCGGGGTGCTGCCCACGCCGGCCGTGGCCTACCTGGTCGCGCAGACCAACGCCGATCTCGGCGTGATGCTCTCCGCCTCCCACAACGCGATGCCGGACAACGGGATCAAGCTGTTCGCGGCCGGCGGCACCAAGCTGCCGGACGAGCTCGAGGCACGCATCGAGCAGGCGATCGAGGACGGGCACGGGCTGATCGGCCGCCCCACCGGCGCCGGCATCGGCCGGGTGCACGACCTGCTGGACGGGGCCGAGCACTACGTCAAGCACCTGGTCGGGTCCGTTCCACACACCCTCAACGGCCTCAAGGTCGTGGTCGACTGCGCGAACGGGGCGGCCAGCGAGGTCGGGCCGACCGCGTACGAGGAGGCCGGCGCCGAGGTCATCGCGATCCACGCCGAGCCGGACGGCCTCAACATCAACGAGGACTGCGGCTCGACGCACATGGACAAGGTGCGCGAGCGGGTCATCGCCGAGGGCGCCGACCTGGGCATCGCGCACGACGGCGACGCCGACCGGTGCCTCGCGGTCACCGCATCGGGTGACATCGTCGACGGCGACCAGATCATGGCGATCCTGGCGCTGGCCATGCGTGACGCCGGGACGCTGACCGAGGACACGCTGGTGGCCACGGTGATGAGCAACCTGGGCCTGCGGATCGCGATGAAGCACTCCGGCATCAAGCTGATCGAGGCGAAGGTCGGCGACCGGTACGTGCTCGAGGAGCTGAACTCCGGCGGGCTGGCGCTCGGCGGCGAGCAGAGCGGGCACATCGTGATGCCGGCGTTCGCGACCACCGGGGACGGCGTGCTGACCGGGCTGCACCTGATGGCGCAGCTGGCGGCCTCCGGCAAGTCGCTGGCCGACCTGGCCGCGGTGGTGCACAAGCTGCCCCAGGTGCTGATCAACGTGCGAGTCGCCAACCGCGAGGCCGGTGCCACCGCGCCGGCCGTGCTGGCCGCGGTGTCGGCGGCCGAGGCGGAGCTGGGCGAGACCGGGCGGGTGCTGCTGCGCCCGTCGGGGACCGAGCCGCTCGTCCGCGTGATGGTCGAGGCCGCCACGGAGGAGCAGGCTCGCGCGGTCGCCACCCGGATCGCCGACGAGGTCAAGGCCTTCTGACGAGGCACTCCTAGCGGCTCAGTTTCGTCAGCCGCTGGGCCGCTTCGTCGATGACCTCCTCGCGCTTGCAGAAGGCGAAGCGGATCAGGTGCCGGCCGGCCTCCTGATGGTCGTAGAAGACCTGGGTGGGCACCGCCACCACGCCACACCGGGCGGGCAGGCCGCGGCAGAAGTCGGCGCCGTCGGTTCCGCCCAGCGGCGTTATGTCGGCAGTCACGAAATAGGTGCCCTCCGAGGGCAGCACGGCGAAGCCCGCCTCGGTCAGGCCACCGACCAGGCGGTCGCGGCGAGCCTGCAAGCCCGCCCGGAAGCCGCTGAAGTACTCGTCGGGCAGCCCGAGGGCGACCGCGACGGCCGGCTGGAGCGGGCCGGCGTTGACGAAGGTCAGGAACTGCTTCACCCGGGCGACCGTGGCGACCAGGGCGGCCGGGCCGGTCGCCCAGCCGACCTTCCAGCCCGTACACGAGAAGGTCTTGCCGGCCGACGAGATCCGCAGCGTGCGCTCGCCCATGCCGGGCAGGCTCGCCAGCGGGACGTGCGGCTCGGCGGCGTCGGTGAAGACCAGGTGCTCGTAGACCTCGTCGGTCACCGCGTACACGTCGTTCTCCTGGCAGAGCTCGGCGATCAGGGTGAGCTCGGCGCGGGTGAAGACCTTGCCGGTCGGGTTGTGCGGCGAGTTGAGCAACACCATCCGGGTTCGCGGCCCGAAGGCGGCGCGCAGCTCGTCCTCGTCGAACCGGTACCGGCCGTCCGGGCCGGGGCGCAGGGTGACCGGCCGTCGTACGGCGCCGGCCAGGGTGATCGAGGCCGCATACGAGTCGTAGTACGGCTCGAAGCAGACCACCTCGTCGCCCGGCTCGCAGAGGCCGAGGATCGCGGCGGCGACCGCCTCGGTGGCGCCCGCGGTGACCACGACCTCGCCGTCCGGGTCCCGGTCGAGGCCCCAGAACCGGCGCTCGTGGCCGACGATGGCCGTGCGCAGGGCCGGGATGCCGTAGAGCGGCGGGTACTGGTTGGCGAGGCCGTGCCGGGCCACCGCGTCGAGCATCTCGGCGGGGCCGTCGGTGTCCGGGAAGCCCTGGCCCAGGTTGATCGAGCCGGTGCTCAGGGCCAGCGCGGACATCTCGGTGAAGATCGTCGTGCCGAACGCGCGCATGCGCTCGACCAGCGGGTCCCGGGTCATGCCAGCGCCAGGTGGGTGCAGGTGACGGTGGCGAACGCGGAGCTGCCCGAGGTGCTGGCCTTGACCTCGGCGCCGTCGATCAGCGCCCGGCACTTGACCGAGCCGTCGTTGGCGCCGAGCCGTACCACGATCACCGAGAGCAGAGCCGGGGTCTGCACCTGGGCGCTGAACTTCCAGGGCAGCGGCACGTCGTCGAGCCGGACCGGGGTGTCGCCCACCTTCTGCAGGTAGACGATCGAGACCGGGCCGTCGCCGGAGACCTCGTAGGTCACCGTGATCGTCCGGCCGGTGCCGTCGGTCGGCAGGTCGGTGGGCAGGCCCGGCAGGGTGGGCACCGCGGTCGGCAGGTTGTCGAACGGGGCCTCGGCGGTCTCCCTGGCCTTCTCGGCCAGGTTGTGGGCGATCAGCACGCCGGCCGTCACGATGCCGCCGCAGAGCAGCAGGGTGACCGCCAGGATCACGGCGACGATCGGGGTGTTGCTCTTGCGAGGCGGTCGCCCGTATCCCGGTTGTCCATATCCCGGTTGTCCGTATCCCGGCGGCGCGTATCCGGGTTGCGGCGCGTATCCCGGCGGCGGGTAACCCGATTGTGGCGGGTAACCCGGTGGTGGCGCGTACCCCGGTTGCGCTGCGTACCCGGGTTGCGGCCCTTGCCCGCCCGGGTAGCCGCCGTAGTCGGGGGTGTGGCCCGGCGCCGGGTAGTCGACCGGCGGCTGGGCCGGGAACTGCGAGGTCGGCGGATTGTCCGGCTCGGGGATCGAGGCCTGCCCGGGCGCGTACGCGGGCGGTTGATATGCCTGCGGCTGCTCCGAAAGCGCGTCCCCGGAGGGGGTCGGCCAGGGCTGCCCCGAGATCGGGGCGCCGGCGGTCGGATCCGGCGGCGGGTTGTCGGGCTGGTTGGTCACGCGTCTCTCCCGGTACGGCGCAGCCCTTCGGCGCGCAAGCCGACGGTACGCCTGTTACGCCACCGCCGGAGCGCGGGGCATCCACTCTTCGGTCACCACCCGAACACTCTTTCGAGCAGATCCGTTGCTTGAAAGTGTGCCTCTTGCGCATGCCAGGTGAGCGGTCGTCGGTTAGGCTGCCCCCCATGTGTGGCATCGTGGGTTACGTCGGCAGTCGGCCGGCGCTCAGCATCGTTCTCGACGGCCTTCGCCGGCTCGAGTACCGCGGGTACGACTCCGCGGGGGTGGCCGTCGTCGACGACGGCACCGTCCTGACCGAGAAGAAGGCCGGCAAGCTGGCCAACCTGGAGAAGGCGCTCTCCGAGCGGGCCCACGACGGCATCGCCACCGGCAGCACCGCGATCGGGCACACCCGGTGGGCCACGCACGGCGGCCCGACCGACCGCAACGCCCACCCACATCTGTCCGCCGACGGCCGGGTCGCCGTCATCCACAACGGCATCCTGGAGAATTTCGCCCGTCTGCGCAGCGAGCTCGAGGCGACCGGCGTCGAGTTCGCCAGCGACACCGACACCGAGTGCGCGGCCCACCTGCTCGCCGCCGAGGTCCGCACGCTGCGCGAGGCCGGCACGGTCGCCGGGCCGCAGCTGCTCGCCGAGGCGATGCGCCGCACGGTCCGCCGGCTCGAGGGCGCCTTCACGCTGCTCGCCGTGGACACCGAGGTGCCCGACGCGGTGGTCGCCGCCCGGCGCAACTCGCCGCTGGTGGTCGGCCGGGGCGACGGGGAGAACTTCCTGGCCAGCGACGTCTCCGCGTTCATCGAGCACACCCGGGACGCGATCGAGCTGGGCCAGGACCAGGTCGTGCTGATCACCCCGGACGGCATCGAGATCACCGGGTTCGACGGCGCCGCCGCCGAGGGCCAGGAGTTCCACATCGACTGGGACGCGTCGGCCGCCGAGAAGGGCGGTTACGACTACTTCATGCTCAAGGAGATCGCCGAGCAGCCGCAGGCGATCGCCGACACCCTGCTCGGCCGGCTCTCCGACCGCGGCGACATCATCCTCGACGAGGTCCGCCTCACCGACCAGGACCTCCGCGACGTCGACAAGATCTTCATCATCGCCTGCGGCACGTCCTACCACGCGGGGATGGTCGCGAAATACGCCATCGAGCACTGGGTGCGCATCCCCTGCGAGGTCGAGCTGGCCAGCGAGTTCCGCTACCGCGACCCGATCCTCGACCGCTCGACGCTGGTGATCGCGATCAGCCAGAGCGGCGAGACCATGGACACCCTGATGGCCGTGCGTCACGCCAAGGAGCAAAAGGCGCGGGTGCTCGCCATCTCCAACACCAACGGCTCGACGATCCCGCGCGAGTCGGACGCGGTGCTTTACACCCACGGCGGCCCCGAGATCGCGGTGGCGTCCACCAAGGCGTTCCTCACCCAGTTGGTCGCCTGTTACCTGATCGGCCTGCACCTGGCCCAGATCCGTGGCGTCATGTACGCCGACGAGGTCGCCGCCGTGGTGGAAAAGCTGCAGAGCACGCCGGAGAGCCTGACCCACCTGCTGGGCCAGATGGAGGACGTACGCGAGCTGGCGCGCGACCTGAAGACGGCCTCCACGGTGCTGTTCATCGGCCGGCACGTCGGCTTCCCGGTGGCCCTGGAGGGCGCGCTCAAGCTGAAGGAGCTCGCCTACATGCACGCCGAGGGATTCGCGGCGGGCGAGCTCAAGCACGGCCCGATCTCGCTCATCGACCAGGGCACCGCGGTCGTCTGCGTGGTGCCGTCGCCGGCCGGCCGCGGCGTCATGCGGGACAAGGTCGTCTCCAACATCCAGGAGGTCCGCGCCCGCGGCGCCCGCACCATCGTGATCGCCGAGGAGGGCGACGAGGGCGTCCGACCCTTCGCCGACCACTTGATCGTGGTCCCGCACACGCCGACCCTGCTCGCGCCGCTGATGACCACGGTCCCGCTGCAGATCCTCGCCTGCGAGATCGCGGCGGCCCGCGGCCTCGACGTGGACCAGCCGCGCAACCTGGCGAAGTCGGTCACCGTCGAGTAGCCGCCGCAATCCCACCGGGCGGTGCCCACGGCCCATCGGGCGGCGGCAAGCGCTCGTCGTGGGGTGTCCATGGCTCATTGGGCGTTGCCCAGCGCTTGTCGGGGGTGCCCAGCGCTCGTCGGGTGGCGGCCAGCGCTCGTCGGGTGGCGGCCAGCGCTCGTCGGGTGGCGGCCAGCGTTCGTCGGGCGGCGGCCCAGCGCTCATCGGGCGGCGGCAAGCGCTCATCGGGCGGTGCCCAGCGTGATGGCCGCCATCGTCTCCAGCGACGGGCTGCCTCGGTCCCAGTAGCCGAGGTGGCCCGCGCCGGGACTGCTCGCGAAGGTGTGCGCGCCGAAAGCCGGATCGCTCGGGTTGTGGCCGAACCACAGGTCCTTCTCCGGCAGCCCGACGACCGGGAAGACGGGGCCCACCACCAGGTCGCGGGCGAGAGCGGCGGGCGCGGGCGCCGCGTACTGAATGACGTCGCTGCCCGAGGTCGTCGACCAGACCCGGCCGGTCAGGTCGCGCGCCGAGTCGACGCCGACGCCCGGCGAGCCGACGAACACCACGTTGTCGGCGACGAAGCCGCCGGCCGCCGCCTTGCCGACGACGAGCGAGCCGTAGCTGTGACCGATCACGGTCTGTCGTGCGGGCCCGGCCGCTCGCAGCCCGTCCTGGAACCGCCGTAGCGCCGGCGCGCCCGCCTCGGCGCGGCGTGCGCTCGCCGCCTCGTCGAGGAAGTCGGGGGCGTCGTAGTCGAGCCAGAGCACCGCGCTGGTCGAAGCCGCCGGGGAGATCTCGGTCGCGCGGTCGGCGACCCGCTCGGCCCGGGTCAGCTCGCCGTCGAACCTCGCCAGCTCGGCGGTCATCCCGGGCACGTGGGTGACCACGTTGTCGGCGTGGTCGGGGTCGCCGAGCGCGATCACCACCCGGCCCTCCTCGTGCAGGTCGAGCCGGAGCAGGTAGGCACGCGGACCGTGGTCGTCGTCCAGCCGGTCGGCCAGCGCGTCCAGCCCGTGCCGCAGCTCCCGCAACCGGCGCCGGTCGCCGGCGGCGGCGGTGGCCAGGGCCTGATCGAGCTCGGTCCGCCGATCGTCGAGCAGCAGGCGGTTGGCCGCGTCCCGGTCGGCGACCGGAAGGCCGTCCAGCGGGGCCAGCCAGCCCGGCTCGGTGACCAGCAACCACTGGCGCTCGGCCGGGGTCAGGGCCGCCCACCAGCGGCGCACCTCGGCCGGGGTGGCCGTGCAGGCCGGCCGCTCCGGTCCGGGCGCGGTGGGCGGCAGCCGGACGGCGGCCTCGATGCCGGCCAGCCGCTCGGCCGCCACCTCGTCGGCCCGGGCCGCGATGGCGAGCGCCACACTCAGCTCGGCGGAGATTGCCGCGCCGTGTGCAGCCACGCCGTTTGCCGCGTCGCTCGGAATCCCACCCCTTGCCGGTCCGCTTGCCGCCGGTCCGCTTGCGGCCCCGCTGCTTGCCGTCGGCCGGCTTGGAACCGTGCCGCTTGCCGCCGTGCCGCTTGCCGCCGTGCCGCTTGCCGCCGTGCCGGTGGCCGCCGCGCCGAGGTGTGCCGCCTGCGGAACGGCGAGCGTCGCCGAGCTGGCCCGGACCCGGCCGTCGTCGTCGATGGTCAGGCCGGCCCGGTGTGCGGCGGCCAGGGCGCGGGCGAGCAGCCGTTTCGCCCGATCGAGGGCCGCCGCGAACTCGCTCGCCGTCTGGTCGGCCTGCCAGCACAGGAGGCGGACGACGATCAGACCGCGGCGCAATGTCGCCACCCGGGCCGCGGCCGCCGATGCCGCCGCACCGGACCAGGCCTGGCCCAGGCGTACGAGATCGGCAGTCAAACGGTCCGCAAGCCGGCCGGCCAGGGTGGCCCACCGCCGCCAAGCTCGGGCGATCGCCCGCCAGCGCGCCGGGTCGGCGACCCGCAGCCGGGCGTAGACGGCGGCGCTCATCGGGTCAGCCGCAGGCGAACGGCGGCCCGGGCGTCGGCTTCCGCATATGCCGCCGCCGCGGCGGTGACCAGGCGTGCCGTCTCCTCGACGCCGGCGCCGAGATGTCGCAGTTGCTGCTGGACTGCCTCGACGGCCAGGGCCGCGGCATCGGTCGTCCGCCAGCGCGGCGTGCGCTCCGCCGGCGGTGTCGCCGTCGCGGTGGCGGCCGTCTCGACGGCCGTGGTGGTCAGGGCGGAGGCGGTGCGACGCAGTTCCTCGGTGTGGACCTCGAGATCGGGATTCACGGCAACCTCCAAGCGGGGCAACGGATGCGCCGACGTTAGGGGCCGGCGGTCATGATCAGGGACGCCTGTGGACAACCGCGCGGGCTCCGGCAGCGGGTTTTCCACAGGCGTTGCGCCACGGCGTACGGATAGGGTGGGGCCGTGATCGTGGCTGTCGGCATCGATGTCGTCCTGGTGGACCGCTTCGCCCGAGCCCTCGACCGGACCCCGCTGCTGGGAGTTCGCCTCTTCACCGAGGGCGAGCGGGTGACCGGCTCCGGCAACCCGCGGTCGGCCGAGTCGCTGGCCGCTCGGTTCGCCGCGAAGGAGGCCGTGGCGAAGGCGCTGGGCGCGCCGGCCGGGCTGCTCTGGCACGACTGCGAGATCGTCGCCGACCCGGACGGCCGTCCGTGGTTGACCGTCTCGGGTACGGTCGCCGCGGCTGCGGCGGCGCGTGGCATCTCGCGGTGGCATCTCTCCCTCTCGCACGACGGCGGGATCGCCTCGGCGATGGTCGTAGCAGAGTCCTGACCAGTGCGAACGCGAAACTGTCGTACCCCCGGCCTAAAACCGACGACACACGAACGGCTTTGGAGGGCAGATGCGGCAGGCATGGCGGGTCGCGGACGTACGGGCGGCCGAGAAGGCGCTGATGGCGACGCTGCCGGAGGGCACGCTCATGCAGCGGGCCGCGGCCGGTCTGGCCCGCCGCTGCGCGTTGCTGCTGACGGACGACGGCGGGGTCTACGGCGCCCGGGTACTGCTCCTGGTCGGCAGCGGCGACAACGGCGGCGACACGCTCTACGCCGGGGCCGCCCTGGCCCGGCGCGGCGCCCAGGTGCGAGCGATCCTGCTGCGGCCCGATCGGGTCCACCTGGCCGGCCTGGCGGCGCTGCGCGCGGCCGGCGGCTTCACCGTGCGCGACCTCCCGCAGCGGACCGATCTGGTGGTCGACGGCATCGTTGGTATCGGTGCGAGCGGCGGCCTGCGCGGGCCGGCCGTCGAGCTGGTCGCCCGGCTGGGTGAGCTGCGCGGGCGCTCCGGCCGACGCCCCGCGGTGGTCGCCGTCGACGTGCCGAGCGGGGTCGCGGTCGACACCGGCGACGTGCCGGGCGCGGCGGTCACCGCCGACGTCACGGTCACCTTCGGCTGCCTCAAGCCGGCGCACGTGGCCGGGCCGGCCGCGGTGCGCTGCGGCCAGGTCGAGCTGGTCGACATCGGTCTCGCGCCGGCGCTGCGGGCCGACCCGGCGGTGCACGTGCCGGATGCGGAGGACATCGCCGGCTGGTGGCCGGTCCCCGGTCCGCAGTCCGACAAGTACACCCGCGGTGTCGTCGGCATCGCGACCGGCTCGGCGAAATACCCGGGCGCCGCGCTGCTCTCGGTGAGCGGCGCGCTGGCCGGCCCGACCGGCATGGTGCGCTACGCCGGCAGCGCGTACGGCGAGGTCGTCCGGGCGCACCCCTCGGTCGTCGCGGTAAACAAGGTGGGCGCGGCCGGCCGGGTGCAGGCCTGGGTGTGCGGCTCCGGGCTCGGCACCGACGAGGCGTCCCGGACCACGCTGCGCAGCGTGCTGGCCACCGCCGTGCCGGTGGTTCTCGACGCCGACGCGCTGACCCTGCTGGTGGACGGCAGGCACGCCAGTGACCTGCGCCGGGACGCGCCGCTGGTGATCACGCCGCACGACGGCGAGTTCAAGCGGCTCGCCGGGGAGTCGCCGGGCGCCGACCGGATGGGAGCCGCCTGCCGGCTGGCCGCCTGGATCAACGCAGTGGTGCTGCTCAAGGGCGACCGGACGATCGTGGCGACCCCGGCCGGCGACATCTGGGCCAACCCGACCGGCAGCCCGGCGCTGGCCACCGCGGGCAGCGGCGACGTGCTGGCCGGGCTGCTCGGCTCGCTGCTGGCCGGCGGTCTGCCGCCGGAGCGGGCGGCGGTGGCGGCGGCGTATGTGCACGGTCTCGCCGGCCGGTGGGCCGCCGAGGATGGGCCGGTCACCTCGCCCGACGTGGCCGCGGCGTTGCGCCCGACGCTCGCCGCGCTGCTCTGAGCTGAAGGAAAAACCGATCAGTAGGCTGGGATCATGTGGCAGGCCGAGGTCCGGATCGATCTGGACGCCATTCGGGGCAACGTGGCGCTGATGCGCGCCGGCACCACCGCCGAGGTGATGGCGGTCGTCAAGGGCGACGGCTATGGGCATGGCATGCTGCCGTCCGCCCGGGCGGCGCTGGCCGGCGGGGCGACCTGGCTGGGCGTGGCGACCCTCGACGAGGGGCTCGCGCTGCGCCGGGCCGGCTTCGAGGTGCCGGTGCTGGCCTGGCTGCACTCGCCGGGGCTGGCGTTGCACGAGGGCGTGGCGGCCGGCATCGACCTGTCGGCGAGCACGCTCGGGCTGGTCGGTGAGCTGGTCACGGCGGCGCGCCGGGCCGAGCGGCAGGCCCGCGTCCACCTCAAGCTGGACACCGGGCTGGCCCGCGGCGGCGCCACCGCGGGCGACTGGCCCGCGGTGCTGGAGGCGGCGGCGAAGGCGCAGGCCGACGGCGACGTCGACGTGGTCGGCGTGTGGAGCCATTTCATCAGCTCGGATCTCCCCGGCGACCCGACGATCGACCAGCAGCTGGCCGCGTTCGCCGAGGGGCTCGCCGTGGCCGAGCGGTACGGCATCAGCCCGCGGTATCGCCACATCGCCAACTCGGCGGCCACGCTGACCCGCCCGGATTCCCACTACGACCTGGTCCGGCCGGGCATCGCCGTCTACGGCCTGTCGCCGGTCGCGGGTCAGACGTTCGGGCTCCGGCCGGCGATGACCGCCCGCGCCCGGGTCGCGCAGACCAAGCGGGTGCCGGCCGGGCAGGGCGTCTCGTACGGCCACGCCTACCACACCGAGCGGGAGACAACGCTCGCCCTGGTGCCGCTCGGCTATGCCGACGGCGTGCCGCGGGCCGCCTCGAACGCCGGCCCGGTGCAGCTGGGCGGCAAGCGGCGCCGGGTGGTCGGCCGGGTCTGCATGGATCAGATCGTGCTCGACGTCGGCGACGACGAGGTGTCGGCGGGTGACGTGGCGACGCTGTTCGGGCCGGGCGACGACGGCGGTCCGACCGCCGACGACTGGGCCGAGGCGGCCGGCACGATCAACTACGAGATCGTCACCCGGTTCGGCAGCACCCGGGTGCCCCGGCGGTACGACGGCGCCGTGGCGGCCGAGGCGCCCGCATGAGCCCCAAGATCCCGCGGCGGCGGGCCAAGCAGGTCGGCATCGCCGGCGCCGCGATCGGCGTGGTGGCGGCCGGGGTGGCGACGGCGTTCGCGGTCGAGCGCACCCTGGTGCGCCGCTCGGTCAACGCCCCCGGCGACCCGTACGTCGACGAGCCGTTCGCCGACCAGCCGTTCGACGAGGAACTGACCGTCACCGCGGCCGACGGCACCGAGCTGTACGTCGAGATCGTCGAGCCGGCCGCGCCCACCGGCAAGCCGACGATCGTCTTCGTGCACGGCTTCGCGCTGGACATGGGCACCTTCTACTTCCAGCGCAAGATGTTCACCGAGCGCGGCGACCACCGGCTGGTCTTCTACGACCAGCCCGGACACGGCAAGTCCAGCAAACTGAAGTCCGGCAACTACGACATCGCGACGCTCGGCGAGTCGCTGGCCGCGGTGCTGAACGCGACCGTGCCGGACGGTCACATCATCCTGGTCGGCCACTCGATGGGCGGCATGACCATCATGTCGTTCGCCGAGAAGTACCCGGAGTGGTTCGGCAACCGAGTCACCGGCGTGGTGCTGATCTCCACGTCGGCCCGGCTGGTCGATCGGGCCAAGCTGGCCCTCCCATCGCTGGTCGCTCGGGCCAGCGCCCCGTTCTTCCCGCTCTGGGGCACTGCCGCGCAGCTGGGCGGCAACGTGATCGAGCGGGCCCGGTTCGCCTCCTCCGACCTGGCCTGGCTGCTCACCCGGCGATACGGCTTCGGCGACGCGAAACCGAGCCCGTCGTTGGTCTCCTTCGTGGAGGGGATGAACTCCAAGACCTCGGTCGAGACGCTGACCAAGTATCTGAACACCCTGTACAACCACAACCGCTACCCGGCGCTGGCGGCGCTGCGCGGCGTGCCGGTGCTGGTCATCGTCGGCGACACGGACTACCTGACGCCGGTGAGCCACTCCGAGGAGATCATCAAGCGGCTGCCCGACGCGCGGATGGTCAAGATCGAGAACAGCGGCCACGTCGTGATGCTGGAGAAGGCGGCCGAGGTCAATGCCGCCATCCTGCCGTTCGTCGAGAAGATCTCATGAAGCTCGCGACGGTGGAGGACACCCGGGCCTTCGGGCGGCGGCTGGCCGGCATTCTGCGGGCCGGCGACCTCGTGCTGCTCACCGGTCCGCTCGGGGCCGGCAAGACCGCGCTGGTGCAGGGCATCGGCGCCGGGCTCGGGGTCGAGGGCGCGATCACCTCGCCGACCTTCGTGATCGCCCGGGTGCATCGAGGGCCGGTGCCGCTGGTGCACGCCGACGCGTACCGTCTCGGCGACCGGCCCGATCCCCGCGCCGAGATCGACGACCTTGACCTGGACGCCTCGATCGAAGACTCGATCACCGTCGTCGAGTGGGGCGAGGGCCTGGTCGAGGAGCTCGGCAACGACGAATATCTGCGGGTACGCCTCGACCGGCTGGACGACGACACCCGGGTGGTGGAGCTGGTGCCGCACGGCGGCGACTGGGCCGCCCGGACACGACGACTGGAGACCACGTGAACCTGCCTGACCTGCTGCCGGCCGAGTGGCGGGACGAACTGGCCCCGTTCCTGGACACCGAGGCGACCGTGGCGCTGGGCACGTTCGTGGCCGCCGAGTACGCGGCGCACACCATTTATCCCCCGATCGAGGACCTGTTCGCGGCGTACCGGCTGTGCTCGCCGGCCGAGACCCGGGTGCTGATCCTGGGGCAGGACCCGTACCACGGGCCGGGCCAGGCGCACGGGCTCAGCTTCAGCGTCCGGGACGGGGTGCGGATCCCGCCGTCGCTGCGCAACATCTTCAAGGAGCTCGCCGAGGACGCCGGGGTCGCGCCGCCGGCCTCCGGCGACCTCACCGGCTGGGCCCGGCAGGGCGTGCTGCTGCTCAACGCGGTCCTCACCGTCCGGGCCGGTGCGGCCGCCTCGCACGCCGGCAAGGGCTGGGAGGCGTTCACCGACGCCACCATCCGGGCGCTGAACGCCCGTACCGACCGGGTCGTCTTCCTGCTCTGGGGCGGGTACGCGCGGAAGAAGGCCGCCCTGGTCACCAATCCGGCGCACGCGGTGCTCGAGGCGGGCCACCCGAGCCCGCTCAACCGGGAGGGCTTCCGCGGGGTCCGCCCGTTCAGCGCGGCCAACAAGGCCCTCGCCGACGGCGGCCGCCCGCTGGTCGACTGGGATCCGCGTTAGGGTCGGCTCGTGCTCGTACTCGCTCTGGACACCGCGACCCCCGCGTCGACGGCCGCGCTGGTGGAGGTCACCGCCGACGGCCTGCGCGGGCTCGCCGAGCGCCGTACCGTCGATCCCCGCGCGCACGGGGAGAGACTGGCGCCCGAGATCGCGGCGATCCTCGCCGACCACGACGTCCGGCCGCGGGAGCTGACCGCGATCGTGGCCGGCACCGGGCCGGGCCCGTTCACCGGTCTGCGGGTCGGGCTGGCCACCGCCGCGAGCATGTCCCAGGCGCTGGGCATCCCGACGTACGGGGTGTGCTCGCTGGACGGTCTGGGCCGGGCCGCCGGGCCGGGCCGGGTACTGGTCGCCACCGACGCGCGCCGCCGCGAGGTCTACTGGGCGACCTATCTGGACGGTGTACGCGTCACGGGCCCCGAGGTGGGCAAGCCGTTCCGCGTAGAAGACCAGGAGAGGGTGGTCGGCGAGGGCGGCCTCAAGTACGGCGACGTCTTCGGCGTACCCGTGGAGGAGCACCTGCTTTATCCACCCGGCGCGGCCCTCGTCGCCCTCGCGGCCGAGCGGATTCGCGAGGCCGCGCCGAGCGAACCGCTCACGCCGCTCTACCTGCGGCGCCCCGACGCGGTCGAGCCGACGAGCCGGAAGTCCGTGCTGACCTGATGGAGATCCAACGCTTTCGGTGGTGGCACATCGCCGAGGTGCTGCCGATCGAGGAAGACCTCTTCGGCGCCGAGAAGTGGTCGTCGGCGATGTTCTGGAACGAGCTGGCGCAGCGCAACTTCTACATCGTCGTGGTCGACGGCGACGAACTGCTCGGCTACGCCGGCCTGTCCGCCACCGGCGAGGAGGCCTGGGTGCAGAACATCGCGGTACGCCGCACGGCCCAGCGCCGCGGAGTGGGCCGGTTGATGCTCGAAGCGCTGCTGGCCGAGGCCGAGCGGCGCGGCATCAAGCAGACGCTGCTCGAGGTCGCGGTGGACAATGCGCCGGCCCAGCGGCTCTACGCGACCTACGACTTCGAGCCGGTCGGTATCCGGCGCGGCTACTACCAACCCAGCAACACGGACGCCCTGGTGATGATGCGCGATGCCTGACGAGCCCCTGGTCCTCGGGATCGAGACCTCCTGCGACGAGACCGGCGTGGGCATCGTACGAGGGCACACGCTGCTCGCCGACGCGCTCGCGTCCAGTGTGGAGCAGCACGCCCGGTTCGGCGGCGTGGTGCCCGAGGTGGCCAGCCGCGCCCACCTCGAAGCGATCGTGCCCACCATGCGGCGCGCGCTCGACGAGGCCGGGGTGACCCTGGCCGACGTCGACGCGATCGCGGTCACCAGCGGGCCCGGGCTGGCCGGCGCGCTGCTGGTGGGGGTGGCCGCGGCCAAGGGGTACGCGCTGGCCGCGGAAAAGCCGATCTACGGCGTCAACCACCTCGCCGCGCACGTGGCGGTGGACACGCTGGAGCACGGCCCGCTGCCCGAGCCCGCGGTCGCGATGCTGGTCTCCGGCGGGCACTCGTCGCTGCTGCTGGTCGACGACCTGACCAACGGCGTGACCCCGCTCGGCGCGACCATCGACGACGCGGCCGGCGAGGCGTTCGACAAGGTGGCCCGGCTGCTCGGGCTCGGTTTCCCGGGCGGCCCGGTGATCGATCGGCAGGCCCGCGACGGCGACCCTCGCAAGATCGCGTTCCCGCGTGGCCTGACCGCACCCAAGGACCTCGCCGCGCACCGCTTCGACTTCTCCTTCTCCGGGCTGAAGACCGCGGTCGCCCGCTGGGTGGAGGCGCGCGAGCGGGACGGCGAGCCGGTGCCGGTGGCCGACGTCTCGGCGAGCTTCCAGGAGGCGGTCTGCGACGTGCTCACCGCCAAGGCGATCGATGCGTGCCTGGCCAACGGGGTGCAGACGCTGGTGATCGGCGGGGGCGTCGCGGCCAACTCCCGGTTGCGGGTGCTGGCCGAGCAAAGAGCGGAAAAACACCGGATTCGCGTACGCGTGCCGCGCCCCGCACTGTGTACGGACAACGGCGCGATGGTGGCCGCCCTCGGCTCCCGGCTGGTCGCGGCCGGCGTCGCACCCTCGCGTCTCGATCTGCCTGCCGATTCCGCGATGGCATTGACCTCGGTCAGTGTGGCGGGATAGGAATCCAGCATGATCGCGCGGATGTGGGAGGTGCGGGCCTCGGCAAGCGGCTTCGACGAGCTGCTGACCTGGGTCTGCGACGTGGCGGTGCCCCGGATCGAGGTGCTGCCGCAGCACGTGGCGAGCGAGGTGTTCTCGTCGACCGACCGCCGGATCGTGGTCATCTCCAAGTGGCGCAGCAGCCCGGAAAGCCTGCCCGCCCCGCCGGCCAAGCTGGTCGCGCGGGCGCCGCACGTCTGGGATTTCAGCCCCGTCGACCGCTGACCGCGGGCCGGGAAAACGCGTCGCGTTCTGTCGTACCCCGCCCGTAACGTCGGGCCCCTGATGACGAACCTGCCCGACGCCGACCCCGGCGCTCCCGACGACCGGTCCGCCACCCGCTACCTCGGCTGGCTGGTCCGGCGATACCGGGTGACCGTGTTCGCCGCGATCGTGCTGGCCGTCCTCTGGATGCTCCTGCAGGCCTTCGTGCCCGCCGTGGTGGGCAAGGCGATCGACGCCGCGACCCGGCACGACCGCGACGACCTGCTGCGCTGGTGTCTCGTGCTGTTCCTGGTCGGCGCCGGCCAGGCCTGGACGGGCGTGTCCCGCCACCGATTCGCGGTGGTCAACTTCCTGAGCGCCATGTTCGTGACCGTGCAGGTGACGGTGCGCCAGGCCGGCCGGCTCGGCTCGGCGCTGTCGCGCCGGCTCGACACCGGCGAGGTGGTGGCGATCGGCACCGCCGACATCCGGGCGCTCGGCGCGGCCCTCGACATCACCGCCCGCGGCACCGGCTCGCTGGTCGCCGTGCTCGCCGTGACCGTGATTCTGCTGGTCACCTCGGTGCCGCTCGGCCTGGTCGTGGTGCTCGGCGTGCCGATCCTGATGGCCGTGGTGGGCCTGCTGATCAAGCCGTTGCACCGTCGCCAGCAGGCCTCCCGCGAGCAGCAGGGTCTGCTGACCGGCCGCGCCGCCGACCTGGTGCGCGGCCTGCGGGTGCTGCGCGGGGTGGGCGGCGAGGCGGTGCTGGCCGAGCGCTATCGCGCCGAGTCGCAGTCGCTGCGGGCGGCGGGGGTGCACACCGCCCGGGTCGAGGCGCTGCTCGAGGCGGCCCAGGTGCTGCTGCCCGGCATCTTTCTGGTGCTGGTCACCTGGCTGGGGGCGCACTTCGCGCTGTCCGGGCAGATCACCGTGGGGCAGCTGGTCTCGTTCTACGCCTACGCGGCGTTCCTGGTCACCCCGCTGCGCCAGCTCACCGAGGCGCTCGACAAGCTCACCCGCGGGCACGTCGCCGGCCGTCGCGTGGTGACCATGCTGAACGCGGTGACCGACCTGCCCGACCCGGCGTACCCGGCCGACCCGGAGGGCTTCGCCGGCGACCTGGCCGACCCGCGGTCCGGTGTGGTCGTTCGCCCCGGTGAGATCACCGCGATCGTGTCGGCGCAGCCCGCCGAGGCCGCGCTGATCTCCGACCGCCTGGGACGGTACGCGGAGGGTGGCACGATCGGCGGCCGCCCGCTGGCGGAGTTCGCGATGGCCACCGTCCGCGAGCGGATCCTGGTGGCGGACAACGACGCGCACCTCTTCTCCGGTCCGCTGCGCTCCGATCTGGACCCGTTCGACAGCGGCCGCCTGCCGGGCGCGCTGCACACCGCGGCGGCGACCGACATCGTCGAGGCGCTGCCCGACGGGCTGGACAGCGAGGTCGCCGAGCGCGGCCGGTCGTTCTCCGGCGGTCAGCAGCAGCGGCTGCGGCTGGCCCGCGCGCTGGTCGCCGATCCCGACACGCTGATCCTGGTCGAGCCGACCAGCGCGGTCGACGCGCACACCGAGGCCCGCATCGCCGAGCGGCTGATCACCGCCCGGGCCGGGCGCACCACGGTCATCTGCACATCCAGCCCGCTGGTGCTCGACCGCACCGACCGGGTCTGCTTCGTCGAGGCGGGCCGGCTGGTCGCGGCCGGCACCCATCACGGCCTGCTGACGGCCGAGCCGCGCTATGCCCGCGCCGTGCTCCGGGCGGACCAGCCGTGAGCGGCCTGCGGGCGGCCGGGCCGCGTTGCGGCCGCGCCCCTGCTCCGGGCAGAGCGGCCGGGACCGGCCTGGTGGCGGCCGAGCCGGGTTGCGCCCGCGCGGTGCTTGGGGTGGAGCGGACGTGAGCGGCCCGGTGGCGACCGAGCCGCGTTGCGCCCGCGCGGTGCTTCGGGCGGAGCAGCCGTGAGCGGCCTGTTGCCGGTGGCCGACAACGCCCAGGTCCGGCGGTACGTGGTGGAATTGTTCCGGCGGTACCCGCGGGCGCTCGGCGGCGCGGTCGCGCTGCACGTGGCCGCCGCGATCGCCGGGCTGGTCGGGCCGCGTCTGCTCGGCGAGCTGGTGGAGAGCCTGCAGTACGAGCGCGGCGCCGCGGCGATCGACCGGCTCGGGCTGCTGATCGCTGGATCCGTGCTGGTGCAGGCGATACTCACCCGCTTCGCGTACCTGGCGTCGGCCCGGCTCGGCGAGGGGGTGCTGGCCCGGCTGCGCGAGGAGTTCGTCGAGCGGGTCCTCGCCCTGCCGTTGTCCACCGTGGAGCGCGCCGGCAGCGGCGACCTGTTGACCCGTACGACCAGGGACGTCGACGCGCTCTCCCGATGCGTGCGGCTGGCCGTGCCGGAGACGACGATTGCGCTGATCACGGTGGTGCTCGTGGTCGGCGCACTGGTCGTGGTGACCCCGCTGCTGGCTCTGCCGCTGCTGGTCGCCGTCCCGATCCTGGTCGGCGGCACCCGGTGGTATCTCCGCCGCGCCCCGAAGGCGTACCTGGAGCAGAACGCCCGCTATTCGCTGGTCACCGACGGGCTCGCCGAGACGGTCGACGGCGCGCGCACCGTGGACGCGCTGCGCCGCCGGCGGGTACGTATCGAGCGCACCGACCACGACCTGCACCGCACCTGGCTCGCCGAGCGGTACACCCGATTCCTGCGGACCGTCTGGTTCCCGATGGTCGAGGTCGGCTACGTGCTGCCGGTGGTGTCGACGCTGCTGGTCGGCGGCCTGCTCTACCTGAACGGCGCGGTCACGCTCGGCCAGTTGACCGCGGCGGTGGTCTACGTGCAGATGCTGATCGACCCGGTCGACCGGCTGCTCAGCTGGCTCGACGAGCTTCAAATCGGCGCCGCGTCGCTGGCCCGGCTGCTCGGCGTGGCGGAAAGCGACCCAGACCGTACCGAACCTGTGCCGTCGCGGGCGACCGGTCCTGCGGGCGGCGCGGAGAACCCGGGCCCCTTGAGGGCGGTGTCGTCGCCGGCGCCTGGCGGGGAGAAGCCGGGTCCCACCGGGGCTGTGCTGCTGCCGGCCGACGGGCGGATCGAGGTGCGCGGGGTGCGCTTCCGGTATGAGCCGGGGCGCGAGGTGCTGCACGGGATCGAGTTGACTCTCGAGCCGGGGGAGCGGCTGGCGATCGTCGGGCCGTCCGGGGCGGGCAAGTCCACGCTCGGGCGGCTGCTGGCCGGCGTGCACCAGCCCACCGCGGGGACGATCACGGTGGGCGGGGCGCCGCTCGGCGACCTGCCGCTGGACCGGTTGCGGACCGAGGTGGCGCTGGTCAGCCAGGAGCACCACGTCTTCATCGGCTCGGTGCGGGACAACGTCGCGATGGTCCGGCCGGGCGCGGCCGAGGCGGAAGTGCATTCGGCGCTGGCGGCGGTGCACGCGCTGGATTGGGCACTGGCCCTGCCGGACGGGTTGGCGACCGAGGTGGGTGCCGGGGGCCATGCACTCTCCGCGGCGCAGTCCCAGCAGGTCGCTCTGGCCCGGCTCGTCCTGGCCGACCCGCACACGCTGGTGCTGGACGAGGCGACATCGCTGCTCGACCCGCGGGCGGCTCGCGACCTGGAACGGTCGCTGGCGGCGGTGCTGCACGGGCGAACCGTGGTGGCGATCGCGCATCGGCTCTTCTCGGCGCACGACGCCGACCGGGTCGCGGTGGTCGAGGACGGGCGGATCACCGAGCTTGGTTCGCACGACGAGCTGGTCGCGGCGAACGGGCCGTATGCGTCGCTGTGGCGCTCCTGGCACGGCGAGCGCACCCCGGACGACACCGACGAGCCGCTGGCCCGGGTTCGCGGCTGACGGCGGCCCGCGCGGGTGATGGCGGCTCGGCGGCTGGCGGCGACCTACGCGGGTGAGGGCCGGCTTCGCGGGTGAGGGCTGGCTTCGTGGGTGAGGGCCGGCTTCGTGGGTGAGGGCCGGCTTCGCGCGATCGACGGCGGGTTCCACGGGTGACGGCGATGAAGATGCCCACGATGAGGGCCGCCACGGTGCAACGCGAACCGGACCGCGACGCGAACCGGGCCGCGACGCGAACCGGGCCGCGACGCGAACCGGGCCGCGACGCGAACCGGGCCGCGAGGCGAACGGGCCGCGACGCGAAGGGCCGCGAGAGCGAAAGCGAAGGCGCCGCGAAAAGCGAAGGGCGCGCCGTGCGGCGCGCCCTTCGATGGAACAACTACCGGATCAGAAGCCCGGGCCGTGCTGGTGGCCGTGGCCACCGTGGCTGTGCCCGTGGCCGCCGGCGGCGGCGGGCGCCGGCTCAGCCGGCTTGTCGACCACGAGACTCTCCGTGGTCAGCAGCAGGCCGGCGATCGACACGGCGTTGGAGACCGCGTTGCGGGTCACCTTGACCGGGTCGATGATGCCGGCCGCGGCCAGGTCGACGTACTCGTCGGTGGCCGCGTTGAGGCCGTGGCCCCAGCCGAGCTCGTTGACCTTGCCCACCACGACGTAGCCGTCGTGGCCGGCGTTCTGCGCGATCCAGCGCAGCGGCTCCACCAGCGCCTTGCGGACGATGCCGACGCCGGTCGCCTCCTCGCCGGTGAGGCCGAGATTGCCGTCGAGCTCCTTGGCGACGTGGGCGAGGGACGCGCCGCCGCCGGGGACGGTGCCCTCCTCGACCGCCGCCTTGGTCGCCGCGATGGCGTCCTCGATGCGGTGCTTGCGCTCCTTCATCTCGACCTCGGTGGCCGCGCCGACCTTGATCACCGCGACGCCGCCGGAGAGCTTCGCGAGGCGCTCGGCGAGCTTCTCGCGGTCCCAGTCGGAGTCGGACGCCTCGATCTCCTTGCGGATCTGCGCGACCCGGTCGGTGACCTCGGAGGTCTTGCCGCCACCGTCGACGATGGTGGTGTTCTCCTTGTCCACCACGACCCGCCGGGCGGTGCCCAGCATGTCGAGGGTGACCTGGTCGAGCTTGTAGCCGAGCTCGGGAGCGACCAGCTCGCCGCCGGTGGCGATCGCCATGTCCTGCAGCATCGCCTTGCGACGGTCGCCGAAGCCCGGCGCCTTCACCGCGGCGACCTTGAAGGTCTTGCGGATCGCGTTGACCACCAGGGTGGACAGGGCCTGGCCCTCGACGTCCTCCGCGATGATCAGCAGCGGCTTGCCGGCCTGCAGCACCTTCTCCAGCAGCGGGAGGAGCTCCTCGAGGCTGGCGATCTTCTGCGTGGTCAGCAGGATGTAGGCGTCCTCGAGGACGGCCTCCTGCGACTCCGGGTCGGTCACGAAGTTCGGTGAGATGAAGCCCTTGTCGAACTGCAGGCCCTCGGTGACCTCGAGCTCGGTCAGCATCGCCGAGCCCTCCTCGACGGTGATGACGCCGTCGCGGCCGACCCGGTCCATCGCCTCGGCGATCAGCTCGCCGATGGTGGCGTCCTGGGCCGAGATGGTGGCCACGTTGGCGATCGCCTTGTGGTCGTCGACCCCGACCGCCTTGGCCAGCAGCGCCTTGGAGACGGCCTCGGCCGCCTGGTCCATGCCGCGCTTGAGGCCGAGCGGGTTGGCCCCGGCGGTGACGTTGCGCAGGCCCTCGCGCACGAGCGCCTGGGCGAGCACGGTCGCGGTGGTGGTCCCGTCGCCGGCGACGTCGTTGGTCTTCGTCGCCACCTCCTTGACCAGCTGGGCGCCGAGGTTCTGGTACGGGTCGGTGAGCTCGATCTCCTTGGCGATGGTGACGCCGTCGTTGGTGATCGTGGGCGCGCCGAACTTCTTGTCCAGGACGACGTTGCGGCCGCGCGGGCCGAGAGTGACCTTGACCGTGTCGGCGAGCGTGTTGACGCCGTGCTCCAGCAGGTGCCGGGCGTCGTCAGAGAAGCTGAGAATCTTCGCCATCTTTAGGTCCTTTCAAGCACCACCGCCCTGACCCATGCGTACGGGCCAGGGCGGTGCGCACTGTCAGTAGGTCACTTCTCGATGACCGCGAGGACGTCACGGGCGGAGAGCACCAGGTACTCCTCGCCGGCGTACTTGACCTCGGTGCCGCCGTACTTCGAGTAGAGAACCGTGTCGCCGACCTTCACGTCGATCGGAACGCGGTTGCCCTTGTCGTCGATACGGCCCGGGCCCACAGCGAGGACGGTGCCCTCCTGCGGCTTCTCCTTGGCGGTGTCGGGGATCACGATGCCCGACGCCGTGGTGGTCTCCGCCTCGTTCGCCTGGACCACGATGCGGTCCTCGAGCGGCTTGATCGCAACCTTGGTCGCGGTAGTCACGGGCATACCCTCCTGGGTACAGGTTTCGCCGGCCAAGGAAATGGCCGGTCATGCCTCATGCCACCGGGCGGGGCCGTCGTCGCGGGTGCCGGTCCGCCTGGTGCCTAACCGTCCGCCCGTCGGGTGAACGGCTGGCACCCTCATGTTGAGAGTGCTAACCGCGAGGTTATGCCGGAACTAGCACTCCGTCAACCAGAGTGCCAGTGTCGTCACGCCGGGGAGAATGCCTTCGTGACCCCCGAGACTTTCGCCCTTCTGCGTACGCCCGAAGGGGTGAATGCGCTGGCCGCGGCCGATGAGGTGGCGACCGGAGACCCGCTGGCGGCAGCCTCGGCGCTGCGGTCCCGCGGCGTCGGCCCGGAGCTGGCGGCGGCCGCGCTGACGCAGGTCGATCTGCGCCGCCGCGCGGCCTCGAAGTTCGGCCCGGCAGCCGAACGGATGTTCTTCACCCGGGCCGGGCTCGAGCAGGCGACGCGAGCGGTGGTGGCCGAGCGCCGCGCGGCGCGACTCGCGGCCGCCGGGGTCAAGACCTTGGCCGATCTGGGATGCGGGCTGGGCTCCGATGCCCTGGCGGCGGCTTCCCGCGGCATTTTCGTGTACGCCGTAGAGGCCGACCCGGTGACCGCAGTGATGGCCGCCGCGAACGCCACTGCGCTGGGCCTCGGTGAACTGATCAAGGTCGACTGTGCGGACGCCCGGGCGATCCCGATCGAGGGCTACGACGCGGTCTTCGCCGATCCGGCTCGCCGCCGGGCCGGGCGCGGCCGGGTGTTCGACCCGAAGTCGTACTCGCCGCCCTGGGATTTCGTGGCCGGCCTGGCCGAGCGGGTGCCGCGCACCGTGCTCAAGCTCGCCCCCGGTGTCGATCACGAGCTGCTGCCGCCGGGCGCCGAGGGGGAGTGGGTGAGCGTGGACGGCGATCTGGTCGAGGCGGCCTTCTGGTGTGGACCGCTGGCGACCGTCCCGCGGCGGGCCACGCTGCTCCCCGGTGGACACGAGCTGACCGGGAGCGGGGTCGAGGCGGCGCCGGTCGGCCCGGTCGGTGCGTACCTCTTCGATCCGGATCCGGCCGTCGTTCGCTCGCATCTGGTCGCCGAGTTCGCGGCGGCGGTCGGCGGCCGCCTGGCCGACCCGGCGATCGCCTACGTTTACGCCGACGACCCGGTCGACACGCCCTTCGGACGCCGCCTGGAGATAACCGATGTGCTGCCGTTCTCGCTGAAGCGGCTGCGTGCCCTGCTCCGCGAGCGCGGCGTCGGCCGCCTCGAGATCCGCAAGCGCGGCTCCGCGCTCGAGCCTGATCAGCTTCGCCGTGACCTGCGGCTCTCCGGCTCCGAGGCGGCGTCGCTCGTGCTCACCCGGGTGGCCGGCGCACCGACCGCGCTGCTCTGCCGGCCGGTGTAGGCGCGCGCCGGGGCAGGCGCAGGTGCGCAAACGGGCAGTTATCACCCGGTTCACGAGATCGTCTCCGGCGGTAGCTTGCTGACATGGCGAAGAAGCCCGCGGCCGGGACTCCGGCGACCGCCGTCCTGACCCAGGAGCGCGTCGAGCACACCCTGCACCCGTACGACGTCTCCCCGGACGCGCCGAACTACGGCGCGCTCGTGGCGCAGGCGCTGGGGATCGAGCCGGCCCGGGTCTTCAAGACGCTGATCGCCGAGGTGGACAGCCGGTTGGTCGTCGCGGTGGTGCCGGTGACCGGCGACCTCGACCTCAAGGCCCTCGCGGGCGCGGCCGGCGGCAAGCGGGCCACCCTGGCCGACCGGGCCGCGGCCGAGCGGAGCAGCGGTTACGTCCGTGGCGGGATCAGCCCGCTGGGGCAGCGCAGGCGCCTGCCGACGGTGGTCGACGCGTCCGCGCTGGACCTCGACCGGATGTACGTGTCGGCGGGCCGCCGAGGCCTTCAGGTGGCGCTCGCGCCTGCCGATCTGATTCGGCTGACCGATGCCGTTACCGCTGCTATCCGGACATAAGATCAGAAATTACCGGCGACCGCAGGTCCGTTACGACAACGTGACTGGTCGCCCGGGATCTTTCTCCCGAGAATGGGAGAGATCGGGCGTTGAGGTGACCTAGCGTCACCATGTGAGGGAGTTGGGTGATCACCCGGTACCGGTACCGGGTCTTCGGCGACGCCGGAATCCCTGTATCACTGCCGTGTTGCCGGATTGTTATGCCGGGTTACGAGATCGTGCTGGCCCACGGCTTGTGCGACGGGCCACAACCGGAATACGTTGCCGGGCACAACAAACTAGAAACTGATCATTCGGCGTCTCGGGGAGCGACACTCCCGGCAACGCACACCATCGAATCCGATCGAAGGCCCGGATTACCCGAAAGGAACCAAAGGAATGCGTAAGGGACTGTTCGCCCTTGCTGCGGTCGGCCTCCTGGCGACCGGCAGCATGGCCGCGTGTGGCAAGAAGGACGACAGCGGCTCCGGCAGCAACGGCGGAAGCACCGCCAGCGTTGGCAAGGTCGGTGTCATTCTGCCCGACACCAAGAGCTCGGCCCGGTGGGCCACCGCCGACCAGAAGTACCTGACCGACGCCTTCAAGGCGGCCGGCGTCCAGGCCGACATCCAGAACGCGCAGGGTGACAAGACCCAGTTCCAGACCATCGCCGACGGCATGATCTCGAGCGGCGTCAAGGTCCTCATGATCGTCAACCTGGACTCCGGCACCGGCAAGGCCGTGCTGGACAAGGCCAAGGCCGCCGGTATCGCCACGATCGACTACGACCGTCTCACCCTCAACGGTGGCGCGGACTTCTACGTGTCGTTCGACAACGTGAAGGTCGGCGAGCTGCAGGGCCAGGGTCTGGTCGACTGCCTGAAGGCCAAGAACTACACCAAGCCGGTCGTCGCCGAGCTCAACGGTTCCCCGACCGACAACAACGCCACCCTGTTCGCCCAGGGCTACGACTCGGTGCTGAACCCGCTGTACGCGGACGGTACCCTGACCAAGGGCCCGAACCACCCCGTTCCGGACTGGGACAACGCGCAGGCCGGCACGATCTTCGAGCAGATGCTGACCGAGAACAAGAACATCAAGGGTGTTCTGGCGGCGAACGACGGCCTCGGCAACGCGGCCATCTCGGTGCTGAAGAAGAACAAGCTCAACGGCCAGGTGCCGGTCACCGGCCAGGACGCCACCGTCCAGGGCCTGCAGAACATCCTCGCCGGCGACCAGTGCATGACGGTCTACAAGGCGATCAAGCAGGAGGCCGACGCGGCGTCCGCGCTGGCGATCGCGATCGCGAAGGGCCAGAAGCCGACCACGGCGACCGGCTCGGTCACCGACCCGGAGTCGAAGAAGACGGTTGCCGCCGTGCTGCTGACCCCGAAGTCGATCACCAAGGCCAACGTCAAGGACGTTGTCGATGACGGGTTCGTCACCAAGGACGAGCTCTGCACCGCCGACTACGCCAAGGCTTGCGCCGCCGCGGGCATCAGCTGACCGGAGTGACGGGCTAGTCCCGAACGGCTGACGACGGCGCCGCTCACCCCTGGGCACTCTGGGGTGGGCGGCGCCGGAGTCGGGTCGCCCCCCAACCCGATCGCCGTTGGCGGAGCCACGACGACGACACCCGGTCACTAAGCGAAGGAGAACCATCGTGGCCGCGACACCCCTCTTGGAGCTCAGCGGGATCGACAAGAGCTTCGGTCCTGTTCAGGTCCTGCACGACGTCGGCCTGAGCGTCTACCCTGGCGAGGTCACGGCCCTGGTCGGCGACAACGGCGCCGGCAAGTCGACGCTGGTCAAGTGCGTCAGTGGGATCTACACGATCGACTCGGGCACGATCGCCTTCGAAGGCAACCCGGTGGCGATCCACAGCCCGCGCGACGCGTCCGCGCTGGGCATCGAGGTCGTGTATCAGGACCTCGCTCTCTGCGACAACCTGGACATCGTCCAGAACATGTTCCTCGGCCGGGAGAAGAAGCGCGGCATCGTCCTCGACGAGCCGACCATGGAGCAGATGGCCGGTGACACCCTGGCCAGCCTCTCGGTCCGTACGGTGAAGTCGCTCCGGCAGCTCGTGGCCAGCCTCTCCGGCGGCCAGCGGCAGACCGTGGCGATCGCCAAGGCGGTCCTCTGGAACAGCCGCATCGTGATCCTTGACGAGCCGACCGCCGCGCTCGGCGTCGCGCAGACCGCCCAGGTACTGGAGCTGGTCCGCCGCCTCGCGGACAACGGCCTCGGGGTCGTGCTGATCTCGCACAACATGAACGACGTCTTTGCGGTGTCCGACCGGATCGCCGCGCTCTACCTCGGGCGGATGGCCGCCCAGGTCAAGGCCACCGAGGTGACGCACTCCCAGGTCGTCGAGCTGATCACCGCGGGCCGCAGCGGCAACATCGGGCTGCCGCCCGAGAAGCCATCCGACTTCAACGGCGACGTCGTCGACATCACGCCCGGAGGCGACCTGTGAGCACAACCACGACCACCACGGCCGGCGGCGTCAAGGTCGTCAAGCCGACCGTGTCCAGCTACGTCCACGACTACTTGGGCCGGGTGCGCGGCGGTGACCTCGGCAGCCTGCCTGCGGTTCTGGGTCTGGTCCTCCTCAGCCTGATCTTCGGCGTCGCGCGCGACACGTTCTTCAGCTCGCTCAACTTCGCGAACATGTTCTCGCAGGGCGCTCACTACGTCTTCATCGCGATGGGCCTGGTCTTCGTCCTGCTGCTGGGCGAGATCGACCTCTCCGCCGGCTTCGCGTCCGGCGTCTGTGGCGCGATCATGGCGATCCTGCTGACCACGTACGGCTGGCCGTGGTACGGCGCGATCCCGGCGGCCATGCTCACCGGCATCGTGATCGGCTTCGTGCTCGGCTTCCTGGTGGCGAAGTTCGGCATCCCGTCGTTCGTGGTCACCCTGGCGGCGTTCCTCGCGTTCCAGGGCATCCTGCTGCTCCTCCTCGGCGGCGGCAAGAACATTTCGGTCACCGACCCGTTCGTGCTGAAGCTGGCCAACGGCAACCTCTCGGTGGTCGTCAGCTGGATCGTCACGGCCGTCGCCATCGGTGGCTACGCACTCGCCCAGCTCAACCAGGTCCGTAGCCGAGCCGCCCGCGGCCTGGTCAACGTCCCGATGGGCATCGTCGCGGCGCGGATCCTCGGGCTCGCCGTCGTGCTGATCGTGGCGACCTCGCTGCTCACCCAGGAGCGTTCGATCAACCCGGTGCTCACCTCGGTGAAGGGCATCCCGATCGTGGCCCCGATCATCGCTGTCTTCCTGGTGATCTGGACGTTCGTGCTCGGCCGCACCACCTACGGCCGGCACATCTACGCGGTCGGTGGCAACACCGAGGCGGCCCGCCGGGCCGGTATCCCGGTGGACCGGATCCGCATCTCGGTCTTCATCATCTGTTCGTTCATGGCCTCGGTCGGCGGCATCCTCGCGGTCAGCCGCGCCAACTCGGTCGACCCGAACACCGGCGGCAGCAACGTCCTGCTCTACTCCGTCGGCGCGGCCGTCATCGGCGGCACGAGCCTCTTCGGCGGCAAGGGCAAGGCGATCAACGCGGTCATCGGTGGTGCGGTGATCACCGTCATCGACAACGGCATGGGCCTGATGGGCTTCTCGGCGGGCACCAAGTACATGGTGACCGGTCTGATCCTGCTGATCGCCGCGAGCGTCGATGCCCTGGCACGGCGCAGAGCGGCGGCTACCGGAAACCGATGAGAGAGATCCTCGGCGCGGGGGCGGCACGCTGATGCGGGCCGGCCCCAGCCAGGAGGAGGTCCGTCGGCACAATCTCGGGACCCTGCTGCGCTACGTGCACGTGCACGGTGCGACCTCCCGGGCGGAACTCACCAGCCGGCTCGGGCTCAACCGCAGCACCATCGGGGCACTTACCGCCGAGCTGACCACGGCAGGGTTGGTCAGCGAGGCGGCGCCTCGAGAAACGAGAGGAGCCGGACGACCCTCGCTGGTCGTCCGGCCCGAGTCGTCGAAGGTTTACGCGTACGCCCTGAGCATCGAGGTGGACCGGCTGCGCGCGGCGCGGGTCGGGCTCGGCGGTCAGATCCTTGACCGGCGGGAGACCGACCGGCCGCGCGGCATGCAGGTGCTCGACGCGGTGCAGCCGCTGGCCGGCTTCGTCCGCGAGATGCGCGCCGAGGTGCCGGACGACGCGCGCTACGTGGGCACCGGCGTGGCCGTGGCCGGCATGGTCCGCCGGGTCGACGGCATGGTCCGCCTCGCGCCGACGATCGGCTGGGTCGAGGAGCCGGTCGGTGCCGCGCTGCGCGACGAGCTGGGCGACGCCGGCAAGCTGACCGTCGGCAACCACGCCGACGTGTCGGCGCTGGTCGAGCACAGCCGGGGCGCAGCGGCCGGTTGCGACAACGTTGTCTATCTATACGGCGACGTCGGCGTGGGCGCCGGCATCATCGCCGACGGCCGCCGGGTGGCCGGCCACGGCGGGTACGGCGGCGAGGTCGGCCACATGGTGGTCAACCCGTACGGCCGGGAGTGCAGCTGCGGCTCGCGCGGCTGCTGGGAGACCGAGATCGGTGAGTACGCGCTGCTCAAACACGCCGGCCGCGCCGAGCAGGCGGGCCGCGAGGCGGTGCTCGCGGTGGTCGACGCGGCGACGCGCGGAGACAGCCAGGCCCAGTTCGCGGTGCGCCAGGTCGGCGAGTGGATCGGCTTCGGCGTCGGCAACCTGGTCAACATCTTCAACCCCGAGGCCGTCATCTTCGGCGGCACGCTCCGGGACGTCTACCTGGTCGCGGCCGCGCAGATCCGCAGCCGGCTGAACGCGATCGCGCTGCCGGCGTGCCGCGAGCACATCCGGTTGCGTACGCCTGAACTCGGCTACGACGCCGCCCTGATCGGCGCCGCCGAACTGGCCTTCGAGCACCTCCTGGACGACCCCCTGCTCGGCTCAGGCTGACGGACATTGCGCCTTGGGTGGTCACTCGGACCAGCTCACTCATGGTCTGCGCGCAAACCTTTGAGAGTCGAGATGTGAGGGCGGCCACCCGTTTATCGGTGTTCTACGTCTCTTTTACGTGACCGTGCCCGTCGGGCGCTTCTCGGTCTTCCCGGACACCCTGCCTGTCGCGGGCAGAAAACCGTTTCTCGGAATGGCTCGCTGCGATCGGTTGACTACATTCTTCGCCGAACGGTGCGCCAACCGGACGCCCCCACCGACGTCAAATTTTGCAGACCCGATTCCCCGTTGACCGCTGCTTGGCCGGGCGCTGGACAATGGGGCAGGACTTCGGTAGAGTCCACCGCACCCATTCCTATCATGCATAGGAATGTGTCGATTTTGTTCAGTCCATTCAAGGGGGATCCTGCGTGAAGAAACTATTGGCGCGGACCGCTGCCGCGGTCGTTCTGCTCAGCGGCTTGGTCGGCTTGACTCCGTCGAGCCCGGCGATGGCCAGCACCTGCTCGACGAAGGGCTGCGGCGGGGAGGTCACCAACCACAGTTCCCGGCTGGTGTATGTTGTCAACTGCTGGCTGAGCAGCAACCCCGGCACCTGGCGTGGGAATATCCCGTCGTGCGCCACGCAGTGGTCTGCCTACGCGTCAAACGCGTACTTCGCGCTGGGGCACCCGGACACGACGAACAACTACCCCAAGTACTACGACACTGACGCTTTCCGGGTCGACGCCGGCTGTGTGCTCACCGAGTCTGACAATGGTGGGGCGAACCAGGTGTACAACAACAAGGGAAATTCAACGCCGCTGTGGGTGAAGATTTCCAACCCCTCCGGCGTGCTTATCTACAGCGTCGTTTGCTGACGTAGCGCGCCGATCGATCACGAGTAACGGCAAAAGGCGCGCTGAGATACTCCGATGATGTCGGCCCAGGCAGATTCGCGCCGGCGGCGGCCGTTCGTAGTGTCCGACTTTGCCTTTGCTTCGCGCCACGCTTGACCCTTCCGACGTGTTGCGCGTCGCAGCCCCCATGGCCCCAGCCGGCCATGGGGGCTGCGTCGTTTTGATCGGAGGTCCTCGCCCCCGATCTCGGCCTTCACGCAGGTCGCCGTCGATGGCAGCGATCCCGTCGGTGGCGGTGCGTGCGGCCCGAGGGGCCGGACCTCAGGACTTCCTTACAGCCTGATGACGGGAGTCGTCGCCGGGGCGTTCGGGGAGCACGATGAGGGGGTGAATCTTTCGGTGCGCGCCGGGCTCTCCGGCGTGGCGGCCGCCGGGGTGGCGGTGGGGGTCGCCGAGGTGGTGGCGGTCTTCACCGGGCCGCTGTCGGCGCCGCTGCTCGCGGTCGGTTCCGTGGTGGTCGACCACGTGCCGCCGGCGGTCAAGGACTTCGGGGTGCAGGTCTTCGGGGTGCACGACAAGACCGCGCTGATCACCGGCACCGCGATCCTGCTGGCGGTCTACGCGTTCGGGCTCGGCGTGGTGGCGGTGCGGTCGTGGCGGCTGGCGCTGGTGGGGATCGGGCTGTTCGCGGCGGTCGGGGTGGCGTCGGCGCTGACCCGGCACGACGCGGGCCTGCTCGCGGCGCTGCCGACGCTGATCGGGGCCGGTGCGGCGGTCTGGGTCCTGCGCTATCTGCTCGACCTGGCGGGCGCCGAGATCGCGACGAGCACGACGGCAACGAAAGCGGTGCCGGCCGCGGTCGGTGCCGGCGGCGGGCGGGCGGTCACGGCGGCCGGCGATTCGGGCGGCGGTTCGGCCGCGGGGGTGACCACCCAGGACAACCCGGCGCCGGGAGACGGCCCGGACCACGACGCAGCCGTCGCCTCAAACCAGGGGACTCGTGCCCACTCGTACGATGAGATCAATGCGGAAAGCCGGCGGCGCTTCCTCAAAGCCCTCGCGATCACGGCCGGCGTTGCTCTGGTCTCCGGCGTCGCCGGACGGTTGCTGACCTCGCGGAAGGCGGTCACCGCGGCGCGTGCGGCGCTGGTGCTGCCGGCGCCGCGGCAGACGCCGCCCCCGCTGCCGGCCACGGTGCAGGCGCCCGGTGCGACGCCCTACGTCTCGCCGAACAAGGACTTCTATCGGATCGACACGTCGCTGTACCCGCCGCAGGTGGATCCCTCGACCTGGCAGTTGCGGATCCACGGGATGGTGCGGAATCCGATCACGATCACCTGGGCGCAGCTGCTGCAGCGGCCGATGATCGAGCGATATGTCACGCTGACCTGCGTCTCGAACGAGGTGGGCGGAGATCTCGTCGGGAACGCGCTGTGGCTGGGCACGCCGATCAGGGAACTGCTCGACGAGGCGGACCCGCTGCCCGGCGCCGATCAGGTGGTGCAGCGGTCGGTGGACGGCTGGACCTGTGGCAGCCCGACGGCGACGCTGCGGGACGGGCGGGACGCGCTGCTCGCGGTCGGGATGAACGGCGAGGCGCTGCCGGTCGAGCACGGCTTTCCGGTGCGCATGGTGGTGCCGGGCCTCTACGGCTACGTGAGCGCCTGCAAATGGATCACCGAGATCGAGCTGTCGCGGTTCGCCGATTTCGACGCGTATTGGGTGCCGCGCGGCTGGTCGCAGCAGGCGCCGATCAAGACGGAGTCGCGGATCGACACGCCGCGCGACGGTGCGCAGCGGGATCCGGGGACGATCGTGGTGGCGGGGGTGGCCTGGGCGCAGCATCGGGGGATCAGCAAGGTCGAGGTGCAGATCGATCAAGGGCCATGGGTGGCGGCGACGCTCGCCGATACCGTCTCCAGCGACACCTGGCGGCAGTGGAGTTACCCCTGGCAGGCGACCGCGGGAAACCACACGATCCGGGTACGTGCGACCGACGGCGCCGGTCAGACGCAGACGAGTACCCCCGCCGATCCGGCCCCGAACGGTGCCACCGGATGGCACTCCGTGCAGGTCACTGTCGGCTGAGTGTCATTGGCTGAAGGACGCACTACCGGTCCGACTCCGGTGCGCAAGTCGCTCATACGGTGGCTTGCATGTCCACCGATGCGGTTGTCGAAGAACCGTCCAACCCTGGAACCCGCGTGCTGTTGCCGCCTCCCGGCCGGCGGCCTCAGGCCGCCGGGGCCTGCCGCTGTGCCGGCACGGCCGTCTTGTGGGGCCGCCCCAGGCGCGCCTCGAGCCGAACAAGGTCGACTCGTCCGTGATGGCGGTCGGCGAGGTCTTCCCAGCCGACGGCGAGCAGCCGCAGCCGCTCCGCTTCGCTGAAGCCTCCCCAGACGCCATAGGGTTCACGCACCGCGAGCGCGTGCGCGGCGCATTCGGCCCGGACCGGGCAGGCGCCGCACATGGCCTTGGCCTTCGCCTCGCGGCGATTGCGGGACGATCCGCGCTCGCCGTCGGGGTGGAAGAACTGCGAGCTGTCGCGGCCTCGACACAACCCGAGTCGCTGCCAGTCCCACAGATCGGCGATGGGCCCGGGCAGTCTGCGAACGTTCGACATCAAACACCCTCCTCCCGCGCGGCGCCGCCGCGTGTCGTCATGAGGGGCCTTGCTCAGGCCTGTCGCGGTGTTACCCCGGTGATCCCCGGCTCACACCCGGATCTTCGATGTCTTCTCGAAGCGCATGACATCGGCCGACCAACTGATGCCGATCTTTCCCATTTTTTCCATCTAAAGCGCGTAATGCTGCGGCCCTCGCGTGATCTCCTCTGAGAGAGAAGGAGGATCGCTGTGCGTACCGTCCTCGTGTGCGTCCGTACCCCGCTGGCGGCCCAGACCGTCGCGTCCACCGCGGCCCGGCTCGGCATGACCGGCGTCGTCCGGACCGCGGTCAGCGAGACCGAGGCCATGATCCGACTGGCTGAACGGCCGGCCGAAGTGGTCCTCGCCGACACCGCCGTGACCCGTCCCGACAGCGTCGGTTTCACCCGGCGCGTCCTCGCCCGCGCCCCGCAGGCGCAGGTGGTGCTCTTCGGCGCCGAAGACCCGCGGGTCGCCGCCGCGGCCGTCGCGGCCGGCGCCCGTGGCGTCATCCGTGGCGTCGAGCACGACCTGGTCAGCGTCGTTGCCAAGGCGCTACTGCTCCTCCTGCTGCCGGTCCGGCCGCAGGGCATGCCGATCAACGGAACGAACGCGCAGCCGGCGGGGGTCGTCGGCGGCGCGCGGAACAACAACTCCCCGGCCGCGCGCGCCTATCAGAACGGTCTGAGCGTGGGCGCGCCGAACTCCGCGGCGGTGCCGGCCATGCTGCCGAGCTCGCCGATGGTGCCGTCACAGCGTGGCGACGCCCCGATCGACCCGGCCACCGGCCGGCCGATGGTGGCCTGGCCCGGCAACGAGGCCGGGGTCGGGGTCGCCGAGGCGGCACCCACCGGGCGGCGGCTCACGCTCACCGAGCGCGAGCTGCAGGTGCTGCGCGGAATGGCGGACGGCAAGAGCAACGCCGAGATCGGGCGCGAGCTGTTCGTCTCGGAGGACACGGTCAAGACTCACGCCCGGCGGTTGTTCCGCAAGCTGGGCGCCCGCGACCGGGCGCACGCTGTCGCGGCGGGCTTCCGGGCCGGGTTAGTGGCCTGACCCGAACGGTCGGCAATTGCCGCCGGTGACTTGGCACGCGGTTTTTCGAAGCCCGCGGGGTTTGCGGGGTTCGGAAAACCGCCTGCCAAGTCACCGGTTACAAGGCAATTGCCGCGGAGCGAAGCGGAGCCAGCCAGCTCTGCCTAACCCTCGTCGTCGGTCCCCTCGGTCAAGGTGTCGTGCACGCCGTCGGCGTAGCCTCGCGCGTACTCCCACGTCACGTAGTGATCGGGGTCGGGGTCGTAGGCGGGCTCGTGCACCCGGGGGCGACCGCTCTCGAGCAGATGACGCAGGTTGCCGCGCAGCAGGTCCCAGTCGAAGTAGTGTGGCTCGTGGCAGTCCTCGCACTCGATGACCAGCCCACGAATGCCGGTAGGACTCAGCAGCGCCTGGTAGATCTCCAGGTCGGAGAGGTCCTCGAGGACATCCTGCCGCTCGGCCTCGGTCAGCGGCTCGGCCTCGGCGTCCTCGTCGATGTCCTCGAGACCGGCGGCCGGGTCGGTCGGGTCACCGTTGAACGGGTCAATGGGCTCATCCTGCACCCCCTTACGGTACTCACCTCGGACGGATGTGTGCTGGCCCGCACGTCCTGTCCGTCCCACGGGAGCGCTCCAGCCGGATGGGTACGATGAACCATCCGTCTTCCGGCAGTTAAGGATGCTCCGTGGAAAGCGACTCGGCCCGTACGGTTCCACTCGGTCTGACCTTCGATGACGTGCTGCTCCAGCCCGGCGAATCGGACATCGTGCCCAGCCGGGTCAACACCAACACCCGCCTCACGCGGAACATCGGCCTCACCATCCCGGTGCTGTCCGCCGCGATGGACACGGTGACCGAGGCGCGCATGGCGATCGCGATGGCGCGCGAGGGCGGCATCGGCGTGCTGCACCGCAATCTCTCGGCCGAGGACCAGGCCGCCCAGGTCGACCTCGTGAAGCGCTCCGAGTCCGGCATGATCACCAACCCGGTCACCTGCAGCCCCGACGACACCCTGCGCGAGGTCGACGGGCTCTGCGCCCGCTACCGCATCTCCGGCGTCCCGGTGGTGGACGGCGACGGCACCCTGGTCGGCATCGTGACCAACCGGGACATGCGCTTCGTCACCGACCACGAGGTCAAGGTGCGCGAGGTGATGACCAGGTCGCCGCTGTACACCGCGCCGGTCGGGGTCAGCAAGGACGAGGCGCTCGCGCTGCTGCAGCGGCACAAGGTCGAGAAGCTGCCGCTGGTCGACGAGAGCGGCCGGCTCCGCGGCCTGATCACGGTGAAGGACTTCACGAAGTCGGAGCAGTACCCGCTGGCGACCAAGGACGAGCAGGGCCGGCTGCGGGTCGCGGCCGCGATCGGCGTCGGCGACGAGTCGTACAAGCGGGCCCGCGGCCTGATCGAGGCCGGTGTCGACGTGATCATTGTGGACACCTCGCACGGCCACCAGCGCCAGGTGCTCGACATGATCGCCCGCCTCAAGCGAGACACGGTCACCGACATCGTCGGCGGCAACGTGGCGACCTTCGCGGGCGCCAAGGCGATGGTCGAGGCCGGCGCCGACGCGGTGAAGGTCGGCGTGGGCCCGGGCGCCATCTGCACCACGCGCATCGTGGCGGGCGTCGGCGTCCCGCAGATCACCGCGATCATGGAGGCGGCCCGCGCCTGCCGCCCGGCCGGCGTCCCGGTGATCGCCGACGGCGGCATTCAATACTCGGGCGACATCGCCAAGGCGATCGTGGCCGGCGCCGAGACCGTGATGCTGGGCGGCCTGCTGGCCGGCTCCGAGGAGAGCCCCGGCGACCTGATCTTCTTGAACGGCAAGCAGTACAAGTCGTACCGGGGGATGGGCTCGCTGGGCGCGATGCAGAGCCGTGGCCAGGCCAAGTCGTACTCGAAGGACCGCTACTTCCAGCACGACGTGCCGGAGGAGAAGCTGGTGCCCGAGGGCGTCGAGGGTCAGGTGCCCTACCGCGGCCCGCTGTCCCGGGTGGTCGCCCAGCTGGTCGGCGGCCTGCGGCTGGCGATGGGTTACTCCGGCGCCGAGACCATCACCGACTTGCAGGAGCGTGGGCAGCTCATCAGGATTACCGCTGCCGGTCTGAAGGAGAGCCACCCGCACGACATCCAGATGACCGTGGAAGCCCCGAACTATCACTCCCGCTAAGAGGACAGATCATGCGTGACGTCGTGGAGATCGGTCTCGGCAAGACCGCCCAGCGCGGCTACCACCTGGACGACATCGCCATCGTCCCGAGCCGGCGCACCCGCGACGTGGACGACGTGTCCACCGAGTGGCGCGTCGACGCGTACCCCTTCAAGATCCCCTGCGTCGCGCATCCGTCCGACGCGACCATGAGCCCGCAGTCGGCGATCTCCCTGGGCCGCCTCGGCGGCCTGGGCGTGCTCAACGCCGAGGGCCTGTGGACGCGGTACGAGGACCCCACCAAGATCCTTGAGGAGCTGGCGTCGCTCGGCGAGGACGCCGACGCCACCAAGCGCCTGCAGGAGGTGTACGCCGAGCCGATCAAGCCGGAGCTGATCGCCGAGCGGGTGAAGACGATCCGGGACGGCGGCGTCACCGTCGCCGTCCGGGTGTCGCCGCAGCACACGCTGGCGCTCGCCCCGGTCGTGCTGGACGCCGGCGTCGACCTGCTGGTCATCCAGGGCACGCTGGTCAGCGCCGAGCACGTCTCGACGACCGACGAGCCGCTGAACCTCAAGGAGTTCATCGCCGACCTCGACCTGCCGGTGATCGTCGGCGGCTGCACCGACTACAAGACGGCGCTGCACCTGATGCGGACCGGGGCGGCCGGCGTGATCGTGGGCGTCGGTGCCGACGAGTGGTCGACCACCGACACCGTGCTGGGCATCCGGGTGCCGATGGCCACCGCGATCGCCGACGCCGCGGCCGCCCGCCGCGACTACCTGGACGAGACCGGCGGCCGCTACGTCCACCTGATCGCGGACGGCGGGATCAGCACGTCGGGCGACATCGCGAAGGCGATCGGCTGCGGCGCCGACGCGGTGATGCTCGGCGAGCCGCTGTCGCTGGCCGAGGGCGCGCCGGCCGGGGGCGCCTGGTGGCACTCGTCGGCGAGTCACCCGTCCCTGCCGCGCGGCGGCTTCTGCATCGCCGGCGAGCCGGACGGCACGCTGGAGGAGTTGCTGTTCGGCCCGGCCGACCGGCCCGACGGGCAGCTCAACCTGTTCGGCGGCCTGCGACGGGCGATGGCCAAGTGCGGGTACCGCGACGTCAAGGAGTTCCAGAAGGTAGCGCTTGTTCTGGACAAGTAGGCCGTTGCTCGCGGCTTTGGCCGTGGTGCTGCTGGGCGCGTGCTCCACACCGTCCGCGCCCGGTGGCGCCGACTTCCAACCCGGAGCCCCGGGCGCCGGCGATCCGTACTTCCCTACCTACGGCAACGGCGGCTACAACGTAGCCGGATATGACCTGAATCTCCGATACGACCCGGGCACGAAGGCCCTGCGCGGGACGGCGACGATCACCGCGGCGGCGACCCAGGACCTGTCCCGGTTCGATCTCGATCTCGCCCACCTCGCTGCCTCGAAAGTCACTGTGGACGGTGCGGTGGCGACCTCGGCCGCCCAGGGCAACGAGCTCGTGATCACTCCGACCGCGGGCATCCGCAAGAACCGGACATTCACCGCCGTGATCGACTACGGCGGTACGCCGACCCAGTTGGCCAACAAGAGCCTCGGCGACGGCGGCTGGCTGAGCACCGCCGACGGCGCGATCGCCCTCGGCCAGCCCGAGTCGGCCAGCACCTGGTTCCCGGTCAACGACCACCCCTCGGACAAGGCCACCTTCAAGCTCGCGATGACCGTGCCCGACGGGCTGACCGTGCTCAGCATCGGCGTGCCGGGCCCGAAGACCAGCACCGGCGGCTGGACCACCTGGCGCTGGACGGAGAGCTCGCCGCTGGCCAGCTATCTGTCCACTGTGATCATCGGGAAGTACCGGATGAGCACGACCACGCACGACGGCAAGCCGATGATCACCGCGGTCCCCGACTCGCTGCCCGCCGACGGGCCGGCCGCCAAGTCGCTGGCCCGCACCGGGGAGATCGCCGACTTTCTGGCCACCCAGTTCGGGCCGTACCCGTTCGACGCGTACGGCGGGATCGTGGTGAACGACGACCGGATCCGGTACGCGCTGGAGACCCAGTCCCGCCCCACCTACAGCCAGTCGTTCTTCGCCGACGACCCGGACTCGGTGGTGATCGCGCACGAACTCGCCCACCAGTGGTTCGGCGACAGCGTGGCCCTCGACCGCTGGCAGGACATCTGGCTCAACGAGGGCTTCGCCACGTACGCCGAGTGGCTGTGGCAGGAGCACGCCGGCACCGACACGATGAAGGCGATCTTCGACCGGACGTACCACGGTTTCGACTGGAGCCAGACGCCCGGCAACCCCGGGGTGGAGCACCTGTTCGGCGACGCGGTCTACAGCCGCGGCGGAATGACCGTGTACGCGCTGCGCGAGACGATCGGCGACGCCGCCTTCGCGAGGCTGCTCACCACCTGGACCAGCACGTACCGGGACGGCAACGCGGACACCGCCGAGCTGATCAAGATGGCCGAGCAGGTGTCCGGGAAGAACCTCGGCACATTCTTCCAGGACTGGCTGTACGGCAAGACCGCCCCGCCCCGGCCGTGAGACCTACTTGTTGACCAGTTTGGGGTGCGCGGCCAGGTAGGGCGCGATCTGATCCTTCGCGACCGCGGTGAGGAAACCCCTGCCCTCGGGGGTCAGTGCCTCGCCCTTGTAGGAGCCGCCGCTGCCCACCCCGTGGCCGGGCAGCCCGACCAGCGTGAGGTCGGCCGGCGTGAGATCGCGCAGCGCGTACGCGTACTCCAGCGGCGTCCGGCCGCCCACGTAGACCAGCGACTTGCCGAGCGCCGTGATCACCTGCTGGAGCTTCTGCGGGTCGGCGGCCAACCCCTGGTCGAGCGCCTTGCCGAGGATCGCCCGGACCAGCTGCCGCTGGTGGCGGGTGCGGTCGTAGTCGCCGTTGGGCAGGCCGTACCGCTGCCGTGCGTAGTCGATCGCCTGCCAGCCCACGAAGTGCCGCCGCCCCGGCAGGTACACGGCCTGCGGCCCGGAGTAGTCGCCGCCGCCCGGCACCAGCGGCCGCATCGAGCCGTCCGGCTTGCGGTGGTGCGACTTCACCTTCTCGTCGACGACCATGTCGACGCCGCCGAGCCGCTCGACCAGCTGGGCCAGGCCGCCGAAGTTGAGGATCGCGCCGGCCTGGAACCGTTTGATCCCGGTGTACCCGCTGAGCACCCTGGTGAGCAGCTCATACCCCTGGCCGACGTTGGTCTTCTTGGTGCCCGGCACCCGCGACCCGCGGCTCATCGCCTCGGTCAGCTTGTACGTCCCGCCGCCGAACCCGGCCTTCGGGAACGCCGGCATGGTCACCCGCAGGTCACGCGGAAGCGAGTAGAGGTACGCCTTCCGCAGCCCCGGCTCGACGTGCAGCAACATGATCGTGTCGGAGTGCGGCTCCCAGTCCGGGATGGTCACCCGGGTGTCGACGCCGAGCAGCACCAGGTCGAGCGGGCCGTCGATGTCCGCCCCCGGGGAGGGTGCCGGCGAGGCCGACGGCGTCGGCTCGGCCGACGACGGTGCGGAGACGGACGCGATCGGGGCCGCCTGCGGCTTCGGCCCGGAGCCGCCGGAGACCGCGAGGGCGATTCCGCCGCCGCTGAGCAGGACGACCACCAGGGCGCCGACGATCCACCACACCAACTTCCGGTTTTGCACAGCGGAACAGTAGAGGACTGAATTCTTTCCCTCAATGGCATGAAGATCGCCCCGCAGGTCGGCCGGGTGGCGCGGGCAAGAAGATCAGCCGCGTACCACCGCCGGGGGCAACCGGGGTGCACCCTCGGCGAACCCGAAATGCCTACCAGCGGACCGAACAGATGAAGGAGCCGACCAACGGTGGCCGGCTCCTTCACGTTCGGGGGCGGTCACTTGCGTGTACTCCTTGGTCTCCTGCTCGCCGGTGGCGCCGTGCTGCCCGCCGTCCCCGCCCAGGCCGCCATCGAACCCGTAGCGCATACCGACGCCGTCCGCCCCGACGACCCCGGGTACGCCCGCCAGTGGGGCATCACCCGTACCCACGTCAACGACGCCTGGTCCACGGTCCGCGGCAGCTCGGGGGTCACGATCGCGATCGTCGACACCGGCGTGAACCGCCTGCCCGACCTGGCCCCGCGCATGCTCACCGGCCACGACTTCGTCAACGACGACGACGACCCGGCCGACGACAACGGTCACGGCACGATGGCCGCCGGGGTCGCCGCGGCCACCGGCAACAACAAGACCGGCGTCGCCGGTGTCTGCTGGAGCTGCAAGATCCTGCCGGTCAAGGTCCTGAACGCGAAGGGCGACGGCGGGTACGACACCATCGCCGAGGGCATCCGCTACGCGGCCGACCAGGGTGCGGCGATCATCAGCCTGTCGCTGGGCGGCTCCGAGAAGAGCCAGATCCTCAGCGACGCGGTCAGCTACGCCGACCAGAAGGGCTCGCTCGTCGTGGCCGCGGCCGGCAACGCGGGCTCGCCGCTGCCGCACTACCCGGCCGCGATCCCGTCGGTGCTCTCGGTCGGCGGCGTCGACCAGCAGGACCACCGCTACTCGTGGTCCAACTACGGCAGCTGGGTGAACGTCACCGCGCCCGGCTGCAACCTCGCCCAGCGCCGCGACGGCGTGACCGACGAGTACTGCGGCACCTCCTCGGCGACCCCGTTCGTCGCGGGCGTCGCGGGCCTGCTGGCGTCCACCGACCCGGCCCCGACGGCCGCGCAGATCCGGGTCGCGCTGACCGGGGGGCGGCTCGACGCGCTGCGCTCGCTGGCGGCCCTGCCGTACGCGGGCGACAAGACCAAGCCCGTCCTGGCCTTCGGGGCCACCCCCGCGCAAGCTCGGGGCGTGGTCACCGTCACCGCCGCCGCCGCGGACCAGCACGGCGTTTCCCGGGTCGAGCTGTACGCCGGGGGCAAGCTGATCGGCACCGACGTCTCGGCCCCGTACACGTTCCGCTGGCAGTCGGCCCCGCGCAACGGCGTGGTCCCGCTCGACCTGCGCGCCTATGACCGGGCCGGCAACCTGACGCAGACCCGCCGCTACGTCCGCGCCGACAACCTCGCGCCGGCGGTCAAGCTCGCCAAGGCTGCGACGTCGGTCACCGTCCGCGCCACCGACGCGTCCGGCATCGCCCGGCTGGAGCTCGTGGTCAACGGCAAGGTCACCAGCCGGTACAGCGGATCCGTGCGCAAGTTCTCCGTTCCGGCCCGCGCCAAGAACGTGCAGGTCCGCGCGTACGACAAGGCGGGCAACGTCCGGGTGGCCGGGGTGCGCCGGTAAGCTCGCCGGGTGAGCACCCCGCGTCCCGTCCTCGTCGTCGACTTCGGCGCCCAGTACGCCCAGTTGATCGCCCGCCGCGTCCGTGAGGCGCGGGTCTACTCCGAGATCGTGCCGCACTCGATGCCGGTCGCGGAGATGCTCGCCAAGAACCCCGCCGCGATCATCCTGTCCGGCGGCCCGTCCAGCGTGTACGAGGCCGGCGCCCCGTCACTCGACCCGGCGCTGTTCGACAACGAGGTGCCGGTCTTCGGCATCTGCTACGGCTTCCAGGCGATGGCCCAGGCGCTGGGCGGCACGGTCGCGCACACCGGCGCCCGGGAGTACGGTCGCACCCTGCTCACCGCCCAGGGCGGCAGCCTGCTGCGCGACCTGCCGGCCGGCCTTCCGGTCTGGATGAGTCACGGCGACAGCGTCTCGGTCGCCCCTTCGGGCTTCACGGTCACCGCTTCCTCGCCGGGCGCGCCGGTCGCCGCCTTCGAGGATCTTTCCGCCAAGCGGGCCGGCGTGCAGTTCCACCCCGAGGTGGCGCACACCGAGCAGGGCCAGGAGATGCTCCGGCGCTTCCTGTACGACATCGCCGGTCTCGAGCCGACCTGGACCGCCAGCAACATCATCGACGACCAGGTGGCCTCGATCCGCGAGCAGGTCGGCGACAAGCAGGTGCTCTGCGCGCTCTCCGGCGGTGTCGACTCGGCGGTCGCCGCGGCGCTCGTGCACAGGGCCATCGGCGACCAGCTGACCTGCGTCTTCGTCGACCACGGCCTGCTGCGCGCGGGCGAGGCCGAGCAGGTGGAGAAGGACTACGTGGCCGCCACCGGCATCCGGCTCAAGGTCGTCGACGCCGCCGACGTCTTCCTCGGCCACCTCGCCGGGGTGACCGACCCCGAGCAGAAGCGCAAGATCATCGGCCGGGAGTTCATCCGCACCTTCGAGGCCGCGGCCCGCGAGCTGGATGCCGAGCGGCACATCGAGTTCCTGGTGCAGGGCACGCTCTACCCCGACGTGGTGGAGTCCGGCGGCGGCACCGGCACCGCCAACATCAAGTCCCACCACAACGTCGGCGGCCTCCCCGACGACCTGCAGTTCGCCCTGATCGAGCCGCTGCGCACGCTGTTCAAGGACGAGGTGCGCGCCCTGGGCAAGGAGCTCGGGCTCCCCGACGAGATGGTGCACCGGCATCCGTTCCCGGGCCCGGGCCTGGCGATCCGGATCATCGGCGCGGTCGACCGGGATCGCCTCGACATCCTGCGGGCCGCCGACCTGATCGCCCGCGAGGAGCTCACCGCCTCCGGCCTCGACCGGGAGGTGTGGCAGTTCCCGGTGGTCCTGCTGGCCGACGTCCGCAGCGTCGGCGTCCAGGGCGACGGCCGCACCTACGGCCACCCGGTGGTGCTGCGCCCGGTCTCCAGCGAGGACGCGATGACCGCCGACTGGTCCCGCCTCCCGTACGACCTGATCGCCCGGATCTCCACCCGGATCACCAACGAGGTGCGTGAGGTGAACCGGGTGGTCCTCGACGTCACCAGCAAGCCGCCGGGCACCATCGAGTGGGAGTGACCCGGCCCCGGGCCGCCGGCTATGCGGCCGGCCGGCCCCAGGTCGGGTCGGAGGGGTCGCGCCAGGTGGTGGGGGCGGGCACGACCGGCTGCTCCTCCGGCATGAGGAACCAGGCCACCGGGTAGGCGAGCAGCGCCGCACCCCAGGTGACGGCGGCGAAGATGACGAAGGCGACCCGGACCAGCACCGGGTCGACTCGGAAATACCGCCCGATGCCGCTGCAGACGCCGGCGACAATCCGGTCGTCCAGGGGGCGGAGGAGGCGGCGGTACGGTGCGTCAGTCATGCCTCCATGCTGGCCGCGGAACCACGCCGCAACCTCGGTGACTGCCCCGATAACAACCCTGAAATCTGGCGCCACCAAGGTGGGAAATTCCCGACACCAGGGGTGCGTTTCCGGGCACGAAGAGTGATCAGCAAGCTCGCTACCTGCTATTACGCAGCGCGTTCACGCTGTCAGGAATCCGACAGACGTTTTCTGCGGGTAACCGACTCCGGGCAGAATTGCGGCCCGTGACCCCCGCACTGGAACCACTTCGGCGAATCGCCGCGTACGCCGTCGCCACCGACGACGACGGTCGCGTGCTGCTCGTCCGTGCCTCGAGCCGCTCCGGTACCCCCGGTGTCTGGTCGCTCCCCGGCGGCGCAGTCGATCATGGTGAAGATCCCAACCACACCGTCGTCCGCGAGACCGCGGCCGAGACCGGCCTGTCCGTCGCCGTCACCGGGCTGCGCGACGTGCTGGCCGACATGCGGTCCATGCCCCATCGCGGCGTCACCATCCACACCGATCGCCTCATCTACTCGGTCTCGATCCGCGGCGGCACGCTGGTCGACCGGGTCGGCCACCCCACCGACCTGGCCCGCTGGCACACGCCGGCCGAGGCGGCCAAGCTCAAGCTCCGCCAGTTCACCGCGGCCGCCCTGGGCCTGGGCGCGGCCAGCGCCGACCTGCGGCCGGAGGAGGCGCCCGACTTCCCGTCGTTCTACGCCTACCCCGGCCCGGACGGTCTGCACCGCGCGCAGCGCTTCGCGGCGTACGCGATCGCCACCGACGCCGATGCGACCAGCCTGCTGCTCACCCGGATCGCCCCCGGTTACCCGGGCGAGGGCCGCTGGCACCTGCCCGGCGGCGGCACCGACTACGGCGAGCAGCCGGGCACCGCACTGATCCGGGAGCTGGTCGAGGAGACCGGCCAGCTGGGCCGGCTGATCGAGCTGATGGGCGTGGCGAGCCACCGCGACGCGGCCTCGCTGGGCCCGGAGGGTTACCCGATCGACTGGCACGGCGTTCGCGCCTTCTATCGGGTGATCGTCGACGCGCCGACCGAGGTGACCGTCAAGGATGTCGGCGGCTCGACCTCCGAGGCGCGCTGGATGCCGCTCACCGAGGTGGCCGCGCTCGGCGACGACCAGCTCACCGAGGTGACCGCCGAGGCGCTCGGGAAAGCGCGACTAACCTAGTCGGGTGAAGATCAGGCGAGTCGGCGCGTACGGAATCTGTCGTGACGAGGCCGGGCGGGTGCTGCTCGCCCGGAACTCGGATGCCAGCGAGTTCCCGGGCCTCTGGACGCTGCCGGGCGGCGGTGTCGAGCAGGGCGAGCACCCGGACGACGCCGTGGTGCGCGAGTTCGCCGAGGAGACCGGCTTCATGGTGCGCCGGGAGGGTCTGCGCGCGGTGACCGCCGACCTCGCCCGGCTGCCGGGCGGCGACCTCGAGCACACCGACCGGATCATCTATGACGTTTCGGTGGTGGGCGGCAACCTGCGCGCCGAGACCGACGGCACGACCGACCTGGTCGACTGGGCCGGCCCGGCGGAGCTGGGGGACCGGCCGCTCATGCCGTTCACGGCGGCCCAGCTCGGCCGTCCGGGCGCATTCCACGACATAACCGATAAAAACGAGGAAATCTTCCGGCCGGAGCGGGTGCAGCGTTTCGGGGCGTACGCGGCCGCCACCGACCCGGACGGGCGAATCCTGCTCGCCAAGATCTCCGGCGGATACCCCGGCGCGGGCCGCTGGCACCTGCCCGGCGGCGGCACCGACCACGGCGAGACCCCCGAGCAGGCCCTGGCCCGCGAGCTGTACGAGGAGACGTCGCAACACGGGCGGGTGACCGGCTTGCTGGGCATTTCGCACCGGTACGACCCTGCGGCCGTGGGGCCGGAGGGCAGGCCGGTCGATTGGCACGTCATCCGGGTGCTGTTCCGGGTCCGGGTGGACGGGCCGACGGAGCCCGTGGTGACCGAGGACGCCGGCGGGTCCACCGCCGAGGCGGCGTGGTTCCCGCGGGCGGCGATCGACAAGATCGACCTGACCGAGCTGGCCCGCGAGGCCGTGGACCGAATCGACCAGGAGCTCAGGAGTTAAAATCCTCACAGGGAACGGGCGGAATGACCCGATCCCCTGCGAGCGCTCGTAGTAAGGGCCAGTCGATTGGTCTCTCGCCAAGATCGCTTGGCTGTGCAATGGTGTAACCCCCGCGATCCGGTGACGACGGAGAGCGGTGGGTAAGGGGGCCACTACCTACTGCCGAAAGTGCTGGTAGGCATACCGATCCCATGGAGGAAACACGTGCCGAGTACCCCTTGGCGCCGGCGTCGCACGACGGATAGTCCCCGTCCCGCCGGTCGCCGTTGGGCAGGCCGTTTACGCCGCGGCGGCACTCTCGCCCGGCAAGCCCTGCTGGTGCGCGTGAGCCGCCGTACCGGAGATTCCGGGCGCGCCGCCACCGCCACCCGGGCCGAGGTGATCTACACCGGGCCGGAGCCCGTCCAGCCCATCTCGGTTCTGTCCTACCCCGAGCTTGCCGATGTGCTCGTCCCGATCGAGCCCGGCGAGCCGGTCGCGACCACCGTACCCCTGCTTCCCGGCGAGCAGACCGCGGCCCGCAAACTGCGCTTCGCCCTCGTCAACGCCTGCACCCTGGCCAGCCTGGCCCTCGGTCTGCTGGCCATCTTCCTGGCCATGCAGGGCGACGTCCGGCAGGCGGCCGCCTGCCTGGTGGCCTGCGTGACGTTCGACGGCCTCGACGGCGCCCTGGCCCGCAAGCTGGGCGTGGCGAGCCCGTTCGGCGCCCAGATGGACTCGCTGGCCGACATGTGCTCGTTCGGCCTGGCCGCCCCGGTCGTGGTCTACGCGTCGCTGGCGCACACCGTGCCCACCGCCGCCGCGGCCGTGGCCTGCGTGCTGGTGGCCGGCTGCGCGGCGATCCGGCTGGCCCGCTTCAACGTCTCGCCGAAGGACGGCAAGTTCTTCTGCGGCGTCCCCACCACGATGGCCGCCGCGGTGCTGGCCGTGACGGTGTTGATCGACCTGCCGTTGCCCGGCCCGGTGCTGCTCGGCGGTGTCGCGGTGCTGGCGTTCGCGATGGTCTCCAGCTTCCCGTACGCGAAGCTGGCCCGCCTGGTGAAGCTGCCGCCGTGGCTCTGGCTGCTCCCCGCGGTGGGCGCCCTGGTCGACCCGCGGCTCACCTTCGCGGCCGTGGTGATGGCGTACCTGGTCAGCGGCCCGGTGATGTGGGCCCGCGCCAAGCGCGCCTGAGATACCCGAAAAGGGCCGCCCCCGCGTGGGGGCGGCCCTTTTGCTGTCCGGCTAGAGCCAGCGGGCGATCACCGAGGCGCCGCCGACCACCTTCTCGCCGACCGTGACCAGCGGCTCGGCGCGGTCCGCGGGCAGGTAGACGTCGGTGCGCGAGCCGAACCGGATCAGGCCCATCCGCTCGCCCCGGGCCACCAGGGTGCCGACCGGCGTCCGCTGCACGATCCGCCGCGCGATCAGCCCGGTGCGCTGGGCGACCACGACCGTCCCGTGCTCGGTGTCCAGCACCGTGTACGCGGCCACGTTGTGCTCGGCCGCCGCGGTCATCGCGTTCGCGTACCCGCCGTCCTCGACGAAGTAGTCGGCGACCCGGCCGGCCACCGGCACCCGGTTCACGTGCACGTCGAGCACCGACAGGAACACCGCGATCCGCAGGAACTCGCCGTCGCCGAAGCGCGAGTCGGTCATCCGCTCGACCGAGAGCACCTTGCCGTCCGCCGCCGCCACGACCGCGGCCGGATCGGTCGGCACCTCGCGCTCCGGGTCTCGGAAGAACGCCGCCACCGGGCCCGCGGCCAGCGCCGGGACCAGCCACAGCTTCGATTTCGGCCGGGCCGCGCGGGCCAGCAGGGCGAGGCCGAGCGCGATGCCACCGGCCGCCACGCCGTTCGAGTCGATGTGCATCCCGCGGGTCACCGGCACGCTCGACGGCCGGTACGCGGGGGCGAGGGTGGCCGCCACCTTCGGGTCGGCCGGGGTGAACCGCAGCCTGTGCACCCGCAGTGGCGGCGAGTTGCGCACCACCAGGTCGGACCCGACCCCGAACAGCGCGCTCTGCCGGAACAACTCGGCCGCCGCCCCGCCGGTACGCCCCGGCACCGCCGGCGTGGCGAGCGTGATCACCGCGCCGTCGTTCAGGTACTTCCCGAGCTTGTCCAGCAGGACCCGCACCTCCTGGGCGGTGCCGGTGACCGGCTCGCCGAGGATCACCACGTCGGCCGGCTGCGCCTCGTCGAGCGCGTCCACCACCCGGACCCGGTCGGCGATCCAGCTGCCCAGGCCGGCGATGTGGTCGCGCAGCAGGTCGGCGGTGCTGCGCTCGCCGGCGACCAGGGTCAGCGTGTCGCCGGGCAGCAGCGCCTCGACCGCGCAGGCCACCGTGAGCGACGCCTGGTCGGCGCCGATCAGCAGCGCCGACGTGGACGCGTTGTGCCGGGCGAACTCGGCGGTGAGGGCGCGGGCGGCCGTGGCGCCGACGCCGACGATGGGTGCCTTGGACACGGACGGAAACGGGGTCATGAGGCCGAGCATATTGCCCGGCCTCCTGACCTCCGGCGTCAGTCCTGGTGAGGCCGCTCCGTCGTGGCCTCGGGGTGCTCCTTGCGGAACCGCTCGCCGGGCTCCTCGAGCAGCTCGCGGACGATCGAGGCATGCATCTCGGGCGGCAGCCCGCCGGGGATCTCGGGCTCGGCCGGCGGCGCGGCGACCGGCACGGGCTGCGGGGCCGGGGTGCGCCCGGAGCGGATCGCCCCGAGCAGCCCGATCACGCCGAACATGATCAGGGCGCCGGCCACCAGCCAGCCGACGGCCGGCAGGTGGATGTCGACCGCCCGGGAGACCGCCCACCACAGGGCGACCATCAGGAAGATCAGACCGAAGCTCAGCGAGACGCCGTCGGTACGGTGCGGCTTCATCGGAGGACCTCCACGTTCCCGGTGTCCATCTGCAGGTCGAGCTTGAGGGTGCCGCCACCGGTGCCGTCCGAGCCGAGGTCGGTGACGGTCTCGTTGTGCACGGTCCCCCCGTCGTACTCCTTGCCCAGGATCAGCGCCCGCCCGGTGTCCAGCGACAGCGAAGCGGTCGTGTCGACCTTGGCCGGGAGCAGGACTCGCAGCTGGCCCACCTTCATGGTCAGGGTGACCGCCTGCGACTGGCCGGTGAAGTCGACGTCGCGCAGGTCGAGCGTCGCGTTGCCGGCGGTGAAGTCGTACCGGTCGGCGATCGCGGCGACGGTCTGCGGGCGGTAGACGCTGTTGCCCACCTGGCCGCCCCAGCGCTCGACGCCGGTCGAGATGCCCAGGCCGATCGAGGCGAGGATGGCCAGCGCGATCAGCCCGCGGGCCCGGCCGAACCACGCGCCGACGATCAGGCCGAGCGCGATCGTGACCAGCGCGGCCGCGAAGTAGGCGGAGACGGTGAGGTGCGCCCCGGCCATGCCGAGCACCGCCATCACGCCCATCACCAGGAGCACCGCGAAGAACGTGAGGCGGCCGAGCTTGGAGCGCTCGCGCGGCGGCTTCGGCGGCTTGGGCGTCCGGGGCTGCGGCTGCGGCGGCTGGTAGGCCGGCGGCAGGTTGCTGCTGGCCCAGGGGCCGTGCGGCGCGAACGGCGGCCGGTACCCGCCGGGCGCGGCCGGCATCGGCGGCATCGGGGAGACCGGGGGCATCGGCGCGGTCACCGGCTCCTCGGCCGCCGGGGCGCCGGCGCCCGGCGCCGGGAACGCGGCCGTCGGCGCGGTGGGCGCACCCGGGGGCGGAACCTGGCCGGGCGGTGGCGGAAATGTGGCGGCCTGCCCGGGGTCGGGCGGCGCCGTGGAGCTCCCGTTGTTGCGCTTGATCAGCAGGACCGCGCCGACGATCACCGCGGCGGCCAGCAGGCTGGCCCGCATCCCGTCGTGCACGATGAAGCCGAACGAGATCACCGCGGCCGCACCCAGCAGGATCACGGTGAGCGGCGCCATCCCGGAGCGGCCCTTGCCGAGCAGGCCCTCGATCGGCGACGCGGTGTCCCCCTCGGCCGGGATGATCAGCCAGCCGATCAGGTAGAGCAGGACACCGACGCCGCTCAGCACGCCGAGCACGGCGACCAGCACCCGCCACAGCACCGGGTCGGTGTTGGTGGCCCGGGCCAGCGCCGCGCAGACGCCGGCGACATAGCGGCCCTGCCGGGGGCGTACGAGATGCTCCCGGGAGAAGGGCACCCCGGGCGACCAGGGCGGCGGCTCGGGCGGAGGGGTCGGGCCCGACGAGGTGGAGGCGTCGGACGGAGGGATCGGGCCCGACGAAGGGGAGGTGTCGGGCGGAGGGGTCGTGCCCGACGAAGCGGAGGCGCCGGGCGGAACGGAAGCGGTGTTGGCTTCGTCGGTCATGCCATCGATCCTGTCTCCGCAGGCGCCTGAGTTGCTTCCGGCGCCGACCCTGAGGCCACCCTGAGATCCGGGAGGCCGGATACCCGGGGACATTCCCCGTGGCCGGACAGCGCTCGACGTGTGACGATCGGTGTACCAGACCGAGGAGGAGTCATCACCGCCGCCGTCAACCCACCCACCCGCCGGCTGGTCCGGCCGCGCGACCACCGGATCATCGCCGGGGTCGCCGCCGGCCTGGCGGAGCATCTGGGTGTGCCGCTGCTGGCGGTCCGCATCGCTCTGGTCGTCCTTCTCGGGTTCAGCGGTCTCGGCCTGCTGCTGTACGCCGTGTTCTGGGCCGTCCTACCGCAACAGGTTCCCACCGGCGCCGAGCCGGCGCGACGTGACCTCGGCAAGCTGCTGCCGTTCGCGGCGATCGGCCTGGGCGTCGTACTGTTGCAGTCCCTGGTCTTCAAGAACAGCGTGGCCGGCACGGTCGGCTGGCTGATCGCGGTGGTCGCGGTCGGCGTCGGCATCATCTGGCACCAGTCCGATCCGTCCCGTCGCGGCCAGTGGACCGGCAACCTGCCCCAGACGCCCTGGCTGGCCGCCGTGGTGGCGGAAAGCGACCGGCGCTACTTCCTGCTGCGCTTCGTCGGCGGCGGCGTGCTGATCGCCACCGGCATCATCGGCGTGGTCGCGGTGTACGCCCCGGGCGTCTCGTTCTCGGTGGTGGTCAACGGCGTGATCTTCGCGCTGGTCGGCCTGCTCGGCGTCGGCGTGGTCGCCGCGCCGCTGATCTACCGGATGTTCAACCAGCTGCGCGCCGAGCGCGAGGGCCGCATCCGGGAGCAGGAGCGCGCCGAGGTGGCCGCCATGATCCACGACCAGGTGCTGCACACGCTGGCCCTGATCCAGCGCAACTCGGCGGACATCAAGGAGGTGCAGCGGCTGGCCCGCGGCCAGGAGCGCAGCCTGCGCAATTGGCTCTACAAGCCGACCGCCTCGCCGACCGAGCGGTTCGCGGCGGCGCTCGAGCAGGCGGCCGCCGAGGTCGAGGACACGTACGCGATCAGCGTCGAGACGGTCGTGGTCGGCGACACCGAGTGCGACGAGCGGGTCGCCGCGCTTGTCGCGGCCGCCCGCGAGGCCCTGGTCAACGCCGCCCGGCACGCCGGGGTGCAGAGCGTCTCGCTGTACGCCGAGGTCGAGGCCGACGAGCTGAGCGTCTTCGTCCGCGACCGGGGCGCCGGATTCGACCTCAACGGCGTGGAGGAGTCGCGCCACGGCGTCCGAGGGTCGATCATCGGGCGAATGAAACGCCACGGCGGTCGCGCCGAGATCCGCAGCACGCCCGGCGAGGGGACCGAGGTGCGCCTCATGCTGCCCACCACCCGAGAGAGCGTGACCGCTGGGAAGGAGTCCGCACGATGAGCGAGACCGAGGGCGGCCGTCTCCGAGTCTTCCTGGTCGACGACCACGCGATGTTCCGCGCCGGCGTGCGCGCCGAGCTGGGCGTGCACGTCGACGTGATCGGCGAGGCCGGCACCGTGCCGGAGGCGATCAGCAAGATCGCCGCGAGTGAGCCGGACGTGGTGCTGCTCGACGTGCACATGCCGGACGGCGGCGGCCGGGCCGTGCTCGATGCGATGCGCCGCAGCCACCCGCACGTACGCTTCCTGGCGCTCTCGGTGTCGGATGCGGCCGAGGACGTGATCGGCCTGATCCGAGCCGGCGCCCGCGGCTACGTCACCAAGACCATCTCGCCGGACGAGCTGGCCGCCGCGATCAAGCGGGTGGCCGACGGCGACGCGGTGTTCAGCCCGCGGCTGGCCGGGTTCGTGCTGGACGCGTTCGCCTCCCGGCCGGACGTGCCGGTCGCCGATCCCGAGCTCGATCAGCTCACCAACCGCGAGCGCGAGGTGCTGCGGCTGCTCGCCCGGGGGTACGCCTACAAGGAGATCGCCAAGGAGTTGTACATCTCGATCAAGACGGTCGAGACGCATGTCTCCAACGTCCTGCGAAAGCTCCAAATGAGCAATCGTTACGAGCTGTCACGGTGGGCGGCCGACCGCCGACTGGTCTGACGCTGCGTCGTGATCCCTGTACAGAAGGGCATAAGCCCAGCTCAGACGGTTGTTGAAAGTTACCTGAAAGGGCCGTGGCGAGTATCGGCTTGGTAACAGGCTCTCGGGGTTCCGGTTTCGCTGTGTCACAGTTGCGGGCGACTCACATACCCCCGTGAGCGCACTGAAGGAGGCATCCTCCACATGCGTGGGAATGGCCCATGGAAGGTGGCGGCCGGAGCGGCCGCCATCGCCTTGTTGGCGGCCGGCTGCTCCAGCGGCTCCTCGGACGACGACGAGACCCTGCCGAACACCATCAGCATCGGTATCTCCGAGCCGGAAAGCCTGATTCCGACCAACACCACGGAAATGAACGGCTCCTCGGTGTTGTCGTCCCTGTTCTATCCGCTCGTCCGCTTCGACGAGAAGAGCACGCCGTACCTGGTCGCCGCCGAGGCGATCACGCACGACAAGGCGAACAAGGTCTGGACGATCAAGCTCCGCCCCGGGTTCACGTTCAGCAACGGCGAACCGGTGACCTCGGACAACTACATCAACGCGTGGAACTACGGCGCGTACGGCCCGAACGGCCAGCTCGGCGCGTACTTCTTCAGCAAGATCGACGGATTCGCGGCGATGCAGGCGGTCGACCCGGACGGCGACGGTCCCAAGAAGGCCGGCGAGCCCAAGGCCCAGAAGCTCGCCGGGCTCAAGAAGATCAACGACACGACCTTCCAGGTGACGCTGACCTCCGGCTTCGCGGGCTGGGCGACGGTGATGGGGTACGACTCGTTCTACCCCATGCCCAAGGCCGCGTTCTCCAGCGACGGCGTGCTCGCGAAGGACTACGGCGAGGCCCCGATCGGCAACGGCCCCTTCAAGATGAAGGGGAAGTGGCGGCACGACTCGCAGATCCAGGTGGAGAAGGTCGCCGACTTCAAGGGCACGATTCCCAAGGTCGACGGCATCACCTGGAAGATCTACCAGGACCAGGGCGCGCAGTACGCCGACCTGGTCGCGGGCAACCTCGACGTGCAGACGAAGATTCCGATCGAGAGCCTGGCCTCGGCGTCCGGCGATCTCGGTAACCGTCTGCAGAAGAGCCCGAGCTCGAGCTTCGCGTTCGTCGGCTTCCCGACCTTCGAGAAGGAGTTCTCCAACCGGGACGTTCGCCGGGCGCTGTCCATGGCGATCAACCGCGAGGACATGACCGACCAGATCTTCCTGGGCTCGGAGACCCCCGCGAAGTCGTTCGTCTCCCCGGTGGTCGAGGGCTACAAGGCGAACACCTGCGGCGACAACTGCGAGTACAACCCGGTCAAGGCCAAGCAGCTGTACACCGCCGCCGGCGGGCCCAAGGACATCAAGATCACGTACAACGCCGACGGCGGTCACAAGGCCTGGGTCGACGCCATGTGCAACCAGATCAAGGGTTCGCTGGGCATCAACTGCACCGGTGTGGGTGAGCCGAAGTTCGCCGACCTGCTCAAGAAGGTCGAGAAGAAGGAGCCGGTCGGCCTGATGCGGCTCGGCTGGGTGATGGACTACCCGCTGATGGAGGACTACCTCGGTCCGCTCTACACGACCGACGGCTCCTCGAACTACTACGGCTACAGCAACTCGGCCTTCGACGACCTGGTCCGCCAGGGCAACGACGCGAAGACCACGGCCCAGGCCGAGAAGCTCTGGGGTCAGGCCGAGGCGATCCTCGCTCAGGACATGCCGGTCATCCCGCTCCGGTTCGGCCAGAACGTGTTCGGCCACTCGGAGAAGGTCACCAACGTGAGCATGGACCTGTTCCAGAAGGTCGACATCTACAAGATCGAAGTCGCCGAGTAGTTTCCCCGTGAAGGTGGTGGCGCCGCGGTCCGTGTGACACCGTGGCGCCACCGCATTTCGTCCTGCAAAAAAGGCCTCACATGTTCCGCTTCATCGTGCGGCGCCTGCTGCAGATGGTCCTCACCTTCTTCGGCGCCACCTTCGTCGTGTACGCGTTGATGTTCGCGGTGCAGGACGACCCACTCCAGGCGCTGGTCGGCGAGCGTCCGCTCACCGTCAGCCAGCGGGCCGCGCTCACCGAGCGCTACCACCTCGACGAGGGCTTCCTCAAGCAGTACTGGTACTACGTGAAGGGGCTGCTCACCGGCGACCTCGGCACGTCGCTGACCGGCCGCAAGATCTCCGACATGCTCGCCGACGCCTGGCCGGTCACCCTCCGGCTCGCGGTGCTGGCGATCATCATGGCGGCCACCGTCGCGATCGCCGCCGGCGTCATCTCCGGCATCCGGCGCGGCAGCATCTTCGACAACGCCACGCTGTTCGGCACGCTGGTCGTGCTCGCCATGCCGATCGTCGTGCTCGCGCCGCTGGCCCAGCTGATCTTCGGCATCAAGCTCGGCTGGTTCCCGCCGACCGCCGGCAAGGACGCGACGCTGTACGAGTTGCTGCTGCCCGCGGCCGTGCTGGGCAGCCTGGTCGTGGCCACCGAGCTGCGGGTCACCCGCGCCTCGGTCGCCGAGAACCTGCGCGCCGACTATGTGCGGACCGCGCGGGCCAAGGGACTCGCCCGGAGCCGGGTGATCGGCGTACACGTGCTGCGCAACTCGCTCATCCCGGTCATCACGCTGATCGGCGTCGACATCGGCGTGCTGATGTCCGGCGCGATCGTCACCGAGAAGGTCTTCAACATCCCCGGGGTCGGGTTCAACCTCTTTCGCGGCATCCGCACCGAGGACGGCCCGCTCGTGGTCGGCTTCGTCAGCTTCCTGGTGATCGTGTTCCTGGTCGTGAACCTGCTCGTCGACCTGCTCTACGCCGTACTCGATCCCAGGATTCGCTATGAGTGACATGAACGCCCTGGTCGCGGAAGCGCCGGCAGCGCCGGGCGGCAAGTCCCGCAGCCTCGCCGCCGACGCCTGGCACGACCTGCGGCGCAGCAAGATCTTCTGGGCCGCGCTGGTGATCATCGTGATCGTGGTGCTGATGGCGATCTGGCCGTCCCTGTTCACCTCCGCCGACCCGCACGACTGCGTGCTCAACCGCCAGCACAAGGGCGCCAGCGGCGGCGCGATCTTCGGGTACGACTTCCAGGGCTGCGACGTCTACGCCAAGACGGTGTACGGCGCCCGCTACTCGGTCGTCGTGGGCGTCTTCAGCGTCCTGATCGCCGGCGTCATCGGCCTCGCCGTGGGCCTGTCGGCCGGCTACTTCGGCGGCTGGCTCGACGCGCTGCTGTCCCGCTTCGTCGACGTCATGCTCGGCGTCCCGTTCCTGCTCGGCGCGATCGTGCTGGGCAAGCGCCTCTCGGCCGACCCGGGCAACAGCAACGGCGTCCTCGCCGTGACGCTCACCCTGGGCATCCTCGGCTGGACGACCGCGGCCCGCGTCATGCGCTCCTCGGTGATGACGGCGAAGAACCAGGACTACGTGGCGGCCGCCCGGATGCTCGGCGCCGGCCCCGGCCGGCTGATCTTCCGGCACGTCCTGCCGAACGCGATGGCACCGTTCATCGTGGTGCTGACCATCCTGCTCGGCATCAACATCGCCAGCGAGGCCACGCTGTCCTTCCTCGGCGTCGGGCTCAAGGGCAACGCGGTGAGCTGGGGCATCTCGATCTCCGAGGCCACCGGGTACGTCCGCGTCGCGCCGGGCCCGCTGATCTGGCCGTCGGTGTTCCTGGCCGCGACCGTGCTGGCCTTCATCATGCTCGGCGACGCCGTACGCGACGCCTTCGACCCGAAGCTGCGGTGACCGGAGTGACAGACATCAGGGCGCAGATCGACGCGCTGCCGGGCCTCGACCCGAGGGCACCGCTGCTGCAAGTCGAGGACCTGCACGTCGAATTCCGTACGCGCGACGGGGTAGCCAAAGCGGTCAACGGCGCGGGCTTCCACCTGTCGGCCGGTGAGACGCTGGCGCTGCTCGGCGAGTCGGGCTGCGGCAAGTCGGTGACCGCGCAGGCGGTGATGGGCATCCTGGACACCCCGCCCGCGCACATCACCGGCGGCCGGGTGCTCTATCGGGGCGTCGACCTGCTGCGGCTCTCCGAAGAGGACCGCCGCAAGGTGCGCGCCAACCGGATCGCGATGATCTTCCAGGACGCGCTCTCCGCGCTGAACCCGGTCTACTCGGTCGGATTCCAGCTCGCCGAGCTGTTCCGCAAGCACCGCGGCCTGTCCCGCAAGGACGCGAAGCAGCGCGCCATCGAGTCGCTCGACCAGGTGCGCATCCCGGCCGCCCGGCAACGGATCGACGACTACCCGCACCAGTTCTCCGGCGGCATGCGCCAGCGCGTCATGATCGCCATGGCGCTGGCCCTCGACCCCGAGGTGCTGATCGCCGACGAGCCCACCACCGCCCTCGACGTCACCGTCCAGGCGCAGATCATGGGGCTGCTCGCCGAGCTCCAGCACCAGCGCAACATGGGCCTGATCCTGATCACGCACGACATGGGTGTGGTCGCCGACGTCGCCGACCGGATCTCGGTCATGTACGCCGGCAAGGTGGTCGAGGAGGCGCCGGTCTACGACATCTACGCGCGCCCGGCCCACCCGTACACCGAGGCCCTGCTCGCCTCGATCCCGCGACTGGACCTCAAGGGCCAGCAGCTCAACGTCATCCGTGGCCTGCCGCCGGCGCTCACCGACATCCCGAACGGCTGCGCGTTCCACCCGCGCTGCGGCTACGCCCGGGAGATCTGCCGGCTCGAGCAACCGCCCGCGTACCGGATCGCGGGGCACCGCGAGTCCCGTTGCCACTTCATCCGGGAGGTCCTCGGTGTCTGACGTACGCGACCTCGTGCTCGAGACCCGCAACCTGGTCAAGCACTTCCCGATCACGCAGGGCATCGTCTTCAAGTCCAAGGTCGGCGCGGTCCGGGCGGTCGACGGCGTGGACCTCCAGCTGCGCCGCGGCGAGACGCTGGGCGTCGTCGGCGAGTCCGGCTGCGGCAAGTCCACCCTGGCGAAGCTGCTGGTCGGCCTGGAGAAGCCGACCAGCGGCGAGGTGATGGTGCGCGGCGAGAACATCGCTCGCCTGTCCGGCCAGAGCCTGCGCCGGGCGCGTCGCAACATCCAGATGGTGTTGCAGGACCCGTACACGTCGCTGAATCCCCGGATGACCGTGGGCGACATCATCGGCGAGCCGTTCGCGATTCACCCCGACGCGGTACCGCGCGGCGGCCGGGAGCGCGGCGTGCAGGAGCTGCTCGACCTGGTCGGCCTGAACCCCGACCATCTCAACCGTTACCCGCACCAGTTCTCCGGCGGACAGCGCCAGCGCATCGGCATCGCCCGCGCGCTCGCCCTCCGCCCCGAGATCATCGTCTGCGACGAGCCGGTCTCCGCCCTCGACGTCTCGATCCAGGCCCAGGTGATCAACCTGCTCGAGCGCCTGCAGCGCGAGCTCGGCCTGTCGTACATCTTCATCGCCCACGACCTGTCCGTGGTCCGGCACATCTCCGACCGGGTCGCCGTGATGTACCTCGGCAAGGTTGTCGAGACCGGCTACCACATGGCCATCTACGAGCAGCCGACGCACCCGTACACGCAGGCGCTGCTCTCCGCGGTCCCGGTGCCCGACCCGCGCCTGCGCGGCCGCCGCGACCACATCGTGCTCGAGGGCGACGTGCCGTCGCCGGCCGACCCGCCGTCCGGGTGCCGCTTCCGCACCCGCTGCTGGAAGGCGCAGCCGTACTGCGCCGACCACGAGCCGCTGCTGCAGGTCCGGCAGCGCTCACCGCACCCGAGCGCCTGCCACTACGCCGAAAGCCGCGACGTCCTCCACCGCTACTGAATTTCGTACGAGTCACCCGGCGCCCGGATCTTGAGGCGTAGGTGTTCGCGGTTGACGCGAACGCTCCGGGCTTGGGGAGTTCGTGCGCGGCGCGGGCAGCGGCCGGCCGCGTCTCAGTCGGGCGCGTGACGGTTGACGCGAACGCTCCCGGCTTGGGGAGTTCGTGCGCGGCGCGGGCAGCGGCCGGCCACGTCTCAGTCGGGCGCGTGACGGTTGACGCGAACGCTCCGGGCTTGGGGAGTTCGTGCGCGGCGCGGGCAGCGGCCGGCCATGTCTCAGTCGGGCGCGTGACGGTTGACGCGAACGCTCCGGGCTTGGGGAGTTCGTGCGCGGCGCGGGCAGCGGCGGGCCACGTCTCAGTCGGGCGCGTGACGGTGCGGCCCGTCGAGCGGCTGGGACGTGACGCCCGTCAGAGGGGGCCGCGGCCGGCGCGGAGGATCATCAGGGCAATCTGGGTGCCGTCGGGGCCCAGGGCGGCGCGGAAGCGGTCGACGATCTCGCGCTCGCGGGACAGGACCAGGCGGGTGCCGCCGCTGGCCATGCGGGTCTTGCCGACCGCCTGGGAGAGGCGCGCCCGCTCCAGCCACAGGTCGATGATGGCCTGGTCGATCTCGTCGATGCGCTCGCGCATGGCACGGATCTCGTCGGCGGCCAGGGGCTCGCCCGCCCCGGTCGTCTGGTCCACCACGTCGGCGGTCATGTCGTGCTCCTCGGGTGCTCGCGCCCCGGTCGACCCGGCCCGGGCAGCATCAAGCCCCGGGCTGGGAAGCCCGGGGCTTGAAGTAGGTCTGTCGTTCAGACGCGGCCTACGGTCGCCGGACTTCCGGTGCCGTAGTAAAAAAATCGCGTCTGCTGGATCACGAGCCGAGTATGCCCCCGTCCCGAACCCGTTTGCAAGGAAACCGCCCGATGCGTGGGACGCCATCGACCACCTCGACGGCGTGTAACCCCAGCACCGCCCCGCACTGTGTCGCCCATTCGGTGCCTACTCATGCCCACTGGTCCCCACCCCGGTCACTGGGTGGGGTGAGTCTGGCACCCGGGTCCGACACTTTCGGGGCGGTGTCCACAGCGGGGCGGTCCGTGCGGCATGTGGCCGGGGTTCATGGGCGCACTCGCTCGGCGAGGCTCTCGCCCGACCGGCCCGCGGCGGGCTGGGTATGCCGCGCCGGCTGGGTGGGCCGTGCGGGTTGGGCCGGGCCGCGGCTGGCTGAGTGGCCCGCAATGGCTGAGTGGGTCATGCGGGCTGGGCCGGGCCGCCATGGCCGGGTGGGCCATGTGGGTCGGGTCGGGCCGCGGCTGGGGTGGGGCCGCCATGGCTGGGGTGGGCCATGCGGGTTGGGGCAGGGCATGGCGGGCGGGGCGGCGCGGACCCGGCTGGGCAGGAACGCCGGGACCCGGCCGGCAGGCGCGTCGGGCACCCGGTCGGCAGGCGCGTCGGGGATCCGGCCGAGAAGGCGCGTCGGCTGGGCGGGCCAGGGCGTCGGCTGGGCGGGCCGGGGCGTTGGCTGGGCGGGCAGGCCGGGGCGTTGGCTGGGCGGGCCGGGGCGTTGGCTGGGCGGGCGGGCCCGGGGCGTTGGCTGGGCGGGCCGGGGCGTTGGCTGGGCGGGCCGGGCGGTCAGTCTGCGCGGACCGCCGCCGTGGCTGGTCCTCGCGTCGTGCGCCGGGTTGCGCCCAGCATGGCTGCCGCGGTCAGGGCCGTCGCCACCGCCAGGATCGTCACGTAGGCGGCCGGGCCGGAGTCGGGCCAGAGGTGGCCGGCGCGGGCCGAGCCGAACGGCAGGATGGTGAACATCGCGGCCGCGGTGCCGCCCAGCGTGCCGGTCACGGTGACCAGCAGGCCCTCCAGCGCGACCATGCCCAGCAACTGCCCGCGGGTGGCGCCGGCCAGCCGCTGCTGGGCGAACTCGCGCCGGCGGCGGGCGGTCGCCGCGATCAGGGTGTTGACCAGCATGATCGCCACGAACAGGGTGATCATGCCGACTATCACGTAGTTGAGGGTTTTGATGTCTCGGGCGTAGTCGGGTTCGATCTGGCCGGCCGCGGCCTTGTTCTCCACCGCCTGCATGTAGACCGTGCCGGTGGCGACGCCGGTGAAGATGAGCACCGGCATGACGGCCGAGGCCAGCTGGCGGGCCCGGGTGTGCACGGTGAGCACCGCCAGTTCGCCGGTCGCGCCGACCGCCCGGATCGGGCCACCCAGTACCGCGGTGACCAGGCGTAGCAGCTCGGGAGCCAGCAGCGCCAGGCCGATCGCGGCCCAGATGCCGGCCTGCCCGGCGGTCTGCATCGCGTCGATCCCCTTGCCGTCCATCACCGTGGCGGTCAGGATCGCGCAGTTCGCGCCGGTGACCAGGAACAGGGTGGCGAACAGGCGGCGGGCCAGCGGGCGCCGAACCACCGCGCCCGCGGGAGCGGTCGTACGCCGGGCGGTGACGATGCCGGCGATGAGCGAGCCGAGCAGGGTGACGCCGAAGCCGACGCCGAGCGCGATCGGGCCGAAGGCGTAGCCGACCGACTCGGCGGCCTGGCCGGTGTTGTGCAGCAGCTGGAGCAGGACCCGGCCCAGGATCAGGCCGGCCGGGACGGCGATCGCCGAGGCGGCCAGGGCCACCGCACCCGCCTCGCCGACGATCATGCGGCGGAGCTGACGGCGGGTGGCGCCGACCCGGCGGAGCAGGGTGATCTGGTCGGCGCGCCGGCGGACGGCGAGGCTCAGCGTCGAGGTGACCGCGAAGGCGACGATGACCAGGCACCAGCCGCCGCCGACGCTCGCGGTGGTGCGCAGCGATCCGGCGCTGGCCGAGTCGGCGGACCGCGCGGTGTCCAGCAGGGACGCGAACGCCATCAGCAGCGTCGCGCCCAGGAACGCGGAGAGGAACGTCGCGACGAAGCCGCCGGGACGGTGACGCAGGTTGCGCAGGGCTACGGCGAACACGGAACGACCTCCTGGGTCGGGGCGGAGAAGCGGCACATGGTCACGCGGCGACGGCGGCGTCGCCGAGGTGGGCGAGGCGTTCGGCGACGGCGTCCACGGTGGGCCCGCGCAGCGAGCCGGCCAGCCGGCCGTCCGCCAGGAACAGGACCGAGTCCGTGTACGCCGCGGCCGCCGGGTCGTGGGTGACCATGACGACCGTGCCGCCGTGCTCGTGGACCACGGCGCGCAGCAGCCCGAGCACCTCGCGGGCGCTGCGCATGTCGAGTGCCCCGGTCGGCTCGTCGGCGAAGATGACGGCCGGCTCGGTGATCAGGGCACGGGCCACCGCGACCCGCTGGCGCTGGCCGCCGGAGAGCTTCTCGGGGCTGTCCGCCAGCCGGTCGCCGAGGCCGAGCTGGTCGAGGACGGCCCGTACCCGTCGGCGGTCGGCCCGCTTGCCGGCCAGCCGCAGCGGCAGCACCACGTTCTGCTCGACGGTCAGCGAGGGCAGCAGGTTGTAGTCCTGGAAGACGAAGCCGACCCGCAGCCGGCGGAACTTGGTCATCGCCGTGTCGCCGCTGGTGGTGAGCTCGGTGCCGGCGATGACCACCCGGCCCGAGGTGGGCCGGTCGAGGCCGGCGGCGCACTGCAGCAGCGTGCTCTTGCCCGAGCCGGAGGGGCCCATCACCGCCGTGAAGCTGCCGGCCGGGAAGGACGCGGTGACCCCGGCGAGCGCGGTCACGGTGTCGTCGTACGTCTTGGTGAGTGCTTCCAGCTGGACCGCATCAGTCATCATTCGTACACCGTATTGGTGCACTAGATACCGCGTCGGTAGTGCTAACCCCCCAATTCGAGGTGGTGCTCTATAGTGGAGTGCACTAGTGCACTAGGGGGTCGTGTGAACGCCTACCGGCGGATCGCCGACGAGATCGCCGCCCGGATCGCGTCGGGTGACCTCGCGCCCGGTGCCAGGGTCCCCTCGACCCGGCAGATCATGGCGGAGTACGGCGTGGCGATGGCGACCGCGACCCGGGTGATCACGGCGCTGCGCGAGCGCGGCCTGGTGCAGACCCGGCGCGGGCACGGGACGGTGGTGGCGACCGGCGCCGTTGCGGGCGGCCCGGACCGGGAGCGGGTGGTGCGCACGGCCGTCGCGATCGCCGACGCCGAGGGGCTGACCGGGCTCTCCATCCGGCGACTGGCCGGCGAGCTGGGCATTCCCACGATGTCGGTCTATCGCCACATTGCCGACAAGGAGGAGCTCGTCCTCCTGATGATGGACGAGGTGATGGGTGGCACCCCGCCGCCCGCGCTCTCGCCGGCGACCGACGGGTGGCGGGCCTGCCTGGAGGCGCTGGCCCGGCTGCAGTGGCAGTTGTACCGGCGGCACGCCTGGCTCGCGCAGGCGATCTCGTTCAGCCGGCCGTTGCCGGCGCCGAACGCGATGGCACACACCGAGTGGGCGATGGCCGCGCTGGACGCGGGCGGATTCGAGCCGGCGGTGCAGCTTTCGGCGGCGGCGACGCTCGCCAACTACGTGCGCGGCACGGCGGTGAATCTGGAGGAGGAGCAGCAGGCGGTCCAGGAGACCGGGATGACCGACCAGGACTGGTTCGAGACGCAGCACGAGCGGGTTGCCGCGGCGCTGGCCGGCGGTCGGCTGCCGATGATGACGCGGGCGCTGGTCGGCGAGGGTGTCGAGTTCAGTCTGGACATCCTGCTGGAGTTCGGCCTGCAGCGATTGCTGGACGGCCTGGCGGTGCTGCGACCCGTACGGGGAAATGGTCCGCCGGGGAATGACCCCGGCGGACCGTAGGAACTACGCGATGGTGGTGATGCGGTTGGCCGGGCCGGGCGCGACCGGCGAGTTGCTGCCCAGGTAGGCGGTCAGCGCGTCGATGTCGAAGCCGGGCGCGGTGGTGCGGTTGGTGCCGCCGGTGAGCAGCCGGAAGCCGTCGCCGCCGTTGGCCAGGAAGTCGTTCGTGGTGACCCGGTAAGCGGCGGCAGGGTCGATCGGCGTGCCGTTGAGGGCGAGGTTGCTGATCTTCGAGCCGAGGGCGGCGGACCCGCTCCAGGTGTAGGTGAACCCGTTCGACACCTGCAGGATCTTCGTCGTGGTCTGGCCCTGGTAACCGGGGAACTGCTGCTCGAGAACGTCCTTGAGCTGCGCGCCGGTGAGGGTCTGGGTGACCACCAGGTTGTTGAACGGCTGGACGGTGAACGCCTCGCCGTAGGTGACCTGGCCGGTCGCCTCGCCGCCGGCCGAGGCCTCGGCGTCGAAGTCGGAGCGGATGCCACCCGGGTTCATCAGCGCGATCTGGGCGCCGTCCGAGAGCGTACGGGCCAGCTGCGCGTCGGCGATCACGTCACCGAGCGGGGACTCGCCGGCCGCCGTGTTCGTCCGGGTGATGTCGCCGGTGATGCTGCCGACGACCTTGTTGGCGATCGGCGCGACCGCGGTGCGGTACTTGTCGGCGATCTTCTTGGCCGCCGCGTCCACCGTGTCCGGGTTCTTCAGGTACACGCCGGCCGCGTCCTTCTTCCAGCCGCCGGCACCGTCCGCGACGCCGTTCTCGACGATCACGTTGTGGGCGCTGATCTCGGCGAACCGGCCGGTCCGCCGGTCCAGCGAGTAGTCGATGTCGGTGATCAGCTGGCCGTTGGTGCCGGCGCTGGTGACCACCGAGGTCCCCGCCGAGTTCGGCAGCGTGCAGGAGTAGAAGCGGTGCGTGTGGCCGGAGACGACCAGGCCGATCTCCGGGTTGAGGCCCTTGACGATGTCGACCACCGGGCCGGAGAAGTTGGTGCAGTCGGACACGCCCGGGGTCGGGGTCGCCGAGCCCTGCGCGCCGCCCTCGTGCAGCAGCAGCACCTGAGCCTTCACGCCGAACAGCTTGAGCACGTTGCTCCACTTGTTCGCGGTCTCGATCTCGTCGGTGAAGTGCACGTTCTTGATGCCGGCCGGGTTGACGATGCCGGCCGTGCCCTCGAGCGTCATGCCGATGAAGCCGACCGGGACGCCGCCGACCAGCTTGATCGAGACCGGCGGGAGGATCGAGCGGCCGGTCTTGTTGTCGATCGTGTTCGCGGCCAGGTACTGGAACTTGGCCCCGCGGAAGGGGTCGCCGTCCTGGCAGCCGTCGACCGGGTGGCAGCCGCCGCGCTGGAGGCGGATCAGCTCGTCCACGCCCTCGTCGAACTCGTGGTTGCCCACCGAGCTGACCTCGAGGCCGATCTGGTTCATCAGCTCGATCGTCGGCTCGTCGTGGAACGCGGCGCTGACCAGCGGCGTCGCGCCGACCAGGTCACCGGCGCCGACCGTGATCGTCTGGCGGCCCTGCTGCTTCGCCTCGGCACGCAGCTTCTTGAGGTACGTCGCGAGGTATTCCACGCCGCCGGCCGGAGTGGACGTGCCGGAAGCGTTGACCACCGCGCCGCTGCCGCCCGGCGGGTCGATCGCGCCGTGGAAGTCGTTGTAGCTGAGGAACTGGCCCGGCACCGTGGCGCCGTGCTGGCCGCCGTAGAGGACGCTGACCGGCTGGAACTCGGCGGGTGGGGTGCTGGCCGGGGTTATGGTGGGCCGGGCCGCCGGCAGGGTGGTGAGGACGGCCAGGGCGAGGGCAGGCGCGGCGAGATGACGCAGTCTTGCCATGATGTGCGGTCTCCTGATCAAGTCGACAGGGGTCGAATCAGCTTGATCCATCAGGGCCGCGGGGCGCTACGACTCGCGGGTGACAAATTGATGTCCGATCATGTTGACGCAGGTCTTGCCGACCGTGCCGAACGGCCGGCCGAAGGCGCTGCGGGACGCGTCGTCGAGCGAGGCGCCCAACCGCAGCCGCTGCCGGGCGAACTCCATCGCGCGCGGCTCGCCGAACTGCGTGACCAGGCAGTCCACCGCGAAGTGCCCGGCCGCGTAGAAGGCGGCGACCTCCTTGGCACTCGCGCCGTCGCGCAGCGGCGGTGGGTTCAGCCGGGTGGGCAAGAGCAAGGCCGATTTGCTGTACGTGTCGGCAGCGCGCCGGGGTTGCATGCCGATGTACTCGGCGACGCCCTCGACCAGCCACATGTCCTCGTGCCGGGTGGCCACGCCGCCGATCGTGGCGACGTGTGCGAGCTCGTGCTGGAGCACCTCGCGCAGGGCGGCCCGGGTGGGCAGCCGGCCCGGGTTGATCACGACGTCGGCGCCCGCCGGGCCGAGGGGCTGCATGTAGCCGACGGCCCACTCGGTGGCCTTGCCGCCGTACCAGGTGCGCCAGGTGCGGTCCGTGGCGAGATAGATGCGGTAGCGGGCCTGGCGGTTGTCGGCGTAGGCGGCGTAGCGGTCGTCGATCCGGGCCGCCTCGTCGGCGAGCTCGACCACCTCGGGGAGCTTGGCCTTCAGAGCCTTGGGGGCACCGACGGTCACCCGCCTGCCCTGGGCGAAGATCAGGTCGCCCTGCTGCCAGGGGGTCGGTTCGGGGCCGGGTGTCATCGCCAACGCCGTGATTTTGCCGCCGCTCGTCTGGACGCTCTGGCCGATCTTCGGGGAGTTCGGCGGGCACTTCGGGCTGAAGCAGTAGGTCAGGACGGCCCGGCCGGCGTTGCCGGCGCGATAGTCCACTGTGGCGTGCAGGGCGCGGAGCGTACGGAAGAGGTTTTGGTAGCGCTGTCGCAGCGGCGGCGCCACCCGGGCCAGCCAGCCGGTCAGGTCGCCGCGGTTGAGGGCCGCCGCCTGCTTGGTCAGCAGTTGCTGGAGGGTGTCGGGCGGCTTGGGGCTCGGCCCGGCGACGCCGGCCGGGATGACCCGTGCGGGCTCGTCCGTCGAGGTGATCAGTGACCCGATCGTGATCGCGAGCACCGTGGCCACCACGAGGCCGCCGACATGCCGAGCCCTCGTGTAGCCCCGCACCGCGCCTCCTCGGCCGGACCGCCGCTGGAGCTGATTGAAACAGACGGCTGTCTCTGTCGCACCCCCTCGGCACGGTGACCGCGAATTCTTGTCGGATGGTAGGCCTAGACTTGCCAGCGCGATGCGAGCTTCCTCTGAACCCCAGAACAACTCCCTCTTCAGCATGCCCGCGGTGCGCGAGCAGCAGGAGCGGAAAAAGCGGCGACTCGACCCGGATTCGCTGCTCACGGGTCTGAACGGGCCGCAGCGTGACGCGGTCACCCACGCCGGGTCGCCGCTGCTGATCGTGGCCGGCGCCGGCTCGGGCAAGACGCGTGTGCTGACCCACCGGATCGCCTATCTGCTGGCCGCCCGCGACGTGCACCCCGGCCAGATCATCGCGATCACCTTCACCAACAAGGCCGCCGGCGAGATGAAGGAGCGGGTGGCCGACCTGGTCGGGCCGCGGGCGCGGCTGATGTGGGTGTCGACCTTCCACTCGGCATGCGTGCGGATCCTGCGGGCCGAGCATGATCACGCGGGGCTCAAGAGCACGTTCTCGATCTACGATGCCGACGACTCGCGGCGGCTCATGCAGTTGGTGATCCGCGAGCTCGACCTGGATCCGAAGCGGTACACCGCGCGGGGCCTGGCCGCCCAGGTGTCGAACCTGAAGAACGAGCTGGTCGAGCCCGACGACTTCAAGGCCAACGTGAAGGGTCCGAACGAGCGGGCGCTGGCCGAGGCGTACGAGATGTATCAGCGTCGTCTGCGTGAGGCGCACGCGCTGGATTTCGACGACATCATCATGGCCACGGTGCACCTGTTCCAGTCGCACCCGCACGTCGCCGAGGCCTACCGGCGGCGGTTCCGGCACGTGCTCGTCGACGAATACCAGGACACCAACCACGCGCAGTACATGCTGGTCAAGGAGCTGGTGGGGGAGAAGGGGGGCGAGGTGCCGCCGGCCGAGCTGTGCGTCGTCGGCGATGCCGACCAGTCCATCTACGCGTTCCGCGGCGCCACCATCCGCAACATCCTGGAGTTCGAGCGCGACTACTCCGACGCGCGCACGATCCTGCTCGAGCAGAACTACCGATCGACCCAGACGATCCTCTCGGCCGCCAACGCGGTGATCGAGCGGAACCCGTCGCGCAAGCCGAAGCGGCTCTGGAGCGACCAGGGCGCGGGCGAGCAGATCGTCGGGTACGTGGCCGACACCGAGCACGCCGAGGCCGATTGGGTGGCCCGCGAGATCGACCGGCTGCACGACCGGGCCGAGGTCCGCCCCGGCGACGTGGCCGTCTTCTACCGCACCAACGCGCAGTCCCGCGTCTTCGAGGAGGTGTTCATCCGCGTCGGCCTGCCGTACAAGGTGGTCGGTGGGGTGCGCTTCTACGAGCGCAAGGAGGTGCGCGACGCGCTCGCCTACCTGCGCGCGGTGGTCAACGACGACGACACGGTGAGCATCCGCCGGGTGCTCAACACCCCGAAACGCGGCATCGGCGAGCGGGCCGAGGCATGCGTCGAGGCGCTGTCGTCGCGCGACCGCATCTCGTTCGGGCAGGCGCTGCGGCACGCCAAGGACGCGCCGGGCATCGCCGCCCGCTCGGCCAACGCGATCGCCGATTTCGTGCAGCTGCTCGACGACCTGCGCGAGCTGTCCACCACCGCGCCGCCCGAGGAGGTGCTCGAGGCGGTGTTGCAGCGGTCGGGCCTGCTCGGCGAGCTCGAGGAGAGCCTCGACCCGCAGGATCAGGGCCGGGTGGAAAACCTGCAGGAGCTGGTGAGCGTCGCCCGGGAGTACACCGAGCGGGTCGAAGCCCAGGCCGAGGAGGGTGAGGAACAGGCGGCTACGTTGGCGGGCTTCCTCGAGCAGGTGGCGCTGGTCGCCGACGCCGACCAGCTGCCCGACGACGACCCGGAAAATCAGGGCGTGGTCACGCTGATGACCCTGCACACGGCGAAGGGTCTGGAGTTCCCGGTGGTGTTCCTGACCGGGCTCGAGGACGGCGTCTTCCCGCACATGCGGGCGCTCGGCGACAACACCGAGCTGGAGGAGGAGCGCCGGCTGGCGTACGTCGGGATCACCCGGGCCCGCCAGCGGCTCTACCTGTCCCGGGCGGTGACCCGCGGGGCGTGGGGTCAGCCGCAGTACAACCCGCCGTCCCGGTTCACCGACGAGCTGCCGCCCGAGCTGATCCGCTGGGAGCGCACGGCCGGGTCGTACACGTCCTGGTCGGGCACCGGCGGCGGGGTGGGTGGCCGCGGCGGCGGTGACCGCTCGCGGGGCGGCGGCTTCGCCGGGAACACCCCGAAGGCGCAGCAGCTGGCCAGCCGGCTGGGCATCGACCCGAGCAAGCTCGCGACCGCCAGCGAGCTGCCCCAGACGCCGAAGGTCGCGGTGGGCGATCGGGTCAACCATCAGCGGTACGGGCTGGGCCGGGTCCTCGCGGTCGAGGGGCAGGGGCCGGGCGCCCGTGCCCAGATCGACTTCGGCGACCAGGTGATGTGGCTGATCATGCGGCACGCCCCGATCGAGAAGATCTAGG
>NZ_JAOSZE010000040.1 GCF_025630775.1 Actinoplanes sp. KI2
CCCACCCAGCTCGAAGAAGCCGTCCTCGAGTCCGACCTCGTCCAGGTCGAGGACCTCGCGGTACAGGTCGAGCAGCACGCGCTGCTCGGCGGTGAGCGGCGCCGCCTCGTCGAGGCCGGTGTCGCGGGCCGGGGACGGCAGCGCGGCCGGGTCGACCCGTCCGGCGGCGGTCAGCGGCAGCGATCCGACCACCGTGAGCACGGCCGGGACCAGGTGCTCCGGCAGCACGGCGCGCAGGTAGTCGCGCAGCGCGGACGGCTTGGGTTCGGCGCCGGCGGCGGGCAGCACGTACCCGAGCAGCTCGTCGTCGCGGACCAGGACGACCGCCTGGGCCACCTCGGGGTGGTCGGCCAGCAGCGCCTCGATCGGGGCCGGGCGCACCCGGAAGCCGCGCATCGGCTGCTCCGCGCCGACAAATTCCAGTTCCCCGTCCGGGGTACGCCGGACCAGGTCGCCGGTGCGCACCATGCGCGCGCCGGCCGGCCCGTACGGGTCGGCGACGAACGTGGCGGCGGTGCCGGCGGCCTCCGGGTATCCGTCGGCGACGCCGGTGCCGGCAAGGTAGAGCTCGCCGACGACACCGGGCGGGACCGGGCTCAGCGCGGCGTCGAGCACCCGCAGCGTGGTGCCGGTGAGCGGCATGCCGAGCGTGGTGCCGTCCCAGGCGTCCGGATCGGCCTCCCGCACGAGGTGGGCGCCGGGCACCTCGGCGATGGTGTAGTCCAACCACAGCGGCACGTCGGTGAGCTCGAACCAGGCCCGCTGCTGGGCGGCCGGCAGCGTCTCGCCCGAGCAGAAGACTCGGCGCAGTCCGGCCGGCACGGCGCCGGCGCGGGTCAGCTCCGTCAGCTCGGTCGCGGTGACGTGCCGGATCGTCGCGCCGGCCGGATCGTCCCCGACGACCACGGCGGCGCCGGCGATCAGCGGCGACAGCACCTCCCACAGGCCGGTGACGGTGCCGGGCGCCGCGGCCGGGCGCACCCGGTCCCCGGGTTCCAGCGGGAGCCAGGCCTGCCGGGCGGACAGGGCCGCGGCGACCACGGTCTGCGGGACGGTGACGACGCGGCCGGACCCTCGGGTACGCAGCCGCACCGGCGCGCCGGCGGCGACCGCGGCCAGCAGGTCGCCCACGGCCTCCGGGAGTCCATCGACAGCCGCGCCGCTGTCCAGCCGGTCGAGCAGGTCCCGATAGGTCAGTTCGGCGCCGCCGGCGACCAGCGCGACGGCGTCGGGGGTGCGATGCGCCTTCGTCCGGATCATGGCCAGCACCGGTGCGGTGTCCGAGGCGAGCCGGCCGTACGGCAGATCGCCCTGGGAGGCGGCCATCATGGTGAGCACGCGCCGCTGGCACACCGCGTCGCCGGTGACCGTCTCGGTGCCGCTGAGCGGGATCCGGCCGATGGCGGTGTCCGGCGCCGCGCACGCCGCCTCGATCAGCTCCACGAACCAGCCGGCCATCCGCTCGGCGGTGGCCCGCTCGAACAGGTCCTCGGCGTATTCCAGGTCGACCGTGTACCCACCGGCCCGCTCCTGCTGGATGTGCAGGGTCAGGTCGAAGCGGGCCGCGCCCATCTCGACGTCGCCGAACGACGCGGTGAGGCCGGGCATGCTGAAGGTGCTCTCGTCCGCGGTCTCGAAGACCATCATCACCTGGAACAGCGGGCTGTACGCCAGCGAGCGCACCGGGCGTACCAGCTCGACCACCCGGTCGAACGGCACGTCCTGGTGGGCGAACGCGGCGAGGTCGGTCTCCCGGACCCGGTCGAGCAGCGTCCGGAAGGCCGGGTCGCCCGACGTGTCGGTGCGCAGCACCAGCGTGTTGACGAAGAAGCCGACCAGGTCGTCGAGCGCCTCGTCGGTGCGCCCGGCCGACGGCGTGCCGATCGGGATGTCGGTGCCGGCGCCCAGCCTGGTGAGCATCGCGGCGAGGGCCGCCTGCAGCACCATGAACGGGGTCGTGTTGGTCTGCCGGGCGAGCGCGGCCATCCGGTCGTGCAGCCCCGGCGCGATCTCGAAGCGCACCTCGGCGCCGCGGTGTCCGGCCACCGCGGGACGCGGGTGGTCGGTGGGCAGCTCCAGCAGCGGCGGCATGCCGTCGAGGGCGTCGCGCCAGAACCGCAGCTGCCCGGCGATCGCGCTGTCCGGGTCGTCCTCGCCGCCGAGCAGGTCCCGTTCCCACAGTGCGTAGTCGGCGTACTGCACCGGCAGCGGTTCCCACCGCGGCGCAGTACCCGACCGCCGGGCCGCGTAAGCCGTCGACAGGTCGTTGGCGAACGGCACGCCGGACCAGCCATCGCTGACGATGTGGTGCATCAGCAGCAGGAGCACGTGGTGCTCGGGGTCGACCGCGAACAGGGTGGCGCGCAGCGACGTCTCGGTGAGCAGGTCGAAGGTGTGCCGGGCGGCGGCGTCCAGCGCGGCCGGCAGGGACGCCTCGTCGATCTCCACCCGGGTGACGGCGGGGCGGCCCTGCTCCGGGGCGAGGATCTGCTGGTACGGCCCGTCCGGGCCGTCGGGGAACACGGTGCGCAGGCTCTCGTGCCGGGCGACCACGTCACCGACCGCGGCCGCCAGCGCGGCGGCGTCCAGCTCGCCGGTCAGGCGCAGGATGAGCGGCACGTTGTACGCGGTGCTGTCGTCCTCCAGCCGGGCCAGGAACCACAGCCGCTGCTGCGCGGCCGAGAGCGGAATCCGCTCCGGGCGGGCCGCCGCCCGCAGCGCCGGCCGGGTCTCGGCGGCCGGGTCCAGCCGGGCGGCCAGACCGGCCACGGTCGGGTCGCTGAACAGCGCGCGTACCGGCAGCTCGGCGTGCTGGGTGGTGCGGATCCGGCTGAGCAGCCGGACCGCGGCCAGCGAGTGCCCGCCGAGGGCGAAGAAGCTGTCGTCCAGACCGACCCGCTCCACGCCGAGGATCTCGGCGAACAGACCGGCCAGGATCTGCTCCCGCGGCGTGCGCGGGGCGCGCGGCCCGGCGGCCTCGCCCGCGTCGGCGGTCAGCAGGGTCCGGTCGGCCGGCAGCTCGTCGACGACGACGAAGGTGTCGGGCATCAGGTAGTCCGGCACGACGGTCTCGGCGAGCCGCCGGATCGCCGCCGGGTCCGCGGGGCCGGTGGGCACGACGTACGCGACGATCCGCTCGTCCCCGGCGATCACCGCGACGTCCCCGACGTCGCCGGACCGCAGCCGCTCCTCGATGTCCGCCGGGTCGATCCGGAAACCCCGCCGCAGCCGTACGTCCTCGGCCCGGCCCCGCACCCGCAGGACGCCGTCGGCGGCCCACCGGGCCAGTTCCCCGGTGGCCCGCCCGTCCCGGACGAGCCGGCCGGTCACGCCCGGCGGCACCGGGTTGCCGTGCTCGTCGGCGACCAGGACGGCGGGATCGGCGCACACCAGGTCCCGCTCCTCCGGGGCGAGCAGGTCGAGCTCCCAGATCGAGGCGTCCGGCCGGGCCACCGCGGCCGCAAGCAACCGGGTCAGCCGTGCGCCGAAGCGGTCCACGGTGGCGCGGTCGAACAGGTCGGTGGCGTACTCGATCTCACCGACGATGCCGGCCGGCTCGCCGTCGGCGCCGTAGCGTTCCTGGAGCCGGACGTCCATGTCGAACTTGGCGGCGGAGCCGATCACGTCCTGCAGCCGGGTCCGGAGCCCCGGCATGGTCAGCTCGACCTCGTCGAAGTTCTCGAAGGTGAGCATCACCTGGTACAGCGGGTGGCGGGCGAGCGAGCGGGCCGGCGCGACCACCTCGACCAGCCGCTCGAACGGCACCTCCTGGTGGGCGAACGCGGCCAGGTCGGTCTCCCGTACCCGGTCCAGCAGCTCCCGGAAGGTCGGCTCGGCCGCCGTGTCGGTGCGCATCACCAGCGTGTTCACGAAGTAGCCGAACAGCCCCTCGAGCACCTCGTCGGTGCGCCCGGCGACCGGGGTGCCGATCGGGATGTCGGTGCCGGCGCCCAGGCGGGTCATCAGGGCCGCGAGCCCGGCCTGGATCGCCATGAAGAGCGTGCTCCTGGTCTCCCGCACCAGGCCCAGCAGCCCGGCGTGCAGGCCGGCGTCCAGGCGCAGCGGCGCCTCGTCGCCGCCGTACCCGGCCACCGGCGGCCGGGGACGGTCGGTGGGCAGCTCGGCGAGCTCGGGGAGGCCACGCAGCTGCCGCCGCCAGAAGGTCAGCTGCTGCGAGATCGCGCTGGCCGGGTCGTCCTCGCTGCCCAGCAGCTCGCGCTGCCAGAGGGTGTAGTCGGCGTACTGCACCGGCAGCGGCGCCCACCCGGGCTCGACGCCGGCGACCCGGGCCGCGTACGCCGCCGACAGGTCGTCGCCCAGCAGCGTCTCGGACCAGCCGTCGCTGGCGATGTGGTGCATCAGCGGCAGCAGCGCGTACTCGTCGGGTGCCAGCCGGAACAGGGTCACCCGGATCGGCAGCTCCGTGGCGATGTCGAAGGGGTGGGCGGACGCCTCGGCCAGGCCCCGCTCCAGGTCCTCCGGGCGCACGTCCACCAGCTGGATCGGCACGTCGGCGCTCGGCACCGGCACGATGTGCTGGTACGGCTCGCCGTCGACCTCGCGGAACAGGGTGCGCAGGCTCTCGTGCCGGGCCACCACGTCGTGCACGGCCAGCCGCAGCGCCGGCACGTCGAGCGGGCCGGAGAGCCGCATCACCAGCGGCACGTTGTAGGTGGAGCTGGGGCCTTCGAGCCGGTTGAGGAACCACAGCCCGCGCTGGCCGAAGGAGAGCGGGATGCGCCGGCCGTCGCGGGGCGCCGGGGTGATCGGCGGGCGGGCGCCGGCGGCCTGGTCGAGCCGGGCGGCGAGCTCGGCGACGGTGGGCGACTCGAACAGCATCCGCACCGGCACCTCGGCGCCCAGCGCGGACCGGATCCGGCTGATCAGTTTGGTGGCCAGCAGCGAGTGGCCGCCCAGGTCGAAGAAGTTGTCGTCGATGCCGATCCGCGAGGTGCCCAGGACGTCGGCGAACAGCGTGCCGAGCAGTTCCTCGCGGACGTTGCGCGGCGCGCGGCCGCGGGCCGCCACGGTGACCTCCGGCGCCGGCAGCGCCCTGCGGTCGAGCTTCCCGTTCGGGGTCAGCGGCAGGGCCGGGAGCGCTACGAACGCGGCCGGCACCAGGTATCCGGGCAGGGTCGCGGTCAGCCGCTCGCGGGCGGTCTGCACCAGCGCCCCGGAGTCGGCGCCGGCGCCGGGCACCAGGTAGGCGACGAGCCGGGCGTCGCCGGCGCGTTCCTCCCGCACCAGTACGGCGGCCTGGGCCACGCCGGGCACCGCGGCCAGCGCCGTCTCGATCTCGCCCAGCTCGATCCGGAAGCCGCGGATCTTCACCTGGTGGTCGGCGCGTCCGAAGTAGGACAGCGCGCCGTCCGCGGACCGGCGGGCCAGGTCGCCGGTGCGGTACATCCGGCTGCCGGGCGCGCCGTACGGGTCGGCGACGAACCGCTCGGCGCTCAGCCCCGGCCGGCCCAGATAGCCGCGGGCCAGGCCGCTGCCGGCCACGTACATCTCGCCGGTCACCCCGGCGGGCACCGGCTGCAGGCCCTCGTCGAGCAGGTAGACCCGCAGGTCCGGGATGGGCTCGCCGATCAGGCTGGTGAGGCTGGACGCTGCCCGGGCGGCATCCAGCGGCAGGTACGTGACATGCACCGTGGTCTCGGTGATGCCGTACATGTTGACCAGCACCGGGGCGTCGTCGGCGTGGCGCTCGTACCAGGACGCCAGCCGGCCCAGGTCGAGCGCCTCGCCGCCGAAGATGACGTAGCGCAGCGCCAGGTCGCCGGCCGGCCGGTCCTGGTCGGCCTGCATGAGCTGGTAGAAGGCGGACGGGGTCTGGTTCAGCACGGTCACCCGCTCGCGCCGCAGCAGCTGCCGGAACTCCTCCGGCGACCGGCTCACCGCCTGCGGCACGACCACCAGCGTCCCGCCGTGCAGCAGCGGACCCCACAGCTCCCAGACCGAGAAGTCGAAGGCGTACGAGTGGAACAGCGTCCACACGTCGGCGTGTCCGAAGTGGAACCAGTCGGCGGTCTGCTCGAACAGCCGGCCGACGTTGGCGTGGGTGACGACGACGCCCTTGGGCCGGCCCGTCGAACCGGACGTGTAGATCACATACGCGGCGTGCTGCGGAAGCAGGCCGGCGCGGGCCGGGTCGCTCGCGTCGGCGGTCTCCGACGAGGTCACGCCGAGCTGCGGCACGGAGTCCGGCAGGACGATGTCCGCGGCCTGCGGGCCGGTCACCACGACCGTGGGGCGGGCATCGGCGATGACGTACGCCAGGCGCTCCGCCGGGTACGCCGGGTCCAGCGGCACGTACGCCCCGCCGGCCTTGAGCACGCCGAGGACAGCGACCACCAGGTCGGCGCCGCGCGGCAGAGCCAGCGCGACCAGCGACTCCGGGCCCACCCCGGCGTCGATCAGCCGATGCGCCAGCCGGTTGGCCCGCGCGTTCAGCTCGCGGTAGGTCAGCCGCAGGTCGCCGTCGACCAGCGCGGTGGCGTCCGGGTGCGCGGCGACCGCGGCCTCGAACAGTCCCGGCACGGTGGTGTCCGGCCGGGAAACCGGCGGCGGCGCCCAGGCCGCGGTCAGCGCACGCCGCTCGGCCGCGCCGAGCAGGTCGATCTGCCACAGCGGGCGGTCCGCGTCGGCGGAGACCGCGCGCAGCAGCCGGCCCAGGCGCTCGACGATCGACTCGACGGTCGCCCGGTCGAACAGGTCGGTGGCGTACTCGACCAGGCCGCGCAGCCCGGCGGGCTCGCCGGCCGGCCCGTAGCACTCCTGCATGTCGAAGTCGAAGTCGAACTTCGCCACACCGGAGCCGGCGTCCTCCAGACCGGCCCGCAGGCCGGGCAGGTCCAGTTCGGCCTCCGCGTTGTTCTGGAACAGGATCATGACCTGAAACAGTGGGTGGTGCGCCAGCGACCGGGCCGGGTTGAGCACCTCGACCAGCCGCTCGAACGGCACCTCCTGATGCGCGTACGCGGCCAGGTCGGTCTCCCGCACCCGGGCCAACAGCTCCCGGAAGCTCGGGTTGCCCGACGTGTCGGTGCGCAGCACCAGGGTGTTGACGAAGAAGCCGATCAGCTCGTCCAGCGCTTCGTCGGTGCGGCCGGCGATCACTCCGCCCAGCGGGATGTCGGTGCCCGCGCCGAGCCGGGTGAGCAGGGCCGCCACCGCCGCCTGGAACACCATGAACAGCGTGGTGCCGGTGTGCCGGGCGAGCTCGAGCAGGTCACGGTGCAGCGCGGCGTCCAACTCGAACCGCACCTCGTCGCCGCGGAAGCTGGCGACCGCGGGGCGCGGCCGGTCGGCCGGCAGCTCGAGCTGCTCGGGCAGGCCGGCCAGGGTGCTGGTCCAGAACGCCAGCTGCCGGGCGAGCAGGCTGTCCGGGTCGTCCTCGGAGCCCAGCAGCCGCTGCTGCCAGATGGTGTAGTCGGCGTACTGGACCGGCAGGTCGGGCCAGGCCGGCCGGGCGCCGGTCAGCCGGGCGGCGTACGCGGCGGAGAGGTCCCGGGCGAACGGCGCGTCCGACCAGCCGTCGCTCGCGATGTGGTGCATGACCAGCAGCAGCACGTGCTCGGTGTCGGACAGGGCGTACAGGGTGGCGCGCAGCGGCAGCTCGGTGGCCAGGTCGAAGCCGTACCGGGTCTGTTCGGCGAGCTCCGCCGCCAGCCGGTCGTGGCCGGTCTCGATCACCCGCAGGTCCGGCCGGGCCAGCTCGGCGTCGATCACCAGCTGGTGCGGCGAGCCGTCGACGTCCGGATAGACGGTGCGCAGGGTCTCGTGGCGCGCCACGATGTCGCCGAGGGCGCCGGCCAGCGCCGCCCGGTCCAGCGTGCCGGTCATCCGCAGCAGCAGCGGCACGGTGTAGGTGGCGCTGCGGCCCTCCAGCCGGTGCAGGAACCAGAGCCGCCACTGCGCCGGGGACAGCGGGATCCGGTCCGGCCGGGGCATCGGGGTCAGCGGGAGGCGGGACGCGTCGGCGCCGGTCATCCGCTCGGCCAGGTCGGCGACGGTCGGCGCCTCGAACAGGTGCCGGATGCTCAGTTCCACCCCGAACATCGACCGTACGCGGCTGAGCAGCCGGATGGCGGTCAGCGAGTGGCCGCCGAGCGCGAAGAAGCTGTCGTCGATGCCGATCGTCGGCACGCCGAGGACCTCGGCGAAGATGCCACTGAGGATCTCCTGCTCCGGGGTGCGCGGCGCGCGCCAGGAAAGCTCCAGCTCCTGGACCGTCGGCTCCGGGGCCGGGGCCGCGGCCGGCGCCGCCTCGGGCCGGGGCCGCGCGGCGGCGGTCAGCTCGCCGACGGCTCGGCCGGGCTCGGTGAGGAACACGTCGACCAGCTCCCGCAGCCGCTGCGCGAACCGGTCGATGCGGGCCGCGTCGAACAGGTCGGGCCGGTACTCCAGGCGCAGGCGCAACGACTCGCCGGGCAGCACCGTGAGGGTGAGCGGGTAGTGCGTGGCGTCGTGGTCCTCCAGCACCTCGGCGGTCAGGCCGGGCGCGAGGGTCCAGCCGTCCTCGTGCGGGTAGTTCTCGACCACGGTCAGGGTGTCGAACAGCTCGCCGAGGCCGGCCAGCCGCTGCACGGTGTTGAGGCCGACGTGCTGGACGGCGATCAGCGCGGCCTGCTCGTCCTGGATCCGGGTGAGCAGGTCCAGCAGGGACTCCGCCGGGTCGAGGCGGACCCGTACCGGCAGGGTGTTGATGAACATGCCGATCGCCGACTCGGCGCCCGGCAGGCCGGTCGACCGGCCGGAGAACGTCGCGCCGAACACCACGTCGTCGCTTCCGGTGGCGTCGTTGAGCAGCAGGCTCCACAGGCCCTCGACGACGGTGTTCAAAGTGATGCCGTGCCGGCGCAGCCGCTCCGTCAGCCGGGCGGTGGGCCCCGGGCCCAGGTCACAGTAGACCTGCAGCGGCCGCTGCGGCGCCGACTGCGAGCGCCGGGCCAGGTGGGTCGGCGCGGTCAGCCCGTCCAGCGCCCGGCGCCAGGCCGCCTCTCCGGTGTCCCGGTCCTGGCGGGTCAGCCAGGCGAGATGGTCGCGGAACTGGGGTGCCGCCGGCGGCTCGCCGCCCCGGTACAGCTCGGCGAGCTCGTCCAGCATCAGCTGCATCGACCAGCCGTCGAACAGGATGTGGTGGTTCACGACGACCAGGCGGTGCTCCCGCGGGCCGAGCCGGACCAGCTGGAACCGCAGCAGCGGCGGCCGGCTGAGGTCGAACCGGTAGGTGCGCGCCTGGTCGAGGACGGCGGCCAGCCGGGCCGGGCGTTCGGCGTCGGCGACCCCGGTCAGATCGATCTCGTCGAAGGGCGTCTCGACGTCGTCGAGCACCACCTGGACCGGCGCGGCCAGGCCGTGCTGCCAGAATCCGGCGCGCAGGGCCGGGTGCCGGCGCAGCAGGGTCGCGACGGCGGCCCGCAGTGCGGCCGCGTCGACCGGTCCGGTGAGCGAGTAGACCTCCTGCACCGCGTAGACGTCGGCGCCCGGCTCGTCGTAGAGGGCGTGGAACAGCAGGCCTTCCTGCAGCGGCGCCAGCGGCAGGACGTCGGCGAGACCGGGCAGCTGCGCCTCGAGCGTCTCGATGTCCTGCTGGGACAGGTCGACCAGCGGCAGGTCGGACGGGGTACGCCCGGCGGCGTCCGCGGCGGCGGCCAGCGCCCGCAGGACGTCCAGCCAGCCCTCGGCTAGCTCCCGCACATCGTCCTCGGCCAGCAGCTCGCCGGCCCAGGTCCAGGTGGCCTCGAGCCGGGCGCCGCCGGGGTGCTCGACGGCCACCGCGTCGATCTCGAGGGTCAGGTCGAGGGGCATGCCGGCGTCGAAGCCCGCGCCAAGCGCGCCCGCTTCCGGCGCCGGCGCCCAGGGCTCGATGGCCGGAGCCGGGTAACGGCCGAGGTAGTTGAAGCCGATCTGGGGCCGGACGTACCCGGACAGCTCGGCCCGGGTGTCCGGGTTGAGATGGCGCAACAGCCCGAAGCCGATGCCGTTGTCGGGCAACCGGCGCAGGTTCTCCTTGGTGAGCTTCAGCAGGCGGGCCGCGGCCCGCGGGCCGGCGTCCACCTCGTCGGCGCCGGCCGCCGCGGCGTCCAGCCGCACCGGGTAGGCGCTGGTGAACCAGCCGACCGTGCGGGACACGTCGATGCCCTCGGCGAGGTTCTCCCGGCCGTGCCCCTCGACGTGCACCAGCAGTGCCTCGGAGTCGACGCCGCGTCGCCGGCGCCAATCGCCGGCGGCCACCGCGAGGGCGGTCAGCAGCACGTCCTGCACGGTGCCGCGGACCGCGGCCGGCACGGCGGTGAGCAGCGGCAGCGTACGGTCGCCGGGCAGGGTGACGGTGAGCGAGCGGGCCGTGGCGCGCACGTCCGCCGCGCCGAGCGGCCGCGATCCGAGCAGCGGGTCCGCGGTCCGCAGCACCGAGGTCCAGATCGGAAGCTCGGCGGCGCGGGCCGCGGCGGCGCCCGGCAGCCGGGCGCTCCAGCCGCGGAACGAGGCGCCGGAAACCGGCAGCCGGACCGGCCGGCGGCCGGCGGCGGCTTCCCAGGCGGCGCGCAGGTCGTCGCGGAGGATCTCCCAGGACACCCCGTCGACGGCAAGGTGGTGCACGAGCAGCAGCAGGCGGCCGGGCCGGTCGCCGGCGTCGAACCACACCGCTTGCAGCATGACGCCGTCGCGGGGCGCGAGGTCCGCCTGGGCCGCGCGGGTGTGCTCGGCGATCACATCGGCGAGCTGCCCCGCGGGGGTGTCGCCGAGGTCGACCCGGCGGATCAGGCGGCCCGGGTCGAGGCTGCCGGGCTCGGCCACGTGCAGGCGCCAGTCGTCGCCGGCCGGCTCCACCCGCAGGCGAAGCGCGTCGTGCCGGTCGGTCACGGCGGCCAGGGCGGCGCGCAGCGCCGGCTCGCCGGGGTTGGCCGGGACGATCCAGAGCATCGACTGGTGGTAGCCGTCGACCGGGCCGCCGGCCAGCCGCAGGTCCGCCATGACGGGCGTGGGCACGACCGGCCCGGCGCCGAGGTCCGCGGCGTCCGGGGTGGTGGCCGCGGCCGGCCGGGCCACCGTGGCCAGCCTCGCCACGCTCTTGTACTGGAACACGTCGCGCGGCGTGAGGATCAGCCCGGCCTGCCGGGCCCGGCCGACCAGCCGGATCGACAGGATGCTGTCGCCGCCCAGGTCGAAGAAGCCGTCGTGAACGTCGACGGACGGGAGGCCGAGCACCTCGGCGACCAGCTCGGCGAGCAGCTTCTCGGTCCCGGTGCCGGAGGCGGGCGACGGGGCGCCCTCGGCCTCGGCGAAGCGGCGCAGCTCGTCGACGTCCACGGCGCCGGCGGCGGTGCGCGGCATCCGGTCGACGGTCACGAAGCGGGCCGGGACGAGGTGCTCGGGCAGCGTACGCGCGAGGCTCTCGCGCAGGTCGACGGCGCGCACCGAGGCGCCCGGCGTGAGCGTCAGGTAGGCAACCAGCCGCTCGCGCCCGTCCACCGGCTGCACCGCCGCCACCGCCTCGGCGACCGCCGGGTGCCCGGTCAGCGCCGGGAGCAGGCGCTCGAGGGCCACCCGCACGCCGTCGACGACGAGCTGCTCCGCGGGCGAGCCGAGCCGCTCGAGCCGCCCGTCCACGGTCCACCGGGCGAGCTGACCGTCCAGGTCGCCGATGACGTTCGCCGGGACCGGGTTGCCGTGCCCGTCGACCGGCACGGCCGGCCGGCTCAGCAGCTCGGCCCGCTCCCGGTCGTCGATCAGCGGCAACGCGCCGATGGCCTGCCCGGGGTCGGCGGCGGCGGCGCGCAGCAGCCGGGCCAGCCGGGTCACGAAACCGTCCACGGTGGACCGGTCGAACAGCTGCGTCGCGTACTCGACGACCACGCCGATCCCGGCCGGGCGGCCGTCGGCCGCGAACCGCTCCTGCAGCCGCAGGTCCAGGTCGAACTTGGCGACCCCGGTGGGGATCTCGTCGACGGTCACCGCCAGCCCGGGCAGGTCCACCCGGGCCGCGCCGAGGTTCTCCAGGGTCAGCATGACCTGGAACAGCGGGTGGTGCGCGAGGGACCGCTGCGGGTTGAGCTCGGTGACCAGCCGTTCGAACGGGACGTCCTGGTGGGCGTACCCGGCGAGCGCGCCGTCGCGGACCCGGTCCAGCAGCTCCCGGAACGCCGGGTCGCCGGAGGTGTCGGTCCGCAGCACGAGGGTGTTGACGAAGTACCCGACCACCCGGTCGAGCTGCTCGTCGGACCGACCGGAGACCGGCGTGCCCACGGCGATGTCGGTGCCCGCGCCGAGGCGGGTCATCAGGACGGCCAGCGCCGCCTGCACCACCATGAACAGCGTCGTGCCGGTCGACCGGGCCAGCCGGACCAGTTGGTCGTGCAGGTCGGCGTCGAGGGTGGTGCGCAGCTCGGCGCCGCGGTGGTCGGCGATGGCCGGCCGGGGCCGGTCGCCGGGCAGTTCCACGACGGTGGGCAGGCCGTCGAGCGTGGCCCGCCAGTAGCCCAGTTGCCGGCGCAGCAGCCCGGCCGGGTCGGTGTCGTCGCCCAGCAGCCGGTGCTGCCACACGGTGTAGTCGGCGTAGGTCAGCGGCAGCGGCGCGAAGCCCGGAGCCTCCCCCTGGCGGCGCGCGCGGTAGGCCTGGGCCAGGTCCTCGACGATCGGCCGCTCCGACCAGCCGTCACTGGCGATGTGGTGCATGAGCAGCAGCAGGACGTGCCGGTCGTGCCCGGTCGCCCGGAACAGGGTGGCCCGCAGCGGGCATTCCGCCGCGAGGTCGAACGGCCGGCGCACGGCCTCGGCGGCCGACGCGGCCGGGTCCGGCGTGTCGATCACCGCCAGCGGTACGCCGGCCGGCGCGAGCTGCTGCCGGGCCTCGTCGCCGGCGGGCACGAACAGCGTGCGCAGCGACTCGTGCCGGTCGGTGACGTCGTGCACGGCGGCGGTCAGCGCGGCGACGTCCACCTCGCCGGTCAGCCGCAGCGCGAGCGGAATGTGGTAGGCGGGGCTCGGCCCGTCGACCTGGTCGATGATCCAGAGCCCGCGCTGGGCCGGCGACAGCGGCAGTGTGTCCGGGCGGGGCGCCGCGGTCAGCGCCGGCCGGGCCGGGGCGGCGTCGCGGAGCGCCGCCGCCAGCCCGGCCACCGTCGGGGTGGCGAACAGCGCCCGCAGGCTCAGCTCCCGGCCCAGCTCGGCGCGCGCCCGGCCGGCCAGCCGCGCGGCCGACAGCGAGTCGCCGCCGAGGGCGAAGAAGCCGTCGTCGATGCTCACCCGGTCGAGGCCGAGCACCTCGGCGAAGAGGCCGCAGAGCAGTTCCTCCTCGGGCCCGCGGGGCGCCCGGCCGCCGGCCGGGGCGGTGTCCGGGGCGGGCAGGGCCCGGCGGTCGAGTTTGCCGTTCGGCGCCAGCGGCAGGTGGTCGAGGACCACGAACGCCGAGGGCATCATGTGCCCGGGCAGCCGGGCGGCCACGTGGTCCCTCGCCCGCTCGACGGCGGCCGCCCGGACCGCCGCACCGGCGTCGGCATCCGCGGCGGCTGCGGCATCGGTGGTGGCGGCGGCGGTTGCGGTATCGGCGGCGGCGCCGAGCCAGAGATAGGCGACCAGCCGCGGGCCGACGCCGAGGTCGGTGCGGGCCACGACGGCCGCGCGCCGCACGCCGGGCACCTCGACCAGGACACTCTCGATCTCGCCGGGCTCGATCCGGAACCCACGGATCTTGACCTGGTCGTCGGCCCGGCCGACGAACTCGATGAGTCCGTCGGCCCGGCGGCGGGCCAGGTCGCCGGTGCGGTAAAGCCGTTCCCCGGCGACGAACGGGGAGGCCACGAACCGCTCGGCGGTCAGGCCGGGCCGGCCCAGGTAACCCCGCGCCAGCTGGCGACCGGCGACGTACAGCTCGCCGTCGACGCCCGCCGGCACCGGGCGCAGCCCCGCGTCGAGGAGGTGGATCTCGGTGTTCGCCACCGGCACGCCGATCGGCACGGTCGCGCCCATCGCCCCGGCCGGCACCTCGCAGGCGGTGACGTCGATCGACGCCTCGGTCGGCCCGTAGTGGTGGGCCAGGCGCAGCCCGAGGTCGTTGACCACCTCGCCGGCCAGGGCCGGCGGCAGCACCTCGCCGGCGACGAGCAGCAGCCGCAGGGCCGAGCCGGGCAGCTCACGCAGGACCGGGACGGTGACCGCGAGCAGCGAGGGCACGAACTGGGCGATCGTGACGCCGTGCGTGGCCGCGTAGGCCATCAGCGCGGCCGGCTCCCGGAGCAGGTCGTCGGTGGCCAGGCAGACGGTGGCGCCGGCGAGCAGGGTGGTCCAGATCTCCGAGCCCGCCGCGTCGAAGCTGAAGGCGGTCCGGGCCAGCACCACGTCCCGCGGGCCGATCTCCCAGGCGCGGATCTGCCAGGCCGCGTGGTTGACGATGCCGGCGTGCGGCACGACGACGCCCTTGGGGCGGCCGGTCGAGCCGGAGGTGTAGATGACGTACGCGGCGCCGGCCGGGTCGATCGCCACCTCCGGATCGGTGTCGTCGCCGCCGGTCGGCTCGTCCTCGTCGAGCCGGATCAGCGGCACCGCCGTCGCGGGCAGCCCGGCGGCCACGGCGCCGGTGCTGACCAGCATCGACGGCCGCCCGTCGGCCAGCATGTAGGCGATCCGTCCGGCCGGATATCCGGGATCGACCGGCAGGTACGCCGCGCCCGTCCGGGTCACCGCCAGCATCGCCACGACCGCGTCCGCGCCGCGGGGCAGGGCCAGCGCGACGATGCTCTCCGGGCCGGCGCCCTGCCGCATCAGCCGGCGCGCGAGGCGGTTGGCCCGGCGGTCCAGCTCGGCATAGCTGTACCGCACGTCGCCGCAGATCACGGCGGTTCGGTCGGGCGTACGGCGGGCCTGCCGCGCCACCAGCCGTGGCAGGTGGCCGGCCGGGCCGTCCGGCACGCGCTCGGCCGGGGCGTCGGCGTCGGGCAAGAACGAAGCGGCGTTGCTCGGCGCCGGAACATCCACGGCAATGACTCCTCGGTGCTCGCTGATCGGGATTCGCCGTTGCCGCGTCGTTGTTCGCCGATTCCGCGAGGTGCGCGGCAACCACGTTCGTCACCAGGGGGCACGCTATGGAGCGCAATTTTCGGGTCGTTATTGCGAGCCTTTTTGCCGAGCTTCGATAGCACGCCAATATCCGTCGTCGCTAGGGTCGCCGCCGGGCAGAGACAGGAGAGCACAATGGGCCATTCAGCTGCGGCGGCACCGCGCCGCCACGTGATTTCCCTCAACGACCTCGACGACGCCGCGCTGCGGCTGATCGTCGAGCGGGGGGCGGCGCATGCGCGGGGCGAGGTCGCGGCCGGCTCGCTGGACGGGCTGGTGATCGGCACGTACTTCCGGAAGACGTCGACGCGCACCCGGACCGCCTTCACCGCGGCCGCGCTGCGGCTGGGGGCGCGCACCATCGCGTACGGACCGGACGACCTTCAGCTCAACACCGGCGAGACGATGGCCGACACCGGCCGCGTGCTGGCCCGCATGCTCGACGGTCTGGTCGCCCGGACCGCGGGGCCGATCGCCGAGTTCGAGGCGCTGGCGGCGCAGGACCGGATGGCGGTGGTCAACGCGATGAGCGCGGCGGAGCATCCGACGCAGGCCCTCGCCGATCTGACCACCCTCGCGCTGCACTTCGGCGATCTCAGCGGCCTGCGGGTGCTGTATCTGGGCGAGGGCAACAACACGGCGGCCGCGCTGGCACTCGCCCTGCCCCGGTTCGCCGGCACGACGCTGGACCTGCGTACGCCCGCGGGCTACGGGTTGTCCCCGGAGGTGCTCGAGCGGGCCGAGAAGTACGCGGCGGGCGCCGACGCGATCGTCACCGAGCGGCACGACATGCTGGACCTGCCGCCGGCCGACGTCGTCTACACCACCCGGTGGCAGACCACCGGCACGACCAAGAACGACCCGTCCTGGCGGGACCTGTTCCGGCCGTTCCAGGTGGACCAGTCGCTGATGGACGCCTGCCCCACGGCCGTCTTCCTGCACGACCTGCCGGCGCACCGGGGCGAGGAGGTCACCGCCGCGGTCCTGGACGGACCCCGATCGATCGCCTTCGACCAGGCGGAGAACAAGATGCACAGCGCCGCGGCGGTGCTGGAGTGGTGCCTCGGCCGGCTCTGATCCGACCGAGGCGCCGACTCACCGAAGCGGTGGCCGCCGGGCCGGGCAGATCTGCTCGAAGGCGTACGCCAGCCGGAACAGCGCGGGTTCGCTGAACGCGCCCGCCGTGAAGGTGATCCCGACCGGAAGCCCGTCGCTGAACCCGGCCGGGACGCTGATCGCCGGATAGCCGGCGACGCCCGGCACGACGGCTGCGCCCTCCGGAGCGGGGTCGCCGTTCTCCGGGTCGATCGGCCAGGGCGGCGGGCAGGTCGGCATCACCAGCGCGTCCAGGTCGTGCCGGCGCAGTGTGGCGTCGATGCCCCGGTCCCGGGCGAGCGCCCGCACGGTGGACAGCGCCCCGCGGTACACCGGCGCGTCGAGGTCCGCGTCGAAGCCGGCGAGCATCTCGAGCATGTCCTGCCCGAACCGGGCCAGCTCCACGTCGGCGTGCGCTCGGTTGGCCGCCACCAGCTCGGCCACGCTGCGCGGGTGGTCGCCGGGCGTCTCGGCCAGGTAGCGGTCCAGATAGTGCCGGGTCTCGTGCGCGACGACCAGCCCGATGGCGGGATGCCGGGTCAGCTCGGCGGCGTGCTCGATGTCGGCGTGGTCGACGATCACCGCGCCGGCCGCGCGCATGGCCTCGATCGCCGCGTCGGCGATCTTGTCGGCGGCCGGGCTGTAGCCGAAGAACACCGCCCGGGGTACGCCGATCCGGGCGCCGCGCAGACCGTCGGCGGCCAGGTGGTCCCGGTAGTCGCCGTGGTCGCGTCCCCGGCCGGCCGCCGTCGCCTCGTCCCGCGGGTCGGGCCCGGCCAGCACCGTCAGCACGGTGGCCGCGTCGGCGACGGTCCGGCACAGCGGGCCGATCGAGTCGAAGCTGCGGATCCCCGGGATCATGCCGGCCCGGCTGGTCAGTCCGGTGGTGGGCTTGACGCCGACCACGGCGTTGGCGGCGGCCGGCCCGAGGATGGAGCCGACCGTCTCGGTGCCGAGGGCCGCCGTGGCCAGACCGGCCGCCACCCCGACCGCCGAGCCGGAGCTGGACCCGTGCGGGGAGCGGTCCGGGGCGTACGGGTTGCGGCACTGCCCGCCGCGCGGGCTCCAGCCGGCCGATCCGCTGGTCCACGACGTCTTGTTGGTCTTGCCGAGCAGGATCGCGCCGGCCGCGCGCAGCCGGGCCACGGTCGTGGCGTCCCGGCTCGGGCGTGAACCGAGCATCACCGTGGAGCCATTGCTGGTGTGCATCCGGTCGGCGGTGTCCAGGTTGTCCTTGATCAGGAACGGGATGCCGTGCAGCGGCCCGCGGACCCGGCCGCTGCGGCGCTCCGCGGCGAGCCGCCCGGCGTCGGCCTCGGCGTCCGGGTTGAGCTCGAGGACGGCGTGGAGTGCGGGACCCCGGCGGTCGAGCCGGTCGATCCGGTCGAGGTGATGGCGGACCAGCTCGGCCTCGGAGACCCGGCCGGCGCTCAGGTCTGCCTGAAGGCCGGCGATCGTGGCGTCGGCGAATGAGTCTGTCACTCCTCGACGCTATCGATCGAGGCTTTCACCCCGTTATCGCCGCGTTGTCACCGATGCCAGCCACTCGCCGAGCTCCCCGAGCAGGGCCGGCTCGTCGTCGGTGAGGTAGAAATGTCCACCCGGGAACTCCCGTCGGCGGAACGGGCCGGTGGTCGTCGCCGCCCAGGCCGCCGCGGCCTCCGGCGGCACATCGGCGTCCTGCGCGCCGGAGCAGACCAGCAGCGGGCAGGAGAACGGCTCGGCCGGCTCCGGGCGGTACGCGTCGATCAGGGCGAAGTCGGCCCGGATCGGCGGCAGGACCAGCTCCAGCAGCTCCGGCTCGTCGAACATCGACTCGTCGGCCCCGCCCAGCCGGCGCACCTCGGCGATCAGGTCCTCGTCGCCGGACACCGACCGGACCGACCGGCGGCCCGGCGGCACCTGCCCGGACATCACCAGTGCGGCCGGTTCCATCCCCCACCGTGCGCGCAGGCGCCGGGCCACCTCGTAGCCGACCCAGGCGCCCATGCTGTGCCCGAACAGCACCACCGGCCGGTCGAGCAGCGGCCGCACGGCGTGCGCGACCGCGTCGGCCAGCGGCTCCATCCGGTCGATGCACGGCTCCAGCAGCCGGTCCTGCCGGCCCGGATAGCGCACCGCGACCACCTCGGCCCAGGTGGGCAGGCGCTCGTGCCAGGTGCGGTAGGCGCTCGGGCCGCCGCCGGCGTGGGCGAAGCAGATCAGCCGCAGCCGGGGGGCGGGCGTGCTGCTGAACCGGCGCAGCCACAGCGCCGCCGAGTCGGTGGCCAGGCTCATCTTCTGGACCTCACTTACGCAGTGCGGAAAAAGAGCATCGGGTTGTGCCGTCCGGTGTGGACCGGCGCCGCCAGGCCGAGCTCGTCCTTCAGCCCGGTGATCCGCCGATGGTGTCGGGGCGCGGCCGCCCGGGAGACGGTGAAGTGGTCCAGGCCGGCGTCGGCGAGCCAGGAGAGCACGACCCGGCCCTCGCTGACCGGCCACGGCCGCCGGCCGTGGAACACGTCATGGACGCTGACCGGCACATCGGACCGCAGCAGCGGGAACAGATCGCCGACGAACCAGCGGGCGAACGACGCGGTGTGCGCGGCGTCGATGAACAGGTAGTCGATCTTGCGGTCGTACAGCGCCAGCTCGTTCCGCGCGTCGCCCCGCACGAAGGTCCAGCGCTCGTCCGCCAGCTCCGGCGCCACGTTGTGCCGGGCGTTGTCGATCAGGTCGTACGTGTGCAGGTGCCCCATGCCGTTGTCGCGCAGCGCCCGCAGGATCCAGTTCGTCGACCAGCCGTGCAACGAGCCGATCTCGACCATGTTGGCCGGCCTGGTCTCCCGGATCAGCAGGTAGGTGATCTCGGCTTCGAGGTCGTCCAGCTGGGCCTTGAGCGCCGGGTTCGCGGCGCGCAGGGCCCGCTGCTCGTTCCGGACCACCGCGAGGTCGTCCCGGTATTTGCGGTAGAGGGCCACGATCTCGTCCACTCCGATGGCAGACGCGCCCGGTTCGATGTCCTGCTTCGCAGAGGTCACGGCAATTCCCGTCTCGCTGAGGATGCTCGGGTCGGTCGGTTCGGGGGCTGATCCTGCCGATGTGGACCTTCGATCCCTTATCGGCGATTTATCGGTGCCCGGTCAGGCCTGGTCGGCGGCGGTGACGCCGGGTGGCACCGGGCACGCGCCGCGGCCGAGCAGGCGCGCCTGCTCGTCCAGGTGGAAGCCCGGGCTCAGGTCGGCCTCGTCGTAGTACCGGTGGAAGACCGGTGTGATCCCGCCCGAGACCGGTGGGACGATCCAGCTCCAGTCGGCGGGCACGATCCGGCCGCGGTCCTCCTCCTTCGCCAGGTGCAGGAGGAACCGGCGGGACTCGGTGTGATGGTCGGTGATCTTCACGCCGGCGGCCCGGAACGAGTGCAGCACCGCGATATTGATCTCCACGAGGGCCCGGTCGCGCCAGAGCGTGCTCTCGCTGCCGGTGTCCAGGCCCAACTGCTGGGCCACGTCCGGAAGCAGGTTGTAGCGGTCCTCGTCGACCAGGTTGCGGGCGCCGATCTCGGTGCCCATGTACCAGCCGTTGAACGGGGCCAGCGGGTAGTCGAGGCCGCCGATGCGCAACCGCATGTTCGAGATCGCCGGCACCGCGTACCAGCGCAGTCCCAGATCGGCGAACCAGGGATGCTCGGGATGGGCGAGCGGCACCTCAAGCACGATCTCGCGAGGCACCTCGAACAGCTCCGGCCGCCTGCCGGAGGCCTCGATGACCAGGGGCAGCAGGTCGTACGGGCCGCCGGAGGGCTGCCAGCCCATCTGCCGGACCAGGTCGGTGAAGTCCAGGTAGGCGGGATCGCCGATCACCGCACCGTCCGGGCTGCGGTGCCCGGCGTACCGGACCAGCTGGTCGTTCCACACCCGGGGCCCCGGGCTGCCCGGGGCGTCCGGCGCGAAGATGGAGATCATCGGGCGGATCCGCCCGTCGTTGGTGGCCAGCCGCAGATGCTCGCAGAGCTCCCGGTGGATCCCGTCGGCCGAACGCACCTGCCGCAGGTCGCGGACCTGCAGGGTGTTCCAGTAGAGACGGCCGATGCACCGGGACGCGTTGCGCCAGGCCACCCGCGCGCCGAAGGACAGCTCGTCGTAGGTCTGGGTGTACGTGCCGGTCGCCGCGATCTCGGCGTGGACCGCGGCGATCCGGTCGGCCAGGGCCGGGCCGCCGCCGGGGTTCTCGGCGTGACATCGGCTCAGGAACTCGGCGGCCTCCGCTTCGAGGTCGGTGACCGGCCCGGTCAACGCGACGGACGGGGGCGGCGTGGTGAATCGCTCGGCGCCCCCGGCCGCGTGCGGACAGGCGTCCCGGGGGGACTTCTCGGATGGCATGGTCGATCAGGAGAGCCGCAACGGCAGCGACCGCAGCGACCGGAACTCCAGGTTCGGGTTCCAGACCGGCTCGCCGGCCAGGCTGATCCGGGAGTACCGCTCGAAGAGCTTGGCGAAGAACCACTTGAGCTCGAGGGTGGCGATCTGCCGGCCCAGGCAGGAGTGCGGGCCTACGCCGAAGGTGAGGTGCTTGTTGCTGTTGGGCCGATCCAGGTCGAAGACGTCGGGCCGGTCGAACATCCGCGGATCGCGGTTGGCCGCGCCCAGGAAGAGGGCGACGTTCTGCCCCGCCTCGATCTTCGTGCCCTCGATCTCGACGGTCTCGGCAGCCAGCCGCCAGGTGAACTGGTTCGAGGCGTTGAAGCGCACCATCTCGTTGGGTGCGTTGTCCGCGCACCGGGGGTCGGCCCGGTAGCGGTCGACCTGCTCCGGGTGCGTGGCGAACGCGAGCATGCCGCTGCTGGTCGAGCCCGGGGTGGTCGGCGCGAAGAGCGCGATCAGCAGCAGCACCAGCTGGTGGATGGTCTGCTCGAGGGACACGTCGGGCGACTCGCCCTGCGCCGCGGCGAGCCGCGCGATCACCGTGTCCGCCACCACCGCGCCACGCTTGCCCTGCACCAGCTCCAGGGCGTAGGTGTGCAGGTCGGTCAGGTTGTCCAGCAGCACGTCCAGCTCGACCGGCTGATCCTGCGGGCCGGACCAGTACGTCATCAGGTTGTCGACCCGCGGCGTGACGAAGGACAGATCCTCCTGCGGTACGCCGAAGGCCCGCACCGCGGCGTCGACCGGAAGCTTGGCGGCCAGCTCCGGGACCGCGTCCAGGTACTGGGTCCCGGCCGGGATCGACGCCACCAGATCGGCCGCTACCTCCTCGATCACCGTGCTGTAGTGCTCGTGCGCGATCCGGGTGAACGCCGACTGGGTCGAGCGGCGCAGCGCGGTGTGCCGGGGCGCGTCGGTGTACATCATCACGTTGCTGGTGAACCGGTGATAGATGTTGTCCTTCGCCAGCGTCCGGCCCTCGAACTTGGCGCTGAGCACCTCGGTCATGCGCTCCGCTTTGAAACGCGGATCCTTGAGCGCACTCGCGCAGTCCGCGTACCGGGTGAGGGCCCAGCCGTCCAGGCCCTCACACCAATGCACCGGATCCCGTTCCGACAATGCGGCGTAGACCGGATAGGGGTTGGGAACGATATCGGGATCGGAAAGGGGAGACGCGTCGCCCATAACAGCTCCTCCGGCTTAGGTCCGCCCATCGTCGTGGGCAGTATTCCTGCGACGGGAAAGGCCGCCGTGGGGAGGAACGCTACGGTGATTAGGTATCCTCGCCTTATCGCCGATTTATCCGGCCGTGATAACGCCGTTCAGGGCCGGCCGGCCGGCGCGGCGACGCAGTCGTGGTGCACCCGGAGCCGCTGCCGGGCCTCGTCCCGGCGGCCGAGGCTTTCCTCGTTCTCCAGCCGCTCCCGCGCGTGCAGCGCCAGCAGCGTGGGCACGCGATAACGGAAGACCCCGTCGGCGCCCTGCGCGTCCGCCTCCAGCAGGGCGGCGTCGACGAGCTCCTCCAGCAGGCTCTCGGCCCGGTCCACACTGGTCGCCAGCAGCGCGGCGGCCGCCCGGGCGTCCAGCTCCGCGGCGCTGAGCAGGCCCAGATGCCGGTACATCGACGCGGCCTCGGGCGTCAGCGAGCGGTACCCGCTCTCCAGGACCGCCCGCATCCCCGGCTGCCCGTGGCTCAGTTCGTCCAGCCGGTGCCGCTCGTCGCGCAGCCGCTGGATCAGGTGGCCCAGCCGCCAGTGGCTCTTGGTCACCAGGCGGGCCGCCGCGGCGCGCAGGGCCACCGGCTCGCCACCGCAGAGCTCGGCCACCTGGCGGGCGGCCGCGCGATCGGCGCCGACCCGGTTCTCGTCGATCAGCTGTTCCAGCAACGAGACCGCCGCGGCGCTCGGGAGCGCGTCCACCCGCAGCCGCACCTGGGTGTGCATGGCGTGCATGCGGCGGCTGGTCAGCACCAGGCAGGAGCCCCGGCCGGCCGGGACCAGCGACTTGATCTGGGCAGGGCTGCCGACCCCGTCGAGCACGACCAGGATCTGGCGGCTGGCGGTGGCCCGCTGGAACAGCGCCACCCGGTCGGCGAACCGGTCCGGCGCCTCCGCCGCATCCACGCCCAGCGCGCCGAGGAACTGCTCCAGCACCGCCTCCGGGTCCGGGTTCTCGGCGACGTCGGCGTACAGCTGGCCGTCCGGGAACGAGTTGGCCACCCGGTTGGCCCAGTGCGTCACCAGGGCGGTCTTGCCCACCCCGGGCCGCCCGACGACCAGTCCCACCGTGGGGCCGCTGCCCGGGCCGGACCCGGCCGACCGGACGTCCAGCAGCCGGTCCAGGGCCGCCAGCTCGGCGGTGCGGCCGACGAAGCTCGACGGCACGGGCGGCAGCAGGGCCTCCGCGGCCTCCGCCCAGACCCGGCCGGCCCGCACCGGTGCCGACAGCAGGTCCGGGCTCTCTTGCAGAATCGCGGTGTGCAGATCCTGCAGCTCCCGGCTCGGTTCGAGGCCCAGCTCGGTGCTGAAGACCTCGCGCGCCTCGCGGAACACCCGTAGCGCGTCGGATCGCCGCCCGGACCGGTAGTGCGCGACCATCAACGCCGCGCGGGCGTGCTCCCACAGCGGCTGGTCCTGCACCAGGGTGGAGAGCTCGGTGACCACCTCACGGTGCCGGCCCAGGCCGAGCTGCAGCGTGGCGTACTCCTCGTACGCGGTCAGCCGCTGCTTGTCGAGCGCGCTCGCCTCGTGCTGGATGACCGCGCTGGAGACGTCGTCGAGCACGCCGCCGCGCCACAGCGCCAGCGCGGTCCGCAGGTGCTCGGCCGCCTCCGCCGAGCGCCGGTGGTGTACCAGCAGCTGAGCCGTGTTGACGCTCTCGGCGAACTCGACCGCGTCGACCGTGTGCTGCCCGGTGTTGAGCATGTAGCCCGGCGGCATGGTGACGATCACGTCGTCCGGACACCCCGCCGCCTGGAAGACCTTGCGCAGCCCGGCCACGCAGATCGCCAGCTGGGTGCGGCTGGTGGCGGGCGGGTTCCCGTTCCAGACCGCCTCGGTCAGGCGGTCGATGGAGACGATCCGGTTCGGCGCCAGCAGCAACATGGCGAGCACGACCCGCTGACGGGGGCCACCCATCGCGATCCGCTCGCCGTCGGCCAGTACCTCCATCGGGCCCAGGATCCGGAAGTCGAACCGGACGGTGCTCGTGGCCTCCGCCGGCCGGCCGAGGGCCGAACCCGCGTCCCGCGGTCGCGGGAGGAGACCCGCCGGGTTTCGCACGTTCCAGCCATCGGGAACGGCGTCCCGGTCGCCCGCTAATTTTTGGGCATACGGCGCTGACATCGACATGACATATCCCCCGAATATGGCGTCATCGCACGGACGGCAACGGCCGCGCACCAGGGCGACAAACCGCCGCCGGAACTCGGCACGTCACCGGCAGAAGCCGGAAAAGTGTTACCGCGGCAACCGTTCGAATCCTTTCCGATTGTCGATCGACAACCCACTGGACCGGGCCGCCCCGGCATGGATCGGCGCCACTCTAAGGCGATTGATCAAGCGCTGTCAACAATCGTAACCATCGAAATCAATCCGGCGTTCTGACCGTTAATTTACTTCACTGAATCGGTCGAGAATGCATCCCACGGCAACGATGAGCCGGCCCAATGAGGTCGACAAGAATATCGGCTGCGGAATCACTCGAACTATCACGTCGGAACATGCGCGCAGCAATTACTCATGCAGCGCCGTTCCGATCGCGTACCGTGCCGCCGATCGGTGCGACCGGCGGCACGGCGTACGACCAAAGGCTCCCTGCCGGCAAGCTTCCGATCCCTTCGCCTGGAGCCCGCACACGCCACCCCTCGTGGACCGGTGAAGCTCGCGCCCCCCGACCCGCGACGTGTGCCGATAGTTAACCAGATGCGCGCCGATATAGCTAGCAGCTAACAAGAACCGGACAGAGCGGTCTTGTTTAGACTTTGAGCAAACCATCCGCTAGGCTGTGGGCCACGATGGTTAGCTAGCAGCAAACTAATCCTGGAGGTGGGCTGTGTCCGGCGATCCACGGCCTCGTCTGGCCCGCCGCCTCGACGATCTCTTCACGTCCGCCCGGCCGAAGGGCAAGCAGTGGACGAACGCCGAGGTCGTCGCGGAGCTCAAGCGGGCCTCGCCCGATCTCAAGGTGGGTGCCGTCTACCTCTCGCAGCTGCGCAACGGCAAGCGGACCAACCCGTCGCCGGATCTGCTGACCGCGCTGGCCCGCTTCTTCGGCGTCTCGACGGCGTACTTCTTCGACGACGAGGTGAGCGACTCCGTGCAGGCTGAGCTGGCCGCGCTGCACGCGATGCGCAACGCCGGGGTGCGTGCGGTGGCGATGCGTGCGGCCGGCATGCGCCCGGACAACCTGCAGGCGATCACCGCCATCATGGATCAGTACCGCCAGATGCAAGGGCTCCCCGCGATCACGGAGGAGCAGTGAGCTCCGAGGCACGGCACGAATCGCTGATGCGGCTGCGCGAGGCCGGCGTCCGGCTGATCGCCGACCTCGGCCTGTCCACCTATCCCGATGTCGACGCGCTCTGCCACCACCTGGGCGAGCTACGGGAGCGCCCGATCGTTCTGATGCCGGTGAAGTTGCGCGCCTCCGATCCGTGTGGCATGTGGATCGTGGCGCGCAACGAGGATCTCGTCTTCTACGACAAGGACACCACCAGGGCGCATCAGGAGCACATCATCATGCACGAGGTCGGTCACATCATCAGTTGCCACCGCGGCTCGGGCATGCTCGACGACGCGAGCGCGCGGCTGCTGTTCCCCAGCCTCGACCCGGCGCTCGTGCGGGACATGCTGATGCGGGCGACCTACGACGACGTGCAGGAGCAGGAGGCCGAGGTGATCGCCTACCTGCTCTCTCAGCACATCGTGCCCGAGAGTGCCGTCCCGGAGCGGACCCCGGAAAGCAGCACCCTCGACCAGATCGCCCGGCTCCTCGGCTAGCGGGCGGGCACGGCCATCAGCCCCCTCACCTCGGCGGCGAGCGTCTCGACCGTACGCCGGATCTCGTGCTCCTGATGTTCGCTGGTGAGGAAGAAGCGCAGCCGCGTCTCGCTCTCCGCCACCGCGGGGTGCAGGATCGGGTCGACGACGATGCCCCGGTCGAACAGCCGGGTCGCGAGCCGCAGGGTGCGCGCGGAATCGCCGACGATGCACGGAACGATCGGGCTGTTCCGGCTCGGCCCGGTGTTGACGCCCGCGGCCCGGGCCAGCTCGAGGAAGAGCGCGGAGTTGCGGCGCAATCGCGCGACCCGCTCCGGCTCGGCCGCCGCTATCCGCAGGGCCGCCAGGGCGGCCGCCGCGTTGGCCGGGGTCAGGCCGACGCTGTAGACGAAGCCCGGCAGGGTGTACCGCAACCATCGGATGAGCCGCGCCGAGCCGGCCAGGTAGCCGCCGCAGCTGGCGAACGACTTGGAAAGCGTGCCCATCCACAGGTCGACGCCCGAGCGATCGACGTCGAAGTGCTCACCGACGCCGCCCCCGCGCGGGCCGATCGTGCCGATGCTGTGCGCCTCGTCGACCATGAGCAGCGCGCCGAACCGCCGCTTCAGCTCGATCAGCGCGGGCAGGTCCGCCAGGTCGCCGTCCATGCTGTACAGGCCCTCGACGGCGATCAGCACCCGCCGGAAGCGGGACCTGGTCCGCCGCAGCAGATCCTCCAGCTGTTCGGCGTCGTTGTGCGGGAACGGGCGGCGGGTCGCGCCGGAGAGCGCGCAACCCTGCAGGATGCTGTCGTGCGCGAGCGCGTCGTGCAGGATGAGGTCGTCCGGGCCGACCAGGTGGCCGATCGCGCTGACGTTCGTCGCGTGCCCGCTGACCAGGGCGAGGCAGTCGTCGGTGCCCAGCAGGCCGGCCAGCGCGCGTTCCAGTTCGATGGTCAGCGGACGCTCGCCGGAGAGCAGCCGGCTGCCCGACACCGACGAGCCGTAGGTGTCGACCGCCGCGCGGACCGCCGCGTTGACCTCCGGATGCCCGGAGAGGCCCAGGTAGTTGTAGCTGCTGAAGGAGATCAGCTCGCGGCCGGCGACGGTCGTCACGTTACGCATGACGCCCTGGTGCACCCGGAAGTAGGGATTCGGCAGGTCGAGCTCGTCCAGCTGCCGGATGCGCTCGTCCATGGCGAGCACCTCGGGCAGGAAGTCCCCGCTCGCGATCTCCGGCGGCCAATCCGCCTCATCGGGCGCGGAGGGCCGCTGAACGCCCGGCTCGACGCCCGGTGCGGCCCGGACCTCGGGCTCGGCCGGCGCGCCGGTCAGCTCGAGCAGTTCGGCGACGGTCCGGTCGTGGGCGAGCAGGTCGAGGTCCGGCCGGCCCAGGTCCTGCCGCAGCGCGGTCTCCAGGTCGGTGAGCATCAGCGAGTCCAGCCCGAGGTCCGCGCTCAGCCGCAGGTGCCGATGCAGATCGCCGGGTGGCAGGGCGCTGATCCGGGAGATTCGTTCCAGGACGGTGGAAGCGGCGGCCGCCGGCTCCGGCACCCGCGGAGCGGAAGCGGCGAGTTCCGGCTCGGCGGCCGCCGGCTCCGGCACCCGCGGAGCGGCCCGGCGCTTGGCGTCGTTCACCAGCCAATGCCGCTTCGGCCGCAGCGGGCTGGGCGGCAGGGTGCACAGTTGGGCATCGCGGGGCAGCAGCCGCAGGCCGGGTGTGTCGGCGATGCGCTCCAGCAGCCGTTCCCGCCCTGCCGCGTCGGCCGGGTGATCGGCGCCGAGGTCCAGCGTTTCGGCCGGCTTCTCCTCCCCGTCCGGGACGCTGCCGGCGCGTACCCCGTCGCCGATCTTGCCGTTGTGCCCGGCGGCCAGGGCGTCCGCCCCGGCCAGGAGCCGATGCACCGCTTCGGCGGGGGTGGTGGCCGCGACGACGAGGCGCTCCCCGAGCAGGCGGCGGCGGGCCAGGGTGCCGGACACCGCGGCCAGGTCGAGGGCCTCCGTCGTGATGGCGCCGGCCACCTCGCGCGCGTGGCGGGCCAGGCGGCCCCGATCCCGGCCGGTCACCACGAGGACCTCCGGGCTGCCGTGGGCCGGCGCGGTGCGGGCGGCCGGCGCGGGCGCTTCCTCGAGCACCACGTGCGCGTTGGTGCCGCCGAAGCCGAACGCGCTCACGCCCGCCCGGCGCGGGCCCGACTCCGGACGCCAGGCGACGACCTCGGTCGGTACGGCCAGCCCCGCCGAGTCGAGATCGAGCTCGGCCGAGGGCGTGAAGTCCGGCTGCGGGACGATGACGCCGTTGCGGACCATCAGGGCGGTCTTGATCAGGCCGGTGATGCCGGCGGCGACCAGCGAGTGGCCGAGCACCGCCTTGACGGCGCCGACCCAGGCGCGTCCCGGCTGCGCACGGCGCAGCTCGCCCAGCGCGGCCAGTTCGACCCGGTCGCCGATCGCGGTGGCCGTGCCGTGCGCCTCGAGGTAGCCGACGTCGCCGTCGGGCAGGCCGGCGTCCGCGTACGCGCGGCGCAGCGCGAGCAGCTGGCCCTCGACCTGCGGGGCCATGCCGCCGGGCACCCGGCCGTCGTTCGAGAGCCCCACCCCGCGGATGACCGCGTAGACGCGGTCGCCGTCGGCCACCGCGTCCGCCAGCCGCTTGAGGATGACCACGCCGGCGGCCTCGCCGAGCACGAACCCGTCGGCCCGCTCGTCGAACGCGCGGCAGGTGCCGCTGGGCGACACCCCGCCGACCCGGGACAGCCCGATGTAGAGATCGGGGGTGAGCAGCAGCTGCGCGCCGCCCGCCACCACCGTGCGGGCCCGCCCGGTCCGCAGGGCGTGCACGCCGTTGGCGACCGCGGTCAGCCCGCTGGAGCAGGCCGCGTCCAGTGCGTAGCTCTCGCCGTGCAGGTCGAACGTCGAGCTGATGGTGCCGGGCCCGAAGCTCAGCAGCGACCCGGAGACCGAGGTGCCACGCAGCCGCTCGACCGCCGCACCGGCCTGCTGCCAGGACGGATCGGCCGGCGCGATCCCGAACTCGCCGGCGACCAGCTGGCGCAGGCGCAGGTTGGTCGCGGCGATGTCCCGGTAGCCGTTCTCGCTGATCCCCATGATCACCGAGACGTCGCCGCCGTCGAGACCGGCGCTCTCCGCGCCGGCGTCCTGGATCGCCTCCCGGGTCAGATCGATGAGCACCCGGTGCTGCGGATCCATGCCCCGGGCCCGGAACGGCGGCATCCGGTAGTAGCCGGCGTCGAACTGGTCGACGTCCGCGATGGTGGCGATCCGGTCCACATAGGCGCCGTGCGGATCACGGGGGTCGTCGCTGCGGAACGAGTCGTGTTTCCACCGGCTCTCCGGCACGGGCGTGAACTGTGGTGCGGGCGCCTGCAGCAGGCGCCAGAAATCCGTGAGATGGGCGGCGCCGGGCACCCGGCAGGCCATCCCGATGATTGCTATACCAGCGGAACTTCTCTCTGACGACATGATCAACTCCCCAGGTTGGTGTCGGCTCAGCCGGCTTGGGGGCTGGCACCTCGCCACCATTGGACGGTCGAGCGCATCTGCTCGGACAATGGCGTCGGTGCAAGCCCGAGATGCTCGGCGCATGCGGTGGAATCGACGACGAACGGGCGATCGAACTGGTACCGGACCTCGTCCAGCTCGCGGATGAACGGCGAGACCACCCCGAGGACTCGGACCAGCGCCGGAGGCACCCGGCGCACGCCGACCGGGGCGGTCCCGGCCGCCTCGCACAGCTTCGTCACCATCGCCTGGATGGTCTCCGGCGGCACGGTCGGAACGTGCCACGGGCGCCCCCAGGCGCTTTCGGTGGTGCCGAGCCGGATCAGGGCGCTCGCCACATCCGGCACGTACGTCCAGCTGTGCGGCATGGCCGGGTCGCCGAGAACGCGTACGGTCCGGCCCCGCAGGACGGCGGGCACGACCCGGTCGGCGAGGTGGCCGCCCGCGGTGACACCCGGACCGAAGTAATCCGACGCCCGGGCCTCGACCGCCCTGATCCGGCCCTGGCGGTGCAGGGCCAGGACGTCCTGCGAGATCTGGGCGCGCACCCGTCCCTTGCGGCCGGTGGCGGCCAGTGGCAGGTCCTCGGTCAGCGGCCCGTCCACCGGCCCGTACCCGTAAAGATTGTTGAGCAGGACCAGGACCGCGCCGCTCGCCTCGGCCGCCGCGGTCACCCCGGCGGTCAGCGCCGGCAGCTCCTGCGGCCACCTGGTGTACGGCGGAGCGGCGCAGTGGTAGATGACGCTCGCCCCGGCGGCCACCTCGGCGAGCCGGTCGCCGGCCGCGGCGTCCACCGCGACGAACTCGATGCCGTCCTCGGCCGGGTGCGTGGAGCGGGTCACCACCCGGACCTCGTGCCCCTGACCCACCAATGTGCGCGCGGTAGCCGCGCCCGCCGGCCCGAAGCCGACGACCACCTGCAAACTCATCTGTTATCGCTTCCGGTCCGGTCGATCGTCGTTGAGCTGGACGAATGTTCGGGAAACCTGGCGCAGCCAGCGGACCTCGGCCGCCAGCGTGTCCCCGCTCTGCCCGGGCGGGCCGGCCGCGACCACCTCGAGCTGGGGTTCCCGGCCGGACCGCTTGGCCAGCAGCGCGCGGTGGATCCGGGCCGCCTCCACCTCCGGCAGCCGTCCGTCCGCCGGGGTGGCCTCGGACGAGCCCGGGACGGGCAGGCCGTCCGGCTCGTCCATGTACGGCCGCAGCGCCCGCCAGCCGTCCCGGATCTCGATGACCCGGCGGTGCAGCCGGTACGGCAGGTCGGACAGCGAGCGGCTGGGCGGCTCCAGGGAGATCCCCGGCGACGCCTGGTAGAACGCGTGCCACAGCGGGTACAGCGTGCGGTAGGCCGCGTAGTCGTGGAACCAGCGCCGGGCATCGTCGACGCGCGGGCCCCAGGACTGCATGGTCAGTCCGACGTTGAGGGTCACGATGCCGATCGCGCTGAACACCGCCGGCAGGATCGCCCACTCGCCGACCCCGATGTAACCGGTGCTGAGCAGGATGATCGTCACCCGGGACAGGCAGTAGCAGAAGAGCAGCAGCGCGGCCGCGGCGAGCACGCGCAGGGCCCGGCGCAGCCAGCCCGGCTCGGCGAGCCGGGAGTAGGGCACGCACTGCCGGACGATCGTGAAGCACGGCACGGCCTGCGAGAACATGAAGACCAGCAGGTAGCCGACCACGAGCGGACGGTTGCTGCCGGTGTTCAGGTCGGTGGCGGGCAGCCGGTCGATCCGGGCGGCCAGGAAGAGCGTCACCAGGACGAGCCCGGACACCGCACCGAAGACGATCCAGCGGTTCACCCGCCGCCGCGCCTCGGCCAGCGAGGAGGTCCAGAGCAGCAGCAGGACCTCGGCGCTCGTGCAGTAGGCCACCGCCGCCAGGTGCATCAGCAGGATCGCCAGGTTGCCGACGCCGAACAGCCGGTCGGTGGTCAGCGCGACCACGCCCAGGGAGAACGTCACGCATTGCAGGAACAGGACAAGGATCAGGCTGCGGTAGGCGAGGTCTCCCGAGGAGCGGCGGAACTGGCCGGCCTTGAGCCCGAACGCCGCGTACGAGGAGAGAGCCGAGAGAGCGAAGCCCAGGGTTCGAATGAGATCCATCAGTGCCTCGACTCGCTCCCCTAATCCGGCAACGGCACGTCGAGACCGATCACCTCGGCGGCCACCGCCACGCCGAAGTCGAAGAACGCGTCCTGGTCGCGGACGCTGTCGTGGGTACGGCTGAGCACGTTGAAGCTCAGCAGGCCGATCAGGCTGCTCCACAGCACGATGCCGCGCTCGAGCAGTTCCCCGTACGGCGCCGGCGGCAACTGTCCGAAAACTGCCACCGCCTCGTCGCGGATCAGCGGCGCGCTCAGCAGCGTCCGCGACGGCGGACGCAGCGCACCCGAGATCAGCGCGGCCTGCACGATCCGAGCCAGCACGGCCGGCGTACGGGAGGCCGGCGGCACCGTCTCCGGCGGCGCGTCGTAACCGGGCACCGGCGAGCCGTAGATCAGCGAAAACGCGGCCAGGTCGGCCTGCGCCCAGGCTCGCAGCGCCCGGGCCGCGGCCAGCAGTCGCTCTCCCGGCTGCTTGCCCTGCTTCTCGGCGGCCGCGTCGGCCTCTTCCATGGCGGCGGCGGAGGAGTCGTACGCCTCGATGATGAGGGCAGTCAGCAGGTGGTGCGTCGTGGCATAGTGGTCCTGCACTTCGCCCAATGACAGCGACAGCTCGTCGGCGACAGCTTCCAGCGACAAGCGCGCTGCACCCCGTTCCGCCAGGAGCTTCTGTGCACTTTGGATAATCCGTTGCGGAGCTTGATCTGGCATGCCGGACACGCTACACGAAAGCATGATTTTTCGTGGTTACGCATGGAGATACCCGGTCGGTCTGGTTGCCGACAATCCGGGAGTCGTCGAACGAACGCATGCCCTTTTCCGCTGTTGGCCGGCGGCGGACCACCGCGTAGCCTGCCGGAGACGATTGTCCAGGGAGGGGCGGACCCGTGCGGGTAGCCGGCGTCATCGTGCAGAGCTGCGACGATCCACCCACGGTTCGCGAGCTGACCCCGGGCCAGGCGGCCACCTTCGGGCGCGGCTCCCAGCAGCACCCGGTGGACATCGAGCTGCCCGATGCGGCGATCTCGCGGGTGGCCGGCCGCATCCTCGCCGTGGAGGATCACTGGCTGGTCAGCAACCTGAGCGCACGCAGCACGTACGTCATCGAGAACCCCGAGGGCGGTGGCGAGTTCATCAAGGTCGCGCCGCGCCGGCTGGAGATGCCGGTGCCGTTCGAGTTCTCCCGGGTGGTGGTCCCGGGGGCGGACCGGTCGGCCGCCTTCTACGTTTTCGCACCCCAGCACACGTACGCGGACATCGCGGCCACGCCGGACGGCTCGGCCGACGCCACCCGCACGTCGTTCCCGCTGGACGAGACCGCGAAATACTTCCTGATCCTGCTCGCGATGTGCGAGCCGCGGATGCGACACGCGTCCAGCCCGGTGATTCCGACGGCGCCCGAGATCGTCGACCGGCTCGCGCGGGTGCCGTCCACGGCCGGGCTGACCCGGGCGGCGGTCAACTTCCACATCGACTACCTGGCCCGCGAAAAGCTGCGCGTCAAATCGCCGGACGGGGCGAAGGCCGACTGGCAGCGCAGCGCGCTCGTGTCCCTCGCACTGCAGTTCGATCTCGTACGCGAGGAGCATCTGGCCCTTTTGGAGGGCTGACGGCTACGAGGTCACCGGGCGGTAATCGGCCAGGTAGGTGCGCAGGTGACCGATGTAGATCGTCAGCTTGGGCCGGCCCGGCGGGATGCCACGGGCCTTGCGGACCACGTCGAAGGACGTACGGTAGGCGGCCGCCAGATTCTCCTGCGGGCTGCCCGGAACATCCTCCAGCTGGGGCGCCATCCAGCACAGGTACCGGCCCACGGCGGGAATGGACAGGTCCGGCGGGAACGGCGGCGAGGGAACCCGGTCACGCTGGCCGGGGGGCAGATAGAACTTGAGTACGCCCGGGGTCCAGCGCGCGATGCCGTACTCGTCGGCCGCCGGGTCGGACAGATTCGGGTCGAAGCCGCTCTCCGCCTTGAGCATCGCGGCCACCAGCAGCGGCGAGACGGCCTTGTTGTCGGGGCACATCGAGCCGGCCTCGACGATCAGGTCGTAATAGGCGGGCGGGATATCGCGGTCCGTCCGAAAATATCGATCGTATTTTGCCGATGAGGAGCCCACCGCGCCCTCCGCATGCCCCAGCGGAAACACCCAGACGAGCGCGACCAGAGCGCCGGCGACACCCAGCAGGCCCACGGCCGCGGAAACGCGACGCCCGGGCAGGCGAAACCGCCGCAGCGAACCGGGCTCGGCGGCGATTTCCAGGGCCCGTCGGTGCAACGACGCGGCGTCGAGCCGCTGCCGGGGGTCGGCCGCCAGGCAATCGGCGATGAACCGCCGCCACGGTTCGGCGAGACCGTCCGGCAGATTCAGCAGGGCATCGCCGTTCGCGTACGCGGAAGCGGCCGCCGCCCGCGCCCGCGCGGTGACCCCCGCGAACGGAAGCCGCCCGGTCAGCAACTGACACGCGGTGACGCCGAGGGCCCAGACGTCGGCGCTCTGCCGCACGGCCGTGCCGCGATCCTTCACCGGCTCGGCCCACCGCTCCGGCGGCACGTAGTCGGAGGTGCCGCCGGGCGGCAGGTATGCGTGCGTTCCGTCGAGCTGCACGGCCAGCCCGAAATCGGCCAGCCGGGCCGAGCCGTCCGGCATGAGCAGGATGTTCCCGGGCTTCAGGTCGCCGTGCACCCAGCCCGCCCGGTGCAGGTGGGCGAGGGCGCCGCACACGTCGGCGATGATCCGCGGCGGGTCGGCCAGCCCGGCGCCGCCCGCCCGCTCGAGGGCCTTGGCCGCCGACCCGGCGGCCAGCTCCATGGCCAGCACGGTCACGCCGTCGAGCACGGGGCGGTCCGGGTCGTCGATGACGATGATGTCGAGCACCCGGATCAGGCCGGGGTGCTCGACCTGCCGATGCACGGCGACCTCCCGGCCGGTCATGTCGGCAAGGTGACTGAGCTGGCGGGCGGTCAGCGTCCCGGTCGGGATGAACTTGAGCGCGGCCTCCCGCGGCTCGCCCGCACCCACCCGGGTGGCCCGGTAGACGCTGCTCCAGCTGCCGCTGGCCAGGGCGGGCCCGACCCGCCAGCCGCCGACGACGTACCCCAGCGGCACGCGGATCGTACAGATATCGAGATCCATGGTTTCCCCCCGTGCCCCAGCGCTACCTGGAAGCTTTCAGGTACCCGGCCACAACACCGTCCATGATGCTCACCCCCGCAAGCCCGATCGAGCGATCGGCAGACGAAGGGGCATTCATGAAGGTCAAAATCATGGCCACGTTGGCCGTGGCAGTGGCCGCGGTAGGAGTGCTGGCGTCGCCGGCCCACGCGGCCGGGCCCAACTTCAAGGCGCCGTTCCCGTGCGGCCAGCGCTGGACCTACCAGCACCACGACGGCGAGGTGCGGCTGGCCCTCGACTTCATCCGCAACGACGGCGGCACGACGGCGGGCACCCCGGTGCTCGCGTCGGCGGCCGGCACGGCGGCGCGCAAGTACCAGGCCGACGGTGCGGGCAACTACATCGACATCAACCACGGCGGCGGCTGGCACACCTACTACTTCCATCTGCAGTCGTACTCCGTCGACGACGGCGCGCACGTGGCGCAGGGCCAGCAGATCGGCGTCACCGGGACCACCGGCAACTCCACCGGCGAGCACATCCACTACGAGCAGCTGCTCAACGGCGTCGGCCAGACCATCGCGATCGAGGGCACGTCGCTCGCGCCCTACCCGGCAAGCTACGGCGTCAAGTCGCTGACCAGCACCAACTGCGGTGGCTCGGGAGACCCGGGCAAGTATTGGGTGGACACGTTCGCCGCGGCGCCGGCCTACGCCTCGCCGACCAGCACCTCGCAGACCGGCACCCTGAACGCGGGCACCAACTACGTCTTCTGCAAGGCGTGGGGCCGGCAGGTCGGCAGCGGCAGCTCCTACAACCACTACTGGCTCAAGACCGACCCGGATTCGGGCCCGGCCAACCAGTACGTCTCGGCGTACTACCTGAGCCGCTGGGGCAACGACGAGGCCAGGGACAACAGCGGCGCCGTCATCCCGGACTGCTGACATGAGGTCACTACCGGGCAAGACGTTCACGAGTCTGATCGCCGTGGCCTGCGTGATCGCCGCGATGGCCGTCCCCGGCCGGGCGCAGGCCGCGGTGCCCGTGCCCGCCGGGGTCACGGCCGGGATCGCCGTCTTCGACCGGCAGGCCGGCGCCTTCACCACGCAGCAGAACGCCGACCTGCAGTTCCGGTCGGCCTCGGTGGTCAAGCTGCTCCTCGCGCTGGACTTCCTCTGGGACCGCGGGCCGGACTACGCGATACCGGCCGCCGACCGCACCCGCCTGGACGCGATGCTGCGCAGCAGCGACGACGACGCCGCCACGTACTACTGGGTCCAGGGCGGCTACGAGCAGGTGATCAACCGGATGGTTCCGCGCCTCGGGCTGCGCAACACGGCGCCGCCGCCGAGCTCGCAGCGCGGCTACTGGGGCTACACCGCGATCACCGCGGCCGATGTCGTCCGCATCTATCGGTACCTGCTGGATTCGGCGCCCGCGCCGGTGCGGCAGTACATCATGGACAACCTGCGGCAGAGCACCCGCTGCGCGGCCGACTCCTACGACCAGGCCTTCGGCATCCCGAGCGTGTTCTCCGGTGCCCGCGCGGTGAAGCAGGGCTGGTCCGGCTTCGGGAACGCCCCGATGACCTGTGCCGGCGGATCGGCCGCCGCGTCCCGTGGATCGGCCGCCGCTTCCGGGGTGGACCTCGTCCAGGAAGCCCTGCACACGACCGGCACCGTGGGGCCGGACGACCGCTCGATCGTCGTGGTGCTGACCCTGCACCCCGACGGCACGCCGTTCGCCAAGGCGTACAACGCGCTCACCGGCATCGTCCGATCCCTGACCGTGCCCGGCGGCACGAGATTCCCGGGCTCGTCGTTCGGGACCTGGGGTTCCGGCGTACGCGTGCGGTCCGCCCCGACGACCGCAGCGCCGCCGCTGGCCACCGTTCCCACCGGCGTCGACGTCCTGGTCTCCTGCCAGGCGCTCGGCCAGGAGGTCGTGGTGAGCCCGTACCGGAACCCGTGGTGGGGCTATCTGCCTCAGTTCGGCGGCTACATGACGAACATCTATGTCACCTCGCCCGACAACAAACTCCCGAACGTTCCCGACTGCTGATTCCTCAGGAGGTCATCCACCATGTCCTGGAAGAGACTTGCCGTCATCGGCGCCACCGTGGCCGGGATGCTGCTGACCGCGGCCGCCCCGTCCTACGCCGCCGATCCGAAACCCGGTCCCGGCCCCGCCGGCCGGCCGGTACCGCTCTCGATGGTCGCGGCCATCGCGTACGCCAACTGCGTCTCCGGCGGCGCGACCAGCGCCGACACGACCGTCGCCAACCAGCTGCGCGCCCAGATGAACGGCCACCTGGGTGGCAACGCCCTCAATAGCTACCACGTCTCCTGCGCCCGGGTGATCGCCGCCACGGCGGCCGGACGCGGGCTCGACAAGCGCGCCGCCGTCATCGCCATCACCACCGCGATCACCGAGTCGACCCTGCACAACTACACCGAGGCCGTCGACCATGACAGCCTCGGCCTGTTCCAGCAGCGCCCGTCGGCGGGCTGGGGCACCCCGGCCCAGCTGACCGATCCGGTCTACGCGACGAACGCCTTCCTCAACGCGATGATCCGCAAATACCCGAACAACGCCTGGATGAGCGGCGACATCGGCGCGATCTGCCAGGCCGTTCAGGTCTCCGCCTACCCCGACGCGTACAGCGCCCAGGTGCACGACGCTCAGCTGCTGGCCGACGCCCTGTGGACCGGCGGTGGCGGCTCGGGCGCCAGCAGGTACTGGGTGGACACGTACGCCGCCGCCCCGGTCTTCGCCTCGCCGACCAGCACCGCGCAGACCGGCACCCTGAACGCGGGCACCAACTACGTCTTCTGCAAGGCGTGGGGCCGGCAGATCGGCAGCGGCAGCTCCTACAACCACTGGTGGCTCAAGACCGACCCGGACACCGGACCGGCCAACCAGTACGTCTCGGCGTACTACCTGAGCCGCTGGGGCAACGACGAGGCCAGGGACAACAACGGCGTCGTGATCCCCGACTGCGCCGGCGGCAGCCGCCCGAAGTATTGGGTGGACACCTTCGCCGCCGCGCCGGTCTTCGCCTCGCCGACCAGCACCTCGCAGACCGGCACGCTCAACGCGGGCACCAACTACGTCTTCTGCAAGGCGTGGGGCCGGCAGATCGGCAGCGGCAGCGCCTACAACCACTACTGGCTCAAGACCGACCCGGATTCGGGCCCGGCCGAGCAGTTCGTCTCTGCCTACTACCTGAGCCGCTGGGGCAACGACGAGGCCAGGGACAACAACGGCACCGTCATCCCCGACTGCTGACCGATCCCGGCACCCCGGCGCTCACGCCCAGCGCGAGCGCCGGGGAACGGTCGGTCCCGATGCATCCGGACGGACCACGGCCTAGGCTGGCAAAACGTGTCAGAACGCCGGCTACCGGCCGCAGGACTGGCCGCCCGGTTTCGTCGCCGAACAGCTGGAAAGAGGCCTCCCGCGAGTCCCCCCACTGGCGTAAATGGTCAGGCGGTTTCAGCAGCGCAGCTGCCCGCAGGCGTCAAGAGAGTTGCCGGGCGGCTTGCGGGTCGAGCCGGCCGGGACGAGAATGGGTCGAGGTTGATGACCCAGCCACTGCTCCGTGAGGTGATGGCTGGTGTCCAAGATTCTTAATGATCATGTGCCTGCCCCCAGCCGGGGTGCCGACCTCCTCGGCTGGTCGCAGCGACGTGTCGGCGGTGCTTACGTGATCTTCTTGGCGGGTGAGCTGGATCTGGCGACAGCCCCCGAACTGCGCTCACGATTGATGAGTGTCGCCGAGACAAGCACCGCCGCCGTCCTGATGCTGAACCTGTCACAGGTGCATTTCATCGATGCCAAGTCCGCCGGCATCATCGCGTGCGCCCGGGAGGCGGCCGGGAGCCACGGCACGCTGTTGCAGGTCGATGGGCTGCACGGCGTGCCGAAGGTGGTCTTCGACGTGCTCGGGTTGACGCCGCTCCTGGCCGGCGACGGCGGGAGGGATCCGCTTGACTGACACCGACGACCAGCGGGTGCCGGACAGCGAGGTCTCGTTCGACGAACGCCTGCGGCGGGCCGACCTGTGGGAAGCCGGCGCGGACGAACGCGAGCGGCTCGCCGACGAGCGCGAACGGCTGGCCGACGAGCGGGAGGCGCTGGCCGACGAACGGGAGCGGCTGGCCGATCGGCAGGAGCGCTCGCAGGACGAGCGGGAGGCCTCCCGGGCGGCGTCCGCCAGGCGCACCGGCGGGACGGCCGAGGCGGCCGAGGCGGCCGAGGCGGCCGAGACCCAGGCGGCGGTCCGCCGCGCCGAGGCCGCGGTGCGCCGGGCCGAGGCGGAGCTGGAGCGGACCCGCCAGGCCGCCGCCCGGATCCGGGCGCGCGCCGCCCTTCGCGGCGCCCGCGGCGAGCGGATCGCGACCGCCCACCACGCGGCAGAGGCCATCAACGCCGAGGAATCCGCCTGGCTGGCCGACCGGCGCGACTTCGTCGCCGCCGAGCGCGATCACCGGGCGGACGACCGCGACGACACGGCGGACCGGCGCGAGGAAACCGCCGGGCTGCGCGAACGGCTGGCCGACGAGCGTGAGCGTGAGCTGCTCGACCGGGAGCGGCGCTTCGACCGGCTGCGGCCCACCGGCCGACCGGCGAGGCGGCTCGACACCGACCGGGCGGAGGCGGCCGCCGAGGCGCATTTCGGTGATGAACGCCAGCGCGAGCGTGCCGCGGCCGGCCGGCGGGCCGCGGCCCGGGAGCGGGCCCGGGCCGCCGCGGCGTGGGGCCCCCAGGCGTACGGGCCGATGCTGCTGGCCGCCTTCGCCCCGCTGGCCCGGCAGCTGTTCGGCAACGACAACCTGCGCGACGTGCTCGCGCAGGTGCTGAAGTTCACCGTCGGCGCCGTGGCCGGGTGCGACCGTGCGAGCGTCACGCTCCACCGGCACGGGCGCGTCGTCGACACGGTGACCACCGACGCGGTCGCCGCCGAGCTCGACGACATCCAGTTCGAGACCGGCATCGGACCGGCACCGGAGGCGATGAACAGCGACCAACCCGTCTCGGTTTCCGATCTGACCGCCGCGTCGCGCTGGCCGGTCCTGGCCGCCACCGCCGCCGAGCTGCGCGTGTCCAGCGCACTCTGCTACGGCCTGTACGTGCAGCGGCCGGCCCAGTGGTCGGCGCTCGGCGCATTGACCCTCTACAGCTCGACACCCGACGCGTTCAGCGACGCCGACAACGAGTTCGGCTCGATCCTGGCGGCGTACATCGGGATCGCGGTGGCCATCGCCCAGCGCCACGACGAGGTCGACCGGCGCGAGGCCGCCCTGCATCGTGGACTGAGCACCCGCGACGTCATCGGGCAGGCCAAAGGCATCCTGATGGAACGCCGGCGGCTGTCCGCCGGCGACGCCTTCGACCTGCTGCGCCGGGTATCGCAGCAGTTGAACCGCAAACTCGCCGACGTCGCCCAGGAGCTGGCCGAGACCGGCGAGCTACCGGCCGAGGTCCGTTGATGCCCGACCGCACGGCCCGCGCGATGACCTGGCCGGTCAGGCCAGCAGGTCGGCCAGGCCGGTCAAGGTCAGCACCTGATGGACGGCGCCGCCGGCCGGCGCGGTCAGCCTCAGACCGGCCGGCACCGCGGCGGCGTCCAGTCGATGCAGCAGCCGGACGCCGACGCTGGACAGCAGGGTCACCTCGGTCAGATCGAGCGTGACCGGCACGACGCCGCCTCGCCCGGCCTGCCGGACCGCTCGCTCCAGTTGATCCACCGTGGCCGCGTCGATCGCGCCGGCGACCCGCAGCGCAGGGCCGCCGGTCTCGATCCGGAACGGCACTTCCCGGGCCTGCTCGGCGGCCTCGCCGGCCGCCTCGAAGCGGGTCGTCGCCGCGCCGACCTCGACCGGGCGCCGCAGCCGGTGGGTGAGGGTGACCGTGGTGCCGCGCTCGCCGGTGACCACCTCGACGTGGTCGGACAGGGCCCGCATCATCAGCATCCCGCGGCCGCGGTACTGCGGATCGGCCGGAACCGGCCGCCATCGCCCCCGGTCCGTGACCGTCGACCGGAGTACGCCCTGCTCGTCCAGGTCCACGGTGACGGCGAAGTCGCCCGGGCCGCCGCCGTACGCGTGCTCCACGGCGTTGCCGAGCGCCTCGCCGAGCGCGTGCTGCACCGCGCCCACCTGCGACGGGGACACGCCGAGACCGGCCAGCCAGGTGTTGATCGCGGCACGCGCGACGGCCAGGCTGTCGGGCCGGGCGGGCAGCCGCAGCCGGGGCGGCGGGGGCTGGTCGGCGAGCAGCTCGGCGGCCAGCACGGTGACGTCGTCCTGGTATCCGGCCCAGGCGAACCGCTCGATCAGCAGTCCGCACAGCCGGTCCACCGCGAGGGCGGGCAGCGAGGTGTGCGGCGAGACGGGTTCGGACAGGATCGCCGCGGCGACGGTGGCGAGCTCGGCCCGGCCGGCGTCGAGGCCGCGGCCGGCGCGTTCGATCAGCCCGTCGGAGTAGAGCACGACGAACTCGCCGGGATGCAGGCGGTCGACGTGCAGCCGGGCCGGTTTGCTGCCGACGCCGAGCGGCCCGGCCGCCGCCCCCGGCAGGAAGCGGGCGGCGCCGCCGGGCCCGAGAACCAGCGGCGAGGGATGCGCCCGCGAGGCGTACTCCAGCGTGCCGGTATGCGTGTCGACCAGGACAATGCCGACGGTCGCGCCCTCCGCGGCCGCGATGTGCCCGGCGATGGTGTCGAGCCGGCCGAGCACGTCGAGCACGCCCGCGCCGTCGATCAGCGCCTGCAGGGCGACCGCGCGCAGTTGGCCCATCACCGCGGCCGCCTCCGGCCCGTGCCCGGTGACGTCGCCGACGAGCAGGGCGACCCGGCCGTCGGGCAGCGCGACGGCGTCGAACCAGTCCCCGCCGGCCGCCGCCTCGGCGCCGGCCACCGAGTAGCGGGCCGCCAGGCGCATCCGGGGCAGGACCGGCACGCCGTGCGGCAGCAGGCTGCGCTGCAGCGAGAGCACCACGTCGCGGGCCTGCTGGTAACGGCGCTCCGAGTCGTCGGCGCGGGCCTCGGCGGCCTGCCGCTGGCGTACCCATCGGGTCGTCTCGACGATGTGCACCACCATGCCGGTCACCGCGCCGTCCCCGTCCCGGGTCGGCAGGAACGTGTAGGTGTAGAAGTCCTCCTCGAGGTGCCCGTCGCCGTCGCGGTCCACCAGCACCCGGCGGTCGGCGTGCGACACGGGCTGTCCGGACGCGTACACCTGGTCGATCATCTCGAAGATCTGCTGGCCGGCCATCTCGGGAATGACCTCGCGGATCGGCCGGCCGATGATGCCGGCCCGATCGCCGATGCTGGCCCGGGCGGCCCGGTTCGCGGCGACCACCCGGTGCTGCGGCCCCTCGAACGCCCACAGCACCGCCGGCATCTGTTCGAAGGCCTGGATCACCCCGGCCGCCTCGCCCGCCGGCTGCTGCTGCTCCGTCACGGCCCCAGCATCGCACCACCCGCCGCACGGCGCCCGACAGGCGGTGCGGCTCTTTGATTCGGCGCCGCTCGCGGCGCGGATGGGCCGGCGACGGCAATCTCACAGCCACCGATCTGGGGCGTGGACGGGCTCGAATCCGTGCCGAGACAGTCACCGGCACGGGAGGACAGACCATCATGACCGTCAAACGTGTGGCGGCCGCGCTCGGTGTGAGCGCGCTGCTCGCCGGCACGGTGTACGGGCTGGGCCCGAGCACAGCCACGGCGTCGAGCCACCGGGAGGCGCCGCTGGTCGCCGCCGACCCGGCGATCGACAACACCGACCTGTACGCGTTCGTCAGCCCGGAACGCCCGGGCTACGTCACCTTCATCGCCAACTGGCAGCCGTTCGAGGAGCCGAACGGTGGCCCCAACTTCTACCCGTTCGCCGCCGACGCCACGTACCTCATCAAGGTCGACAGCGACGGCGACGCCAAGCCCGACGCGACGTTCCGCTGGACGTTCAAGAACATCGACAAGCGCGGGACCAACACGTTCCTCTACAACAACGGCCCGGTCACCTCGATCGACGACGAGAACCTGCTCTTCCGGCAGACCTACACGCTGGAGTCGTCGTTCCACGGCGAGCCGTTCAAGGTACGCGCGCAGGACGTACCGGTGGCGCCGTCCCGGGTCGGGCCGGCGTCGATGCCCGACTACGGCACGCTGCGCGCGCAGGCCACCCGTACCCTGCCCGGCGGTTGGAAGATCTTCGCCGGTCAGGCCGACGACCCGTTCTTCCTCGACCTGCGGGTCTTCGACCTGCTGTACGGCGGGAACCTGAGCGAGACCGGGCAGGACACGCTGGCCGGCTACAACGTGAACACCATCGCGATCCAGGTGCCGTTCAAGGACGTGGCACTGGGCGGCGACGCCAAGCGCAACCCGGTGGTCGGCCTCTGGACCACCACCGAACGCGACCGGGTACGGGTGGCCGACGGCTCCTCGTACGGCGGCAAGGTGCAGGTGTCGCGCCTGGGCAACCCGCTGGTCAACGAGGTGGTCGTGCCGGCCGGGCTGAAGGACACCTTCAACGCCACCCCGCCGGACCGGGACGCGAAGATCCCGGCGCTGGTCAAACGGGTCACCAATCCCGAGGTGCCGCAGCTGATCCAGAAGATCTACCAGGTGCCGGCGCCCGCGACGCCCCGCAACGACCTGGTCGAGATCTTCCTGACCGGGATCACCACCAAGGCCGGCGGCCCGATCAAGGCCGACCTCAACTCGCAGCTCAACAACGCCGACGTGCCGGCCGGCCGGTTCACGCCGTCCGAACAGCTGCGGCTCAACCTGTCGGTGCCGGTGAGCGGGCAGCCCAACCGGCTCGGCGTGCTCGGCGGCGACCTGCAGGGCTTCCCGAACGGGCGGCGGCTCACCGACGATGTGGTCGACATCGAGCTGCAGGCCCTCGAAGGGGCGGCGCAGACCGGCAAGCTGGTCGACGCGCTCGCCAAGGGCGACGCCGTGGACGCGAACAACCAGCCGTTCGGGGCGAAGTTCCCGTACGTCGCGCTGCCCAACTCGCTGGCGGTCAACTCGCAGGGCGGCGCCGCGGCGCAACCGCAGGCCGCCCCGCCGGCGACCGACCCCACCGCCACGGCCGACTCCGGCCCGGCCGGCGCGGGTGTGCCCGACGCCGACCAGTCCGATGCCGCCGCGGCGCCCGGGGCCGGCGTTCCGGACGCCACGGAACCCGCGGCCGCCGAAGGCACCGGCAGCGGAACCTGGATGACCAAGCCCGTGGCGTACGCGACCGGCCTCACCGGCCTCGGCGCCCTGGTCATCGCGTTCGGTCTGCTCGCCTTCCTGCGCCGCCGCCGTCGGCCGGTCTCGCCGCAACCCTTCTCCGACCCCGACCAGACAGCCCAGTTGTGACCCGACCCGGGTGGGCGCGCCGACCGGCGCGCCCACCCGGCGTATCTCTTGGAGGAGCGTCATGCGCCGCACCCTGATCAGCCTCGCTCTCGCCGCCGCGCTGCTCGGCGTCGCCGGCATCGCGGTGCGGCCGCACAGCGCGTCGCCGGCCGCGCTGACCGCCGCACCGCCCGTGGACCAGCTGGCCGACCGGGTCGCCCGCGCCCAGCAGCACCTGCGCGACGTGCCCGGCGACTGGGGAGGCTGGGCCACGCTCGGCGCCACCTACCTCGAACAGGCCCGGGTCACCGCCGACCCGGCCCTCTACCCGCAGGCCGAGCAGGCCGCCCGCAAGTCTCTGGCGCTGCGCCGGGACGGCAACGGCGGCGCGCTGGTCGTGCTCGGCGCGCTGGCCAACGCCCGGCACGACTTCGCCACCGCCCGCGACCAGGCCCACGCCGCGCTGAAGGTGGACACCGCCGACGCCGATGCGTACGGGGTGCTCGCCGACGCGCTCACCCAGCTGGGCGACGCCCGGGGTGCGACCGACGCCGTCCAGCACATGCTCGACACCCGGCCCGGCCTGGCCGCGTACGCCCGCGCCTCCTACGACCTCGAGCTGCGCGGCCGGCTTGCGGACGCCGACCGGCTCATGCGCCGGGCGCTGGACGACGCGGCCGACCCGCACGACGCCGCCTTCTGCCACACCCAGCTCGGCGAGCTCGCGTTCGGCCGCGGCGACCTGCGTACGGCCGGCGACCAGTACGCGGCCGCCCTCGCCGCCGACCCGTCCTCGGTGGCGGCCCAGCGCGGTCGGGCCCGGGTCCGGGCCGCGCAGGGCGACCTGCCGGGCGCGCTGGCCGACTATGCCGATCTCACCGCCCGGCTGCCCGGGCCGTCCTCCCTGATCGAGTACGCCGAGCTGCTCACCGTCGCCGGCCGCTCCGCGCAGGCCCAGCAGCAGCTGTCCCTGGCGGCGGCCGCGCAGCGGCTCTTCACCGCCAACGGCGGCCGCGACGACCTGGCCACCGCGCAGCTGGCGCTGGCCGAGGGCCGGCCCGCCGACGCGGTCAAGGCGGCGAGCGCCGAATGGGCCCGGCGGCACCACCCGGACGTCGCGGACACCGTCGCCTGGTCGTTGCACGCCGCCGGGCGCGACAACGAGGCTCTCACCTACGCGAGGCAGGCGATCGCGGGCGGCGCGCACCCGGCCACCTACGCCTACCACCTCGGCATGATCAGCCTGGCCCTCGGTCATCGCGCCGAGGCCCGCGCCGAACTGGCCCGCGCGCTGGCCACCAACCCGTACTTCTCGCCCGCCGACGGGCCCACCGCCCGCCGCGCCCTGTCCGCCCTCGGAGACGCCCGATGAGCCGACTCGCCCGCCCCCGCCCTCGGAGACGCCCGATGAGCCGACTCGCCCGCCTGCTGCTCGTGCCGGCCGCCGCCGTCGTGTCCGGTCTGCTCGCCCCGGCCGCGCCCGCCCAGGCGCACCCGCTGGGCAACTTCTCGATCAACCAGTACGCCGAGCTCACCGTCCGCACCGACCGCGTCGACGTGCTCGCCCTCTCGGACATCGCGGAGATACCGACCCTGCAGGAGAAGCCGCTGATCGACACCGACGGCGACGGTCGGTTGTCCGATGCCGAGCGGGCCGCTTACGCCGTCGCCGAATGCCGCCGGTACGCGGACGCGTTCGCCGTCACCGCCGACGGTTCGAGGCTGACGTGGACGGTCACCGAGCCGGGCTACCGGCTCGCGCCCGGGGCGGGTGGACTGTCCACCGGCCGGCTGACCTGCTCGTTCGGCGCGCAGGCCAGGGCCACGACCCTGCGGGTCGACAACCGCTATCGGTCCGGCCGGGTGGGCTGGCGCGAGCTCACTGCACACGGCGATGGCGTACGCATCGACAGCGCCCTGCCGGTCGAGAGCGTGAGCGGGCGGCTCACCTCGTACCCGCGCGAGCTGCTGACCTCGGCCCCCGACGTGCGCACCGCGACGATCCGGGTCGGCGGTTCCGGCGGCCGGGCCGTGGGCACCCCGGCCCGGCTCGCCGCGAGCGGCCCGAACTGGCTGACCTCGGCGCAGAGCCGGGTCGAGTCGGTGGTCGGCGGCCGGTTGACGCCGCTCGTGGTCGGACTCGCCTTCCTGCTGGCCCTGCTGCTCGGGGCGGGGCACGCGGCCCTGCCCGGCCACGGCAAGACGGTGATGGCGGCCTACTTCGCCGGACGCCGCGGGCGGATCCGGGACGCCCTCGCCGTGGGCGGCACCGTGACGCTGGCGCACACCGGGGGCGTCCTGGTCGTGGGCCTGCTGCTGAGCACGTCGACCGCCCTGGCCGGCGAGCAACTGCTGGCCTGGCTGGGCGCCGCCAGCGGCCTCCTGGTGGCCGGCGTAGGCCTCGCCATGCTGGTCTCCGCCCGCCGAGCCCGCCGCCACCGGCACGCCCCACACGACCACGACCACACCCACCCGCACGGCCACGACCACGACCACACCCACCCGCACGGCCACGACCACGACCACACCCACCCGCACGGCCACGATCACGCCGGCCACCCGCACGACGCCCACACGCACGACAGTCACCCGCACGACGGCCACTCGCACGACGCCCACCCGCACGGCCATGGGTTGGGGCACCACCACGGGCACGGACATGACCACCGGCCGGGTGGTCGGCTCGGGCTGGCCGGCATCGGGCTCGCCGGCGGCCTGGTACCGAGCCCGTCCGCGCTGGTGGTGCTGCTCGCCGCGATCGGCCTCGGCCGGGCGGGTCTCGGCGTGCTGCTGGTCCTCGCGTACGGGATCGGCATGGCCGGCACCCTCACCGCGGTCGGACTCCTCCTGGTCGTCGCCCAGCGCAGGCTGGGCCGGCTGGTCGCGCGCGGCGGCCACGCCGCCCGCCTGAGCGCCCGCGCGACCCGCCTGACCAGCCGCATCTCGGCCGGAGCCCCTACCGCCACGGCCGCCCTCGTCGTCCTGGTCGGACTCGGCATGGGCGTCCGGGCCGTGATCTGAGCCAAGAGGCACCATTGGCGCATGGAGGACGACGCCACCCTGCTGGCGGAGGCCATCGCCGTGGCCTGCCGCGCCCACCGCGGCCAGCGTTATCCCAGTCCCGAGCGCGAGCCGTACATCCAGCATCCGCTGCGGGTCATGCTGGCCGTCCGTCCCCTTCGCACGCGGATGGTGGCGGTGCTCCACGACGTTCTGGAGGACACCGCGGTAACCGCCGGCGACCTGCGCGAAGCCGGCCTCCCCGACCGGGTCGTCGCGGCGGTCGTCGCGTTGACCCATCGGCCGGAGCAGACGTACGAGGAGTACATCGAGCAGGTGGCCGCTGATCCGCTGGCTCGTCAGGTCAAGCTCGCCGATCTCGCGGACAACCTCGCCAACAACCGGCGCCTGGCCCCGACGCCGGACGTGGTCGACCGCATCGACCGCTATGAACGGGCCGAACGACGGCTCCGCGCCCTATGACAGTCCCGGCACGAGCAGCCTGCACCACCGGCCGAGGAAGCCGGGACCGGCCGCACGCACCTCGTGGACGTCGGGTCGGATCGGGACTCGCGTTGCGGCGGGGCGGAACCGGACGGCACCGCCGGCCGGGCGGCGCGGCGCCGGTACGGCGTAAACGCCGATCGCCCTGGTCATCGCGTCGCGCAGGGCGGTCCGGACGTCGGTGGCGCTCGGACGACGGTCCGGGTCCGGTGTCAGCAGGGGCGTGATGATGCTGTGCAACGGTCCCGGCCGTTGCGGCGGGTCGGGTGGCCCGGACAGCAGGGCCGACAGCGACTCGGCGACGCTCGGCCGGGCAAACGGCGGACGGCCCTCGACCGCGTAGTAGAGGGTGGCGCCCAGCGACCACAGATCGCCCGGTTCGCCCGAGACTCCGCGGCGTAGTTGTTCCGGGGCCACGTAACTGGGCGAACCGAGAATCGGTTCCCCCGGACCGGCCGGCTCGGCGCCCACCGCGGCCAGGCCGAAGTCGGCCAGCACGACGCGGCCGTCGGCGGCGATCAACACGTTGCGCGGCTTGACGTCACGGTGCACGACACCCGCCGCGTGCGCCGCCTCCAGGGCCTCCAGCACGGCCAGTCCTATCCGGGCGGCATCCCGGTGGGTCAGCGGACCCCCCTCGCTCACCACCTCGTGCAGCGAGCGCGACGGGACATACTCCATGATGATCCAGGACCGCCCGTCCGCCTGGACGACGTCGAAGATCCGGATCACATGGGGATGATCGAGTCGAGCCGCGGCGCGCGCCTCGCGCACGGTGTCCCGGACGGCCGGAGCCCGGACACACTTGACCGCGACCTCGCGGTCGAGCAGCTCATCGTGTGCCCGATACACCCGCCCCATACCGCCGGCGCCAAGGAGCGCGATCAGCCGGTAGCGGCCGGCCACCCTCTCGACACCGGCATTCTCCTCCAACCGCATGCCGTCACCTCCCCCGCGCCGATTCCTGGCGATGGACACCGGGGATTCGGAGTCGATCGGCGGTCGGCTCGGTGAGCCCGCGACGTCAGGTCAGGTTGACCTTCCCGACCACCGATCCGGTCGGCTTGAGCGAGCCGGGAGCCGGTTCGACCGTGACCGCCACGGCGGACGAGGCCGACAGATTCTCGACGACATGGACGACCGAGGTCTGCCCGGTGCCGGCCGGCACCGGGCCGTTCGCGCCGACCGTCCATGCCTCGTAGACGTTGCCGGGTGCGGGTGCCTCGGTGGGGGCCACCAGGATCACTCCGGCGTCGTGCAGGCGCGACGACGCGACGGTCACGTGGCCGCCGGTGCTCAGCGAGTCCTGCCGTACGACCAGGTCGGGCGCGGCGAGGATGGCCTGTACCCGGGCATTGGCGGACCGCGCGGCCTCGGCGACGTCTTGCTCGTGGTGGACGCGCTGCTCCTGGATCACGAACACGGCGACGCCCGCCGCCGCGGCCGCAACGACCGCGGCGGCCGCCGCCGTCAAGCGCATCCGCAGCGAGCCGGACCGGCGTGGCCGCCCCGGCGCGCGCGGCGCCACCTGCCGGGTCGTCGCGATCTCGGCCAGCACGGTGTCCCGAAGGGTCGCCGGCGGAACCGACCAGGCGCCGTCGGCGAGGCGGGCCGCCGTCTGCTGCAGCTCGGCCGCCTCGGCCCGGCATGCCTCGCAGTCGCGCAGGTGCCGGTCGAAAGCGGCCCGCTCGAGATCGTCGACCGCGTCCAGCGCGTACGCGCCGACCAGCGCGTGGATGTCCTCGCCGCTCACGCACCCACCCCCGCTCCCAGGCAGTCACGCAGTCGGATCAGCCCGTCCCGCATCCGCGTCTTCACCGTCGGCAGCGGCGCGTTGAGCAGCTCCGCCACCTGCGGATAGCTGTGCCCCTGGTAGTAGGCCAGGGTCACCGCCTGCCGCTGCAACTCGGTCAGCTCGCTCAGGCAGGTGCGCACCTGCTGCCGCTCGAGGCGGCCGGAGACCTCGTCGGCGACGACGTCGTACGGTGTCTCGAGCGAGGCCGCCCCGACTCGTACGGTCCGGTCGACCGCCGCCTGTTCGGATCGCACCCGATCGACCGCCCGCCGGTGGGCGATCGTGAAGACCCAGGCGGTCGCCGAGCCGCGGGCCGGGTCGAAACGGGCGGCCGTGCGCCACACCTCGACCAGGACCTCCTGGGCCACCTCCTCCGCCTGGGCCGGGTCGCGCAGAACGCGCCGGATCAGGCCGTAGACGCGGGGCGCGACCAGGTCGTAGAGCCGGCCGAAGGACTGCTCGTCGCCGCGGGCGACCGCCCGCAGCAGCTCACCGGCATCGGTCGGCTCCGGCGGGGGCACCGCTGCGAGGTGCTCCGGCCGGCGACTAGCGCCGCGTTCCGCCATAGGTCCGCCTCTCCACCGGTCACATCGTCGCAAAGAATTCGGAGCCGGGCGGCTAGCGGATGGGAACAGGTTTTCGGCGGCCGCCAGACCTTCTCCGCCGCCGTGTCCGCTATCTCACATGGTCGGCTTCCCGTCCGAGCCGCCCCGGTCTCCTCCGGCACCATGATCCACAGATGCTGGGCGACTGGGGAGGCCACATGCACCAGAAGAGACGACTTGTCCGATGGGGACGCTCGGGCTGGTTGATCCCGCTCGTCGTGGCGCTGGGCGCCGGGACGACCACGGTGCCGGCCACCGCCGCGCCGGCCACTACCTCGAGATATATCGTGCGGCTCACCGCCGCGTCGCCGGAGACCCAGCGAGCCCGGGCGCGCGCCGCCGGCGTCACGATCCGCCGGCAGTTCACCGCCGCCCTGCCCGGCTTCACCGCCGATCTCACCCCGGCGGCGGCCGCGAGGCTGCGCCACGACCCCTCCGTCGTGGCCGTCGATCCGGTCCGCCGGATGCGGATCAGTGACACCGAGTCGAACGCCCCGTGGGGTCTCGACCGGGTCGACCAGCGCAAACTGCCGCTCGACACCAAGTACACCTGGACCGGCGGGGGCGCCGGCGTCACCGCGTACGTGGTGGACACCGGCGTGATGGCCAGCCACCAGGACTTCGGCGGCCGGGCCAGCGCGCCGATCAGCTTCGTGCCCGACGCGTTCGGCACCACCGACTGCCACGGACACGGCACGCACGTGGCCGGCACCCTCGCCGGGACCACCTACGGCGTGGCGAAGAAGGCCACCATTGTCGGTGTCCGCGTCCTGGACTGCATGGGCAACGGTGACGATGAATGGATCATCGCGGGCCTGGACTGGGTGATCGCCCAGCACACCACCGGCCCGGCCGTGGTCAACATGAGCCTCGGCGGCGACCCGGACCCGGCGCTGGAGCAGGCGGTGCAGGCGACGATCAACGACGGCATCACGGTGGTCGTCGCGGCCGGCAACGACGGCGCCGACGCCTGCCAGCACAGCCCGGCCCTGGTGCCGGCCGCGGTCACCGTCGGCGCGACGGACAGCACCGACGCGCTGACGAGCTGGTCCAACCGGGGCCCGTGCGTCGACCTGCTCGCGCCCGGCGACGAGATCCTGTCCGCCGGCAACGCGTACGACACGGCGAGCGCGACGATGTCCGGCACGTCGATGGCCACCCCGCACGTGGCCGGCGCCGCGGCGCTGATGCTCGGCCGGGAGCCGAAGCTCAGCCCGGCCGTGGTCGCCGCGCGACTGTCCTCCTCGGCCACCCCGGACAAGATCACCGGCGTCCCGGGTGACACCCCGAACCTCCTGCTGTCCACGCTGACCACCCCGCTCGCGCTGGCCACCCCGGCGACCCGGCGGTTGCCGGACGCCCTGGTCAACCACGCCTACAGCGGCGCGCTGCGGGCGACCGGCGGGGTCGGCCCGTACACCTGGAGCGTCACCGGCGGCAGCCTGCCCGCCGGGCTGAAGCTGAGCACGTCGGGTGTCATCGCCGGGACGCCGACGGCCACGGCGGCGGCAACCCCGGTGACGGTACGTGTGCAGGACAGCGCCGCCAGTGCGGCCAGTTCCACCGTCACCGTCGCGGTCGGCACTCCCGGGTTGCCGGCGCTGAACGAATCCGTCCCGGTGGTCCGCGGTCCGGGCGGCGGGCAACTCTCCAGCGACGCCGGCTCGCCCTCGGTGAGCGCCGACGGCCGGTACGTCGCCTTCGTCTCCACTGCCGGTGGCCTCGCCGCCGGCGACACGAACAACGCCGCCGACGTCTTCGTCACCGATCTGACCACCGCGACCACCACGCTGGTCAGCCACACGACCACCGGCGGAACGGCGGAGGGCGCCAGCGGGGAACCGGACATCTCCGCCGACGGCCGATGGATCGCGTTCGCCTCCGACGCCCAGCTGACCGCCGACGACACCGACGACAGCAGCGACGTGTACCTCTTCGACCGCACCACCGGTACGGTCAAGGTGATCAGCCGCCTGGCCGGCAAGCCCGCGGCCGGCCACAGCCAGTCCCCCTCGATCAACGGCACCGGCACGTCGGTCGCCTACGTCTCCTCGGAGGCGAAGCTGTGGGGCGGCAAGGCCGGCAACGTCACCAACCAGGTTCTGGTCACTACCGTCGCCAGTGGCGCGAACACGCTGGTCAGCGTCAACCGCAAGGGCGCCGCGGGGAATGACCACAGCAGCTCCCCGGTGCTCTCCGACGACGGCCGCTACGTCGGCTTCTCCTCCATGGCCACCGGCCTGAGCGCAGCCACCGGGCAGAACGCCTACACCTCGCACGCCTACCGCCGGGACCTGACCGCCGGGACCACCGTCATGGCGTCGGCCTGGGCGAACGGCAGCGCCGACTCCTGGGGTGAGCTGCTCGACCTCTCCGCCGACGGCCGCTACGCCCTGTTCACCTCCATGGATCAGCTCGTCGACGTGGGCACGTTCTACACGCAGGCCTACTGGCGTGACCTGACCACCGGCGTCACCACGGTGGCCAGCCGGGACCCCGGCGCCGCCTTCACCAGCGACGAGATCAAGTCCGGCCGGCTGTCCGGGGACGGTACCCGCGCGATCATCGCGGTCCACGACTCCGACGCCAACCGATCCACTCTGCTCTCGGTGAAGACGGCGGGCGGCGCTTCGGTCCGGTTGGGCGGCTGGTACACGCCGCTGCCCGACGACTTCACGGATACGCGCCGGGCCTGGGACGGCGCCGCCCTGTCCCGGGACGGGACCTACGCCGCCGTCGCGACCACCGACGGGTCCGCGGTGCCCGGCTACCTCAGCGGGCCGCTCTCGACCAGGGAGACCAGGCTCCACTGAGCCGGGGCGGGTGCGGCCGGAGCGAGCCGCACCCGCCCCGTTCGGGTTACCGCGCACCATCGAGGCCCGAAACGCACCCTTTCGGACCTATCGTCCCCTTATGCTCCTCACTGGTTCTCGGCAGCGCCCCTTCTGGCGGCTGTCCCTGGGTTTGTTGCTCTCGGGCGCGCTGACCCTCGCGGCGACGCCCGTAGCCGCGGCCGTCCCGCTGATCTCGGCCAAGCCGGACCGTACCGTCGGCTTCGACGGCCTGGTGTACGCCAGCGCCCAGGTCGGAACGACGGTCTATCTGGGTGGCAACTTCACGCACGCGATCGTCGACGGGAAGCCGGTCGCCCGTAAGCGGCTCGCCGCGGTGGACACCCGCACCGGCCAGTTGCTGCCGTGGGCACCGCGGTCGGACGGAACGGTGCTGGCGGTGACCGTCGCCGGATCCACTCTGTACGTCACCGGCACGTTCACCACCATCGCCGGCCTGCCCCGCGCCGGGCTGGCCGGCATCAACCTGTCCACCGGCAACGTCGGCCCGCTCCAGCACACGATCACCGGGACCCCGCGGGCGCTGGCCGCGACCGCCGGCCGGCTCTTCGTGGGTGGCGACTTCACGAAGGTGGACGGGCGTGCCGCCCCGAACCTGGCGGCGTTCCGCCTGTCCGACGGCGCCGTCGACACCGGCTTCCGGGGCAGTGCCAACAAAAAGGTGCAGGTGCTGTACGCCGCGGGCCCGCGGCTGTACGTCGGCGGCTACTTCACGAGTCTCAACAACGTGACCGGGACCGGTCGCCTTGCCGCCCTGCGGCCGGCCGACGGGCAGGTCGACCCGCAGTTCCGGTCGGCCACCCCCTATCCGGTCTACGCCCTGACGGCCACCGCCGATCGGTTGTTCGCCGCACTGGCCGGCCCGGGTGGACGGGTGGTCGCGTACCAGCCCAACGGGACGCTGATGTGGAGCAGCGTCACGGACGGCGACGTGCAGGCGATCACATATCTGAACGGCGCCATCTATGCCGGCGGACATTTCACCGTGGTCTGCCCGACGCCGTTCGCCTCGGCGACCGCCTGGTGCAAGGTCACGAAGCTGGACCACCCGAAGTTGGCCGCCTGGGATCCCGCCACCGGCGCGGTGCTCGCCTGGAATCCGCAGAGCAACGGCAAGTGGGGCGTGCTCACGCTGGGCGCCGACCCGGTCCGCCGGACGATCACGGTCGGCGGCGACTTCACGGCGTTCGGCACCGCGGCCCGCCTGCGCTTCGCCAAGTTCGGCGCCTGCGCGTACGGCTGCGGCCAACCGGGTCGCTGATCGAGGCCACGGCCCGTCCCGGCGAACAGGGACGGGCCGTGAATCAGCGGTCAGGGGAGCGCCAGGGCCCGGATGATCTCGGTGCGCCGAGCCGGCGGGCCGTCGACGGGCGCCGGATCGTCGGGGGTGGGCTGCACGCCCCCGGCGGCGACCCGGTCGAGGGTGCACAGGCCGGCCGGATCGACCGTACCGAAGATCGTGTAGTTCGGCCGGAGCGCGGAGTTGGCGTAGACCAGGAAGAACTGGCTGCCGTTGGTGTCCGGCCCGGCGTTGGCCATGGCCAGCACGCCCCGCGCGTAGACGCGCCGGACCCCGGTGGGGTCGGTCGGCGCGGGCGGCAGGTTCGTCGGCAGTTCGTCCCTGTATTGGTAGCCGGGACCGCCCTCACCGGTGCCGGTCGGGTCGCCGCACTGCAGCACGCTCAGCGTCGGGTACGCGGTCAGCCGATGGCAGATCGTGCGGTCGTAGAAGCGGTGCCGGACGAGGTGCAGGAAGCTCTGCACCGTGCACGGCGCAGCGGCCCGGTCGAGGCGCAGCGGGATCGGGCCGAGGTTGGTGAACAGCACCGTGTGGACGGTGCCGCGGCTCGGCGTCGGCGACGGGTCGCGAGGCAGCGGCACCGGGCGCGCGGCGGGGTCGTCGGGTGTCGGCGTGTACTGGCAGGGGCCGGCGGTGGGCTGGGTGGGATCGGCGCCGGCCGCCAGTGCCGGCGTTGCGCCACCCACGCCGAGCACGACCACGGTGCAGACCACGGCAAGTGTTCGAATCACCCGCCCTGTCTAATCGATGCCCATTGATACGGTCAAGCCACCCGACTTCTAACGGATATAACGTACATAAGGTGGCAGTATCCGGCTTATGGCAGAGGAGTCGCTGTACCGCAGCGAGCGGACGCAGGTCCTCCGCCGGCCCGCCCCGGACGGCACGGTGATATGCAAACGCACCACCGGCGCCGGCGCGATCCGCCGCATCGACCGCGAACGGGCCGTGCTGCGCCATCTCGCCGGCATCCCGGGGGTGCCACGCCTGGCCGGGCGACAGGGCCGCCAGTCTCTCGTCCTGCTCGACGACGGCGGCCGGACGGCCGACGGCGAGCGGTTCCCGATGCCCCGCCTGCTCGAGATCGCCCGCGCGCTCACCGGCGTGGTCGCCGCCATTCATCAGGCCGACGTCGTGCACCGCGACATCACCCCGGCCAACCTGATCATCGGCGAGTCCGGGGCGCCGGTGCTGATCGACTTCGAGTTCGCGCTGACCGGACCGGAGGCGCGAAACGGCTCCGCGCCGCCGGACGAACCGGTCGGCACCCTCGGCTATCTGCCACCCGAGCAGACCGGCCGGCTGCGGCTGGCCGTCGACCGGCGCGCCGACCTGTACGGGCTCGGCGCCACCCTGTACGCGCTGGCCACCGGCTTCCCGCCGTTCCCGGGTGACGACCCGCTGGAGCTGATCCGCGACACCCTGGTCCGGACGCCCACATTCCCCGCGGACCTGACGCCGGATCTCCCCCGCGGGTTCAGCGATATCCTCATGCGGCTGCTGGAGAAGGACCCGGAACGGCGGTACCAGAGCGCCGAGGGTCTGGCCCACGACCTGCTCCACTTCTCCGACGGCGCGGCGGACGGCTGGTGCCTCGGCGAGCGCGACTTCCCCGCGGTGCTCACCGCGCCGGGCCACCTGGTCGGCCGCGACCCGGAGGTCGGCCGGCTGGTCGCGGCCCTCGACGCGGCGCAGGCCGGCGGCGCCGCCGTGCTGGTCTCCGGGCCGCCCGGAATCGGCAAGAGTGCCCTGGTGAACGCCTTGCGCCCGACGGTCACCGACCGTGGCGGCTGGTTCCTCACTGGCAAGTACGACCAGTTCCGCACCGGGACGGGCAGCGGTGGTGTCACCCGCGCCATGCGCCAACTGGCCGGGTTGGTGCTCGCCGAGCCGGAGGCGGAGATGGCCGTGGACCGGCAGCTGCTGGCCGCGGCGCTCGGGCCCAACACCGCGGTCGCCACCTACCTGATCCCCGAGATGGCCACTCTCATGGGCGGGCCGGACGAGGGCGGCTCCGACGGTCAGGGCCTGGCCCCGGGCCGGATCACCGCCACGGTCGTCGCGACCCTGCGGGCCGTCGCGGCACGCCGCCCGATCGTCCTGGCCCTCGACGACCTGCAATGGAGCAGCAGCTCGGCGCTGCGGGTGATGGACGCCATCGTCACGACCGCACCGACGGTCCCCGGGCTGCTGTTCGTCGCCACCTACCGCGACCAGGAGGTCGGCCCCGACCACCCGCTGTGGCCGATGGCCGCGCGCTGGGCGCGGGAGGGCCGGATCACCGCGCCGGTGCGGCTCGCCGGGCTCGCCGAGGCCGGCCTCGGCGAACTGGTCGCCGCCGTCCTGCGGATGGCCCCGGCCGCCGTCGCCCGTCTCGCCGGCTCGATCGGCCAGGGCAGCGGCGGCAACCCGTACGCCACCGTCGAGCTGCTCAACGCGTTGCGCGCGGACGGGCTGCTGGTGCTCACCGACGCGGGCTGGAGCTGGGACGAGGAGGCGGTGTCCGCGTTCACCGGCCGGCATCGCCTGCCCGAACTGCTCGCCGCGCGCATCGAGCAGCTGCCACCGCCCACCCGCCAGGTGCTCACCGCCCTGGCCTGCCTGGGCGGTGACGTCCGGCTGGCGCTGCTGGCCGTCGCGCTCCGGCAGACCGAGCCGGAACTCGTCCAGGGCCTGGCGCCCGCCGCCACGGAGCGGCTGGTCGCGCTGGACCGCGGCGCGGCGGCCGCCGATACGGTCCGGTTCCGGCACGACCTCATCCACCGGGCCGCCCACGAGGACCTGGCCGTCGCCGAACGGGACCGGCTCCAGATCACCATCGCCCGGCGGCTCGCACCCTGCCCGGACTACCGGCAGGAGGCGGCCGAACAGTATCTGGCGATCGCCGGCCGGATCGACGCGCACCGCGAGCTACGCTCCGCCGCTGCCCTGCTGCACGCGGCCGGCCGGCGCTCCTTCGGCCTGACCAACTACCCGATCGCCGAGGAGCTGCTGTCCACCGCGGACGACCTGGCCGCGCGGGCCGGCGGGATCGCGCCGCTGCGCAACGCGATCGCCGTGGACCGGCACGCCGTGCTGTTCTGCCTGGGCCGCCTCGACGAGGCCGACGAGGTCTACCGGGAGCTGAGTGACCGCCACCCCGACGTGCTCACCCTGGCCGGCGCCACCGCCTCCCAGATCAACAGCCTGATGCAGCGCGCCCGCTCCCGGACCGCCATCGAGCTGGGCCTGGGCGTGCTGCGCCAGTTCGGCATCGAGCCACCCGCGGACCTCGCACCGTACGTCGAGGCGGGCCTGGACCGGCTGTACGACTGGGCCGCCGACCTGGCGACCGGCGAGCCGGACCTCGGCGAGACCACCGACCCGCGGATCATCGCGGCCGGCCGGCTGATGAACCGGCTGCTCACGCCGACCTTCCTGGTGGACCCGCTGCTGAACGCGTGGCTGGTGGTCGAGGCACGGGACATGTGGACGCGCCACGGCATCTGTGCACCGTTCCTCGTCACGCTCGGCGCCGCCCTGAACGTCATGGTCGACCTGCGCGACGACTACCGCACCGGCTACCTGATCTCCGGACAGATGGTCGCCGCGGCCGTCCGGCACGGATACCGCGCGGAGACGGCGATCCTCCAGTTCCAATACCTGTGCTACAACGCGCCCTGGCACGAGCCGCTCGAGGATCTGCTCGACGACACGTTCCGGGCCCGCGACGAGCTGGTGGCGGCCGGCGACCTGCAGGTCGCGAGCATGGTGTCGGTCCGCCTGCTGAACGTCCAGCTGGACACGACCGAGACGCTGGAGGCGCTGGCCGACGAGATCCCGCCGTTGCTGTCCTTCTCCGAGCGGACCGGCAGCCGCTTCCAGGCGCTCGCGATACTCAGCTACCAGCAGCTCATCCGCGCCCTGCAGGGCCGGACGGCCGGACCGGGCCAGTTCGCCGACGCCGACTTCGACGAGGCCGCCCACGTGAGCGCGGCCGCCCCGTACGGGACGTCCTTGACCACGTACCACGTCAACCGCGCCCTCGCCGCGCTGTTCTTCGACGACACGGCGGCGCTCGAAGAGCATTCGGCCGCCGCCATGGCGCACAGCCGACCGGTCCGCGGCTTCTACCTCTCGGCGATCATCCGGCTGGTGCGCAGCCTCTGCCTCACCGGCCGGATCCGCGCGGCGGGCGCCGACCCGGAGACGGAGGCCGAGCTGACCGAGCTCCGCGAGTGGCTCGCCCGGCGCGCCGCCGACGCTCCTCGCAACTTCCGGCCGCTGCTGCGGCTGGTCGAGGCCGAGCGAGCCTGGGCGCTGGCAGACGCCGCCACCGCGATCCGCGAGTTCGACGCCGGGCTCAGCGAGGTCTCCGGCCGGCCCTGGCACCACGCGCTGCTGGCCGAGCGGGCCGGCCTGTTCCACCTGGCCCAGGGCCTCGGCCACGCCGGCGAGCACCTGCTCGCCGAAGCCCGCGACGCCTACCGGTCCTGGGGCGCGGACGGCAAGGTCGCCGCGATCGAGGCCGGCTACCCGTTCCTGCGCACCACACCCCCGCCGATCACCTGGTCGGACGGCGGCCCCGGGGCCGGTTCGCAGCGGATCGACCTGATGGCGATCCTGCGCGCCGCGCAGGCGCTCGGCTCGCAGACCACCGTGGCCGGCCTGCAGGCCAAGGTCGGTGATGTGCTCAGCGCGATGACCGGCGCGACCGGCGTGCACCTCGTGCTGGAAAATCAGGAGACCGGGCACTGGTACGCGTCGGCGATCACCGGCACCGGCAGCGCGGCCGCGGCCACCCCGGTCACCGACCCGCAGGCCACGATCCGGTCGGACACCGATGTGGGCAGCCACCTCCCGATGTCCGCCATCCGCTACGCGCTGCGCACCCACGAACCGCTGCTGGTCGCGGATGCCACCCGCGACGACCGGTTCGCCCGGGACCCCGCCCTGGCCGGCCTGCCTACCTGCGCGCTGCTGGTGGTACCGGTGCCCAGCCACAACGTCGCCCGCGCCGTGCCCGTGCTGGAGAACCGCCGGCAGGCCGCGGTCTTCTCCACCGACCGGCTGGAGACCGTACGACTCATCGCCGGGCAACTCGCCGTGTCCCTGGACAGCGCGATCCTGCACGACTCGCTGGAGAGCACGGTGGCCGCCCGCACCAGCGACCTCGCGGCCACCAACCGCCGCCTCGCCGACAGCGAGCGGCGCCTGCGCTCCCAGTTCGAACACGCCGCCGTCGGCCAGGTCGTGCACGGCATCGACGACCGCATCCGGGACGCGAACCCCGCGTTCCGCACCATGATCGGCAGGTCGATGCGCGCGCTGACCGGCACCAAGCTGACCGACCTGGTCGTGACGTCCGCCCGGGACGAGCACCGGCGCCTGCTGAGCGCGGTGATCGCCGGACGGCAACCGCAGATCAGCCGCGAACTGTCCCTGCTGCGTGCCGACGGCACCGAGCTGCCCGCACACGTCACCGTCTCCGCGATCCGCGACGCCGACGGCCGGCCGGTCCACCTGATCAGCATCTTCCAGGACATCAGCGCACGCCGCGCGGCCGAGGCCGCCCGCGACGAAGCCCACCTGGAACTGGCCGAACGCCACCGTGAACTGGCGGCCGCCAACCAGCTCAAGGCCGATCTCATCGGCATGCTCGGCCACGAGATCAACAACCCGCTCGCCGTGATCCTCGGCTACCTCGACCTGGCCCGCACCAGGGACGACGTGCCCGACGCCATCGCCGAGCTCCTCGAAAAGATCAACCGCAACGTCCGCCGCCTCGACTCGATCGTCCAGGAGGTCCTGGCCCTGGTCAGCATCGACGCCGGCCGGCTCATCGCGATGCCGGTGCCGATCCGGGTCGCCGAGCACATCGACGCGGCATTGACCGCCACCGCCACCACCGGCGTGGCCGTCAGTTGTCCGCGCGACCTGATCGGCGTCATGCAACCCGGCCACGTCGACCACGTCCTGACCAACCTGATCAGCAACGCCGCCAAGTACGGCGGCGGCGTCACCCGGATCGAGGCGGCCGCGACCGGCGGCCCGGCCGTCGCCATCGAGGTGCACGACGAGGGCCCCGGCGTCCCGCCGGAGTTCCGGAACCGGCTCTTCGATCGCTTCGCCCGCGCCGACCGCACCGCGGGCACCATCTCCGGTACCGGCCTCGGCCTCTACATCGTCCGCGAACTGGCCCGGGCCAACGGCGGCGACGTCACCTACCGCCCCGGCCGGCACCGCGGCTCGGTCTTCGTCCTCACCATGCCGGCGGCGTACGGCACCCCGGACGCCGCCGGCCTGGGGACTGCGGCGCGGGCCGTCAGCCGAGGGTGACCACCGTGCCCGCGTGCCGGGAGCGCTCGGCCGCCCACACCACCTGGTGGCTGGCGAGGCTGGTGGTGGCGTCGGAGTCGAGCAGGCCCGGGTCGTTCGCGGCGACCGCGGCCAGAAAGGTGTCGGTCAGCGTCTCGTCGGCGTCGGTGTGGTCGGCTTCGAGGCCGCCGGGGCCGCCGGTGTGGATCACCTCCTCCTCGCCGGTCCGGAAGTCGAGCAGGCGCAGCCGCGCGCCGTCGCCCTCCAGGTAGCCGTGGGTGCCGAAGAGCCGGGTCTTGCGCAGCTCGAACGGGCTGAACGCGGTCATCGTGAACGAGCAGGTCGCGCCGCCGGCGAACTCCATCGTGACGACCTGGTGGTCGACGGCGTCGTTGTCGCTCGCATACACGCAGCGGCCGTACGGCCCGTCGCGCAGCGCGGCCCGCACGCCGGCCTCGGTGTGGTCGGCGGTGACCGCGGACAGCGGCCAGAACTCCTTCTCGGGATCGCCCAGGCAGCCGAGGTACAGCCTGGGCGCCGAGTACGGGCAGGCCGGCTCGAGCGGGCAGTCGAGGCACCGGTCGGCGGCGCCGTCCGGCCGCGCCTCGGGCCGGAAATGCGCGAGGCCGCCGAACGAGCTGACCCGGGCCACCGGCCGGTCGACCAGGTGCATCAGCCAGTCGATGTCGTGGCACGCCTTGGCCAGCAGCATGGGTGACGACGTACGGCTGCTGCTCCACTCGCCGCGGACGAACGAGTGCGCGTGATGCCACCAGCCGACCGGTTCGAGGTGCTGCACGCTGACCAGCGCGCCGATCCGGCCGGAGTCGAGCAGCCGCTTCACCGTGCGGGAGTATTCGGTGTAGCGCAGCACGTGGCACAGCGCAAAGATCACTTTGTTCCGCTCGACCGCCTCGGCGATGCGCACCGCCTCGTCCTCGGTCGGCGCCATCGGCTTCTCGAGCATCAGGTGGTAGCCCAGGTCGGCCAGCGCGATCGCCGGGCCGGAGTGCTCCCGGTCGGAGGTGGCGACGATCGCCGCGTCGGCGAGCCGGCCCGCCGCCGCGAGCTCGCGCCAGTCGTGGAACACGGCGCTCTGGTCGAGGCCGAACTCGGCGGCGAACCGCTCGCGGCGGCCGGCATCCGGCTCGGCGACGGCGACCGGACGGCCGGCGCCGGTGGCGACCGCGCGCCGGGCGTAGCGCTGGCCGCGAAGGCCCGCTCCGACAACCGCTAGCCTGACGGGGTTGACTCCGACTTGGTCCACGCCGGTCTCACTTTCTATGCTCTCCATCATTAGTAGCCTGGACCGGTCGGATGGGTCAAGGGAGAGGATGGGCCGCATGGCCGAGGCCATCGTCGGAGGCAGTCTTTCGCGGCTGCGGGAGCTCAACACGCAGAGCGCCCTGCGGGTGCTGCGCGGCGCCGAGCCGATGACGCTCACCGAGCTGTCGAAACGCACCGGGCTCTCCCGGGCGTCGACCGAGGACGTGGTCGACGACCTGCTGGCCCAGCGCTGGGTGGTCGAGGAGGCACCGACCGCCGGGGCGATGGGCCGGCCGGCCCGGCGGTTCCGGTTCCGCAGCGACGCCGCGCACGCGCTCGGCGTCGACATCGGCGGCCACCGGGTGCGCGCGATCATCACCGACCTGGACGGCGCGGTGCTCGGCCGCGCGGAGGACGAGGTCGACGCGTCCGCGGGCCGCGACCGCCGCCTGGCGGCCGCCGACGACGTCGTGGCGCAGTGCCTGCGGCGCAGCGGGCTGACCACCGACCAGCTGTGGGGCGCCGGGGTCGGGAGCAGCGGCCTGATCGACGCCACCGGCAAGGTGGTGCTGTCGGTGGACATCCCGGAGTGGACCGGGCTGAGCCTCTCCGAGCACTTCCGCGCCCGGCTGGGCGTGCCGGTGCTGGCCGACAACGACGGGCGGCTGGCGGCGCTGGCCGAGCGGTGGCGCGGCGTGGCCCGCTACGCGAAGGACTTCGTCTACCTGCTGGCCGGCCTGCGCACCGGCCTGGGGCTGGTGATCGGGGGCGAGCTGCACCGCGGGTTCGGCGGAGCGGCCGGCGAGATCGGCGCGCTGCCGGCCGCCGGGTGGATCCGGGCCCAGGAGCATCTGCGCAAGGCCGGCGGCGAGGCCGGCGACGTGTTCGCGGCGGCCCGGGCCGGCGACCGGCAGGCGACGGCCGCGGTCCGCCGTTATGTGCGCGACCTGTCGGTGGGCACCGCCGCGCTGGTGCTCACGCTGGATCCGCAGATGGTGGTGCTGGGCGGCGGCTTCTCCCGCTCCGCCGACGTGCTGCTCGACCTGCTGCGCCGTGAGCTCGACAAACAGTGCATCCGGACGCCCGAGGTGCTCGCCTCGCAACTGGGCGACGAGAGCGTCGTGCTGGGCGCGGCACGCCTCGCGCTGGACGACGCCGAGCTGCGCCTGTTCGGCGTCCGTCCTTGACAAACTTTTCATGGAGACCATAAATAGTTTCCAACCTGACGGCACGCTCGAGCCGGCGTGGAAGGAAACTGGTCATGGCAAGGTTCCGACGTGCTGCGCTCGCCCTGGCGGGCGCGGCCGCCCTGATTCTGGCCACCGCGGCCTGCGGCGGCGGTAACGACTCCGGAAGCGACACCAACGCCAAGGTGACCCTGTCGTACGCGATCTGGGACAAGAACCAGGTCCCCTCGATGCAGCAGCTCGCCTCGGCATTTACGAGGGAGAACCCGAATATCACGGTCGACGTTCAGCTGACCCCGTGGGAGACCTACTGGACGAAGCTGAAGGCGGCGGCGACCGGCGGAGCCGCGCCGGACGTGTTCTGGATGAACGGCCCGAACTTCCAGCTCTACGCCGCGAACGGGGTGCTGGCCCCGCTCGGCGACTTCGACCCGAACAACTACCCGAAGTCGCTGGTCGACCTCTACACCCTCGACGGCAAGCACTACGGGCTGCCGAAGGACTTCGACACCGTCGGCCTCTGGTACAACAAGGCACTGTTCGACGCGGCCGGGGTGAAATACCCGGACGACACCTGGACCTGGGAGACCGTCAAGGCCGCGGCGGGCAAGCTCACCGACAAGGCCAAGGGCCGGTACGCGATCGCGGCGAACCTCAGCTCGGCCCAGGAGTACCACTACAACACCGTCTACCAGGCCGGCGGGTACGTGATCTCGCCCGACGGCAAGACCTCCGGGTACGCCGACCCGGCCACCGTGCAGGGGTTGAAGTTCTGGACCGACCTGATCGCGGCCGGCCAGTCGCCCGATCTCAAGACGATGACCGACACCGCCCCGATCAACCTCTTCGAGTCCGGCAAGACCGCGATGTACTACGGCGGCTCGTGGGACGCGGCCGAGTTCACCGCCAACTCGTACACCAAGTCGAAGGTCGACGTGGCCGTGCTGCCCAAGGGCGTCAAGCGGGCGACGATCATCCACGGGCTGGCGAACACGATCAGCGCGAAGTCGCCGCACCAGGCGCAGGCCTGGAAGTTCGTGCAGTTCCTGGGCTCCCAGCAGGCCGCGCAGGTCGAGGCGAAGGCGGGCGTGATCCCGGCGTTCACCGGCACCCAGCAGGCGTGGGTGCAGGCGCACCCGGAGCTGCATCTGCAGGCGTTCCTCGACGAGCTCGCCTACGCGGTGCCGTACCCGGTGTCCCGCAACACCGCCGCGTGGAACGAGCTCGAGACCACGTACCTCACGCCCGCCTGGAACCAGCAGGAGGACGTGTCCTCGGCGGCCGGCAAGCTCGCCTCGGCCATGAATGACGCCCTGGCCAAGGAGTAGCGGCGTGATCGACACGGTCGTCGAGACGGCCCGGGTCGCGGAGCGCAAGCCCGCGGCCCGGCGCCGCCGCCGCATCAACCGGGGCGAGGCCCTCTGGGGCTACGCGATGATCGCCCCCACCGGCCTCGGCCTGCTCGTCTTCTACCTGTGGCCGGTGCTGCAGACCGGATATCTCTCGTTCACCCACTCGGGACCGTTCGGCGGTGCGGCCCAGTGGACCGGGCTCGCGAACTATCGCGAGCTGCTGCACGACCCGGAGGTGCTGCGGGCCCTGCGCAACACCGTCGCGTACACGATCCTGGGTCTTCTCGGCGTACCGGTCGCCATGCTCTTCGCGGCCCTGCTGAGCAGGCCCGGCCTGCGCGGCGTCGCGGTCTACCGCACCCTGTTCTTCCTTCCGGTGGTCACCACCCCGGTCGCCGTCGCGATGATCTGGCGGTGGCTCTACAACGGCGACTTCGGCATCATCAACTACCTGCTGTCGCGGGCCGGGATCCCCGGGCCGCACTGGATCGCCGATCCGCGGACCGCGCTCTACGCGATGGTCGTCGTCGGCATCTGGATGGGGCTCGGCTACCACCTGGTCATCTTCGTGGCCGGCATCCAGGCGATCCCGCGCCACTACTACGAGGCCGCCGAGATCGACGGCGCCGGGCCGGTCCAGCAGTTCTTCCGGATCACCGTGCCGTTGCTGTCGCCGACCGTCTTCTTCCTCTCGGTGATCTCGGTGATCGGGTCGCTCCAGCTCTTCGACCTCGTCTACGTGCTGATGGGCGGCTCCGGTCAGAGCTCGCGCGCGAACCCGGCCTTCCCGAACACCGAGACGATCGTCTACCTGTTCTATGCCAAGGCGTTCCAGACCAACGACAAGGGGTACGGCGCGGCGATCGCGATGCTGCTGCTGGTCATCATCGTGGTCCTGACCGCGGTGCAGTTCCGGCTCCAGCGGCGGTGGGTGACCTATGCCTAGGTCGCGGTCGCCGCTCACCCACACGCTGCTGACCATCGGCGCGATCGGCATGGTCGCCCCGTTCACCTGGCAGTTGCTGACCTCGCTCAAGACGCTGCCGCACGCCACCCGGGTACCGCCGACGCTGGTGCCCGACGGGCAATGGAGCAACTATTCGCAGGTCTTCGACCTGCTGCCGTTCGGGCGGCAGTTCCTCAACACCCTGCTGATGACGGCCGCGCGGAGCATCGGCCAGGTGATCCTCTGCGCGATGGCCGCGTACGCCTTCGCCCGGCTGCGCTTCCCCGGCCGTACCCTCCTGTTCGGACTTTTTCTTTCGGTGTTGATGGTCCCGCCCCAGCTGTTCGTCATTCCGCAGTACGAGATCATCGCGAAGCTCGGCTGGCTCAACAGCCTGCCCGCGCTGATCGTGCCCGGGTTGTTCAGCGCGTTCGGCACCTTCCTGCTGCGGCAGTTCTTCCTCGGCCTGCCCGCCGAGCTCGACGAGGCGGCCCGGCTCGACGGCGCGAACCCGCTGCGCATCTGGTGGTCGGTGATGATGCCGCTGGCCCGGCCCGGGCTGGTCGCGCTCGCCATCCTCACCACGATCTGGTCCTGGAACGACTTCTTCTGGCCGCTGGTGGTCAACAACGACCCGGCGAAGATGACGCTCTCGGCCGGCCTGGCCTCCCTGCAGGGCCAGTTCATGACCGACTACCCGGTGCTGATGGCCGGGTCGCTGCTCGCCTCGCTGCCGGTCATCGCGGTGTTCGTGGTGATGCAGCGGCAGTTCGTCCAGGGAATCGCCTTCACCGGCATCAAGTGATCGAGAAGGGACAGTCATGCGAAGAACAGCCATCCTCGGCCTCGCCACCGTCCTCGCCGCCGGTCTCGGGGCCGGCCCGGCCTTGGCCGCGGCCACCACTCAGCACATCGCCGTACCCGCCTACTTCAGCCCGAGCAGCTCCTACTGGAGCCAGCTCACCCAGGGCGCGCCCGCGGTCGGCGTCGCGATCGCCAACCCGGACAACGGGCCCGGCACCGCCTTCGACCAGGGCTACGCCACCGCGATCCGGGCCGCGGCCAACGCCGGCGTGCGCGTCATCGGCTACGTCGACACCGGCTATTTCGGTACGACCGGACGCACCACCCGCACCGGCCAGACCACCACGGCGGCCTGGACCGCCCAGTCCGAAGGGGACGTCGCCACCTGGTATTCGCTGTACGGCGGGTACGGTCTCGGCGGCATCTTCTTCGACGACGGGCTGGCCGACTGCGGGCACGTCGGCCTCTACCAGGCGGTCAACACCTACACGAAGCAGAACCACCCGGGCGCCTACACCGTGGACAACCCGGGCACGGCGGCCGAGCAGTGCTACGCCGACGCGGCCGACACGATCGTCATGTTCGAGGGCACGTACGCCTCGTACACCGGGTGGAGCGCGCCCGCCTGGGAGCTCAGCTACGGCGACCCGAACAAGTTCTATCACCTCGTCTACGCCACCCCGAGCCAGGCCAACGAGGCGAACGCGATGGCCCTGAGCAAGCAGCGCAACGCGGGCTACGTCTACGTCACCCCGGACGACCTGCCGAACCCGTGGGACACCCTGCCGACCGGCGCCTACTGGTCCGACGAGCTGACGCGCGCTCTTTCTTCCGGTGGCGGTGGCGGTGGCGGCACGGGCTGCGCCTCGTCGGCCGGATCGGGCGCGATCACCGCGATCTCGGCCTGCAAGGACGCCACGTCGCTGCGGTTCCAGGCCACCTACAACACCGCGGCGAGCTTCCACCACGTCTACCTGAACACCGACAACAACGCGGCCACCGGCTTCCAGCTGCCGTCACCGTCGCCGTCCCGGCTCGGCGCCGACTACATGATCGAGAACAACATCCTCTACCGCAGCCTCTCCGCCGGCTGGAGCTGGACCCCGGTCACCGGCGTCAGCCCGAACATGACCGTCAGCGGCGCCACCTATTCGTGGACGGTGCCGCTGAGCGCGCTGGCGAACCCGGCGGCGAGCCAGCAGGCGGTGTTCAACGGCAACACCTTCTATACCAACCCGCTGACGTACGGGCAGTGAGAAAGTTCGGACCCCGCAGCAGCAGGGGCGGGCGTTCATCGCGTTGATGAGTTGGAGTAGTCCCCCAATACTCGAGGAGTCATCATGTCGCACTGGTATCGCCGACGGATCGCGGTCGGGGCGGCGGTGGCGGCGGTCGCCGTCGTCGCGGCCGGCATCGGGATCGGCACCGCCGACGCGGGCACGCAGGCCGCGGCCGCCGGCTGGGCACCGCCGCCCGCCAACGCACCCTTCGACTATCAGATCGGCGCGCCCTACACCCCGCCGGCCGGCGTGACCGTCGTGAGCCGCGACCACGACGCCGCCCCCGCGGCCGGCCTCTACAACATCTGCTACGTCAACGCGTTCCAGGCGCAGACCGACGCCGCCTCCTGGTGGAAGACGAACCACCCCGACCTGCTCCTGCACGACGCGAGGGGCAACCTCGTCATCGACAAGGACTGGAACGAGATCCTGCTCGACTACTCGACGGCGGCCAAGCGCAGCGGGCTCACTGCGGTCGTCGGCGCCTGGATCGACCAGTGCGCGAGCAAGGGCTTCAAGGGTCTCGAGCCCGACAACCTCGACTCCTACACCCGGTCGAAGGGACTGCTGACCGAGTCCCAGGCCGTCGCCTACGCTCAGTCCCTCGCCACCTACGCGCACGGCAAGGGGCTCGCCATCGGGCAGAAGAACGACGCCGAGCTGGGCACGGCCAACGCCCGGCAGGTCGGATTCGACTTCGCCGTCGCCGAGGAGTGCGCGGACTACAGCGAGTGCCAGGACTACACGGCCACGTACGGCAATCATGTGATCGTGATCGAGTACAAGCAGAGCGGGTTCACCAAGGCCTGCAACAGTTACGGCTCGACGCTGTCGATCGTGCTGCGGGACGTCGACGTCACCGCACCGGGCTCCGGCTCGTACGTCTTCAAGACCTGTTGACCGAGAGCACCTTCGACGATTTCGTGCAGGGCCGCGGCCGGGCCCTGCTGCGATTCGCGTACGTGCTCTCCGGTGACGCCGATCTCGCCGAGGACCTCGTCCAGGAGGTCCTCGCGCGGATGTACCGGCGCTGGGACCGGGTCACCGCCATGCAGCACGCGGAGGCGTACGTGCGCTCCGCGATCGTGCGGCAGTTCCTGTCCTGGCGCCGGCGGCGCTCGGCTCGCGAGGCGATCCTCGCCGAGGTGCCCGAGCCCGCCGGCGTCGCCGATCCCTATCGGGCCGAGCCGCAACAGCGCGTGCTGGCGCGCGACGAGATGTGGCGTTTGCTGGCCGGTCTGACGCGCGCCCAGCGAGCGGTCCTGGTGTTGCGCTTCTACTGCGACCTGCCCGACGACGAGATAGCGCGGCTGCTGGGCTGCGGCGAATCGACCGTACGGTCGCAGACGGCGCGGGCGCTCGCCCGGATGCGGACGATTCTTGGGCAGGAGGCCGCGCATGGCGAACGATGACCTGAACCGGATGCTCTCGGCGGCGTTGCGCGACGCGGCCGAACACGCGCCCTCCGACGACGGGCTGCTGACGGCCGTCCACCGGCGATCGGGCCGCTACCACCGGCGGCGCGTGGCCACGACGCTGTCCGCGGTCGCGGCGGCGCTCGCGGTGGGCATTCCCGGCGTGGCGGCGTTCCTGCTCCGGCCCCCGCCGGCTCCGCCGCCCGCCGTGACGAGCCTGCGGCTGGTGGAGGGCTACACGGCGCCGACGTTCCCCTACACGTTGCCGCCGACCAACGGCATGAAGGCGCCGGTCGCCTCGATCGAGAGCGATGACCTCGTCGCGTACTTCGAGGCAACCGAGGACCGGCACCACGCCGACACGACCGTCACCGTGTCGAGCCGCGAACCGGCGTTCACCGGGCCGGCCTCCGAGACGCCGGTGCTGGTCCGCGGGCATTCGGGCACGCTGCGCACCGTCCACGTCGAGCCGGCCCGGCGGCTCACCCTGTACTGGCGGGAGTCCGCGAGCCGGTGGATCCAGGTGGCCACGGACGACACGTACACCCCGCAGCAGGTCGTGAATCTCGCCGATTCGCTCATGCCGGCGGCGGTCGCCGTCCAGCCTCCCTTCCGGCTCGACCTGAGCCCCGAGGGGTTCCGCGTCAAGACCGTCAACGAGTCGACGATGAGCTTCGTCGCGCCGAACGGCAGCGAGCTCGACGTCGTGCTGCGCACCCGGCAGCCACTCGGCGACGTCAACGAGCAGGTCGGTCAGTACGACGCCACGCTCACCGGCCGCACCCTCGAGGTCGACGTCACCGACTGGAACGCCACGCTCGAGGTGCGCGAGACCGGCGAGACCACGATCAGCGAGGCCGACCTGGTGCGTTTCGCCGCCGGGGTGCACATCCTGGACAGCTCCAACCCCAAGTGAGACGCCTATTGACCTGCATCGATCGGTGCAGTCTCGTGTGAGGTATGCGGAAACTCATCGCCGTCGCCCTCGCGGCACTCACCGGGCTCGCCGGGGCGCTCGCGGCGCCGGCCGCCGTCCAGGCCGCCCCGTGCGCCTCCACCATCCAGATCGACTCCCTGACCTTCGACCCACCCCAGGTCGCGCCCGGGCAGGGCAGCACGGCCACCGTGGTCGTGCACAACTGCACCGCGCAGCCGCAGACCTTCTCGGTCATGACGATCGCCCGGTTCCTCGGCGCCACCAGCGGAATCCCGGCCGGATGCCCGGTCATCGACCCGCTGCCCCCACGGCAGGTCACCCTCGCCGGCGACGGCTCCTGGAGCGGCAGCACCGGCTACTCGGTCTTCTCCGGCTGCACGGCAACCACGCTGGAGGTGTCCGTCAGCGTCACCGACCCGGCCGGCACCTCGCTCGCCAGGGCCACCGCGGACCTCCCGATCGCCGCGGCCGCTCCGCCGTGCGCGGTGAGCTATCGCGTCACGTCCCAGTGGGACCGCGGCTTTGTCGCCCAGGCCACCATCACCAACACCACCGGCCAGGCGATCAACGGGTGGACGCTGACCTTCGCCTACAGCGCCGGGCAGCGGGTCACCTCCGCCTGGAACGCCGCCGTCACCCAGACGTCGACGGGCGCGGTCAGCGCCGGCGCCCTGGACTACAACGCCACCATCGCTCCTGGCGCGTCGGTCGCCTTCGGGTTCCTCGGCACCTGGTCGGGCAGCAACCCGGCGCCCTCGGCGTTCACCCTCAACGGCGCCGCCTGCCGCACCTGACACCAATCCGGCTCCGCCCGGCCTCCGGGCCGGGCGGAGGAGCGTCCCCACCACGATCGCTCTGCTCGATCGCTTTACTCCGTCGACGCGCGGGCAAGCGCCTGCCTGGTCCGGTTGCCGACGGCGTCGAGCTCGGGAGAGCTGCCGCGCACCTCGACGATGAGTTCGACGGCGGCCAGCAGGTACTCCAGGGCGATGACATGCTCATCGAAGGGAGCGTCGCCCTCGAACCAGTCGAGCACGACCTGGAAGTCGGCCACGACCGCCTCGACGTGAGCGGCCGCACGGCCGGGATCGCCGTTGCGCCGCATGCAGCGGGCCGATTCGAGCATCACCCGCCCCACGAGGGCGTGACTTTGGCCCAGCAGCCGCGTCACGATGCGCCCTACCAGTCCGAGGCCCTGCTGTTCCAACTGCGGATCGGGCTGAGCGGCGAACTCTGCGGTGATCCGTCGGGCGGCCACGGCGAGCGCGACACCGTCGACCCACTCCTGGGAACCCTCGGGAGCACAAGGCCGCTGCCCCAACCGCGCGATGCACGCCTCGGCCGCGACGGACAGCGCGGTCGCCGCTTCGATGAGCAGGTGAAAGCGCACTCGGTCCGGCTCCCGCGACGCGACCGCCAGGCGGGCGACTTCGAGCGCCACGGCCACCTCCTCGGTACCGGTCGGTGCCTTGCCGCGCCTCGCTCGCGCCAGGAGAGCCTCCGCCGACGCCCGCTCGTCGGGCGACGGCCCCACGGCATCGTCGTCGACGGGCAGCCCGAGCTCGAGCCGGTAGGAGATCCAGGCCAACGGGTCCTTGTCGGGGTCGGGCTCGTTCGCCGGATTGCCGGACGCGGCACGAACAACGCCGCCCGCGACGCGGTCCATCGCGAGCCGCGCATCGTCGAACGGCAGCGCGAACCGCTCGGTCAGGACGGCAAGAACATCGCGGCGGGATGTCTCCTCCTCGACCGCCGATCGCAGATATCGGACAAGGGCAGGCGCCGACGTTCCCCGTGCCAGGCGCACGGTCATTTCGTCCGTCCATTCCACCGGTCGAGGATGCCCGTCCCGATCTCGATCGCCAAGCAATTTGAGATACGAAAGTCCTGAGCCGGCCCCGTGGCGTGGTAGATCGAGCTCCGGCGATGCGTCGACCGTCTGCGATAGCCTGAGCGCCGTGCCGGTTAGACGCGCGGAACTCGTCATGGGCGTCGCGACGGTCGCGTTGGTCATCGACAGCTTCCTGCCGTGGTACGTCGAGCGCTGGTCGACTACCCGCTACGGCACCGGGCAGACGACCGAACATGCCACCGCGGCGTCGGCGTGGGCGGCCTCGACCGGCTGGTCGACCGGGATCGTGCTGGCGCTGGCGGCCGCGGGCGGCTGGCTGCTCTGGCCGCGGCGCTCGCCACGCGGGCGGGTCGCTGCCACGGTGGTCGTCGCGCTTGCCGCCGCGGTGACCACTGTCGGCACCTGGCTGCAGGCCCGGGTCGAATCATACGGCGGCGGCGCGTCCCTGACCTTTGTCACCACGTTTGCGGACGTGCCGCGGCCGGACGAAATAGTCAGGGACGCCTTGGCCTCAGGCTCGGCCGGCTGGGGCTACTACGGCGGCGTCCTGCTCATGCTGACGATCCTCGCCTGCGCCCTGTGCTCACCGCGGCATGAGCCGTGAGCTCGTCACCCCTTGACCACGATCGAGGGCAGAATGGCGCGCATCTGCGCGGCGGCCGCGTCGGGCTCGACGGCGTTGAAGATGAAGCCCAGCAGGGCGTCGGTGCCGACCCAGGCGCAGATCGAGATCTTTGCGCCGCTGAGGCCGGACTTGGCGCACTCGGCCTTGCCGCCGACGCTGCCCGCGTCGACCGCTTCCGGTTTCGCGCCGCCGAGCTGGCTCCCGGCGCTGCTGAAGAAGCTGTTGAGCTGAGTCTGCGCACCACCGGCGTTGAAGATCTCGCCGGTGCCGCCCCAGATGATGACACGGTGCGCCGCGTTCTTGGTGTCCTGGTACACCGCGGCGAACGGGTTGTCCAACCCGGCCTTGGTCAGCTGACTGCTCATGGCCTTTGCCGAGGACTGATCGGACGACTTCTTCAGCGTGCCGATCGTCGCCGGCGCCTGGAGCGTCACCTTCGCACCGGTCGAGGTGGCGCCGGACGACCCGGTCTTGTCGTCGGAGCCGAACTTGAGCACGAGCGCCACGATCCCGGAGCAGGCGACCAGGGCGAACACGGCCACGACCAGGCTGACGATCAGCCCGGTCCGGCGCTTCTTCACCGGCGGCTGCGGCGGGTAGCCCACGGGCGGCTGCGACGGGTAGCCGGTGGGGGCCTGCTGCCCGTACGCCGGTTGCTGGTAGCCCTGCTGCGGTTGCCCGTAGGGATCGGCACCGGGCTGGGCCGCAAACGGATCCGCGTACGGGTTCGGCTGCGCGCCGCCCTGCTGCTGCGGATAGTACGGTTGGCCGGAATAGGGCTGATTCGGCTGGTGCGGCTGGGGTGCGTACGGGTCGGACATCTGCTGCTCCTCGGCCGAATCTCGCCGGACGCGGCGAACTGGTGCTGGGCAGCATAATGTCCGTCGGCGCGCCGCACTGTCCCGCTTCAGCACTCGTCGGGAACCTCACAGCACCGGTCGGCGGGCAATTATCCGCAAGCTAGTCGTCGGCCGGACAAAATCCTCAGCCGAGCCGCCGGCGGAACTCCGCGTTGGCGGTGACGAAGACCTCGTTCAACCGCTCGAGCTCATGCTCCGCCGGTTCCCGCCGCAGCCCGACCTCGATCTGGAAGTCGCCGTCGGCGATCGACACGTCGAGGCGGTCAAGCAGGTCGGCGGGGAGCCGGGCGAGGACGGGCGACGACGGCCAGGCCGGGAACACGACACCGTCGGCGCCGACGTCGAGGACATCGAGGGCGGCAGCGGCGCCGACCACCTCACCGGCAACGCCGCGGCCAAAGGCCTCTGGGCGGGGGCGGCAACGACGTCATCCACGGCCTGGGCGGAACGACAACCTCGGCAGGAACGAGGGGCCGCGACTCGCTGTGCGGCGACGAGGGCGACGACACGCTCTTCGGCAACGACGAGACGCCCGAGGCCGCCGACCGCCTCGACGGCGGCCCCAACACGGGGGTGGGCGACGAGTGCAATCTCGACAGCGCCGACACGGCGGTCAACTGCGAACGCTGAGCCCGGATCGGCTGCCCGGATCCGCTGCCCCGGATCCGCTGCCCCGGATCCGCTGCCGGGGCCGAACGATCGCCAAATGTCCGAAAGGTCAGGTCGCGACCGCGGCTTGGCTCCCGGCCACTGCCGTTCGTGGCCGTGCCGGAGTACGCCGGTCTGTGGCGATTGCCTGACGGGCGGCGCACGGCCCGCTACATCGAGACGCGCACCTGACCGTCGTCGCCGATCGTGACGCCGGTGATCCGCGTGCCCGCCGGCAGGTCTCGCACCTGGTCGTGCAACTGCCCGGAGATGTTCACGCCGACGACGAAGTCGATGACGCCGATGTTGCTGACGTCGATCGAGCCGCCCAGCGCGGGCGTGACCTTGAAGTCGTACACCTGATCCGGGCCCGGGATCAGGCCCGCCCGCTCGGCCTCGGCCGCCAGCGTGCGCAGCAGATACTGCTCTTTGCCCTCGGCCGAGTTCAGGGCGGCGCTCAGCTCGTCCGCGGTCCGCCACGGCCGGGTGAGCGTGCCCTCGACGGTGTCCAGCCACCAGAAGCCGTCGGCCGCCCGGAAGAAGATGTCGCCGAACGCCGAGGCGAAGATCGGCGTCTTGCCCGCCAGGTCGAGCCAAGCCCATGATTCGGTCGCCATGGCGTACTGCTCGGGCGTGAAGGTCCTCGTCAGCTGCACCGCGGCAGTCAACCAGTACGCGAGCGCCACGTCGATAGCGCGGCCGGCCAAGGCTTACGGCATGAGCAGGATCGGTCTGATCACCCCAGCCCTATCCACACAGTGTTCCGACTGCTGATCGCCCTATACCAGCCTCCGCACTGCCACGGCCGTTTCCGGGAACTCGGTCAGCAGCACCGCGGGCCGGCCGAGGCCGGGCTCCGACGCAAGCCACTCGCCGGCGCAACCGAGCAGCTTGGCGACCGCGTCGGTGGCCGCCGGATGCTCGGCGATGACCGCGAGGGCCCCGGTCGCCGGGACAGCCCGCACCGGAGCCGCGCTGCTCGCGTTCCACGGCGCGGTCCAGTCGTCGAGGGCAGCCAGCGTGCCGGGGAACGTTCGGCCCGCCTCCCGGGTCAGCACCGGGACCAGCTCGGCGGCCTGCGCGCGCAGCGTGGTGATCAGGGTGGGCAGCCACGGCAGCAGCACCGGATCGGGCAGTCGGGCGAACGCCTTCGACAACGTCTCGACCACGAACGGCGCCAGCCGCGACACCGGCTCCAGCGCCTGCACGAAACCGCTCACGTACTGCGGGAACGCCGGCACGACCAGCGGGTTGGCCAGCAGGTCGTCGACCCGGGCGCGCAGGTCGGCCAGGGACAGCGCGCCGAGCTGGTGCCTGGCCGCCCAGAGCAGGGCCACCTTGGCCGGCGACTCGGGGTGGGACTGGCGGACCGCCAGCTCCAGCTGGGTGCGGTCGCAGCCGAGCGACAACGCCAGGCTCTCCATGCTGAACAGGAAGCCGAGCATCGCGCCGACCTGCCGGACGCCGGCCTCGTCGTCGACGAACGCGGTCGGCAGCAGGGTGCAGTAGTGCGCGTACCCCTCGGTGACGAACCGCTGGCACCAGCCGGGCAATGTGTGCCGGGGCAAAGATCGCCAGAACTGGCCGGGAGCAGTGCTGCGGTAGTGGGCCAGCAGCCGGCGGATGCGACGCAGGACCACCGGGGCGTCGTCGACCGTGCGCTCGGCGGCCAGCAGCTCGACCGCCCGCGCGCCCAGCTCGTCGGTCAGGCGCGGGGCGGTGAGGAAGAGCAGCGAGTCCTCGACCGCCTTGAGCGCCACGGCGGCGGTCGCCTTCGGGTCCCACGCGGCCCGGCGCAGGCGCTGCTCCAGCACCTGTTCGACGGTCACGCCCTCGTAGCCGAGCTCGATCACGGTGCGCTGGTGGCGGCCGAGGTCGAGATCCCAGCTCTCCTGGAAATGCTTCTCGCCCAAGCGGCGAGAGCCGATCACCGGGCGTACGGCGTGGTCGGGCAGCAGGTAGCGCAGCATCCAGAGCAGCTGGGAGCAGTCGGCGAGCTCCGGTCTCGCGGCCAGGTCGAGCAGGGCGCGCTTGATGGTGCGCTGCTCCAGGTTGAGCCCGAGCGGGGCGAGCCGGTCGTAGACGTCGCGGGCCAGCGGCGGCAGCGCGTCGTAGCCGACCTGGCCGACACGATCGCCGCCGAGCAGGATCTCGCAGAGCCGGTGCACATCCCGGCGACCGGGGACGACGTCCTTCTCGATGCAGGTGACCGCGGCATCGGAGAAGTCGTAGGGCGTGGGCCGGGCGCGGCCGCGCATGCCGGCCAGCAGGATCGACGTCTCGAAGATCGCGATCGCGTCGGCCGTGCTCGCCAGGTAGCCGTTGCGGCGGGCCAGCCGGACGATGTCCACGCACCAGCCGCGCAGCTCCTCCTCGTCCAGGCCGCCGAGCACGGGCGGGCCGGACAGGTAGCCGGTGAGCTGATCGGTCGGCGCCGCCTCGGCGCTCGGCAAAGGCAGCGCGGCCCGGCCCTTCTGCCCGGTCAGGCGGAACGGTTTGAGGCGGGTCTTGGTGAGCGACTTCTGCCAGGTGGCGGCCGCGATCGAGACCGAGCCGGGCGCGAGGCCGAACTGCGCCTCGATCGCGGAGTGACTGCTCGGGATGAGGCCGTACAGCCACTTCGTGCCGGTGCGCGGAGTGATCTCGAAGTCGGGGGTGCCGTCCGCCGAACCCACCTCGGCGAGCCGGCTCGCGGCGTGGAACGCCCCGCAGACGTACAGGCAGTCGGCCCGATCGGCACCGGTCGCGGCCAGGTGTTCGCGGATGCGGGTCCACATGTACCGTTCGCGGTCCTCGTCGCTGTCCCACCGCGCGGTGTCGTGCGGCGCGAGCCGCCGGAACAAACTTCCGATCAAAACCATCACTTGCCGGTACGTGTCATGGTCGGCGCCCGCGAGCGGCTGCTCCACGTACTGGTCCCACCACTCCGACCAGTGCCGGACCCGTCCGTGGTGCAGCAGGTGCTCCTCCAGCTCGGCGAAGCGGGGTCGCAGGTCGCCGATCTCGACGCCGACCGCGTCGCCGTGCAGATCATCCTCCGGCGCATCGGCCGGCGGCCCACTGGCCAAGGGCTGCCACTGGAAGACGTGGTCGGTGGACCGGTCGACGAGCACCAGTTCCACCCCGGGCGTCTCCACCGCGTACGCGATGGCCTGGTATTCGGCGGAGCCCTCGGTGACCGGGGCGATGACGCTCAGCGGCGCCGACTCGACCGGGAATCCGTCGAGCTCGGACGCGAACGCCTGCAGCGCGACCGGCAGCCGGCAGTTGCGCAGCTCGGTCAGCAGCGGCGTCAGATCTTCGCACAGCTCCAGGTAGATGACCTTCGGCTGTTTCTCGCGGAGCCGGCGGACCATGGCCAGCGCGGAGGCCGGCGAGTGGTGGCAGACCGGAAAGATCTCCAGCGGCTCGCGCAGCGCGTGCTCGACGTCGTCCACCAGCCCGGCGAGGATCTCCGGCAGCGCGTCCGGGCCGTCGCCGAGTGCCTCGGCGGCGCCGAGGAGTTGGGCCCGCAGGGCGTCGAAGGGCCCGCTCACGACAGGGTGGCGATCGCCTGGCGGCCGCCCTCCAGGAAGCCGGTCCACTCGCCGCCGTTCTCCTTGCTGCGCGGCTCGACCACGCCGTGCCAGTACTTGTTGAGGATGGCCAGGTCTTCCGGGCTGCGCCGGGCGAGCGAACCGACCAGCGAACCCGCGAGGGTCTCGGCGTTCAGCGCGGCGGCGCCGAAGAAGTTGCTGTGCAGGATCGCGTCCTCCAGCACACCGATCTGCTCGGCGGTGGACAGTGCCGACTCGAGCTTCTCCTCGTCGCTGGTGGCCGCGCCGGCCGCGGCACGCAGGTCGGCAAAGCTCTGCAGCAGCACGTCGAGCAGCGTGGGCGGCACCTCGAGCTCGATGTTGTGCCGGCGCAGCAGCTCCTCGGTGCGGAACCGGACGATCTCCGCCTCGCTCCTCTTGTTGGTCACCACGGGGATGCGGACGAAGTTGAACCGCCGTTTGAGCGCCGACGACAGATCGTTGACCCCGCGGTCGCGGCTGTTCGCCGTCGCGATGATCGAGAAGCCGGGCTTCGCGAAGACGATGTTGTCGGCGTCGAGCTCGGGGATGGAGATGTACTTCTCGGAGAGTATGGAGATCAGCGCGTCCTGGACGTCGCTGGTGGAGCGGGTCAGCTCCTCGAAGCGGCCGATGACGCCGCCCTCCATCGCGGTCATGATCGGTGACGGGATCATCGAGGCCCGGGACTGGCCCTTGGCGATCACCATCGAGACGTTCCACGAGTATTTGATGTGGTCTTCGGTGGTGCCGGCGGTGCCCTGCACCACGAGGGTGGAGTTGCGGCTGATCGCGGCGGCCAGCAGCTCGGCCAGCCAGCTCTTGCCGGTGCCCGGGTCGCCGATCAGCAGCAGGCCCCGGTCGGAGGCGAGGGTGACGATCGACCGCTCGACGAAGCTGCGGTCGCCGTACCACTTCTGCTCGACCTCGCGGTCGAGGCCGTCGGCGCGCTCGGAGCCGAGGATGAACAGGCGCACCATCTTGGGGCTCAGGCGCCAGGAGAACGGTTTCGGCCCGTCGTCGATCGACTCGAGCCAGTCGAGCTCGTCGGCGTACTTGACCTCGGCGGGCGGGCGCAGCATCTCAGTCATGGGTTCTCCAGAATCAAGAGTCAGGCGATGAAGTTCTTGAGCTCGACGACGAGCTTGCGGATGTGACCGGAGATCACCGGGGTGCCCAGGTCCTTGAAGCGCTGGCGGAACCACGGGTTGACGCTCTGGGCGCCGGAGCTGTTGACCGAGCCGACCGGGATGAAGCGGACGCCGGAGCGGTGCACCGCCTCGATGCCGTCGAACAGCGGCTGCGACCGGTCGAACTCGTAGAAGTCGGAGATCCACACCAGCACGGTGTTCCGCGGGTCGGCGATCTTGGGGCGGGCCAGGGCCATCGCGACCGGCCCGTCGTTGCCGCCGCCGAGGTTGGTGCGCAGCAGCACCTCGAACGGGTCGTGCACCCACGGCGTGAGGTCGAGCGCGCGAGTGTCGTACGCGATCAGGTGAACGTCCACCTTGGGCAGCCCCGCGAAGATCGACGCGAGGATGGTGCAGTTGACCATCGAGTCGACCATCGACCCGGACTGGTCGACCACGACGATCAGCCGGGCCGGCGTGACCCGTTTCGCGGTCTGCCGGTAGAAGAGCCGGTCGACGTAGAGGCGCTGGTCGTCGGGGTTCCAGTTGGGCAGGTTTTTCCAGATCGTGCGGTCGATGTCGAGGTTGCGGAACACCCGCTTCGGCGGGATCGTCCGGTCGATCGTGCCTGCGCCGGCCTGCGCGACCTGGGTGCGCAGCACCTCGGCGACCTCGTCGACGAACCGGCGGATCAGCCGCTTGGCGTTGGCGAGCGCGACACCGTCGAGGTTGTTCTTGTCCCGCAGCAGCTGCTCGATCAACGACATGCTGGGGGTGAGCTGCTTGGCCAGCTTGGGATCGGCGAGCACCTCGCGCAGGTGCATCCGCTTGACCAGGTCGCCCTCGAGACCGGCCAGCACCTCCCCCTCGGGACGGCCGCGCAGCTGACCCGGCTCGTGACCGAGCGCGCGCTCGAACCAGCCGGCGTCGGCCTGCCAGCGGGCCAGCTGACCCGCGCTGACCTCGCCGGAGCCGGTGGCGAAGACGTTGAGCAGCAGTTTCGAGGCGAGCGCGGCGCGGCGGACCTCGCCCTCGCGATCGTCGTCGCCGGGCGTCATCAGGCCGTCGAACTCGGCGGCCAGCTGAGGGAACCGCTGCACCACGTTGTCGATCGAGACGGTCGGGTCGAGCAGTGCCGTGGGCAGCCCCAGCTCGTCGACGACCGCGACGCTCGCCGACTCGAGCGTGGCCTGCTCCTCGGGATCGAAGAGCCGGGCCAGCAGTCGCCAGTAGAGAACCTGTCGCCGGTTTTCCGCGGCGTCGGCGCGCTCGGCCTCGGTGCGCCGGTTCAGCTCGTCGGTGGTCATTGGCGCAGCAGCCTTCCCGCGCGCTCGCGCAACACGTCGACGGCGGTGCCGGCGGCCGCCTCCGCCTTGGCGGCCTTGGCGTCGGGGGGGCCGAGCGCCCAGTCGCCGGTGTGCATGGCGACCACCTTCTTGCGGACGGTGGCCTGCACCGCGATCGGCTGAACCACCCAGCGGCCGCCGTCGCACCGCACCAGCCCGATGCACGCGGTGGAGGCGGCGACCAGCTCGGGGGTGAGCGGGCCGGCCGCGGGCAGCCGGTCGACATCCAGGCCGACGGTGACGCCGCCCAGATCGAACGCCTCGGCGGTCGCGGTGTAGCCCTCCAGCAGCACCGGCTCGGCGATCGCGGACGGGTGCCGGTCGAGCGGGGCGGTGGACGCCGCAACCGCACCGGCGAGCAGCACCCGGGCACTCGCGAACGGGTCGGCCGGCTCCCCTGCCGAGGCGCGCGCCTCGTCCCAGATCAGATCGCCGCCGGCGGTCAGCGTCATCTGCGCCACGGCGAGGCAGCGATGCTCGGCCAGGCCGGCCAGCAGGATCGGGAACGCGGAGAGCATGCGCCAGGCGGACGCACCGCTGATCGTGTCGACCTTGGCCGCGGCCACGCTGGTGCGCACCAGGCGGACCCCGCCGGCCGTTTCGAGCAGGCCGTGCACCTGGCAACGGAACACGGTCGGGTGCTCGTGCAGGTCGGCGCCGAGGATCAACAGCCGGCCGTCGACCGGGGCGGACGGCTCGGCGGGCAGGCCGTCCTGGGAGAGGATCAGCGCGCGGGCCCAGAGGTCGGCCCAGCGACGCACCGGCACCCGCGGCCGGGTGGCGACCGGGGCGGCCGCCCGCAGCTCGGCCGCGAAGCCGTCGAGCAGCACCGCGAGCCGGCGGCGGAGCCCGCTCGTCTCGTCGGGGATGGCGGGGTCGACGTCGAGCAGCGCCTGCACCGCCGGGGAACCGCCGGCGGCCAGCTCGTGGTCGACGCCCCGCCAGCCGGCGATCGCCAGCTCGCGCAGCCAGGACCGGCTGCCCGCGGCCGGGTGACCGGCGTCGGTCGTGGCGCCGGCGGCGGGATACGGCTCGCGGGTGCGGCCGAGTGCGGTGTCGAGGCCGGCGAGCAGCGCGTCGTGCGCCGCACCGAGCAGGGCCACCCGGCAACCGGCGAGCACGACCAGATGCTCGTCGGTCACCGTACCCGAAATGATCTTGCCGATCGCGTCGGTGACCCGATCGGCGAGCGGAGCCGCCGAGAAGGCCGCGACCAGGGCGTCGAGGGCGGCGGCGCGATCGTCGTCGAGCCGGGCCAGGCCGTGCACGAGAGCGTCGTCGAGGCCGTCGACCAGGGCGAACGCCTCGTCGAGGCCGGCCGGGTGTGCGCGGAGCGCGTCGGCGAGCATCACCGCACCACCGCGCCGGTGGCCGGGAACCACTGCAGCTCGGGCAGCGGATCGACGCTCGGCGGCAACGCGAGATAGGCAAGGTGGCGCAGGAAGCTGCTGAACACCTCGGGCGTCCGGTTGGGTGCGGCGATCGGGTGCAGCATCGACCAGAGGTCGGTCTCGTCCTCGGGCGGCTCGACCTTGAGGTAGCGGGCGACGCGGTCGGCACCGTACTGCGCGACGGCGGCCTCGACCAGCGCGCGCAGATGGTTGCAGGGGTGGGCGCCGCTGAGCCCACCGCACGGGCGGTTGTTGTTGGTGTTGCAGCTCAGGCCGTGCTCGCCCGCGGTGATCGACGAAACGTAGACCCGGGAGACGTCCGACCCGCTCGACACCACTCCCTGCAGCCGGCCCTCGGCCAGCTCCACGAACGGCACCTTGGCCAGCTTGCGGGGCCGCACCGACGCGATGACAGGGGCTGCGCTGCGCCGCTCGTAGGCGACGCCCTCGCTTGTCACAACCGATCCTCCTTCGAACAGGTGCGCGTAGTTGTATCGGATGGGTCCGACAAAAACTCGCGCCGAGTCTCCCTATATAACGGTTGACGTTATATATCGGTGGAGGTAGTGTCCGGCGCATGCAGGAGCCGACGTTCTTGATCCTGACCGCCTTGGCGGCGGAGCCGGCACACGGGTACGGGGTGATCCGTGCGGTCGAGCAGTTGTCCCAAGGGGAGGTCGTGCTGCGGCCCGGGACGCTGTACGGCGCCCTCGACCGGCTGACCGAGCAGGGCCTGGTGGAGGTTGATCGGGAGGAGGCCGTCGACGGGCGGCTGCGCCGCTACTACCGGCTCACCGACTCCGGCGCCGCGGCACTCTCGGCGCAGGTGGAGCGGCTTCGCCGGAACGCGGAAGCGGCGGCGGCGCGGTTGCGCATCGCCTTCGGCGGTGCCTGATGGGCGCTCGCCTGGAACGCCGCTTCCGGCGGCTGATGTGGGCCTATCCGCGGCATTACCGGGCCGGTCACGGGCCGGAGATCGTCACGACCATGGTGGATCTGGCGGAGGCGGGGCGCGCCCCCGGTGCCGGGCAGATGCTGCATCTGGTGCTGTGCGGGCTGCGGCAACGGTTCCGGCTGCCCGCCCGCCGGCCGTTGGCGTGGGTGGCCGCCGTGCTCGCGGCGGTGGTGCTGGGTGGCTTCGGTGCGGCGGCCGGCACGTGGCTGGGCTGGCGTACCGCCGCACCGCTTCCGTCCACCTCGGAGATGTGGGCGCTCAACACCGCGGTGACCGGCATGTCGGCCCCCTCGTTCTCGTGGGTGGCGTCGGACACCTCGGCGATGGGCGGACCGAGCATGGCGGTGCGGGCCTCGGGAACCGGCGACTACTCGGCCGAGCGCATCCGGTCCGCCCTGTCGGCCGCCGGCTGGCACCTCACGTCCTTCCGGCAGGAGGCCACCGATCAGTCCACCCGTATTGAAAGCAGCACAGGCGGGATAACCATCCCCCCGCAGACGTCCGCCTATTTCCAGGCGACCAAGGGGGCGACGAGGCTCTCGGGCAGCGGCACGGTTACCAACGACGCCGGCGTGGCCGGCCAGGGGGACTACCGCATCGACGTCTGGCCGCGGGAGCCGATCCTGGTACGGCCGTTGACCGTCGCCGGAATTGTCGTCGGTGCCGTGCTGGGCTGGCTGCTGGCCGCGGCGGGGGCATATCGGGTGCGAGGAAGCGGACCAATTCCTCGCCGGCTGGCGACGGTGTTGTCCACGGCGGGCTTCGCGGCCGCGATCATCGCCGCGTACCAGCATTACTGCGATGCGTACCAGGTGATGGTCTACGCCCACGGCTCTCCCGAGCCTTACGTCGTCTACGGCCCGAGCGATTTCCCGTTGACCTCCGCCGGCACCGTCGCGGGCCTGCTCGCCTTCGCCGCCGCCCTCGCCGTGGCACGTCCCCGGCGCGCACCCGCACTCCCGATCCAGGAAGGCCTCAGCGGAAATGCGGTAGTGCCGGATCAGGGATGATCTCCGGCGAGAAGGACGGCGTTCTACTTCCCCTCGGGCACCTGTCCCTTGACCTCGTCGTAGCTGACCTTGGCGGGCGCCTCAGTCGGCACGTAGATCACCCGGAGCACACCCGTCGGGAACGTCTCGGTCGCCGTCACCTTCAGGTGGTACGGCGTGTCTCCGTCGTCGAACAGCCGGCGGCCCTTGCGCGCCGCCACCGGATGCACCAACAGGCGCAGCTCGTCGATCAGTCCCGCGGCGAGCAGCTGCTGCACCACGGAGATCGAGCCGGGGATGAGGATGCCCTTGCTGCCGGCATCGGCCTTGAGCGCGGCGACGGCCTCGACGAGGTCGCCCCCGATCAGCTCGGAGTTGCGCCACGAGAACTCCAGCGGCTGGCGCGAGACGACCACCTTGCGCACGTCCCCGAGCTGCTTGGCGAACGACGCGTCGTCGCCACCCGCCGCCTCGCGGCCGGGCCACGCTCCGGCAAAGCTGTCGTACGTCACCCGGCCGATCAGCAGCACGTCGGCCGTGTCGTAGTCCTCGCCCACGGCGCGGCCCATGTTCTCGTCGAAGTACGGGAAATGCCAGTCGAGATCGATCTCGGCCACACCGTCGGCCGAGATGAACAGCGTGGAGACGACCTTTGCCATTGCCGTGATCCCTTCGGTGGTGTCAGCAGGCGCCGGAGATCAGGGTAGGCCGGTGGTGACCGCGACCGGGACCGCGATCACCACCGAGCGGCGTGTCTCCCGGAAGGTCAGAACGACAGCATCCCGCTGACCAGCGCCTGCCACGTCATCGGGCCGACGATCCCGTCGACCGCCATCGACGGCACGTCGGCGTGGATCGCGGACTGGAAATCGCGTACGGCAGCATCGGTTTTCGGCCCGAAGATGCCATCGACCGCAAGTCCCTTCGACGGGTCGCCGGAAAGGTTGCGGAACTGGAACTCCTCCTGCACGCCGCGCACCGCGTCGCCCTGCGCGCCCTGCTTGACCTCGATGATCAGCGCACCCCAGGTCTTCGGGCCGACGATGCCGTCGACGGTGAGGCCCTTGTCGTGCTGGAAGCTACGGACCGCCGCGTCGGTCTGCGGCCCGAACTGGCCGTCGACCGTCACCGTCTTGCCGCGCGCCCGCAGCAGATATTGCAGAGTAGGTACCGGATGTTCCTTGGCGCCCTGGCTGATCTGGGGCCACGGGCTCAATGTGCCTGCCATGCGAATCGCCTCCTTCCGCTACGTCTTACCGCCCAGCCCGACCCGGATCACCAATACTGTCCTTGATCTCTTGGGAGAGAGCGGCGATCTCTGGGGAGAGGGCGGCGTCCACCTCAGCCGAACATCGCCGCCACCTGCTCGGCCATCTCGTCGGCGGAGACGTCGCGCAGGTGCCGGTCGATCGCCCAGCGGTGGCCGGACGGATCGAGGAACTGCGCCGTACGGTCGCCCCAGAACGCGTCGTGCGGCGCCTCGAAGGCCGTGGCCCCCGCCGCGATCGCCCGGTCCCAGACGGCATCGACATCCGGCACCGGCAGGTGGAACGCGGCCGGCGTGCCGCCCAGCGCGGCCGGCGTGCGCATGCCCCGGTCGGGCCACTCCCCCGCCAGTGCGAGCACGGTGTCGCCCACGTGCAGCTCCACCGTCAGCGGGCGGCCGTCGGGCAGCGGAACCCGGCCGGTCTCCCGCGCGCCGAGCACCTCGGCATACCACGCAGCGGCGGCGTCGGGATCGTGCACCACCAGATGAACAGCAATCTGCGTCATGCACCGACCATACACAGTGTCTGGTCACGGTGTCCAGACAATCTATGCGGTACGGTGTCAGCGTGGTTGCCCGCCGTGACACGCCCCAGCAGGCCGATTCCGAGCTGCGCGAACGCATCCTCGACGCGCTGCGCCGGCTGCTGAGCGAACGCCCCTTCGACGCCCTCAGCGTCGCCGACATCATCGCCGCCGCGGGCGTCTCCCGGGCCAGCTTCTACTTCTACTTCCCCGGCAAACAGGCGGCGCTGGCCGACCTGGTGCGCCGCGCGGTGGGCGCGGGCCACCGGGCCGCCCAGCCGTGGGTGCGGGCCCAGGACGACCCCCGCGAGGCACTCCGCGCCGGCATCGACGCCGGCGCCGGGCTGTGGCAGGAGAACGCGGCCGTGCTCCGCGCGATCGTGGAAAGCTGGGCCTCCGACCCGCAGCTGCGCGAACTATGGCTGGCCCAGATGGCGACGTTCACCGAGGCGGCGGTCGCCCGGATCAAGGACGACCCCGAGGTCACCGCCCGGGTCGGCGACCTCGACGTGCACGCGCTCGCCGCCTCGCTGACCTGGACCGGCGAGCGCCTGTACTACCTGGCCGCCTGCGGCGTCCCGCCGTTCGACGACCGGGCGGTCCTCGTCGACACCCTGACCCATCTGTGGGTGTCGGCACTGTACGGGGATTAACTGCACGACCAGACGAACGCCCCGGGAACTCGCCGACCTCAAGGCCGCGCACCAGGACATCGCGAAGTACAAGGCCAACACCGGCACCGACCCAGCCGACGCCGCACCAGCAACCCCCGAGCCAGCGAAGCCGAGCAATGCTCAGAACCTGTGGATCGGGGACTGTCTCGCTAACGGCTCTGTCTGACTTTCAGTGGTGACGGAAAGTGATCGGCCTCGTTGTGCCCGCATGATTGATGTCGATGAACTGGTCCGTATCGTGTTTTCGGGCCTGTCTCCGCTAGTGATCGAACGGGTCGCTGAGCAGGGCGAACTGATCCTGATTCAGGCACGAACACCGCTGGGAATCGTGGCGTGTCCGGGCTGCGGGGCACCGTCGCAGCGGGTGCATGGCTATCACGAACGGGTCGTCGCCGATGTGCCGGTCGATGCCCGACGGGTCGTGCTGCGGGTCCGGGTGCGGCGCCTTGTCTGCCCGACCCGTGGCTGCCGGCAGACGTGCCGCGAACAGGTCCCCGGCGTGCTGGAACGCTGTCAACGCCGGACATCACGGCTGGCCGGCCAGATCGGCGCCGTGGTCAGGGAGTTAGCCGGCCGGGCCGGTGCTCGCCTGTTATCGGCGTTGACAGTGCTGATCTCCCGGCACACCGCTCTGCGGATCCTGCTCGGACTGCCGCCATCACCGCGGCCGACGCCGCGGGTGCTGGGGGTGGACGACTTCGCGCTGCGCCGCAGCCGGCAGTACGCGACGGTCCTGATCGATGCCGAGACTCATGAACGTGTCGATGTCCTGCCCGGCCGCCGAGCCGACACTTTGGAAGCCTGGCTGCGTGGGCATCGCGGCGTGAAGATCGTCTGCCGGGACTCGCCCGCCACCTATGCCGAAGCGATCCGTCGTGCGCTGCCCGACGCGGTCCAGGTCGCTGATCGCTGGCATCTGTGGCACAACCTCGCCGAAGCCGTCGTCAAAGAGGTTGCAGCGCACAGCGTCTGCTGGGCCAAGGCCGGCCCGCCACCGCGCGACGGGCCCCAGGCCGCGACGACCCGGGAACGGTGGCAGCAGATCCACGCCCTGCTCGACGAAGGCGTCGGCCTGCTCGAATGCGCGCGCCGGCTGAACCTGTCCCTGAACACGGTCAAGCGTCACCGAACCAGACGGCTGGTCCGCGCACCGAAGTACCGGCTCACCCTCGTCGACCCCTACCGCGAGCACCTACGCCGCCGCCGCGAACAGAACCCCGCGATCCCGGTGCTGCACCTGTTCCACGAGATCAAGACCCGGGCTACACCGGCAGCCTGAACCCGCTCCACAAGTACATCCACCAAGGCCGCGTCGAGGCCGACCGCCTGCCCGCAGATGACCACCCTGGCCAACCTGGTGACCTCGTTCGCCGCGCTGCTCACACCCTGTGATGACAACGCGGAGCTGCTCACCGACTGGATCACCGGTGTCCGGGACGAAGACCTGCCCCACCTGAACGCCTTCACCCGACGAAACTGCTGAAACGCCGAATGTATGGACGCGCCAGCTTCGAACTCCTACGCCACCGCATCCTGCTCGGCTGAACACTCACCGACAGTCACCACCGAAAATGAGACAGAGCCGTTAAATTGACAGACCCTCCAGCGACGGCGAACCCCATTCGTCACATAGAGTAGCTGCCCCAGCACAATGTCAGACTAGCGAGTCATCGATTCTGGTCGCCCAGATCGGTTCGAACACAGACTGCCAATTGGGCAAGTTTCCTGCGATTGTTGCCTCGTCGTCCTCTACATAGTCGGGCAGCTGTTCGGCAAGACCAACAACGTCTCCGACATAAAATGCCGCCGACGTCGCGACGAGTCGCATCCTTGCAACCGGGAGAAAGGCCATCTTGAGCACGAAAATCCCGTCGAGGTATTGCGGTTCAGAGCCAACGATATTCCAAGCGGTCTTGTCGATGTACTGCTCATCTGCTGACCATGTGAATTCTCGCACACCGCGCGCAGCAAGCACCGCCGTATTGCCTTCCATCAAATTCATCGCAGTGCGAAGCTCAAACAACAGTCCAACCGTGGACGAAAGTGCATCCAGGCGTGCGCTCAGAAGTTGGGCTTCGTGAAGGACATCTTCCTGCCGCAACGGATCCACGTCCACGGGCGCTGCACGCACCTTGCTCGATTTCTTGAGAACATCCTCTATTTGCATGATGGCGCCAGCCCAATGTGTCCGTAGGGGTCACTCTTACCCATTGTAGTCCGGCCCGTTGTGGGGTTCACCGTCTGACCAGACTGGTTCATATACACAACGTACCCGTTCGGGTATCGAGACGTTGGCTCCATAACGCGCATCTGCGTGACCCGGGGATCGACTCCTTCGGTCCCGCGAGGAATCTGGTAGGTCATCCCCTTGCCGTTATCGGAAATTGTTCCGGTTGCCCCGTCGGGTATTCCCGGAAGCAATTCGCCGTTAGGGCCGGGAATGACCCAAACGAAACCGCCGTCGTTATGTACGAGGACAGGCGTGTTGCCGGCGAGTACATAGTACGTGTGGATGTCGGCGACAGTCAGGTTGTACATCGTGCGGGAGCCCGCGAAGGCGCGGACCGCGCCCACGATCGGGCGAGAGAGAGGGATCGGGGCGGCGAGCCTCTCGTCGGCGCCGAGAGCGGCGGCGTCGACCCATTTGTGTCGCTGCGGGCTCCAGATGGGGTGGTGCGCCGTGGTGTGCAGCGTTGCAGTCCGGCCATCGGGCGTTTTGATGGTGAGGTCGGTCAGCTGGGTGTCGGTGTTGACGTGTAGTGCGGTGACTTCGTGGGCGGCGGTCTTTCCGGTTGCGGGGTCGGTGGCGAGGACTTTGTCGCCGATGCGTACCTGTGAGATTGGCTTGGTGGAGCCGTCGCTCATCAGGACTTTCGTGTCCGCGGAGAAGCTGTTTGTCAGGCAGCCGGGCGAGGAGGTTCCAGCAGCGATATCAGCCAGCTCGGTTTGGGTGAGGGCGACCGACTCTGCACTCGAGTACGCCTTCGCTGCACCGGCCTCGGCGCCTGCGGCCACCAGGCCTGCGACGCTGGCTGTCATGATCTCTCTGCCGAGGGTGCATTTGCTGCCGCAGTGGGTGAGATAGTCGAGGCGCTTGGCGTTTGTGTCCCAGAGTTCCTTTGCGTATATGGCTCTGCAGGCGGTGCCTTTTAGGGCACAGGCAAGGTTCATCGCCCTGAGGAGTTTGCTGGTGTCGTCGAGGCTCCAATCGGGGCCGTACGTGTTGTACAGGGAGTCCAGTTGCTGGTCGACGTCCACCGCGAACTGGTGGACGTCGGTGACCGCGTCGACGTCGACGTGGATGCCGCCGAGCTCGATCGAGCCGTCCAGGTTATTGACTTCATCGAGGTGGCGATGGTGGACAACGCGTGGGTGCTTCGGCTTGGGTGACGGGGCTTTGCCGTTGTCTTGAGGGTCGAGATTGGGAGCGCAGATGTCGGCATTGCAGAGCCCGCTGGGATCCGAGTGGGAGATGGGGTTGTCGCCGGCGTAGGCGTAGCCGCCGAGCTGGTTGGCGTCGGTGGTCTCCAGCACGGGGTCGACGCTGATGAACCGGCCGAGTGCGGGGTCGTACTTGCGGGCGCCGAGGTCGGTGTAGCCGGTGCTGGTGTCCTGCGCGGCGCCGAGGTAGCCGTGTGTCATGTCCGGCCAGGCGGTGGCGTTGGCGCTGCCGCGTTGAGTGCCGTAAGGCGTGTATTGGTGGCGGGATGCCTGCTGGGTGGTGGTGTCCAGGGCCAGCGTGCCGGTGCCGTGCGGATCGTTGAAGAGATAGTCGACGGTGCCGCCGTCCAGGCTGGAGCGCGTCGCGATGGCCTGGCCCGTCCCGCCGTGGCTGTAGGTGCGGACGGCACCGAGCAGCACGTTAGGGGTGACACTGGTGTTGACCACGATCTGGGTGTCGCCGGCGAAGAGCGTCGTACGGCCAGGATCGCGGCGGATCAGCTGGTGCCCGTCGGCGTCGTAGAGGTACTTGGTGCTGGTCGGGCTGGCGCCGGTGGTGTCGACCTCGGCGAGGTTGCCCTCGTCATCCCACTTCAGGCTCTGTCCGGCGCTGGTGGTGGGCGTGCGGGTCTGCAGGTGTCCGTCCGGGTCGTAGCCGAAGGTGGTCGGGGCCGAGCCTCCGCTGGTCGAGGCGAGCGTGTGTGGCTGGGTCACGCCGGCACAGTTGCTGTCGCAGGCGTTGTGGTAAGTGGTTGTCGCGTCGACGCCTCCGGTGGTCGAGTGGTCGACCACCTGGGTGCGGTTGCCGACCGCGCTGTATGCGTAGGACTGCCAGTACGAGCCGGCCGAACTCGACACAGTGGCCGCGGTCGGGTCAGTGCCTTGCGCGGGGCAGTCGCCGACGGCCGACCACGCCTGGGTCAGGCGGTTCAGCCCGTCGTACTGGTAGCACTGGGTGTCGGTGATGGTGCTACCGGTCTCCGACTGCTTGTCCACGGTCGAGAGCGGGTTGCCGGCGGCGTCGTAGGTGTAGGTGGTGTCGTCCACGAGCGGGCCCGGAGCCTGGGTCCGGGACACCGTCCGCTCGGTCAGGCGGAGAGTCTGATCGTCGTAGGAGAAGATCTCGGCGGCCTGGTTCGTGGACGCGCCCATGGTGATCTTCGAGGGCTGCCCGAAGTCGGTGTAGACGGTGCTCGCCGCGTACAGGTCGGTGCCGGAGGCGGTGGTGGCCGCGCCGAGGGTGTCGTGATTGTAGGTAATGGTTTCGCCGATCAGGCCCTGGGTGCGCGGGTCGGTCTGCGAGGTGAGCAGTTCGTCGTTGGTGCTGTAGGTGTACTTGGTGGTGTAGGTGGTCGGCAGTGGGCTTTCCGCGGCGGGCAGCGTGATCGTCGTGCCGGACACGTGGTTGAGGGCGGTGTAGCCGGTGGCGGCGACGGTGTAGCCGCCAGTGACCCCGGGCACGTACCGCGTCGAGGAGGTCGGCTGCCCGATCCGCACCGTGTCGTACGTCCAGGACGCGAACTTGAAGTTGCCGTTCGTCTTGTCGGTTGCCGTCAGCTTTCGGCCGAGCAGGTCGTAGGTGTAGTCGAGCTCGATGTTGCGGGCATCGGTCGTGGACACCATTTGGTTCGCGTCGTCGTAGCCGACGGTGGTGGTGCCGCTGTCCGGATCGGTCGAGGAGATCTGCCGGTCACGCAGGTCGAAACCGTAGGTCCACACCGAGCCGTCCGGCCCGGTCACCTTGGATTGTTTGCCGCCGGGCGTGTATTCGTAGGTGATGGCCTGGCTGGTACCCCCGGAGGCGGCGTATCCGGTGGCTGCCGATCCGTTCAGCGTTGGCGCGACGGTGTACTGGTCCAGTCGGGTGGTCCGGCCGCGGGCGTCGACGGCCGTGGTGGTGGCGACGCCGCCCTGGGGCGGGAGCACGGTGGTGGTGTCTCCGCGGTAGGCGACTCGGGTGTCCCAGGTCCGGATGCCGTTGTGTTCCTCGGTGGTCAGGGTGGCGTGGCCGCGGCCGTCGTGGTCGATGACCGTACTGTCGGGGATCGACACCTGTGACAGCTGGTCCGACACGAGCTTGCTGCTCGGGGTTCCGGCGGCGGAGTAGCCGTTGTTGGTGATCACGGTCCAGCCGTTTGAGTCGTACTGCGTGTCGGTGACCGTGATGCTGCCGTTCTCTCCGGTCTTCTGTGTTTCCAATGGGCGCAGGAAGGCGTCGGAGAGGGTCTCGTTCTGGCTGTAGGTGCCGTCCTCGAGCAGCGTGTTGCTGGTGATGACGGTCGGGCCGGTGCTGGACAGCTGGTAGGTGTAGGTCAGGTTGGCGGCGGCTCCGGCGGCCTTGCTCTTGTTCGGCAGCCACACCGCGGTTAGTTGGCCGAGCGCGTCGTAGGTCAGCGAGGTGAGTTGCCCGGCGACGTTGGTCTTGGCGGTTGCCTGCTGGCGGGCGGGGTCCAGTACCGTGGTGGCGAGTTCGCAGTCCTTGCTCGACGAGGTGGCCGCGGCACAACTCGCGCCCGGTGTCACCTGCGTGATCGTGGTGACCTGGGTGGGTAGCGCTCCGGTTGCGGGAGAGAATTTCGAATACGAGCTTTGCGACAGGCTCGAGCCACTGGGCGACTTCGAGTTGGGCGTGCGCGTGATCGAGGTCTTCCGGCCGTAGGAGTCGTAGGCGGTCTTGACGGTGTCGACGAAGGCGCTGACCGTGGTGCCGCTGGCCGTGGAGGCGGTCTGGATCAGGGTCGCGTCACCGGCGGTCGGCAGGGCCGGGTTGCTCTGGCCGTCGCCGTTGTAGACGAAGCCGTGGTTGTCGTAGGAGGTTCGGGCGTCCGCCGTGAGAGTGCCGGTCGGTGTCGCTGCGCCACCGTTGCAGTCCTGGGTGGTGGTGATGATCTCGGCCGGGAGGACCAGGGTGTCTTTGGCGCCGTCGACGTACCGGGTGAAGGTGCACACCGGGGTGTTGCCGGCGGCTCCGACCTCGCCACGGTCGTCCGACTGGACTTCCATGCCGGTCGTGCTCTGCCCGAGTGTGGTGTTGTAGAAGCTGTCCTTCTCGGTCTTGCGCCAGCCGTAGGAGACGGACTGCCGGGTCACGGTCTTGGCGGTACGCACCATCTGGGCGGTCAACGCCGGCAAGCCCGATCGGGTACGGGTGGCGGTCGGTCCGATGATCGTCGGGACGGTGACGGCGGTGTTGTCGATCGTGCCGCCGACGCCGGTGTAGGTGTCGGTCTCGAAGACCTGACCCGCCAGGACGCTGTTGTCGGCGACCGAGATGGTGCCGTCCTGGCTGGTCAGTGCGGGGACGCTGCGGGTGCCGCTCGGCATGGTGTCGCCGTTCATGCCGAGGAAGTAGTACGTCTTGGTCAACGTCTTCTGGTCGAAGACCTTGGCTCCGTTGGTCTTGTGGAAGATGCTCGGATCGCCGGTGGTCACGTCGACCTCGGGATAGCCCCGGAACTGGCCCCAGGTGCGGTACTTGGCCTTGGTCACCTCGTTGTCGTCGTAGTGCCAGCCCGGGTTACCCACGTAGCTGTACTCGGTGACCAGCTCCGGCTCGGAGCCGTCCTGGTAGCTGTCGTGCCCGTCGGTCGTGGTCACCGACCGGACCGGGTGGGTGTAGAACCAGTCCACCAGCGGGGCGGGCTGCGCCTCGGGCGTCCAGTAGACCGGGAAGCAGCCGGTCTTGTTGGTCGACGCGAACGCCTTCACGTCGGTGTCGGCCGGATCCTGCGTGTTGGTGGCCGGTAGGCCCGAACAGTCCGGCGTGTTGTAGACGATCGTCGTTTCCGCACCGGTTTCGGTGAGCACGGTCTGGATCCGGTTGTGGTACATCAGCTGCGGGCCGGGCAGCGTGCCGACTCGGTTCGGCAGCTGCAGCGGTGTCCCGAAACTCACCGTCCCCGCGGATGTGTCGGCGGCCGCGCCGCCGAGCCGGTCCAGGCCGGTGTGGGTGATCGAGGCGAGCCACAGGGTGGGCGGGTGGTCGCCGCCGTCGGGGAACGTCTGCGTGAAGTCGTAGCGGTCGACCTGCTTGGTCGCGCCGCCGACCTGCACCTGGGTGGTGATCGAGGTGAGTCGCTTACGTGACCAGAAACTCGCGCCGTGGTTGGTGCAGTCGGTGGCTCCGGCGGCGCAGTTGAGGTCGATCGGTGTGTCCGGCCAGTACTCCGGGTGCGACACCGTGAACTGGTCGTTCGAGCAGGTGTTGCCCGCCGGGGCGCCCGCGATGCACCGCTCCGCGGTGGCGTCGAAGACCACCTGCTCGGGCGCGGTCGCGGAGTAGATCGTCGACGCGGTCATGCCGTAGTCGATCCGCTTGAGCGTGCCGCCGCGGGTGTACGCCACCGCGGTGTTCTTCATGTCGGCGCCGTAGTAGCCGGTCTCCGGCGTGTAGTAGTAGGCGGTGGCGTTGCCGTGCAGGTCGACCGAGTAATCGAGGTTGAATCGGTAGCCCAGGGTGCAGGCGGTGTCGGCGAAGGATCCGTCGGGGCAGTCGCCCACCCCGGCGTGCGCCCGGTAGACCGGAACGGTCCACGCCGATTGGGTGGTCTCGTCGCCGGCGGCCCAGCCGGGCAGCCGGTTGAGGCCGAAGTAGTACTGCACCCCGTCCTCGGTGACGCGGAAGTACTCACGGTTACTCGTGCCGTTGTCCGTACCGGCCGTGCCGCTGAGGTCCTCGATCTTCGTCGTGGAGTCGTCGTCGGCCGGGCGGAATTTGTTCGCGCCGGCGTCGTACACGATCGGGGTCGAGGTGCCGTTGAGCGAGAGCGTCAGAATCTGCCCGTCCCAGCACTGGTCGCCGTCGCCGGTCGGCGCGCCCGAGCCGGTGACGTCGGTACAGGACTTGTAGGTGCGCTCGATGTAGCTCTCGGTCGAGGACCACCCGTCGCCCAGCCAGGAGGACTGGTCGTTGGTCCCTTCGGTGCGGGCGTCCTGCGACGACGAGTTGTAGCTCAGCGCGATGGTCGGCGCGGCACCCCCGACGGCGGCCGGGACCGAAACGGGGTAGCTGTACGTGAACGCGCCGGTGTTGCCGGCCGCCGACCAGGTTCCGCCGGGCGAGAGGCTGGTGGCCGTGTAATCCCCGGATGAGCTGCTGGTGCTCGTGGTGGCCGCCAGTACCGTGACGTTCGCCGTCGTCGCGCCGGCCGCGGTTGGCGCGGTGAGGGTGACCTGGGCGGACAGGGGCGTGCTGGCCGGAGTGGTCAGCGGCGTCTGGGTCTGGCAGCGGGCGGCGGTGGGCTGGGTCAGCGCGCAGCCGGGCAGCCGGACCAGGTGCAGCCGGGCCGCGTAGTCGCCGCCGTACGCGTTGCGGAAGGTCGTGTCGTCCACTGTGACGCCGACGGCGCCGGCGCCGGCGGTGCTCTTGAGCGTGAACATGACGCCGTGGACGCCGGCCTTGACGGCGGTCTTCTGATCGACGGTCTGCACACGTACGCCGATCGGTGCGGTGCCATGACCGGCCGGCCACAGCGACACCGGCGACGAGCCGGCCGGGACGCGTTTGCCGGCCGTCGCGGCAGTCAACGTCACGTCCGCCGTCGTCGCGCCCGGCAACGAGGCATGACCGGACGGGTCGAATTTGGCGTACGGCTTCGGCGGCGCCTGATGGCGTACGGCCCTGGACTTGCCGAGGGTCACCCGCTTGGTGGCCGGTGCGGTCGGCAACGTCACGCCGCGAGGTGCGGCAGCCGCGTCGTCCGGCAGGACGGTGTTGGTCAAGGCCGGGATCACCGCCAGGATGACGGCGGCGGCGAGATGCGCTCGGCGAGGAGCACGAAGGCGTTTTCTGGACAGCATCGACCGCGGCCTTTCCCCGTACGTCGTGCCGGAAGTCCTCTGAGGACGGTGGTACGACGGTGATTCCTACCGAATGATCGCCGATTCCGGCGGGAGCAGACTACGGCCGCACAGCGTCCTTGTCTGTACCGCCATGCATTTGGTCACTTAAATTTTTGGATGCTAGTCCAATTACCCCTATTCGGCCTGGAACGTCGGTGTTCAGCCGGGGCAGGCGGGGTCGAAGTCGGGGCCACAAGGGGCCACAATGGCTGCCGCGCACCGGCGATCATCGCCGGCGCCTGGCCATCCGATAAGACAAATTTCGAGTTCTGTCTAATCATTCTTTTGAGTTCCGTCTAATTAGCTGTCGCTCGACGAAGGGGTCACGAGAAAGACATGTCGCGACGTTCGACGCCCACTGGCCGCCTCGCGTTGGCGACCACCATGGCAACACTGTGCTTCGCAAGCGCCATCGGCGTAGCCACACCGGCACACGCCGCCCCGGTCGCCGCGAAGGTCACCCCGGCAGCGAAGACGCCGCCCGCCGTGGCCAAGCCGACCAACCCCACTGCGGCAGCCATCGCCAAGGCCAAGCAGACCGGGGCCGCGGTCGGCATCGCGGCCCAGACGACTGAGTCGTCCACGGTGCTCGCCAACCCCGACGGCACGCTCACCAAGATCTCATCTTCCAACCCCCAACGGGTGCTGCAGAACGGTAAGTGGGTGCCGATCGACACCACGTTGGTGCGCCGGACGGACGGCAGCTACGCACCCCGGGCGGCGGTCACCTCGGTCACGATCGGCGGTGGCGGAAGCACCCGCCTGGTGTCGCTCGCCGACAGCGGGCACTCCCTCGGCTTCACCTGGCCCGGCAGGCTGCCGGTCCCGACGGTCAGCGGCGACACCGCGACGTACGCGAATGTCTTGTCCGGAGTCGACCTCCAGATCACCGCGGACGCCACCGGCTATTCCTCGATGCTGGTCGTGAAGACCGCCGAGGCCGCCGCCAATCCGGCTCTGGCGAGCCTCCAGCTCGGACTTGGCGGCACCGGCGTGAAGGTACGCGCGACCCGGGACGGCGCGGAGGCGATCGACAAGGCCACCGGACGGACCGTCTTTCACAGCGACACGGCGTTGATGTGGGACAGCAGCCCGGCCGCGGGTGAGCCCGCCGGGCCGAGCGCCAAGGCGGCGCTCGCCGGCCCGAACGCGGAGCATGCGGCGTCCGCCCGGGTGGGTGGGCATCGGGCCCGCGTCACGGTCTCGGTCAGCGGCGGCAAGCAGACCCTCACGCTGAACAGGTCGTTGCTCACGGCGAAGACCACCAAGTTCCCGGTCTTCGTGGACCCGGAGTGGTCCGGTTCGCCGGGCAGGTCTCAGCTGAACTGGGCGCGGATCTCCAGCAACGGCTGGAACGTCTACAACTCGACCTCGACGACCGGGTCCACCAGCGCGCGGATCGGCTACGACAACTGGCCGACCGGCGACGCCGAGAAGGCGCGCACGTACTACCAGATGAACACGTCCGGCATCAAGGGCGCGGTGATCTTCAACGCTCACCTGTACGTCACCGAGCGCTGGGCGGCCTCCTGCTCAGACACGACGGCCGCCGTCTACGGCGCCGGCGCCACCGGGTTCAGCTCCTCCACGTTGTACTGGGGACACGAACCGGGCCGCTCCTCGTCGGCGGTCGACACGGCGGCGAGCCACGAGGCGAACTGCTCCAGCTCGACGCCCTACGTGACACCGGCAAAGCTGGACTTCGACGTCAGCAGCTGGATCAAGAATGCCGCGGGCGGGAACTGGTCGGTCGCGAACTTCGCGGTCGTCGCCGCCAACGAGAGCGACAAGTACTCCTGGAAGCAGCTCGGCTACGGCGGCGGCGCGACACTGTCGGTGACCTACAGCTACCGGCCCAAACTCAAGGACGGAACCGGCGACCCTGCCGTGCACCCGTCGGTGGTCGACCAAGGCAAGATCATGACCACCACGCATACGCCCACCCTGTCCTCCCGGGCCATCGACCCCGATCTGGCCGGCGGCAACGAACTGGTGGAGGTCGAGTACCACGTCTACAACTCCGCCGGAACCCAGGTCGCCTACGGCTACGGACCGAAGACCATCTACAACACCAACGGCAGTGACTGGACCACACCCTCGCTGGCCGACGGCACATACACCTGGAAGGTGAACGCCAAGAACGCCGCCGGCCTATGGATGGTCGGCTTCGGGCCCAACCAGACCTTCACCATCGACACCAGCGCCCCCGCCCCGCCCAACATCACGTCGGAGCAGTTCCCGCCGAGACAGGTCGGCGCCGCCTACGGCGACAAGGGCACGTTCGCGATCAATCCGCATGACAAGGCCAACAACGTCATGGGCTACCTGTTCGCCATGGACAGCACCCTGGCCAACACCACCTATGCCGCCAACCACGGCACCGCTTGGACGACCTCGACCACCATCAAGGCCGGCACGATCTACTACGCGAAGGCCGACAACGCCACCGGAACCGGCACCGTGGTGATCAACGGAAACGCCGGGATCTCCTTCGCTCCCGGCACGGCCGGCGCGCACACCCTCTACGTCAAGGCGGTCGACCAGGCCGGCTCCACCTCAGGCCAGACGCCCTACCTGTTCTACGCGGGCGCCGGCTCGCCGACCTACGCGTACGGCGACAAGCTGATCAGCGGCTGGACGGCCACAAACACGGATGGCACCACCACGGTCGTTCCCGCCGCCACCACGACGACCACCGGCGGATACCTGGTCAGTCAGGCCGCGATCCCCGGCCTCTACTTCGGCGACGGCTGGGACGCCGTGCTGAGCAATCACAACACCGGCAAGGTCGCCAAGGGCGACACCGCGACGTTCTCCTTCGACATCCCGGCCACCGGCAACTGGGACATCGGCGCCGACCTGACCAGCGGAACCGCCGACGGCATCTGGGACATCGTGCTGGACGCCGGCAAGTCCACCGCCACCACGGTGCTCACCAACCACGACGGATACTCGGCGGCCGGGACGCCCTTGTCGACCCAGTACGTCGACTTCGGGATCATCAAGGACGCTCAGGGAAAGCCGCTGGCCCTGGCCAAGGGCGTGCACACCCTCACCTTCACCATGGTCGGGATCAACCCCGGCTCCGCCGGCTACCAGGCCGGCATCGACCTGATCCGGCTCGCACCGTCGGTGACCTGCACCATCGACGACACCTCGAAATGCCTGAACAACACCGCAATAACCACCTACACCGCCGGTAGCCCCGCCACCGTCACCACGGGCGATGCCGACGGCGGCGGCTACACCATCAACGCCGCCGACCTGACCGCCGCCGGCTGGACCGCGGGTCGCACCGTCACCGTCGACGGCGCCGCCGTCAAACTGCCCGCCGCCTTCGGTAACGGTGCCAGCGACAACATGCTCGGTTCCGGCCAGACGATCACGTTCGCGGGCGGGAACGCGGTCGACCGTGGCAACGCCCTGGTCTTCGTCGGCTTCGCCACCCAGGCCTCGGTCAAGAACATCACCGGCACGATCAACTACGCCGCCGGAAGCTGCCTGCGCAGCCAGGCATACACCATCGACAACGTGACCGACTGGGCACAAGGATCCGCGGGCGGGACGGTGCTGACCATGCCGCGCCGCAACTGGAACAACGCCACCCAGGACACCACGGTTCACCCGAGCCTGTTCGCGATGAGTGTGCCGCTCAGCTGCCCCGGCGACCCCATCGCCAGCATCACCCTGCCCCTGGTCTCCAACAGCGCCCAGGACAAGGTGCCCTCGGCGCACTTCATCGGCCTGGGCGTACGCCCGATCTCGGCCACCGGCAGCGACACCACCGCGATGCGCTGGGTCGGCAGCTGGGCGGCCGCCCAGGACACCGCGGCCGTCCAGGCCCAGACGAGCGACACCAGCCCCGCCTCCACAGCCACTTTGAACAACCAGACGCTGCGCATCCCCGTCCACCTGAGTCTGGGCACCGGCACACTCACCGGCGACCAGATCCGGATACACCTGTCCAACCAGCTCGGCACCACGCCCGTAACCTTCGACGCGGTCAGCGTCGCCCTGCAGGACAGCACGGCCGGCGGCGCCAACGCCGCGGCCACACCGATCGCCTTGACCTTCGCCGGCAACGCGACCGCAACGCTGCCAGCCGGAACGGACCTGCTCACCGATCCGGTCACCCTGAGCGTTCCCCCGCAAGGAACCCTGCTGGTCAGCCTGAAGGTGCACGGCAGCCTCAGCTCTATGCAGGGGCACAAGGACTCCAAGAATGCCGTCTACGCCAGCGCCTCGGACAATGCCGACCACACCAAGGACCAGACAGCGGCCAACTTCACGAAGTCGGCAATGACCGGCCTGCCCTTCCTTTCCGCGGTGGACGTCAGCACCTCCACCACCCGACCCGTCGGCGCGCTCGTGCTCTACGGCGACCAGACCGTCAACTCAGACACCGCCACCCCCGACGGGCAGAGCCTGCTCAGCGACGACATCGCCAACGCCTTCGTCGCCGATCCCAACGGTGACGGGAACGTGCCCTTCGGCGTCCTCAACGAAGGGAGCAGCAGCTGGGGCAACGCCTTCCTGCTGCCGAACGTGGCCGTGGACCCGGGCGCCAACCCGCAGAGCGCCGTCGACCTCGTCGACCGCGAGGTCCTCAGCCAGGCCGACGTCCGCACCGTGCTCATCTCGGCCGGCACCGCCGACCTGCTCACCTGCACCGGCACCGCCGCCGCCTGCGCCGCGACGGTGCAGAACAAGCTCGTCGCCCTGGCCGGCCAGCTCCGCAAGTACTACGCCGACGACGCCCTGAACCTCAACGTCAACTTCGACAACGGCACCGGGGCCCTCACCGTCTACGTGGCCACCATCCCGCCGTTCACCGGCACACACACCGCGGCCCAGGAGACCGCCCGCGAGAACGTCAACGCGTACATTCTCGGCTCCGGACAGACCTACCTCAACGGCAACGCCGACGGCGTCGTCGACTTCGCCGCCGCCGTCTCCACCGGGGCCAACGACACCTCCGACACCGTCAAGAGCGTCGATCTCTTCACCAGCTCGGGCACGACGTACCCGAACGATCTCTACTATCAGGACCTCGCGGCCCGGTACCTCGCCGACGCCGGCAACATCGACGACTCCTCCGGCGACGGCGGCTCCGGCACGGTCGGTCTCGACCCGGCCGGATCGTGGAGCTTCGACGACGGCACCGGCACGACCGCCGCCGACACCGGCGCGACACAGACCCACCCGGCCACGTTGCACAACGCGACCTGGGGAGCGGGCCGCCTCGTCGGCGACAACGCCGCCGTCTTCAACGGCACCAGCAGCTACGCCGGCACGGACCTCACCATCGACACCACCAAGAGCTTCTCGGTGTCTGCATGGGTACGCCTGACCGACAAGTCCGCCGACCGCACCGTCTTCAGCCGCGACGCCAGCGGAAACGCGTCCTTCTCCCTGCTCTACCAGCAATCCACCGACCAGTGGCTGGCAGAGATGCCATCGGCCACCTCCGGCGCGGCCACCCTGTTCGTCGCCGGATCGGACCAGACACCGCAGGTCGGCGTCTGGACCCAGCTCACCGCCGTCTACGACGCCGACGCCACCACACTCACGCTCTACGTCAACGGCGCCTCCGGTGGCGGCACCGCCGACGTCACACCGTTCAACGACCCCAACGGTGCAATGTGGATCGGCCGCGGATCCAGCACCTGGTTCGCCGGAGCCATGGCCGACGTCGACGTCTGGCAGCGGGCCCTCGACCCGGCCGAGGTCGTAGCACGAACGGCAGCGACCCCGGTCATCGACTGGGAACTCGACGAAGGCTCCGCCACCACGGTGAACGACACCAGCACCTACAACCACCCCGGCACCATCGCCGGCGGCGCCACCTGGACCGCACCAGGGCACAACGCCATCGACCCTGCCGCACTCACTCTCAACGGCACCAACGCGGCGATCACCGCCGCACCGGTCCTGCGAACCGACCAGTCCTTCACCGTGACAGCCTGGGCACGGCTGACCTCCACCGCGAACACCGCAACCGTGCTCAGCCAGGACGGCACCCACTCCAGCGGATTCCAGCTGCAATTCGCCAAGAGCTGCGGCTGCTGGACCTTCGTCCTACCCCAAACCGACACCGCCACGCCGGCCGTGACCACGGTGCAGGGACCGGCCGCCACCCTCAACGCCTGGACCCACCTGACCGCGATCTACGACGCCCAGCACAACACCGCCACGCTCTACGTCAACGGCACCCAGGCCGCCAGCCAGACTGTGCCCGCCGCAACCTGGACCGCCACCGGCGCCTTTGCCGGAGGCCGAAACCGGTCTGCCGACACCAACACCAACTACTTCACCGGAGATATCGACGCGATCCACGCGTATCAGGGCATTCTCGCCATCGATGACATAACCAACCAGGCCGCCAACTAGCCATCAAACCGGGGGCGTGCCGCCCGCAACACGCGATCGGCACGCCCCACGAACAAACCACAACGATCCGTCCCGGACAAAGACCTCCCGGTTTGGCCGGGATTCACACCGTGCTATACAGTCCGCGTTCGATGAGTACGCTTCCGATCGCCCTGACCGGCAGCCATGAGAGCGCCGAACGCCCAACGGCGCCACCGGCGCCGCAGCGCCGCAATGTGATCGCGGCCCTGCTGGTCGTGCTCGCCACCATGGCCGGCACGGTCTGGCCGAGCCTCAACAACGATGTGACGTACGCGTTCGGCGGCATCGCCAACGCCGGTAAGGGCGGGGTCAGCGTCTGGGACGTCTTCGTCGCCCGGCCCATCGCCTACCGCCTGCTCATCCACGGCCTGGACAGCGGCCGATCCCTGCTGGTCGGCGACCCGTCGCTCACCATCACACAACTGGTCATCCGCGCCGAGACCGGTCTGCTCGTCGCCGCCGTCGCCACTGTCTTGTTCCTCGGCCTGCGACACTTCCTCGAGCCCCAGGTGGCCGCCATCGCCGCGGTGACCACCGGCCTGGCGCTGATCGCCGCGCCGCCGTGGCATTTCCTGCAACCCGACTGGGTCGCCGCGCTCGCCGCGGTCTTGGCTGTCGGGGCCGCGTGCGCGCCGCGACCGGTCTGGGCCGGCGCCCTGCTCGGCGGCCTCGCCGTGACCCTGGTGATCGCCGTCAAGCTGGCCACCCTGCCGATCGCGATACTGGCCGTGCTGCTGGTCGGCGTGCTCAACCGGCGTCGCGCGGCGTGGACCGCCGTGGCCACGGCCGGCTTCACCGTGCTCTGGTACGCCGCCACCAAGCACTTCCTGCCCTGGGAATGGACCTGGCTCAACGATCAGGCGAACCTGGTCGACGACTCGCCGATCCACCACGGCCTGCGCTGGGCCGACTTCCACCACCTGCTGATCGGCACCGGCGACGTGGCCGTGCTCAGCCCGATCATGCTCGCCGCGCCGCCCGCGGCGGTGGCACTGATCCGCCGGCTTCCCACCGGCCGTTCCCGAGTAGTGGGGGCCGCCGTCGCGGTGGTCGCCGCCGGGCTGTCTCTGGCCGCCGCGTACGGGCAGGGCGAGTTCTACATGTACCACTACGCCAGCGTCCCGGTACTCGCCGCCGGCACGGTCGGCGCGGCGTTCGCCCTCTGCCCGGCCGCGCGGCTGCCGCTGGCCGCGACCGCAGCGCTCGGGGCGGTAGCCGCATTCCTGCTGCTCCACCGGCCCGCCGCGTGGCGACTGACGCACGCAACCGCGGTGGACTCGGCGTTTGCCGTGGCCGCCATCGCGGTAGCCGTCGTCGTCTGGGTCACGGCCAATCGCCGACCGTGGTCGCCGCCGATCGTGCTCGGCACGGCCGCCCTCGGCGCGACCCTCGCGGTGGCCTCGCTACCCGGATCGCCGTACGCGTTCAGCACCTACGACTACCAGTACCACATCAACCACCAGTCGACGGCCGCGTTCACCGCGCTGCGGGCCCGGATCGGCGCCAACACGCCGGTGCTCTACCTCACGTTCGGCTCGGTCAACAACCTGATGGGCAACCCCACGTCCTGCCGGTATCCGTCACCGCAATGGCTACAGCGCGGCGCGGGCATCCTCCGCGTGCGGGCCTACCCCAGCTACGCCGACAACCTGCGCTGCCTCACCGACGACCACCAGGCCCGCTACCTGATCCTGCAACCAGGCTGGTTCAACGTGAACCGATCCAGCCCACAGGTACGCAACCTCATCGCCGCCCAGTTCGACTGCTCACCCGCGGCCCGCATCCCGGCCCCCAAAACGCTCGAGGTGTGCCCGGCCCGGCAACTGAGCACCAGCCATTAGGCGCGACGAGGAACACCCATACCCGACCGACAGTAAATGCGGGCGGTTCGGGCACGGCGTCGAACAGCCGTACCTTCCACCAGCCGCGACGGCGGTCGTCGAGGAACGCGCGCACGAGCATCGCATGCGGGTACGCGTCGAGGTTCTCGACCTTGCCGGCCCGCGGCCAGACCGCGTACAGCTTGGTGATCGTCTCCTGCACGAGGTCGTCGGCCCGGTCGTCGTCGCCGCACGACAGAATCGCCAGGCGTCTCAGCGCCGGAACCCTACCGCCCGCGTACGCGAGGTAGTCATGCTCTTGATCGTCGTCCATGCCTTCTCCCCGCAGATGTCCCTCACGTGGCGCCGCACCGTCGCCGGATGAGTCGCAGGAGGAGCCGTGTACCTATGGCTCAGCATCGGGCTCACTGCCGTCGCAATCGTGGCGAGCGCCTACGAGCTCGCGGCGAACCGCAAGCGCAGCCCCGTACCGAGCCAGCCGAAGCGGTCCGACTGACCGGCGGCGCACGTCGGTTTGCGCTGATCGACGTACCCGCCGGACCGGACACGTCCGGGCGAGTCGCCTGGATGGCCCGGCGGGTCGATTCCCTACTGAGCGGCGGGACTGGCTAGCCTCAGCGGCCGTGACCGCCCCACCGACCCACCCCGTTGACGTGCTCCTGCTGCTCACCCACGCCGATCACGTCCTGCTGGCGCTGCGCGAGGGCACCGGCTACGCCGACGGGCAATGGAACCTGCCCTCCGGGAAACTGGAGCACGGCGAGGACGCCATCAGCGGCGTCATCCGGGAGGCACGCGAAGAAATCGGCGTACGCCTCGGCCTTTCCGAACCACGCATGGTCACCACCGTGCACCACCGCAACGCGGCCGGGTTCTCCCGCGTCGGGCTGGCGTTCGCGGTGGCGTTCGATCCAGCGCGGCACGGCGAACCGGTCAACGCCGAGCCGCACAAATGCGCCAAGATCGAATGGTTCCCCGCCGACCTGTTGCCGCAGAACACCTACCCGTACACGGCCGCGTGCGTGCGCGCCTACCGCGACGGACAGCCGTTCATGCTCAGCGGGTGGGCGCCGAGCTAACACAAGGCGGCGTGCCCGCGCGGCCGGTTGGGCGTCCCTGCGTCAGGCCGGAACCAACGGGCTGCATCCACCGCCGAAAGCTTGGACCCCACCGTAGTTGAGGATCACAGTCGAGCAGGCTTCGTAGTACTCGCCGGGCGTCGTGGACACCGATGGGGTCGCCGGCGAGGAAACCTCGGTGCTCGGAATCATGGAACAGGCCGTTTGGGCTGCATTGCACTGGGTGATCCAGGTATATATGTACGTGTACTGAGAGCTGTCTACCCCACTGACCTCTCCGTTGTCGATCCACACACAGACCTCCCCGCCGGCCTGAGGGCCGCCGGGCCCGTATAGGACGTCCGTTCCGCATTGGAAAGATGGGGCCGGCGAAGCGCCTGCGGAACCGGCGGCCGCCAGGCACAAGCCGGCCGCGGCCAGCGAGACGGTTACGATTCGACGGGCAACGTGTCCCATGAGTCCTCCCAGGATCTCGTCTTGCGTGACCGGGCCACGGCATGCCCGGCTCCATTTTGGTGATTCATTGGTGGCGATGCCCCGGGTGCTGCGCCGGTTCAGTCTCGGCTGCTGATGACCCCGTCGTCGACGAACACAGCTCCGGCGGCCCCTGGCCCGACCGTT